>NZ_CP066218.1:0-1236218 GCF_016313185.1 Mycolicibacterium baixiangningiae
TGACCGCTGACCCCGACCCACCCTTCGTCGCCGTCTGGAACACCGTCGTCGCCGAACTCAACGGAGACCCCGCCTCCCACGGCGTGCGAAACGGTGACGGCGCGCTGCCGACCCTGACTCCGCAGCAAAGGGCGTGGCTCAAGCTCGTCAAACCGCTGGTGATCACCGAAGGGTTCGCCCTTCTCTCGGTTCCGACGCCGTTTGTCCAGAACGAGATCGAACGCCACCTCCGCGAACCGATCATCACCGCACTGAGCCGCCACCTCGGACAGCGCGTCGAACTCGGCGTGCGCATCGCCACCCCCTCCCCCGAAGACGACGATCCGCCGCCATCCCCGGTGGTGCCCGATCCCGATGAGGTCGACGAGGACACCGAAGCGCGAGTGAGCGCCGAGGAGAGCTGGCCGCGGTATTTCAGCCGCCCCCCGGAGACCCCGGCCGAGGATCCCAACGCGGTGAGCCTCAACCGGCGGTACACGTTCGACACGTTCGTCATCGGCGCATCCAATCGCTTCGCGCACGCCGCGTCGCTGGCGATCGCCGAAGCCCCGGCGCGGGCGTACAACCCCTTGTTCATCTGGGGTGAGTCCGGTCTGGGCAAAACGCATCTGCTGCACGCGGCCGGCAACTACGCCCAGCGTCTCTTCCCCGGGATGCGCGTGAAGTACGTCTCCACCGAGGAATTCACCAACGACTTCATCAACTCGCTGCGCGATGACCGCAAGGCCTCGTTCAAGCGCAGTTACCGCGACATCGACGTGCTGCTGGTCGACGACATCCAGTTCATCGAAGGCAAGGAAGGCATCCAGGAGGAGTTCTTCCACACGTTCAACACGCTGCACAACGCGAACAAGCAGATCGTCATCTCCTCCGACCGGCCGCCCAAACAGCTGGCCACGCTGGAGGATCGCCTGCGGACCCGCTTCGAGTGGGGGCTCATCACCGATGTGCAGCCGCCGGAACTCGAGACGCGCATCGCGATTCTGCGTAAGAAGGCCCAGATGGACCGGCTCGACGTCCCCGACGACGTCCTCGAGCTGATCGCGAGCAGCATCGAACGCAACATCCGCGAACTCGAAGGGGCCCTGATCCGGGTCACCGCGTTCGCCTCGCTGAACAAGACCCCGATCGACAAGTCGCTCGCCGAGATCGTGCTGCGGGACCTCATCTCCGATGCCAGCACCATGCAGATCTCGGCGGCCGCCATCATGGCCGCCACCGCCGAGTACTTCGAGACCACCATCGAAGAGCTCCGCGGGCCCGGCAAGACCCGGGCCCTGGCCCAGTCGCGCCAGATCGCCATGTACCTGTGCCGTGAGCTCACCGATCTGTCCCTGCCCAAGATCGGCCAGACGTTCGGCCGCGACCACACCACCGTCATGTACGCGGAGAAGAAGATCCGGGGCGAGATGGCCGAGCGCCGCGAGATCTTCGATCACGTCAAGGAACTCACCACGCGAATCCGCCAGCGCGCCAAGCGCTGACTGACCCCTTTTTCCCGAATTCAAGGCCGCCGGAAGCATCCGGCGGCCTTCTGTCACGTGTCGAAACCGCGCCGAGAGCATCCGGGCGCCGAAAAACTTGCGCCCCCGCTGTCACACCTGTCACTTGCCGACACTGTGCACAGCGGTGGGGACAACCTGGTGACCGACCCTTGCATCACGCCACCTTTGTCAGACAACGGCCCCGCCGTGCACAGCCGTCGCCACGCGCCCGCATATCCGTCCACAACCGGCACACATCACGACACGCATGCCGGGCTGCGGCGACCGTGCTCCATCCCCAGTCTCCACAGCCCCTATTACTGTTGCTTGTATATCTCTCTCATTGACTCTTTAGAACAAAGGCGTTGGGGAAACACCAGACCACGGCACCGGTGCCGTCGGGGTGCGCGCGATGTCAGCCCGATCGATTAGCTTTCAAGTTCGGGTGGAAAGCTCTACGGTGGTTCATCGGCAGCCGTTACGGTCGTCGAGACGCATCAGGGCGACGCGTTCCGAGAAACCGGTAGAAACTGCTGGTAGAGCTCATTGTGCTGTTATTCGAAGGGACGCTATGGACGTGGTGCCGACGACGGCGGGTCTCACCGATCTGAAGTTCCGCCTGGTGCGCGAGGACTTCGCCGACGCGGTGGCCTGGGTGGCGCGCAATCTGCCGACCCGACCGACCGTTCCCGTGCTCGCCGGTGTGTTGCTCACCGGTGACGACGACGGTCTGACCATCTCCGGATTCGACTACGAGGTCTCGGCCCAGGTCCGTGTCTCGGCCGAAATTGCTTCTCCGGGAAGCGTTTTGGTGTCCGGACGGCTGTTGTCCGATATCACCAAGGCGCTGCCCGCCAAACCCGTCGACGTCACCGTCGAGGGCACCCGCGTCTCGCTGACCTGCGGTAGCGCCCGGTTCTCCCTCCCCACCATGGCGGTCGAGGATTACCCCGCGCTGCCGAACCTGCCCGACGAAACCGGCATGATCGGCGCCGACCTGTTCGCCGAGGCCATCGGTCAGGTCGCGGTCGCGGCGGGCCGCGACGACACGCTGCCCATGCTCACCGGTATCCGGGTCGAGATCACCGGCGACAGCGTGGTTTTGGCGGCCACCGACCGCTTCCGGCTGGCGGTGCGCGAACTGACCTGGTCGACCAGCTCCCCCGACATCGAGGCGGCGGTCCTGGTGCCGGCCAAGACGCTGGCCGAGGCGGCCAAGGCCGGTACCGGCGGCAGCGACGTGCACCTGGCGCTGGGCGCCGGCGCGGCCGTCGGCAAGGAGGGCCTGCTCGGTATCCGCAGCGACGGTAAGCGCAGCACCACCCGCCTGCTCGACGCCGAATTCCCGAAGTTCCGCCAACTGCTGCCCAGTGAGCACACCGCGGTGGCCACGATCGCGGTCGCCGAGCTGACCGAGGCGATCAAACGCGTCGCCCTGGTGGCCGATCGCGGCGCGCAGGTCCGCATGGAGTTCGCCGACGACGTGTTGAGGCTGTCCGCTGGTGCCGACGATGTCGGTCGGGCGGAGGAAGATCTCGCCGTCGCGTTCTCCGGTGAACCGTTGACGATCGCCTTCAACCCCACCTACCTCACCGACGGCCTGGGGTCGCTGCATTCCGAGCGCGTGACATTCGGGTTCACCACACCGAGCAGGCCCGCGGTGCTGCGGCCGGCCGGCGACGAGGAGACCGGCGGCGGCTCGGGGCCGTTCCCTGCACTGCAGACCGACTACGTTTACCTGTTGATGCCGGTACGGCTTCCGGGCTGACCGGTTTCATTCGACGACGAGGGGCGCAGATGCAACTGGGTTTGGTCGGGCTGGGCAAGATGGGCTTCAACATGCGTGAACGCCTCCGCGAAGGTGGTCACGAGGTGGTCGGCTACGACCCGCGACCCGAGGTCACCGACGTCCCGACCCTCGCCGCACTCGCCGATGCGCTGTCCGCACCCAGGGTGGTGTGGGTGATGGTGCCGTCGGGTCCGGTCACCCACGACACGATCGTCTCGCTGGCCGAGGTCCTCGGCGAGGGCGACCTGGTGATCGACGGCGGAAACTCCCGTTACACCGAGGACGGCCCGCATGCAGAGTTGTTGAAAGCCAAAGGAATCGGCTTCATCGACGCCGGTGTCTCCGGTGGCATCTGGGGGCTCGCGGAAGGCTACGGCCTGATGGTCGGCGGCGATGACGCCGACGTCAAACGGGTGATGCCGATCTTCGACACGCTGCGTCCTCCGGGCGAGCAGGCGGACGGCTTCGTCCACGCCGGCCCCGTCGGCGCAGGCCATTTCGCGAAGATGGTGCACAACGGCGTCGAGTACGCGTTGATGACCGCCTACGGCGAGGGTTACGAGCTGCTGGCCGCCGAAGACCTGATCCGGGATCCGCAGGCGGTCTACCAGGCCTGGACGAACGGCACTGTGGTGCGGTCGTGGCTGCAGCAGCTGCTCGCCAAGGCGCTGCGGGAAGACCCCGACCTGGCCGAGATCTCCGGTTACACCGAGGATTCCGGCGAAGGCCGGTGGACGGTGGAGGAAGCGATCCGGCTGCGCGTGCCGGTGCCGTCGATCGCGGCGTCGCTGTTCGCGCGGTTCCAGTCGCGCCAGGAGGACTCCCCCACCATGAAGGCGGTCTCGGCGCTGCGCAACCAGTTCGGCGGCCACGCCGTGCAGAGGATCAGCAAATCGGGGTAGTTCCCGCGTACGCGAGGAGCGAGTGACGTGTTCGTCCGGCACCTGACGCTGACCGATTTCCGGTCCTGGGCGCGCGCCGATCTGGAGTTGGCGCCCGGGCGCACGGTCTTCGTCGGCGCCAATGGTTTCGGAAAGACGAATCTCGTCGAGGCGCTGTGGTATTCGGCGACACTCGGCTCCCACCGGGTGGCCTCGGACGCCCCGCTGATCCGGGACGGCGCACCGCGCGCGGTGGTGTCGACGATCGTGGTGAACGAGGGCCGCGAACTGGCGGTCGACCTGGAGATCACCACCGGCCGGGCGAACAAGGCCCGGCTCAACCGGTCGCCCGTGCGCAGTCCCCGCGAGGTGCTCGGCGTACTGCGGGCGGTGTTGTTCGCGCCCGAAGACCTGGCGCTGGTTCGCGGCGATCCGGGAGAACGCCGCCGGTATCTCGACGAGTTGGCCACCACCCGCCGTCCCAGCATCGCCGGGGTGCGCGCCGATTACGACCGGGTACTCCGGCAGCGGACCGCGCTGCTGAAGAGTGCGGCGGCAGCGCGGTACCGCGGAGACCGCAGCGTGCTGGACACACTCGATGTGTGGGACGGACACCTGGCCGCGCACGGTGCCTTGTTGATGGCGGCGCGCGCGAACCTGGTCCACCACCTCACACCGGAGGTGGAGAAGGCGTACCAACTGCTGGCGCCCGGATCCCGGCCCGCGGCGATCCGGTACCGCACCAGCATCGACGCCGACGATGACGTCACCGCGGAGTATTACGAGGCCGCGCTGCTCGATGCCATGGCGCGCAAACGCGACGCCGAACTCGAACGCGGGGTGTGCCTGGTCGGCCCGCACCGCGACGACCTCGAGCTGAGACTCGGCGATCAGATGACGAAAGGCTATGCCAGCCACGGGGAATCGTGGTCGATGGCGTTGGCGCTGCGGCTCGCGTCCTACGAATTGCTCAGAACCGACGGCAGCGATCCGGTGCTCCTGCTCGACGACGTCTTCGCGGAATTGGACGCCGCGCGCCGGCGTGCGCTCGCCGAGGTGGCGGCGTCGGCCGAACAGGTGCTGGTCACCGCCGCGGTGGAGGAGGACATCCCCGCGGACTGGGATGCCCGGCGAATCATGATCCTGATGCAGGACGACGAGGACGGACGCATGTCGATGGTGGAGTCATGAGCGACAGCGACGAGGACAAAGACGACAACTGGGGCCCGCCGGCGCACCTCGCCGACCTCAAGGGGATGGACCTGGTGCGGCGCACCCTCGAGGAGGCCCGCGGCGCGGCTCGCAGTCAGGGTAAGGACGTCGGCCGCGGCCGCACTTCACCGGCCCGCCGGGTCGCCGGCACGGGACGGCGCCGCAGCTGGTCGGGTCCGGGTCCGGATTCCCGTGATCCTCAGACGCTGGGCGCGGCGACCCGGGACCTCGCCCGCACCCGGGGTTGGTCGCCGCGGGTGGCCGAGGGTGCGGTGTTCGGCCAGTGGTCCACGGTGGTGGGCGAGCAGATCGCGGCACATGCCACGCCGTCCGCGCTGCGCGAGGGTGTGCTGACGGTGGCGGCGGAGTCGACCGCGTGGGCCACCCAGCTGCGGATGGTGCAGTCCCAGCTGCTGGCCAAGATCGCCGCGGCGGTCGGCGACGGTGTCGTCACCTCGCTGAAGATCACCGGCCCGACGGCGCCGTCCTGGCGGAAAGGCCGCTACCACATCGCGGGCCGCGGTCCACGCGATACGTACGGATGAGTGGTCGCCAATTGTGCGCTGAGAGCCACCACACGTTGCCGAGGCCAGTCCTCAAGCGTCTGGACGCGCCGAAGTTCGTAAAATTGCGCGCACGGCGCGGATAGGTAGGTGAAATCACCGCCGCAGCGTCGGTCCTGACGGTGTCTGCCGGTAGACTGGACAGGAACTGCGGCGGTCCGTCGACCGCTCGCCCGCGAACCCCGAGGAGACGCGTCCAACGTGGCTGCCCAGAAGAAGAATGCTCCCAGCGAGTACGGCGCCGAAGCGATCAAGGTGCTCGAAGGTCTGGAAGCGGTCCGCAAGCGTCCGGGCATGTACATCGGTTCCACCGGGGAGCGCGGCCTGCATCACCTCGTCTGGGAGGTGGTCGACAACGCCGTTGACGAGGCGATGGCCGGTTACGCCACGAAGGTCGACGTGCGGATGCTCGAGGACGGCGGGGTCGAGGTCACCGACGACGGCCGCGGCATCCCCGTCGCCATGCACTCCACCGGTGTGCCGACCGTCGACGTGGTGATGACGGTGCTGCACGCCGGCGGCAAGTTCGAAGAAGGCGCCTATCAGGTGTCCGGCGGCCTGCACGGGGTCGGCGTGTCCGTGGTGAACGCGCTGTCCAGCCGGCTCGAGGCCGATATCCGCCGCGACGGATACGAGTGGTTCCAGACGTACGACCGTTCGGTGCCGGGCACCCTCAAACAGGGTGAGGCCTCCACGAAGACCGGCACGACGATTCGCTTCTGGGCCGATCCGGACATCTTCGAGACCACGAACTACGACTTCGAGACGATCGCCCGGCGACTGCAGGAGATGGCGTTCCTCAACAAGGGCCTCACCATCGAACTGACCGACGAGCGCGTCACCGCCGAGGAGGTCGTCGACGAGGTCGTCAGCGATCACGCGGAAGCTCCCAAGACCGCCGAGGAGAAATCGGCCGAGGCGGCCAAACCGCACAAGGTCAAGCACCGCGTCTTCTGCTACCCCGGGGGTCTGGTCGACTTCGTCAAGCACATCAACCGCACGAAGACCGCGATCCAGCCCAGCGTCATCGACTTCGAGGGGAAGGGTGAGGGTCACGAGGTCGAGATCGCGATGCAGTGGAACGCCGGTTACTCCGAGTCCGTGCACACCTTCGCGAACACGATCAACACCCACGAGGGTGGTACCCACGAAGAAGGCTTCCGCACCGCGCTGACGTCGGTGGTGAACAAGTACGCCAAGGACAAGAAGCTCCTCAAGGAAAAGGACCCGAACCTCACCGGTGACGACATCCGCGAGGGCCTGGCCGCAGTCATCTCGGTGAAGGTGTCCCAGCCGCAGTTCGAGGGCCAGACGAAGACCAAGCTCGGCAACACCGAGGTCAAGTCGTTCGTGCAGAAAATCTGCAACGAACAGCTCAGCCACTGGTTCGAGGCCAACCCGGCAGAAGCGAAAACCGTCGTGAACAAAGCGGTTTCGTCGGCGCAGGCTCGGATGGCCGCCCGCAAGGCCCGGGAACTGGTGCGGCGCAAGAGCGCGACGGACATCGGCGGTCTGCCCGGCAAGCTCGCCGACTGCCGCTCGACAGATCCCCGCAAGTGCGAACTGTATGTGGTGGAGGGTGATTCGGCCGGCGGCTCGGCCAAGAGCGGTCGCGACTCGATGTTCCAGGCGATCCTGCCGTTGCGCGGCAAGATCATCAACGTCGAAAAGGCGCGTATCGACCGGGTCCTGAAGAACACCGAAGTGCAGGCCATCATCACCGCGCTCGGCACCGGTATCCACGACGAGTTCGACCTGAGCAAGCTGCGTTATCACAAGATCGTGCTGATGGCCGACGCCGACGTCGACGGCCAACACATCTCGACGCTGCTGCTGACGCTGCTGTTCCGGTTCATGAAGCCACTGATCGAGAACGGCCACGTGTTCCTCGCGCAGCCGCCGCTGTACAAGTTGAAATGGCAGCGCAGCGCACCGGAATTCGCCTACTCCGACCGGGAGCGCGACGGTCTGCTCGAAGCCGGGCGAGCCGCGGGTAAGCGGATCAACGTCGACGACGGCATCCAGCGCTACAAGGGTCTGGGCGAGATGGATGCCAAGGAACTGTGGGAGACCACGATGGACCCGTCGGTGCGGGTGCTGCGCCAGATCACGCTCGACGATGCGGCGGCCGCCGACGAACTGTTCTCCATCCTGATGGGCGAGGACGTCGAAGCGCGTCGCAGCTTCATCACCCGTAACGCCAAAGACGTTCGCTTCCTTGATGTTTAAGACTTCTGATCGAATCTAGGGATCACCGATGACTGATACCACTTTGCCTCCCGGCGACGAAGCCGGGGACCGGATCGAACCGGTCGACATCCAGCAGGAGATGCAGCGCAGCTACATCGACTACGCGATGAGCGTCATCGTCGGGCGTGCGCTGCCCGAGGTCCGGGACGGCCTCAAGCCCGTGCACCGACGCGTGCTGTACGCGATGTTCGACTCCGGTTTCCGTCCGGACCGCGGACACGCGAAATCCGCACGGTCGGTTGCCGAGACGATGGGCAACTACCACCCGCACGGCGACGCGTCGATCTACGACACCCTGGTGCGCATGGCGCAGCCGTGGTCGCTGCGCTACCCGCTGGTCGACGGCCAGGGCAACTTCGGCTCGCCGGGTAACGACCCGCCGGCGGCGATGCGGTACTGCGTCACGGGGGATGCGCTGGTGCGCTTGCCGCTTGGGCAGTCCGTGCGGATCAGCGGCGTGGTTCCGGGAGCGACACCCGATTCGGATAACGCCATCGATCTGAAGGTCGTCGACCGCCACGGCAACCCGGTCGCCGCCGACCGACTTTTCCACTCGGGTGAGCACCAGACCTACACGGTGACCACCACGGAGGGTTACACCGTCACCGGCACGGAGAACCATCCGTTGCTTTGTCTTGTGGAAGTGGGCGGTGTCCCGACTCTGCTGTGGAAGCTGGTCGAGGAGATCCGGCCGGGCGACACCGTGGTGCTTCAGCGGACTCCGCCGATGGAGTTCGGTCCGGCCGACTGGCAGGAGACACTGGAAGGCCTGCTTGCGGGCGCGTTCATCAGTGAGGGTTTCATCTCGGAGAAGCGAGCAGGTTTCAACAACCTCGATCTCGACTTCTTCACCATGGTCGGCGCCGCCTACGACGCAGTAGTCGGTGGGCCGAGGTATGTCTCGAGTCGAAGGATCGCCTCGGGGTCGCTGCTGCACGAGTTGGATATCCACAATTTGAAGGCGCTGCGCGCGTCGCGCCTCGGAGTTGCGGTCGGTCAGCATTCGGCGGACAAGTTCGTTCCGGACTGGATCTGGCAGTCACCGGCCGCTGTAAAGCGCGTCTTCCTCCAGGCGTTGTTCGAAGGCGACGGCTCGTGTTCGAGTCTTCCGCGCAGCACGGTCCAGGTGTCCTACTCGACTCGTAGTGAGCGATTGGCTGCGGATGTTCAGCAGATGCTGCTGGAGTTCGGGGTCGTCTCGCGGCGCTACCGACATGCGGTGGGCGAATACAAGGTGGTGCTCACCAGCCGCGCTCAGGCAGAGCTTTTCGCCCGCCAGATCGGCTTCGGCGGAGCAAAGCAAACGAAACTACTGGGAATCCTTGCTGCGCTTCCGAGCGACGCTGTCGGTCTCGATCGGGACTTCGTGCCAGGCTTGGCGAGCTTCATCCGCGAGCACGGCGGTGGTCGGTGGACCGATAAGGAGTGGCTGCGCAAGCACAACATCGATCGCATCTCGCGATGGCAGCGCGACGGCGCCGAGATCCTCAGCCATATCGGCGATTCCGACGTGCGGGCCATCGCAACGGAACTGACCGACGGACGGTTCTACTACGCCACAGTCGCGTCGGTGGTCGATGCCGGAACTCAACCGGTGTACAGCCTTCGTGTCGACACCGCTGATCACGCCTTCATCACCAACGGTTTCGTCAGCCACAACACCGAGGCGCGGCTGACTCCGTTGGCGATGGAGATGCTGCGCGAAATCGACGAGGAGACAGTCGATTTCATCCCGAACTACGACGGCCGGGTGCAAGAGCCGACCGTCCTGCCCAGCCGGTTCCCGAACCTGCTGGCCAACGGGTCCGGCGGTATCGCGGTCGGCATGGCCACCAACATGCCGCCGCACAACCTGCGTGAGCTGGCCGAGGCCGTCTACTGGTGCCTGGACAACTTCGAGGCCGACGAAGAAGCCACCCTCGAAGCGGTGATGGACCGCGTCAAGGGTCCGGACTTCCCCACCCACGGTCTCATCGTCGGGTCCCAGGGCATCGAGGACACCTACAGGACCGGGCGTGGGTCGGTCAAGATGCGCGGTGTCGTCGAGATCGAAGAAGACAGTCGCGGCCGCACTGGCATCGTCATCACCGAATTGCCGTACCAGGTCAACCACGACAACTTCATCACCTCGATCGCCGAGCAGGTCCGCGACGGCAAGCTGGCCGGCATCTCCAACATCGAGGACCAGTCCAGCGACCGGGTCGGTCTGCGTATCGTCGTCGAGCTCAAACGCGACGCCGTGGCCAAGGTGGTGCTGAACAACCTCTACAAGCACACCCAGCTGCAGACCAGCTTCGGGGCCAACATGCTGTCGATCGTCGACGGTGTCCCCCGCACGCTGCGCCTCGACCAGCTGATCCGCCACTACGTCAACCATCAGCTCGACGTCATCAACCGGCGCACCCGCTACCGCCTGCGCAAGGCCAACGAGCGGGCACACATCCTGCGCGGTCTGGTCAAGGCGCTCGACGCGCTCGACGAGGTCATCGCCCTGATCCGGGCGTCGGCGAACGTCGATGTGGCCCGCACCGGGCTGATCGAGCTGCTCGAGGTCGACGAGATTCAGGCCCAGGCCATCCTCGACATGCAGTTGCGCCGCCTGGCCGCCCTGGAGCGTCAGCGCATCGTCGACGACCTGGCCAAGATCGAGGCCGAGATCGCCGACCTCGAGGACATCCTGGCCAAGCCGGAGCGGCAACGCGCCATCGTCCGTGACGAGCTCAAGGAACTCGCCGACAAGTACGGCGACGACCGGCGCACCCGCATCATCCCGGCGGACGGTGAGGTCAGTGACGAGGATCTGATCGCCCGGGAAGAGGTGGTCGTCACGATCACCGAGACCGGGTACGCCAAGCGCACGAAGTCCGACCTCTATCGCAGCCAGAAGCGCGGCGGCAAGGGCGTGCAGGGTGCCGGTCTCAAACAGGACGACATCGTCAACCACTTCTTCGTCTGCTCCACACACGACTGGATCCTGTTCTTCACCACGCAGGGCCGCGTGTACCGGGCGAAGGCCTACGAGTTGCCAGAGGCGTCCCGCACGGCCCGTGGCCAGCACGTCGCGAACCTGCTGGCCTTCCAGCCCAACGAGCGCATCGCGCAGGTCATCCAGATCAAGAGCTACGAGGATGCGCCCTATCTCGTGTTGGCCACGCGCAACGGTCTGGTGAAGAAGTCGCGGTTGACCGACTTCGACTCGAACCGCTCCGGCGGCATCGTCGCGGTCAACCTTCGTGACGGCGACGAACTGGTCGGCGCCGTGTTGTGCTCGTCCGACGATGATCTGCTGCTGGTGTCGGCCAAGGGCCAGTCGATCCGGTTCTCCGCCACCGACGAGGCGCTGCGGCCGATGGGCCGGGCCACCTCGGGCGTGCAGGGGATGCGGTTCAACACCGACGACGAATTGCTCTCGCTCAACGTGGTGCGCCCGGACACCTACCTGCTGGTGGCGACCAGCGGTGGTTACGCCAAGCGCACCTCGATCGAGGAGTACACCGCGCAGGGTCGCGGTGGAAAGGGCATCCTGACGATCCAGTACGACCGCCGACGTGGCAACCTTGTCGGGGCGTTGATCGTCGATGACGACACGGAGTTGTACGCGATCACCTCAGGTGGCGGTGTCATCCGGACGGCTGCCCGTCAGGTCCGCAAGGCCGGGCGGCAGACCAAGGGCGTTCGGTTGATGAACCTGGGTGAGGGCGACACACTGATTGCCATCGCGCGCAACGCTGAGGCGGGCGACGGCACAGACGAGGTCAACACCGACCCCGACGCGTCGGATCAGTGAGGAGCCGTAGGTGAGCGCACCGAACGAGCCGGGATTCCCGCGCGGAGGCGACAGCCCCGGCGGCGGTAACGGCTCCCCCGCGCCGGGCGCGGGCCGCGACAACGGCTCGGCGGGCCGGGTGGGTACCGAAGGCGGTGACGTGCCGCCGTGGCAGCGTGGCCGCGCGACCCGTCCGCCGCAGGGCCCACCGCAGGACGGTCCGGTCCGTCCGGAGCCGGCCCGCAGCGGGTCCGCGCCGCACGCACCGGGCGCGGAGGCCAGGAACACCGCCAGGTTCCCGGTGAGCGGTTCGGCTCCGACCGAGGAGACGCGCGCGCCGGTCGCCCCGGCGCGGACCACAGAAACGCCCCGGCCCGAGGCGTACGCCAGCGAACTGCCGGACCTCTCCGGTCCGGTGCCGCGCCCGCCGCAGCGCAAGCCTGCCGGTGAGCGTCCGACTCCGGAGCCGTCGCCGCGGACCGCTCCTGCGGCCCGCACGCAGGTGGCTCACCGGCCCGCCCGCGGTCCGGTCCGGGCCAGCATGCAGATCCGCCGCGTCGACCCGTGGAGCGCGCTGAAGGTGTCGCTCGTGCTGTCGGTGGTGCTGTTCTTCGTGTGGATGATCGCCGTGGCGTTCCTCTACCTCGTCCTGGGCGGAATGGGCGTGTGGGACAAACTCAACAGCAACGTGGGTGACCTGCTGACCAGCACGAGCGGCGGCGGTGGTGGTGAGTTGGTGTCCAGCGGCACCATCTTCGGCGGCGCCGCCCTCGTCGGTCTGGTCAACATCGTGATCCTCACGGCGATGGCGACTGCCGGGGCGTTCATCTACAACCTCACCACCGACCTCGTGGGTGGTGTCGAGGTGACACTGGCCGACCGCGACTAGAGGGATGGCCGGCGGGCAGGAACGAAGTGACCCGGGCAGGGATTTGGGGACAGAGGCGCGGTTACGGTAATCTCGCTGCTCGGCCGTATGCGAATACGGGCCTATAGCTCAGGCGGTTAGAGCGCTTCGCTGATAACGAAGAGGTCGGAGGTTCGAGTCCTCCTAGGCCCACTGGACAGGCTGGTCTTCACACCGGCCGGGCCCGCTGGAAGGGGGCACCGTGCGATTCGTTCTGGTGCTCGCTGCGGTGTCTGCGGCGGTACTGGTGTGGCGGTCACGGCACGGGCCCGAGGTGTGGCACACGGTCGACGAACACACAGCCTGACCCGCGAGGGGCCTTAGCTCAGTTGGTAGAGCGCTGCCTTTGCAAGGCAGATGTCAGGAGTTCGAATCTCCTAGGCTCCACAAGTGAAACAGCAGGTCAGGCCCCATAAGGTCTGGCCTGTTCTGCGTTCAGGCAGCGTCCGTGCCCACACTTTGCCCACAATCACGAGTCAACAAGGCGTTGATCGCGACACCGACCGCGTCCACGTCGGACCCGTACAGGTGGCCGTAGCGGTCCAACGTCAACGCCGCCGACTCGTGGCCCAGCATGTTCTGCAAGCTCTTGATGTTCGCGTTCGCCTGGACCGCCAACGACGCCGCGGTGTGGCGCAGCTCGTGGATCTTGAACTCGAACACCGTCTTGTTGTCGACCTGCCGGGGGAACAGCTGAGCCTTGGCCACCGCATCGGACCACCACCGCCGCCGTACGTTGCTCGCCCGCATATGCCCGCCCGCGCTGTCCGGGAAGATCAACTCGCTGTCAGCGCCTCGATGTGGTCGTAGGAGATCGGCGACGAACGCCGGGAGGCTGACCGTGCGGCTCTTCCCGCCCTTCGGTGACCCCACCACGAACTTGTTGTCCACGAGCACCACCGACCGCGAGATCCTGATCGACAGCCGGTCTAGATCGACATCACGCCACCGAAGCTCCGCGACCTCGCCGAACCGCAGCCCACAAGTCCCCAGGACGTACACCAGCGCCCGATGATCGCCCGCTGCACCCGCAAGGGTGTGCAACTGATTCAGCGTCAGGAACCGCTGCTCCACAGTCGCCACAGACGGCAGCTCCACCCCATCCGCAGGGTTGAGCACCAGGCGGTTATCCGACACCGCCATCGCGAGCACCTGCCGAAGCACACCGACCACCTTGTGCACCGTCGCCGGAGACCGCTTTGAGCTGAGATCCGCGACCCACTCACGCACGAGTTGCCGCGAGATGTCTCCAATGGGCACCTGCGCATGGTTGGCGATGAACGTGCTCAGCACTACCTCGTACCTGGCCCGCGTCGACGGCTTCAGATTGTGCTTCGACCCCAACCATTCCTCGGCGTACTCCCCCAGCTTCACCCGGCCGGCGGCCGGCGCCACGTATGCGCCCCGACGTTTATCGACCTCGAGCTGATTCGCCCACGCCTCCGCGTCCCGCTTCGTCCGGAAGCCGCGTTTGTCGGTCTGCCGCTTGTCTGGCGTGCGGTACCGGACGCGGTAACGCGTTGCACCAGAACCAGTTTCGTACTTCTCAATCGTCGCCATGTCCGCCCTATTTCGTTCGTTCGGATTGGGTTAGGTAGCCCGCGGCGACGGCTCTCCCGACCCAGCGTTTGACGGTCGCAGTCGATAGCCCAAGTTCCTCGGCGATCATTGCGGTTGGTTTGCCCTCCTGTAGGCGCACCCACCTGTAGGCCCGCGCCAGGTCGTGAAGATCGGCATCGGTGAGGCCGTTCTTCTCTACGCGATCCCAGAATTCGTCCGGCGGCCCCGGAAGCCCCACCTCGTTGCCCTCGTGGCGCATGACCGTCTCGGCGGCGACGAAGCGGATGAACGGCTCGACGGAAATCTTGGCAAGTTCGCCGCGCTGAATCGGCGGGCCGCCGTCGACCTGCTCGGCGACCAACGAGGTAACGACGAGTTTCCCAGTGCCATCCGGCTCCACCGTGGCAACCAGATCGTAGGGAAGCTGATCGGACTCCGACGCCTCTGCCTTCACCTCGACCACGGCGAACCCCATCAGTGTCGGCGCGACCGGGTGCCTCGCGAAAAGGCGGCCCGGGCACCCTGGCTTGCCATCTGTAGCGGTGATCTGCACGTCACCCAGGTTGTCACGGCGTGACCCACGTTCGCAACACCGGTGTTGCAATACCCGCTCAATCACTGTAGCTTCCTGAACGTGAGCTAGTGATGCAAAGGGCGCTCGCACGACCGAAAGGGACATAAATGGCGAATGCACTGGACGGGCTGGACACCGCGACCAGCAAGGAGGTAGCCGAGTACCTACACACCACAGAGGCCGGACTGGCCCAGATGCGTTATCGCGGCATTGGTCCGAAATTCGTGAAGGTCACCTCGCGCAAGGTCATCTACCGCTGGGCGGACGTTCAGGCGTTCCTCGACGCCAACACGTGCCAGCGGACCGATGACCCACGCGGGGCCGCGTAATGAACACCCCCCCAACAACAACAGCCCCCGTGGACCTCGACGTTGCCGCGTCGAGCGGGAGCTGCTGCAACCAACCCGCAGATGAATACCGATTGGAGAACACCATCATGACACAAACCGAATATCCTCCGCTGCCTCTCGGCGCAGATCCGGATTACCCGGGCAATGACGACTGGCAGCCCGCCGAGGACGGCCGACCCCCGTACCGGTGCGTCGGATCGAAGCCATTCGACAACTATCTCGAAATCCGCGCTGTCATCGTCCAGTTCGCGGACGGAACCATTGGCACCGACGACGGTGACGAACCGGTTGTCTTCATCGGTCACACCGATTACCACCCCGACGACGCACGGGAAATCGCCGCAGCGATTATACGGGCCGCCGATCTCGCCGATCAGTGGGCGCAACAGTCCAGTCCGGTGCGCGACACCCGCCTGGACACCGCCCGCGGCAGTCTGTGGTTGGCGCTGGAGAAGTTGTCTCAACTGGAGCGAGATAAGGCCCGCCACGAACTCAACTGCATGGCGTGCCGGGTCGAGACGGAAGACGTGCGTTGCCCGATCTGCCAGGCCGATCCCGGTCAGCCCTGCGCAGACACGGACGGTGAACCTCGGATCGCCCCCCACGCTTCCCGCGCCTCCGTCGCTGAGGGGGGCAAATGACTGAGTCGGTTCTGACCCAGATGAAGCGTCGCCGGCAGTACGCCGATACCCGCTGCGGCCTGCTGGCTTGTGGTCGCTGCACCGACCCGTGGACATGCCGCTGCTACGACTCGGTCAAGGTCACCGAGCAGTACGTCGACGGCTACCGCGATGCCGCCCAACATCTGCTCGCGCAGGGCCTGGCGCCGAGCCCCAACCTCGCAGCGATGCGGATCTTATGGCGGCGTGGCGGTGACGATCAGCGGCTCGCTGTCCGGCTCGCTGAATTGTGGGAGGTGGCGGCTTGATCGACCCTGAAGTGATCGCACGCGGAAAGGCGGCAGCCCAGCAGTGGGCTGCCGCCCCCGCGGCGCAACAGCGCAACAACGTCCCACCCGCAGCGGGTCGATCCGCCTCCATCCAGTGGGCGTCCACGATTCGGCCGAAGCGGCAGGTGTGGCTGTGGGAGAACAAGATCCCAATCGCCACCCCGTCCGCCCTCGCCGGTCGAGGCGGCACCGGGAAGACCACCTACGCGTGCCACATGATCGCCAGACTGTCCCGCGGACAGCTTCCCGGCCAGTACTACGGCCAGCCACGCCCGTCGCTGATCTGGTCCGGTGAAGACTCGTGGGAAACCGTCCTCGTGCCCCGCCTGATCGCGGCCGGCGCCGACCTCAACATGGTCGGCCGTCTCAGCATCGCCTCCAGTCTCGATGGCGGCGAGGTGACCCCGAGGCTGCCCCTCGACACACAGGCGGTGTCTGAGGCCGTCAGCGCCAGCGGGGCCGTGCTGGTTCTCCTCGACCCCATCGCGTCCACGATGAGCGGCGACCTACACCGCGAAGCTGATGTCCGGATCGCGGTCGACGCACTCGCACGTGTAGCCGACGACACCGGGGCGGTGATGATGTTCGTCCGCCACTTCGGCAAGGGCGGCGGCAACGCCTCCGACAAGATGAGCGGGTCGCACGCATTCCGCGACGCGGTTCGCTCAGTGTTCCTGTTCGCCGAGGACGGCGACCGTGTGGTCGTTACCCAGGACAAAGGTAACTACGCCCCCCGCGGGGAAGAGTCCTTCGCGTTCCGCCTCGAGAACATCACCGTCCCCACCGAGGACGGGCCGACCGATGTTGCCCGCGTCGCCGAACTCGGAACATCGGAGGTATCGGTGGGCGACGTCATCAACCGCATCCACCACGACGACGACGATGCCGGGGAACGCACCGCCGCCGAGCACTGGCTCGAGGACTACCTCACCGAAAACGGAGCAACCCCGTCCAAGGTGATCAAGACCGAAGCGCGCAAAGAAGGCATCAGCGAAGCCACGCTCAAGCGAGCAAAGAAGAAGCTCGGCGTCCTCGACCGCTCTGAAGGGTTCCCCCGGACCTCCACATGGGACCTGCCCAGTCAGCTCACCGATGAGCCGACTGTCCCCACTCGTGAGCCGACTGAGCCAACTGAGCCAACTGGCCGCGACCAGCAGAAACGCCATGAGCCAACTGAAGCCGATTCACAGTCGGCTCACGCCCCAGTGAGTGAGCCAACTGATGAGCCCACTGACGGCGGAACCGTTCCGACACCACCCACACCCCTCACCGCTCGACGACAGGAACTCAGCCAGCGCCGAACCATCCGGGTCAAGGGCAAAGAAGTACCCCGCTGCCTGGTCTGCGGCAAGGCCGTCATGGCAGGACAAGGTGACACCCACCTCGGATGCCTCAGCAAACAAGAAGCCGTGTCATGAAACGCCGCGTCATCTACCCATCGGAATTCTTCGACCGCCCCGAACAGGAGACCACCACCATGAGCGACGACGACAACCTCGACGTCGACCCCGTCGACGACCTGCGCATCTACCGCGGCCAACTCCAGGCCATCGAACTCTGCCGCGCCGTCGCGGCCAACGCCGGCGACGCAGCCGACGCCATGTACGCCGCCGAGGATGAACAGGGCGTGCTCAAGTACCTCGTCGCCGGCCTCACCCACCTGGCCATCTCACTGGCCCGCACAGTCGTCGAGCAGCACGACGACCCCAACGTTGATGAGCAACGTGTGTGGGCCAGCCTCACCGAACGCAGCACCACCGGCCTGATCGCCACCCACGAGATCAGCCAAATCACCGGAGACGACACCGCATGACCTTGAAGCCATGCGTCGACTGCGGCGAACCTTGCACCGGACCACGATGTGACGAGCACACCGTGGTCGACACCAAGGCCCCCGCCACGGCCCGCGGCTACGACTGGCGCTGGACGCAATTGTCCCGCCGAGCGCGACGACTCCAACCGTTCTGCACCGACTGCGGCAACACCGAGGACTTGCAGACCGACCACTCCCCAGAAGCATGGGCACGCAAGGCCGCAGGCAAGACCATCAGGCTTCAGGACATCGACGTGGTGTGCGGACCCTGCAACCGTGCCCGTGGTGCGGCACGCGGCGACTCAGCCACCAGGGGGGTAGGGCCTAGCCGACCTGCTCCCGACCCCGTGGTGAGGCCAAGTTTGAGAGTGAGATCGTGAAGTCCGGCGCGAAGGGCACCGTAAAGGTCGCTCCGCTGGACTTTTCCGGCCTCCCTGACGGCCGTGCGGCGCGTCGTCTGGCGTTCATCGAGCGGTACCTCAAGGTGCCGAAGGGTGTGGGCGCCAAGGCCCCCATTCATCTCCGTGACTTTCAGGTCGAGATCGTCGAGACGGTGTTCGCGGACGGCATCCGGACCGGACTGGTGTCGTTGCCCCGTGCCAACGGGAAGACTGCCCTGGCGGCCATGCTGGCGGTCGCGGAGTTGTTCGTGGGGGACTCCTCGGCCGAGGTATTGGTGGTCGCCAGTGATCAGCGTCAGGCGATGATCACGCTGCGGATGGCCCGCCGGATGATCGAGCTGACGCCGGCCTTGGCTGACCGTTCGCAGATATATGCGGACCGCATCATCGTGCCGGAGAACGACGGCTTGTTGCTGCCTCTGCCCGCCGAACCGGGTGCCCTGCACGGCCATGACCCTTCGCTGTTGATCGTCGATGAGCTGCACGTCGTGAACGAGCAGACGTGGGAGGCCGTGACGTCGATGACGGGCAAGCGACCCGAGTCGTTGACGTTGGCGATCTCGACGCCGGCCTCGTCGCCAGACAGCATCATGTGGAAGCTGGTCGAGCACGGCCGGATGGGTGACGATCCGTCGTTCGCGTTGCGGGAGTTCGCGGCCCCGGACGGTTGCGCCACGGATGACAAATCAGCGTGGCGGATCGGCAATCCGGCACTGTCGTGCGAGGACCCGTTCCTCGCTGAGGATGGGCTGGCGGCCGCGCGGCGGACGCTGCGGGAGCCGGTGTTTCGTCAGCTTCGTCTCGGCCAGTGGGTGACGGGTGCAGACGCCTGGTTGCCGTTCGGGGCGTGGGATGGCTGCGGCATCGAGCGCACCGTGCAGCCCCGCGAGCGTGTCGTCCTGGCGTTCGACGGATCGGCGTCGGGTGACTCCACGGCGCTGGTGGGCTGCACTCTCGATGGGCACCTGTGGGTCGAGGGGTTGTGGGAGAACCCAGGGGATCTGCGCTGGCGTGTGCCGCGCGAGGATGTCACCCGCGCTGTGGATGTGGCGTTCACGAAGTACGACGTCGTCGAATTGGCGTGTGACCCGTGGGGGTGGCGCTCGGAGATCGAGGACTGGGCTAAACGCCACGGTGAGCGTCGAGTCCTCGAATGGAACACCGCTCACGGGCAGCGGATGGCGCCGGCCACGGACCGCCTCTATCAGGCCGTGGTTACCAACGCCGTGACGCATGACGGTGATCCGCGGATGGCTGCCCACATTGCGCACTGCGTGGCTAAAACGACCCCGATGGGAGATCTCGTTTCCAAAGACAAACGCGGGTCTCCCCGCAAGATCGACGCCGCCGTAGCCGCCATCGTGGCCTTCGACCGGGCGGCGTGGCACCAACAACGAAACCGTAAGCGAGTAAGGAGTTTTGCCTCATGACCCAAGATGAACTGGTGCTGCTGCTGATGCAGCGCCTCGACGAACCAGCCGCCCGTTACAGCGAGCTGGACTTGTACTACGACGGCCAGCAGCCGTTGGCGTTCCTCAGCCCCGAAGCGAAGATCGCCTTGGGGAGCCGCTTCGGGGTGATGGCTTCGAACATCCCCCGCCTGGCGGTGACCGCGCTCGCGGAGCGGCTACGGATCACCGGATTCACCGGAGATGCTGGCCTGTGGGCGGATTGGATTCGTAACGACCTCGACCAGACCTCAGGTGTGGCGCACCGGGAAGCGCTGCTGCTCGGTGACAGTTACGTCATCGTGTGGGCCGACCAGTTCGGCCGGCCGAAGGTGACGGTGGAGTCTGCGAAACAGGTTGCCGTGCAGATCGACCCCGGCACCCGGCAGATCACCGCCGCTATCAAGCGCTGGGAGACCAGGACGACGACCGAGGCGGTGTTGTACCTCCCGGATCGGATTTTGCGGCTGCGCGCCAACCAGACCGGGGCCACCACCATCGGCTTCAACACCGTGGACACCATCGCCAACCCGCTTGGCGTGGTCCCTGTTGTGGCGCTGCGGAACTCCGACCGCATCCTCGACGACTACGGCGTCAGCGAGATCGACGACCTGAAGCCGCTCGTCGACGCGCTCAACAAGTCGTTGGCCGACATGATGGTCACCTCCGAGTATGTCGGCCGGCCGCGCCGCTGGGCCACGGGCATCGAACTGACCGAGGAACCGATCCTCGACGGCGACGGGCATCCGGTCATGGACGGCACCGGCCAGCCCGCGACGCGGGAGATCAACCCGATTCCTGAGGGGCACCGGGCGATGATCTCGGAGAACGATCAGGCCAAGTTCGGGCAACTGCAAGCCGCCGACCTCACCGGCTACGAAGCGTCGGTTCGGGTAATCCTCGGGCAGGTCATGGCCGTCAGCACCCTGCCCGCGCACTACGTCGGCGTGTTCACTGACAACCCGGCATCCGCAGATGCGCTACGGGCTGCCGAAGCATCACTGACTGCCCGCGCCGAAGCCCGGCAAGCCACCTTCGGCCGGTCGTGGGAACAGGTGGCGCGGTTGATGATCGCAGTCCGAGATGGGCGCGACCCCCAGCTGATCACCGACATTCGAGTGCAGTGGGCCGACGCCGCAACGCGGTCGGTCGCCCAGGAGGCCGACGCCGTGGTGAAGCTGTTCCAGGCCGGTCTGCTGCCGCAGTCCTACGCACTGGCGAAGCTCGGTTACCCCGACGACGAAATCGCCAAGATCAACGCCGCCACACCGGGAACCGATGCACAGCAGGTGATCCGCGATGCGGCTTAGTTCACGGACTGTCTATGCGGACGTGAGCGTTGTGGAGGAGTCCACCGCCCGGCCGCTGCGCATGAACTTCGGCGGCATCGTCTTCCGGCTAGACGTAGACGAAGCAATCGAACTGGCCAACAAACTCGTCGACACCGCCGAGAGCGTCAAGATACAAGACAGGAAGCAATCATGACCGACACGACCGACACCGAGTCCCCCGAGACCGACTCAATCAACACCGACGCCGACACAAATTCCAGTTCTGTAAATAGCGAATCCGCTAATACCGATTCGGGCAGCGATGTTGGGGAATCTCCCAATACCGACGATGAGCCCGATGCCTTCCCGCGGGTTTACGTCGAACGGCTTCGTCGGGAATCTGCCGGTTACCGCGAACGCGCCCAACGCGGCGACGCCTACGCCCAACGGCTCCACACGGAAATGGTGCGGGCCACCGGCCGCCTCGCCGACCCCACCGACCTCGCATTCGACGAAACTCACCTCGACGACCCCGACGCCCTGGCCGCCGCCGTTGACGATCTCCTCGCCCGTAAGCCACACCTCGCGACTCGCCGGCCATCCGGTGACATCGGACAAGGCGCGATGTCGGGCGCCACAGCTAACGTGGACCTCGCCGCACTTTTGCGGCAACGAGCGCAATAGAAGGAGAAGGCATGGCAGACCTGCAGAACCTATCCGAGGAAGTCGCGGAGGCAATTCTGGCGCAGATTCGCGACACTGCTCCGCGCCACTCGGGAGGCGAAGCGCTGGCGCACCTCGCGAACGCTTACGCAACAGTGGTCGGAGCGATGCCAAGGCCGAAAAGCGGGGGGCGAAACGCGGTTACCGCCTGATTCTCCGGTATTCTGGAGGGGTCGGTCCTGGTGGCCGGCCCCTTCTCCGTCCTGACGACGTGGGCACCGAATCCACTCGAATCGTTAGGACACTCCCATGGCTGTATCGACGACCTCTGCAAGCGAACTCACCGCCGAGCAGGTCATCAAGATCCTCGTCAAACCGCTCGAGGAGGCCGCGAAGTTCCTCGCCGCCGGCCCCCGGATCTTCGACACCGCCTCCCCGATCCGCATCCCCAAACTCGGCGGCCCCACCGTGGTGTCGTGGGTCGGTGAGAACGAACAGATCCCCGAGGCCAATCCCGACTTCGACGAGATCGAGCTGCTCCCCTCGACGATGAAGTCACTTAAGACGCTCACCCGCTACTCCAACGAGCTGGCCCGCCAGTCCGTCATTGCCCTTGACGCCGCGCTGAAGGACCGCCTCGTGACCGACGTCGCCGCCAAGCTCGACTCGCAGCTCTTCTCCGCCTCCGGTGACGGAACCACCACCCCACAGGGATTGTTCGCCTGGTCGGGTACCCAGACCCTCGCTGTCGGTGGTGCGCTGACCCTCGACCACCTGCATGACGCCGAAGCCCTCGCCCTCGGGGCCAACGTCGACCCCACGAGCATGCGGTGGGTGATGACGTCCCGCGAGCTGATCAAGCTTCGGAAGATCAAAGATTCGGACGGCCGATACATTGTGCAGTCCGATGTCACCGCGGCCGGCGGCTACACCCTGTTGGGGCACAACGTGATTGTGAGCAACCGTGTCCCTGACACCACCGGCGGCACCGCCACCGCCCGCGCCGCCCTCGTCGACTTCAGCAAGGTCGCCGTAGCCCGCGACCTGGCACCCTCGGTGAAGGTGCTCGACCAAACCTTCGGCGACTACGACCAACTGGCCCTGCGGGTCGTCTGCCGCTACGACGCCAAGCCGCTGAACGCCGAAGCCGTCGTGAAGCTCACCGGGATCACCATCTGATGCCCGCCGTCTACCCCGCCGATGTCGTCACCCTCACCACCGAGGGCGACGGCACAGCACTTGCCGTGGCCGAGCAGATCGTGCCGCTCGTCACCGCGATGGCCAAGGCTTACACCAGAGGCCGCGGGTTTCACGACAACGGCGAACCGTTCGACGACGTTGCCGCAGCGATCGCCACAGCCTGCGCCCGATTCATGGGCAACCCCAAGCAGGCGCTGGAGGCCCAGACCATGGGACCGTTCACCCGAGATCACCGGTCTCGGGGATTCGAGGGCTGGACCCTCGCCGAGCAGTCCGTCCTGAACCGGTACCGCAAACGGGCCATGTAAAGACCGGTAGCCGGGGGCACGGGCGTCAAACCCACTTTCAACTGGTGTTTCCTTTCATGGGCAAAGGACTGCCAAGACGGGCTTGGTCAGCCCCAGCGGTACCTGCGCCAACCCCGGCTGCCCAACTTCTGCCCACAACTTGCCCACAGTTACAGTTATCTCTACTGAGTCACAGTGACGTAATTCTGCAGTGTGTGCATGACTCCAACCCCTGAACTGCACCGTGATTCGCCTTTGCAAGGCAGATGTCAGGAGTTCGAATCTCCTAGGCTCCACTCTCTTCGTTTTTCATGGGCGCGCGCGTCCCCTCACCCCCGGGCTACGTTGTTCGTGTGGAGCTCCGGCAGCTGGAGGCGTTCGTCGCCGTGGCCACCGAGCTGCATTTCGGGCGGGCGGCGCAGAAGCTACACGTCAGTCAGCCGACGCTCAGCGATATGGTGCGGCGTCTGGAACGCGAGCTGGGCACTCCCCTGCTGAACCGTACGACCCGCCGGGTTGTTCTGACCACGGCCGGCGTCGAGATGCAGCGGCGCGCCCAGCTGATCCTCGACGAGGTCAACAACGCCGCGGCTGCCGTGCACCGAATGGCCGACGGCGATGTCGGGACGGTGCGCGTCGGTGTCACACCGCCGGTCGCGCCGGTGCTCGCGCCGCATCTGGCCGCGGCGTTGCGTGCTGAGGCCCCCGAGGTGGAGATCACGGTCAGCCGGATGTGGCTGCACGACCTGGAGCGTGCCCTCGTCGAGGCCACCGTCGACGTCGCGATCACGTGCAGCCCCGTTCCCGGATCCCACAGTGCGCTCACCGAAGTCGTCTGCGGTGAGGATCTTCTGGTGGGATTGCGGCCCGATCACCGGTTGGCCGGACAGGAAGCGGTGTCGCTGTCCGACCTGGCCGACGAAACGTTCGGTATGCCCAGCGAGGCGTTGTTTCCTGCATGGGCACTCGCGCATCAGGACGCGTTGCGTGAGGCGGAGGTGGCCCCGCCGATCGTGGAGCTCGTCGACACCGACCTCACGTCCCGTAAGTGGGCCGAGCAGGCCGGCGTCGACTGGATCATGACGACGGCGTCGGTCGCCGCGCCCGACATGAACGCCGTCCTGCGGCCGATGGCACCACCCCGGCTGATCCGGTTCATGGTGCACTGGATTCCCGGTCAGGCGCCCAACCCGGCGGTGGCCCGCTTCGTCCGGTTGGCTCGCACCGCCGAACTCCCCCCGGGGTGGATCAGGCTCTGATTGATAGGCAGCGCCGATAACTGTTCTGCGCAAGTGCCGCTTTTTCTCGACGTGAATGGTGCGCAATCTGGTGGGAGCCATGCCACGCGTCCGAGAAGAGGCTTCCATGACGTCATTCAGCACCCGTCACCAGACCGTCCAGATCGACGGTCTCGACGTCTTCTACCGAGAGGCCGGCGACCCATCCAAGCCGACTGTGCTTCTGTTGCACGGCTTTCCGTCCAGCTCGCACATGTTTCGCAATCTGATCCCCGCTCTGGCCGACGAGTACCACCTCGTGGCACCCGATCACATCGGGTTCGGGCGCTCGGCGATGCCGTCGGTCAACCAGTTCACCTACAGCTTCGACCGGCTGACCGAGATCACCGAGAAACTCATCGATCGCCTGGAGCTGGACCGGTTCGCGATCTACATCCACGACTACGGCGCACCGATCGGCCTGCGCATTGCGAGCTCGCGACCCGAACGCATCACGGCCATCATCAGCCAAAGCGGTAACGCGTACCTCGAAGGCTTCACGCCGTTCTGGGACATATTGTTCGCTCACGCCGAAGACCGTGCAGCCAACGAGGACGGGGTGCGCGCGTACTTCACGCTCACGACGACGAAATGGCAATACACCCACGGCGTTCCGGCCGACCGACTCGATCGGATCGCACCCGAAGCCTGGTTGCTCGATCAGGCGGGGCTGGACCGGAGGGGCAACGACGCGATCCAGCTGCAACTGTTCTGGGATTACCAGTTCAACCTCGACGGCTACCCGAAGTTCCAGGAGTACTTCCGTACGCATCGGCCGCCGCTTCTCGTCACCTGGGGCCGCAACGACGAGATCTTCGGTGCGGCGGGAGCCGAGGCCTTCCGGCGTGACCTCCCGGACGGAGAGTTCCACCTGCTCGATACCGGCCACTTCGCTCTGGAGACACACGGAGAAGAAATCAGCGGCTACATACGCGACTTCCTCGGGCGGCTCTAGACGTGTGACCTACGGCTTGGGAGTCACCTCCACGCTCGGCGGCAGCGGCGACGGCTCCGGCTTCATCGAGCGGCGCACGATCGAGAACGTCACCGCGCCCACGGCGAGCACGCCGGCGCCCACCCCGAGCGCCAGCAGACGCTTGCGCCGCCGGCCGCCGTCGCGGGCGTTCTGGATGGTCTTTGGCAGAGCGCTCACCGCCTCCTGGGCGGCCACCAGTTCCCCGACGAGGGTCTGCTGCGCGACGGCGAGCTGACGGCGCAGCTGCCCCTTGCGGTAGCGCCGGCGCAACTCCGCCGCGGTCGCCTGCGCGGAGTCCACGCCCACCCCGACAACGCCTCGCGTGACGTCGACAGGACCGACGGCGGTGTACTTCAGGCCGCGGGCCAATCGCTGCTGCGGGGTCAGGGGCTTCAGGCTCATGCGGTACCTCTTTCGCGACGGTTCGGCGGGTGGGGTGGGAGTGGGTACAGCCTGCCATCCCGGGTGCGGTGTCAGCGAGCAATCCACGGATGGCAGACTGACATCCCGTGACGAGCCCCATTCAGACCGCGACGGCGACCCTGCACACCAATCGTGGCGACATCAAGATTGCCCTGTTCGGAAACCACGCACCCAAGACGGTGTCGAATTTCGTCGGACTGGCGCAGGGCACGAAGGACTACAAGGGTGAGAACGCCTCCGGCGGCACGTCGGGTCCGTTCTACGACGGTGCGGTGTTCCACCGCGTCATCTCCGGCTTCATGATCCAGGGCGGCGATCCGACCGGCACCGGGCGTGGCGGGCCGGGCTACCAGTTCGCCGACGAGTTCCACCCCGAGCTGCAGTTCGACAAGCCCTACCTGCTCGCGATGGCCAACGCAGGCCCGGGCACCAACGGTTCACAGTTCTTCATCACCGTCGGCAAGACTCCCCACCTCAACCGCAAGCACACCATCTTCGGTGAGGTCGTCGACCCGGATTCGCAGAAGGTGGTCGACGAGATCGCCTCGACCGCGGTCGACCGCAACGATCGCCCGAGCGATCCGGTGGTCATCGAATCGATCACCATTTCCTGATCGACTGACCGACCGTTTGACCTGACGACGCCCTTACTGCGCGCCGGTGTACCCGGCCGCGGTGAGGGCGTCGAGTACGTCGAGGGGGTCGGCGCCCAGATCCCAGCGGGTGAGCACGTGCAGCCCGTCGTCGGTCGTCTCGATCTCGAGTAGCCGCTGCTTTCGGGCCAGCCGCCGGAACTCCGTGATCCGGACGAGTTTGACGTCGGCGGGCGTGAGTACCCGGGTGTTCCACCAACCGCGGACCGCAACGCCGTCCGCGGTGATTGCCAGTTTTGGTCGTGCACGCCACGACATGATTGCAAACGTGACTAGTCCCACTGCGGCAACGCCGCCGAGGATGCGCCCCGGAGGGTCTGTGACAACCGTCACAGCCGCGATAGCCATCACCACACCCAAGAGCCCACAACCTGCGATTCCGAGCGTGGGTGGGCTCCACTCACTTTGCTGCATGCGTTCTGCACACCCTCTTACCGCTGCCGATGGGGTTATCCACAAGTGCTATCCCCAATGGGGATGAACTACACGGATGTGATTGGTCCGCCCCGGCGTTGCTGAGAAGTTCGCCGAGCGAACGAGAAATGAGGTCATTCCTCGGTTCTGCGGCTCAACGCCAGCGCATCGTGAGCAAAAGTCCGGTGATCATGAAGGCAAACGCGATCGCGTAGTTCCACGGACCGAGGTCGGCCATCCACTGGAGCATGCTCGGCGAGTCGACCGGGTTGGTTGCGGCCAGCTGGAAAACCAGTAGCCAGATCAAGCCGATGAGCATCAGCCCGATGAACAGGACGACGAACCACACGCTGGACGGCCCGGCCTTCACCTTCACCGGAGTCCGACTCACCTGGTTGATGGTGAAGTCGTTCTTCTTACGGACTTTGGACTTGGGCATGGTCACCTTCGGAGGCTGTCGGCGTCGCACATCAACCGGTGCGGAGACCGGCCTCTCAATGCGACGATGGTGCAGATGCCCCCTGAGCCTAACGTAGGACCCGACCGGGAATCGCCGCCCACGAAGCAGGCGGCCCCGGCCGGACCGGCTCGTGCGGCCGCCGCCCGCCGGTCCGGGTGGCGCTTCGGGGTGCCGCTGGTGTGTCTGGCCGCCGGGCTGTTGCTGGCGGCCACCCACGGGGTCTCCGGCGGTGACGAGATCCGCCGCAGTGATGCGCCCCGGCTCGTCGACCTCGTCCGCGAATCCCAGCAATCCGTCGACCGGCTCGGCGCAGAGCGCGACGCTCTCGCGGGCGCCGTCGACGGCCACCACGGCGGGTCCCCCGGCACCGACGCGGCGTTGACCGCGATCACCAAGCGGTCCACTGCGCTGGCGGTCGACGCCGGGCTGGATCCGGCGAAGGGCCCGGGCCTGGTCGTCACCCTCAACGACGCCCAACGCGACGCCGACGGCCGGTTCCCCCGGGACGCCTCCCCCGACGATCTGGTGGTCCATCAGCAGGACATCCAGGCCGTGCTCAACGCGCTGTGGAGCGCCGGTGCGGAGGGCATCCAGATGCAGGACCAGCGGATCATCGCCACCTCCGCGCCGCGCTGTGTCGGCAACACCCTGCTGCTCAACGGCCGGACGTACAGCCCGCCCTATGTCGTCACCGCGATCGGCGACGCCGGCGCCATGCAGGCCGCGCTGTCGGCGTCGCCCCTGGTGTCGCTGTACCGCCAGTACGTGGTGCGGTTCGGGCTGGGCTACACCGAGGAACCGCGCGCCGAGGTCGAACTCGTCGGGCATTCCGAACCCGTGCGCATGCAGTACGCCGAGCCGATCGGCCCCCTCGGGTACTGACGCACCGCATGTAACCTGGCCGAATGCAGTTCTTGGTCGTCGACAACTACGACAGCTTCGTGTTCAACCTCGTCCAGTACCTCGGACAGCTCGGGGTGGACGTGACGGTGTGGCGTAACGACGACAGCCGGCTGGGGACCGACGGCGATATCGCGAAGGCCGCCGAGGACTTCGACGGTGTGCTGTTGAGCCCCGGACCGGGCACCCCCGAACGCGCCGGGGCGTCGATCCCGCTGGTGCACGCGTGTGCCGACGCCGGCACTCCCCTGCTCGGCGTGTGCCTGGGCCACCAGGCGATCGGCGTCGCGTTCGGCGGCACCGTCGACCGCGCCCCCGAGCTGCTGCACGGGAAGACCAGCGTCGTACATCACACGAATGCCGGTGTGCTGCAAGGCCTTCCGGATCCATTCACGGCCACCCGCTATCACTCGCTGACCATCCTGCCCGACACGGTCCCCGACGAGCTCGAGGTCACCGCGCGCACACCCGGCGGAGTGATCATGGGTGTGCGCCACACCGACCTGCCGATCCACGGGGTGCAGTTCCACCCCGAGTCGATCCTGACCGAGGGGGGGCACCGGATGCTGGCCAACTGGCTCGGCTACTGCGGCAGCGCGCCCGACGAGGAACTGGTGCGTCGCCTCGAGGACGAGGTCGCCACCACGGTCGCGGCCGCTACGACGCGAAGTTCAGCGTGATCCTGCTGTCGAAGTTCACACCCGAACCCGGCGCGGGGTTCTGACGCACGACGGCGTTGGTGCGCTGACCGCTGTTCGGCACGTCGGCGCCCTTGTCGAGCCCGCCGGTCCAGCCCAGCGCGCGTAATCGCGGCTCCGCGTCGGCCCAGACCTGACCGGTCAGGTCCGGCATCACGAACTGGTTACCTCGCGACACCTGAAGCTGGACCAGCGTGTCCACCGGCACACTCTCACCGGCGGTCGGACTGGTGCCGATGACCTGGCCACGCGGTTCGGTGCTGTCCACCTCGGCGGGCACCGAATTGCCGAAGCCCGACGCGGTGAGGATCTGCTGCGCGGAATCCACCGTCTGTCCGACGACGTCGGGAACGGCGCGGCTCTCGGGGCCCGAGCCGACGATGATCGTGATCTCGTTGGTGATCGCCGACGTCTGGTTGGCCGGCGGGTTCGTGGCCATGACCCGGTCCTTGAGTTCCGGCGTCGACGGTGAGGCCTGCTGGCGGAAGCGCCCGAACCCGGCGTCGGTGAGTTCGCGCACCGCCTCGGCGTAGGTCAGCGACTTCACGTCGGGTACCTCGCGCTGCTCGGGGCCGGTGGAGACGTTGAGGGTGATCTCCTCGCCGGCGGCGGCCTCGGTGTCCGCCTCGGGCGCCGTGCCGATCACGTGGTCGGGCGGTACCTCGGAGTTCGGCTCGTGCTGGGTGCGCACCGTGAAGCCGGCGTTCTGCAGCTGGGCGATCGCCTCCGCCGAGACCTCACCGCGCACGTCGGGCACCTGAACGGCGCGGGTCTCACCGCCGTAGGTGTTGATCGCCACGGTTACCACGACCGTCAGGATCGCGAGCACGGCGACGGCCACGATCCAGCGACCCAGGGACCCGCCACGGTTGCGCTCGGCGAGGCGCGGCTCGGGCCGGGGCATGTGGGCGATGGGTTCGGTGCGGTCGGAATGCGGCGCCGCGGACAGCATCGACGTCCGCTCGGCGTCGGTGAAGACCTTCGGCGCCTCGGGGGGTTCGCCGCTGTGCACGCGGACGAGGTCGGCACGCAGTTCGGCGGCCGTCTGGTAGCGGTTGTCCGGGTTCTTCGCCAGCGCCTTGAGCACCACGGCGTCCAGATCGGGCGTGATGCCCGCATGCCGCTGCGACGGCGGCACCGGATCCTCCCGCACATGCTGGTAGGCCACCGCGACGGGCGAGTCGCCGACGAACGGCGGCTCCCCGGTGAGCATCTCGTAGAGCACGCAGCCCAGCGAGTAGACATCCGAGCGGGCGTCCACCTTCTCGCCGCGCGCCTGCTCGGGCGAGAGGTACTGCGCGGTCCCGATCACGGCCGCGGTCTGGGTGACGCTGTTGGCGTCGGCGAGCGCCTTGGCGATGCCGAAGTCCATCACCTTCACCGCGCCGGTCTTGCTGATCATGATGTTCGCCGGTTTGACGTCGCGGTGGATCGTGCCGTGCTGGTGGCTGAAGTTCAGCGCCTGGCACGCATCGGCGATGACCTCGAGCGCCCGCTTCGGCGGCATCGGCCCCTCGGTGTGCACGATGTCGCGCAGCGTGACGCCGTCGACGTACTCCATCACGATGTAGGGCAGCGGGCCGGCGGGCGTCTCGGCCTCACCGGTGTCGTAGACCGCGACGATCGCGGGGTGGTTCAGCGCGGCCGCGTTCTGCGCCTCTCGCCGGAACCGCAGATAGAAACTCGGATCACGGGCGAGGTCGGCGCGCAGCACCTTGATCGCGACGTCGCGGTGCAACCGCGTGTCACGGGCGAGGTGGACTTCCGACATCCCGCCGAAGCCGAGGATCTCGCCCAGCTCGTAGCGGTCGGACAGGTGCTGTGGGGTGGTCATGTCTGTGTCTGGAGCCATGTCTGTGCTGGGGCCGGCAGCGCCCATAGGTGCGCGGGCGCGGTGACTGCGTCGGGGCGGGGTGCCCCGGAGATGTCTCCACCATGACCGATGACCGCAGAAGAGGTCCACTCGGGCATAGCGGCGGGCGATTGGAACGGCGTGGTCTCGGTGATGGTGTTGGTGACGGTCGGTGGCGGCACTTCCCGGTCTTTGCGGTCCTGCGCGTTGAGCACGATCAGGATCGCGATGACGATCGCGAGCGCACCGAGTACGCCGGCGGCCCACAGCAGTGCCCGCTGACCCGAGGAGAACGTACGCCGCGGCGGGGGCGGCCGGTGGATCGCGCCGGTGGGCCGCGCACGGGCCGCGGTGACCGGCGCCCGCCCGGTGAGGTCGGCGGCGGCGCGGGCCTGAGCGGCCGAGGGGACCGCGGCGGGGGTCGCGCGCCCGATGGTCGGCGCCTGGTTCGGCCGTGGGGGGCGGCGTCCCGCGCGCACGGCGGCCACCGCGTCGGCGAACGGCCCGCCGGAGCGGTACCGCATGCCGGGATTCTTGACCAGCGTGATCTCGATCAGCTCGCGCACGTTGGGCGGCAGATCGGCGGGTAGCGGCGGCGGGGTCTCCTTGATGTGCTTCATCGCGACGGTCAGCGCACCGTCACCGGTGAAAGGCCGCTTCCCCGAGACGGATTCGTAGCCGACCACACCGAGTGCGTAGACGTCACTGGCGGCGGTCGCGTCGTGCCCCAGGGCCTGCTCGGGAGCGATGTACTGCGCGGTGCCCATCACCATGCCGGTCTGGGTGACGGGCGCGGCGTCGACGGCCTTGGCGATACCGAAGTCGGTGAGCTTCACCTGGCCGGTCGGGGTGATGAGGATGTTGCCTGGTTTGACGTCGCGGTGCACCAGGCCCGCGGTGTGCGCGACCTGCAGCGCGCGACCGGTCTGCTCGAGCATGTCAAGGGCATGCCGCAGCGAGAGCCGGCCGGTGCGCTTGAGCACCGAGTTGAGCGGTTCGCCGTTGACCAGTTCCATCACCAGGTAGGCGGTGCGGCCCTCACCGTCCAAATCGGTCTCGCCGTAGTCGTAGACGCTGGCGATGCCCGGGTGGTTGAGCATCGCGACGGTGCGCGCCTCGGCGCGGAACCGTTCGACGAACTCCGGGTCGGTGGAGTACTCGGCCTTGAGGACCTTGACCGCGACGCGGCGGCCCAGCCGGCTGTCGACGGCCTCCCAGACCTGCCCCATACCGCCGGTGGCGATGAGTCGCTGGAGCCGGTAGCGGCCGGAGAGGGTGACGCCGACGCGGGGGCTCATTGCTTGCCTCGCTTCGCTCGGCTGCGGGGGCTCATGAGCCCTCCCGCAGGGCGGCGGCGATCGTCGCGCGGCCGATCGGGGCGGCGATCGATCCGCCGGTCGCCGAGAGCCGGTTACCGCCGTTCTCGACCAGGACCGCCACGGCGACCTTGGGAGCCTGTGCCGGAGCGAATGCGATGTACCAGGCATGGGGCGGAGTGTTGCGGGGATCAGTCCCGTGCTCCGCAGTGCCCGTCTTCGAAGCGATCTGCACGCCGGCGATGGCTCCCTTCTGCTGCGTCTGCTGCTCGGCGCCGACCATCAGGTCAGTCAGTGTAGCCGCGACCTCGGGTGACACCGCCCGGCGCTCTTCGACCGGGTCGGTCGTGGTGATGTTTGCCAGGTCGGGTCCGCGCAGGCTGTCGACCAGGTAGGGCCGCATGGTCACCCCTTCATTCGCGATGGTGGCAGCGACCATCGCGTTCTGCAGCGGTGTCAACGCCACGTCCCGCTGCCCGATGCTGGACATCCCGAGCGCCGCGGCGTCGCCGATGGGGCCGACCGTCGATTCGGCGACCTGCAGCGGGATCGGCGCGGGTGCGGTGTCGAGCCCGAAGGCGGACGCGGTGCTCTTCAGTGCCTCCGTACCGGTGTCGATGCCCAGTTCGACGAAGGCGGTGTTGCACGACCGGGCGAAGGCTTCGCGCAGCGGTGCGGTCGGGCCGCCACCGCAGGCCGAGCCGCCGAAGTTCTCTAGCGACACGGTGCTGTTCGGCAGTGGGACGCGCGGCGCCGCGGTGAGTTGGGTGTCCGGGGTGGCGCCGTTCTGCAGTGCGGCGGCGGTGGTGATCACCTTGAACGTCGAACCGGGCGGGTAGGTCTCCGAGATGGCGCGGTTGACCAGCGGGTTGTCCGGATTGTCGCGCAACTGCTGCCACGCCGCGGTCTGCTCCTCGACGTCGTGGGTGGCGAGCAGGTTCGGATCGTAGGACGGCGCGGACACCATCGCGAGGATCTTGCCCGTCGACGGGTCCAACGCGACCACCGCGCCCTTGCACGGCCCGCCGCAGCCGTTCTCCATCGCCTCCCACGCTGCTTGCTGCACCTGCGGGTTCAGCGTGGTCACCACATTGCCGCCGCGCGGATCGCGGCCGGTGAAGAAGTCGGCCAGCCGGCGGCCGAAGAGCCGCTCGTCGGATCCGTTGAGGATCGTGTCCTCCGCGCGTTCGAGGCCGATGCTCGAATAGGTCAGCGAGTAGAACCCGGTCACCGGCGCGTAGGCCGCCGCGTTCGGATAGACGCGCAGGAACCGGAACCGTCCCGGGGTGGACACCGAATACGCCAGAAGCTGCCCGCCGGCGGTGATCTGGCCGCGCTGCCGGGAGTACTCGTCGAGCAGCACGCGCTGGTTGCGCGGATCAGTGCGCAACCCGTCGGCGGTGAACACCTGGGTGATGGTGGCGTTGCCCAGCAGCAGCACGATCAGCACCATGATCGTGACGGAGATGCGACGCAGTGAGGTGTTCATACCTTGTCGATCACCTCGGTGCTGGCGGCCGCGAGCGGCGTCTGCTGCTGTGGTTTGGCGTTGGTGATCGGCCGGCGGGCCGCGTGCGAGATCCGCAGCAGGATGGCCAGCAGCAGGTAGTTGGCCAGCAGCGACGAACCGCCGTAGGACATCCACGGGGTGGTCAGCCCGGTCAGCGGGATCAGCCGGGTCACGCCGCCGACCACGATGAACAGCTGGATCGCCAGCGTCGAGGCAAGCCCGGCGGCGAGCAGCTTGCCGAAGCTGTCGCGCACGGCGATCGCGGTGCGCAACCCGCGGACCACGAGGATGGTGTAGAGCATGAGCACGGCGGAGAAACCGACCAGGCCGAGTTCCTCACCGACCGCCGCGATGATGAAATCCGTCGACGCCGCAGGCACCGTTCCCGGCTGGCCGTTGCCCAGTCCGGTGCCGAAGATGCCGCCCGTGGCGAAACTGAACATCGACTGCACCATCTGGTAGCCGGCGCCCTCGGGGTCGGCGAACGGGTCGAGCCAGGTCTGCACCCGCACCCGCACGTGACCGAAAAGGTAGTATGCCGCAACGCATCCCACCGCGAACAGCGACAGCCCGATCGCCACCCAGCTGATGCGGTCCGTCGCGACGTAGAGCAGCACCAGGAACGAGGTGTAGAGCAGTAGCGACGTGCCGAGGTCCTTCTCGAAGACCATCACCGCGATCGACGCCATCCACGCCGCCAGCAGCGGGGCGAGGTCGCGTGGCCGGGGCAGGTCCATCCACAGGAAGTGCTTGCCCGCGCTGGTGAACAGTTCGCGCTTGTCGACCAGGACGGCGGCAAAGAAGATCAGCAGCAGGATCTTGGAGAACTCGGCGGGCTGAATCGAGAAGCCCGGCAACTCGATCCAGATCTTGGCGCCGTTCTGCTCGGACATGGAGGCCGGCAGCACCGCGGGGATCGCCAGCAGGACCAGACCCGTCAGCCCGCAGACATAGCCGTAGCGGGCGAGCATCCGGTGATCACTGAGAAGCGTTATGACACAAGCGAATCCGATGACCCCAACCAGCGTCCACAGCATCTGCTGGTTGGCGGTGCCGCCCAGGCCTTGCTCGATCAGCTCACCTTGGGCGAGGTCGAGGCGGTGGATCATCACCAGACCCAGCCCGTTGAGCAGCGCCACCACCGGAAGGAGCAGCGGGTCGGCGTAGGGGGCGTACCGGCGGACGGCGAGGTGCGCACCGCCGAACAGCGCCAGGTACCCGGCGGCGTACTGGGCCAGGTCCCAGCTGATGCCCTGTTCCTGGTTGGCCTCCACCATCAGCAGGGCGATGGTGGTGATGACCGCGGCGAAGGCCAGCAGTAGCAGTTCGGCGTTCCGCCGATTCGGCAGTGGCGGGGTGACCGTCACCGGCGACTGCGGCTGGGTGGTCATGATGCCGCCCGGCAGGTCGTTCCCGGTTGTGGTGGCGGGGGTGGCAGCGCAGTCACGGTGGGGGAGGGCGGCGGGGGCGTCACCGTCGTCGGCGTCTCAGGGGCGGGAGAGGTGCCCGGACGCGGAGAAGCGCCCTCGCCAGGGGATCTCGTGGGCGAGGGCGTCGGAGTGGGCGGGGGTGGCGGCGTCTGCCGCGTGGTCGTGGGCTGGGTGGGGCAGATCGGCAACACAGAACTTCGGGCCAGTTCCTCGATCTGCGCGATCGCCTCGTCGAGGGAGCCGCCGGGAAGGCCCGCGACGACCTGGGCGCGCTCCGACTCGCGCATGTCCTGCACGTCGAGCAGTTGGCAGCCGCGGTTCGCGCCGGACTGGCCCGCGCTGATCAGCGAGAGCTCGTCGCGGGCGTTGAGGCAGCCGAGGAGGTACGGCTCCTGCAGGGAGTAACCGAGAAACGAGCCGTCCACGCCCCGCATGATCGACACGATGCCGTCATGCGCCGTGACGTAGTAGTTGCTGCGCACGATCTCGCGGCCGATCGCCATACCGGCGAGCACCACCAGCACCAGCAGCGTGGCGGCGATGATCATGCGGCGCCGCGACCGTGGCTTCTTGACGGGCTCTTCCGGCGGCACCACAACACGTTTGGGCGCATTACGTTTCGGGTTGAACGCCGACGCGCGTCCGGCCGCGGTGTTCGGCGGGGGCTGATCGTCGTCGCCGGAGACGGCGCCGGCCAGGATTGGGGCGGTCTGGCCGTAGTCGTAGTCCACGACGTCGGCGACGACCACGGTGACGTTGTCGGGTCCGCCGCCGCGCAGCGCCAATTCGATGAGCCGGTCGGCACTTTCGGCGACGTCCGGGATCTGCATCGCCTCGGCGATGGTCTCGTGGCTGACCGGATCCGACAGCCCGTCCGAGCACAACAGGTAGCGGTCGCCGGCGCGGGCCTCGCGCATGATCAGCGTCGGCTCGACCTCGTGTCCGGTCAGCGCCCGCATGATCAGGGAGCGCTGCGGGTGGCTGTGCGCCTCTTCGGCGGTGATGCGGCCCTCGTCGACGAGGGTCTGGACGAATGTGTCGTCCTTGGTGATCTGCGTGAGTTCACCGTCACGCATGAGGTATCCGCGGGAATCGCCGATGTGGACCAGCCCCAACCGGTTCCCGGCGAACAGGATCGCGGTGAGGGTAGTGCCCATGCCCTCGAGTTCGGGGTCGGCCTCCACGTGGGCCGCGATCGCCGTGTTGCCTTCGCGCACCGCACGGTCGAGCTTGCTGAGCAGATCGCCGCCGGGTTCGTCGTCGTCGAGGTGGGCGAGCGCGGCGATGACGAGCTGTGAGGCGACCTCCCCGGCGGCGTGACCGCCCATACCGTCGGCCAGCGCCAGCAGCCGGGCGCCAGCGTAGACGGAGTCCTCGTTGTTGGCGCGGACGAGACCGCGGTCGCTGCGCGCGGCATACCGGAGCACGAGTGTCACGGGCGTAGCTCGATCACCGTCTTGCCGATCCGAACCGGCGTGCCCATCGGAACCCTTACCGCAGTCGTCACCTTCGCCCTGTCAAGGTATGTGCCGTTGGTCGATCCTAGGTCTTCGACATACCACTCCGACCCGCGCGGCGAGATCCGGGCGTGCCGCGTGGACGCGTAATCGTCGGTCAGAACCACGGTCGAGTCGTCGGCCCGCCCGATCAGCACCGGCTGGGCGCCGAGGGTGATCCGTGTGCCGGCCAACGCACCCTCGGTGACGACGAGCTGCCGGGCCACGCTGCGTTGCCGGCTGGGCAGTAGCGAGCCCCGCAGCGCCAACCCGCGGCGCACCATGACCGCACCGGTCGGCGCGTAGATGTCAGTACGCAGGATGCGCAGCACTGACCAGATGAACAACCACAGCAGCAGCAGGAAGCCGACACGCGTCAGCTGCAGCACCAACCCCTGCATCTGACGTCCTCTCCGTGTTCACCTCACGCCGGTATCACCGTCGGGCGTGCGCCTGCTGGCAACGTCACGATACTTGGGGTGGCGATCGGCACGAAGACGAAGCCGACAGCTTGACCTGAACGTGACCGGGCGCCGCGTGTGCTCAGTGCACGCGCACGATGATTTCGGAGTGGCCCAGACGGATGACGTCGCCGTCGGCGAGCTGCCATTCCTGGACCGGCGCGTTGTTCACGGTGGTGCCGTTGGTGGAGTTCAGATCGGACAGCAGGGCCACCTGACCGTCCCAGCGGATCTCCAGGTGGCGCCGGGACACCCCGGTGTCCGGAAGGCGGAACTGGGCGTCCTGGCCGCGGCCGATGACGTTCGCGCCCTCGCGGAGCTGGTAGGTGCGGCCGCTGCCGTCGTCGAGCTGCAGGGTCACCGAGGTGCCGCTGGCGCTGGCCGGGTAGTCACCCTGGGTGTAGCCGCCGGCGTAACCGCCCGCACCCTGGCCGTAGTCGTAGTCCCGACCGGCGGGCTCGCCGTAACCCGGATCGCCGTAGCCGCCGGCGGGTTCGCCGTAGCCACCGCCGGGTTCGGCGTAGCCGCGGCCGTAATCCTGCCCGTAGTCCTGACGGCCGCCGGCCGGGGCACCGTAGCCGCCGCCGTAGCCACCCTGATCCGGGTAACCGCCCTGGTCGGGGTAACCGGGACGCGGTTCACGCCCGTAGCCGCCGTCCTCGTGACGGCCGGGGCCGGGGGGACGGCCGTAGTCGTAGTCCGCACCGGGTGCGCCGTAGCCGGGCTGGCCGCCGGGAGGGGGCGGGTATGCGCCCGGGCCCTGACGGTAACCCTGGTCGTAGCCGCCAGCGGGCGGGCCGTAGCCACCGGGACCGCGCTGGTCGTAGGGCTGCTGATAGCCGCCCTGGTCGGGGTAGCCACCCTGTTCGGGGTAGCCGCCGCCTTGCTCGGGGTAACCACCGCGGGGCGGCGGGTAGGCGCCCTGCTCCGGGGGTGTGTACGGAGCGCGGGGCTCCTGGCCACGGGGCTCATCCTGGGGACGGCCGTAGCGGTCGTCGTAGTACTCGTCGCCGGGCCGTCCCTGTCCCTGGCCCTGGCCGCCGCCGCGGTAAGTCGGGTTGTCGCTCATCGGTGGTACTCCTGATTCTGCGGGGAACGCATGGTCTCGGTGTGCTGGGGCGGGTTCGCCGGTGGTCGAGTCGGGGTTGACCACACCACGAGCGCGGAACTGTCCAGTGTGCAGATTAGGTGTCTGTTCGAATTTGACGACCACATCACCATACGTTTGCCACCCCTGCTCACGGATGTATCCCTCCAGATGCTTGGCGAAAGTGGACGCGGTCAGGTCAGGATCAGCGCTTACCTTCTTATGGTCGGGCACACTGAGGGTAATTACGTACTCATTCGGGGCCAAAACGGGACCGCTGCCGACGGGGCGGGTGCCCGCCTCGGCTTCGCGCCTCAGCAGGGCCTCAACCTCCTGCGGCACAATCGAACCGCCGAAAACGCGGGCGAACGCGTCGCCGACCGTGGACTCGAGTTTGCGCTCGAAGCGGTCCACCAGACCCATGTCACCGCCCGCCTCACTCGTCGCCGTTGCGTCGTGCCTGCTCACACTGCCGGACCGCCGCGTGTCAGCTGGTCCCGGTTCTTCCTGCATGGTATCTACCCACGTTCGGCCGTTGGGACCAACAGAACTCTGAGAATCACATCTGGGCAGGTCAAGTCACCCGCGTCGCCGTGACGACGATGATCAGACCGCGGCTCTGCCGCGGTTTGGGGACGACGCGACGTGGGTGATAGGCTCCTGCGGTCGTACGGGCGAGTGGCGGAATGGCAGACGCGCTGGCTTCAGGTGCCAGTGTCCTTCGGGACGTGGGGGTTCAAGTCCCCCTTCGCCCACAGTGAGGAGTTCTACGAACTCCAGGCGCTTAGGTCACGATCCAGAAATGGGTCGTGACCTTTGTGTTTTGTGTGGGTAGTGCAGGAGCGAGCCACCCGGGGCAGGTCTGCGGGACATAGAGCTCCAAGTCCCCATTCGGATGCCCGCAATCTCGCGGGCGGCCCGATCTACCGAATCGATCCTCAGCGTTGTGCGCCACTTGTCGGCCGGGTCCTATATACAGTTCCGTTCAGTTCAAGACGACGAGTTGAGGGGGAATCCGCCGTGATCACCGGTGAGTTGAAGAGCAAGGTCGACCGGGTCTGGGACGCATTCTGGTCCGGTGGCATCTCAAACCCTCTGGAGGTCATCGAGCAGATCACCTACTTGTTGTTCGTCCGGCGGCTGGATGACCTGGAGACGCTCGCCGAGCGCAAAGGTCGCCTCGGCGGGCCAAGTGACCTCCGATTCGGCTCCGACCAACAAGAGCTCCGGTGGTCGCGGTTCAAGAACGAGGAGCCAGCCGTGATGTTCGCGACGGTGGGGGACAAGGTGTTCCCGTTCCTCCGGACCCTTGGCGGCGACGGCTCGACCTACGGCGAGCACATGAAGGACGCTCGGTTCACAATCCCGACTCCGCAGCTGCTTTCCCGGGTGGTCGACCTCTTGGATGAGATCCCGATGGCCGATCGCGACACCAACGGCGACCTGTATGAGTACATGCTTTCCAAGATCGCCAGTGCAGGCCAAAACGGACAATTCCGGACCCCTCGCCACATCATCAAGCTCATGGTCGATATGACCGCGCCGACGCCGACCGACGAGATCTGCGACCCGGCTTCCGGTACCGCAGGCTTCCTTGTGGCCGCATCAGAGTACATCCGCGAGCAACACCCGTCGGTTTTGACTGATGCTGTACAACGTAAACACTTCCACGCCAGCATGTTTCATGGGTACGACTTCGACAACACGATGCTTCGGATCGCCAGCATGAACATGCTGATGCACGGCGTCGAATCACCGGACATTCGATACCGGGATTCGTTGTCGGAGGGTGCTTCTGAGGACGCCGAAAAGTACACGCTGATTCTCGCCAATCCGCCGTTTGCTGGCTCGCTCGACTACGAGTCGACGTCGAAAGATCTACAGCGGGTAGTGAAGACGAAAAAGACAGAGTTGCTGTTCGTGGCTTTGTTTCTCAAGTTGTTGAAACCTGGTGGGCGCGCGGCCGTGGTCGTGCCAGATGGCGTGTTGTTCCAATCTTCGAAGGCGCACAAAGAGCTTCGGCAAAGTCTGGTTGAAGATCAGAAGCTGGATGGGGTTGTGAAACTGCCGTCAGGGGTGTTCAAGCCTTACTCGGGGGTCTCGACGGCAATCCTGCTGTTCACGAAGACAAACTCGGGTGGCACCGACAGTGTGTGGTTCTACGAAGTGGCTGCCGACGGGTACTCCCTCGACGATAAGCGGAATGCGGTGGAGGCAAATGACCTCCCTGACGCGTTGGCCCGGTGGAGCGCACGCGCAGGGTCCGAACGTGAGCGAGCTCGCACGGACCGGTCGTTCTGCGTCTCAAAGAAGGACATCGTCGCCCAGAGTTATGACTTATCGCTCAACCGGTACAGGGAAAGTGTTCATGACGCAATCCAACACCGACCGCCACTGGAGATCGTCGCCGAGATCGAGAAATTAGAGCGGGAGATTGCCGCGGGCTTAGTCGAGTTGAAGGCAATGCTGACATGACGTGGCCGACCGTGTCGTTAGGTGACTGCGGCGAGATCCAAGGCGGACTCCAGGTAACAAGCAAGCGCGATTCTTTACCGCTATCTAGGCCGTATCTTCGGGTAGCAAATGTTTATCGCGGTCGCCTCGATTTAACCGAGATCAAGACAATCTCCGCAACTCAGTCCGAAATCGACCGGACTCGGCTCGAACCCGGAGACCTACTCTTCGTGGAGGGGCACGGTAACCCCGAAGAAGTAGGTCGAGTGGCCATGTGGAACGGCTCAGTTCCAAACTGCGTGCACCAAAATCACCTAATTCGCGTCCGACTGGATCGCAACGTTCTGATACCCGAGTTCGCGGCCAGGTGGTTTAATTCCCCGGCCGGGGCCAGTCATTTCCGACGGGCAGGAAAGACAACATCCGGCCTCAATACCATCAGCGCCCATACGGTTCGATCCGCCATCACTCCGCTGCCACCACTTGACGAGCAGCGCCGTATCGCCGCAGTCCTCGACCGGGTCGATGAATTGGCCCTGTCGCGTCGGGCAGTCGACCAGCGGGTCGACGAAGTGCCTACCGCCATTTTTTTCGAAATGTTTGGCGACCCAGCCGCCGCGTCGACTCGCGATACCGAGCCGCTGGGTGAACTTGTGACTCTCTGTGGTGGCGGGACTCCGTCAAAGGCGAACCCCGCTAATTGGAAGGGCGAACTTCCCTGGTTCAGTCCTAAAGACCTCAAGCGCAAGTTTCTATTCGATTCAATAGACCACGTATCAGAAACGGTCCTCGACTCGACCTCGTTGAAGGCGTTCCCGCGCGACACGATACTGATCGTTGTACGCGGCATGATCCTTGCTCACACTGTCCCAATCTCGATTGTCAAGACGAGGTGCACGATCAACCAGGATCTAAAGGCGCTGATCCCACGTGTCGAAATCGACCCGCTGTTCCTCCATACCGCGCTTGCTATACAACACGCGCGGATCCTTGACAGCGTAAGCACGGCAGCGCACGGTACGAAACGCCTCGATGTTGAGGACCTGAAAGCCGTCCGTATCCCCCGACCTACCGCTGGTGCACAGAGGGAGTTCATCGAACGAGTCAATCAGGTTGAGGGCATCGCGCGCGCCGCTGCATCTCAAGCCAAAACTATCAACGAGCTCTTCAGATCCCTCCAATCCCGCGCGTTCTCCGGTCAGCTGTGAGGTAACGGCATGTCGAACTTCGCCTTCCTGCACACGGTCAATTGGTCGGAGATGTACTCCGACTGCGCGCGAGCAGAGAGTTATGCCACCACCGACCCTCGTTCGGCATGCTTCTACAGCCGCCGGACCGTGGAGCTATTGGTGGACTATCTCTATGACGTTTTGGCGCTGACGATTCCGTACAAGAATGATTTCGCCGCCAAGATCAATGACCCGGCGTTTAAGTCGAAAGTGGGTCTGGGGATCGCTAACAAGCTCAATCTGATTCGCAAGCTCGGAAATACTGCCGTCCACGAGGCACAGCCGATACCACCCCGGGCCGCCCTCGATACGCTGCGTGAACTGCACCACGTGATGCTGTGGGCTGCCTTCCGGTATTCGACCAACCCGCAAGCGGTTCCGATGAAGGCCGCCTTCGATTCAAAGATGGCGGTCAAGGCTGCACCGCTGACTCGGCAGGAAGTCGCTCAGCTCGCGGCGAAGTTCGCCGCTCAGGATGAAGCGCATGCCAAGGCGTTGGCGGAGAAGGACGAGCTGGCCGCGACGCAAGCCACTGAGATCGCCGCACTGCGCGAAGCGGTCAAGCAGGCCCAGGCGGCCAACCAGCAGACCGATGACCGCGACTACAACGAAGCCGACACCCGCGACCGGTTCATCGACGTCATGCTCACCGAAGCAGGCTGGCCCCTGACAGACACTAAGGACCGCGAGTACCCGGTCATCGGTATGCCCAGTGGCGACGGCAGGGGGTTCGTCGACTACGTCTTATGGGGTGCAGACGGTCTCCCTTTGGCGATCGTGGAGGCCAAACGGACGACCAAGAGCCCGCAGATCGGCCAGCAGCAGGCCAGGCTGTATACGGACTGCCTGGAGAAGATGACCGGCCGTCGACCGGTCATCTTCTACACCAACGGCTTCGAGCATTGGATCTGGGATGACACCGGCGGCTACCCTCCGCGCGAGATCCAGGGCTTCTACACCCGGGACGAGCTGGAGCTCCTAATCCAGCGCCGCGACACCCGCAAGTCGTTGTCCGACATGCCGATCGACTCGGCCATCGTAGAACGTCACTATCAACACCGTGCGATCCGCGCGATTGACGACGCGTTCTCCGCTAAGGAACGCGACGCCCTATTGGTGATGGCCACCGGATCGGGGAAGACCCGCACCGTCATCGCGCTGGTGAAGCAGCTGATGGAAGCCAACTGGGCCAAACGGGTCCTCTTCCTCGCCGACCGCACAGCCCTGGTCACCCAGGCGGCCAACGCGTTCAAGGCACACCTGCCAGATGCCACCACCGTGAACCTGGTGACCGAGAAGATCACCGACGGCCGGGTGTACGTGTGCACCTACCCGACGATGATGAACCTCATCAACGAGACCGACTCTGGCATCAGGAAATTCGGACCCGGCTACTTCGACCTCGTCGTCATCGACGAAGCCCACCGGTCGGTCTACCAGAAGTATGGTGCCATCTTCGACTGGTACGACTCACTGCTTGTCGGTCTGACCGCCACCCCCAAAGACGAAGTGGACCACAACACCTACCGACTGTTCCACCTCGAAGACGGCGTGCCCACCGATGCCTACAGCCTCGACGACGCCGTCAAGGAAGGCTTCCTGGTCCCGGCGGTCGGAATCTCCGTCGGTACCAAATTCCTGCGTCAAGGCATCCGCTACGCCGATCTCTCCGAAGAGGAGAAGGACGACTGGGATGCCCTGGACTGGGGTGACGAGGATCCACCTGACGAGGTGAGCTCTGAGGAGATCAACCGGTTCCTATTCAACGAGGACACCGTCGACAAGGTGCTCGCCGAACTGATGAGCAAGGGCCACCGCGTCGCCGAGGGTGACCGGCTCGGCAAGACCATCATCTTCGCCAAGAACCAGGCACACGCCGAGTTCATCGCGCGACGCTTCGACGTCCAATATCCACAGTACGCCGGAGCATTCGCCCGCGTCATTACCCACAGCACCGCCTACGCTCAGTCGCTGATCGACGACTTCTCCGTCACCGACAAGGCGCCACACATCGCCATATCGGTCGATATGCTCGACACCGGCATCGATGTCCCCGACGTCGTCAACCTCGTCTTCTTCAAGCTCGTACGGTCCAAGACCAAGTTCTGGCAGATGATCGGCCGTGGCACTCGCCTACGTCCCGACCTCTTCGGACCCGGCAAGGATAAACAGAACTTCTATGTCTTCGATTTTTGCGGCAACCTCGAATTTTTCAGCCAGGACCTGCCCGGATCGGAAGGCTCATTTCAGAAGTCATTGAACCAGCGCCTGTTCGAAACACGCCTCGGGCTGATCACCGCGATCGACCACGCGTGGCCGCCCTCGGAACCAGAACCCGAAGAGGGACAGGGCACCGAAACCGAACGAGGATTGCGCGTCGATGTCGCGTGGTCGCTCCATCGCTCCGTCACGGGGATGAACCTGGACAACTTCCTGGTGCGCCCCCACCGCAGGCTGGTCGAGCAATACTCGCAATGGCCGGCCTGGACATCGCTGACGCCCGAGGTCGCCGGAGATGTAGCCGAACACCTCGCCGGGCTGCCATCAGTCCATAAAGACGACGACGAGGACGCCAAGCGCTTCGACATGCTCGTCTTGCGCCGTCAACTAGCCCAACTCGAAGGCGACGCTGTTGCGGCCGAACGGCTACGCGAGCAGATCCAGAACATCGCGACTGGCCTGCTCAGCCAGACAGCAATCCCGTCGGTAAAGGCACAGCAGGTGCTTCTCGAAGAGGTCGGCGGGGATGAGTGGTGGGTCGACGTCACCCTGCCGATGCTTGAATCTGTACGGCGCAAGTTACGCGGGTTGCTCCGGTTCCTGGAGAAGGTGAAACGGAATCAGGTCTATACCGACTTCGCCGACGAACTCAGCGAAGCGACCCTTGTTGATCTGCCAGGGATCACGCCCGGCACCAACTGGGAACGCTTCCAGGCCAAGGCCCGCGCATATCTTAGACAGCACCAGGATCACGTTGCGCTGCAACGGTTACGACGCAACAAGCCCCTGACCCCCGATGACCTCGCTTCGCTGGAGCAGATGCTCATCGAGAGCGGTACGGGAGAGCAAGCCGACATCGATCTGGCCAAAGAGCAGTCGCACGGCCTGGGGTTGTTCGTGCGGTCGCTGATCGGTCTGGACCGCGAGGCAGCCGCCGAAGCCTTCGGCGCGTACCTGGACGGCACGAAGTTCAACGCGGACCAGATCCGCTTCGTGAACCTCATCGTCACCGAACTGACGGCCAACGGGTTCATGGAACCCGTGCGGCTCTACGAATCGCCGTACATCGACCACGCACCGACTGGCCCCGACGACGTGTTCGGCGGAGCGGACGTGGACAACATCGTGGCCATCTTGAACGCCGTGCGGGACAACGCGGCTCCTGGCAACGGCTCAGCAGGGCAACTTCACACTAGTGAACAGGGAGAGATCGGCTTTGGATAAGAAGTTCACAAGCGGTGACACGCCACTGGGCGACCTGCTCCGTCAGGCTGGACACGGGACCCTGCAGCTGCCCGATTTTCAAAGAAACTGGGTGTGGGACGACGGACATATCAGCAGTCTGCTGGCCTCGATCTCGTTGTCTTACCCAATCGGCGCGGTCATGACGTTGCGTACGGGCAACCCCGATGTGAAGTTCAAGCCGCGAGCCTTGGAGGGCGCCAAGGCCGCTGCAACGGTCGAGCCTGAGTTGCTGCTACTCGACGGGCAGCAGCGCATCACGTCATTGTACTTGGCACTGGGCTCCGGCGAACCTGTGCCCACGCGAGACGCACGCGGCAATTCGATTCACCGAAGGTACTTTGCGGACATCGCGAAGTGCATCGATCCCGACCAAGATCGTGAAGAGGCGATTCTCTCGGTGTCCGCTGACGGCCTGCTCCGAAGCAGGGGCGAGGTGGGCCTAGATATCTCATCACTGCAGGGACAGGTTGACGCAGGATTGTTCCCGCTGGAAATCGTGCTGGATGCGGCAAAGACTAGGAAATGGATGAGGCAGTTCTGCGCGTCCGACGGCGTCGACGCAGACACACGCATCGAGCAATGGGATGCGTTCGAAGAAGCAGTAGTTCACAACTTCGAGCGATACACCGTTCCATCAATCGAACTGGCTAAGATGACGCCGAAAGAGGCTGTCTGCCAGGTGTTCGAGAAAGTCAACACCGGCGGTGTTTCCCTGACCGTTTTCGAATTGCTCACCGCGACCTTTGCCGCAGATGACTTCGCCCTGCGTGATGATTGGGCTGAGCGTGAGAAGTTGCTGGCGGAACACCATGTTCTCGGTTCGTTTCGGTCGACAGACTTCCTCCAGATCATCAGCTTGCTCGCGACTTACCATCGCCGGGCACTACACCTAGAAAATCACCCGGGAGATGATCGTGCGCCCGCGACGTCATGTAAGCGAAGGGACGTGCTTCGCCTGACGGTGAATGACTACCAATCTTGGGCTGACACGGTGACCGATGCGCTGCCCAAGGTGGTCCGTTTCCTCCACGCCGAGAGAGTTTTCAAGGAGTCCGACCTGCCTTACCCGACCCAGTTGGTACCTCTTACTGCGATCTTCGTAATTCTGGGCGACCGAGCTGAAAGTCATGGTGTCGCCGAGATGTTGCGTCGGTGGTACTGGTGCGGTGTCTTCGGTGAAATGTACGGCACATCAACCGAAACACGGTTCGCCAATGATCTTCAGGACGTTGTTAGCTGGGTTAAGAATGGTGCGGATGAACCGCGAACCATCCGTGAGTCGCAACTTCAGGCCGGACGCCTCGTTCGCTTGCAAACGAGGAACAGCGCAGCTTACAAGGGTCTGTACGCTCTTCAGATGAAGCGCGGGGGACGAGATTTCCGTACTGGCAACACTATTGACTTGCATGCGTACCTCGACGATGCGATCGACATCCACCACATCTTCCCGCAGGACTGGTGCCGCGCCAACGGCGTGCAGCGGTGGATCATGAACAGTATCGTCAACAAGACGGCTATTGACTCAAGAACCAATCGACGGATCGGCGGCAGTGCGCCAAGCGTCTATGTAGAGCGGCTGCAGAAGAATGAGAAGATCTCTCCCGAAGAACTCGACGCAATTCTGAGTTCGCACGACATTGACCCTATTGCTTTGAGAGCAGACGACTTTGAGGAGTTCTTCACAAAGCGCCTCGAACGTCTGATCAAGCAAGTCGAGTCAGCCACGGGGAAGGCCGTAACGCGCAGCCAGGATGGATTCGATTCACCCTTCGCACGTACCGACAGCAGTGGCGATGCCGAAGGGATAGTCGCCGTTGCAAAGGCGGGGGAAAGCAGAATCGTCGAGTTCAAATCAACGGCGCTCACGAACCTTCGAACCGGTGAGCGCGACTCGCAGATGGAGTGGGCCATCGTAAAGACCCTGGCCGGCTTCATGAATGGCAACGGTGGATCACTACTGGTCGGAGTCGCGGACGACGGGACTTTCCTTGGCATCGAGCAAGACTTTGCGATGCTCGGGAAGAAGCAGGATAGTGACGGATGGGAGCTCTGGCTCACCGACCGCATCTCATCGTCACTCGGCAAGGTGGCTGCCGCAGACCTCCGGACGACGATCTGCGAAATAGAGGACCACACGATCGCCAGGATCGACGTAGGTCCTGCGGCAGCGCCAGTTTTTGCGAGCACGATCAAAGGTGAGAAGCGCCAAGCCTTTTTCGTCCGTGTGAACAACTCCACTCAGGAACTATCCGGGCAGGAAGCCCACGACTATCAACGTCGCCGCTGGCCAAGCTAGCGACCATCACGAGTCCCCGACAACTGGGTCAAGCTCTTTGATTGGGAATTCCCGAGATGCGCCGCGAAAGATCTAGCGACTCGGCTAGAAGAGGGGGTCTTGGTCGTCGGGTAAGGCGATATCTTCATCGTCGACGATGAGTTCGTCGTCGTTTGAGTAGTCGGCGAGCATCCGAACACGCGTTGGATCGATGAGCCAGTTGTAGTTGCCCTGCTTCTGAATAATGCGCGAAGCGCGCGGGGGTGAGTCGCTCCTGTGCGCCTCGATCGCAATCTCGTATTGCTCAGGATTGAGGGCGATACGCACAGTGCGCAACCGAGGTTGGTTCGCTACGTGCAGTCGGACCGTGTACTCACCGACATTCGCGACGTGCTCAAGCAGGGTCACCTGGGTCTGCTGCACGATCAGGTGACAGTTTGACCTGCCCTACCTGCTGGGTTCCAGTCGGGTGGCCAACTGACTGCGGTGAGGGTGTCGTTGGTGAAGGATAGTTCGTACTCGATTGGGGTGCGGTAGTTCAGCGCGGAGTGGCGGCGTTGGCGGTTGTAGAAGATCTCGATGTAGTCGAAGATCGCGTTGGCCAACTCCAGTCGGGTTCTCCACTTCTGGCGGTCGAGAAGTTCGATCTGCATGGAGGACCAGAAGCTTTCCATCATGGCGTTGTCCAGGCCGTCTCCGATCGATCCGAAGGACGGTAGTAGTCCGGTGGAGCGAATCTTCTCTCCGAAAACCCATGAGGTGAACTGAGTTCCGTGGTCAGCATGGACGATGCCGCCGGCTTCTGGTCGGCGGTTGCGGATAGCCATGTCTAACGCGTTCACCACGAGCGTGGAGTCCGCCCGCGAGTCGATCGACCACCCCACGATCCGTCGGCTGAACGCATCCAGCACCGCACAGCAGTACAGCCATCCCTCCCGGGTGTGGTGTTGGGTGATGTCGGTGACCCACAACTCATTTGGTCGGATTCGATGGAACTTGCGGTTGACCAGATCGTCAGCGGTAGCCACTCCGCGCAAGCGCTTCACCCGTGTCGGCCCGGGTAGCCCGTAGATGCCGGCGCGGGTCATGAGCACCGAGACGGTGCGCAGGCACACCGTGATGCCCATACCCAAGGTGAGTTCAGCATGGACACGGCGATACCCATACGTGCCCCGTGAGGCGATGTGGACTTCCCGAATGAGGCTGGTCAACAATTGCTGCCGTAGGGCGGTGGCAGTGGTCGGGGTGCGTTTGTGTTTGTAGTAGTTCTGCCGCGTCACACCGAGAATGACACAGCAGCGATCCACGGGCGCCCCGGCGTCGACGAGTCGGTCGATCACCGGGTACATCCTTTTGGGAGGGGCTTCTCCTCGCCGAGAAAGGCCGCGGCTGGCGCACGATCGCCAGTTCGGTTTCCAGTTCGCGGATCTGACGGCGAGCAGCGCGCAGCTCAGGCGATTCACTCGACGGTACGCCGGGTCGTGCGCCGCGGTTGATGTCGTCCTGCTTGATCCATTTGGACAACGTGACGGGATGGATACCGAGATCATCAGCGGTCTGCTTCTGCGGCTTGCCGGCGCGCACGAGCGCGATCGCGCGGGCACGGAACTCGGCCGGATAAGGGCGAGGCATGGCTGTCAGCCTTTCGTACAGGCCGTCAGTTAGTCACCCAATCTGGAACCTAGATGGTAGGGCAGGTCAAGATGTCACCTATTCGTGCAGCAGACCCCCTCGCCTACCAGGTTGACCGGCTCAGGCTCCTTCGATGAGAATGCCCCAACTACCGGTGAGAACGGACATCGGGCTGTCGGCAAGCGAGGTCCCCCGCATCGGAGCCGACGTCATTACCGCCGTAAAGGCCGCCGGCGGTCGCCTGGCGGCCATCATTCTCACGCAACTGACGAGCAGCCGGTGCACCACCGGCAAGGCCGCCGCGAACAACACGCTTGAGATCGCCTGCCACGAAATTGCCCACAATATCGTAGGACGATGTCATTGTCAGCGATAGACGCTCAGGTGCATAATCTGTTCGGGTGGTGGTTAGTGAGACCGTGCTTTGCATTCGGGGGCGTATGACCAGTCAGGCGCGGTGCAAAATTCGGATCGCATACGGGAACCTTCCCCGGTCTCACCCCTCCGCCTAAAGATGCCCACGTATCTCGGTGCGTTAGGAATTGACGAAAGGCTTCGGTCTGTCATCTAAGTAAGCCGTTGTTAGAGAGGAGATTTCGCCATGCGCGCGAAAACCTATGATGGCGCAGCCTTGGAAGAAGCGCTGCGCAGCGATCTATTCGCTAACGCGGGCGTGGAACTTGTCGGCATGCTCAAGCCCACAGACAAATCTGGCCACATCCAGTTCACCAAGTCCGGATGCGATGCCTGGGTGGAGCTTCCGACGTCGATGATCGACAACGCCGAGCACCTCGGCCAGGCTCGCTGCAAGGATCACTCGCATCCGATCTTCAAGATTTTGCTGAAGGAGGCGACGAGTCCGGAGGCGAAAGTCCTTGCTACGCTCTTGGCACAGCCCGCAACTACTCCAGACTTCTCGGACCATATGTTGAGCGGAGCCGGTGAGTCAACGCAGCCGCCCACCTCTGCAATCCTGGCGCAGCGGGCGTTAAGACGGCCAACTGCTCAGATTCCAGCGGGTTTAATGCGAGGCCCGTTACCTGGGGCGCACTCTGGAACTGATTGGCGTCGCCCGTTAGGAGAGCAATTCGGCGTTACCGTGCGTCCCAACGCTGCATACTGGCCGACCTCCGATGGCTGGCAGTGTGTGGGATGGGGAGACTGTATCAATATGATCAACGAAGTAGGTTATTGTACACATTTCGACTGTTACACCGGATGGCTTACAGGCGAAGTAACTTGCATTTGTAAGCAATGATAGACGCCTAATCGTCCGGGAAACGGACCGTCGACCGTCCCGGGGTTCATGCGGCCTCGGGCGTCTGTCGAGGCGGCCAGTCGGTCAGTTTATGCGATCGGAATCGCGGGCCTCGGCTTTGAAGCAGGCGTCACGACCGGAGCGCCGGCCCGCGAGAGACGCGCGCCGGCACTGACCGCGTGAACCATCACGACGAAAAATTGACGTGTATGGGTTCAGGACATCTTTGACCGTTCGTCATCGGGACATTGTTGACGAGCAACCTGTGCCTGCCATGGTCTCGTGGTGTTCAAACCACAAGACTCTGAATCCGATTCCGATGTTGCGGCACGCGTCACGGTCGAGATCCGTCTGCGCGCTGTCACCGAAGTCAACGACGGCGCACCCGTCGGTGAGGTAGCCGAACGATACGGCGTCACGCGGCAGACGGCCACGGCCTGGCGTAAACGCTACGAGGGCGGCGGCCTGGACGCTTTGGCTGATCAGTCGCGTCGCCCGCATTCCAGCCCAGGCCGGATTTCTCCGGATGTCGAAGCGTTGATCTGCGAAATGCGCCGCCATCATCGGCGCTGGGGAGCCCGGCGCATCGCCTACGAGTTGAAGCTCGAAATCGGCGAAGAAGCGCCGTCGCGATCCACGACCCACCGCGTTCTGGTGCGCAATGGTCTGGTGAATAGCCAAGAACAACAACACAAAAGAGTCTACAAGTGGTGGGCACGCGAAGCGCCAATGCATCTGTGGCAACTCGACATCGTCGGCGGGGTGTTCCTGGTCAACGGCCGCGAACACAAGATTCTCACCGCCATCGACGACCATTCCCGGTTCGTCGTCGCCGCCACCGTATTGCCGGTACCGTCCGGTCCCGCGGTGTGTGATGCGTTCCTGGCCGCGATCGCCCGTTGGGGTGTGCCGTTTGAGGTGCTCACCGACAACGGCAAGCAGTTCACCGGCAAGTTCACCAGGCCATTACCGGTCGAGGTCCTCTTCGAGAGGATCTGCCGAGAGAACGGCATCACCGCCCGATTGACTAGGCGGCGCTCACCAACGACCACCGGCAAGGTCGAGCGCTTCCACAAGACGTTGCGACGCGAACTTCTCGACGAGACAGGCGCATTCGAGTCGATCGAGGCCGCCCAGGCAGCCATCGACGAATGGGTGCACGCCTACAACACCGTGCGACCCCACCAATCGCTGGACATGGCGACGCCAGCAAGCCTGTTCCGCAGCCGAGTCACCGATCCGGAACTACACCCCGCCGCGGACGTCAGCCGCCCCGACGAACCGGCCAATGCCATTCTGCGGATTCCACCGCCGATCGTCCGCAGTGGGCCGCTGCCGATCGAAATGGAGGCCCGCGTGCCGCCGTCGGGCGTTGTGGTGATCGCGGGTCTGCAGCAGCTCTGGGTCGGCAAGAACTACGCCGGGCTGACGGTGACGCTGTGGATTCACCTGACCAGCATCCATATCCTGCTTGCCGACGAGGTGATCAAAACCGTCTCGTCCCGAGTGACCACCGCCGACCTCGAACGGCTGTCACTGCGCGGAGTTCGAACCGGACGACCCGACCCCGCACAGCCTGCGCCACCCACTACCCGCTCCAACGGAAGACCGACGCCAATCGAGCTTGAGCGCACCGCTAACCGCGACGGCATCGTCGTTGTCCGCGGCCAGGAACTGGCGTTGGGCACCGGTGTCGCCGGAACTCGAGTGACACTGCGATTCGACGTCGGCCTCATCCACGCCTCAGCGGGCAACATGCTGCTCAAGACACTGCCAAACCCGTTTTCTATCAATGAGTTCCGAACAATCAAAGGCGCCCGTCCTGCGACGTCACCACTGCCGTCACCGCCACCGGCAGGACCCCAAAGCGTGCAGCGGCGGGTTCCCAAAGATGGCGTCGTGATGGTCGCTGGACAGCGATTCCGAGTGGGAAGAACACACGCCGGCACCATCGTTACGGTCGTGGTCGAAGATCATCACTTCCGCGTGCTCGACGGAATCAAGGAGCTTTCACTCCATGTGCGGACGTCGTCCAAACCCATCCGCAACTTCAACGCTCACCGTCCCCGGAAGCGGTAACCATGTCCCGGTAACGTTTCGTCACCTATGTCCTGAGACCACACACGTCAAGATGAGGTGACTCACGTGTCCCTGACGCCTCCGTCAGGTCGTAGGTGGTTCTCCCACCAGTTCGAGCACCTTGCGGCGGAACTCTTCGGGATAACGCTTGGGCACGGACACGGCTCCTTCGTGGATGTCGTGACCGGAAGTCAAGCAATCCGACTCCAAGCAACCTAGGGCACATCAGAGCCTCCGGCGGAACCAGGGCGATTCAGTCGGGCGGATGATTTCAGGTCTTCCCTTTGACTTGAGTTAGTTCGGTTGCGCCGCAGCTGCAACGCAAAACTCCTTGCCCGGCAAACTGAATCCATCCCGTACAGACGCTGCACCATGTATGGCCGAATAGGTCGAGGACGGCGGCCGCGAACCGATTGGCCTCGCTCAGCGTTACGGTCTGGGCCCATTCGTTGTGATGCGCGCCCACTAGGTTCCGGAGATGACGAAGGCCCTCAGTTTGCTGAATGGATGGCGCGACTGACGAGTTCCGGAGCGCTGATTTGACACCGGGCCACAGGTCCTCAAGCGTGTAGCGGTCGTCGCGGCGCCGTTGGACACGGACGGGAATCGTCCAGCTCAGTACGTCGCAGATTTGTTCAAGGAGTCGTCCGGCTAGTGCGCATATGGCGGCGGGGTCCCGTGTGCTCGCCACCGTCCGTAGCGCTGCACTGGGATCACGTAGGGGCTGACCCACGTGTGAACCGGCGTCGAAGGTCCAGCCGTGTAGTTCGATGGCGGCAAGCGGCATCCCGGCGTCTTGAAAGAGCTTTTGTAGCTGTTCACGCCACAGTCGATCATGGACGGTGACGATGAGTTGCCATTGCTTGAATTCTCGCAGAATGAACTGCATCAACGCGACGCGTATATGGGCGTCCACACTTTGCAGCACGTCGTCGAGGACCAGGACCCGTACTTGCCCAAGCGTTGTTGTCACCCGTGCCGTCGCGAGGAAGAACAGCATTGCCAGGAGATCCTGGTAGCCCTCACTGAGTATCCGCTCACCGAATGATGTTCCATTTGCAGCATCAATGCGGATATCGAGAGCTGACACGCTCGATATTCCTAGGTCGATGCGGATTTTCTCAATGTGAGAGGACGCCGTGATCTCGCGAAATGCGTCCGTGAGCCAGTCATCGACGTCGACCAGCGTCTCCTTGAGTTCGGCGATACGTCGCGGCGCACTGGCTTCGGCCAGGCGTTGCGCCCTGCCGCGTACCTTCCGCACTTCGCTGGCCTGCTTCTGATACTCCTCGATTCGGGTCACTGCCGACTCAAGTTGACGCGGTATGCGGATTTTGTGCCGCTGATTTCGGGCCACGCCTTTGTAGAGGTCGTCGACCATCGCAGCGACCTGTTCCAAATCGTATGGGTGGGGGCGGCCAAGGTGCTCGGCGATTGGTACCGCGGCCTCGCGGATCTGTCGCTTCAACTCGAGAAGTTCTTGGTCTAGGTAGGCAACGTCAGCGGTGGGTGCATTGCTTGGTGTTGCGATGTTCCCGGATGCACCGAGGGCGTAGTCAAGAAAGACACGGCCCCGCGCTGACGGTGGGTTGGTGATGAATGACAGCACGTCGGCGCGTGTGAGCACCAGGGGGGACCGCGTGAACTCAGAGAGCGGTTCTGAGCCCTCGAACCGAAATGACTGATCCTCTGCATCCCAAGTTGCTTGACGCCGAAGTTCGGTTCCGTCGGACAACGTGACGACAGCCCACCCGTCGCAAGAACTTTCGTTCGATGCATTGAGGACGCTGGCGCGCGGCCCGCGCTTTCGCGGAGCAGAGCGGTTGATCCGGTCTTGCGTGCTCCATTCAATTGCCTTCGCGATGGAAGACTTTCCCGAACCGTTCTCACCGAAGATGATCGCCGATGCCGGGCGATCCGATCGGACGGGAACGAAAGACACATCCAGCTGGTCCGGGACTCCGAAGAGCCGAGACACACTGACACCGGCAATCCGCAGCTCGTCCGATCCGGCCACGGGTGAACGGTACCCTCCACGGGAGACACACCGACTAGCGGGCGGCGCGATGAGGGGCTATGGCACCAAGCCCGGCCCGCGACTGCAAGCTGTTTGCCTACCAGCTGACATCACGCTGATGGCTAGCTGGACTCGTGGAGTAAGCCTGTAATCTCTTCAACTGAGACCGGTGTGAGCCCCCAGGCGTCTAAGCCGACGTGGATGCTCTGCTGTTCGCGACGAGTAGAGCTGTGAGTGTGTCCATGGAGCAGCCAGGAACCGATATCCGGTAGCCGCCATTGGTCGTAGCGGCCGCCAGCGCCCTCGTTTCCGGCTGTACCCGCGTATGGGAAGTGGGATAGCAGAACCTCATAGCCTGCGATCTTGCGGCGCGCTGATTGGGCGACTGAAGCGAACACATCCAAGTAGGCGGGCAGTGCCTTATGGGCATCGCGGTGCATGGGGTGTACGCCGTCGTGGTTGCCGGCGATGAGGTGCTTGGAGCCGGGTCGCTCGGCGAGCCACTCCAGGGCGCGACGTTGACTGCCGCGCCCGCCGCCGGAGATATCGCCGAGAACCCAGACGCCGTCGAGGGGGCGGATTCGGGCATCCCACCGAAGGGCGAGTTCGTCGTCGTGAGCTTCGGTGGTGTCGAAGCCACGTACTCCGGAGACGAGGGTATGCCCGAGGTGTAGGTCAGACGTGAACCAGGTTTCAGAGCGCATCATCGCTGTCTCTGCCAGCATCGGTCGGGCCTCGCCACATCTTGGGTAACGATCTCGGCGACCGGTGGTGGCGTGCTCGCCGGATGCTCACGTCTGCCACTCTCGCACCCAACACCGATGGTCGGCCAGTCCCCGGCGGCCCGCGCCGTTCGGAGTCCGCAACGCCGGTGGTGGGAATGGTTGCCTCGCCGAGTCAGCGGTCTTCACAGTCGCGCTTGTGCGCCGAGAGTAGGTAGGTGACGGCCTCGACAACATCCGGGCCGATCTCGTTCAAGGCGTCGCCGACGACTAACCACTGCTCTGCGCCGTCTTGATCGACGTACCGAAAGACCTGTTCAAACGCAAAAATTGGCTTCAGCGTCACTTCGGTCGTCCCTGGCTGGGCGGGTCTGGCGAACTCGACCCGGGCCAGTACCGATCCCTTGGCGACGACTCCCTGGTTGACGGTGGAGACCACGCCGCCGGGTGGCTCCGGATCAACGGTTACACCGCCCAGGTCGACCTGGGTGTTGGCCACAATGTTGAGCAGCTGGTGCTTGTCGGTGTTCGACAGGAACTGCAGGATGTGCAGCGGATGCAGCGTGCCGGTGCCCACGGCGTTGAACGGCTGGCTGCTTTTGAACACCTCGAACACCTCCGGCCCGTACCAGTCGCGGCGGGCCTTCGCCCACTTGGCGTAGCTCTGCTCGGTCGAGCGCAGCCCGAACGCCACCTCAGTCGGTCGCTTCTCCTGAATGTGTGCCGGGGTGATCGCCCACACGGCGTGATCTAGGGCGGCGCGCAGGTTGTGAATGAAATCCCCCAGGAGCAGCGCTGCCTCGGTGTAGTCGAGATCTGAGTCCAGCACCCACTCCGCCCAGGTCGTGCGCGAGCTGTACTCACTGCTGTTGTCGCGCCGGAGGTACTGCCGCTCGACCGCCTGCTGCTCGGCCAGCACATCGCGCAGTCGGTCGCGGATCGCGAAGCCATGCGTGAGCTTGTGGAACGCCGACTGTCCCAGCAATTCTGTGTCGACGCCGTTCTCTTCGGTCATCGGGGTCCCCGACCGCCGGTGTCGGGGTCATCGGCCGCGATCTGCTCGACGACCTTGATGATGCCGCGCAGCGCTTCGTCCTCGGTGGGTGCCAACCAGGACAGCGAGGGGAACTCGGCGACCAGGCCCACGAACTCGTTGTCCGCCGGCGACCACTCGACCCGGTAGGCATAGTCCGAGCTGGCGGCGGCCTCGGCGGTCTGTGTGTGCCGCAGATGGTTGCGGATGGTGGTGACGATGAACGCCGCCCGCTCTCGGGGGCTCTGCCCATATCCGGGGGCGGTGATTGTGCCGGTGGCGATGCGCTCTCCCCTGGTGATGCCGGGCTGCTGCTCGTGCAGGTCCAGTTCGATGTCCCAGTCCCCGCCCCGTTCGCGGAAGTAGAAGCTGTGCCCGTCGACCTGGCCCTCCCACTGCTCGGGCACCTGACCGCCGTGGCGGCCCACGACGACGCCCGACTGATCGGCCAGCCACGCTTGCAGGTCAGCCTCGGCAGCGTGTTGATCGGCCTGCAGCTGCCGACCTTCCGGTGAGCGCCGGAACTCGTCCATGTGGTCGAGAAACCCCTGGAAGGTCTCTGCTGATCGCCACCGCCGGTGCCCGGGCGCGTTATCCATGTCGTCGGGCATCAGCCAATCACTTCTGCGGCCGGTCGAGCAGGGCGCGGGCGTCTTTAATCAACAGCAGCAGGTGCAACGGGTCGGTCGGTGAGGGCTCGAAATCGAAGTGCGCGTAGAACTCCCGCGCCCGCTCATGCAGCGCGTGCACCAGCAGTGCCCGCACACCGATGATCTCCGCGGCTGCCACCGCGCGGATGATCGCGTCCCGCAAGAGCGCAGCGCCGAGACCCTGGCCTTGTTCCTTGCGGTCGATCGCCAGCCGCGACAACAGGATCACCGGCACCGGGTCGGGCATGTTGCGTCGCACCCGCCCGGGTGTTCCGGCGCGCTCCACCGCCGCCGAGGCCAGCGCATAGAACCCGACGACGCGGCCATCCCGGCACGTCACAAAGCACCGGGAGGCACCTTCGACGTGGTTGGCCAGAGCGCGACCTCGCAGGTACTCATCCAGGCTGGGTTCGCCGCTGTCGAAGTCGGCGACCACATCGTGCTCGCTGATCGGCCGGGGCGCGCCATACCCGCTCACTCGTCGAAGATCGAGGGCTCCGCGAACAACTTCTCCAGCCGCGGCTTCTGCGACACCGGCCGGTCCAGCACCGACACGAACTCCGACCAGGCCGACGCATCAAGCATGAACAGCCGCCGATCGGCGAGCACCTCGCGGGCACGCGCCAGCGTCGCAGTCACCGTGAAGTTGGTCAGATCCATCCCCTCTACCTCGGCGGCCCGACGAATCAGCGCGTCCTGCTCAGCAGTCAGGCGCACCGCGAACCGCTCCGTCTTTATAGCCATGCCATTCATTGTGTGCCTACCAGGCACACAATGCAACGGGGTATTGGTCACGACTCTGACCAGCCTCGATGCACTTCGTACTCGTAAAACACGCTCTGACTCACGGGAAGGGTTACCGGGGCCAGTCGGGTCGCGTGGGGACGGCCACGGTCGTCTCGTCGCTTTCAACCCGGTGAGGGGGAGGCATGTCTTCTCGTCTGCTGACCGCGCTCAAGCTTCTGCTGACCACGGTAGTCGTCATCGTCGCGTCCTGGTTGGTGGTGTGCGTCGTGGCGATGTTCACCGGCCACACCGACGTTCTGCCCGCCATCGGTGCGGTGCTGGTCGACCTGATCGAAGCGCTCATCACAGGTCCGATGCACGACCCGGCCACCATGGGGCCCCAGTCGGCCCAGGGGCGGCCACTCCCGTCCGACGGCACGTGCGCGGTGATCTGATCGCTCAGTAGGTCGCGCTGCGTCTCGGTTTCGTCGTGGCGTAGGCCGTCACGAACACCTCGCCGTGCCCACCGGACAGGTGCAGCCGTTCCGGTGAGCTGGCGGTCGTAACCGGCGTGATTTGGCCGCGCTTGCCGGCGTGGAAGAGGTCGCCGATCATCGTGACCCCGGCCGGCGGCATGCTGGCTGACCCCGCGCCGCGAACGGCTTGAGGCACCAGCACGGTCGATTGCCGCCCGGCGGTCGGGGCGGGACTGGTCGATCACTTGGGGTGCGGTGCCGAGGGACTCCTCGCCCGTCTCGCATACCTGTCACTGCTGCAGGCGAGACTGGCGCGCATGACGGACACCGAACCACAGTGGCGGCACATCTGCGAAGTGTGCGGGGTGGAGGAGATCCTGACCCCGGCCGAAGCATTCGACCTCGGATGGGACTACCCGCCGCGCATGGGCCAGTTCGGCGTCGTCGGCCCCCGATGTTGTCCTCGATGTCCCAACATGAGAACGGTGTGGTGGGCTCTGGCGATCGATGGCTACACCGAGGACATGCTGACCGACATGCAGCGGGCTACCGTCAGGCGTATCGCCGGGGAACCGGACTCAGTTGCCGTGGTTGATGATTGAACAGAATCGTCAGATCTGGCGGCGAACGAAGCTGGGTGTCCCGTCCTGGTTCTCGCCGCTGTCGATGCGTCAGCGCCGGCGACACGCGCGCAAAATGCAATTTGCGAAGAGTTCTCCGAAGCTGTAGCTGGATGTTTTGATCTGCATTGTCGAGTCCCGTGCGCAGGAACTAACGGCGGTCGCGAGTTCGATCAAAATTGAGGCGTTGCTTGCTCCCAATAGATCGAAATATGTTGTTCAGCAGGGAGTATGCGCACAGAGTGCGTACATCGAGTGGAACCATGACCTGAACAGGGACCATCTTCGCCGCCACAGCGCCTAGCTTTCGAAGTTCACCACATACGGTGAACGTTTGCACCGATTGTTGCGAGAAGTCCTCAACAGCAATGCATTCAGCGTGAAAGGTCGGTTAATCTACGGCCGGGAATCTCTCGACAAATCTCCGGGACTCGATGGGAGCTGCGATGGGCAGGCCACGGAACGGGCGCCTTTCACGGGTGCGAGTCGAGTTCAGCTTGCCACCGGCAATCGCCGAAGCCGTCTACACGTATGCGGGCTCCGCCGACATCACGTTGTCGCAGGCCGGCAGTGAACTCCTGAAGCTGGCGCTGAGTCAGCGGGGAATCGATCGTGGGGAGTCTATCGAGAATCTACTGAATCCTGTTGCTCCCGAACGAAATTTGGGAGGTGAACCGAAAACCTAGCTCCAGCGAAGAACGGTACTTCCCGCGGCATATGCCGCCCAGAAATGCCGAAAGCCGGGCGGCAACCCGGCTTCCAGACAAACAAAGAGTTCTCAGGCTCTTCAAACCCTCCAAGGAGGACTGTGTTCATTTCAGCGTGCCTACGCACGATTGTCAACCAACCACGCCGCGCGATCGGCAATGGTCGCTGATGGCCCGATTCAAGAAGTTCACCACGGCGGATGCGTCGGTGACTGTTCCTAACGAGGCACCGCCCGAGCCCCTCCTGGAAGCGGCATCGGCGTTCATGCAACGCGCCGCCCTAACGCCGGTGCCGCAGCCGGGTCCCGATCGCGAGGAGCGGCTGGCCATGCTCACCGCGATCAGGATCCGCTACCCGGACCCGGAGGTCGCCAGGGAAGCGGTTCTGCAGGCCGCGAAGGTCCAGTGCATGACTGAGTTCACCACCGCAGCTACCGACAAGAAGTCTTGCGCTGAGGTGGCCAGGCATCTGGCCTGGGCTGCCGTCGGTGGCGTCGTCGACGCGAAGAGAGCTCTCAAACGCGGACCTGTAGACGAGCGACTGGAGGTTACCGGAGCGCAGAGCCCCCGAGGTCATCGGCAAGTTCGTCACGTCCTCTACACCGCGGGGCGCTTGTTCCATCCGCGGGAATACCCGCCAGAGCGGGTAACGCCGGTGGCGCGGACGAAACGGAAGGCCGCCAGCTACGACGAGATCCGCTCCTTCTACAGGGTCGTCTGGGAATTGCCCACCCCGCTGGGGATGCGAGCGCTGGCGTTGGCGGATCTGAGCTACGGCGTCGGTGCCCGAGCGGCAGACTTCAAGGTCCTGCGAGGAACGGCGATCACGACCGTGCGCTCACACGGCCGCGCGATCTGCGTGGTCGCCCTGCCCAACGCCGCCGGCGGTGCGCGGCAGGTACCGGTCCTGGACCCCGGCATCAACTCCCGGCTCATCGAATTGGCGGCCCGAGTCGGCGACGGCTTGGTGCTGGCCCCCAACGCCGAGTTCGCTGAACGCAATATCGTGAACCGCATCAGCGAAAGGCTGACCAACAAGGGATATCCACCCGTCAGGGCGGCGGCGCTGCGCAACCGGTGGATACTTGACATGGCCGAACGACGCATTCCCACAGCGATGCTGTTGCAGTTAGCGGATGTTGCGGACCTGAGGGTATTGAGCGATCTACGAAAGGAATTGCCGCACTTCAAAATCCGGCACGCTATCACCATCCAGCAGGAGAGCCTGCGATGATCGCCGCACGCAAACCGGAGTGCATCATCGCCGACGACCTCTTCAACTACGCCCGCCACCTGGTGTGGGAATCTGGGGCAGCCGAACTCATCGACGATCAACACCCTCATCGTCGTGAGGCGGTCGGGCGACGCCGACAAGGCATCGCCTATACGACCACCGCGGTTCTGGTCTCGCTTCTGATCAGGGTCGTGATGAAACGCCCTCCCACACTGACGGGCATCCTGCAGACGATGACGGAGCTCACCGCGGCCCAACTCACCGCAGTCGGCATGCACGACCAGGATTGCTCGCGGATCTGGCGACAACACCATGCTGAGTACAAGCGCTTCACCGCCTGGTGGACACGCAGACTCAGGCCTTTCGATTCCTGGGCTGACCTGCCGGCCAGGCGCATGACAAACGGCCAATATCGCGCCCGCCTCAAGAAGCGCACCGATGAACAACGCGAGAATGCTGAACGAGCCGCACGACTTGTGCACCTGGCCATCAACCGCCTCGTCGCAGCGTCCGTAGAGGTCAAGAACCCCGACGGCTGCCGGGGAGACTTGGTCGTCGACGGCACCCTCTACCTCGTCGCCAAACAAGACGGCACGATCGGCGTCGCCGACGACAAGATGCGCGGCGCCGTACCGAGTGCGAACTACCACGTGCGCGAACGCAAGTCTGCGGCGGCCAGCGACGGCACCGGCACCACCCGCCAAATCACCTATGCGGGGATGACCCTGGAAATGACCGCACTGACCCGCATCGGCAAGCCCACTGCGATGCACGCCGTGGCCCCGGTCTTTGTCGGCATCGCCATCCACTACGGAACCTCAGGAAGCCCGGAAGGCATGGCCGATGCACTCGAACAAGCAGAGGCCAACGGTCTGACCGGACGTCCCGAAAGCCTCCGGGCCAAATGGCCGTTCATGGTTTCCGACATGGCCTACAACACCAAGGACAAAACTGCCGACATCCTGCTCGAACGTCGATACAACTTCGTCGGCCGGTTCCCCAAGGGCTGGGGAATCGAATGCCCCTCCACGAAACCGGCCGGAGCGCCCGCCTCCGAGCCCGAGCCCGGCGCACTCCAATGGGCCGGGGCGTTCTTCTGCCCCGCCGTCCTGGCCAAGATCAAAGACCACAGCGCACCGAAGATGGAGCACCTGCTAAGCAACGACCAGTTCCGCCTCCACGACAAACGGCTGCGGCGCATCCTGCCCTACCTCATGGGTTACAACTCACGGCCCTTCTACGCACAAAGCGGGCATGGCAGGCCCCTGCTGGGTCGCTCACGCAACCAAGTGGTGAAGGTCAAGCTGGTCTGCCCGGCGGCGCTGGGGAACGTCAGCTGCCCACTCAAACCAGAATCCATGCAATACGGCCGTCGCGGTGTCCCCGTCGCGGAGCCGACCTGGCAAGCCCACGAACGAGGATGCTGCGCCAAGTCCAGCGTCATGGTCACCCTCACCCCGGACCAGTTCAAACGAGCTCAATGGGATCTGGTACCCGGGAGCTGGGAACACGCGGTGTACTTCGAGGCAGCTCGCGCGCTCACCGAGCAGCGGTTCAGCCATCTGAAGTCGGCCCACGTGACGGGGCTGAGGCAGCTCACCGATGGTCCGCGACGTGACCCGATGATCAAGCTGATCCTGGCCATGGCCGTCGTCGCTTCCAACCGGGAAAGCCAAGCAAACTTCGACCCTGCCAAGGTCAGAGAAGAGTCCATCGACATCCGGATGCGTCAGCTCGCCGCCGACCTCGGCCACGAACCCGCCCGCACACCGCCACGAACCTAGAAGCACTCCCGCACGATGGGCCGCGCCCAACAGGCGCGGTCCATCGCCATGTCCGCACCAGGAAAAAGTCGGTGGAATGAAACGGCACAAATTCACCAAACCGCCACAGAACGCCGGCTGCCAGCGGAAACGCCTGCCTAGCATTCTGCGAGGACGAGCGTTGATGCCACCAGACGCGACCAACCGAAGGGCAGAGCGGCACCACTGAACTCGGACCCTGACCCTGACTAAAGTCGGTGGAAAAAACGAAGAAAGTCGGTGGAATCAACTTTCGAAACAACCCTCTGACCTGCCTTTGAGATCCGCACACAGTGAGCGGTTCTACGAACTGCGACCACAAAGGTCACGAACTCGAAAGAGGTCGTGACCTTTGTGTTTGGGTGGAGAGGGCGCTTTCGGGCCGGCTCGGCCTGGTGCGGGGGACTTCGCTGGATAAATCCCTGAAGTGACGGCAACGTCGTTAGCGTGCGGATTCGCAGCGGACTGAGGTCGGGCCCTCGCAAGACCCCGTATCGCCAGACACTCTCCCGATTGCCTGCAACGATGTGACATCTGTCGGCTTCGCGCAGGCACGCTCCGACAGATTTGCAACAGGTGGGGGGTTATGAGAGTGGCACGTAAGTGGTGCTTTGTTGCGACAGTCCATAGGTGACCTAGATGGTCTCCGAAGTCGCGGAGCGGGTGCAGTGGTTCCCCTCCGCCTTGGGCTGCGAAATGGAGGGCAGACCGTGACGAATGAATCTGCTGGCGACAGCTTCCAGGAGACGCCTGAAGTCTTGAGCGGCTTCAACCAAAGCAGTCCTGCGCCACATGCGCGTGGAAACGCCGCGGACCAACCACCAGCGTGAGTGCGCGGCGCACCGCAAAGGCAAGAAGGCCCACCACCTTCTGGCCGGTGACACCCACCTCGTTGTCGTCGAAAACGACACGTCGTTTAGGTACTGCCCGGCGGCGGCCGCTGAAGTCCTCGACCTCGCTCAAAGCGATCTCGACCGTCTGCGACGACAGCTGGGCATTTAAACTCGCAAACCGCGGTGACGACGTCACGGCGCACACCTCTCGACGTCGGACCCACCATTCTGCAGGGATGACGGTGATGTCAGCGAGTTGACTCGTCGGGCGTCGTTGTTCGTGCACGCCGGTGCGGACCGATAAATATGACTTTGCGGTCGCAGGGGACGGATGCCGCAACCTCTTTATTACAGACGGGGTCAAATTCCGCCGGAGCAGGGCAAGCTCCCGGTAGCGCACCACAGCGGCTTTGGTAACGAGGACATCGTCGAAGGTGACGACGATGCGCCGGCGCTGTGTCGACCCCCTCCCGGAGTGTGCGCGAAATAATTTGGCGTTCGCCCGAATCCATATTTGCCGTCGCTTCACTAGGACGGTCTAACCCAATGACACAGCGGCTCTGACTCAGCTTTCGGCGTCGATGACCGCCGGGAACGGGATGTCGTCACTTGCCAGATTGCCGGGGAAGCACGGCGTGGAACCCTCAAACCCAGGTGCCTGGCCGGTTACTGCACGTGCTACGACGCGGAATCGGTAGCCATCCGGGCTGACCCCGAACTGATTGGGCTTGCGGAATTCGTCGTCGGTATACACATGCCAACCCCAGCTCCGCCAGACCTCGCCGAATGCTTCGGCGATCGCAGCGTTGTCGACGCCCGGTGGCACTGTGAGGTCGCCGGTGGCGTTGAAGCGCGTCGGGGCGTCGGGTCTGGTGGCGTTGTCGTCGCAGCCCACGTTGCCGCTTCCGGTGCCACCGAAGCGGGTGGCATCGAGCGCGTAGCCCGGAGGGAGTGCTCGCAGGGTTTGTCTGATGTAGCCGAGAAGGGTGTCCTGGGCTTGCTGCTGGTTTTGGGGCGGGACCTCTTTGGGCTCTCCGCCTACAGGTGTGGACATGTTCGGCCCTCCAATGTCGGTTGCACCGGTCGGGTTGGGTGGCCCGAGGTCCCCGCCGTTGCCGCATCCGGACAGGGCCAAGACCGCGGCCAAGCAGGCGATCGGTGCGAGGGTTCGGTGCATCAGCGAAGTCTTTGTGGTCATGATCCCGGCGCAACTCCACCTTCCGGTGTCACGATCTGCGACGGTGGCAGACCGGCGATGATCGCGCCCATGTTTTCCAGGGCGGGGTTGGACTGGCTGTCCCAGTAGCTGCTGTGGGCGTCCACGCTTCCGATGATGCCCGTTGGGTCCCAGCTGGGGCCGGGATCGGCAACCAGGCGCGTGGCGCCGAAATCCGTGGCAAAGGGGTCAGCCCCGAGGGTGGCATCAGTGGCCAGGCTGATGATGTCGTTTCGGGCAGTCATCGAGTAGACGTTGGCACCTTCGGTCAGGCTCAGGTTGCTCGCGTGCTCGGTGAGCATGCCAGGACTGCCGACAGCGATGACGTTGTCAGCGGCGAGGTGATTGCCACCGGTCGCGGCGCCACCAACCAGTGTCGACCCGTAGCTGTGCCCGATGACGGTGTCGACGGCGGGCACCGCGCCGGTGTGCGAAGCGTGCATACCGTTGATGAAGGAGTCCAGTCCAGCACCTCCGGTCTCGGCGCGGCCGGGGAATGCCGCCTCGCCAAGGTTCATCGGCCGGTCATAACCCATCCAGGTTGTCACGGCTACGTCATTGGCGGTGAGGTCTGTATTGGCATTGAGGGTCGCGCGGAACATTTCCTCGGACTTGCGATCGCTGCCTTGGAAGGCTCCCAGATCTTGGCCGGTCCCAGGCACGAAAGTCGCTGTGTGACTGGCGGTGTCCGGATTGCCGATGGACACTGCCGCATGACCTTGGTCGTCGACCATGGCCAGCAGCCGGGGAGCGCCGTTCTTGTTCTCGATAACACCGTTGACGGCCTTATACCCGTCCATCTGATGGCGTGCCGCAGCCAGCTGTGGCCCCAGCGCTGCCATTTCGTTGCCGGTCGCGGCGGTGTGGTCACCCATGTACACCTGCCGCGCCAGTTCGTCATAGCGCTGCTGCATCTGATCGATGTTGCCTTGCGTGGTCTGCATCAGCTCGTCGAGATGCTGGCGGTTGTAGATGTTCTTGTCCACGAACGGCATTCCTGGGTGATTGCCGATGCTGTGATCGCGCTCGTAGAGCCAGTCCTTCTGCTCGGTGGTCAGCTGTTCCCAGAGGTCGTTGAACTGCTGCGGATCCTCGGGCAGCGGCTTGCCTAGCGCCTCTTGGATTTCGGGCCGATTGTCGTGCGGCGCGTCCGGGATCGGTGATTCTCCGATCGCCATGTTGATCGCCCGGGCCAGTTCCTGATCGACCCGGGCGGCCTCGGCGATGATGGCGTCGAGCTCCGGTTGCAGCTGCATCTGCTTGAGCGTGATCTCCATCGGAGCGGCCCCGACGGCGCCGGGCCCCGGCTCAACGGTGTTCGTGACGGGATCGACGATCATGCCCAACCGATCGGCCTCGTCGCGAAGCTGCGACAACCTGGATTTGACCTGTTCGATATCGTCGGCGGCCGCCCCGGCCGCCTGGGCGACGGCCAGTGACTCGTTGCCGTGTGCGTCGAGATCGCGCCGGGTGCGCCCGATGGCGTCTTTGGCGGCGTCGGACGCGTCGCCACCCCATGAGCCGAAGGCGGGTAGGTCGGCTATCCCGTTTGCGGCTTCGCGGGCCGCTTCTGCTCGGCTGCGGGTCGCGTGGAACACCTCACGTACATCGCCGGCATCCCAGCGATCGATCTCCTCGACGGAAACGGTCACCAGCGGAGACCGTCAGAGGCCAAGGTCGGGCGCCGGCGCCTGGCGTCCAGCCGCATCGAGATCGGCGGCCGCGCTCTCGTCGATGCGCGCGTATGCGTGTGCGCCGCTGCAGACTGTGCCCGTGCTCTACCAGTTGCCCGTACAAGGTCGATGTATCGGCCTGCCACTTCGTCACCGCGGCACCCAGTGCGACGGCACCGCCAGCGGGCACGCCACGGCTGGCGGCCGCGATCTTGTCGTCCGCCTCCGCGTGCCGTGCGCGCATCCCGTCAGCATGCGTGTCGACAGTTGCTGCCGAGATCGTGAGGTCATCGGTGACGACCTGCAGTGCCTGCGGCATAGCGCCCCCTCGTCCTACAACCTGCGTCTATCTAGGATACTGCGGCACTCGGCGTGGTCCGTGCAGCATTCTCGACAGCGAAGGGCCTTTGCCCGGTGACCGCGCCGTATGCCTGCCGGCTCGAGTGGAATCCCGAGCGGAAGGGGTCCGGTCGAAAATTGGCGGGGTTACCTGGCTGGATCTGCCGGGCGGGTTTCTGGCGACGGATTGCACCCCGCTGACCATCGAGATCGTTCTGCGAGTAGCCGATGCTGGCTGCTGAGTCGTGACCCCCGGGGGCCGATCATCCGAGCCAGGATGTTTTGCTTCAGCGGGATACCGCGGACCAAGATCACGAGCACTGACGTTCGGAGGGCACAGAGAGGGCGGCGGCGGAGGACAAGCCCGACGGTGAGCAGGTGGGCAATGGGGGGCGCCAGCCAATTCCTGCGCGGACGGCTCGAACTTCCTACACCGGCCCTTCGGGCGAGCCACATCCCGAGCCTACAAATCCGCCCATGATTCAGCGAGACCGAATCAGGCGCGTTGCTGGCGCTCCGCATCGTGGCGGTTCGCTACCGGGTCAGTTCGACGAGTTGGCCTCGGATCGCCCAGCGGTGATTCTCGGCCAGTCCCTGTTCGGCAGTGAAATCGGGTGGGAGCAGTTCGCCGGCGACGCACATCTCGTCTGATGGCTGCCATTGGACGCCCGCACCGAACGGCTTAACCAACTGTGGCACCGCGCAGATCACCGCGTTCCGTCGATCCAACAAGAGTTCAGCAATCTCCCGAGGATCTTCCCCGAGCGCCGATGCGATTCGTTGCGCCACTGCCGGCAGGACCTCCATGTCGGTGTGAGCCTGGTAAGCGCAATCACGCCGTCAAAGACGCGCTTCACCAGTGCGCCCCACACTGGGCGCTGGCCGGTCGGTGGACGGACCGCCACACGCAGCGCGAATGGCATGTCGAGCGCGCGAACCGGCCCGTAGACCTGACCCGGCTTGCGCGACAGCGCCAACCAAATCTGAGCCACCGTCGGAATCTTCTGCGGTCCGCCGATGTCGACCCACCCGAACGAGGCAAGCTCTCGACCAAGCCGCCAGTCGGCGAAGGCGCCGTCTCGTGATGAAAGTGCGTACCGGTAGCCGAACGGATACCCGAACCCATCTCGCGCTGCCGGCACACTCGCGCCGTGTTCAAAGCGAATCCCGTTGCTGCCGGCCACTTTGAAGGTGCCGACGTTGTAGAACAGGAGGTTCTCGACATCGGCGGTGGAGTGTTTGGCTCCGAAGTACATTGCGTGCAAGACCTCATCGGCCGCTGGTGTGAGCCGGTTGCATCGACTCCGGATCTCACCGCGCAGACTCTCTAACCATGCGGGCCGCCGCCCATGGGAAATGTAGTGCGAGGACCACGCCTCGACCACACGTCTATCCAGCGACGGACCGTGAACAACAGTGCGCCCCTCGGCTCCCGGCGCCGGCGAGTCTAAGTGGTCTACTCGGTTCGACTCGGCCGGGCCAGGTCTTCTATCCCACGAGCATGGGCCACGGTGCGGGTCTTGCTGGACGTCGCCGAGAAGCCCGCGGCCACTGTGGTCGCGGGTTGGGTGCACAGCGTCGTCGCCAGCGGGGATAGTTTCGTCGGTTCTGGGCCCAGTGCCGAGTTCGCCTGCGCACGACTCGGTGTGGGCGGTCGTCGTCGAGGTGGCGAGGCCACTCGTGGGGCGGCAGGCCCCGCAGGGCTGGATCGCCTGCGTGACGGTGTCGGTGGGCCATCGACTGAGGTCGGCCAGCAACTCTGCGCAGCGCTTTACGTAGGACTTGGTGAGCACTTTCCCAGGGCTACTTCGGCCGTTGATCCTCCCGCAGTCGGCACGGTGCAGGCGGGCATCGGCCGCGCTGTAGTTGCGTTGGATGTTGAGGACATAACCCCCGGGGTGGTCCGCGAGCCACTGCAGATAGCCGTCGTCATCGTCGCGGAACTCAACGGTCCGTGCCATAGCCCGCCATTGTGCCTCCGCCAACGTTGCTGACGCGAGCGGATTCGCTCCGACGGTAAAGCTGGGCTGCCGACTACCAAAATAGACAAAGGCCGTCGCTTCGCTGGGAACGAATTGCAGGGCGCTAACGAATTGGCGGTCGTGGTGCCGGAATGATCGTGGGACAGGGGCTCCAGTCCGGGAGGCGCTCATCACGCTCGTCCCCCCTAGCCCGTTTCTGACGTCGGGCGGCGAAGACGTCCGATCAACGGCCATAACGCACCGTTGCGTTAACTGCAAACTATCCGCCGCCGCGTGGACTCGAGCGCGTTCCTCCTGCTGATGTCATCCTGCAGAAGTGCGCCGCAACGAGCCGCTAACCGTTCGCCAGGTCGAGGTGTTGCAGTGGATCGGCGAGGGCTGCCCGGACGGGGTCTGGCGAGACTTCTCCTATAAGACCACCGCCTACGCGTTGGCTTCGCGGGGCTTGGTGACGGTGAATCGCCGCCGCAAGCAATGGTCTGCGACCCTCACCGATGAGGGCCGGTTGGTTCTACCTCGCGCACGGCCACCACCGTTCGGGGCGGGATCCGGTCAGCACCACCCATGCCTCCTCCGAGTCGGAACCGGTGGCAAACGATCTCGCATCAGCTCTCCTCGCAGAACTCACCTCCGCAGGCGGCCACGTCGCCGTGGCATCCCCATCGCAGCAGCAGCGGGCGCGGTATCGGCGGGCCATCCACCGCCTGAAAACCGAGCACCGCGTCCCCGACGGCTACGTCCTTCGCCACACAGGCCGTGATCACGGTGACCTCACCATCCGGCTCATCCGCGAGGCCGACGAACCACGACCGCAGCCCCCGGTGACGATCGCCGTGCCTCAGACGACGGGGGCGGTGTCGGATGCGGTGCGGGCCATGGCCGCCCAGGTGAGGATGGCGGTAGCCTTCGGCGCCCCAACAGCAGCGCCGACCTGGCAACCAAGCGATCGGCAATGCTGCGCCCAGTCGATCGTCACCGTGACTCTGACACCCACTCAGCTCAAGAAGACGCAATGGGGACCGGTTGGCGGGAGCTGGGAACACACGCTGTACTTCGAGACAGCGCGCGCCCGAACCGAGCAGACGTTCAGCATGCCCAAATCCGCCCACATCACCAAGCTCGTCGACCTCAAATGGGGCCCGCGACGCGAACCGATGGTCAAGCTCCTGATGGCCCTCGCCGTGGCCAGCACTAATCACCGCATTCAGAAGACCTACCGGTTACGCCAGGCCCGTGAGGAATCCATCGACATCCGGCGGCGCCAGCGCTGCCACCACCTCGGACATGAACCCGCCAAGACACCGCCCCTGACCTGACGAAACCCAACCCGAAGCGGGCCGCGCGAACACCGCGCCGGCCCGCTTCGGCGTGCCCGACGAGCCAGATAAATCCCGCGCGAGATCTCCCAACCATGGCAACCGCGCCCACCGAGCTGTCTCCGCCACAGATCGGCAAGCCCGACTCGAGGCTGAACTCGCCGATGAAATCGGCGCCAAGGACTCGTCAAGCGCATTGACTGGTAGTGCCGGGCTACTGGAGTGCGGGTCCGAGGAGCAGACCGCCGTCGATGACGAGTTCGGAGCCGGTGGCGAAGGCGGCTTCGGGGGAGGTGAGGTAGAGCAGCGCGTTGCTGATCTCTTCGGGCTGGGCGAGTCGGGGCACGGCGAACGGGTCGGGGGAGAAGGACTCGGCGATGCTGGGCTGACCGGGCACGGTCGGTTCGTTGATCAATGGGGTGGACACCACGCCGGGGTGGATGGCGTTGACCCGGATGTTGTCGCGGCCCAGCTCTAGGGCGGCGGTCTTGGTCAGTCCGCGGAGCGCCCATTTGCTGGCGACATAGGGTGCGAAGAAGGCAGTGCCGCCGTAGGCCATCGCCGACCCGATCGTGACGATCGATCCTCCGCCGGCCCTGCGTAGCGAGGGGGCGACGTGCTTGATCGCCAGGAAGTGGCCGGTCACGTTGACCGCGAGGATCTGCTGCCACACCTGCAGATCGGTGTCCTCGATCAGGGCGGCGGGGTTCTGGACTCCGGCGTTGCTAACCAGGATGGTGACGGGGCCGAAGTGATCCTCGGCGTCGGCAACCGCCCTCTGCCAGGCAGTCTCGTCGGTGACGTCCAGCGGGAGGAATGCTGCCCGCTCGCCAATCTCCCGGGCCAGCGCCTGGCCCGCCTCTTCGTTGCGGCCGCCGATGATGACGCGGGCCCCGTGGGCGGCATAGGCGCGAACGTGGCTGGACCCCATCCCGCTGGTCCCTCCGGTGACCAGGACGACGGCGTCGTCGAATTGCGACATTTCTGCTCCTTCAGGGATCTGGCGACCCGATATGGTGAGGTGAGTAACTCACCTCAAGGTAAGCCCGAGGCCGCAGGTAAGTCAATGCACTCGCCTTACCGTGGCCCCGGGGTGTATACCGGAAGCCATGACGGCCCCGCCGCAGACCTATCACCAGCGCGTTGCCGGAGAGAAGCGCGCCGCGATCATCGCCGCGGCGGCCTCGCTGTTTCTGGAGCGGGGATACGCCGACACATCCCTGGCACGGATCGCCGAGGTGGCCGCGGTGTCGACCGCGACGCTGTTCAAGCAGTTCCCCACCAAGGCCGAACTGTTCGCCGCAATGGTCGTCCAGTATTGGCAGCTGTCAGGCGCGGACCTGCAAGCACCTGCGATCGGGGATCCCGCCGCCGGCCTTCAGGTGCTGGGCAATCGCTACGTGGAGTTGATGTCTCGCGACGAGATGGTGGCCTTGTTCCGGATCGTGATTGCCGAGGCACCACGATTCCCCGATCTCGCCGAGGCTCAGTTCACCTTGGGCAAGGCGCCGTTCTTCAACTCGGTCAAAGGCTATCTGAGCGACGAGCACTCGGCGGGGACCCTCGACTGTGGTGATCCCGAGTTGGCGGCCACCCAATTCCTGGGCATGATCTCCAACTTCGCGTTCTGGCCACGCCTGCTCCTGATGGATTGGCATCCGAGCAACGACGACCTACAACACACGGTCGACGAGGCGGTGCGCGTCATCATCGCCCGATACGGCTCGCCGACCTGACACCTATCCACTTTGCCGACCCACGGAGACCGCAGTGAGCAACAGCGACAACACCATCGAGACCATCGAGACCATCGAGACCATCTTGCGTGAGGCGACGGCTGCCGTGGCACGCCACGACATCGACGGTCTGATGGCGATGTTTCACGACGTGCCGCAGACCTTCGTCTACGACTTCTCCCCACCCCGTCGCATCGACCTAACCGAACTTCGCGAAAGCTTCACCGCCATGACCGAGGCCGCCCAGGGGCCGCTGACATGCGAAGTCGTCGAGGTCGCGACCGACGTCCTCGCCGACGACATCGCCTGGACCGCGGCCATCATGCACGTCACGGCGTCCATGAAAGACGAATCCGAGCTGAACATCACCTACCGGGCAACCGACCTCTGGCGCAAAATCGACGGCCGCTGGGCAGTCATCCACGAACACGCCTCCATGCCCGTCAATCCCCTCACCGGACAAGCCGACCTGCAATCCACCCCATGACACCGATGGCCGTCGCACCGCGGGCGACCCATGCACCGGCAGAGCCCGGCACCACACCACCCGATGTCACCCAACCTCACCTGAACTCCCGCCGACCCGGTCTGCCTGGCCCACAGCTGAGACAAGAACTGGTCAACCCTCAATCTCAAGTCTCTAGAACCGAGACAGCATGGGGCCCTGCTTATTTCAAGTAGAGCAGGCTCTTACTGCGCTGCTACGACAGCCCGATAGCGGACGTCTCCTGAGCGCACCCGGCCGATTGCCTCGTTGATGTTGGGCATCGGGAAAACGTCGACTTGTGGCCGCACTCCGGTGCGGGCAGCGAAATCGAGCATTTGCATGGTCTCGCCGGGGGATGCGACCAGTCCACCGGCGATCCGTTTTTCGGAGAAGACCAGCGATAGGGCGCTGAGCTGCATTGCGCTTTCCGGTACGCCAACTGTGATGAGGGTTCCCTGCGGCTTCAAGGCGGCCAAGTAGTCATCCCAGGGGATGTCGGCGGACACGGTGCTGATGATGAAGTCCAATGTGCCTGACGCCATGGCCAATTCGTGTGTGCCGCGAGTAGTGATGAAGTGGTCGGCGCCCAGTTCGAGGGCGTCGTTGCGCTTGTCCGGTGACGACGAGATGGCGGTAACCTCGCACCCCCAGGCGCGGGCGAACTGGATGGCCAGATGGCCGAGACCGCCGATGCCCACTATGCCCACGTGATCGGTCGGCTTGATGCTGTGCCGGATGAACGGTGCGTACACCGTGACACCTCCGCAGAGCAGCGGACCAGCGTGCAGCAGTTCAATGGCCTCAGGTAGGGGGTAGGCGAAGCGCCAGTCGCTGGCCCGCACCGAGGACGCGAACCCGCCTCGATCACCGCGGAATGCGGTGCTGTCTCTGCTGGCGCAGAGTTGTTGGCGACCGGTTACACAGTATTGGCAGCTCATGCAGGATCCGGCGACCCCACCGACAACGACACGTTGGCCGACCGCGAGGCGTCCGGTGTCGACCAGCGTCCCAACGGCCCTCACGATGCCTGCGACCTCATGGCCTGCGACGACCGGAACCCCTGCGCCCCAGTCATTGTCGATCACCATCAGATCGGTGTGGCATACCCCGCAGTGAGTGACCTCGACGTCGACTTCTAACGGTCCTGGTTCGCCGGCGTCGTACTCGTAGAGCGTGAGATCGGCGCCTGGGGCGAGGGCGGCGTAGGCATTGACTCGCATGCGATTTACCTTCCGGGTTGGCTATCGAGGAGGTCGGAGGGCTGCGGACTCAACGGCGAGTAGGAGCGGAGTCGAGTTGGGCGTTTTCCTTCGGCAAGTGAGGCCGTAGAGCGGCGGCGAAGATGCGGTCGAGTAGACGATCGGGCAGTAGTCGCATCACCGGGAGCAGCGCGGCTTCGCGGTCGACGGTGTAACGCGTGCGTGGCTTGCGTGCGGTGATGGCCTTGGCGATCACCGCGGCCGCGGCCTCGGCGGGTACTCCCGATTTCGTCGACGCTTCAGCCTGAGCGTTGACTGCGTGCACCAGCCCGCCGTATCGGTGGCGCTGCGCAGGTGTCATCGCGGCGAGCGGATCGTGGGCGCTGGCGATGGCTCTGCCGAGCATCTCCGTGCGCACAGCGCCAGGTTCGATCACGACCACCTGCACCCCGTGGGGGGCCACCTCGCGTCGCAGCGAGTCGCTCATCGCTTCGAGCGCGAATTTCGTGCCCGCGTACGGACCGTAGGTGGCCATCGCGATCTTGCCTCCCACCGAACTGATATTGACCACCCGGCCCCCGCTCTCGATCAGCGTCGGCAAGAGCGCCTGAATCACCGCGACGTGGCCGAACAGGTTGACCTCGAACATGTCTCGCCACTGATCAATCCCGAAGACCTCGATCGGAACGTTGGCCTGCACCGCGGCGTTGTTCACCAACGCCCGCAGTGGCCGGCCCCGCGGATCCTCAGACACCCGACTGGCAAGCGCTCGGATCTGGTCGGAATTGGTGATGTCCAGAATCAGCGGCTCGACATTCGCCGCCTGGATGGCGTCGGCGTCGCGTTCGCGCCGAACACCGGCGAGCACGTGGAACCCCCGCTGGGCCATCTCGCGGGCCGTGGCCGCCCCGATACCGGTAGAGGCACCGGTGATCACAATCAGCTCATTTTCAGTTGACATCGTCATCTCACAAGCCTTGCGGAGTCAGATGACAGTGTCAACTAGGATGGTCGGACTATGAGTCGCGAGGAATCAGCGGCTGCCACCCGCCGCACCCTGCTCGACCAGGCCGCCCTGCTGCTGGACGTTGGCGGTCTCGACGCGGTGACGTTGCGCGAGGTCGGTGCTCGCGCGGGTGTGAGTCGGGGTGCGCCGTACCGGCACTTCGCGGACAAGGAGGGTCTCCTGACCGCGGTGGCTGCGGAGGGCTGGAAACGCCTCGGTGATCACATGCAGGAGTTGCAAACCGAAGTTGGGCTTTCATCTGTCGACAAGCTGCGCGCGGCGCTGAATCACGTCATCACCGTCAGCCGACAACAGCCCCACCTGTACCGGCTGATGTTCAGCCCCCCAGCAGGGGACCCAACCGCAGTGGTCCGCGCCGCGCAACGCATGTGCGACGAGTTCCTCGCCATCGTCGCCGGCGTCGCCGGCAATGATCGCGCTGAGCGCTACGCCGCCATACTCCTGACTGGTGCACATGGTGCCGTAGGCCTGGAAATGAGTGGCCTTCTGCACACCGACAAGTGGCAGACCACGGCCGAAGAACTCACCGACAACCTGCTCGCCCTCATGAACGACGCCGACCATCGAGCCTGACTGAAACTGGCCACACCCCTCGGCTCATACTGATCGACGTGTTCTCACGGTTGCCTCTTCGGCATCATGTCATGGTGATCTGAGGCCGACCCTGAGCTTCACAGACGCTTACGACAGAGCATCCGATAAAGCTGCACTCCCAATGAGACTGGATGTGATCGGTCCCGTTTCTCTAGGAATGAGACAGCAGCTATATCGGGGGGTCGTCCACAAGGACCGGCTCCGGAGGCTCCCGGAACGGGCGGCGCCAGAGGTCGCCCGTCTCATCTGCGAACTGCATCTGCGAACTGGATGTCGGCTCGGACCTCACCGGGGCCCGCGACGTTGACGGTTCTGGAACGCGGGGCCGATTGCTTCAGAAGCCATGGGGATCGGGCGCGGCCGCCGCGATGATCAGTCGATGACGCACGACGGGATCAAAGACGTCACTTTCGTTGATCTGGAGACGTTCGTGGCGTTTGCGCGCTCGGAGCATTTTGGGCACACGGCGGCCGACCTGGGGGTCAGCGTCGCCACCGTGCAGCGCGTCGTCCGGTCGCTGGAGCGCAAACTGGGGGTGTCACTGATCGAGCAGTCGGGTCGACGGGTCCGCATGCTGCCGGCTGGGCGGGTGCTCGAGCGGGAGGCGCACGCCGTACTGCGCGGCAGGCAGGACGCGATCTCCAACACACGCGCCGACGCCGGCCACACGAGTCTGCTGCGGACAGCCCACACCTTCTCACTCGGGCTCGGTTTCGTCCCCGACGTGCTCGCCGAACTGCTCGAGCAGGTCCCCGGAGTGCGGTTCCGCTGCTGGCAGGGGTCGGCGACCGACGTCATCGCAGCGCTGCTGCGCGGTGAGGCGGACGTCGCCTTCACTTCGGTGGCTCCCTCTGAGCGCGACTTCGTGGTCGAGCCGTTGTTCACCGAGGCGCTGCTGCTCGCCCTGCCCGCAGACGATCCGTTGGCGTCGGCTGGCAGCGCCTCGCTCGACGATGTGCGCGACCGCCCGTTCGTAGCCATGGAGCTTGGCGCGAGCAGCCGCACATCGATGGTGAATGCCTGTGCCAGAGCAGGATTCGTGCCACGTATTGCCGCGGAAGGCAATGATCTGTTTGTTGTCGAGTCGATGGTGGGTGCGGGTATCGGCGTCTCCCTGGTGCCGCAGGGGATGACCGACCATCAGCACCCCCGCGTGGTGCGGGTACCGATCGCCCACCCGCTGATCCCGGACCGGACGGTCCTGCTGGTGTACCCGCGGGCGAGCGCCCAGTTCGCCAACGTGCAGGTGCTGAGCAAGATCGCGCTTCTGCGCGGCCGGATGCGCCAGGAATCGTTCCAGAAATTGCAATGATCCTGTCTCTAGGCGGCGTTGTTCGGCCCGATCGGCCTTCGTAGCGTTCACCGCATGTCCACCTCTGTGTCTCAGCGCACATCTCGATTCAGCCATGACCTGGCTCACGCTGCCTCCCGCCCGCTACCCGACGGTGCCAACCGCGCCGCGCGACGGTCGTTGTTCAACGTCCTCGGCACCACCATCGGCGCGGCCACCTCACCGGCCGTGGAGGTGATGCTCGCGACCGCGAGCGGACTCGAGGTCAGCGGGCCGGTGCCCGTTCTGGGCCGACGCGACACCGTCGACCGGCACTGGGGTGCGCTGATCGCAGGAACGGCCGGTCACTACGACGATTTCGACGACACCCACCTGGCCACGGTGATCCACCCCGGCGCGGCGACACTCGGCGCGCTCGTCGCCCTGTCCGACACGCCCGTGTCCTCGGGTGAGGTGTTTTTGCGCGCGTTGGCGCTCGGGTGTGAGGCCCAACTGCGGATCGGCAACGCCATCTCGCCGAACCACTACGACCGTGGGTGGCACATCACCGGCACCTGCGGGGTCTTCGGCGCGACCGTGGCCGCTGCGGTGATCCTCGGCTACGACGCCGACCAGTTGGAAGCCGCCTTGGCTGCGGCATCGACGATGACGCTGGGTCACCGTGAGGCATTCGGGTCGATGACCAAGCCGTTCCACGCGGGTAAGGCCGCCGCGAACGGGATCCTCGCGGCCCAGCGTGCTGCCGACGGCGCTGCCGCCTTCCATGCCCTCGGTGACGACGGCATCCTGACGATGTTCGCCGACGCCGTCGACGACGTGGAGCTGTTCGGATCGTGGGATCGTGACTGGGAGTTGGAGCGCAACGCGTTCAAGCCGTACCCGTGCGGAATCGTGGCGCACCCGGCGATCGACGCGGCGATCGAAGCCAGCGCGCAGGTAACTGCCGACACCATCGTCGGAATCGACGTGAGCTGCCACCCCCTGGTGCCGGAGCTGATGGGGATCGAGCAACCCGCCGACGGGCTGCAGGCGCGGTTCTCGGCCCGGCACGGCGTCGCCGTCGGACTGCTCGACGGCATCGTCGGCCTGGCACAGTTCAGCGACACGCGGGCCACGTCGGCCGACGCCACCCGGTTGCGGGCCGTCACCAGGTTGGTCCCGGGCGACGACTGTGCCCGCGACGCGGCGACGGTCACGGTGCACTCGTCCGACCGCCACGACGTCGTCGCGCACGTCCCGCACGCCCGGGGCAGCCTGGCCCGCCCGCTCACCGACGCCGAGTTGCTGGCGAAGGTGAGCGCTCTCACCGAGCCGGTGCTCGGGGACGGCAGCGGTGCCGCACTTCTGCGTGCGGTCGAAAACATCGGGACACCGACAGGATTCGCCGACGTGCTGTCCGCAGCGCTCCCGGCACACGAGAGGGAACAGGTATGACCTACATCGACGACATCGTGACGTTCATTGCGACCGCTGAATCGAAGGCCGACGATCAGTCGCCCGAACTCGAATGGGGCGCGGTACGGGCCGCCGTCGACGCCGCGGCCGAGCACCTCCCGGGGGCCGACACGTCGCTGGCCTACGCGGTTGGCTGCGTAGTCGCCGAAGAGGTTGCGGCGGTTCTGGATTCGGCGAAGGCCGCAGACGGGTGGAGTCGACGCAGCGTCGCCGGAGTGATCGGCGCGGGCGCGGCGGTCGGCCGTCTGCTGGACTTCGACGACGCCAAGCTGCGCCACCTACTGGGCCTGTGCGCGACACAGGCGACGGGTCTGCGGAGCCTCGACGACACCGACACCGGCTCGCTGCAGGTTGCCAAGGCCGCCGTCGACGCGGTGGAGGCCGCGTTGCTGGTGTCCAACGGCTTCACCTCCTCGGCAGACGGACTGACGGGCCGCAGAGGCCTCTTCGCACTGATGGCGCCGGGTGCCACGCCGCCGTCGACGTTCGACGGAGGAACTCGAACCGAGGGGGTGCGCCATCGTGAGTGACTCGAGCGGGACGGTCGATGCTCGACAGAAGTTCCCCGAGCCGAATCTCCCCGAGTCGCCCCTCGACCTCGAGGCTGACAAGGAACCGCCGACGGAGGAGGAGCTTCGGCTGACCCGACGGGTGCACGTAGTGCTCGGCACCGTCGTGGCGGCGCTGGGTGCGTGGCTGCTGTACCTCAGCTCGACGGATCTGCCGTTCCGCGGTGACAACGGTGAGCCAGGGCCGGGGTTGCTCCCGGTGCTGTTGACGATCTGCCTCATTGCACTCGGGTTGTTGCTGTCCGTGGTCTCGGCGTTCGGACCCCGCGCGCGCAGTAGCGAGGCGCCGACGCTCTCGTTCGGCCGGACCGAGATCAGCCGGGCACTCATGGTCTGGCTGGCGCTGGCGGTCTCCACAGCACTGCTCGAGCCCGCAGGCTTCCTGGTGGCGGGTGAGGTGCTGATCCTGGCGATCATCCTCGTCGTCGAACGGATGCGCTCCATCCCGCAGGTCATCGCCCTTGTGCTGTTGCCGCCGGCGATGTACCTGCTGTTCGACGTGCTGCTCGAGGTCCACCTCCCGATCGGAACCATCTGGCAATGAACACATTCGAAGGTTTACCCGGGCAACGCCCAACCGTGATCGGAGGTAGTCGATGGACGCGGTGAACGGTCTGCTGTCGGGCCTCGAGGCCGCGCTCACGCCGACGAACCTGATGTGGCTCGTGGTGGGCTGCCTTTTGGGCACATTGGTCGGGATCCTGCCCGGCCTCGGCCCCCCCGCGACGATCTCGATCCTGCTGCCGTTGGCCACCGGCTTCGACCCGGCCACGGGCCTGATCATGATGGCCGGGATCTACTACGGCGCCAAGTACGGCGGATCGACCACCTCGATCCTGATGAACATCCCCGGCGAGTCATCCTCGGTCGTCACGTGTCTCGACGGCTACCAGATGGCCAAGAAGGGGCGGGCAGGCCAGGCACTGGGCATCGCGGCGATCGCCTCGTTCGTCGCAGGCACCATCGGCGTCATCGGGCTGACGTTCCTGGCGCCGGTGGCGGCCGACGTTGCGGTCAACTTCGGTCCGCCCGAGTATTCGGCGTTGATGATCTTCGCCTTGCTGTTGGTGATCATGCTGGCGGGCGACTCGCTGATCAAGGGGTTCATCTCGATGTTCCTCGGGCTGTTCCTCGCCACGATCGGTACCGACCTCTTCTCCGGCGAGCAGCGCTTCACCGGCGGCCAGATCGAGTTGGCCGGCGGGGTCGAGTTCATCGCGCTGTCGATCGGAATCTTCGCCATCGGCGAAGTGCTGGTCAACATCGAGCAGAAGACGCAGAAGCCGTTGTTCGCGGCTCCCAAGAAATTTCGCGAGATGTTGCCGTCGGGCAAGGACATCAAGCGGTCGACGCCGGCCATGTTGCAGGGCGGCATCGTCGGCTTCGTCATCGGGATCCTGCCCGGCGCCGGTTCGACCGTGGCTTCGTTCGTGTCATACATCATCGCCAAGCGGACGTCGAAGCACCCGGAGGAGTTCGGCAAGGGCGCCATCGAGGGCGTTGCGGCACCGGAGGCGGCGAACAACTCTGAGACCGGCGGGGCGATGGTGCCGTTGCTCACCATGGGTATACCCGGATCCGGCACCGGCGCAGTGCTTTTAGGTGCCTTGGTGCTGTACGGACTCAACCCGGGGCCGCTGCTGTTCCACGAGCACGCCGACGTGGTCTGGCCGATCATCGCGAGCATGTACTTGGGCAATATCGTCCTGGTCATCATGAACCTGCCGATGGTGCCGTTCTTCGCGAAGCTGTTGAACACGCCGTACAAGGTGCTCTACCCGGGCATCCTGCTGATCTCGGTGATCGGCGTGTTCAGCGTGAACTTCTCGGTGTTCGACGTCTGGCTGCTGGTGATCTTCGGACTGCTCGGCTACGCCATGCGCAAGCTCGACATACCGCCTGCCCCATTGGTTCTCGCCTTCGTTCTCGGCCCGATCGCCGAGAACTCGATCCGCCAGTCGCTGCTGCTTTCGGACAACAGCCCGATCATCTACCTACAACGGCCCATCTCAGCGGTGCTGATCGGCCTGTCGGTAGTGCTGCTGGTGGTGCTGTCCTTCGGCCGCCGGACTCGCAAGGTCCGCGAACAGATGGTCGATGTCGATTCCTGATCTGCAACAAAACCTCAACAACTCTCAACAACGATTCCCAAGGTGGATTTCATGATTCGTGTCAGCAAAGTTCTCACCGTCACGGCCACGGCCCTGTCTGTGCTCGGCGTAGCTGCGTGCGGTAGCAGTACTGAGCAGGCAGAGGGGAGCCGGTCGGATTCGGTCGAGGTGGTCACGCATACCGCCGTCGGTGGCGGATCGGACGTGTTCACCCGCCAGATCATCAAGGTGATGTACGACAGCAAGATCATCTCCAAGCAGTGGCCGGTGCGCAACGTCCCCGCAGGCGATGCGATCGGCGCCATGTCGTATCTCATCGATCGGCCGGGGAACGCGGGCTTGATCGCTCAGGTGACGCCGACGTGGTTGGCCACCCCGATGACCATCGCCGACAGCCCGGTGAACCTGGACCAGCTGACCCCCATCTCGCTGGTCGCCACCGAACCACAGGTCGTCGTGACCAAAGCGGGCGGTGAATTCGGCTCGTTCGCCGATTTCGTCGACGCCGCCAAGGCCGCGCCGGACACGCTGGTGCAGGCCGGCGGCTCCAGTACCGCCAACGATGCGCTGACCCGGTCGGTGCTGCAGGACACCGTGGACGCCAAGTGGAAGTTCCTGTCGTTCGAGGACACCGGTTCCCGCATCACCGCGTTGCTGCGCGGCGACGCCGACATCATGCTGGGCAGCGCCTCCGATGTCGCCGAACAGGTCCGCGCGAACGAACTCTCAGTGATCGCCGTGGTCGGCAAGGACCGCCTGGAGGCCTTCCCCGACGTAGCGACCACCGAAGAGCAGGGCATCGACTCCTCACAGGTGCCCGTGCAGTTCCGCGCCATCATGGGCGCACCCGACATGCCCGAGGACGCCGTTCAGGGATACCAGGACGACCTGTCGAAACTGGTCGAGACCGATGGCTGGAAGTCCCTGGCCACCAACGACGGTCTGGTGACCCAGAACCTGCAGGACGCGGAACTCACCGAGTATCTGGCGCAGCAGAAGGAGATCGTCGGCACCCTCCTCGGCGATCTGGGTCTGAGGAAGGATCAGTGACCGAAGCTGCCCGAGCGTCCGGCTTGACGTCGGCGCTGGCGGGGTATGCGGCGGACCTGCAGTTCGTCGATCTGCCCGACGCGGTGGTGCATGAGGCCAAGCGCGCGTTGATCGACCACGTCGGGGTGGCGGTCGCCGCGTCCGGCCATGCCTCTGTCGATGCCCTGATGCGGGTATCGGCCCGGCTGACCGGGCCCGGCCCGTACACAGTGGTCGGTCGCGGGGAGACCGCGACCATGCCCTACGCGGCGCTGACCAACGGGTTCGCCGCGCACCTGCTCGATTACGACGACACCTTCAACCCCGGTGACACCACCGTGCACGGAAGCGCCCCGGTCTGGCCGGTGATCTTCGCGCTCGCCGAGGATCGTGCGGTTACGGGGCGGGAGGCGTTGACGGCTTTCGTCGCGGGTTTCGAAACGGAGTGCCGGCTGGGTCGCGCGGCGGGTGATGCGCATTACGAAATCGGTTGGCACGTCACGGGAACGGTCGGCCACATCGGCGCCGCGGCTGCTGCGGGCCGGGTGCTGAAACTCTCCCCGCACGTTCTCACCATGGCGTTGGGCAGCGCTGGCACCCAGGCAGCGGGACTGAAGTCGGTGTACGGCACCGACGGCAAGCCGCTGCACGCCGGCAAGGCGGCGATGGACGGTTTACTGTCGGCGGTAATGGCCCAGGAGGGCATCACGTCGTCGTCTGACATCATCGAGGGCCCGCGCGGCATCCTCGCCGTGATGTCGACCGATCCGGCGCCGGTGAAGCTGCTCGAGGACCTCGGCGCGCGGTGGCACCTGTTGGCCAACGGGTACAAGGCGTACCCCAACGGATCGCTCACGCATCCCGCGATCGACGCGGTGCTCCAGCTGCGAGCGCACCACGGATTCGTCGCAGCCGACGTCAAACGTGTTCGCGCGAGGGTGAACTCGAAGGCGGCGACGGTCACCGGCAAGGTAGATCCGCGTACCGGGCTCGACGCCAAGTTCAGCTTGACGCATGCGGTCGCGGTGGCGCTTCTTGCCCGTCGTCCTCAACCCGAGCACTTCACCGACTCGGCGGCGCTGGATCCCGAGATCGCCGCCGTCCGTGAGCTCGTCGACGTGGTGTCCGACGCCGCGATCGGCAAGCGTGCGGCCGAGGTGACAGTGGAGTTGGCGGACGGCGCAGCGTTGACGTGCCGCATCGACGACAACAAGGGCACCCCGAACAACCCGCTCTCCGACGAGGAACTGACCGAGAAGTTCACCGACAACGTCACACCGCGCCTTGGCGCCGAAACCGCTGATGTATTGGCCGCGGCGTGCTGGGCAGCAGAGGATGCCGAGGACTTCGCGGCGATCGTGCGGCTCACGAAGCTGCCGTCGTGAGCGGTGTCGCAGTGGTGACGGGCGGCGCCCGAAATCTCGGCCGCTCCTTGGTGCTGGCGTTGGCGCGCTCCGGCTACGACGTCGTCGTCAACGCGAAGACCGATGCCGAGGGCGCCGAGAAGACTGCAGCACAGGCCCGCGCCCTCGGCGTGTCAGCGACCGCTGCGCTCGCCGACGTCGCTGACCCGGACGAGGTCACGCGCTTGTTCGAGGCCGTCGACCGGCTCGGCCCGCTGCGGGTCTTGGTCAACAACGCCGCACTGCGCACCCGGGTCCCCGTGTCGGAGCTGACGATCGAGGACTGGCAGGCGGTCCGTTCGGTGACGCTGGACGGCGCGATGTACTGCGCTTTGGCGGCGCTACCGAGGCTGCGCGCCACGGGCGACGGCCGAATCGTCACGATGATCGGCGGCAACGCGCTGCGGGGCGACCCGGGCCGTGTGCACGTATCCGCGGCCAAGCACGGCCTGATCGGGTTGACGAAGGCGCTTGCGGCGGCGTGCGCCGACGACGGCATCACCGTCAACGCCGTGTCCCCGGGAAAGATGCGGCCTGACAACGCAAGCGAGCCGGAAGCCGAACGCCGCCGCGGCATGGTCGCGGAGACCGTCGCGTTCCTGGCCTCACCGGCCGCATTCGGTGTCACCGGGCAGGTCATCGAGGTCGGTCCCGCAACCTGAGTCGGTAAACAGGGGAAAGCACGATGTCGAGACGCGTCGCATCAAGGGTCACTTGAACATTCGAACCCCGAACGTAAGACTTCGGCGCCTGTAGCCTTCTTGAGTGCAGAAAGCAAGGCCGGAGAGCGAAACGGGCCCTGCCTACCCGATCGCCTCGGTGAACAACGCGCTGTTGCTACTGCTGTTGTTCCGGGACCAGCAGCGCGTGCGCCTGACCGAGGCGTGCAAGTACCTTGGCGTCGCCCATTCGACTGCCCATCGACTGCTGGCCATGTTGGCCCACCACGGTTTCGTTCAGCAGGATCCCGTGACTCGCGCCTACGTCGCGGGACCGGCACTGGTGGAAGTCGGGCTGGCCGTCGTGGGTTCGCTGGACATTCGTGAACAGGCTCGACCGGTGATGGAGAATCTGAACGCCGCGCTCGGCGAGACAGTGCACCTCGGCGTGCTGGAGGGCGTCAACGTGCGGTACGTCGACGCGGTGGAATCCGAACGCGCTCTTCGCGTCGTGGCGCGCACCGGCACGCTGGTGCCCGCCCACTGCACCTCGCTCGGCAAAGCACTCCTGTCTCAGATGACCGATCGGGAGGTCGCCGATTTGTACCCGACCTCGGCCGAGCCCTTCGCGTCCCGCACCGACCGGTCGATCACCACTCAGGCGGCGCTGATGAAGGAGATCGTCAAGGCCAGGAATCGCGGATACGCAGTGAACTCCGGTGAGACCGAGGACGACGTGGGTTCGATAGCCGTGGCGTTTCGCGACCTGGCTGGGCGGATGGCGGCAATTGCGGTGGCTGCCCCGTCCAGCCGGCTGAGCAGGCAACGCATCGCGCGTATCGGCGAGTTGTTGATCGAGACCATCGCCAAGGCGCCAGACTCCCCTCGCCGGATCTAGAGGTCGGCCGCCGGGGCGTCGGGCCCATGCCGGGCACTGGTCAGTCCGGCGACGGCGGTGGCGAGCATGACGACGGCCAGCAGGACGAAGGCGGTCTGAATACCGAGCCACCCCGACACGGCTCCTGCGGCGGCCAGGCTGACGGTCTGGCCGAGACGATTCGTCGCCACGCGTAAGCCGAGCGCGGAACCGCGGCTGGTGTCGTCGACGAGGTTGACCACCCAGTCCATGGTCGTCGTCTGGGACAGGCCGAGGGCGAAGCCCAGCACCGACATCGCCATGATCATCACTACGAGGTTGTCGCTCACCGCCAGAATCACCATGCAAGCGGATCCGCTGACGGTTGCGATCACGGTGAGCCGCAGCGTCGGTACCCGACGGACGAGGGCGGGCGTGCCGGCCCGTGCGAGCAGCGCGCCCGTCGAGCTGATCCCGAGCAGCAGGCCGACCTGAGACGAGGTGAGCCCGATCGCCGCGCCGAGGAGTGGCACGTAAACCAGGAGTAAGTCGATGCCGCTCTTGGCGGAGAAGCTCGTCATGAGGGCTGCCGGCATCCCTCGTCGGCGCACCAGGTGCCACACCCGCTCGGCGCGGCCGGCGCGGACCGTCGACGCGGAGATCCGCGTCCGGAGGGCCAGAAGTGCGGGCGGTAGTCCGGCGACGAAGACGAAGGCGGCGACCAGCAGGGCCGTTGATGTGGCACCCACCGTGGGTTCCTCGGTCCGGCCGATGACGACGCCGCCGAGCACGGGTCCGACGATCTGGCCGAGCGCCGACACGGTAGTCAAGATGCCGAACCGGTTGATGCGCGGAAGCGGGCTCAGAGCCTGGGCCATGATGCTCTGCGCACCTATGGTGCCTGACATGTGGCCGACACCCAGAACCATTGTGGCGAGTGCGATCAGCGGGATGGCCTCGGCCACCACAAGCGCAAAGGACGCGGCTGCCGCAACGACCACGCCAGACCCGAGAAGTACGGCGGGATGGTGCTTGTCGGCCCAGCGCCCGAAAGCCACGGCCAGCAGCACCGGCGGGATGGCGAAGCAGGCTGCGGTCAGACCGACGGTCGCGCCGTCCGCACCGAGCGCAAGAAGGCGGTAGGTCGAGACCGGCCGAGCCAGTGTGACCGCGACTTGCAGCAAGAAGATTCCGGCGACCGTACCAACGAGCCACCAGGGTGGCGGGGCATGCCCCCGGAGGGATCCGGTCGAGCCTCCCATGAAGCAGCCGATCCCTCGGTCGGTCGAGAGCGGGTGGTCGTTGCCCGTGATCAGAACTTCCAGCCCCGCTCCGGCGTGGCAACGTCCACCTCGACACCGTCGGGGTCGCGGAACTTGAAGAACCGCGGCGGGTCGGCCTGCTCCGAGCCGTAGACCTCGATGCCCCGTTCCTTGAGGGCGGCGATGACGGTGCCGGTGTCCTCGATCGTCACACCAATGTGGTTGGGGCCCATGGCACCGTAGGTCCACGCCGAGCGTTCGATTTCCGGATCCGGTTCTAGCAGAGAGAAATTGACCTCTCCGTCGCTCAGGTCGATCGCCTTGCCGGGGTAGTGCCCGGGGGTGCGGACGTCGCCGAGACGCTTGAACCCGAGCACGTTCTCGTAGAATTCCGCTGTGGTCTCGAGATTCTGGACGACGATTCCAAGGTGTCGGATGCGCACCTGCAGTCCTCTCTCACTCTGACCGCCAGCACTGTCCGTAATGGAGAAATGCTGTCTGCAAAACAGACTGTAAGGGCTGGTCACGGACAGTGTCAATGCGACTCGGTCCACCCCATGCCGGGGGTGATCGCTCAACACCTTGGCCGTCGAACATCCACCGACCGGTTCGAACGCCTGATCTCGGCACCATCGCACGGTGTGCCTGGTGGACGTATGTTGTCGTCGTGCTGAGCGCGATGAACGTAGACCTCTCGACGGCGTCACGCATCGTCGCCGCGGTCCATGCCGAAGCCGTACGGCGGTCGGTTCTGGTCTCCGCGGCGGTGGTGGACGCAGGCGGTCATCTCGTGGCCTTCGGCAGGATGGACGGAGCTGAGATCGCCGGCCCCGTCCTCGCTGTCGACAAGGCGTTCACCGCTGTTGCCAACAGAGTCGCGACCTCGGAGCTTGCCCGCCTTGCCGCACCCGGCGGAGACCTCTTCGGCCTGCACGCCAATGGTGGCGGGCGGTTCGTGATCTTCGGCGGTGGCGTTCCGATCTTCGCCAAGGGCGACATCGTGGGTGGTGTCGGCGTCAGCGGTGCGAGCGCGGCCGATGACGAAGGCTGCGCTCTTGCCGGTGTCGCCGTTGTCGATCTCGGCGCCCTTCCAGGCCAGTCGTAGACCGCGTCGAGCCCCGCAGCTCGCCAATGATTCTCAGCACTGACCGAGGACAACCGGCGGGCGAGTTGACCTACACGACCGGCGCGCTGGACCTCGAGCGCGGCACCTTCACCTACGCAGGCGATCTTGACCGCCGTTGTAGTCGACCTGCCAGTGTTTGACGCCGTTGATCATGCTTGATCGCAAGCGCTCGGGAGTTCCGACGGACTTCAGGTCGGGAAGGTGATCGGCGATCGCGTTGAACATCAAGTCGATGGTCATCCTCGCCAGGTTCGCGGAACGGTAGAACAGCACCAACCGCTGACCCTTCTCGATCGGAACGTCGCCGAGTCGGGTATCGGCCAGCGCGGTGCGCTGAGAGCGGCTCCGAGCGGCGCAACTCGGCCAGTTCCTGCACGGGCAGACGGTAGGCGTTGACGTCGGGATCGGTGAAGTCGAAGCCGGGCGGCAGTAATGGAGTGGGCATCACAGCTCCTCTCGATCTCTTCCGCTCAGGAGTACCTCAGCCCGGCGCTGGGGTGTCCGGTACCAACAGAATGCCCGCGTGCCACACCGCGCCGAACCGCATTGCGTGGACATGCCCCGCGCTGTCGATGCGGACAACACCGAAGCGACCGGGAGCCGCCGGCAATGCAGTCGCCCGTCAGAGGTTTGGGAACTATGAGGTGGGTCACACTCACAACGTCGGGTGCTGGTGCCTGCCTCTCAGGGGCCGCGCACCGAGGGACGTGAACCTCCCCCACCGCGCCCGTCGTGAAGTGACCGATTCCGAGGTGGTGACTCCGCCTCGACAATGGAGGACCAATGACCAACGTTCCCGCTCAGCGCACACGCTCGCTGTTCCCCGACCTCGCCGAGATCTTCTCCGGCTTCCCTTCGTGGGGCAATATGCGGCCGCTGCTCGATACCAACCTGATGCGTCTGGAAGAAGAGTTAGGCGACGGAAAGTACGAAGTTCGCGCCGAGATTCCTGGGGTGGACCCGGCCAAGGACATCGACATCTCGGTCAATGACGGACGGCTGACCATCAAAGCCGAACGCACCGAGAAGACCGAGCAGACCGGACGTTCGGAGTTCAGCTACGGATCGTTCACCCGCAGCATCACGCTGCCCAAAGGCGCCGATGAGGACGCCGTGAAGGCCAGCTACGACCAGGGCATCCTCACCGTGACGGTACCCATGTCCGATAAGGAGCCCCAGGCCAAACGCATCGAGATCGAAACGAAGTCGTCCTGACCGTCGGAGGCGCACCAAGAGGTGTGCCTCCGAGGTATCGGGCTTAGTTGTGCGACTTCTCATCGGCGATGCCGGTGACCTGATATCGCCGATGTGGCAGTGAGATTCGCGGCAGCCTGGGTCACCGCGCTGATCATGGCCCCGAGCCGTGCGCGCGAGACATGCCGCACGGTGACAGCGCTCAGAGCCGCGATAACGGCGCCGTCGCCGTCGAAGATGGGTGCCGCGACGCCGGTGACGTCGGGGTCGACTTCGGCGTGTCCCACGCAGTATCCAAGACGCCGGATGTCGGCAAGGCGAGCGATCAGTGCCTCGACATCGGTGAGCGTCTTGGCGGTGAACTGTGTCAGCGGTTCTCGTGTGAGGGCAGCCCGGGCCTGCTCTTCCGGTAACCAGGCCAACAACACCAAAGCGGACGCGCCGGCGTTGATCGGCATGCGGGAGCCGCGTTCATAGCTGAGTCGCAGGCGCTGGGTCGGGGATTCGGATCGTTCCAGGCATACAGCAGCGCCGTCAACGTATTTGGTGAGCAGGATGGTGTCGTCGAGTTCCTCGGCCAGAGCCCGCATGACGGGCACCGCGGTTTCGCTGAGGTCGTACGACCGTAGCGCGAGCCGTGAGAGCTCTATTACGCGGGCTCCCAGCCGAAATCCACCCCCAGGAGCCTCTTCGAGGAAGGACGCTGCGACCAACGTCTGCAGGTAGCGGTAGGCCGTGGACCGCGCGACACCCAGAGCTTGGGCCACTTCGGCGGCCTGGATCCGCAAGTGATTGTCGCTGAAGAGACCGAGGATGGTCAGCGCCCGATCGGCGGTGCTGTTGCTTTCTCGATAGCTGCCTGCCGTTGACGCCACGCCGCCGACCCTAGTCCTGACATCCAGGAAATAGCTGCCAGCAGGGTGTGCTTTCGATGCGTTATCAACGTCCTGATATCTAGGACTTGTGCTCTGAAAGATAGGACATAAGATCAGCTGTGACCGATGTTCAGAGACCCAGGAGATGGCGATGACCACACCCGAGGGAGCCGCCCAGCGCGTGGCAATCGTGACTGGAGGCTCGCGCGGTATTGGCCGGGAGACCGCTGAGAGACTTTCGGCTGACGGTTTTGCCGTGGCTGTGATCTATGGCGGGAACAAGGCGGACGCCGACGATGTGGTGGCCACCATCAGCGCCGGTGGCGGCCAGGCGCTGGCCATTCAGGCTGACGTCGCTGATGAGAACGCGGCCGCGGCGGCGTTCGACACCGTGGAGCAGCATTTTGGCGGTGTCGACGTTGTCGTGCACGCCGCAGGAATCATGGTGCTCGCACCCCTTGTCGACATGAGCTTCGACGACTTCGACCGGATGCACCGGGTCAACGTGCGCGGAACGTTTGTCATCGACCAGCTGGCAGCGCGTCGGCTGCGCCCAGGCGGCGCCATCATCAACTTCGCCAGCTCGGTGCTCCACCTGGCGCTGCCCACATATTCGGCCTACGCCGCCACGAAGGGCGCAGTCGAGGCGATCACGCTGATCCTGGCCCGGGAGTTGCGTGGCCGCGACATCACCGTCAACGCGGTAGCGCCCGGCCCGACCGCGACGGCGTTGTTCCTCGACGGCAAGAGCGAGGAGGTCATCTCCCGGATGGCCGCCCAGCCACCGCTGGAGCGGCTGGGAACACCCACCGACATCGCCGAAGTCGTCGCATTCCTCGCCGGACCAGGCCGGTGGATCAACGGTCAGGTGATCCTGGCCAATGGCGGCATCGTCTAACCCCCGGCGCACGGCAAACCACGGACAGCAAGGGACAATTCATGAGTAAGACCATCGTCATCAGCGGCGCCTCCAGTGGATTCGGCGCACTGAGCGCACGGGCCCTCGCGCACGCCGGCCACACCGTCTACGCAGGCATGCGCGGCATCACGGACCGCAACGCCGAACAGGCCGACGCCGCCGCCGAGTACGCCGCCGAACACCATGTCGACTTACGCACCGTCGAGCTGGATATCGCGTCGCAGGATTCCGCTGACAGCGCCGTGGCGACCATCCTTGACCAGTCCGGCCGCCTCGATGTCGTGATCCACAACGCCGGACACATGGTGACCGGCCCCACCGAGGCGTTCACCCCCGAAGAAATCGATGCCGTATACGACACCAATGTCCTTGGTACGCAACGGCTCAATCGCGCAGCGCTGCCCGTCCTACGCCGCCAGGGTCAGGGCCTGCTGCTCTGGGTGGGCAGCACCAGCACTCGCGGCGGAACCCCGCCGTACCTCGGCCCCTACTTCGCCGCCAAAGCAGCCATGGACGCCCTGGCCGTGAGCTACGCCGGTGAGGTCGCCCGCTTCGGCATCGAATCCACCATCGTCGTTCCCGGCTCGTTCACCCATGGCACCAACCACTTCGCCAAGAGCGCCCGACCCGCCGACACCGCGACAATCGCCGACTACGACGTGCTGTACCCCAACCTGATGCAACAGATCGGCGAACGCCTCGCTGAGATAGCTCCCGCCGATGCCGACGTCGCCGACGTTGCCGCGGCAATTGTCGAGGTCGTCGACACCGCGCATGGCAAGCGGCCTTTCCGCGTGCACATCGACCCGGCCGACGACGGCGCGGCCGTCGTCAACGCGGTCGCAGACCGAATCCGCACCGAATTCCTCACCAGGATCGGGCTCGAGGACCTCCTGCATCCGTCACAGGCCGTCACCATCTAATGGCCGGCCGGTAACGGCCACCATGTCGACTCCGAGCAGACCGGTGGCGATGGTTTCCGGGATCGTCGCCGGCACTCTGCTCGTGGCTATGGTGGCCTTCGTCTTCACGCCTATCAACGTCGGAGGCGCCGACTGCGGGACGCTGCTCACATCGTCGGATGAGTGGGCCGGCCTTTCACGCGGCGGCCCACATCCCGACGCCGTGCAACTGATCTGCCATAACGGGCACACGAGCCGACTGGTGTGGGTTGTCGCGCTGGTGATACCCGCCCTGGCTCTGCTGTGCTTGCCCGCGGCCAGATACCTCAGCGCGCGAGGAGGTCCTTGAGGGCGGCGTCGATGAATAGGTTGTCGACGGGGTTGGCGTCCCCGCCGGCGAAGTGACCGTAAACCCCTGGAATGACGCGTAATTCGGCATCCGGGATGTGGCTGACGGCGAACTCCTCGTCCTCGGGCGGGAAGTAGAGATCCTTCTCGGCCGGCACCACGATCATCTTCGCCTTGATGGTCTTCAGCGCGGCGATCTGGTCGCCGTCGAATCCTCGGCCGGGTGTGGCGCCGACGTTGCCGTTCTGCCAGGTCCACAGCATCGCCAAGAGGTTGTTGGGATCGCGGCGGTCGAGGAAGAAGCCTTCCCAGAAGCCGACGAGGAAGTCCTCGAGCGAGGAGTAGCCCATCTTCTTGTACTCCTGCTGCCAGTAGAACGCCTGCGAGAAGCCCCATCCGGCGTAGACCCGGGCGGCCGCACGTAGCCCCTTGGTGGGCTTCTCGGTGTACCAGCCCTCCTTGAACGTGGCGTCGGCCGTGAGCGCCGACTTGACGCCTTCGAGGAACACGATGTTGTGCTCGCTGGTCTTGGACGAGCCGCAGAACGGCAACGCCCGCTGCACCATGTCCGGATAGCTGACGGCCCACTGGTAGGTCTGCCCGGCCCCCATCGACCAGCCGGTGACGAGGGGGAGGGTTTCGATCCCGAACGACGTGACGAGCTTGTGTTGCTGCTCGACCTGATCGTAGAAAGTGACGTGCGGGAAGCGCGCGCCGTCGTACGGCGGCGGTGTGTTCGACGGCGACGACGAGAGCCCGTTGCCGAGCATGTTGGGGACGATGATGAAGTACTTGGCCGGGTCGAGGGCCATGCCCTCACCGATCAGCCATTCGTTGTCCCAGTGCCGCCCGGAATACCAGGTCGGATAGACGATCGCGTTGGACTTGTCGGCGTTCAGCTCGCCGTAGGTCTTGTACGCGAGCTTCGCGCCGCGCAGCGTGGCGCCGTGCTGCAACGTCACGTCGCCGAGATCGAAGATTTCGTAGTCTTGCGGGAACTCATCCATCGGAACGGCACCTCTTCCTCATCGAATGCACCCGCACGAGCATCATCAGCATGTCCGACACTTGGTGGTGTCCGCATGGCCGGACACCCGAATTGCCTTGGCTGAGCGGATCTTAACGAACTGGAGCAGTTGGCGCTGAGTAACAGCTAGTTAGGGTCTCCCGCCCGTCGACGGGTGGGCCGCCGCTTCGGGTGCGCCATCGCGCAGATCGATCGATCTCGCGGTGGCAACTTGATCGGGCTTCGCCCGGTGGCTCGAAGGCTTCCGCTCGCACTTCGAGCCGAGCTCGTAATCGCAATGGGTTGGCGGACGCTGTAAACCCCTGCTGTACCGAAACGGTGCCTGACAGAGAGGGTGGCGGCACCTGCGTGCTATACCAAATATTGGTATCGTGCCTTCTATGGGTAAGAACACCTCGTTCAGCCTGGACACTCACTTCAATGAGTTCATCGAGGGCGAGGTTGCCTCAGGCCGGTACGGCTCCGCCAGCGAGGTGGTGCGCGCCGCGTTGCGACTCCTCGAGGATCGCGAAACGCGCCTCGATGCGCTGCGCCAGGCCCTGGGACGCGGCGAAAATAGTGGTGAGGCAACGGCCATCGACTTCGACGCGTTCGTAGAGCGAAAGGCCGTGGAATCGCGCGCAGCGCAGTGAATCGGGTCGTCTTCTCGCCGGCGGCCCAGGTTGATTTGGAACAGATCTGGGACTGCACCTGCGACCGCTGGGATGCCGATCAGGCGGAAAGATACATCCGCGTTCTTCAGCGTGCAGTCGAGCGTGTCGCGGACAATCCTTTGATCGGTCGCGCGTGTGACGAGGTTCGGGTCGGGTACCGCCGGCATGCCGTGGGGTCACACACGTTGTACTACCGCGTCGCTGGCGACCTCATCGTCGTGGTGCGCGTGCTACACAAACGCATGGACGTAGATCAGCACCTCGACTGACGATGCGCGCCCGAGTCGACGGGCTGTGTGTTGCGTGCCGCTCGGATAGCTGGTCATGGACGTGTGTTTGTTCCGCAGGTGACCACGCTGGTATTGCGCCCACGGCGACACCGATCCCGGTCAGCCGCTTCTTCTCGCGGCGCTGCGGGACCCGCAGGCCCTCTTCACGCCACAGCGGCGGATGCGTTTGTTGTCGACCTGTGGGGGCCAGCCCGCCGAAGCGCTACTCGTCAATCTGTTGCACCCCATCAGCCCGTACCGGAACCCGCTTCCGGTCCACATAGCCGCAGCGAACAGCCGCTAAACGGCACACGAGGCGGGTGGTTTAAATCCTGGAGCGGACGGCAATGCCTTAACCTATGCGAAACATAACGAGTAAAGCCGCCCCGGCCCTTTTCGCAGGCGTTGCCGCGACTGCGATCGCGCTGGCCCCCGCGGCATTCGGTAGCACAGGAAACTTCGTGACCCAGCCTCCGCCGCCGTGCGTCGCCGTCGACGGGACCGTGTGTGCAGCGGTGCCGGGTGGCCCCGGCGGAGTCGCCGGTCCCGGCGGTGCCACGGGCGCCGTTCCGGGTGGTCCGGGCGGAGTCGCCGGCCCCGGTGGTGCCGGCGGCGTGATTCCCGGTGGCCCCGCCGGTACGGCAGGCCCTGACGGTGCCGGCGGCGTGATTCCCGGTGGTCCGGGCGGAGTCGCCGGCCCTGACGGTGCCAGCGGCGCCATCCCCGGCGGCCCGGCGGGTACTGCCGGTCCCGGTGGCGTGACCGGCACGATCCCCGGCGGCCCCAGCGGCTCGGCCGGCCCGGGTGGAGTCGAAGGCTGCATCCCCGCCCTCGGCTGCATCGGGTGACCCATAACGACAACCACAGGGGCCGGGTCGGACAACGACCCGGCCCCTTTCAGCTGACCAGGCTCTCGACGATCAACCGGGCGGTCCGTTGCGCCCGCTCCCGCGAATAGGAACAGCCTTCGCGCTGGATGGCATAGACCACGCCGCCGACGACCGCCTCGGCCGCCGACTCCGCGTTCAGCTCGTCCACCCCCGCCGCAAGCAGCCGGTCACGCACCGAGAGGTGCAGCGGATCACCGAAACCCGCCCGCAACCGGGCCGCGGTGTCCTCGTGTTCCAGCGAGGCGACAGTGAGGATGCGCAACATCGCGTTACCCCGCTCGGTGGTCAGCGTCGCCGCCAATTTCCCGATCCACGCGACGACGTCGGCCACCACATCGGCGCTGTGCCGAACCGGCACCAGGATCTCGTGAGCATCTTCGAGCAGGACGTCGGCGACCAGAGCAGGCCGGCTCGGCCACCAGCGGTAGATCGTCTGCTTCCCGACGCCGGCCCGGGCAGCCACCGCCTCGATGCTCAGCCCGTCGAATCCCCGCTCCAGCAGCAGCTCGCGCGTCGCGGCGATGATCGCGACGCGTGACTTCTCGCTGCGTCGCCTCGGCGCAGTGGTCACCCGGTCGGGCGTTGCGGGCGGGGTCATCGCCCCGTAGTCTGCCACAGACGAGACGGACCGTCTCGTCTCGACGGCGGGAGACCTGTGGGAAAGAAGCTCGTCATCGGGGCCAGTGGGTTTCTGGGTTCTCACGTCACGCGCCGACTGGTGGAGCGCGGCGAGGATGTGCGTGTGCTGATCCGCCGCACCAGCTCGACCCGCGGCATCGACGGCCTGCCGGTGGAGCGCCACTACGGGGACATCTTCGACGCCGATGCGGTGCGCGCCGCGGTGGACGGCTGTGACGTCGTCTACTACTGCGTGGTCGACGCCCGCGCCTGGCTGCGCGACGCCACGCCGTTGTGGCGCACCAATGTCGAAGGGCTGCAACGGGTCCTGGACGTGGCCGCCGCCGCCGACCTGCACCGCTTCGTGTTCACCAGTTCCATCGCCACGATCGGACTCGCCGACACCGGCCTGGCCACCGAGGAGCTCGCCAACAACTGGCTCGACCGGGCGGGGGAGTACATCAGGACCCGCGTCGCCGCGGAGAACCTCGTCCTGCGCTACCACCGCGAGAAGGCGCTACCCGCGGTCGCCATGTGCGTGTCGAACACCTACGGACCGGGCGACTATCTGCCGACCCCGCACGGTGGACTGGTCGCAGGCGCGGTGCGCGGCAAGCTGCCCTTCTACATCGACGGAGCCCAGGCGGAGGTCGTCGGCGTGCGCGATGCCGCCGAGGCGATGATCCTGGCGGGCGAACGCGGGAGACCGGGGGAGCGCTACATCATCTCCGAGCGATTCATGACCGCCCGGGAGATCTACGAAACCGCGTGCGCCGCAGTCGGTGTCACACCACCTCGGCGAGGCGTGCCGATCCGCGCCCTGGCTGCCGCCGCCGTGCCCAGCGAGTGGTTCGCGCGGTTGCGCCGTCGTGACACCCGGTTGACGCCGCTGACCATCCGGCTCATGCACATCATGTCGCCGATGGACCACTCCAAGGCCGAACGTGAACTCGGGTGGCGGCCGGCGCCCGCCACCGACGCACTGGCCGAGGCCGCGGAATTCTTCGCCGGCGCCCGCCGCCAACCCGCCGAGGACCGCCGCTGATGCCGATCGCCCTCACCCCGGAACAGAAGGCGCTGACCGAAGCCGTCCGTGAATTCACCGCCCGGCATGCGCCGGTCGACAAGACCAGACACGTTTTCGACGAGCTGGCCGCCGGTACCGTCCCGCACTGGTGGGATGAGCTGGTGGCCAGCGGCTTTCATGCCGTGCATCTGCCTGAACGGATCGGCGGCCAAGGGGGGGAGTTGGTGGACACCGCCTGTGTGATCGAGGCGGCCGCACGGTCACTGCTGCCGGGACCGTTGCTGTCCACGGTGAGCGCGGGCGCCGTCGCGCTGCTCGCCGAGACCTCTCCGGTGGCCGAACAACTACTGCGTGACCTCGCCGCCGGTGCCACCGCCGCCGTCGTCCTGCCGAACGATGCTGTGCGGGCCGTTCCCGTCGACGACGGCTGGCAGGTCACGGGCGTCTCTCCGGTGGCGCTCGGACTGTGCGCCGCACAGCTGATCCTCGCCGCCGCACACACCGACGACGGCGGTGTGCTCTGGTTCGTCACCGACGCCGACAGCGTGGTGATCGAACCCGAGCACGGCACCGACCTCACCACCGACGTGGGCAGGGCGCAGTTCGACGGACACCACGTCGCGGCGGACCGGCGCCTGACCGGGATCGACACCGAGTCCGCACGGTGCGCGGTCGCGGCGCTGACCGCGTGCGCGGCAGCGGGCACCATCCGGTGGTGCGTCGACGCCGTGACCGAACACCTGCGCACCCGTGAACAGTTCGGCAAGCCGATCGGCACCTTCCAGGCGCTGCAACACCGCGCCGCGGATCTGCTGATCAGCAGCGAGCTCGCCACCGCCGCAGCGTGGGACGCGGTGCGATCCGCCGGCGAATCTCCCGACCAGCACGCCATCGCCGCCGCGACCGCAGTGTTGATGGCCGCGGCCCCCGCACCGGAACTCGTCCTCGACACGTTGACGATGTTCGGGGCCATCGGCTTCACCTGGGAACACGATCTGCACCTCTACTGGCGGCGCGCGACGGCGCTGGCCGCCTCGCTCGGGCCCGCCACCCGGTGGCGCCGGCGGCTCGGAGAGCTCACCCGAACCACAGCCCGGGACATGACCGTCCGGCTCGGCGACGCCGACGGCGACTTCCGCGCGCAGATCCGCGAGATCCTCGACGAGGCCATGGTTTTGCGCAACGACGGTCCCCGTCACCAGGGCGATTACGCGTACTTCGCGACCGGCGCGCAGCGGACCGCCCTCGCCGACGCCGGATTGCTCGCCCCGCACTGGTCGGCACCCTGGGGACTGGACGCCACACCGCGGCAACAGCTGATCATCGACGAAGAGTTCGCGGCCCGCCCGGATCTGGTGCGACCCTCGCTCGGCATCTCCGAATGGATCCTGCCGTCGTTGATCAGCGCCGCCCGTCCCGAGGTCCGCGACCGCCTGATCCCGCCGACCCTGCGCGGCGAGTTCGCGTGGTGCCAGCTGTTCAGCGAGCCCTCAGCCGGATCGGACCTGGCCTCGTTGACCACCAGGGCGACCAAGGTGGACGGCGGATGGAAGATCAACGGCCACAAGATCTGGACGTCGTCGGCGCACCACGCGCATTTCGGCGCGCTGCTCGCCCGGACCGACCCCGACGCGAGAAAACACCGCGGCATCGGCTACTTCGTCGTCGACATGCAATCGGACGGCGTTGACGTGCAACCGATCCGGCAGGCCACCGGTGACGCGCACTTCAACGAGGTCTTCCTCACCGACGTCTTCGTCCCCGACGAGATGCTGCTCGGTGAGCCGACCGCCGGGTGGAGTCTGGCGATCGCCACGATGGCCCAGGAGCGCGTGGCGATCGGGAACTACGTCCACAACGACCGGGCCGGGGCGCTGCGCATCCTGGCCGGCACCCCGGGGCCCGACCAGGACGCGGCGCTGTGCGCACTCGGCGGAATCGACGCCTACTCGAATGCGATCAAGGCCCTCGGCGTGCGCGAGACCCTGCGCCTGCTCGACGGTCAGCACTCCGGCCCGGCGTCGAGCATCGCGAAAGTCGCCACCGCCGCGATGTTGCGCCGCACCTTCGCGGCCACCCTCGAATTGACCGGCGAGACAGCGCTGTTGCAGGACACCGAACCGCCGGTGGTGCAGCCGTACCTGCACCTGCCGGCCGAACTCGTCGGCGGGGGCACCCGAGAGATCCAGCTCAACATCATCGCCCAGATGGTGCTCGGGCTACCCCGTGGATGACAGGGAGAGACGTATGGGATTACGCGGTGAGGCCGCGATCGTCGGCTATGTCGAGCTGCCCCCGGAACGCCTGAACAAGGCCGGGCCGGCGCCGTTCCTGCTCGAGCAGTGGGCGGAGCTCAGCGCCGCCGCGCTCGCGGATGCTGGGCTGCCGGGGGAGTCGGTCAACGGCATCGTGACCTCACATATCGGGGAGTCCGAGATCTTCGTCCCGTCGACGGTGACGGAGTACCTCGGGGTCGATGCCAACTTCGCCGAGATGCTCGACCTCGGCGGGGCCAGCGCGGTCGGCATGGTCTGGCGGGCGGCGGCGGCGATCGAGTTGGGGTTGTGCGACGTGGTGCTGTGCGCACTCCCGGCGCGGTATCAAACGCCGACGTCGGAGAAGAAGCCGGCGCCGCTCGTCGACGCGATGTTCTTCGGCTCGTCGAGTAACCGGTTCGGCTCTCCGCAAGCCGAATTCGAGATCCCCTACGGCAACCTCGGCCAGAACGGACCGTACGGCCAGGTCGCCCAGCGGTACGCCGCGGTATACGGGTACGACGAGCGGGCGATGGCGAAGATCGTGGTCGACCAGCGGGTCAACGCCAACCACACCGACGGTGCGGTCTGGAAGGACAAGCCGCTCACCATCGACGATGTGCTGGCCAGCCCGGTGATCGCCGATCCGCTGCACATGCTCGAGATCGTCATGCCGTGTGTCGGTGGGGCCGCGGTTGTGGTGGCCAGCGCGGATATGGCCAAGCGGGCGAAGCGACGGCCGGTGTGGATCAAGGGATTCGGCGAGCACGTGCCGTTCAAGACACCGACCTACGCGCGCGATCTGCTGCAAACCCCGATCACAAAAGCCGCCGACACCGCCTTCGCGATGTCCGGGCTGGGCCGCGCCGACATGGACATGGTCTCGATCTACGACTGCTACACGATCACCGTGCTGCTCAGCCTCGAAGACGCCGGCTTCTGCGAGAAGGGCAAGGGGATGGCGTTCGTCAGCGATCACGACCTGACCTTCCGCGGCGACTTCCCGCTCAACACCGCCGGGGGACAGCTCGGGTTCGGGCAGGCGGGTCTCGCCGGCGGGATGCACCACGTGTGTGACGCGACCCGCCAGATCATGGGCCGGGCGGGTGCCGCGCAGGTGGCGGACTGCGATCGGGCGTTCGTCTCCGGTAACGGCGGCATCCTCTCCGAACAGACGACCCTCGTCCTGGAAGGCGACTGAGCCGATGACCACCTTCGAGCGGCCGATGCCCGTCAAGACACCCACCACCGCACCGTTCTGGGATGCGTTGGCCGAACACACGATCCGCATCCAGTATTCGCCGTCGTCGGAGGCGTATGTGTTCTATCCGCGGGTTCGGGCACCCCGGACCCTGGCCGACGACCTCGAGTGGCGCGAGATCTCCGGCCTGGGCAGCCTCTACTCGTTCACCGTGGCGCGCAGGCCCGTCGGACCGCACTTCGCCGACGCCGTGCCCCTGCTGACGGCGATCGTGGAATGGGACGAGGGGCCGCGGTTCTCGACGGAGTTGGTGAATGTGGCGCCCGACGACATTCGCGTCGGGATGCGGGTACGACCGGTGTTCTTCGACTATCCCGACCACGACGTCACGATGCTGCGTTACGAGCCGGACCTCCCGGGATCGACCGGCGGCACGTAACGGTCACGGCGGGCCGAACCCCGCCGTGCGCAGGATCTCCTGACCGACACGGCCTGTCACGGTGGTCACGAACTCCCTGGCCAACGCGGGCTTCACGGATTCGGCGAGCGCCGCGATCGGATACGTGTTGACCGCTTGGGCAGCCTCGGGGATGTCGACCGCGGACACCGCACCGCCGGCGCCGAGGACGTCGGTGACGTACACCAGACCGGCGTCGGCCTGGCCGCTGATCACCTTGTTGAGCACGTCGGCGACCGACGTCTCCTCACTCACGGGTCGCAACTCCACCCCGGCGGCCTGTTCGGCGGTTCTGCTCGCCGCGCCGCACGGCACCTGGGGCGCGCACAACACCACCGCCGTGTCCCTTCGGGTCAGATCCCGCAGCGAGCCAATGCCTTTGGGGTTGCCCGCGGCGACGGCAATGGTCAGCCGGTTCGTCGCGAACGTCACCGGCACGCCGTCGAGCAGCCCGGCCGCGGCCGCCCGGTCCATGTTGCGGGCGTCGGCGGAGGCGAAGACGTCGGCGGGTGCGCCCTGCGTCAGTTGCGTGACGAGATCCGAAGAGCCGGCGAACGAGAACTCCACGTCGAGGCCGGGGTGAGTGGCCTCGAAGCGCTCCCCGATGCCGGTGAACGCGTTCTTCAGCGACGCCGCGGCGAACACCGTGAGCGTGTCGTCCGGTGCGGGCGAGCTGCATGCGGTGAGCGCCGCGCTGAGCAGCACGACGCCCCCCAATCGCCTCAGGGCTGCGCTCCCGGTGTCTCGACGATCACCGTGGTCGCCTTGACGACGGCCACCGCGACGCTGCCCGGGCGCAGGTTGAGTTCGCGCACCGCATCGGTACTCATCAGGGACACCACGCTGAACGGTCCGCACTGCATTTCGACCTGCGACATGACGGTGTCGCTGACGACGTTCGTCACCAGCCCCGCGAAGCGGTTGCGGGCGGAGCTGGGGGTGCCGAGCGGATCCTTGGGCGCGGTCGCCGCGTGCGCGCGGGCGAATGTGGCGAGCGCCGCGCCGTCGATGACTTTGCGTCCGGACCCGTCGCTGCCGGCCGGCAGGCTGCCGTCGTCGATCCATCGGCGCACGGTGTCGTCGCTCACACCCAGCAGATCGGCGGCTTCACGCACCCGGAGCATTGGCACTCGGCCGATCCTACAGCCGCATCTGCGGTGATATCTACCACTTGTATCCGAGTCTGCGGATCGGCTCTGGCATCGCCTCGCGTCGCGCGGCCTGACACCCATCACGATCAGATCTCCTCGACGGGATCGGTGGAAAAGTCGTTGCTGGGGATGGTGGAATCTGACGCGATGCACATGTGCGGGGGTGACGGCGTGCCGGGTGGGCGCGCGGCGCGCCGGCGTGCCCGGGTGGTGTCGCCGCGATGACCGAACAACCGCATGCCGAGGACGATCCGCGGCTGGGCGCGCTGCTCGAATGGCGTCAACGGCTGATCGACTCCGGGGCTGTGTCGGCGCGCAGTTTCAAGGAGGCGCACCTGCGGCTGGTGCTGCGCTCCGGGCGCACCGACGTCGAGCAGATCCGCGCCATGCTGCCCGGATCGGTCTCCGAGCACGCCGACGATATGGCGCGGGTCCTGGCCGAACTGCCCGCGCAGCCGACTTCTCCAGCAGACGAGGAGATCACCTCCGCGACCAATCCGGCGGGCCGGCACCGCGAAGACGACCCGATCGCCGACGGCACACCGGCGCCACCGCAGCTCGGTGAGCCGCTCATCGAGACTTTCTCCGGTACTGAGGAATTCGCGCCCTACCTGGCTGAGACACCGGCCGGTCCGGAACACAGCGTGACGTTGCACCGCCGCCGCGACACCGGGGCCCTCGAACTGCGCTGGCCGCCCGTCGCCACCACCGACCCAGCTGTCGTCTACCGGGTGGTGAGCGGCGAAGACGCCACCCCGAGATCACCCGAAACCGGCGACCTGCTCGCGGTCACCACCACGACGTCGGAGACCGACGACCGGCCACCGGTGGCCGCGGTCCGGCACTTCCAGGTGTGGGCGAACGTCGGTGCGTCGCGCACCGAAGCGCTGGCCGCACAACCGGTCCTGCACGCCGGTGGCGTATTGATCAGCCGGATCACCGACCTCATGCTGCGCGAGGACTCCGGACGGGTGGTCGGCCGCTACACCGTCCCGCCCGGGGTGAGCGCGGTCTACGTGTACCGGATGCGCGCCGACGAGGCGCACCGCGACGGCCCGCAGTACCGCATCCTGACCGGACAGGACAACCTGGCGGGCTTCGTCGACATCGACCTCGAACGGGGCCACCGCTACGTCTACCGTGTGCGCTGCGCGGCGCCCGTCGGCGGGGTGCTGCGGCTGTCCGAGGCCGCGGAAGGCGAGGTGGAGGTCACGGCGGTGCTGGCGCCGGTCACCGACCTGGCGATCACCGGGAGCAGCGCCGACGCGACCGTGCTCGACCTCGCGTGGACCACGCCCCCCGGCGGACGGGTCGTCGTCTACCGCACGCCCACCGGACCGAGCGCGGGCGCCGAAGCCGACGAACTGCCGGAGGATGCGCTCGATCAGGTGGGGCTCCCCCCGGAATTGCTTCTGGCACAACCGGTTACCGAATACACGGACGACGACGGGCGGATCTACACGGCGATGCCCGGTGTGGCGTGGCCGGACCAGTGGAGCCGCGCGTACTTCACCCCGGTCACCGTCATCGGTGGCCGCGCGATGCTGGGCAAGACCTTCTCGACCGTGCGGACCGGCGTGATCCGCGACATCGAACTCGCGGAGTACTGCAACAAGCAGGTGCTCACCTTCGACTGGCCCGACGGCGCCGCAGCCGTCGTCGTCCATCTCGCCCCCCGAGGCCACGACCCACGCACCGGACTCACCGGCCAGTCGTACGAGATCACCCTCGAGGAGTACGAGAAGTACGGCGGTCTGCAACTGGCCACGCCCCTGCCCGTGCACGGCTGCTCCCTGCACCTGGCCCCGATCGCGTTCACCGGGGGCCGCCGCGTCATGGGCGCGATCGCCAGCGCCGAATACCAGGGACTGCTGCGGCTGCAGTACGCGGTGCGAGTGGGCCGCGATACCGACGGCCGGCCGTTCACCGCGACGCTGGCGGTGCGCTCCGAATACGATCTGCCGGGTTCGCCGGCCTTCGTGCTGGTCAACAACCCGAACCGGATTCCGTTGAGCGTGCACGACGGTGATCTCGTCGACGTGGCGCCGCTCAACGAGCACGGCCAACTCGCCGCCCCACCCGCCAAGGAGCTGCGGTGGTCACAGCTCACCACGACCGGAGGCAGTGAACTGTGGGCGGCGAACGTCCGTAACCGCCAGGGTTGGATCCGGCTGTTCGTCAACACGCCCTCGCCGGACAGCCTGCGGCTGATCGCCCTGCTCGACCCGCCGGTGGAGCATCTACGGCTGACCCCGGCGGCGATATGACCTCGCGCTACGGGCAGCTCACCTACACCTCGTTCGACACCGCGACGCACACGGGCGGATGGCAGGTCAAGGAAACCTCCGCCGACCTCACCCCCGACGAGGTGCACGCGCTGACTTCCGGGGTCCGCACCGTCTTCCGCCCGGCGCAGCCACTGCCCACCTACCCGACACCCGAACAACTCGAGCACGGTCCGCGTCGGCTCGCCTATGGCCGCCTGGATCGCCAGCGCGCCGGGTATTGGCACACCGTGCCGGCCGGGTCCGACAGCACCGGCCGACCCGGAAACGTGTTCGCCCATGCGCTTCTCGACCGCGCGGCGGGGGAGCGGTCCCACCGTCCCATCGAATGGTGGCGCTCCGACGGGTGGCTGTGTCCGTACGGCCCCCTCGCGGTGGCCGCGGCCGCGCTGCCCGGCGAGCCTCCCACCCCGGGGGCGGTGGTGACCAAGGACAGCGTTGTGCGGTTCGCACTCGACCCCGGCGCCTGGCGGCTGGCGACGCTGTTCGGATTGCTCGACGCGGTCGCCGGCGCGCTGGACGGCGGCCCGCCGGTGGTGCTGGGTGTGGAATCGGCGGATTCGGCCGCACAGTGGATCGGATTGGTCAGCTTCCTGATGTCGGCGGGAACCGCTGCGGGACTGAACTTCTCGACGTTCGACCGCGCCGATCAGCTGACCCTGGCACGGCAGAGCATGCAGCACCTGACCGCCGTGCCCGTCGACGACCTGGAGTACCTGCCCGACGACGTCGTCGCGATCAGTGAGCACGCCACCCTGTCGCTGGGCGAACTCGACCGCGAACCCCACCGCACCGCCGACGGGCAGGCAATCACCGTCACCCCGTGGTCGGCGATGGCGCAGGTGGTGCTGCTCGACGCCGAATCAGCGCGGTCGGTGCTCGACGACATCGACCACTACGCCGCCGAGGTGGCCGATGCGGGGTTGCACCCGGCCTGGCCCCTTGCGATGTCGGTGGCCCACCGCGACACGTTCGCCGACGCGCTCACCGAGGCGCACGCGGTGATCGCCGCGCACTCGCCGCGGGCCGCCGGGGACTCCGTCGTCGCCCGCACCATCGCCGAGGTGATGCGCGGTGCGGTGGGTACCAGCACCGCCGATGCCTGGAAGGCGGTGCAGGACACTCCGGACGGTCCGGCGGCCGACCTGGCCACGGTGTCCTATCTGTGCCGCGCCGTCGCGGACTCCGAGTGGTTGAACCGGCCCGGCCTGATCCCGGCCCGTGCTCGCCGGTTCGAGCGGCACTCGGCGCCCCGGGAACTGCGCGACGCCCTCGACCCGGCGCTGGCCGCGGCCCGGGCCGACGGTCCACTTCGGGTGGCACGGCTGGCGGATCTGCTGCTGCGTTGCGGGGTCGACGACGACCGGGTGCTCGACGCGCTCAGCCACGAGGTGGTGCCCGGGTTGACCGATCCGCAGGCCGCCCCCGCGTTGGTGCACGGGCTGCGCGAGAATGTCGGTGCGCCAACCCGATTGGCGTTGGCGGCCGCCCTGCTGCGGGACTGCGGTGAGGCGCCCGCCGTCCCCGGTGAGGTGCTGGACTGGCTGGCGGAGGGCGTCACGGCGCCGGCGCCCCAGGAGTTGTGGCAAGCCGAGGAGTGGGATCCGGTCTGGACGCGCGCGGCGCTGCGCGGGGTGCGCACGGTGCAGCGCGGCGCCAGCGATCCGGCCGACCGCTGGGCGAGTCTGTGGTGGCTGCGGGTCAGCGGGTCGGCGCGATTCGAGGAGTTCGCGGGCAACTCGGTGTGGCATCCCGACGAATTGTCCGCCGCCGTAGGGGATTCGGTGCTCCCGGGAGCCGCGGCGGTGCGCACCCTGATGGGGGCGCCGTCGTCGCCGGCCCTGGACAGGTTGGCCCAGACGGTGCTCCGCACCAACAACGACGACGTGGCGGTGGCCTGTGCCGCGATGCGGATCTTCGATCCGCGAACCTGGATCGAACAGGGCTACGCCGCCAGCCACCAGACCGCCTACGCACCGCTGTGGGAGAAGGCCGTCGAGGTCACCGGCGTGGCCGGTGTCCACCGCGACGCCGCCGTCCGGCTCGTGACGTTCGCCGCGATCGCCGCCACGGCCGGGCAGCCCTATCCACCGGCGAGCGCGATGATGACGTCCGATGCGCAGGTGGCGGCCGATGCGTTCGGCCACCTGGCCGTGCTGCTCGACGGCTATGTCCTCAACGCGATGTCGGTGCTGGCGGTGGCCGCCCTGCGGTTCGGGCACAACGGTGACGACCTGCCGGTGCTCGCGGACGGGATCGAGGACCTCATCTGGCAGACCGCGCGCCACATCCTGGCCACCCGCCCGCCGGAGACCCTCGACGTCGGCATGGTGGCCGCGACCATGGCGCAACTCTCCGGCGAACCGAGTGACGCGGCGCTGCGCCGGCACCGCAAGACCGTGCTGAAACTGCTGGCCCGCCGACCGGAGGCGCAACCCGCACCTTCGGCCCGAACCCGCTGGAGTCGTTGACGTGACGAAATGCCCGCGGTGCTTCTCCGTGCTGGATCCCAACCAGCATCTGTGGACGCTGCCGCCCCAGGCCGGCGGGACCCGCTACCGCGACGACCTCGCCTCGGCGTACCTGGGTGCGCCGGCGGATTCGGGGGCGCTCTACACGTGGGCCCGGCCGCCCGGCTACGCCGGCCCGCCGCCGCCGCTGAGCGAAGCCAGCCAGGCGCTGCAGGGTCCGGCGGTGGAGATCTGCCCGGTCTGCCACTTCATGCTGCCCGACGAGTGGCGCAGCGGGCACGCCATCTGCATCGCGATGGCCGGCGCCCGCGCCACGGGTAAGAGCCTCTACATCGGCGTGCTGGTCAAACAGCTCGAGCTGCTGTGCGAACACCTCGGGGTCTCCATGCAGCCGGCCACCCGCGCGACCGCGGTGGCCTACACCATGAACTACGAGACACCGCTCTACGTACAGCGCGGGCTCGTGCCGCCGACCCCGACGGTGCAGACCCAGGCGTCGCATCAACGCGAACCGCTGATCTACGGGATCGGGGTGTGGCACGGCGTCCGGCGGTACCTCGTCCTGCGTGACGTCGCGGGTGAGGACCTGGAGTCCGGCGATCTGTACACCCCGCCGTTCCGGTTCTTCGGCAACGCCGACGCGGTGTTCTTCATGTTCGATCCGTTGCGGATCAAGGGGATTCGCGATCAACTCCACGACCTGCTCCCGGCGCAGGCGTTCAGCGGCGGCGACCCCCGTGCGGTGCTGAACAACGTGCTGCACGCGGTCGGCCCCGCGCAGCCCAAACTCGCCGTCATCGTGTCGAAGTTCGACGCGCTGCGGGTGCTGCGCGACGTCGAGGGTTCCGAGTGGAGCCTGATCATGTCCAACGCCGGCGCGGCGTATCTGCGCGACCCGTCGGATGCGCAGCAGTACGACGAGACCGACGGCCAGCTGCTGCACGAGGAGGTGCGCAGCCTGCTCACCCGGTTGCACGGCGGGGCCATCGTCGCGGCGGTGGAGAACCCGTCCACGGGCACCCGCCTGCCGCACCGGTACTTCGCCGTCTCCGCCCTCGGCGCGCCGCCCAGCGGCAACCGGCTGCATTCGCGCGGGATCGCGCCGTTCCGGACGGTCGACCCGGTGAGGTGGGTGACCGCGCCCTACGGCTTCCTCTGAGCGGTTAGCATCGCAGGGCGAACCGATCGCAGGGGGGTCCATGGTGCAGGTGGCTGGCGAAGCCGTTCCCGCGCTGCGGATCCGATGCGGTGACGATCCGTACAGCATCGGCCCGGGCGACGCGCCGATACTGATCGGGCGGGAACTGCCGGCGCAGATCAGGGTCGACGACCCGTGCATCTCGCGCATCCACGCCCGGGTCGACGTCAGCGGCGGCCACTGGGTGGTGACCGACGCGGGCAGCACCAACGGCATGTTCGTCGACGGTCGACGCGTCGATTCGGTCGATGTCCACGACACGGCGACCGTGCGGTTGGGCCACGCCGAGGGGACGGCGGTGACGTTGACGGTGGACGACACGGGGGCAGGCACCGCGACAGCCGTCGACATCGACATCGACATCGACGTCGGCATCGCGCGCGCCGGTGCTGCCGTCGCCGACCGTCGCGAGGAACTCGGCCACTCCCGGCGCCGCCTCGAGGCCGACGGGATCATCGACCAGCAGGCGTTGGCGGATTTCGAGGCCGGGCGACTGTGGCCGTCCGAGGACGTGCGGGCCCGCATCGAGCAGTTCCTGAAATGGCCGGCGGGCGTCGTCGCCGCGGTGCGCGCCGGCAGCGCGGCACCCGAGGACGAGAGCACCGAGATCCTGTCCGACACCGTGCAGACGGCGGTCATGGTCGACGCCGCCGACATCGCGCTCGGCAACGTCAGGGCGCGTATCGAAAGCGCTCCGCCACAGCATGATTCGGGATACGACGACTACGTCACCGCGCTGCTGTTCGACCTGCGCGGGCTGGAGACCATGGCGCGCAACGCCGGGAAGACGACCCACCGACCGGACGCCGCGGTCGTGCTCAGCGACATCCGTCGCACCTACAACGAGCTGATGGTGCGGGCGGCGCAGGCCCCGGGCGCACCGTTGAGCCGGCGGCTCTATGCCGCGAGGCACAGCGCGGAGTTGACCGTCGAGGAGACCGCGGACGTCGCGGGGGTGAGCGTCGACGCCGTCACCGACGCCGAATCGGGGCGCTACGTGGACCCGACGGAATCGGCCGCCCTCGAGGCGCTCGTCCGTCGGCTCGCCGCCCGCTGAACGCCGCACTCCCGTGACGGCGGCGGCGCCGGCCTGATAGGCATACACCGTGGGCAAGAACGAACGGACGAAGATCGTGATGTCCGACGCCGAGATCGCAGAATTCATCGACCACAGCCGGACCGCGACGCTGGCCACCGTGCTGCCCGGCGGCCGGCCGCACCTGGTCGCGATGTGGTACGCGGTGCTCGACGGGGAGATCTGGTTCGAGACGAAGGCCAAATCGCAGAAGGCGGTCAACCTCCGCCGCGACCCGACGCTGACGGTGATGATCGAGGACGGTCTGACCTACAACACGCTGCGCGGTGTCTCCATCGACGGCCGCGCGGAGATCGTCGACTCGGACCCCGATCTGCTTCTGCGCGTGGGGATCAGCGTGTGGGAGCGCTACACCGGTCCCTACAGCGACGAGACGAAGCCGTTCGTCGACCAGATGATGCACAACCGGATCGCGGTGCGCGTGGTGTCGGAACGGATGCGCAGCTGGGACCACCGCAAGCTCGGGATGCCCGAGATGCCGTTGAGCGGCAGCACCGCCCAGTACCTGGGGGAGCAGTGAACACGCCCCCGCGCCCCAAGCAGCTGGACTCCCCGCTGCTGCCGAAGATCTTCAAGGTCGTGGGCAAGGCCCACGTGTGGGTGTACCGACGCACCGGCGGGCGGGTCGGCGGTAGGTGGCGCATCGGCGCCGGATTCCGCAAGCCGGTGCCGACCATGCTTCTCGAACACCGCGGCCGCAAGTCCGGCAAGGTGTTCGTCACCCCGCTGCTGTACATGCGCGACGGCGAAGACGTGGTGATCGTCGCGTCGCAGGGCGGACGGCCGGAGCATCCGCAGTGGTACCGCAACCTCGTCGCGAACCCGGAGGCCTTCGTCCAGATCGGCGCCGAGCGCCGCCCCGTGCGGGCCGTCGTCGCCGACGCCGAGCAGCGGGCCCGGCTGTGGCCCGAGCTGGTCGAGGTCTACGCGGACTTCGACACCTACCAGCGCTGGACCGAGCGGGAGATTCCCGTCATCCTCCTGCAGCCCCGCTGAGCGCCGGCGAGAACCCGGGGTTGGCGAGCGCGGTCACCGTGGCGCTGCCGATCGGACCGAGATGGTCGAACACCGTGGCCACCCCGGTCGAGATGCCGTCGTCGCTCTGATGGGTGAGCGAGGCGAGGCCGAGGTGGGGTCCGGCGGGCAGTCGGCTCAGTGACAGCGTGTAGTCGGCGTTGATGAACGGCAGGCCGGTGGACCCGAAGTTGGTCAGCGAGCTGGCGTAGTCGCCGGCGACCGCGGCGCGCACGAAAGGGCTCAGTTCGACACCGTCGACCAGCGGCGTGATCTCCCGCACCCACACCGATTTCGGCCCGGCCTGCTGCCACCCGCGCAGGTCGGCGGTCGGGGTGGTGGGATCCGCGCCGCCGAACACCCACAGCACCGTGGTGCGGTCGCCGATCTCGGCCGGATCAGGCGGTAGCGGCGGCATACTCACCGCACCCGGCCAGGCGTCGTCAGGTGGCTGGGGGCCGCGGCGCAGGAACAGCGCACTCGCGCGCGCGACGACGGTGCCGGCCTGAACCAGTTCCGCGTCGACCAGCCACAGCCTGCGCCCGCGCCGCACGACACTCGACCGGGTGTCGACCGGCGCCATCGCGACCGGGCGCAGCAGGTCGACGGTGAAGCGGGCCGGGTGCACTTCGGGATCGGGGTCGGTGTCGCGTTCGACGACATGGCCGAGGAGACCGCCGACGTAGGTTCCGCTCACCGTCTCACCCCACGGGCCGCGGGCGATGGTGGTGGGGATGTAGGTGTCACCGTCTTGAACGAAGAACGCCGGCGCGCAGGGACGGTTCGTGGTCACCGCGCCGACCCTAACGGTGTGCGGCTACCGTGCGGCGCGGCGCGTCACGTCAGCCGTCGACGGGGTCGACGACGTCGGCGAATTCGTCGTGCTTCTCGACGTAGTCGGCGACCAGCGCGCACGCGGGGACGATCCGCTTGCCCGCCGAGCGCGTCTGCTCCAGCGCTTCGCCCACGAGGATGGTGGCCAGACCACGGCCTTCGAATTCGCCCTCGACCTCGGTGTGGGTGAACACCCGCTGACCGTCGCGGTCGGTGAACTCGGCGAAACCGACCGTCTGCCCCTCCAGGCCGATGGTGAAGCGGTCCGCCTCGGCGGTGACGGTGGTGGGCGCGCCGGTCTTGTCGGTGGTCACGGGGTCTCCTCGATCAATCGGTGTCATTCGGCGGTGGTGCTGTCCGTGGGGGTACCCCGCCTGGCTCGTCGCTGATCGTCGCTGCCGCAACCAGTTGGCGTGCCCCGGTCATCGCGGCGCGGATGATCTCGAAGTCGTGATCGTCGACGCGGAAGACGCCGAAGCGGAACTTGTAGCCCCACCGCTGCTTGTTCTCGACGAAGTCGAGGCTGTCGATCAGCGGGCGGATCGGTGTCTCCACACAGTCGAGGAAGTCGACATTGCGCCGCCACCGCTCGACGTCCGGTGGGATGTCGACCGGATACGGCTCGTCGTCGACGACCTGTCCGATGGCGGTGAACGCCTGCAGTGTCTCGCCGTCGGGATGGCTGACGCGGGGTGAGTAGAAGGCGATCCAGTCGCCGCGGGACATGCGCCTCAGGGCGTGGGGTTTGCCGTGATTCGCTTGAGTGAAGCGGCCACGCACACCACGTTCGACGTGGTCGCGGCTCATGGTGCTGATCCAGTTCGTCATGCCCCGCACGCTAAGCCGCGGGCCCGACAGCGGGAGGCTTCTGCGCGACGCCCTGTGGACAACCGGCGCGCTGGGGATGAGTGATGTGCCACGCGAACGAATTCCGCCGCTTTAACATCGCAGGCGATGAGCGAGCCATCACGCGGGTTGACCGCTGACGCCCTCCGTAGCGCCACCTTCTCGACGCCACCGTGGGGTAAGCGGGGCTACGACCCGAAGTCGGTCAAGGATTTCCTGGCGCTGACCGCGCGCCGCCTCGAGGGCCGCGGCCACCTGTGCGCCGACGACGTGCGGGCGATCCGTTTTCCGAAGCCGCCGATCGGCCGGCGTGGTTTTCACGGCGGGGAGGTCGACGAGTTCATGGTCGCGGTCGCCGCGGCGATCGCCGCGCTCGACGGACGGTGAGAAGTTTGGGGACGGTGCCGCCTGCGCCTCTCGGCGAGTGGTCGCTCGAAGCGACTTTTCTGGTTTGGGGCCCGGGGCATGCCCGGCACCGTCGAATGATGTAACGGCCACCCCTGCCCAGGTATTCCGACCCGTCCGCCGCCGACCCCCGGGACGCGGCAGCGGAAGGGCGGTGCGGTCAGGCGGATTCGGGGAACACCCGGCGGATCGCGCGGACAGGGTAGCCGTTGCGCTCGGCCAGCGAACGAAGCTGCTTCAGCGCAAAGGTGCGCCCACGACCGGCTTCCGGGATCACGATGCCGGCCCACAGACCCTCGGCGCGGGGCAACTCCACCGCATCGCGGGCGCACATCCAGCGGCGCGGGCAGCCCCGGCAGATCGCCTTGGCCTCTTCGTCGGCCGTCGTGGTCCAACGCTCCGGATCGCGTGTGCAGGCGCCGACCGGGATCTCCAGAAAGGTCACGTTGCTCATGGGTTACTCCTTTGGACAAGCCGTGCGGGCCAGCGCCTCGCGTTGAGGAGGAATCTATAGCAATAACCGTAGCGATGCAACGGTTTGAGCGCGACTGACCGAAGCGCTTCGACAACTGCGACGCTTTAGGGGCGGCTTAACAGCCCGGTGAACTCGATAAATAGCCGCCCGGTGCGTCGGGGTGCAACGGTTTGGTGCCCGCAAACTGAAGCGTTACGCCGCTACCTGCGTTCCCGAAGGTGTAGCTTCGATACGGATTCGTGGTCGGATCGCGAACCGAGTCATAGCGTTGGCGGTTCCCGCGGTTACTATTGCGGCACCGAGCCGCCGTCCAGCCAGCGAGGATTTGCGCCGTCCATGACCAACGCGGAGTCGATCGACGAGGCCACCGGCGTCCTCGACCCTGGGGTGGCGCGCGCCGGCTCCGCGGCGGCAGCGCGGCGCCGGCAGCTCGACATCAGTCAGCGCAGTCTCGCCGCCGACGGCATCATCAACGCCGGGGCCCTCATCGCCTTCGAAAAGGGCCGAAGCTGGCCGCGCGAACGCACGCGGGCAAAGTTGGAAGAGGTCCTGCGCTGGCCCCCCGGAACCATCGCGAGGCTGCGCCGCGGTGAACCGATCAGCACCGGCGAACGCACCGAGGCCGTGATCGCCACCGGTGGCGACGACGTACCGTTGATCGCGCAAGCGGTCGTGACCGCCGTCCACACGCTCGGCGGCACCGCGGAGACACTGCCGCCGGTCGACGACGAGGACTTCACGCCCCGGGTGAGCGCGATCTTGTCCGACCTGCGGCAGCTCGAGGCCGTCGCCGCGCGTGCCGCGCGGATCAGCAAGGTGACCCCCGCACTGATCAAAGCGCTCAGCGCGGTCCGCCGTCGCATCGACGAACTGACCATGCTGGCCGCGGCCGCACCGGGCGCCACCCTGGGGCAGCGGCTGTACGCAGCCCGGCGGCGCGCCAACCTGACGATCGACGAAACCGCTCAGGCCGCAGGGGTTTCCGACGACGACATCGCGGGCGCCGAGGCCGAGCGGCCGGTCACCCCCGCGGCGGCGGCTGCGATCGAGGCACTGATCGGTGAGCTCGACTGATGCGACAGCCCCGCCGCGGCGTGCGGCCCACTACGCTCTCATGGGTACGTTTCCCGGTTCGCCCGAGTGGGGGTCGTGAAGTGAATACGAGGCACGCGGAGGTCCGGACATGACGTGGCCGCCTCCGCCCCCGTCCTCGGATCCCTGGGCCACCGGCCCCGCCCCCGACTCCGACGCAGTGAACGACGACGGCCCACCGGATGCCGGGCCCGTCTCGGAGCCGGTTCATGCGCCGCTGTGGGAGCCGCTGGCGGATCCGGTCGCGGAGTCCGAACCGGAGCCGCAGTTCGATCAGGAGCCCCCGGCCGACCCCGTCGACCAGCCGATCGACCAGCCGATCGACGCGGGGCAGACCGTCGATCCCGATCCCGATCCTGATCCCGTCCCGGCGCCCGACCACTACACCCCACCCGCACCGCACGAGGCCGGTTACCCCCCGGCTGCGGCCGGTCCGCCCGCCCCCGACGGTGGCTGGTCGCCCGGTTACAGCACGCCGCCCCCTGTCGTCCCGCGGTCGCAGGTGGCGCCGCCGCAGGAGAAGAAACCGGTGTGGCTGGTGGCCGCCGCGATAGTGGGCGTCATCCTCGTCGGCGTGGTGGTTTGGCTGCTCCTGCCGTCCGGGGACGGCGGCGATTCGGCCGACGGCCCCACCACCCCGTCACCCACCCGCAGCGCCGATCCGCGCGCCGAGGCCACGCTGCGCGGAGTGCTTCCGCGTGGCTACGCCGCCGACGCCTGCGAGATGCAGAGCCCGCCCACGGGGGCGCTCGCGGTGGCGTCGTGCGAGGCGAACGCGGACCCGGGTGGTCCGCCGTCGGCCACCTACACGATCGCCACCGACGACACCGCGCTGGACGCGGCGTTCAACGATGTCGTCGAGGCCTCCTCGATCGTCACGTGTCCGGGGAACATCCAATCGCCCGGACCGTGGCGGCGCATCGCCACACCGCAGAAGGTCGCCGGTGTGCTCTTCTGCGGACTGCAGGCCGATCGGCCGGTGGTTGCCTGGACCAACACCGACGCGGCGCTCGTGGCGGTCGTGAAGTCCGGTCCGCAGGGCCCCACCCTCGACCAGCTCTACACCTGGTGGACCTCACACTCCTGATCGACGGCCCGCAGACAGCACAGCGGGGCTGACCGCGGCTTTCGCCGCAGGCCGCCCCGCTGTTTGGTCGAAAAGCGGTGTCAGGGCACAGGGGTGGGCGTCGGCAGCACCAGTCCGCCGTGCGGCACCGGTGCCTGATCGCCGGTGCTCACCGGAATGGGCGCGGGGCCGTTGCTCGCGGGCTGCGGTGCCGGGACTGCGGGAGCTGCCGGGACTGCGGGAGCTGCCGGGACTGCGGGAGCTGCCGGGACTGCGGGAGCCGCAGGCGCCGGGGCCAGAGCCGGGGTGCCCTGGCTACCCGCCGGCACCGGGGTGCCCTGCGCGCCGACCGGAAGCGGCGTGCCCGCGCTGGTGGCCGGCAACGGGGTGCCCGCGCTGGTGGCAGGCAACGGAGTCCCTGCGCTGGTGGCCGGCAGCGGGGTGCCAGCGCTGGCGGGGGCCGGGACGAGCTCGGCGGAGGCAGGCGCGGGGGCGCCCGGAGCGCCGGGTTCGACCGGTTCGACGGCTTCGGCGGCAGCCGGCGGAGTCGCCTCGGCGGCCTGCGGCGCCGACGAGGTGGCGCTGCCCGACGGTGAGGAGCTCGACCGAGGGCTGGACGGCGTGCTCGACGGAGCCGGCTGCACCCACAGCAGCAGGTCCTGCCCGCCGTCGTTGTAGACGACGCTGTCCGGCTGGGCGCCGGTGACGTCGAAGTACAGCTTGCCGGTGGTCTCCTGGCCCTGGCCGAGGGTGGCCGGGTTGACGCCCTGCGGGGTGGCGACCTGCCACAGCGCCCGGTAGGTCTCACCGTTCTTCGCCCGCGCGTTGAAGTTCGAGACGATCGGGATGGCCGCTCCCTGGACCGCCTCGTCGGTGGCGGTGGCCTCCCACAGCGTTCCGCGCACGGTGTAGGGGATGGTATCGGTGCTGGCCTTCAAATCGGTGACGGTCCAGCCCTGCACGACGGCACCGTTGACCAGGTCGGCCTGCTGGCCGATCTCGTGGACTGCGGGGCCCGCCGGCGCCCCGGCTTCCGCTCCGGCGATCGGCGCGGCGATGACCGCACCTGCTGCCGCTGCCGCGGCGGTTGCTACAAAAACAGTGGTGATCTTCAACGTGGTTCACTCCTCAGTCGTCCTACGGCCGACTCCCCCCGTTCCTGGAGGAGGTCCCTGTAGCGAACGTAGCAAATGATGACGTTGCTGGGCACCCCCGGGCGCCAGGTCGCCGGCCTCAGCCGCGTTCCCGGGAGCGGTCGTCCGTCGACGGGAAGTGCTCGGCCAGCGCTGCTGCGAGTTCGAGGAACTTCCGGCGCACGGCGGGCGACATCTCCCGCGTCCCGCCGATCACCCCGCCCGGCCGCAGATGCCCGTCGAACGGGATCTCGATGACCCGCTGGCCGTGTCCCGCAAACTGTTGCGCCAGGATCGACCGGGTTCGCTTGTCGGCGTGGCCGTCAGAGTCGTTGAGCACCACCACGGTTCGCTGGAGTAGTCCGGTCATGCTCCTGGCCGCCAGCCAGTCCAGCGTCTGACCGGCCGCGGCCGCGCCGTCCACCCAGGGGGAGGAGACCACGATCAACGCGTCGAGATCACGCAGCACCTCTTGGGTGACGGGGGAGTCCATGGTGGAACTGCAGTCCACGACCGAGATGGAGAAGTACCGGTCGAGGCGCGAGGTGGCTTCGCGGTAGATCGCCGGATCGAGCACCCGCCGACGTGCCGGAGAGCCCTCGCCGGCGAGGACGAACAGCCCGGCCGCATTGTTGCCGACGCGGTTGCGCACATCGGCGAACGATTCGATGTGTTGATCGGACGCGAGTTCCCAGTAAGAGCCTTGCGCATGAGGATCGACCCGGCTGCCCAATTTGCCGAAGGCGGTGTCGGCGTCGATGGCGACCACGCGGTCGTCCTGCCGGAGTTCGGCGAACACCGAGCCGATGCTGGCCGAGACGGTCGTCTTACCGACGCCGCCCTTGCCCATCACGCCGACCTTGAAATGCCCGCGGAGCATGCCCCGGATCTGGTTCTCGAGGTGGATCTGGGCGAGCTCGTCGGGGGATTGGCCGGGGTTGATCAGACCGAAGCTGAGGGTGAACACCCAGCGGCGCCATCCCCGTGCCGGTGGGGTGCGGCGCGGCGGCACCAGGTCGTTGACCCGGATGCGGTCGGCATAGGAGCCGGGGGGTGCGCCCATCGGGCCGGGTGGCCCGTATCCCTCCTGAGGCCACGCCTGCTGCGGCGGGGGCCCCATCGGCGGTGGACCGGGCGGCGGCGGACCGGCAGACGGCCGCGGACCGCGCGGGGGGACCTGCCAGTCCGGCGGCGGACCCCATCCGGTCGGCTGCTGGCGCGGGGGTGGGGGCGGCCCCTGCCGCATCTGCTGGGTCTCCCGGAAGCTGGCGCGCCGTTCCGGGTCACCGACCACGGTGGGCACGTCATCGGGCGGTGACACGTGGGGAACCGCGGGCGGCGGCCCGTCGACGGGAGGCCGGTGCGGGATCGGCGGTGCCGGGCGCGGTCTCGACGGTCCGGTGTCCGGTTCGAAGGCCTCTTCCTCCGGACCGGTCCAGCCGAGCTCCCTCCGCAGGGCGTCATCACGGTCGGTCACTAGGGGTCTCCTCCGGATGTCAGACGAGCCGGACGTCGGCCTGTCCAGTAAACCAACCGGGCCGCGATTCCCGCAGCCCCGATCACGGCGCAACATCAGCAAAGTTATGGAGTCCGGGGGTTGGCTGCGTAGTCACGAAAACGCCCGACCCGGACACGGGCTATACCGGGTGCACAACCAGCGCGGCACCGCATTTGCGTGCCGGCCGGCCGCGGATCCGCGCCGACGGCCCAGGGCCCGCCCTGAGCGTTCGCTGAGAAATTGATTTCACAGAGTTGAGCGGGATAAGCGGCAGCGGTTGTATATTGCTGACCAACCGAAACCCGCACCGGGCGATACGGTGGTCCGGCTCGGAAAATCATGCGCTGGAGGTGCATGGTGCGCTGGTACGCTCACTTGCGGCGAAGTGATGCACGGCCCGGCGTTCCGCCGACGCTGTCGCTGGATGCGGCAAATGTCGAAGGATGCAGGACGGAAGCCGGCCCGCACGCCGCGCCGATCGGCTGAAGAGGAGTTGGGGAACCGATGGGTGATCTGCGCGTCGCGGGAGTTCGATGATGGCCAGTGCGCCGGCCGCCGCCGGCGGCACCCACTACGACGACGTCGTGGCCGTCGAAGTCACGATCGACGGCATGCTGGTGATCGCCGACCGCATGAACGTGATCGACTTTCCGCCGTCGCTCGGCATCCGGCTCAACATTCCGCAGCCCGACCTCCGAAAGATCGTCTGGGAACAGGTCGCACGCGATCTCACCGAACAGGGTGTCCTGAACTTCTACGGTGACCCGCACCCCGAGGTGGCCTCGATGGTCGACACCCTGAGCCGGCCCGACCGGGTCCTCGAGGGGCGCTGGTGGCGTCGCGATGTCGGCGGCAAGATGGTGCGCTTCGTCGTGTGCCGCAAGGGCGACCGGCACGTCGTCGCCGCCCGGGACGACGAGATGCTGGTGCTGCAGCGCGTCGCCCCCCAGATCGGGCTGGCCAACATGGTGACGACGGTGCTCGGCGGCGCCGCGCCCGCCGACGTCGAACCGCTGACCGGGGTGGCCAGCAAGCTGGCGCAGTGCCGGACGGCGAACGAGCTGCAGGCCTACGGCATACCGCTGACGTCTGCGCGCGCCTACGCCGAGATCATCAGCGAGCCGGCGAGCTGGGTGGAACTCACTGCGACAGAACGCCACCCCGGTGGCACGCAGACCACCGCGGACGTCGCCGCCGGTGTGCTCGACTCCCCGCACGGCCGCATCGTGTCGATCCCGCGCCGGGTCAGCGGCGAGCTCTACGGCAGCTTCCTGCCCGGCACTCAGGAGAACCTGCAGCGGGCGCTCGACGGGCTGATCGCTTTCCTCCCGTCGCAGACGTGGTTCGACCAGAGCGACGCCGACGCCTTCCACGGGGAGTGAGCGGAACCCTCCATGGTGGGTGATTCGCCGCGCAACCCCGATGACGACGCCGACGACCTGTCGGCGCTCGACTTCTACCAACCCGTCGCCGCTGACGACGAGTCCGACCTCACCGCGCTCGACGCGTTCGTCGCCTACGTCCCGGCCGACGACGGCGCCGAATCGTTCGTCACGGTGCCCACCGAGGATCCGGAGGCCGAAGCAGAGCCACTGTTCACGGTGACCAACCCGCCCGGCACGGTCACCGTCTCCACCTACCTCGACGGCCGGGTTCAGCACATCGATCTGTCACCGCGGGTGACGCACATGTCGGAAAAGGAACTCGCCGAGGAGATCGTCGTGATCGCGGGACTGGCCACCCAGGACGCCAAGTCGGCGCAGTACGAGTTCATGCTCGACGGACTGCGCGACCACGGGCACGACGATCCGGCCACCCGGGACTTCCTGCAGCGCGACCTCGATCTGCCCACACCCGAAGAAGCCCGGGCACGCCGCGCCGAGGTCTTCGCCACCAGGTATGCAGGTAGCCATGAGTGATCACCTGGCCAGCCTGTTCGGCAGCGCGGTCGGCATGCTGCCCAACGCGCCCGCTCGTTCCTACGAGTTGTTCACCGACATCACCAACTACGACGAGACCGCCTGTGACGCATGGGTGGGCCGCATCCGGTGCGGCGACATGGACCGGGTGACGCTGTTCCGGGCGTGGTACTCCCGCAACAACTTCGGGCAGCTGGCCGGTGCCGCCGAGATCTCGATGAACGCGCTGGCCGCCCGCGTCCCGATCGGCGGGTTGTTCGGGGAGATCACCTACCCGATCACCTCGCCGCTCGCGATCACGCTCGGGTTCGCCGTCCACGAGGCGAAGGAGGGCAACTTCGCCGACGCCATGGAGGCGCTCGACAATGTGCCGCCCGGCGGTGCCGACCACCTGATCGCGTGGGTGAAGGCCGTCATCTACGGTGCGGCGGAACGCTGGACCGACGTGATCGACCAGGTTCGTGGCGCGAACACCTGGCCCGACAAGTTCCTCGCCGCGGCCGCCGGGGTGGCGCACGGCGTGGCCGCCGCCAACCTCGGACTGTTCACCGAAGCCGAACGGCGGCTGACGGAGATGAACACCTCACCCGCCGGTCAGGCGTGCGCGCCGACCATCGCCTGGTTCCTGGCCATGACGTACCGCAGCCAGGGGAACGAGGACGGCGCCCGCGCGCTGTTGGAGTGGCTGCAGGCCACCCATCCGGAACCGAAGGTGACTGCCGCACTGCGGGATCCGTCGTACCGGGTGGTGACCACCACCGCCGAGAAGATTGCGGCGCGGACCGATCCGTGGGATCCGGCCAGCGTGGTGGCCGACACCTCCGGGCGGGAGAAACTGCTCACCGAGGCACAGGCCGAACTCGACCGCCAGATCGGGCTGAGCCGGGTCAAGGAGCAGATCGAGGCCTACCGCGCCGCCACCCAGATGGCCAAGATCCGGGCGGCCCGCGGGATGAAGGTGGCCCAGACCTCCAAGCACATGATCTTCGCAGGGCCGCCCGGTACCGGCAAGACGACGATCGCGCGGGTGGTGGCCAACATCCTGGCCGGGCTGGGCGTGATCTCCGAACCCAAGCTCGTCGAGACCTCGCGCAAGGATTTCGTCGCCGAATACGAAGGGCAGTCCGCGGTGAAGACCGCACGCACCATCGACCGTGCTGTCGGTGGAGTGCTGTTCATCGACGAGGCCTACACCCTGGTGCAGGAGCGTGACGGCCGCGCCGACCCGTTCGGCACGGAAGCGCTCGACACCCTGCTGGCGCGCATGGAGAACGACCGCGACCGCCTGGTGGTGATCATCGCCGGCTACAGCGCCGACATCGACCGCCTGCTGGAGACCAACGACGGCCTGCGGTCGCGCTTCGCCACCCGCATCGAATTCGACTCGTACTCCGCCGAGGAAATCGTGGAAATTGCGAAAGTGATTGCGGTGGCCAACGATTCGAGCGTCGACGAAGACGCCGCCAAACTCGTGCTCGAGGCGGCGACACTGCTCGGCCAGCGCACGCTGAACGGTAAGCCGGCGCTGGACATCGCCGGCAACGGTCGCTATGCCCGCCAGCTGGTCGAGGCAGGCGAGCAGAGCCGCGACATGCGGTTGGCACGGTCCCTGGACTTCGAGAGCCTCGGGGTCGAGCAGTTGAGCGAAATCAACGGTGAGGACATGGCGTCGGCGATCGCTGCCGTCCATGCCCGCCTGAACATCAGCGGGTGAAGCGATGGCGAGTTTCCGGCTTACCACCAAGGTGCAGGTCAGCGGATGGCGGTTCCTGCTGCGCCGCGTCGAGCACGCGATCGTGCGCCGCGACACCCGCATGTTCGACGATCCGCTGCAGTTCTACAGCCGCGCGGTCGGTGCCGGCATCATCATCGCGGTCCTGATCTGCCTGGGGGCAGCGCTGATGGCGTACTTCAAACCGCTGGGTAAGCGCGGCGGTGACCAGCTGCTCGTCGACCGCACCACCAACCAGCTCTACGTGGTGATGCCCGGCGGCGGCGAACTGCGGCCGGTGTACAACCTGACCTCGGCGCGGCTCGTGCTCGGCAATCCGGGCACCCCCGTCGCGGTGAAATCCGACGAACTGAACCGGATGTCGAAGGGGCAGCCGATCGGCATCCCCGGTGCGCCGTATGCGACGCCGGTATCCGGTGCGGCCGAATCGATGTGGACGCTGTGCGACACCGTCACCAAACCCGAGAGCGTGGTGCCGACGGTGGAGACCTCGGTGCTGGTGCGTCCGCTCGTGGTCGACTCGACGGTCGGGCCGCTGCGGCCGGACCAGGGGATGCTGGTGTCGTTCAAGGGCGCCAACTGGCTGGTCACCGAGGGCGGGCGGCATTCGATCGACCTGGCCGACCGGGCGGTGACCTCGGCGGTCGGCATCCCCGTCACCGCACGGGCGACGCCCATCTCCGACGGGCTGTTCAACGCGCTGCCGAACGCCGGTCCGTGGCAGCTGCCCCAGGTGGCGCGTGCCGGTGAACCCAACACCGCCGGCCTGCCCGCGAACCTGGTGATCGGATCGGTGTTCAAGACGGTCACCGAATCCGACGAGCAGCAGCACTACGTCGTGCTTCCCGACGGGGTGGCCCGGGTCAACGAACCGACCGCGGCGGCGTTGCGCGCCACCAACTCCTACGGCCTGATCGAGCCGCCGATGGTGGAAGCCAGTGTGGTGTCCCGTATTCCGGAGCAGGTGTACGTCTCACCACTGCCCGACAAGGCGCTCGACATCCTGCTGCGTGAGGACGATCCGACGCTGTGCTGGTCGTGGCAGCGCGTCGCCGGTGACCAGGCGCCCCGCACCACGGTGATCGCCGGCAGGCGCCTGCCCATCGCCGCGTCGGCGCTGAACACCGGCATCCGGCAGATCACCGGCGATTCGACCGTGTACATCGACGGCGGGCAGTTCATCCGGTTGCAGTCCCCGGATCCGCGGTACGGCGAAAGCCTCTACTACATCGACCCGCAGGGCGTGCGGTACGGACTCCCCGACGAGGAGACCGCGAAGAACATCGGCCTGGTGGGGCCGTTGACCGCGCCGTGGCAGGTGGTCAGCCTGCTCGTCGACGGGCCGGTGCTGTCGAAACAGTCGGCGCTGCTCGAACACGACACCCTGCCCGCGAACCCCAACCCGCGCAAGGTCGGCGAGGACGGCGCGGCCGCCGGCGCCCAACCGGCCACATCACGCACCGGAGGCGGCTGATGACTGGAGACGACAGATGACGACGAAGAAGTTCACCCCGATCATCAAGCGGGGTCCACGCCTGACTCCAGGTGAGATCACCGTGACACCGCCGGACGACCTGGGCGTCGAGATCCCGCCGTCGGGCATCCAGCGTGCGCTGCCGTGGGTGATGGGCGGCTGCATGCTCGGGATGATCGCGATCATGATGTTCACCGGTGTGCGGCAGCTGTCGCCGTACATGCTGATGATGCCGCTGATGATGGTCATGGCCACGGTCGGCTTCATGGCAGGCGGCGGATCGGGCGCCAAACGCGTGCCCGAGATCAACGCCGACCGCAAGGAGTACCTGCGGTACCTCTCGGGGCTGCGCACCCGGGTCACCTCGTCGGCGGCCGCGCAGGTGACGTTCTTCAACTACCACGCACCGCATCCCGAGGATCTGCTGTCGATCATCGGTACCAACCGGCAGTGGTCCCGGCAGGCCAACAGCGAGTTCTTCGCCGCGACGCGTATCGGGCTGGGGTCCGAACCGGCGGTGGACCGTCTACTCAAACCGTCCATCGGCGGCGACGTCAACGGCCTGTCCGGTGCGCAGGCCGCCCCGCAGCCGCACCTCGAACCGGTCAGCCACATGTGGGTGACGAAGTTCCTGCGCACCCACGGCCTCATCCACGACTGCCCGAAACTCCTTCAGCTGCGGACGTTTCCGACCATCGCGATCGGCGGCGACCCCGGCGGGTCCGCGGGCCTGCTGGCGGCGATGATCTGCCACCTGGCGGTGTTCCACCCGCCGGACCTGTTGCAGCTGCGCGTACTCACCGACAACCCGGAGGATCCGGACTGGAGCTGGCTCAAGTGGCTGCCGCACGTGCAGCACCAGAGCGACCTCGATGCCGCGGGCCCGACCCGCATGGTGTTCACCCGGCCGGACGGGTTGAGCGATCTGACCGCGCGCGGGCCGCACACCGCCGACTCGGTGCCCAGCGGCCCGTACGTCGTCGTCATCGACCTCACCGGCGGGCGGGCCGGCTTCCCGGCCGACGGCCGCGCCGGCGTCACCGTGCTCACCCTCGGTAACCACAACGGCTCCACCTACCGGATCCGCGTGGCGGCCGACGGCACCGCCGACGACCGGCTGCCCAACCAGCCCTTCCGGCTGGTCACCAACGGCACCGACCGGCTGACCGCCGGGCAGGCCGGGCGCATCGCTCGCAAGTTGGCGGGGTGGTCGATCACCGGCGCGATCATCGACAAGAACGTGCGGGTGCAGAAGAAGGTGGCCACCGAGTGGCATCAGCTCGTCGGCGCCCAGACCGTCGAGGAGGTGACGCCGGCGCGCTGGCGGATGTTCGCCGACACCGACCGCGACCGGCTGAAGATCCCGTTCGGGCACGAACTGCGCACCGGCGACATCGAGTATCTCGACATCAAGGAGGGCGCCGAATTCGGTGCGGGCCCGCACGGCATGCTGATCGGCACCACAGGTTCGGGTAAGTCGGAATTCCTTCGGACACTGATCCTTTCGCTTGCCGCCACCCACCACCCCGACCAGGTGAACCTGCTGCTCACCGACTTCAAGGGTGGTTCGACATTCCTCGGGATGGAGAAGCTGCCGCACACCGCCGCGGTGGTCACGAACATGGAGGAGGAAGCGGAACTCGTCAGCCGGATGGGTGAGGTGCTCACCGGTGAACTCGACCGCCGCCAGTCGATCCTGCGGCAGGCCGGTATGCAGGTCGGTGCGGCCGGCGCGCTGTCCGGGGTTGCGGAATACGAGAAGCACCGCGAACGCGGCGCCGACCTGCCGCCGCTACCCACGCTCTTCGTCGTCGTCGACGAGTTCGCCGAGCTCTTGCAGAACCATCCGGACTTCATCGCACTCTTCGACCGCATCTGCCGGGTGGGCCGGTCGCTGCGCGTGCACCTGCTGCTCGCCACCCAGTCGCTGAACACCGGCGGCGTGCGCATCGACAAACTCGAACCGAACCTGACCTACCGGATCGCGTTGCGCACCACCAGCTCCGCGGAATCCAAGGCGGTGATCGGGACGCCGGAGGCGCAGTACATCACCAACAAGGAGAGCGGCGTCGGCTTCCTGCGCGTCGGGATGGAGGATCCGGTGAAGTTCCAGAGCGTGTACACCGGCAATCCGTACGTCCCGGCGACGGCCGTCCAGGAGGACGGTGAGGTCAAACCCCGCCAGTCCAACCGCAACCGGGTGCGCATCCACAAGTTCACCGCGACACCGATCTTCGATACGGCGGTGAACTCATGACAGCGTCGAAGCAGGCCGATGAACAGAAGGTGCTGCGCGAAGTCGTCCTCGATCAGCTGACCACCGGGGAGACCCGTGCCTACCGGATGTGGCTGCCGCCGCTGACGGATCCGACGCCGGTCAACGAACTGGTCGCACGAGACCATCAGCGCCGGCCGCTGCGGTTCGGACTGGGCATCATGGACGAACCCCGACGGCACCGCCAGGAGGTCTGGGGTGTCGACGTGTCGGCGGCCGGTGGAAACATCGCCGTCGGCGGCGCCCCGCAGACCGGCAAGTCGACGTTCCTTCAGACACTGATGATGTCGGCGGCGGCCACCCATTCACCGCGTGACGTGCAGTTCTACTGCGTCGACCTCGGCGGCGGCGGCCTGATGTACCTCGAGGATCTGCCGCATGTCGGCGGTGTCGCCACCCGCGCCGAACCCGACCGCGTCAACCGCGTCGTCGCGGAGGTGAAAGCCGTTCAGCGCCAACGAGAGCGGACGTTCAAGGAGTTGCGGGTCGGGTCGATCGCCGGGTACCGGCAGATGCGGGAGGATCCGACCAACCCGGCGGCCTCCGATCCGTTCGGCGACGTATTCCTGGTGATCGACGGGTGGCCGGCGTTCGTCGCGGAGTTCCCCGACCTCGAACCGGTCGTCCAGGATCTGGCCGGGCAGGGTCTGGCGTTCGGGGTGCACGTCATCATCTCGACACCGCGCTGGACCGAGTTGAAGTCACGCGTCCGCGACTACCTGGGCACCAAGATCGAGTTCCGGCTCGGTGATGTGAACGAGACGCAGATCGACCGCATCACCCGCGAGATCCCGGCCAACCGGCCGGGCCGGGCGATCTCGATGGAGAAGCACCACCTGATGATGGGCGTGCCCCGCCTCGACGGTGTGCACAGCCCCACCAACCTCGTTCCGGCGATCTCGGCGGCCGTCGCGCAGATCGCGGCCCAGCACACCGTGCAGGCGCCGCAGGTCCGGGTGCTCCCCGAACGCGTCTACCTGCACGAGCTCGACCCCGCCCCGCCGGGACCCGATTCCGACTACCGCACCCGGTGGCGCGTACCACTCGGGGTGCGCGAGTCGGACCTCAGCGTCGCCTACAACGAGATGCAGATGACGCCGCACCTGTTGATCTTCGGTGCGCCCAAGTCCGGCAAAACGACGATCGCCCATGCGGTGGCGCAGGCCATCTGCCAGCGCAACAGCCCCCAGCAAGTGCGATTCATGCTGGCCGATTACCGCTCGGCGTTGCTGGATGCGGTGCCCCAGAGCCACCTGCTCGACGCCGGTGCGGTGAACCGCAACCACACCTCGTTGGAAGCGGCAATCAAGGCTTTAGCGGCCAACCTCCAGAAACGGCTGCCTCCGCCCGACCTGACGACGGCCCAACTCCGCGCCCGGTCGTGGTGGAGTGGGCCCGACGTGGTGCTGCTCGTCGACGACTGGCACATGATCGTGGCCGCGTCGGGCATGGTTCCGCCGATGGCGCCGCTGGCCCCGCTGCTGCCCGCGGCGGCCGATATCGGCCTGCACATCATCGTGACCTGCCAGATGAGCCAGGCGCATCGGGCCACGATGGACAAGTTCGTCGGGGCTGCGTACGGCGCCGGAACCCCGACGCTGTTCCTCTCCGGCGAGAAGACGGAGTTCCCGTCGAGCGAGATCAAGCTGCGCAAACGGCCGCCTGGCCAGGCTCTTCTGGTGTCGCCGGACGGTAAGGAGGTCGTCCAGGCCGCCTACGTCGATCCCCCCGAAGAAGAAGTGTTAGCACCACCCCCGCAGGGCGGTTAGTATCTAACCAGCGCGATACAGCAACGTTGGTGGATCTTCGCCAGCAAATACGTCGGGGGACGAGTCCGAGACGACGGGGCACCTGTGCCCGAGCCGTTCACGATCGCTTGTCCTGCTTATCAGGAACAAGTAAAGGAGATGCGCAAATGCAACCTCTCGAACACAATCCGGGCGCAGCGGGCATCGGCGGCCAGGTCGTCGCAAACGGTGCGCGGGGCCTCGCCGGTGGGACGGCGGCGACCGCGGCGGTGACCGCGCTGGTGCCGGCCGGCGCCGACGAGGTGTCGGCGATGGCGTCGGCCATGTTCGCCGCGGAGGGTGCGCAGACCCTCGCGCTGAACACGTTCGCGCAGGAGGAGCTGTCTCGCGCGGGTGCGGCGTTCATGGAGATCTCAGGTATCTACGCCGCCGTCGACTCCGCCAACGCCAGCACCTTCTGAGCGGGCGCGGCGGATTCCCGGCGGATCTCCTAGCGGAGTGACTCACTCACCATGGCACTGACGGGCATACCCCTCCCACCGACCTGGACGGCGCTGCCGCCCGAGGTCAACACCGGGCGGTTGATGGCTGGAGCCGGCCCTGCGCCGATGCTCCAGGCCGCCGCCGGGTGGGAGGCGCTCGCCGTGCTGTTGGAGACCCAGGCCGACGAACTGGCCGCCAGCCTGGCGAACCTGACGTCGATGTGGTCGGGGTCGGCGAGCGAAACCGCTGTCTCCGCGACCATGCCGATGGTGGTGTGGCTGCGGACCACAGCAGCGCAGGCGATGAAGCGGGCGCTACAGGCGGCAAATCAGGCGAGCTCGTACACCCTTGCAATGGCAACTACTCCGCCGATCCCTGAGATCGAACAGAACCACATCACGCACGGCGTTCTGGAGGCGACCAACTTCCTGGGCGTCAACACCGTGCCGATCGGGGTGAACGAGTTCGACTACTTCGTGCGGATGTGGAACCAGGCGGCCGCGGCCATGGACGTCTACCAGGCCGAGACACAGATGAACCTGCTGTTCGAGCCGATTCCGCCGATGACGCCGATCGTCATCCCCGGCGTCGGGGAGACCACCGGTGCCACGGCGGCCGCGCAGGCGGCGGCGCGCGCACCGATGGGCGTGCTGCGCAACGGGATCATCGCCACGGCCAGCGCCACCGCCAAGATGGAGTCCGTCGGCCTCAACGCCGGCCGGGCGATGTCGCAGGGGAACATGGCCGCCCAACGCGCCCAGGGCGCGGTGCAGAAAGGGGAGAACGCCGCGGAGCAGGCGGGGCAGCAGCCGCAGGACCAGATGATGCAGCAGGGCGTCCAGATGGGTGTGCAGATGGCCGGCCAGATGGGCTCCATGGCCACCCAGTTGCCGCAGCAGTTCGGACAGATGGTGCAGACACCGATGCAGATGCTGACCCAACCGCTGCAGCAGGTGTCGTCGATCTTCGGGCAGATGGGCGGCGGCCTGGGCAGCGACAAGGCGCAGGTCGGTCTGATCGGTGCCGCGCCGTTCTCCAACCATCCGATGGCCGGCGGGTCAGGCGCGAGCTCAGGGGCCGGCCTGGTGCGGGCGGCGTCGCTGCCCGGCGCCGGAGGTAGCGCGCCGCGGACCCCGCTGATGGCCAATCTGGTCGGCGACAAGGTGGAGGCCGCCCCCGTCGCGGTCGGTGCCGGCGCGGCGGCCGGAGCGGCGCTCGGCGGGCTGGCACCGGTCGGTGCCGGCGCGGGCGGCGGGATGGGCGGCCCGATGGGCATGGCCGGACAGGGCTCCAAGGGTGGCAGCTCGAAACCGGGGCTGACCGCCCCGGCCCCACTCGCCCACGATCTGGGCGAGGACGAAGGCGACGACTGGTAAAGCCGTCGCACCGACAGACTTCCCGGTCACCCGACCGGAAGACTCGCCATTCCCGTGGTGAGGACACAGGAAAAGAAGGATGTATCCAACAATGGCAATGAATACCGATATTGCTGTCCTCGCCAAGGAGGCCGGCAACTTCGAGCGAATCTCGGGCGAGCTGCAGGGCGTGATGCGGTCGGTGGACGCCACCGCCAACAGCCTCATGCCGCAGTGGCGGGGTCAGGCCGGCGAGGCGGCACAGGCGGCGCTGCTGCGCTACCAGGAGGCGGCTCAGGCGCAGATCCAGACCCTGACCGAAATCTCCTCCAACATCCACACCTCGGGCACCCAGTACGGCTCGACCGATGAGGATCAGGCCGGCACGCTCGCGTCGTCCATGAACCTCTGACCACTCACAGACCTACACAAGGAGAATTCAATGTCGGAACAGGTATGGAACTTCGCGGGCATCGAAGGCGGCGCAGGCGAGATCAACGGAGCGGTCAGCACCACCCAGGGGCTGCTCGACGAGGGCAAGGCTTCGCTCGGCTCGCTGGCGGCGGTGTGGGGCGGTTCGGGTTCGGAGGCCTACCAGGCCGTCCAGGCCCGCTGGGACAACACCTCGGCCGAGCTCAACGCGGCCCTGCAGAACCTCTCGCAGACCATCAGCGAGGCCGGCTCCACCATGGCTCAGACCGAAGCCGGCGTCACGGGAATGTTCGCCTGACACAACTGCTTGAAGGTGGGCGGGTCGGGCCAGCCGTCACCGTGCTGGCCCACCCGCCCACCTCCTGCGCTTCGGCGCAAACCCACCATCGAGAGGCTTCCCATGTCGGCCGACTATGACCGGCTCTTCCACTCCCCAGACGCCGCTCAGACGCCCGACGAGGCGACCGTGCATGTCGATCGCGACGCCCTGATGCAGGGCAACACCGCAGCGCCGGCGCCGACCGGCGGATCGAATCGCACCGACAGCGCGGCACCGCCGCCACTGCCGATCACCCCGCCGCGCACCCAGGCCGCACCGGCCCCGCCCCCGCGGCACGCCGAGATCACCACCCAGATGCCGCCCACCACGCAGGCGCCCACTCCGCAGACGCCGCAGGCCCCGACGCCGCAGCGCCCGCCGAACAGCATGATGCGCGCGCCGCAGACCAACCTCCCGGGCGGCGCCCGGTTCGAGGCGCCCCGTCAGGCGACCGCCCCGGCACCCCGACCGGCGCCGGCGCCGGCGCCGCCGCCGTCCGCCCACTTCACCGACGTCGCCCCGGCGGAGACGACGTGGCAGCCGGGACAGCCGCCCATGCAGCCGGCACCGACGTCCGCGGCGGCGATGGGCAACCACCGCGCCATCGACGCGCTGTCGCACGTCGGGGTGAAGTCCGCGGTCAAGATGCCTTCGCAGCGCGGCTGGCGCCACGTCCTGTACCTGATGACCCGGATCAACCTGGGGCTGTCGCCCGACGAGGTCTACGAGCTGGATCTGCACGCGCGGATCCGGCGCAACGCCCGCGACTCGTACCAGATCGGCGTTCTGGGCCTCAAGGGCGGTGTCGGCAAGACCGCCGTCACCGTCGCGCTGGGGTCGACGCTGGCCAAGGTGCGCGGCGACCGGATCCTGGCCATCGACGCCGACCCCGACGCGGGCAACCTCGCCGACCGGGCGGGCCGGCAGTCGGCGGCCACCATCGCCGACCTGCTCTCGGACAAGGAACTGGCCCGCTACAACGACATTCGCGCCTACACGAGCATGAACGGCGCCAACCTGGAGGTGCTGTCGTCGGAGGAGTACAGCCAGGCCCGCCGTGAGTTCAACGACGACGACTGGAAGGGCGCGACGGACGTCGTGTCGCGCTACTACAACCTGGTGCTCGCCGACTGCGGCGCCGGGTTGTTCCAGCCGGCGTCGCGCGCGGTGCTCTCGACGGTGTCGGGGCTGGTGATCGTCGCCAGCGCATCCATCGACGGCGCCCGCCAGGCCGCGGTGACGATGGACTGGATGCGCCAGAACGGCTACCAGGATCTGCTGGGCCGCTCCTGCGTGGTGATCAACCACGTCGTGCCCGGCAAACCCAACATCGATGTCGCCGATCTTGTTCAGCAATTCGAGCGACACGTGGCGCCCGGTCGTGTCATCGTGCTGCCGTGGGACAAGCACATCGCGGCGGGCACCGAGATCCAGCTCGAGCTGCTCGACAAGACCTTCCAGCGCCGGATCACCGAGTTGGCGGCCGCCTTGTCTGACGACTTCGACAGGCTCGAACGCCGTTGACCACCACCGCCGCAGCTTCGTCCACCTCGAGTGTCACACCCGGGCGGCCGTCGACCACCCGGGTGACCATCCTGACCGGCCGGCGCATGACGGACCTCGTACTGCCTGCGGCGGCACCGATCGAAACCTATATCGACGAGACCGTCGCGGTGCTCGCGGAGATCCTCGAGGACACCCCGAAGGATGTGCTCGTCGGGTTCGACTTCACCGCACAGGGCGTGTGGGCGTTCGCGCGTCCGGGCGCCCCGCCGCTCAAGGCCGGTGAGTCCCTCGACGACGCCGGGGTGGTCGACGGATCGTTGCTGACGCTGGTGTCGGTGAGCCGCACCGAACGCTACCGGCCGCTCGTCGAGGACGTCATCGACGCGATCGCGGTGCTCGACGAGTCTCCGGAGTTCGACCGCGGCGCGTTGAACCGTTTCGTCGGGGTGTCGATTCCCCTTGTCTCGCTGGCGATCACGGTGATGGCGCTGGTGTCGTGGGACCGCACGGGTCAGAGCCTGTGGTGGGCGTTGGCGCTCGCGCTGCTCGGGCTCGGTCTGTTGGGCGGCAGCATGATGGCGCAGCACCGTTACGCCAACCTGAACATGGCCGAAAGCCTGCTGATCGCCGCGCTACCCGCGCTGGCCGGTGGCGCGGCGTTGGCGGTGCCGCTGCCCAACGGTGTCGGATCGCTGGGCGCGCCGCAGGTGGCCGGCGCCGGGGCCGTGGTGCTGCTGCTGACGCTGGCGACCAGGGGCGGCCCCCGCAAACGGGCCGAGTTCGCGGCGTTCATGGCGGTGGCCGCGGCGGCGCTCACCGCTGCCGCGGTGGCGTACGGATACGGCTGGAACTACTGGGTGCCCGCGGGTGCGGTCGCGTTCGGCCTGATCGTGGTGACCAATGCGGCGAAGCTGACCGTGGCCGTGGCCCGCATCGCGCTGCCCCCCATCCCCGCGCCGGGTGAGACCGTCGCCAACGACGAACTGCTCGATCCGGTGACGTCGCGCGAAGGCGTCGACGAGGAGTCGCCGACGTGGCAGGCGATCATCGCGTCGGTGCCCGAATCGGCCGCCCGGCTGCAGGAGCGCAGCGTGCTGGCCAAACAGCTGCTGATCGGGTTCCTGACTGCGGGTGCGCTGATCCTTGCGGTCGGGTCGATCGCGGTCGTCGTGCAGGGACACTTCTTCGTGCACAGCATGATCGTCGCCGGACTGGTCTCCGCGATCTGCGCGTTCCGGTCCCGCCTGTACGCCGAGCGCTGGTGTGCGTGGGCGCTGCTGGCCGTGACCGTCATCGTCCCGACCGGCGTGATGATCAAGCTGTGCCAGTGGTATCCCGACGACGCCTGGCTGGTGCTGGCGATCTACACCGCACTCGGCGCGGTGGCGCTGGTGATCATCGGTGCGACCGACGGCGTGCGGCGGGTGTCACCGGTGACCAAGCGGATCCTCGAACTGGTCGACGGTGCCGCGATCGCCGCCGTCATCCCGCTGCTGCTGTGGATCGCCAGCGTGTACGACGTCTTACGCAACCTGCGCTTCTAGGAGGGTGACCGGTGAGCGGTGATGTGTTGCAGGTGAATCCGCCGGTGCTCACCGGTGCCGCGGCGGCATTCGGTCAGGCCGGGCCTGCCGGCACGCGCAGCGCGACATCGGCGCGCTCACGGCGACGGTCGCCGGCGCGGCCCGCGAATTCGGCCAGAACCTACGCACCGCCGCGACCCGTTACGAGTCGGGCGACGTCGCCGGGCGCGACGCCATCGCGAAGGTCGAGATACCGGGCGGCTGACCCGCTGACGGGCTCGTTGGCAGGGTTCGTCAGCGCGGTGAGAACGATGGTGGTCGCAATTCGGCGAACGCGGTCAGCAAGTCCGTGGTGAGTGCCGCGAAGCTTGGGGCAACGGTCGGCTCGTCGCCCGCCACGGCGGCAGCGGACTGGGGCAGAACGGAATCCGGTGACTTGCCGAACTCTTCGAGGAAGGCCATCGCGCGGATGCTCACGGCTTGGGCGTCCTCGTCGGCGAGGTGGAGGCGCAGACCCGCGATGAGGTCTTCTGTTTCGACGGCCTGGAGCAGACGGAACGTGTCAAGCGCATCCTTCTGTTTCACCCGTTTCTCCGCTGCCTTGCTGTCCGTCAGCCGTTCTTGAAATTTGATCGCCTTGGCAACGAGCAGCGCCGCTGGGCCCCGACGCGGACGTCGATCTGACGATCATCGTTGGGGTCAAACGCACGCATTGTGTGGTTGGCGTTGTCGACGAGGGCCGGTTCCAGCCCAGGCGTGATTCGGGCGGCCCACATCGCATGGCCTTCAAGTCGCGCTGAGCGTGCCTTTGCCGATGTTCGCCCGGATTGCGACGGGACGACCATTATGTCGACCGCCACGTCACCGCGACCTTTCCAGCTCCCGGGATTCGGCCCTTCGGCGAAGCCTGCGCGCCTCATCATCGCGGTGAGCTCAGGTTCAGTTGCCAGGGAAGCCCCGTCGAGGGCTAGGTCGCCGTCGGTGGTCATGGGAGCGTCGACGAAGTCACCGGACCCCGTGTGCAGATACACGGCCTGGGCGCCGACGACGATGATCGACGGCAAGTGAGCGTGCAGCGCGCCGAGGGCGTCGAGGAGAACTGCACGTGCCGCGACGTACTCTGAGGCGTAACCATTTTCATTCTTTCCAGGCATTGTCGCTCCTTGCCAGCATCTCGATGAGCTGTTCGGCCTCTTGAGCGAGGCGACCTCTGGGAAGGGTCAATAGGTCTGCGAGCACCTGGGAAATCGGCGCGATACGCAATCCAGAATCGATGCTATGGGCTCCGGTGAGCAGTGTGCGATCACGCGGCGTAGTGATCATCACGTTGCTATTCGCGCGGTCTGCGCGCAGCAGGCCGAAGCCGCTTGCCGTGCCGACGACGTCATCGGCGTAAAGGGTAAGTAGGGTCAGCGGCACGACCGAGGTGACGTCGGCGGGAAGGTATTCCCGTGCCGCCGCCGATCCGGTAACGGTGATGTCGTCGCGCTCGCGGATTCGGTCAAGGGTTCGCGTGAGGCCGCGCGGGGCAATGTAGTCCAGCACAACACCATTGCCGTTGGTGAAACTGTAATCAGTTACCCAGCGGTCGAGTAGTGTGCGCTTGCGAACGTGGGTGATGGTGCCGTCCTCGGCCCGCTCGATCGCGCCGGCGTCGACCAGTGTCGGCATCAGCTTGGAGACCGCGGCAGCGCTACTCGACGACAGTTTCGCGAGCTCGCGGATCCCTACCGGCGCGTGTCCTTCGAGGAGATGCCGGATGGCGCGGGCTGCGGCGGGCCCGGTGAGGCGGGTCGTGGCCTTGGTCTCTCGAGGTCGCGGCGGCTTGGCGGCACCTTCGAGACGGATCAGCACCGGGGGATCAGAGGCAGTGAGGCTGACCCAGCCGGTCGTGTCTAGGTAGCTGATGCCGCCTTCGTCGAGTGCTCGGCGCAGCGGCGGGCTGACATACTCGGCGACGTAGAGCACAGGGGCACCGTCAGCGTAGGCGGCCGCCGTCGTGCGCAGCTGTCGGGCAATGTCCTTCACCGTCGCGTTGGGGGACGTCTTCACTTCGGCGGCGAAGGTAACCGCGGTTCCATCCGCACTGGTCAGGGTTATGTCGAAGTCAGATCGCCGGTCGGTCTGACGCCCGTCCGCTGTGTCGACGTGCCAAGAGCGCGGCAAGCGCGACCGCAATGCCTCTACGGCTGCGGTCCGCAGTTCCGTTTCTCGAACCGCAGCGTTTCGCAACATGAGAAACATGCTACAACGCGAAACAGCGCAGATCAAAGGTAAAGGAACTTCGAGACGGTCTCCACTGTGTCCCCCGCCGTTTCACTCGCTAAAGCGGGGCGGCGTGCATGGCTGCGTTGGCGAACGCCCCGAACTGCGATCGCCACCGAAGGGTTCACACCCGGGCCACCATCGCTCAGGTTAGGGGGCCAACGCCGCACTGATAGATGCGCGAAGGTCGCGTTACCCGGCGGCTGGCCCGCTCACGGCTTCCATGATTCGGTCAGCTCCGCCACCTGCGCATCGATCCGTTCCCGGTCTGCTTCGATCGCGGCGGTCGCGGCTTCGGTGGCGTTCTGCAGCGCCTCGTTCAGCCGGCGCTCCACGACGTGCGCACCGTGGCGTAGCAGACCGTCCTCGATGTGGACGCCCGTCAGGTGGTGGTGCCCGTCGAGCGTGACCTGGACGGTCTCGGTCTCATCCGATGCGGTGAACGTCTGGCTGTTCATCTTGTGTAACTGCTCGTCCATGATCGACTGCAGCTGCTGCGCCTGTGCCAGCACCGCCGCCACCTGGGGGTGCATCTCACCGGTCACTTGGCATCCTTGCCTTCCTTCGGCGGCTTGGCAGGCCGGTGCCCGATGACGGACTCCGTCCACGCCCGGTCTTCGGTGTAGAGGTCCTCGTCGGGTGCCAGTCCGGGGGTGCGCTTCTTCTCGCCGCCGCCCCGCCCGGCGCCGTGGCCGCCACCCATCGGCATACCGCCCATACCGCCCATCGCACCCATGCCGCCGGCGGGGCCCGCCGCCGCGGCCGCACCACCGCGGCCGGCGCCGGCCGCACCTGGCGCGACGGTCTCCGCGCCCACCGCGGGTTGCAGGGGCGAGGGCGGGACTCCGCCACCACCGCCGCCGGCGCCACCGCCCGAGCCACCGCCGCCACCGGCCGAGGCCGGTTTGAGCGCCGGATCCTCCAGTGGCGGCAGGCCTTCGGGGCCGCCACCGGGCAGACCGCCCGGAAGGCCACCGGGGAGACCGCCGCCTGGGGGTGCGCCACCTGCGGGCGAGCCGCCCCCTCCGGACGGGGAGCCCCCACCGGAGGACGGCGAGCCGCCCCCACCGGACGGCGAACCCCCGCCGGAGGACGCACCCGCGGGTTGCGGAGACCCCTGCGGCGCACTCATCGCCGCCGCGGCAGGCGGACCGCCGGGCTGAGCGCCGGGTTGGCCGCCGCCACCGCCGCCGCCGGAACCCTGTTCACCAGGCGCTCCCTCACCGGGCGGCTGCGTGGCCTTACGCGGATCGCCGTTGCTGCTGATCGGCGGCACCGGCACCGCCCCCGGCGGCGGATCGAGCACCTTGGGCAGGCTCTTGCCCGCCACATCCGCGCTGTAGCGCGTCCGGACGTCCTCGGACTTCCGCTGCAGCGCAAGGTATTCCAGCGCCGCTGCGGCGAGGGCGTTCTTGTCGCCCGCCTGGCCGGCCTGAGCCGCCCGGGCCTCGACCGCCTCGACCTCCGCGACGGTCGGGTGCTCTGCGGCCCATTTGTCGTGCGCATCGGCCATGTCGATCGCTTCGTTGCCGAGGAACTGGTAGCTCTCGGCCAGTTTGTCCAGCCACTCCTTGTGCTGACGAACCGCCTCGCCGCCCTTCTCGGCAGCGGTGCCGTCCCAGTTGATGCCGTCGAGGTTGAAGGACGCGCCTTTGTCGCGGAGTGTCCCGGCGAACTTCTTCGCCTGCTCGCCGTACGTCCGCATGGGGCCGGGGTTACCGGAATGGATGATCTGCGCGGCGGCCTTCACATCCATGAAGCCTGCGTCGGTCTGGCCCCCGGGAATGGCAGGCACCGTCGAGGGGAATTCGATCGGCGGGACCGGCGGCGGCAGAGTGGGATTGACCGGCACGGGCTCCACCGAGCGAGGGCCGTCGGGGTACTGAAGCGCCTGGGCCGCCCGGTTGTCGATCTGCTGGTAGACGTCGGCGGCCTCGGACAGCACCGCGGCGAGCCGTTCGGCTTCGCGGTTCCCGGAGATCAGGTGGCTGCGCAGCGTATCGGAACCCGCCGCGATGCCGGCCGCCGACGCCGTGACGAACGGGAGTCCGCACGGCGGCGTGGGCCGTTGCGACTCGTCGGTGATCTCCTGGTCAAGTGAGTTCGCTCGAGCGCGCAGATCCGTTGGCTCGACCCGGACTTCGTCCCCCGACATGTATTCCTCCTCAGGTCACTGCTCGAGAGCCATCTGATACCGACTTTCCTCGCGCGGGTTGATCAACCGGATCGGCAGCTGCCGGTGTCGCGGGGTGTCGATGAAGTTGTGCCGCAAGATGACCCGGCCGACGCCGGGATGCGGGCTCAGGTAGGTCGTGGCGTTCGGCCACGACAGCTTGGCCTCGCCGCCGGTCCGCCCGTTGACGAAACCGGCGAACTCACCGAACTGGGGCCCCAGCGTCACCACCGCACCCGCCGCCGCCGACCGGACCACGAACTGGGTGAACAACCGGGCATCGCCGAGGTTGATGCTGACGTCGACGTCGTCGAACGGCATGTACACCGGATACCGGTCCGCGGTCTCCCCGATGAGGATGCCCGCCGACCCGATCGGCATCTCGTAGTGTTTGTCGGTCACCGGGCTGATGCCCTGCAGGGCGGCACGCTGACCGCCGAACAAGCACGAAAAGCCCCGCGGTGTGGACGGATTCGCCAGGGTCGTCAGCAGCACCGTGGTCGTCGGCGCCGCTCCTGGACGGATGCGCATGCGGGTGATGGTGTGATCGGCGCGCGCGGACCACCACACGTCCGGGCCGCCGGGCGCGCTGTACGCCGCGGTGAAGGTGCTGCGCCCCTTGATGGCCGACCACGTCTCCCGCTCGAAGCTGACCTCGGTCGCGCGGTCGAAGTCGTCGAAGCTGCGGCTGGGGCGGGCATCGATCCCGTTGCTCGCCAACTGATCCGCGAGCCGGGTCGTCGAGGCGACCAGGTACCGCGCCAGGCCTGCCACCCCGGTGTCGCGGCGTTGCGCCGGCTTGCGGGTCTGCTCGGGGTCGGCCCGCAGCACGATCCACGTGCGGCGGCTGGCCGGCGCCGGATACGGTCCGACCACCTGCTCGTACAGGGCGACCAGACTGGCCGGCGCGGTCTTGCCCACCCGGTAACCCGCGGCCACCACGTCGGCCTCGAGTTCGGGACAGTGCGCGGCGATCAGCTGTTCCACCAGGGCGGTGTCGAGCACATCGTCGGTGAAGGACTGCCCGTTGACCACGACGGTCGGGGTGAACGGCCGCGGCACCAGCTCGATCGCCGACATCAGATGGTCGCCCTGCCAGCGCACGGCGACGTGATCGCCGGGCATCACGGTCGAACCCACAGCGGGCTCCGATGGTGCGGGTGGAGTGCTCCGGTGCCGGCGGCGCCAGGCGAACAGCGCCGCCACCCACCCCGTCAGCCGGCGGCCGCGGATCGTCACCACCGCGATCAACGCGATCAGCACCGACACCGTGATGCCCACCCAGAGCAGGCGCATCGGCACGAAGATCGCGATGCACGCAGGGATCAGCACCGCCGCCCAGATCAGGTGGCCGGTGGTCATGCGCAATCCGAACTGCCCGAAGAGGGTCTTCATCGCCGCCTCAACGCCCGGCGCGTCAGCGCGCCGATCCCGAGCGCGAGCGTCAGACTCGCCCCGATGACGACCACCCACGTGATCGGGCCGCGGTCGGGGGGCGGCACGTAGACCGGCGGGGGCAGTTGTTTGACGCGGTAGGGGATGTCGGCGGGACCTTCCGGGACCTCCCATGTCAGCGCCGCCACCGGATCGATCACCCCGGCGCCGACGTAGTTGTCGACACCGCCGCCGGGGTGCCGGGCGGTCGCAGTGATGCGGTTCATCAGCTGCGCGGGGGTCAGGTCGGGGAAACGTTCCTTGAGCAGCGCCGCCAGTCCCGAGACGTACGCCGCGGAGAACGACGTCCCGCCGATCGGGATGGGGCCGTCCTGGCCCTGCAGCGCATTGACCGGCTGGCCGTCGTAGCCCAGCGCGGTGATGTTCGCTCCGGGGGCCGCGGCACCCACCCAGGGCCCGGACATCGAGAAGTTGCTCGGCTGGCCGTTGTCGTTGATGCTGCCGACGGTCAGGACCAGCGGCGAATACCACGCCGGGCTGACGACCGTCTGGACCTCCTTCCAGCCGCGCGGATCGTTCGGGACCGCGGGGTCCGGCGGGGGATTCTGACTACAGTCCTGCCCGGTGTTGCCTGCCGCCACGACGACGACGGCGTTCTTGACGTTGACCGCGTAGTTGATCGCCGCGCCCAAACCGGTCTCGTCGATCGGGCGGGTGATCTTGTAGCAGGCGGCCTCGCTGATGTTGATCACCTGGGCGCCGAGGTTGGCGGCGTGGACGACGGCGCGGGCCAGGCTGCGCAGCGAACCTGCGGTTTGGGTGGTGTTCGGGTCGTTCGGATCCTGCCGGGCACCGACGGGCTGGAACGCCTCCGAGGTCTGGCGCAGCGACAGGACCCGGGCGTTCGGGGCGACCCCGATGAACCCGTCGGTGGGCGAGCCGCGGCCGGCGATGATGGACGCCGTCAGCGTCCCGTGTGAATCGCAGTCCGACATCCCGTTGCCGGCCTGGTCGACGAAGTCGCCGCCCGGTTCAGCGGGCACGCGCGGGGAGCCGTTCACCCCGGTATCGATGACGGCGACGGTGACGCCGGCGCCGGTGGCGAATTTCTGGGCCTCGGGCAGCTGCAGATAGTCGTTGGACCAGGGCTTGTCGGCAAAGTTCGAGTTGGGCAGCACCGTCGGCGCCGAACACACCCGGCGCTGCTCCGTCGGCGAATCGGGTCCGGTCTGGTCGGGCGGGAGCGCAGCGGGGTCGATGCTCGGCGGTTCGACGGCTCCCACCGGCGGCGCACTGACCAGCGCCAACAGGAGCGCCGCCAGGACCACGCCCACCCGCTGCATCACGCTCCGCACCCCCGTTGCCGACCTGCCAGCGACTTCGCGCCTCAGTGTAGACAGCAAACCGGGGAACGCTCCCGGGGGAGCCCATCTCGTCACGCCACGTGGACCGGTCGAATGCACTCAGCAATCGTAAGGGTATGGCGTGGGGGGTAGCTGCGGTTTCTTGTGCCGGGAACTACCCCGCATGCAGGCTAGGCGTCGAGGTCCTGTTGGACGAGACCGGCGACGGTGTCGAGGGCCGCCTCGTCGTCGGAGGCCACCGTGACCTCGGTGCCGTTGCCGGCGCCCAGCGTCATGATCATCAGCGCGGATCCGGCGTCGACCGGTTCACCCCCGCCGACCGACAGCGTGACGGGCACACCGGCGTTGACGACGGCTTCGGCGATGATCGCGGCGGGGCGGGCGTGCAGGCCGATGGCCGAGCCGACGGTGACGGTTCTTGTGGGCATGCGGGGTCTCCTCAGTATTCGGTGGTGCTCGGATTCGGTGGTGGTGGTCAGGCGTTGGTGAGCGCGGGTGTCGAATCCGCGGGCGCATCGCGTTTGGCGAACTGTTTGGCCGCCACGACCGCGGCGGCGCCGGCCGCCGTGCCCAGCGCGAGCGCGACCAGGAACCAGGCCAGGTTGCCGATCGCGAAGAACACGAAGATGCCGCCGTGCGGCGCCTTCGACGTGACGTCGAACGCCATGATGAGCGCTCCCGTGATCGCGCCACCGAACATCATCGAGGGGATGACGCGCAGGGGGTCGGCCGCGGCGAACGGGATCGCGCCTTCGGAGATGAACGACGCCCCGAGCAGCCATGCGGCCCTGCCGTTCTCGCGTTCCGGTTCGGTGAACAGGCCCGGCCGCACGGTAGAGGCCAGGGCCATCGCGAGCGGCGGCACCATGCCCGCGGCCATCACCGCCGCCATGATCCGCAGCGATGCGGGGTCGGCCACGTTGAGCCCGGTGGTGGCGAACGCGTACGCCGCCTTGTTGACCGGACCGCCGAGGTCGAAGCACATCATCAGGCCGAGGATGACGCCCAGCACGATCACCGAACTGCCGGACAGCCCGTTGAGCCAGTCGGTCAGGCTGGTGGTCACCCACGCCAGCGGGCGGCCGAGCAGCAGGAACATCAGCAGGCCGACGACCAGTGACGCGAACAGCGGGATGATCACCACCGGCATCAGCCCGCGGGCCCACTTCGGCACCCCGATCCGGCTGATCCACAGCGCGGCGAAGCCGGCGATCAGGCCGCCGACGATACCGCCGATGAAGCCGGCGCCGACGGTGGTGGCGATGTAGCCGGCGACGAACCCGGGTGCGATACCGGGCCGGTCCGCGATCGCGAACGCGATGTAGCCGGCCAGCGCGGGCACCAGGAAGAAGAAGGCCAGGTTGCCGATCGTGAACAGCACCGCACCGAGGTACTCGATCAGCCCGCCGGACGGCAGGTCGGTCAGCGAGTTCCCGGTGGCGATGATCATCCCGAGCGAATCCGTCTGTCCGTCAGGCGTATTCGCGATGTCGTAGCCGGCGAACAGGAAGCCCAGCGCGATCAGCAGACCGCCCGCGGCGACGAACGGGATCATGTAGCTCACGCCGGTGAGCAGGATCTGGCGGGTGCGTGTGCCCCAGCCGACGTCTCCCGACGGGGCGGCGGCGGCCGGTGTCCCCGCGGCGGCTCCCTCCACGCGGGCGGGGTTCGGATCGTCGGCGGCGGCCAGCGCGTCGGCGACCATCCGGTCCGGTTCGTTGATGGCCCGCTTCACGCCGGAGGCGATCACGGGCTTACCCGCGAAGCGCGCCCGGTCCTTCACCCCGACGTCGGTGGCGAAGATGACGGCGTCGGCTTCGTCGATCGTCGCCGGGGCCAGCGGCGTACTGCCCGACGATCCCTGGGTCTCGACGTGCAGTGTGACGCCGGCCTTCTTCGCGGCGGCCACCAGCGAGTCGGCCGCCATGTAGGTGTGCGCGATCCCGGTCGGGCAGGCGGTGACCGCGACCAGGGAGCGCTGCTTGGCGGGTGCGGTGGTGGCAGGTGCGGGCGGCGGCGCGGCCTGCGGGTTGACGACGCCGTCGACCAGCGCCACCACCTCCTCGGGCGTGGCGGCCGCGCGCAGGGAGGCGACGAAGTCCTTGCGGACCAGGGCGCGCGCCAGGCTGGACAGCAGCTTCATGTGTTCGGCGCCGCCGGACTCCGGCGCGGCGATCAGGAACACCAGATCCGCGGGTCCGTCCGGGGCGCCGAAGTCCACACCGGGCTTCAGCCGGGCGAAACCGATGGTCGCGGTGTCGACGTAGGGCGACCGGCAGTGCGGGATCGCGATACCCCCGGGCAGCCCGGTCGCCGACTGCTCCTCACGAGCCAGCGCTGCGCGCGCCAGACCGCGGGGATCGGCGGTGCGGCCGGCGGCGGCGAGGTGGTCGGTGAGTTGCCCGATCACGGCGGCCTTCCCGCCTTCGACGGCGGCGTCGAGCACCACGAGGTCGGTGGTGATGATCGGTGATGCGGCGGGTGTGGACATGACTGATCTTTCGGTCGGTGTCAGGAGGTGGCAGGCGCCGGGGTGACGGACGGATGGATGGGGGTGACGGTGACGCCGTCCAGATCGAGTTGCGCCGGCGTCGGCAGGGCGGAGCCGGGCAGGGCCGCGGCGGCCGAACCGTATGCCACGGCCATGCGCAGGCGGTGGGGTGGTGCTGCGCCGCCGACGGCCGCCCGGACGTACCCGGCCAGCGCCGAGTCACCGGCGCCGACGGTGCTGCGCGCCACGGTCGGCGGCGGGAGGGCGAGCCAGGCCCCGGTCGTGTCGACCAGTACTGCGCCCGAAGCGCCCAGCGTCGCGAGTACCGTGCCGACGCCACGGTCGATGAGTTGCCGGGCAGCAGCGACGACGGGCTCGGGATCGCCTTGCGCCACTGAGTTTTCCAGGTTTTCGGCCGACCCGCCCACCAGGCCGGCCAGCTCCTCGGCGTTCGGTTTGATCAGGTCCGGCGCGGCGTGGTCGAACGCCGCGGCGAGCGCGGTCAGCGGACCTTCGGAGGTGTCCACCGCCACGCGGCACGGAAGCGGCGCCAAGAGCGCGACGACGTCGGCATACCAACTGTCCGGCAGTCCCGGCGGAAGTGATCCGGACATCACCACCCACGCGGCATGGGCGGCGGTGTCGACGATCGAGCGGGTCAGCGCCTCGCGGGCGACGGCGTCCAGCATCGCCCCGGGCTCGTTGAGTTTGGTTGTGGTGCCGTCGGATTCGGTGATCGCCAGGTTGGTTCGCACCGGTTCGGCCACCGGGACGGCGCGGAGCGGCACGCCGGTCGAGCGCAGTGCGGCGATCAGCGGGTCACCGGCCGCGGCGGGCAGCAGCGCCATGACGTCCGTCCCCGCTTGGCTCAGCACGCGGGCGACGTTGACGCCCTTGCCTCCGGGTTCGTTGGTGACCGACGAGATCCGTTGCACCGCACCGCGCGTCAATGGGGTGGGCAGCGTGACGGTGCGGTCGATGCTGGGGTTGGGGGTGACCGTGACGATCATGCCAGCATCACCTCCACGCCCCGCCCGACCAGGCGGTCGCGGAACGTCGCGTCGATCTCGCTGTCGGTGATCAGGGTGTCGACGCAGTCGATCGGTGCGAAGCTGACGAACTCCTCGCGGCCGGCCTTCGACGAATCGGCGGCCGCGACGACGTAGTTGGCCGCCCGGACCATCGCCCGCTTCACGGCGGCTTCCTCACCGTCCGGGGTGGACAGGCCGTGCCGGAGGCTGATGCCGTTGGTGCCCATGAACGCCACGTCCACCCGCAGGTCGTCGAGGGCGGACAGCGCCTGTTCGCCGACGGCGGCCTGGGTCAATCCGCGCACCCGGCCGCCGAGCAGTTGCAGGCGCACCGAGGGCACACCGGCCAGGCGGGCGGCGATGGGAACGGAGTTCGTCACCACCACGAGGTCGCGGTCGGTGGGCAGTTGCGCGGCGATCCGCGCGGTGGTGGTGCCGGCGTCGATGAGCACGCTGGCACCGCTCGCGGGAAAATAGTCGACCGCCGCGGCGGCGATCGCATCCTTGTGGTCGGCCCGGGTGGCGTCGCGTTCGCTGAACCCCGCCTCGACGGCGTGCAGCGCTCGGGCGGGGACGGCGCCGCCGTGTACGCGGCGCAACACGCCTGCGCGGTCGAGGGTCGCCAGGTCGCGCCGGACGGTCTCCGTCGTGACGTCGTAGGTCTCGGCGAGTTCGGCCACCGAGGCGCGCCCCTTCTGCATCACCAGCGAGGCGATGGCCTGCTGCCGTTCTTCGGCGTACATAGGGCTCCGACTTTATGGGTTTGAGAACCGACTTTGTGGGTTTGAGAACCGCGATCTTTGGTTCTGTTTGGTTCTACGCCCGTTTGTGTTGTGTTGTCAATGGTTTTATGTAATCTGTATCACATGAGCACACGACCCCAAGCCCACCCCTCCGGCACGGTGCTGCACGGGGTGCCCGTCGTCGCCGGCGTCCGGTACGGCCCGGTGGTCCGGCCCGGCCCGGCGCCGACGGACGACGACCCGGCGGCCACACCGGCCGATCCGGCAGCCGAGTCGGACCGGTTCAGGGCGGCGGTCACCGCCGTCACCGACCGCCTGCGCGACCGTGCCGCCCGCACTACGGGCGCCGCCGGGGAGGTGCTGTCCGCGACCGCCACCCTCGCCCAGGACCGTGCCTGGCTCGGGGCGGCCGAGAAGCTCATCGCGGGCGGGATGCCCGCCGAGCGCGCGGTGCGCGAGGCCGTCGCACAGTTCGCCGACCTCTTCACGACAATGGGCGGTCTGATGGCCGAGCGGGTCACCGACCTGCACGACATCCGCGATCGCGTGATCGCCGTACTCCGCGGGCTGCCCGAACCCGGCCTCCCACTCCCGGACGTCCCGTCGATCCTGTGCGCGAAGGATCTCGCGCCCGCCGACACCGCCGGTCTCGACCCGGCGCTCGTCGTCGGCCTCGCGACGTCGGCGGGCGGGCCGACCAGTCACACCGCGATCATCGCCCGCCAGTTGGGCATCCCGTGTGTGGTCGCCGTCGGCGATCTCGATGAGGTTCCCGCGGGCGCGATGGTGCTGATCGACGGCACCGCCGGGACCGTGGCCGTCGCGCCCGAACCGGCTGCCGCGGCGGATGCCGTCGCCGCCGCGCGGCAGGCGGCGGAACAGACGGCGCACTGGAGCGGACCGGGCGTCACGGCCGACGGGCATCCGGTGGCGATCCTGGCCAACATCGCGGACGGCACGGCGGCGCGCGCGGCACGGCAGACGCCTGCCGAAGGCGTGGGCCTGTTCCGCACCGAACTGTGCTTCCTCGACCGCGACGACGAACCGTCGGTGGCCGAACAGGCGCAGATCTACCGCGAGGTGCTCGAGGCCTTCCCCGCGCACAAGGTGGTGATCCGCACCCTCGATGCCGGATCCGACAAGCCGCTCGGTTTCGCCCGCCAGCCCGAGGAACCCAACCCGGCGCTCGGCGTGCGCGGGATCCGCATGGCCCGAGGCAATCCCGGCCTGCTCGACCGGCAGCTGGCGGGTATCGCCGCCGCCGCCGACGCCACCGGAAACCAGCCGTGGGTGATGGCGCCGATGATCGCCACCGCCGACGAGGCACGGGAGTTCGCCGCCGCCGTACGCGCCCACGGGCTGACCCCCGGTGTGATGATCGAGGTGCCCGCCGCCGCGCTGTTGGCCGACCGGATCCTCGAGCACGTCGAATTCCTGTCCATCGGCACCAACGATCTCGCCCAGTACACGATGGCCGCCGATCGGATGTCCGCCGATCTCGCCGCCCTCACCGACCCGTGGCAGCCTGCGGTGCTGGCGTTGGTCGCGATGGTGGCCCGAGCGGGCGCGGCGGCCGGTAAACCGGTCGGTGTGTGCGGTGAGGCCGCGGCCGATCCGCTGCTCGCCTGCGTGCTGGTCGGGCTGGGCATCACGTCGTTGTCAGCTGCGGCGGCAGCCGTCACAGGCGTCGGCGCGAAGCTCGCTCAGGTCACGCTCACCCAGTGCCGGGACGCCGCGGCCGCAGTGCTGGCGAGTGCCGGTCCGGCGGAGGCGCGCACCGCCGCCGCGGCCGTCCTCTCCTAGTCCGCAGGTGGTGATCCGCATCCGACTTAGACGGTCCAGCCCGTTCGCTGAGGCCAGGACTCCACGTCCTCGCCGTTGTGCCGCAACGTCACGTACTGGTAGCCCCGGTCGGCGGCCTGGGCGACCGTGTCGGCGTATACCCGGCGGGTCTCGTCTTCGGGTCCTTCGGCGATCGACGTCTCCTCCGCACCGTTGGCGGGGTCACCACGGTCGTACAGTTTCGCCGTGACGACCTGCCATGTCGCGGATTCACTCACCTCGGGCATCAATGCCTCCTTTCCCTCCGGTCCGGGTACCCGCGGGAATCATTCGGACCGCGGTCCGGTTACTGCCGGCATGCCTGCCGTCACCGCCGACACCCTGACCCTGCCCCGCATGACGGCGCCCGCGCCGTCGGACACCGTCCGTCCCGTGCGTTCCATCACCACTGGCCCCCGCGGCTACGAAGGCGAGGGCGCGAGCCGGTTTTCCACTACGGACCCTTCGTGATGAACTCCAAGTCCGAGCTCATTCAGGCCGTCGAGGACTATCAGGCCGGAAAGTTCGGCGCCATCCCTCCCGGCGCTCTGATGCCGCATACCAGCGGCCGCTGAGCCATCACGGGACGGGCAGGACCTGTTCGGCGCGCGGGTACAGCAGTTCCAGCTCACCGAGGTTGGCCGCGACGGCGACCAGCGGTAGCGCCGCGGAGACGGCGAGGTCGTCGTCACCGGCCTCGGCGCGCAGCGCCAGCGCGAAGTCGTCGCTGATCGGCGGAGCGGGCGTATCCGTGGGGTCCTGCGCCGGTCCGAGCAGCCGGCGGCAGACCAGATCCGCATGCGCTTCGAGCACCCGGCGGGTCTGCGGGTACACATCCAGCGGCGGCGGCACGACGTCGGCGATCAGTTCGGCCGCGGCGCGTAACCGGACTGCGCGGTTGGCCGCACGCACCACAGGGGCCCGCACGTCGGTCTGCCCGCCGTTCTCCGAAAGGTACTGGCGCACAGCATCATCGAGGGTCCTGGATGCCTGAAGAGCGGAATGGCTGAGAGCGGTCACCCGGTCGGCGGCCTCCTCCGACGAACCGCGGGTGACCCGCAGTACCGCCGCCTGCAGGAACGCCGCACCTACGGCGCAGGCCTCGTGCACCGCGGCCGACACCGTCGCCGACGCGCCGCGCGGCCACAGCAGCAGCGACACCGTCGCGCCGACCAACGCCCCGAGCACGACGTCTTCGACCCGGATCAACCCCACCGCCCAGCCCGTCGGCTGGATGACGTTGAAGATGATCAGCACCATCATCGTGAACGCCGCCTGACCGGCGATGAACGAGGCGATCTCGGGGACGTACGCCGAGCCGAACGCCACCACCGGCAGCAGCACCCACATCACCGCCGGTTGCACGCCGACGACCTCGATGAGCGCCACCCCGAGCAGGAAGCCGATCGAGGTGCCCGCCACCGCGCGCACGACCCGGGTTCCGGTGGTCAACGCGCTGCTGCGCAGCACCGACATCGCGCCCAGCACCACCCAGAAGCCGTGTTCGATCGGGAAGACGTGGGTGACGGTCACCGCGAGGGCGAGGCCGAGGCCGGTGCGCACGCTGTTGCGCAGCACGACCGCGCGGGTGGCGACGAAACCCTTGGTGATCGCCGCGACGGCGGTGGTCTCGGGCATTATCCAGTCCGCCGCCCCCGTTTGGGGAAGCCGTCGTCCGAGCACCCGGGCCCACACCGGCCGCGCATCGGCGAGGGCGGCATTGCGGATGATCCGCCCGGTCACCCCGACCGTCGCCGAGAAGGTGCGGCGCCCCAGCAGGGTGCGGGCGACCGCGACCGCGGTGTCGTCGTCGGGCACCACGAGGATCTGCTCGATGTCCTCGCGGTAGCGGCCGTGCGCCACCTCCCGAAGCTCGCTCAGCCCGGCGTCCAGCCCGGCGTTGCGGGCGGCCCGCGCTTGGCGGTCCGGCATCCGCAGCACGGCCGCGGCATCGCGCAGCACCCGCACGATCGGCGGTTTCATGTCACCGAGCAGCGCGCCGGTGTCGTCGGTGACGCGGTCGGAAAGCCAGCCGAGGTCGTCGACCACCCGGACCAGCGCCCGGCTCCCCGCCGTCAGCGCCACGGGCCGGAAGTCGGTGTTGACGAAATTCTCCCAGAGCGCGTTCATCGCCCGGTTGACGTCTCTGGTCGACGCCTCGCCCTCGAGACAGTCTGCGAGGGAACGGCATACCTTCGCGGCGTGGCGGCGCAGGTCGTCGTGGTGGCGGGGTGGGAACAGGAAGAGCGCGGCGGGCACGCACACCACCAGTGCGATGAGCCATCCGGTGAGTCGCTCGTCGATCGGGCCCGGTGCGGTGCAGGCCGGCAACACGAACGTCAGCAGCGTGGCCCGCTGGCCGGCGGCCACGACCTCGCTGAGCACCCCGGAGAACATCACCGCCACACCGAGCACGAACATCAGCGCCACCGCGATCCAGGGGTGCGGCGCGGTCAGGGTGCCGAGGGTGATCAGCACCGCGCCGTTGAACCCCAGACCGGCGTAGGCGAGCGCGCGCGCCGGCCGGTTACCGGGGAAGTCTGCGAGGATCAGCAGCGCCACCGAACCGAAGATCGTGAACATCGGCGCCTGCGAGCCGCCGGCGAGAGCAAAACTCGCCGCCGCGGCGACCGGCAGCACGATGGCAGCGCGCGCGGCGCGGCGCAGTGCGTCCCGTTCGGGGTCGCGGCGCTGGATCCGGTCGGCCGCCCGGCGCCACAGGACAGCCGGGGTCAGCATGATCGCCGATGGTAGACCGGCGGGTGACGGTCAGTGGCTGTCGGACAGCGTGCTGAAGCGACCGGAGTCCAGCGCATGCAGGATTTCGGCGGCGATCCAGCTCAGCCCGACCGGATCCGCGGGGATGGTGGCCTGCTCGTACCCGACGAGGAGGTAGATGCACCAGGCCGCGAAGACCTCCGCCTGCCGTGCGTCACCCAGGACCTCCAGCGACGATTCGCGCGCTATGTCATAACGCTGGCGGTCGACCGCCGCCTGAACGGCGTAGACGTCCGGGTCGATCGAACTCCACACCCGGATCGCCGCCTCGGCGCCGTGCGGGAGGGCGAGCGCCTCCTGGATGAGGATCTCGACGCGGCGGTGGGGGTTGTCCTCCGCGCGGACCGCCTCCACGATCTGCGTCACGGCCTGCTGACGCCAGTAGTCGACGAGCTCCCTGGTGTAGGTCGACCAGTTCGCGAAGTAGTGGTAGAACGACCCGGTCGTGACCCCGAGACGGTGGCACACCTCGGCCAGCTTGAGCCCGCCGTAGCCCTGGTCGGCGAGTACGGCCAGGCCCGTTTCGAAGTACGCCTCGCGCGTCACCACGGCCCCCATGGGACGACACGATAGTTCCTGATTCTGTTTTTGGGCGCCATGCCCCTGTTTGGCTCGCCGCCCCGATTTGCTGGAAATGAATTCGCGGGCTCGCGGCGCGAACCACGTGCGGGGGCCCAACGTTAGTTATGGCACAATTTGACTGTGCCGCATACTGCCAGCCGAGGGCCGGGACGTCCCCCCGCAGCGAAGGCCGCAGAGACACGCGAGCGCATTCTGCGTGCTGCGAGAGAAGTCTTCAGCGAACTCGGTTACGACGCTGCGACTTTCCAGGCGATCGCCATTCGGGCGGATCTGACGCGTCCGGCGATCAATCACTACTTCGCGAGTAAGCGTGTGCTGTACCGCGAGGTCGTCGAGCAGACGAATGCGTGGGTTGTTAGCGCGGGCATGGAGCGGGCTCACGGTGAGACCACTCTTTTGGGACGGTTGTCCGCGTTTTTCTCCGCCGCCATGCACGCCGAATCCGAAGACCGTTCGGCCGCCGCGTTTCTCGTCACCTCGGTCCTGGAATCGCAACGGCATCCCGACCTGCGCAGCGACGAACACGACGCGTTGCGCATGTCGCGGTCATTCGTGTCGTGGGCGGTCAACGAGGCCATCGAGAACGGGGAACTCCGGACCGACACCGACATTGCGTCGATCGTCGAGATGCTGGTCGCGGTCATGTGGGGGATGGGCTTCTACGCCGGGTATGTCGGCGGTCAGCAGGAGTTGGCCGTCATCGTCGAGAAGTTCGAGTTGCTGATGGCCAACAAACTCTGGCAGCTGGCCGACTGAGCCGGGTGAGATCGGACACAACCAGATAGCTTGGCTAAGCTATTTCGATAGCATTGGGTTCAGCAAACGTTTGTTGACCGAACGCCCCCTCGTGTGCGGCGAAAGGATCCCCGATGAGCTCTCTTCGGACCGACGACGACACCTGGGACATCGCGACCAGTGTGGGGTCGACCGCGGTGATGGTCGCCGCCTCGCGCGCCGCCGAGACCGAACGCGAGAACGCCCTCATCCGGGATCCGTACGCCCGGCTGCTCGTCAGCGGCGCCGGGACCGGCATCTGGGAGTCGGTGCTCGATGCGGACTTCGTCTCGAAGGTCGGCGAGGTGGACGCCGAGGCCGCCGCCATCTTCGAGCACATGAACAGCTATCAGGCGGTGCGCACACACTTCTTTGACGCGTTCTTCGCCGCCGCCAGCAAGGCCGGCCTCCGGCAGATCGTCATCCTGGCCTCCGGGCTGGACTCCCGGGCGTACCGCCTCGACTGGCCGTCGGGCACCACGGTCTACGAGATCGACCAGCCCAAGGTCCTCGAATACAAGGCCGCCACGCTGACCGAGCACGGCGTCCAACCCGTCGCCGCCCGCCGCGAGGTGCCGATGGACCTGCGCTACGACTGGCCTGCGGCACTGCGCGACGCGGGGTTCGACCCCGCCCAGCCGACCGCATGGCTGGCCGAGGGGCTGCTGATGTATCTGCCCGCCGGCGCCCAGGACCGGCTGTTCGAGCAGATCACCGAGCTCAGCGCACCCGGCAGCCGCGTCGCCGCCGAAACCGCGGGCGTGCAGGCCGAGGACCGCCGACAGGAGATGCGGGAGCGGTTCGAGCGCATCGCCGAGAAGTTCGACATGACCGCGACGCTCGACATCGCACAGCTCATGTACGAAGACCCCGACCGCGCCGAGGTCGCCGACTGGCTCGACGCCCACGGATGGGCGGCCACCGCGGTCAACTCCCCGCAGGAGATGCGCCGGCTGGACCGGTGGGCGCTGCCCGCGGAAATGACCGACGCCGCCGACCTCGACCGGGCGTTCTCGACCTTCGTCACCGCCGAGAGGCTCGCGTGAGGAAGCAGGGCGCGGGGGCGAGCATCGCCACCCGGGTCGGCCCCGAGGTGCTCAGCGCGGCGGCCGTCGCGAGCGTCACCGGATGTGACGATCCGCTGGCCACGGTGCTGCTCGGCCCGCCGAAGGTCGTCGAGGTGCTCACGCGGTCGGCGGAGCTCATCGACCAGGTGCCCGCCCTCGCCGACGCCCACCACCAGATCGCCGACTACCACGCGATGCGCAGCAGGTTCTTCGACGCCTACCTCGCCGACGCCGCCGCCGCGGGCATCCGTCAGTGCGTCGTGCTGGCGGCCGGCCTGGATACGCGGGCGTTCCGGCTGCCGTGGCCGGGCGGTATGACGGTCTTCGAGATCGACCAGCCGACGGTGTTGCAGTACAAGGAGAACGCGCTGGCCGCGCACGGCGTCCGCCCCGCGGCGGCCTGGCATCCGGTCGGTGTGGAAGGCGATGCGCCGTGGCCGACGAGGCTGTGGGAGTCCGGCTTCAACCACAACGAGCCGACGGCGTGGCTGGCGGAGGGCCTGCTCCCGCTGCCGGACACCACCCAGGACGCGTTGATCACCGAGATCGACGGGCTCAGCGCGGCGGGCAGCCTGCTGGCGTTCGACGACGTGCTCGGCGTGTGCGCGGGACGGTCGGATCCGCAGGGCTGGCTGACGGCGAAGGGCTGGTGGACCGACGCCGTCGAGGCCCGCCATCTGCCCGAACTGGCGGGTCGCCGCGGCGACGCACCGTCGTATACCGCGCACGCTCTGCTGGTGACCGCCGAGAAAGTCGCGTAGCGCCGCGGAGCCCTTCTAGGCGGGCCAACCGGTTGATTAGTATCGGGTCATTCCGGTCAGGAAGGACCAGCCATGACCACCGATTCCGCCGCGGCACCCAGCCTCACGACTGACATCCCCGCGACCGTTGCCCGGCTGCGCCGGACCTTCGCGACGGGCCGCACCCGCTCGCTGGAGTGGCGCCAACGCCAGTTGCGCGCGCTGGAACGGTTGATGGTGGACAACGAAACGGCCATCGCCGCCGCGCTCGAGCAGGACCTCGGCCGCAAACCCTTCGAGGCGTGGTTGGCCGATATCGCCACCGTCGCCGGTGAGGCCAGAGACGCCGCGAAGAACGTGCGCAAGTGGACGCGGCGGCGCTACCGGATGCTCGAGTTGTCGCAGCTGCCCGGGCTCGGGTGGGTCGAGTACGAACCGTTCGGCACGGTGCTGGTCATCGGCGCGTGGAACTTCCCCTTCGCCCTCACGCTGGGGCCCGCCGTCGGCGCCATCGCCGCGGGCAACACCATGGTGCTCAAACCGTCGGAGGTCGCACCGGCCTCCTCAGCGCTGATGGCCGAACTGGTGCCGAAGTACCTGGACGCCGAGGCGATCGCGGTGATCGAGGGGGACGGATCGGTCAGCCAGGAACTCATCGCTCAGGGCTTCGACTACGTGCTGTACACCGGCGGGACGGAGATCGGGCGCAAGGTCTACGAGGGGGCCGCACCGCATCTGACGCCTGTGACGCTGGAGCTCGGCGGCAAGAGCCCGGTGATCGTCACCGCCGACGCGGACATCGACGTCGCCGCCAAGCGCATCGCGTGGACCAAACTCCTCAATTCAGGGCAGGTCTGCATCGCACCCGACTACGTGCTGGCCGACGTGACGATCCGCGACCAGCTGGTCGACAAGATCAAGGACGCCGTCACCACGTTCGAGTCGGAGAACCCCGACGGCAGGCGCATCGTCAACGAGCGGCACTTCGGGCGCCTCACCACCGCGCTGGCCGCCACCAAGGGCGACGTCGTGATCGGCGGCGGCTCCGACCCGTCGAAGATCAGCATCCAGCCCACTGTCGTCGTCGACCCGGATCCCGCAGAACCGCTGATGACCGACGAGATATTCGGGCCGATCCTGCCGATCGTCACCGTCCAATCCCTCGACGAGGCAATCACTTTCGTCAACGCGCGCCCAAAGCCGCTGGCGGCGTACCTGTTCACCAAGTCCAAGAGCGTCCGGGAGCGGGTGGTCAAGGACGTATCCGCCGGCGGCATGGTGGTCAACCACCTGCTGTTCCACTTCGCCACCAGCAAGCTGCCGTTCGGCGGCGTCGGCCCGTCCGGGATGGGGGCCTACCACGGCAGGTTCGGCTTCGAGACGTTCAGCCACAAGAAGGCCGTGATGACCAAACCGACCCGACCCGACGTCGGCGCCTTCATCTATCCCCCGTATACAGAAAAGGCTTGGAAGCTCGCTCGTCGCCTCTTTTAGCGATTTCGGCGTGGTTGGTCGCGGTGGGCGCAACTGAGCACGCCGAAATCGCAAAAACTTGAAAGGAAACCCATGCCAGGAGTGCAGGATCGCGTCGTCGTCGTCACCGGAGCAGGCGGAGGGCTGGGGCGCGAGTACGCGCTGATGCTGGCCCGCGAAGGCGCCAGTGTGGTGGTCAACGACCTCGGCGGCGCGCGTGACGGCACCGGCGCCGGCTCGGCGATGGCCGACCAGGTGGTCAACGACATCAAGGATGCGGGCGGCCGGGCGGTCGCCAACTACGACTCGGTCGCCGAACCCGAAGGCGCGGCGAACATCATCAAGACCGCGATCGACGAGTTCGGCAAGGTCGACGGCGTCGTCAGCAACGCGGGCATCCTGCGCGACGGCACCTTCCACAAGATGACGTACGAGAACTGGGACGCCGTCCTCAAGGTCCACCTGTACGGCGGCTTCAACGTCATCCGCGCCGCGTGGCCGCACTTCCGCGAGCAGAGCTTCGGCCGTGTCGTGGTCGCCACCTCGACCAGCGGGCTGTTCGGCAACTTCGGCCAGGCCAACTACGGCGCCGCCAAACTCGGCCTCGTCGGCCTGATCAACACGCTCGCCCAGGAGGGCGCGAAGTACAACATCAAGACCAACGCGGTCGCGCCGATCGCGGCGACCCGGATGACGCAGGACATCCTGCCGCCGGAGGTCTTCGAGAAGCTGACCCCGGAATACGTGGCGCCGATCGTGGCCTACCTGATGACCGAGGAACTCTCCGACACCGATTCGGTGTTCATCGTCGGCGGCGGAAAGGTGCAGCGCACCGCGCTGTTCCAGAACGACGGTGTGACGTTCACCGAAGGGGTGCCGACCCTCGACGACGTCGCCGCCAAGTGGGGCGAGATCACCGACCTGTCGGCCGCGCAGCAGGCCAGTTTCAAGCTCGGATGAAAGCGCTTCTCGCGCAGGAGCTTTCGGGGCCCTCCGGCCTGGTGTACACCGACGTCGATGATCCCGTCGCGGGTGAAGCGGTGGTCATCGACGTCGGTGCGGCCGGTGTGTGCTTCCCGGACCTGCTGCTGCTGCGCGGCGAGTACCAGCTGAAGCTGGACCCGCCGTTCATTCCGGGCATGGAGGTGGCCGGCGTCGTCCGGTCCGCCCCCGAGGATTCGGAGTTCACTGCGGGGCAGCGGGTTTCGGCATTCACCATGCTGGGCGGGTACGCCGAGCAGGTGGCCGTTGCGCCCGACGGCGTGGTGCCGACCCCCGCCGGCGTCGACGATGCGTCGGCCGCCGCGCTGCTGGGCAACTACTACACGATGTACTTCGCGCTGGCCCGCCGCGGTGCGCTGCGCCCGGGCGAGACGGTACTGGTGCTTGGCTCGGCCGGCGGTGTCGGCACGGCCGCGGTGCAGATCGCCAAGGCGATGGGGGCGCGCGTCGTCGCGATGGTGCACCGGCCGCAGGCGGTCGAATTCGTCGAATCACTGGGCGCCGACGTGGTGCTGCCCCTGACCGACGGCTGGCTGCAGGCGGTGAAGGATGCGACCGGCGGCCGCGGCGTCGACCTCGTCGTCGACCCGGTGGGCGGGGAGGCGTTCGACGACGCGGTGCGGGCGCTGGCGACCGAAGGGCGGCTGCTCGTCATCGGTTTCGCCGCGGGCGGGATCCCGACGGTGAAGGTGAATCGGCTGCTGCTGCGCAACGTCTCGATCGTCGGCGTCGGGTGGGGTGAGTTCGTCAACCGCACGCCCGGCGCCCAGTCGGTGTTCGGGTTCGGGCTGTCCAAACTGGTCGAAGCGGGTCTGCGCCCGCCGCCGCCGGTGCGGTACCCGCTGGCCGAGGGGCGGGCGGCGCTGCAGGCACTCGCCGACGGTGAGATCAAGGGAAAGCTGGTCCTAGTACCGTGACGATCCGCGCGCTGGCATTCGACGTCTTCGGGACCGTCGTCGACTGGCGGTCCAGCGTCATCGCCGAACTCGAGCAGTTCGGGGCGCGCCACGGTGTGTCCGCCGACTGGCCGGGGTTCGCCGACGCGTGGCGGGCCGGATACGCGCCCGCGATGGACCGGGTCCGCCGCGGTGAGATGCCGTGGACCAAGATCGACGATCTGCACCGGATGATCCTCGTCGAACTGCTTGCGGCACAGCGGATCTCGGTCAGTGACGAGGACGTCGACGAGCTCAACCGGGCGTGGCACCGGCTGGACCCGTGGCCGGACAGCGTCGCGGGCCTCACCCGGCTCAAGCGGCGCTACGTCATCACCACGCTGTCCAACGGCAACGTGTCGTTGCTGACGAACATGGCCAAACACGCCGGGCTGCCCTGGGACTGCGTGATCTCGGCCGAACTGTTCGGCCATTACAAACCGGATCCCGAGGCGTACCTCGGCTGTGCGGGACTGCTCGACGTCGCGCCCGGCGAGCTGATGCTCGTCGCCGCCCATCCGTCGGATCTGCGTGCCGCGCGGGATGCGGGACTTCGCACCGGCTATGTGGCGCGGCCCTCAGAGCACGGGCCCGGGCAGGAGTTGCCGACGGTGCGCGACGACGAGTTCGACCTCGTCGCGTCGGACTTCGGTGACCTCGCCGACCAACTGGGTGCGTAGCGTGGAAACGTGACCGATAGTGCGAACGAAGCGCTGCGACGGGCGCTGGACCTGCTCACCGATCCGCCCGACGACCCCGACGTCGGCAACGGCTACCTCGACCTGCTCACGGCGGACACGGGCACGCCGAAGAACACCGGCTTCATCCAGAAGGCATGGGCATCGCCCGTCGGATCCATGTTGTACGACCATGCCCAGCTGCTGAACCGCCGGCTGATCGCGGCCTCGCGGCCGCCGATCGACTGGCTGCGCATCCCGGCCGGTGGGACTGCTCTCGACGTCGGCTGCGGCCCCGGCAACATCACCGCGGCGCTGGCCCGCGCCGCGGGTCCGGACGGCCTGGCGCTGGGCGTCGACATCTCCGAGCCGATGCTGGCTCGCGCGGTGCGTGCCGAGGCCGGCCCGCAGGTCGGTTTCCTGCGCGCCGATGCACAGCGGTTGCCGTTCCGCGACGAGACCTTCGACGCGGCAACCTCACTGGCGGTGTTCCAACTGATTCCGGATCCGGTTGCGGCACTGTCGGAAATGGTGCGAGTGCTTCGTCCGGGCCGTCGCATCGCCATCATGGTGCCCACCCCGGGGCCGGCGAAGTCGCTGGAGATCCTGACCCGCGGGGGAGCGCGGTGGTTCACCGAGGACGAGCTCGGCGACATGTTCGAATCGCTCGGGCTGACCGGCGTCCGGACCACCACCAACGGTTTCCTCCACTGGGTGCGCGGACAACGCCCGTGAGCGCCGGTGGCATTCTCCTGGTCGCCCTGGCGATCGCCGTCGGCATGGTGGGCATCGTGGTGCCCCTGCTGCCCGGCACCCTGCTGGTGTTCGGCGCGATCGCGGTGTGGGCGCTCGTCGAGCACAACGCCGCCGCCTGGGTGACGCTCGGTGTCGTCACCGCGCTCCTCGGGGCGTCACTGCTGATCAAGTACCTGTGGCCGATGCGCCGGATGCGCGCGGCCGATGTCCGCACCATGAGCCTGGTCGTCGGTGGTGTGCTGGGGGTGATCGGATTCTTCGTGATCCCGGTGCTCGGCCTGGTGATCGGCTTCGTCGGCGGGGTGTACCTGGCCGAGCTCGGCGTCCGCCACGACCAGCGGGTGGCGTGGGCGTCGACGGTGCACGCGGTCAAGGGCGTCGCGCTCTCGATGGGTGTCGAGCTGGCCGGGGCGCTGCTCGCGACGGTCGCGTGGGTGTTCGGGGTGTACGCGACGCAGTAGCTTGCGTAACGCTGTGGCGAAAATCCGCACTGGGGAGCGCCGTGGCGTTACGAAGCTGCAGGCGTCCGCTGGTCCCACGCGGCCGACAGCCGTCGAATCACGGTCGCCTCAGTGTCGGCCGCCGTGATGCGGAGGACGGCCCACCCCTGTTCGAGCAACTCGTCCATCCGGCGGATGTCCTTGTCGAACACGGCGCGGCTCATCCGGTGATGCTTGCCCTCGTATTCGACGGCGATCCGGAGATCCCGCCAGCCGAGGTCTACCACGCCGATCAGAACGCCGTACTCGTTGAAGACTGGTACCTGCGTTTCCGGACGGGGGAATCCAGCGCGCACGATGGCGAGCCGCAGCCACGTCTCTCGAGGTGATTCCGCGCCAGGGTCGACGAGAGCGATGGCCTCACGGGCACGCCTCATACCGTGGCGCCCGGGCCGATGTGTCGCGGCCGCGATCTCGTCGACCCGGAGCCGCGTCGCGCCGGCCAGCGCATCGATGGCCGCCACCGCCGTATCCACCGGATACCGGCGGGCCAGGTCGACAGCCGTACGCAGCGGCGTCGTGACCTGCATACCGTCGACAATGCAGACTTCGTCATCGTCGATGAGGTCTGCCCATACCTCGATCCCGCGGGCCCGGCGCCTGTTCGTGTCGATGACGGTCGCCGGCCGACCGGGATCGACCCAACGTGCACCGTGCAGTGCTGCGGCACTGAAGCCGGCGAGGACACCGTGGCCCCGGGTCCGCAACCACGCCGCCTTCGCGCGGACTTCAGCGGTGAGCTCGGCATCTCTGGCGAGGTAGACGTCGTGATGGACAGCGACGTAACGCGTGCGCAGCGCGTGGCGGCTGAGCGTGCCGCCAGCCAGGGCCGCGCTGCCGAGGAACGGCTCGGACATGGCAGAAGCATGCCGACGGGGACCGACATCCCCATTGCGTAACGCCGTGGCGGAAACCCGCGCTCCGGAGCGCCGTGGCGTTACGCAATCAGCCGCGCAGGGCGGACCGCAGGCGGGTCAGCTCGTCGGGCGTGACACGCGCGGCGGTCAGATACCCGTCGACCGAGCCGAACTCGTCGACGATGGTGCGGCGTGCCGCGTCGAGATACTCCTCGCGCACACCGAGCACCGACTCCGTCAACCGCGCTTCGGCCAGCTCCAACACCTCCGGCGCCTCCGCGGCCCGTTCACGCACGGTGGCCAGGATGCTCTCCCGAAGCTGCGGTACGGCGTCGTTGCTGCGCAGATAGTCGGCCATGATTGCGTCGCGGTCCACCCCGGCGGCCTCCAGCACGACCGCGATCGTGAAACCGGTGCGGTCCTTGCCCGCGAAGCAGTGTGCCAGCACCTGACGCTCCGACCCCAGCAGCGTCACCACCCGGTGCACGGCGCGCTGCGCCAGCGGGGCGCTCGCGATGCGGGTGTACTCCTCGGTCATGTACCGCGCGGCGGCGGCGCTGACCGACTCGTCGTCGGGTTTCTCCGTCATCATCCGCTGGAACGCGTACTCGTGCGGGGCTTCCCCGTCCGAGGCGACGGTCTCGATGAACGGCAGATGGTGGATCGCCACGCCGGCGGGCACCAGCCCGGGTCCGTGCCGCTCGAGTTCGCGCAGCGTGCGCAGATCGGCGACGTCGGTGACGCCGAACCCGGTCAGTGCGGCGCGGCCGTCGTCGTCGAGCCGGGACAGCTCACTGGCCCGGAAGAACCGGCCGGGGGCGATACCGGTCTGCTCCGAGACATCGCGAAAGTTCCACGCCCCGGACAGTTCTCCACCGGCTGACGCCACTAGCGGGTCACCGCTGCCACGAAGGGCGACTTCTCCCGGCCCAGTTCCGCACGCGCAATCGTGCGCATGTGCACCTCGTCGGGCCCGTCGAACAACCGCATCGCGCGGTGCCAGGCGTAGAGCCGGGCCAGCGGGAAATCGTCGGACACCCCGGCCCCACCGTGCACCTGGATCGCGCGGTCGATGACGTCGCACGCCACCTGGGGCGCGACGGCCTTGATCTGGGAGACCAGCACGTGGGCGGCTTTGTTGCCCTGCTGGTCGATGGTCCACGCCGCCTTGTGGCACAGCAGCCGCGCCTGGTCGATCTCGTTGCGGGACTTGGCGATCGCCTCACGCACCACACCCTGCTCGGCCAACGGCTTACCGAAGGCCACCCGCTTCTGCACGCGATCGACCATCAGCGCCAGCGCCCGCTCCGCGGCACCGAGTGCACGCATGCAGTGGTGGATGCGACCCGGGCCCAGCCGGGCCTGTGCGATCGCGAAACCGCTGCCCTCCTCGTGGAGCAGATTCTCGACGGGCACCCGCACGTTGTCGAACACGATCTCGCAGTGACCGTGCTGGTCCTGCCAGCCGAACACCGGCAGTGAACGCTGGATGTCGATCCCCGGGGTGTCGGCGGGCACCAGGATCATCGACTGCTGCTGATGGCTGGCCGCGTCCGGGTTGGTGCGGCCCATCACGATCAGGAGCTTGCAGCGCGGATCGGCGGCGCCGGTGATCCACCACTTGCGGCCGTTGATGACGTAGTCGGAGCCGTCGCGCAGCATCGTCGTCTCGATGTTGCGGGCATCGCTGGAGGCCACCGCAGGTTCGGTCATGGCGAATGCACTGCGGATGTCACCGTTGAGCAGCGGTTCGAGCCACTGCGCGCGCTGCTCCTGGGTGGCGAACAGGTGCAGAGTCTCCATGTTGCCGGTGTCGGGGGCGGCGCAGTTGATCACCTCCGGGGCGATCTCCATGCTCCACCCGGACAGTTCGGCCAGCTGCGCGTACTCCAGGTTGGACAGTCCGGAGAGCGACGGCAGGAACAGGTTCCACAGCCCGCGTTCCTTGGCCAGCTTCTTGAGGTCCTCGACGACCGGCGGGACGGTGTGGTCCTTCGGCCCGGCCTCCTCGCGGTAACGGTGGTAGTCCGCTTCGGCGGGGAACACGTACTCGACCATGAAATCGGTGAGTCGCTGGTGGTAGTCCTGCGCCTTTGCCGACATCGCGAAGTCCATGCCGCCACGATAGGACGATGGATCCACACACCCTCCGCCGGGCCACCGCTGCCGACGTCACCGCCATCGCAGCCATCTCCCGCGAGCAGACATGAAATCGCACGTTTTGGCCCCTGATCGTGCGAGTCTGCGTCTGCTCGCGCCGGGGAAGGCGCCTCAGCGGGCCGTCAACGACCGCGAGATGACCAGCCGCTGAATCTGATTGGTGCCCTCGAAGATCTGGGTGATCTTCGCCTCCCGCATGTAGCGCTCGACGCGGAAGTCGCGGGTGTACCCGACGCCGCCCAACACCTGCACCGCATCGGTCGTCACCTTCATGGCCGCGTCGGTGGCGATCAGCTTCGCCACGCTGGCCTGCGTCGAATACGGCAGGCCTCGATCACGTCGACACGCGGCGTCCAGATACGTGGCGCGGGCGCTGACCACCGCGGCCGCCATATCGGCCAGCAGGAACCCCAGCCCCTGGTGGTCGATGATCTTGCGGCCGAACGTCGTTCGCTCGTTGGCGTACGCCGTGGCCTCGTCGAGTGCGGCCTGCGCCAGACCGACGGCCACCGCCGCGATGCCGAGACGCCCGGAGTCCAGGGCGGAGAACGCGATCTGCAGACCCTGGCCGTCGGCGCCGATGCGCCGGTCGGCGTCGACGGGCGCGCGGTCATAGTACGCCGACGTCGTCGGCACGGCGTGCAGGCCCATCTTCTCCTCCGGCTTACCGAACGACAGCCCCGGTTGGTCGCCGGGGATCAGGAAACAGCTGATGCCGCGAGACCCCTCGCCCGTGCGCGCGAACAGAGTGTAGAAGTCGGCGAGGCCGCCGTGGGTGATCCACGACTTCTCGCCGGTGATGACGTAGCCGTCGTCGGAAGGCTGTGCGGCACAACGCAATGCCGCCGCATCCGAGCCCGCCTGGGGCTCCGACAGGCTGTAGGCGCCGATCTGCGAGCCCGACAGCATGCCGGGTAGCCACCGCTGCTTCTGCTCGTCGGTGCCGAAGGCCAGCAGCGGGTGCGACGACAGGCTGTGCACGCTCACGGCCACGGCGACGGCGGCCCACCGCGCCGCGATCTCCTCGAGCACCTGCAGGTACACCTCGTAGGGCTGACCGCCGCCACCCCACTCCTCGGGCTGCGGCAGGCTCAGCAACCCCGCCGCACCGAGTTGGGCGAACACGCCGCCGGGGTAGCGCTCCGCCTTCTCGTGCGCATCGACGATCGGGTCGAGCACCTTGTCGCCGATCTCGCGGGTCAGCGCGATCAGGTCACGCGCCTCGTCGGAGGGCAGCAGACGATCAACCGGCATGGTTGCACATCCTAGTTTTCCGCCGAGCAGTCGCGCAGAGGACTACAGCGCTGCGAGGATGTCGTTCACCCGGTCGCGCGCGTCTCCGAACAGCATCTGGGTGTTCTCCCGGAAGAACAACGGGTTCTGCACGCCGGCGTAGCCCGAGGCCATGGACCGTTTGAACACGATGACGTTGTCGGCGTTCCACACCGTCAGCACGGGCATCCCGGCGATCGGGCTGCCCGGATCCTCGGAGGCGGCGGGGTTGACTGTGTCGTTGGCGCCGATGACGAGAACAACTGCGGTGTCGTCGAAGTCGTCGTTGATCTCGTCCATCTCGAGCACGATGTCGTAGGGCACCTTGGCCTCGGCCAGCAACACGTTCATGTGCCCGGGGAGCCGGCCCGCGACGGGGTGGATGCCGAACCGCACGTCGACGCCGCGTTCGCGCAGTTTGCGCGTCAGGTCGGCGACGCCGTACTGGGCCTGGGCCACCGCCATGCCGTAGCCCGGGGTGATGATCACCGTGTCGGCGGACCCGAGTAGTTCGGCGGCGCCTTCGGCGGTGATCTCGCGGTGTTCGCCGTAGTCCTTGTCCTCGGCCGGGCCCGCCTCGATACCGAACCCGCCGGCGATGACGGAGATGAACGACCGGTTCATCGCCTTGCACATGATGTAGGACAGGTAGGCACCGGAAGAGCCCACCAGCGCGCCGGTGATGATCAACAGGTCGTTGCTCAGCAGGAAGCCGGACGCGGCGGCGGCCCACCCGGAGTAGCTGTTGAGCATCGAGACGACGACGGGCATGTCGCCGCCGCCGATGGAGGCGACCAGGTGCCAGCCCAGCAGCAGTGCCAGCACCGTGACCACGATGAGCAGCCACAGCTGCGGGTCGATGACGAACCACACCGTGAACACCGCGAACAGCACCAGTGCGCCGATGTTGAGGATGTTCTTGCCGGGCAGCATCAGCGGTGCGGACTTGATCCGCGCCGAGAGCTTCAGGTTGGCCACGATCGAGCCGGTGAAGGTCACCGCGCCGATGAAGACGCCGACGAACACCTCGGCGGAATGGATGCCGAGCATGCCCTCGCCGGCCAGATGCGCGGCCTCGGCGCCGTCGGGCTGGCCCTCGACATGCAGGTAGCCGTTCCAGCCCACCAGGACCGCGGCCAGACCGACGAAGCTGTGCAGCAGCGCGATCAGCTCGGGCATACCGGTCATCTCGACCACGCGCGCCCGCCACAGACCGATCGCCGCGCCGATGGCCATGGCGCCGACCAGCAGCCCCACGCCGAGCGGCTCGATGTCGTGGTCCAGCGCCAGCGCGACGGTCGCGACCAGCGCCACCGCCATGCCGGCCATGCCGAAGGTGTTGCCCGCCTTCGAGGTTTCGTGCTTGGACAATCCGGCCAGCGCCAGGATGAACAGCAGGCCGGCGACGACGTATGCGGATGTTGCGGCAGTCTCTACCGTGAACATGGAATCCGTTCCAGTCAAAGGTGTCTCGAGCAGGGGCGCAGGACTAGCTGCGGGAGAACATGGCGAGCATGCGGCGCGTCACCGCGAAGCCACCGAAGACGTTGATGCTGGCGAGCAGGATCGCGACCGTGGCGATCGCGGTGATGGCGGGGTCGCCGTGCCCGATCTGCAGCAGAGCGCCGACCACGATGATGCCCGAGATCGCATTGGTCACCGACATCAGCGGAGTGTGCAGGGCGTGGTGCACGTGACCGATCACGTAGTAACCGATGACGATGGCCAGGGCGAACACCGTGAGGTGGACCTGCAGGGCGGCCGGGGAGAGCGCGATCAGGACGAACAGGGCGGCCGCCGCGGCGAAGGTCACTCCCAGCCGGCGTCCCATCGACATCGGCTGTTTGGCCGGCTTCGCCTCGACCGGTGCGGCCGCTGCAGCGGCCGGTGCCGCCGACACCTGCACCGGTGGCGGGGGCCAGGTGATCTCGCCGTCGCGCACGACGGTGATCGAGCGCTGCACCACGTCTTGGAAATCGAGCGTGAGCTGCCCGTCCTTCTCGGGTGTCAGCAGCTTGAGCAGGTTGACCAGGTTGGTGGCGTAGAGCTGGGAGGCCGTCGCGGGCAGCCGCCCGGCCAGGTCGGTGTACCCGATGATCGTCACCCCGTTGTCGGTGACGGTCGCCTGATCCTTGACGGTGCCCTCGACGTTGCCTCCGTTGGCGGCCGCCATGTCGACGATCACGCTGCCCGGCTTCATCGAGGCCACCATGTCCGCGGTGATGATCCGCGGGGCCGGCCGGCCCGGGATCAGCGCGGTGGTGACGATGATGTCGACGTCCTTGCACTGCTCGGCGTACAGCGCCGCCTCGCGGACCTTGTAGTCGTCGCCCATCTCCTTGGCGTAGCCCGTGGCCGACACCTCGGCCGCCGCCGGGTCGACGGCCAGGTACTCACCGCCGAGGGATTTGACCTGGTCGGCGACCTCGGGGCGTGGATCGGTGGCCCGCACGATCGCGCCGAGGCTGCCCGCGGCGCCGATCGCCGCCAGACCCGCCACACCCGCGCCGACCACGAGCACCTTGGCCGGCGGCACCTTGCCCGCGGCGGTCACCTGGCCGGTGAAGAACCGGCCGAAGGCATGCGCCGCCTCCACCACCGCGCGGTAACCGGCGATGTTGGCCATCGACGACAGCACGTCCAGCGACTGGGCGCGGGAGATGCGCGGTACGGCATCCATGGCCAGCACGGTGATCGGGCGGGTCGACAACGCCTCGACGAGGTCGGGTTTCAGCGCGGGGGAGATCAGCCCGATCAGCGTCGAGCCGTCCTTCACCGCCGCGATCTCGTCGTCGTTCGGCGCGTTGACCTTCAGCACCACATCGGCCGACCAGATCTGTTCCGACGACACGATATCGGCACCGGCCTCGGCGTAGGCGGCGTCGGAGAAACTCGAGGCTGCGCCCGCACCGGATTCGACCGCGACCGAGTATCCGAGCGTGATGATCTGCCCGACGGTCTGCGGTGTGGCAGCGACGCGCGTCTCCCCGGGCTGAGACTCGCGTGGTATCGCGATGAGCATCGCCACATCTTGGCATCCGCCGGGGCTGAATGCGTGGCCGCCCTCCGCCGGACAACCGGCGGCGCCTCACCAGGACAGGTCGGGTTCCTGCGGCCCGCAGCGAAGCTCGATCGATTCCGGATCGACGGTCACCGTCCGGCTGAACCTGCCGGCGTCGGCGGAATCGGCGAACCGGACCGCGCCGGTGGTCCATCGGCGTGCGCGGTTGCGCGCCCAGGTGGCCCGGCACGTCACCGCCACTCCCGGTGCGCTCGCCTCGACGGCGCCCACCGACTCGCCGGAGCAGGTGCTCAGCAACGACGTCACACCGGCACGGGGTAGGTCCACGGGACCGTCGGTGGTGACGACGAACCGACAGCGCCGCAGGATGTCCGGGGGGACCGGACCGGCGTGCAGGCGTTCGTCGGGGGCGCCGACGGCCCGCAGTAGTCCCTCGGCTGATTCGCCACGCACCCAGATGCCCACGTCCTCGCCGAGGAAGCCGCTGATGGTCTTCACCAGCGAGCTCGCCGTATGCCCTGTGCTGTCGATCTCGACGGCGACGTTCGGCAGCGCGTAGCGCAGTCCGGTGCGGCGGGCGTCCGGATCGGTGATCGACCGCGACAGCGCAAGGGCCTCGGCGTTCTTGACCGCCGCCCGATGGGGGACATCGCGTCCCGCCCAGTCCGGCCCGTGGTGCCATGCCACCGCGTCGGGGGCGTGGTGCAGCACCGCTCCGCCCGCCAGCGCGCGGTGGGCGAACTCCCAGTCCTCGCCTCCGTAGCCGACGAACGACTCGTCGAAGCCGGCGATGTCGGTGAAGAGGTCCGCGCTGCAGCACATCACCGAGCTGATGACGTAGCGGTAGGACCGATGGTCGAGGTGCAGCAGATTCCCGGTGGCCGTGTAGGCATCGCTGAGCCAGCGCGGTTCGGGCAGCGGTTGGGGAGCCACGTCGCCCGGGAGGGCGTCGAGATGGGCGTAGCGCCGCCGGCCCACCACCAGGGCGTCCGGTAGCCGGGCCGGCAACCGGGTGATGGCGCGCAGGTAGCCGGGTTCGGGAACGGTGTCGGCGTCGAGGAAACACAGGACGGCGGCATCCGTGGCGGCGGCACCGAGATTGCGGGCTGCGGCGGCGCGGAAGCCCAGATCGTCCTGCCGGACCACGGTGATGTCGAGCGGCGAGCGGGGGAGCGAGGGCGCCCGGGCCGAGCCGTCGTCGGCGACGATCACCTGGACGAGGTGCGCGGGGTAGGTCTGCCGCTCCAACGCGGCGAGTACCCGGTCGAGTTCGCGCTGCTGGTTGTAGAAGGGGATGACCACTCCCACGGTGGCGTCGGTCTCGGTGTGGCCGGCCAGCAGATCCCACCTGTTGCCGGGAACCGTGAAGCGGCCGTCGCTCAGCGGTATCGGCCCGTCTGCGAGGGTCATCGATGCCATCGTTGCAGCAGGTCGGCGTACTGCCGGGCGGCCGCCGCTGGAGTGGGTGTGCACGTGGTGCCGGGCGGCAGCCAGGTCATGGCGGGGTCGGCCAGTGCGTCCGCGAGCGCCTCCCGCAGACCCGCCGGGGTGTCGGGATAGAGCAGGACGGCTCCGGGGTTCCGCAGGTCGAACTCCCGGGTGTATCGATTGGCCGGCGCGAGCGGACGCCGTCCGGCGCTGATCCAGGAGTTGAGCGAACCGGACGCCGACACATGGCGGTGGGGGGCCACCGGAACCGTGACGCTGCGCAGCGCACGCGGGACGTCCGCGTCGCCGAGATGTCCGGTGACGCGGAATCGTCGCCCGGTGCGGGCACAGTCGTCGGCCAGTTCCGAGACCAGGTCGGTGTGACCGGCCGACGGTGCACCGAGGGCGAGGATCTCGACGTCGGGTGCGGCGCCGGCCAGCGCGGCGATCACCTCGGCGTGCCCTTTGCCCGGGTACAGGAAGCCGAAGACGCCCACCGTCGGCGGACCCTGGTGGCACGGCGGTTCTGCCGTGGCCGCCTCCACGGGCAGCGGCACCACCGCGACCCGGCGCGGACGCACCCCGCCTTCGGCCAGCAACGCGCGTTCGTGCTCACTGCTGACGACGACACCGTCGACCAGCGCCGCCACCTCGGCGTACGCGGCGCGCCGCCGGTCGTGGTGCGCGCCGTCCGACGGCTGCGGCAGATCGTGCATGGTCGCGGTGACCCGGCCACCGCGCTGCCGGATGTCGCGCACCAGCGTGCGCACCGTGTCGGCTGCCTGTTCAGGTGTGCTTCCGAAGAGGCGGTCGGTGAACTGCAGGTGGACGCCGCCCGACGGTGGGGGCTCCGGCGTTCTCCAGGCAGGGGTGTCGAAACCGTTGTCGCGCATGGCCTGTGCAAGCTCCACGCCGAACCTGGTGACTCCGTGCTCGCTCGGTCCGACGATCAGATGGGTGACAGCGACGTTCACCCGGCCAGGCCCGCCCTGGTCAGCCCGAGAAGGTCGAGCGTGCGGGCGTGCCGTTCCAGCGCCAACGCGATGTAGTCCGGATTCGCTGCATACCAACGCATCTGGATGGCGTGCACGTCGTCGGGTCGCCATGTGCCGTGCGGGTCTTGCCAATCCGGTCGAGGAGGTGCGTCGATACCCAGTGCCGTCAACACCCGGGCCTCCAGCGGAGCACGGATCGAGCCGAGCAGAGTCCGCGGCGGTGGTGGCACGGAGAGTGTGACGTTTTCATGACGCAGCACCCGCTCGGCCAACTCGCTGAGGACGCCGTTGCCCGGGTGGTTGATGGTGTGTGCTGCGTCGGCCCCGTGACGCATCATGACGTCGGACACACCCACGTCGGTGTGCGCGCGCTCCCGGCGGGCGAGCTCGTCGCAGCTGGCCTCGGCGACCGCCCGCAGCTGCGCCGCCGCCACCTCGACGTCCCATACGTCCTCGGTGGACCGGCCGTCGCGGGCGGCCAGGATCGTGCGGAGATCGTGGTAGGGCACTGGAGGCGGGGTGACGGACCGGTCGGCCGGGTGACGGACGATCACCTGGAACGGGTAGAGCCCCGCGTACCGGATCACGGGCCAGCGCACCACCTTTGCACCCGTCGGCAGTCGCTCGATCAACTGGGCGGTACCGATGGGCAGTTCCCGATAGTCGTCCCGGATCGGCTGACAGATGAGCACCGCGGTCTCCCGCAGCAGGTCGTCGAAGTGACGCAGATCGGACTGCTCCAGTTCATGCACGGGGGGAATGCGGGCGGTGCGGTACGGCCGCTGCGGCACCGCGTCGAGGATCAACCGCAGCGCCTCGGACTGACAGTTGCCGACGATCAGCCAGAGCGGTGCGGACGTCGCCGGTTCCGCACCGGGCGGGCGGTAGAAGTCCCGGTAGTGCCACGTCCGTGCGGCATCCTGGTCGGTCACCTCGTCGAGAGTAGGCGCCGTTTCGTGATAGAACTTCGGTGGCGCAATCGTCTAGCAGCGGCGAGGGTGTGCCGCCCCTGCTTGCTCGACAGGTTGATGATTGATCGTTGTTGCCTCTGTTCCCGCTGCGCACCCCTACGTGCGCGCCAGTACCGACCCCGAAACCGTTGTGCTGCTGGATGATCCACGTCCGGTCGGAGCGAGGTCGCCCGATCAGTGGTGGCCACCACGTTTCCTGGACCCGCGGTATCTCGCCGAGGAATCCGGGTACTTCGACGTCATGCATGTGCACTTTGGATACGACTCGACTCCACCCGCGGTACTCCGCGACGTCGCCGCGGTCCTGGCCGAGCGCCGGGCCCCGCTGGTGGTGACCGTGCACGATCTGCACAATCCGCACTTCGCCGACCCGCGGGAGCACCTGGCGCGGTTGGACGTGCTCATCCCCGCGGCGGACGCGGTCGTGACGCTGACCGCAGGGGCGGCCGCTGCCATCGACGAGCGGTGGGGGCGGCGCGTGACCGTGCTGCCGCATCCGCATGTGCTGCCGTTGGCCGCCATCGGGGCGGCCCGTCTGGAGGGCGCGACGCCGGTGGTCGCCGTGCACGCGAAGTCGTTGCGCGCCAACATCGATCCGCTACCCGTGCTCGACGCGCTGCTCACCGCCGGCGAACCCGGGTGGCGACTGCGCCTGGACGTCGACGACGACGTCCACCGCTCACCCCGGGCCGGCGTGCTGACCGCCGGCCGACTCGACGAACTGCGTCGGCGGGGGGTCGATGTACGGGTGCACCCCCGGTTCACCGACGAAGAACTGCAGGAGTACCTCGGCCAGATCGACGCCCTCGTCCTGCCCTACCGGTTCGGCACGCACTCGGGGTGGGTGGAGGCGTGTTACGACGCCGGCATCGCCGCCGTCGTCCCCGAATGCGGGTTCTTCCACGAGCAGCACGGCGACCCGACCTATGACTACCGCGCGGACGCCGGACTGGTGGAGAGCCTGCGGCACGCGGTTCGTGAGGGGCTCGTCCTCGCGGAACGCCGGCGGGCGGCCGGCCGGGACCGACGCGCGCAGCGGGAACGCCAGGCGCGAGATGTCCGGACTGAGATGACGAGCCTCTACCGCACCCTCCTCGCCGATGCGGACGTCGCGTGATCCCTCGGATCCGGGTGGCCCTGATCGCCTCGGCGCGGTACCCCGTGCGACAGCCGTTCGCCGGCGGCCTCGAGGCGTTCGTGTACCAGTTCGCGCACGCCCTGACCGCCGCGGGCCATTCGGTGACGATGTTCGCCGCGCCGGGCTCCGCGGTCGACCTGCCGTGGGACGTGGTCCCGGTGCATGCGCTGGAGATGTCCGAAGCGTCCCGCGAAGACTTCTCCGTGCCCGACTGGGTGGTCCACGAGACGCACGCCTACCTGTCGGTGATGCTGAACCTGGCCGACCGGTTGAGGGACTCCTTCGACATCGTCCACAATCACAGCCTCCACTACCTTCCGCTGGCCATGGCGCGCACGCTTCCGGTGCCGATGCTGACCACGCTGCACACTCCGCCGCTGAAGTGGCTGGAACAGGCCGTCGCGCTACCCGGCGGCGTGACCAGCGCGTTCACCGCAGTGAGTGCGTTCACCGCACGACAGTGGGAGCCGGTCAACGGGCCGGTGCCCGTCATCGCCAACGGCATCGACCTCGACGAGTGGCGACCGGGACCGGGCGGCGACTACGCGGTGTGGAGCGGGCGCCTGGTCCCGGAGAAGGGACTGCCCGACGCGATCGCCGCGGCCCGGATGGCGGGTTTCCGGCTGCGGGTCGCGGGCCCGGTGGGGGACCCGGAGTACTTCGAACAGGCGGTCCGCCCCGCACTGGGCGATGCGGTGAGCTACGAGGGGCACCTGCGCCGCGACGAGCTGAACGAACTGGTGGGAGGCGCGGCCGTCGCGCTCGTGACACCTCGCTGGGAGGAGCCCTACGGTCTCGTCACGGCCGAGGCGCTGGCCAGCGGCACACCCGTCGCCGCCTTCGCTCGCGGTGGCATCCCGGAGACGATCGACGCCGCCAGCGGCCGGCTCGCGCCACCGGGTGACATCGAGGCGCTCAGCCGGGCGCTGCGTGTCGCGGCGCACCTGCCCCGCGGTCCGGTCCGGGCACGCGCCGAGTCGCACTGCTCGCAGCGTGTGATGGTCGAGCGCTACCTTCAGCGCTACGTCGAGTTGATGGACATCGAGCCCGAGCGGGTCTCCGCGTGACGGGTGATGGAGCGTGATCGGTTACTACGTCCACCATCACGGGCGCGGTCACCTGTCACGCGCGCTGGCCATCAGCAGACACCTCACCGAAGACGTGGTGTTCTTCTCTTCGGCGCCGCGGCCCCACGAACTCGGCCCCGCCGTCGACTGGGTGCAGCTTCCCCTCGACCTCCCCGGCGAGGACGGCCCGGTCGACGACCCGACGGCCAACGGCCGGCTGCACTGGGTGCCGCTGCACGTCGACGGGCTCGCGGCCCGCTCTGCGGTGCTGGTCAACGCCATCACGGCGCTGCGACCCCGTCGCATGGTGGTCGACGTCTCCGTGGAGGTGGCGCTGCTGTGCCGGCTGGCCGGCGTCCCGGTGACGGTGATGGCGATGCCGGGTGACCGCGGTGACGCCGTGCACGAACTGGGCTACGACATCGCCGACCAGATCGTCGCGCCGTGGTCGTGCGACGTGTACCGGCCGGACTGGCTCGCCCGGCATGACGCGCGTACGCACTACGTCGGTGTGATCAGTCGCTTCGAAGGGGCGCCGCCGGGGAACCGTTCGGCTACGCGGCCGAGCACCGGACTGCTGCTCATGGGGGCGGGTGGGTCGGCGGCGCCCCGGGACGCGCTGGATCAGCTGAGGCGCGGTGCGCCCGACTATCACTGGGTGGCCGCCGGCGGTGACGCCGGCTGGGTGGACGACCTGTGGCCGATGCTCAGCGGCGCCGACGTCGTCGTGACGCACGCCGGGCAGAGCGGCATCGCCGACGTCGCGACGGCGGGCGTCCCCGCCGTGGTCATCCCCGAGCGGCGACCCTTCGACGAGCAGCATGCGACCGCGGCCGCGCTGGCCGAGGCGGGCGTCGTGGCCACCGCGCCGGCGTGGCCGCGCCCAGACGAGTGGGCGGCGCTCCTCTCGGCGGCGCGCAACGCGGGTGGCCGGTGGCAGCGGTTGCGCGGGGAGGGCGCCGCCGCGCGCGCCGCATCGGTGATCGCCGCGTGACCAGAACCGCCGTGGTCGCCGTCGCGCACGGCCGCCACGAGCACCTGCGTCGGCAGAGCGCCGGACTCGAGCGCTCGGAGGTGCGGCCCGATCTACGCGTCGTGGTGGCGATCGACGATCCCGGCATCGCGGGTGTGGTGGACAGTGCCGTGGAGGTCATCCACTGCGCGACAACGGATTCCGGCCTGCCCCTGGCGCGGGCCAGGAACCTCGGCGCTGAGCACGCGCTGCAGCGCGGCGCGGATGTGGTGATGTTCCTCGACGTCGACTGCATTCCCGGGGACGCGCTCGTCGGCCGCTACGCCGAGGTGTGCGCCGCCTCGGACTCCGCCGCGGTGTTCAGCGGACCGGTCACTTACCTGCCGCCACCGTCGGACGGCGGCTACCCGATCGATGCCCTCGCCACGATGACCCGGCCGCATCCGGCGCGCCCCGCGCCCGCTCCCGGGGAGCTCGTCGTCGCCGACGATCACGACCTGTTCTGGTCGCTGTCCTTCGCGGTGAGCGCCGCGACGTGGCGACTGCTCGGTGGCTTTTGTGAGACATATGTGGGCTACGGCGCCGAGGACACCGATTTCGGTGCCGTCGCCCGGATGCGTGGCGTCCCGCTGATCTGGGTGGGGGGTGCACACGCCTACCACCAGCATCATCCGGTCTCCAGCCCGCCGGTCGAGCACCTGCACCAGATCGTGGCCAACGCCCGGATCTTTCACCGGCGCTGGAACCGCTGGCCGATGCCGGGCTGGCTCGACGCGTTCGAACGGGAGGGGCTGATCTCCCGGCGCGGGGACGAGATCGTCGAGACGCCGCCGCGGTCAGGCGGTCTGTAGGTAGTCGGCTCTGCCGGCGTAGACGATGCTCTGCGGGTGCGGGGTCCTGGTGGCGCCGACGATGGCGTCGGCGAACTCGTGGGCGCCCGGCATCGGGCCGCCGTCGATCATGTCGCCGGACACCACCGTGAGATGGATACCGAGGCGGCCGAGCGCCGAACGCATCTTGTACAGCGCGGTTTCACCGGCGCGCTTGCTCGCGGCGACCCCCGCGTAGCCCTTCGGCACCGCCTTGTTGGGGAAGAAGTGGGCTTGATGGCTGGTGACGTAGATGATGCGGCCGCCGACCGGCATCAGCGGCAACGCCAACTGGGCGAGACGCCGCTGAGCATCGCGGTTGAGGCGCATCGCGTCGCCCTGGTCGGCGACCGGTTCGAAGCCGCCCGAGGCGTTCAGCACGAGGGCGTCGAGGCGTCCGAAGCGGGCCGCGACGGAGTCCATCATCGCCACCGTGGCGGCTTCGTCGGAGATGTCCGCGGTCAGCGTCGACGCCTGCCCACCCGCATGGCGGATGGCTGCGGTGATGGTCTCAGCGCGGTCGCCGTTCTCGCGGTCGTTGACGAGGACGTGGGTGTCGGGGCTGGCGAGATGCCGCGCCACCTCCGCGCCGACGCCCCTCGACGCGCCTGTCACCAGGACGATTCGTGCAGGTGCATCGTGCATGTCCGGCTCCTTCGGTCGACGGTGATCCGAGTGATGCACGCCACCGTACACCGAATCTAAGGAAGCTATGGGAAAGATAAGGTCACGGTAAGGCAATGACGCGGCATCGGTCTAATACGTCGGTCTAATAGAGGTAGCGGCTCACGTTCTCCGGGTGGATGACGAGCCGCACCTGCTCCTCGGCCAGGATCGCGGCCAGGTCGCCGGCCCGGCCCGGATCGTCGAGATCCCAGTACCGTGCGGCAAGCCGGGTGCACAGATCGTGGGCGCCGTCGGGTTCCACGGTGGTGTGGCCCGCGACCGACACCCACCGCTCGCGCTCACCCGCCGGCGCGGCGACGACGAGGGACGCGCGCGGGTCGCGGCGCAGTCGCCGGATCTTCAACGAGTCAGGGGCTGTGAACAGTTGGATCGTTCCCTCGGCGGTGGCCTCGAACCACACCGGCCGCGGCTGCGGTGGGAGCGGTCCCGCGGCCACCGACAGGAAACCGTGCAGGGGGCGCCGGAGGAGTTCGAGATCCTGGGCGGTCAACGAACAGGCATCGATGCTCATCGCACCGATTCAACACCGCCCGATCGGACAGTTCCATGGGTGAGGGGCCATGATTCCTGTCCGATCGTCTACGGTGGCGACCGTGGACGTCTTCGGAGACCTGTTCCGGGGGGTGCGGGCGCACGGCTCCCTGTTCGGCAGCACCACGATGACCCCGCCCTGGGCACTGCACTTCGTCGACGGCGCGCCATTGACGTTGTGCACCGTGCTCAACGGGACGGGGTGGATCGTGCCGGAACACGGTGCGCCGGAGCAGTTGCGCCCGTACGACACCGTCGTCGTGCGGGGTCCGGAAACCTTCACCTTCGTCGACGAACTCGACACGGCGGCGGAGCCGATCGCGTGCGGTGAGTTCTGCTCGACGCCTGAGCAGGGCGGCACCACCCACCGGCTCGGATGGAACGACAACGCGGACAACGGTGTTGGCGCGACCACCCTGATCGTCGGTGCGTACCCGGTACGCGGTGAGATCAGCCGCCGACTCCTGGACGCGCTGCCCGTGGTACTGCGCGTGGAGGCCGGCGGCACGGGCGACCCCGTATTGGATCACCTCGCCGCCGAAGTGGCGCTGGACGTGCCGGGCCAGCAAGTGGTGCTCGACCGGCTGCTGGACTGGATGCTGGTGTGCACGCTGCGGGCGTGGTTCGACCGGCCCGGCGGTGAGGCGCCGGCGTGGTGGGCCGCCCAGCGGGACCCGGTGGTCGGCGAGGCGCTGCGCCTGATGCACGCCGAACCCGCGGCGCCGTGGACGGTCTCGTCGCTGGCCGACCGGACCGGGGTGGCGCGGTCGACGATGGCCAAGCGGTTCGGGGAGCTGTTGGGCGAACCGCCGCTGACCTACCTCACCCGCTGGCGCATGACGCTCGCGGCGGATCAGCTGATCGAGAGGGAGTCGGCGACCGTCGCGGCCGTCGCCCGCACCGTGGGCTATGCCGACCCGTTCGCGTTCAGCGCGGCGTTCAAACGGGTGCGGGGGATCAACCCGAGTGAATTCCGGCGCACGGCGGCGGGTGTGGCGCGGCGTTAGCGGGTACTAAGGACACCCGCCCCCCGGAAGGACCACCCGCTTTGGCCGCTCTCTCCCTGCTGCTGGCGCTGCTCGCGGCCACCGTTGTGCTGGCGCCCCTGGCCCAGCGCGTGTCGATTCCGTACCCGGCCGTGATGCTGGTGTTCGGTCTGGCGCTGGCGCTCATCCCCGGCGTCCCGGTGTTGTCGCCGAATCCGGAGCTGATCCTTCCGCTGGTGCTGCCGCCGCTGCTGTTCGCCGCCGCGCGGCGCACCTCGTGGCGGGAGTTCCTCGACAACCGCCGGCCCATCGCGCTGCTGGCCGTCGCGCTTGTCGGGGTCACCGCCGTCGCGGTCGGGGCGGTGCTGCACGCACTGGTGCCGACCGTCCCGCTGATCGCCGCGCTCGCCCTCGGTGCGGCGGTCGCCCCGCCGGATGCGGTCGCCGCCACCGCCGTGGCGCAGAAACTCGGCATACCGCGGCGGCTGCGCACCATCCTCGAGGGTGAAGGTCTGTCGAACGACGCGACCTCACTGGTGCTCTACGAGGTGGCCGTGGCGGGCACGATGACCGGCGCCTTCTCCGCCTGGGGTGCGGGTGAGGCACTCGGGCTCGCCGTCGTCCTCGGCGTGGTGGTCGGTCTGGTCATCGCCGTCATCACCCGTCGGCTGATCAACAAGCTGCCGCCGCACCCGGCAGGCAGCGGGCTCGTCCTCGTCGTCCCGTTCGCGGCGTACGCGGCCGCGGACGCGCTACACGGCAGCGGGGTGATCGCCGTGGTGACCGTGGCCCTGGCGATGAGCCGCTACGGCGACACCGAATCATCGCAGACCCGGCTGGCCACCGGGACGACCTGGGAGATCATCGAGTTGCTGCTGACCGGTTCGGCATTCGCGTTCGTCGGGCTGCAGATGCGCGCCGTCGCGGACAGCATCGACGCACCGCTCGGGGAACTGCTCGTGCAGGGGCTGGTGCTCACGCTGGTGGTGATCGTCGTGCGCTTCCTGTGGATCTTCCCGGTCGCTGCCATCGACGAGCGGTTGCACCAGCGCAAACAACACGTGGCCGAACCGATCGGCTGGCGGGAGATGACCGTCTCGTCGTGGGCGGGGATGCGCGGCGTGGTGACGTTGGCCGCCGTGCTGGCGCTCCCACCGAACTTCCCCGAACGGGAGCGCCTGGTGTTCTTCGCGTTCGTGGTCATCGTCGTCACCCTGCTGCTGCAGGGGCTGACGCTGCCGACCCTCGTCCGCCGACTCAAGGTGCAGGCCTCACCCGACGAGGAGGTCGACGCCGTCCAGGACCTCATCCGGCGCGCCCGCGACGCCGGCCTCAAACGGCTCGACGAACTGGGCGACCAGGAGGACGCCGACCCCGACGTCCTCGACCATGCCCGGGAGAACGCCGACCGGATGTGGCATTCGGTCGGATTCGCGCCACCCGACGCCGAGTCCAACGAAGCCCACACCGACCACGCGATGACGGTCAACGCGCTCAAGGACGAAATGCTCGCGGCCGCACGGGAGGCCGTGGTCGAGGCGCGTTCCGAATCGGGCACCGATCCGACGATCGTCGACCGGGTCCTGCGCCGCCTCGACGCCCGGGGCAGCCACCCCGAATAGATTCACGCAGATCGCAACTCTTCTCAGCGCCCCGAGGCGCCGGTAGCAATATCCCGGTGAACCGCGCGCTGTCCGACGACTGCTGTTGTCGCTGAAGCCTTCCCGTCCCCTTCAGCCACAGAAAGTCGCCACCGTGTCGGTCTTCGTCGATATCACCCCGGACGAGTCAGCCCTCGACGCGCCCGCCGCGTCACCGCGCGGCAAGCGGGGCGGACGGCTCACCCGTGCCGCGCTGCCGTTGCTCTCGCTGGCGGTGTTCTTCGGACTGTGGCAGCTGGCCGCGGTCAGCGGCGTCTGGAACCAAACCTTCGTCCCGTATCCGGCGACGGTGTGGCGGGCGTTCCTCGACGTGTCCACCACCCACGACGGCGTCCGCGGCTATGGCGGCTACCTGCTGGTCGAGCACCTGTACATGACGCTGCGGCGGGTGCTGGCCGGTGTCGTCATCGGGGTGGTGCTCGGGGTGGTGCTCGGCCTGGTGATGGGGTCGGTCAGCTGGGTGCGCAGCGTGCTGGAGCCGTGGCTGACCTTCCTGCGCGCGCTGCCTCCGCTGGCGTACTTCTTCCTGCTGGTCATCTGGCTGGGCATCGACGAGGCGCCGAAGGTCACGCTGCTCGCGCTGGCGGCGCTGCCACCGGCGGCCGTCGCCACCACCGCCGCCGTCCTCGCCGCGCCCGTCGGCCTGATCGAGGCCGCCCGGGCGCTGGGTGCCTCCCGCGCCGAGGTCATCCGCGACGTCGTCGTCCCGTCGGCGCTGCCGGAGACTTTCACCGGCATCCGGCTCGCGGTGGGCATGGCGTACTCGTCGGTGGTCGCCGCCGAACTGTTCAACGGCCTGCCCGGCGTCGGCGGGCTGGTCAAGGACGCCAGTAATTACAACAACACCCCGGTCGTGTTGGTCGGCATCTTCGCCATCGGCATCTCCGGCCTGATCATCGACGGTCTCCTGCGCACGATCGAACGGCGCGCCGTCCCCTGGAGAGGAAAAGTATGAGGATCAAAGCCCTTGCCGCCGTGGCGGTCACCATGCTCGCATTGGCGGGGTGCTCGGTCGACCGCTCGGGCCAGGATGCCGAGAAGCAGACGATTCGCATTGCCTACCAGAGCTTTCCGAGCGGCGACCTGATCGTGAAGAACAACCGCTGGCTCGAGGACGCGCTGCCCGACTACAACATCAAATGGACGAAGTTCGACTCGGGTGCAGACGTCAACACCGCATTCGTCGCCAAGGAGGTCGACTTCGGTGCGCTGGGCTCGAGCCCTGTGGCGCGCGGGCTGTCGGCACCGCTGAACATCCCGTACAAGGTGGCGTTCGTCCTCGACGTCGCCGGGGACAACGAGGCGCTGGTGGCCCGCAACGGCAGCGGCGTCACCACGATCGCCGACCTGCGGGGTAAGCGGGTCGGCACACCGTTCGCCTCCACAGCGCACTACAGCCTGCTGGCGGCGCTGAGCCAGAGCGGGCTGTCGCCCAGCGATGTTCAGCTCGTCGACCTGCAGCCGCAGGCGATCCTCGCGGCGTTCGAGCGCGGCGACATCGACGCCGGCTACTCGTGGCTGCCGACGCTGGATCAGTTGCGCGGCAACGGTAAAGACCTGATCACCAGCCGTCAGCTGGCCCGCGACGGTAAGCCCACCCTCGATCTCGGTGTGGTGTCCGACGAATTCGCAGGCGCCCACCCCGAGGTGGTCGACATCTGGCGCCAACAGGAAGCCCGTGCGCTCACCGTCATCAAGGACGATCCCGACGCCGCGGCCAAGGCCATCGGCGCCGAGATCGGCCTGCCCGCCGACGAGGTCAAGGGGCAGCTCGCGCAGGGCGTGTACCTGACGCCCGCCGAGGTGGCCTCGCCGGAATGGCTTGGCTCCGAGGGAAATCCGGGCAACATCGCGAACAACCTCGAGAGTGCCTCGCAGTTCCTCGCCGAGCAGAAGCAGATCCCGTCGGCTGCACCCCTGACGACGTTCCAGGAGGCGATCTACACCAAGGGTCTCCCCGGTGCCATCACCCAGTGACGGCGCCATCCACCTACGCGGCGTCTCGCACCGGTACGGCCGCAGCGGCTGGGAGGTCACCGCGGTCGGGCCCGTCGACCTGATCGTCGAACCCGGGACGTTCCTGGTGCTGGTGGGTGCGTCCGGATGCGGGAAGAGCACGCTGCTGCGGTTGCTCGCCGGCTTCGAAACCCCGACCGAGGGAACGGTGGCGGTGGCCGGTTCGGCGCCGACCCCCGGAGTGACCGCCGGGGTGGTCTTCCAGCAGCCCAGGCTCTTCCCGTGGCGCACGGTCGGCGGCAACGTCGACCTCGCGCTGAAGTACGCGCGGGTGCCCCGCGAGCAGCGGGCCGGACGACGCGAGGAACTCCTGACGAGGGTCGGTCTGGAGGGCACCGCCGAACGGCGCGTCTGGGAGATCAGCGGAGGTCAGCAGCAGCGGGTCGCGATCGCGCGGGCGTTGGCGGCCGACACGCCGCTGTTGCTACTCGACGAACCGTTCGCCGCGCTCGACGCGCTCAGCCGTGAACGTCTACAGGAGGACGTGCGAAGGGTCAGCGCCGAATCGGGCCGCACCACGGTGTTCGTCACCCACAGCGCTGAGGAGGCCGCGTTCCTCGGTTCGCGCATCGTGGTGCTCACCCGCCGGCCGGGTCAGGTGGCGCTCGACCTGCCCGTCGACCTGCCGCGAACGGATGTCGACCCCGACGAACTGCGTCGCTCGCCGGAGTACACGGAACTGCGCGCCGAAGTCGGCCGCGCGGTCAAGGCCGCCGCGGCGTAGCCGCGGATTCAGCCTGAGTGGCGTAGCCGCGAATCCAGCCTGAGTGGCGTAGTTCTGCGATCGCTTAGACCGGCGGGTATGCCGGCGGCGGATAGCCGCCGCCCGGGCCGGACACCCCGCGCAGGCCCCAGGCCAGATAGCTGAAGAAGAATTCGATCTCGTCGCTCGCGTCGTAATCGGGATTCGGGTCCATCGGGCACCTCCGGTTGTGACGCGGACTTTGATGGCAGTCTAGACCGACCGCGACGGACGTCACCAGCGCTCGGCGGCATTGCCATAGACTAGCCAACCAGCCAGTTGATAGATGCCCGCGCGGCGGGCCCGTCGATAGTGAGTTGCCATGTCCCCCGAAGCGTCACCGAACGGGTCGACCCGGCGCGATGAGCTGCTGCAGGTCGCCACCAAGCTGTTCGCCGCGCGCGGGTATCACGGCACCCGGATGGACGATGTCGCCGACGCCGTCGGGTTGAACAAGGCCACGGTCTACCACTACTACGCGAGTAAATCGCTGATCCTCTACGACATCTACAAGGGTGCGGCCGACTTCACCGTCGACGCCCTGCACGACGATCCGACGGCGTCCGCCCGGGAGACGATCTACCACTTCACCCGGCGGTTGCTCGTCGGCATCGCAAGTGACATCGAGCGCGCCGCGGTGTACTTCCAGGAGGGCCCCTACATCGGTGAGTGGTTCACCGAGGAGCAGGTGGAGTACATCCGCGAGAAGGAGGCCCAGGTCTACGAGCACGTCCGCGACGTGATCGACCGGGGTATCGCCAGCGGCGAGTTCTTCGAGTGCGACTCGCATGTGCTGGCGCTCGGGTACATCGGCATGACGCTGGGCGCCTACCGCTGGCTGCGCCCGCAGGGGCGGCGTACCGCCCAGGAGATCGCTGAGGAATTCAGTACCGCGCTGCTGCGCGGCCTGATCCGCGACGAGACCGTCCGCACCGAGTCACCGCTCGGTGAAGGCGTGCGAACCGCAGCAGTGCATGACTGACCTGCTCTCACTCGACGGCAGGTCGCGGTGATCCCCGTCGACGGCCGTCGCAACGGTATTGCTCAGCTAATCGAACTCGATGACCTGGCGGACCGCCTTGCCCTCGGCGAGGCGGTCCATGCCGGTGTTGATCTCGTCGAGTGAGATGGTCGACGACACAAGGGTTTCCACCGGGAGCCGGCCGGAACGCCACAGGTCGACGAACCGCGGGATGTCGCGGGCCGGAACCGCGGAGCCGAGGTAGCTTCCGATGAGGGATCGGCCCTCGGCGACGAAACCCAACGGCGACACCGAGATTCGGGCGTCGGGTCGGGGGAGCCCGACCGTGATGGTGCGACCACCGGGAGCGGTGTGCGCGATCGCCGTCTCGAGTGCGGCGGGGTGGCCGACGGCTTCGACCACCACCTCGGCCTTGACGTTGCGCTCGGCGGCCTCGTCCGGGCTGTAGGCGGCGTTGATGCCCATGGACCGGGCGCGATCGAGCTTGTCCTCCAGTTGGTCGATCCCGACGACCTCCACGCCGTCGTAGGACATGGCGGTGATCATCGCAGCCATCCCGACGCCGCCGAGTCCGACCACCACCACTGTCTGGCCGGGTCGCGGTTTGCCGACGTTGAGCACCGCACCGCCCCCGGTGAGGACCGCGCAGCCCAGGAGGGAGGCGACCACGGGCGGAACGTCTGCGTCGACGGGAACCACCGAATGCCGGTCCACCACAGCGTGAGTGGCGAATCCGGATACGCCGAGGTGGTGGTGCACCGGCCTGCCGTCGCGGTGCAGGCGGATGTCTCCGTGCATGAGGGTGCCCGCGCCGTTGGCGGCGCTTCCGGGTTCGCACGGTGTCAGGCCGTCGGTGGCGCACGCCGTGCAGTGGCCGCATCGGGGCAGGAACGTCATGACGACCCGCTGCCCGATGGCGAGGTCGGATACGCCGGGGCCGACTTCCTCGATGACACCCGCGGCTTCGTGGCCGAGCAGCATCGGGACCGGGCGCACCCGGTTGCCGTCGACGACGGACAGATCCGAATGGCACAGGCCCGCGGCCTCGATGCGGACCAGCAGTTCGTCGGGGCCGGGCGGGTCGAGCTGCAATTCGGATACAGACAGCGGGGTGGACTCGGAGAAGGGTCGGGGCCGGCCGATCTCCTCCAGGACGGCGCCGCGGATGGTCATGGTCATGCTCACCAGACTGCCCCGACTGCGAGACTGAAGCCATGCCCACCCACTCCATGCCCACCGACTCCGGGGACCGGCGGACCAGCCGCGATTTCCCGGTGCATTGGCCGGTGCTGACGCGATGGACCGACAACGACATGTTCGGCCACCTCAACAACGCGGTGTACTACGAGCTGTTCGACACCGCGATCAACGGGTGGATCAACACGACGGTGGGCATCGACCCGGTGAACGCGCCGTGGTTGGGGGTGGTCGCCGAATCCGGTTGCCAGTACTTCGCGGAGCTGAAGTTCCCGGATCCGTTGGTGGTGGGGCTGGCGGTGGCCCGCCTGGGCACCAGCAGCGTCACCTACCGCCTGGCGGTGTTCGAGCGGGACGCGACGCAGGTCGCGGCCGTCGGGCACTGGGTGCACGTGTACGTCGACCGGGAGAACCGCCGGCCCATCCCGATCCCGGACGCGGTCCGGTCGCTGCTGGAGACGGCCCGCGTGGAGTAGTCGATATGCTCGCCCGATGCCGCTCGTGAGCAAGACCGTCGAGGTCGAAGCGCCCGCCGACGCGATCATGGCGATCGTCGCCGACTTCGAGAGGTTCCCGGAGTGGAACCCGGAGATCAAAGGGTGCTGGATCCTCGCGCGCTATCCGGATGGACGCCCCAGTCAGCTGCGCCTCGACGTCGAGGTGCAGGGCCAGGCGGGCACGTTCATCACGGCCGTGTACTACCCCGCCGAGAACCAGATCTTCACGATGCTGCAGCAGGGCGACCACTTCGAGAAGCAGGAGCAGAGGTTCTCGGTGGTGCCGATCGGCGCGACGTCGCTGCTGACGGTTGATATGGATGTCGAGACGAAGCTGGCGATCCCGAAGCCGATGGTGAAGAAGGCGATCGGCGAGACCCTGGATTACCTGGCCGACAACCTCAAGGCGCGCGCTGAGCAGTTGGGTGCGGGTAGCGCCTAGCTGAACCGGGCGATGCGGTCCCAGAAAGTGTCGTCGTCGCGCCCCGTCAGACGAGCCGCCTCGGCGCGCAGCGCGACGACGCGTTTGTGGATGCGGTACTCGGTGGACCGCGGCATCTCCAGTGGCCGGTACTTCCCGCGCGCGGTGCGGCAGACGCGGCCGTGGGCCGTCTCCCAGCGCAGGGCGTCGGAGACGGATTTCGACGGCCGGCCGATGATCTCGAAGCCTTGGTATTCGAGGGCGTCGACGAGGTCGCTGACGGTCTGGGGGCCATGCTGGTGCAGGTACAGGGTGAGGGTGTAGCGGAGTTCGATGCCGCGGAGCAGGCGTCGGTTGGTCATGGGACGACGGTGGCAGGGGTGACCGACGTGTCTCGGGGGCGGCGGCGGCTTTCTCCCCAGGCAGCGGATGGTCCACAGCGTGCAACAGAAGTCCCAGGATCCCCTCGGCGAAACCGCATGCGAATGCCCGGCTAGTAGCGACAAAGTCGCTCGGTTGTCGCGGGGATGGGTCGCCCGATGCGGGAGCGACAGCTCAGCGACTGTGTCGCTACTAGCCGGGCAACTGCGTATGCATCCGGACGGCGCGGGCGCAATCGGAGCGGCCGGGTCGGCGGTGAGTGCCCAGCGACTTTGTCGCGCTTAGTCGGGCGGATGCGTCCATGGTCCGGCGTCTAACCCCAGAGCCCGATCTTCTCCAGCCGGGTGATCAACCGTTGCGCACCGTCGGTGAACTGTCCCGTCGTCAACTTCACGACCGTGTCCGCGTCCCGCCGCCGCAGTGCCGCGATCAACTCCCGGTGGCTGGCCACCGCTTCGGTCCCCCAACTCGGATCCGTCGCATACATCAGCGGCGGCAGGTAGCGCGCCACATGTAAGAGGAACCACGCCAGCTTGATCCGTCCCGACGCATGGTTGAACGCCCGGTGGAACGCGAACTCCGCGAACGCGACCTCTTCGGGATCGTGGAGTTCGACCGCCGCCAGGAGCGCGTCGTTGAGCCGCTCGAGTTCCTCGATCTGCAGTTCGGTGATCCGCTCGGTGGCCGACGCGGCCAATTTCTCGGCGATCGACGCCTGCAGCCAGAAGATGTCCTCGATGTCGCCCCGCGTCATCGGCACCACCACATGCCCGCGGTGCGGTTCGAGCTTCACCATTCCCTCACCACGCAGCGTGCGCAGCGCCTCCCGCACCGGGGTGATGCTCACCCCCAGCTGCGCGGCGGTCTCGTCGAGACGGATGAACGTCCCCGGTCTCAATGCGCCGGTCATGATCTCCCCGCGCAGATGCGCCGCCACCTCATCGGAGAGCTGCTCGCGGCGGCTGGTGCGCCGCCTCGCCGGACGTGGTCTGACGGGCGCGTTCACGATGCTCTCCGGTTCTCCGGCGGGATCGGGCGAAGGTTGTTCACCAGCCGCCGAGGCCATAGTGTGACCGAGGCCATCCAATGTTTGATCAAATATCAACGACACGCAACCCCGACACGATGGAGCCCACGGCCGTTGACCCCCAACCCCAACCCCAACGCCTCAGAGCCTTTTGCCACCGAGCAGCCCTATCTCGCGCGCCGGCAGAACTGGACCAACCAGCTCTCCCGGCACGCGCTGATGCAGCCTGCGCAGACCGCATTGCGGTTCATGGGCCGCACCACGACCTGGGGTGAGCTCGACCAGCGCGTCACCAAACTCGCCGGCGCCCTGAGTCGCCGCGGACTGGGCTTCGGCGACCGCGTCCTCATTCTCATGCTCAACCGCACCGAGTTCATCGAGTCGTTCCTCGCGGTCAACAAGCTCGGCGGCATCGCCGTCCCCGTCAACTTCCGCATGACGCCGCCCGAGATCGCGTTCCTCGTCAGCGACTGCGCCGCGCGGGTGGTCATCACCGAAGCCGTCCTCGCGCCCGTCGCGACCGCGGTCCGCGACCTCGACCTCGACGCCACTCTCGAGACGGTGGTCGTCGCGGGCGGGGCCACCGAAGATGGCGTCCTGGGCTACGACGACCTGATCGCCGAACCCGGTGAGCCGCCGGCGCCGGTGGACATCCCCAACGACTCGCCGGCGCTGATCATGTACACCTCCGGCACCACCGGACGCCCGAAGGGTGCGGTCCTCACCCACGTCAACCTCGCCGGGCAGGCGATGACGTTTCTCTTCACCAACGGCGCGGACCTCAACCACGACATCGGTTTCATCGGGGTTCCGCTGTTCCACATCGCCGGGATCGGCAACACCATCGTCGGGCTGCTGCTCGGCCGCCCGACCGTCCTCTACCCGCTGAGCGCCTTCGACCCCGGTGCCCTGCTCGACGTGCTCGCCGAAGAGAAGGTCACCGGGATCTTCCTGGTCCCGGCCCAATGGCAGGCCGTCTGCGCGGCGCAGCGAGCCAACCCGCGCGACCTCAAGCTGCGGGTGCTGTCCTGGGGTGCCGCCCCCGCGTCGGACACCCTGCTGCGCGATATGGCCGAGAGCTTCCCGGGCGCGCAGATCCTCGCCGCCTTCGGTCAGACGGAGATGTCGCCCGTCACCTGCATGCTCTTGGGCGAGGATGCGTTGCGCAAGCTCGGCTCGGTGGGCAAGGTCATCCCGACGGTGTCCGCGCGCATCGTCGACGAGAACATGAATGACGTCCCGGTCGGGCAGGTCGGTGAGATCGTCTACCGCGCGCCGACTTTGATGGCGGGCTACTGGAACAACCCCAAAGCCACCGCCGAGGCCTTCGAAGGCGGCTGGTTCCACTCCGGCGACCTGGTCCGCCAGGACGAGGACGGCTACATCTGGGTCGTCGACCGCAAGAAGGACATGATCATCTCGGGCGGGGAGAACATCTACTGCGCCGAAGTCGAGAACGTGCTTGCCGCCCACCCCGCCATCGCCGAGGTGGCCGTCATCGGGCGGGCCGACGAGAAGTGGGGCGAGGTGCCGGTGGCCGTCGTGGCGGTCGACGCGGCGGTGGAGCAGCCGGGGCTGTCGCTGGCCGATCTCGACGGATTCCTCACCGAGCGGCTGGCCCGCTACAAGCATCCGAAGGCCCTCGAGATCGTCGACGCGCTGCCCCGGAACCCCGCGGGCAAGGTTCTCAAGACGGAGCTACGGCAGCGCTACGCCGGCGACCAGCCGATTGACGCCCGCGAAAGTTCCACTGCCCCAACCGTTTCGACGGAAGGTCCGGACAGTTAGCTCATGGAGGCGGGTTTGCTAACAGTTGGAGGCCCAATCCGGCCGATGCGGTGCACGGCCGGGAAACGATCGGGTACAGTCCTGTGGTCTCACTTACTACTTGTGAGTAGGGAGACAGTCGTCACTAGGGTCGGGATGGGGCAAGGAGGCGGCGTGCGACAGGTTCTGCCGTTGCGCCACGAGTTTGACGGTTCCGGCATGGGAGCGTACTCGTGACTGCCTCCGGTGGCGGGCTGACGGGGTACGTACGCGATCAGGTGAGGCCCGGGCTCGAGGCCGTCGGCGGCTTCGTCCGCATGTGCGTGCTCACCGGCAAGGCGCTGTTCCGGCCGCCCTTCCAGTGGCGCGAATTCATCTTCCAGGCCTGGTTCCTGTTCCGCGTCTCGTTCCTCCCCACCGTCGCGGTCTCGGTGCCGCTGACAGTGCTCATCATCTTCACGCTGAACATCCTGCTCGCGGAGTTCGGCGCCGCCGACGTCTCCGGCGCGGGTGCGGCCCTCGGCGCGGTCACCCAGCTCGGGCCGCTGGTCACCGTGCTGGTGGTGGCCGGTGCCGGCTCCACCGCGATCTGCGCCGACCTCGGCGCGCGCACCATCCGCGAGGAGATCGACGCGCTCGAGGTGCTCGGTATCGACCCGATCCACCGGCTCGTCGTACCGCGCGTCGTCGCGTCCACGTTCGTGGCCCTTCTGCTCAACGGCGCCGTCATCACCATCGGCCTGGTCGGCGGCTTCATCTTCGGCGTCTATATCCAGAACGTCTCGGCAGGCGCTTACGTTTCAACGCTCACGTTGGTGACCGGTCTGCCCGAGGTGCTGATCTCGGTCGTCAAGGCCACCACGTTCGGTCTGATCGCCGGCCTGGTCGGCTGCTACCGCGGCCTCACCGTCGGCGGCGGCGCCAAGGGCGTCGGCACCGGTGTGAACGAGACCCTGGTCCTCTGCGTCGTCGCCCTGTTCGCGGTCAACGTGGTGCTCACGACCATCGGCGTGCGGTTCGGAACGGGGAACTGACATGGCCACCACTTCGCAGTCGCGCACGAGCACCGGCACCGTCCTGCGGCAGCGCTTCCCCCGCGGCTACGCCCGTGCCGAGAAGCTCGTCGCCGCGCCGTCGCGCGGTCTGGACAGCGTCGGCCACGTCGCCTGGTTCGTCGTCACCGCCGTCGGCTCCATCGGCCACGCGTTGCGCTTCTACCGCAAGGAAGTGCTCCGTCTGATCGCTGAGATCGGCATGGGCACCGGGGCGATGGCCGTCATCGGCGGCACCGTCGCGATCGTCGGCTTCGTCACCCTCTCGGGCGGCTCGCTGATCGCCATCCAGGGCTTCGCGTCCCTGGGCAACATCGGCGTGGAGGCGTTCACCGGCTTCTTCGCCGCACTGGTCAACGTGCGCATCGCCGCGCCGGTGGTGTCCGGTCAGGCACTGGCCGCCACCGTCGGCGCCGGTGCCACCGCCGAACTGGGCGCCATGCGCATCAGCGAGGAGATCGACGCCCTCGAGGTGATGGGCATCAAGTCGATCTCCTACCTCGTCTCGACGCGCATCATGGCCGGCTTCATCGTGATCATCCCGCTCTACGCGATGGCGATCATCATGAGCTTCCTGTCGGCGCAGATCACCACGACGCTCTTCTACGGGCAGTCGACGGGCACCTACGAGCACTACTTCCGCACGTTCCTGCGACCCGACGACGTCGCATGGTCATTCGTGCAGGCGATCATCATCTCGATCATCGTCATGATCAACCACTGCTACTACGGCTACTACGCCAGCGGCGGTCCGGTCGGCGTCGGTGAGGCGGTCGGACGGTCGATGCGGGCGTCGCTGATCGCGATCGTGCTCGTGGTTCTGTTGGCCTCGTTGGCGCTCTACGGCACCGACCCGAACTTCAACCTCACGGTGTAGCGATGAGCCCGCAGTCCCCGATCAACAAGCCGCGCAAGCCGCCGTACAAGCTGGCCGGTCTCGTACTGCTGGTGATCTTCGCCGTCGTCGGGACGGTGGTGGCCTTCCAGTTCCGCGGCGACTTCACCCCGCGCGAGAAGTTGACGATGATGTCGGCGCGCGCCGGGCTGAACCTCGACCCGGGCACCAAGGTGACCTTCAACGGCGTGGAGATCGGCCGCGTCGGCGAGGTCAACGCCGTCAGCGTGGGCAACGAGCCGCGGGCCAGGATCACCCTCGAAGTCGATCCGAAGTACGTCCAGCTGATCCCGGCCAATGTGGTCGCGGAAATCTCGGCGACCACCGTGTTCGGCAACAAATACGTGTCGTTCTCGTCACCGCCGAACCCGGCGCCCGACCGCATCAGCTCGGCCGGTGTGATCGACGTGACGAAGGTGACGACGGAGTTCAACACGCTGTTCGAGACGGTGGTGTCGCTGGCCGAGAAGGTCGACCCGGTCAAGCTCAACCAGACCCTGACCGCCACGGCGCAGGCTTTCGACGGGCTCGGCGACCGGTTCGGCGAGTCGATCATCAACGGCAACACGATCCTGGCCGACGTCAACCCGCAGATGCCGCAGATCCGCCGCGACGTCCGCGGGTTGGCCGATCTCGGCGAGGTGTACGCCAACGCGTCCCCGGACCTGTTCGACGGTCTGGACAACGCGGTGACGACCGCCGCCACGCTCAACGAACAGCGCGGCAACCTGGACCAGGCGCTGATGGCCGCGGTCGGTTTCGGCAACACCGGCGGTGAGGTGTTCGAGCGCGGTGGACCGTATCTGGTGCGCGGCGCCGAGGACCTGGTGCTGACGAGTGAGCTGCTCGACGAGTACAGCCCCGCGCTGTTCTGCACCATTCGCAACTTCCACGATGTCCAACCGAAGATCGCCGCCTCGCTCGGCGGTAACGGCTACTCGCTGAGGACCCACTCCGAGGTGCTCGGCGCCGGCAACCCGTACGTGTATCCGGACAACCTGCCCCGCGTGAACGCCAAGGGTGGCCCCGAGGGACGGCCGGGCTGCTGGCAGCCGGTCACCCGCGACCTGTGGCCGGCGCCGTACCTGGTGGCCGACACCGGAGCGTCCATCGCGCCGTACAACCATCTCGAACTCGGTCAACCGATCGCCATCGAATACGTCTGGGGCCGCCAGATCGGGGAGAACACGATCAACCCATGAAAATCACCGGTACCGCCATCAAGCTGGGCGCCTTCTCGTTGGTGCTGCTGCTGTTCACCGCGATCATCATCGTGGTGTTCGGCCAGATGCGATTCGATCGCACCACCGGCTATTCGGCGATCTTCACCAATGCGAGCGGTCTGCAGCCCGGACAGTTCGTCCGCGCCTCCGGCGTCGAGGTGGGCAAGGTCTCCGGTGTCGAGCTGATCGAGGGTGGCAGCAGGGTCAAGGTCGACTTCAAGGTCGACCGGTCGTTGCCGTTGTTCGATGAGTCCACCGCATCGGTGCGCTACCTCAACCTGATCGGTGACCGCTACCTCGAACTCAAGCGCGGCGACAGCGACCGCCGGATGCCCGGTGGCGGCACCATCCCCGTCGAGCGCACCGAACCCGCACTCGACCTCGACGCACTGATCGGCGGCTTCCGTCCGCTGTTCCGGGCGCTCGATCCCGAGAAGGTCAACAACATCGCCCAGTCGATCATCACGGTGTTCCAGGGCCAGGGCGGCACCATCAACGACATCCTCAACCAGACCGCATCGCTGACGTCGGCGCTGGCCGACCGCGACCAGGCCATCGGCGAGGTGATCCGCAACCTCAACACCGTGCTGGACACCACCGTCAAGCACCAGCAGCAGTTCGACGAGACGCTGGTGAATTTCGAGAAGCTCATCACGGGGCTGAAGAACCGGGCCGACCCGATCGCCACGTCGGTGGCCGACATCAGCGACGCCGCGGGCACCGTGGCGGATCTGCTCGCTGACAACCGGCCCCTGCTGCAGGACACGGTCGGCTACCTGGATGCCACCCAGCAACCGCTGGTCGACCAGAAGGATCAGCTCAATGACATTCTCGTCCGGTTGCCGAACGCGTTGAAGATCATCGGCCGCGCCGGCGGCGTCTATGGCGACTTCTTCAACTTCTACGCCTGCGATGTGTCGCTCAAGCTCAACGGCCTACAGCCGGGTGGGCCCGTGCGCACGGTCAAGGTCTGGACCCAGCCCACGGGTAGGTGCACGCCGCAATGAGAACGCTCGAAGCGTCGAACCGCGTCCGCGGCGGGGTGATGGGCATCATCATCCTGGTGCTCGTCGTCGGGGTGGGGCAGAGCTTCGCCAGCGTGCCGATGTTGTTCGCCAAGCCGAAGTACTACGCCCAGTTCCACGACACCGGCGGCATCAACCCGGGCGACAAGGTGCGCATCGCCGGCGTGGACGTCGGCGAGGTGCTGACGACCGAGATCGACGGGGACAAGGTCGTCGTCGGCTACACGCTCGGCGGTACAGAGATCGGCAGCGACAGCCGTGTGGCCATCCGCACCGACACCATCCTGGGCCGCAGGAACATCGAGATCGAACCTCGCGGGTCGACGGCGCTGGAGGCGAACGCCATCCTCCCGTTGGGCCAGACCACGACGCCCTACCAGATCTACGACGCCTTCTTCGACCTGACCAAGTCGGCATCCGGCTGGGACACCAAGTCGGTGCGCGAATCGCTCAACGTGCTCTCGGAGACGGTCGACCAGACGTATCCCCACCTGAGCGCGGCGCTCGACGGGGTGGCCCGATTCTCCGACACCATCGGCAAGCGCGACGAGCAGATCAAGCAACTGCTGGGCAACGCCAACAAGATCGCCGGCGTGCTCGGTGAGCGCAGCGGACAGGTCAACGCGCTGCTGGTCAACGCGCAGACCCTGCTCGGCGCGATCAACGAGCGCAGCTACGCCGTCGGTCAGCTGCTCGAACGGGTGTCGGCGTTCTCCGAGCAGGTCAAGGGCTTCATCGACGACAACCCGAACCTCAACCGGGTGCTCGAGCAGCTCAGGACGATCAGCGACATCCTGGTGGAGCGCAAGTTCGACCTGGTCGACGTGCTGACCACGCTGAGCAAGTTCACCGCATCGCTGGCCGAGGGCATCGCCTCCGGGCCGTACTTCAAGGTCATGCTGGTCAACCTGGCGCCGTACTGGATCCTGCAACCGTTCGTCGACGCGGCGTTCCAGAAGCGCGGCATCGACCCGCAGCAGTTCTGGCGCAACGCCGGTCTGCCGGCCTATCAGTTCCCGGACCCGAACGGTGAGCGGCAGCCCAACGGTGCGCCGCCGCCGGCGCCGACACCGCTGCAGGGCACCCCGGAGTACCCGAACCCGGCCGTGCCGCGCGGCAGCCCGTGCTCGTACACGCCGCCCGCCGAGGGCCTCCCGACACCGGGCAATCCGCTGCCGTGTGCCGGACTGACCGTCGGGCCGTTCGGCGACAATCCGTATGGGCCGAACTACGGTCCGCCCAATGTGGCGACCTCCGAACCCAATCCGAACGGTCTGCCGCCCACGCCGGGCATCGCCAGTGCCGGGGTGCCGGGTCAGCAGGCGCCGGTGGTGCCGGGTACGCCGGTGCCGCTGCCGCCGGCGCCGCCGGGTGCACGGCACGAGCCGCCGGGACCGTTCCCCGGTCCGACGGCCGTCGGTGGAAACGTGACTCAAGCGCCGCCACCGCCTGCGCTCAACGGGCCGCCGCCACCGCCGGGACCGGGTCAGCAGCTGCCGCCGGTCGGCACGCCACCGCTGCCGGGCAACCCACCGTTCCTCCCGCCGGGATCTCAACAATGACGGGGGCCTGATCGATGTCAACGATCTTCAACGTGCGAAACATGAAGATGCCGACGCTCACGCGCGCGTCGGTGATCATCGGCACGCTGGTCGTGGTGCTCGCGCTGGTGGCCGCGTTCGTGGGCTGGCAGCTGTACAAGAAGCTGACCACCAACACCGTGGTGGCCTACTTCTCGGACACCCTGGCGCTGTATCCCGGCGACAAGGTGCAGATCATGGGTGTCCGCGTCGGCTCGATCGACAAGATCGAACCGGCGGGCGACAAGATGAAGGTGACCTTCAGCTACGAGACGAAGTACAAGGTCCCCGCCAACGCCACCGCGTCGATCCTCAACCCGAGTCTGGTCGCGTCCCGCACGATCCAGCTGGCGCCGCCCTACACCGGCGGCCCGCTGCTGGAGGACGACGCCGTCATCCCGATGGACCGCACCCAGGTGCCGGTGGAGTACGACGAGCTGCGCGATTCGCTCGACCGCATCCTGACCGACCTCGGGCCCACCCCGGATCAGCCCAAGGGCCCGTTCGGTGACGTGATCGAATCATTCGCCGACGGCCTGTCCGGTAAGGGCAAGCAGATCAACACCACGCTGAACAGCCTGTCGGAGGCGCTGACCACCCTCAACGAGGGCCGCGGCGACTTCTTCAGCGTCGTGAAGAGCCTCGCGCTGTTCGTCAACGCGCTCTACCGCAGCGATCAGCAGTTCGTCGCACTCAACGACGACCTGGCGCAGTTCACCAACTCGTTCACCAACACCGACCGCGAGTTGGCGACGGCACTGCAGGACCTCAACGAGTTGCTCACCACCACCCGCGGGTTCCTCGACGAGAACAGCGAGGTCCTGACGCACGACATCAACAACCTCGCCGAGGTCACCAACGCGATCCTGCAGCCCGAACCGCTCGACGGTCTGGAGACCGCTCTGCACGTGTTCCCGAACCTGGGCGCCAACATCATCAACATCAGCTCGCCGGTCAACGGCGGCATCGTCGGTCTGCCCGTCATCAACAACATGGCCAACCCGATGCAGTTCATCTGCAGCGCGATCCAGGCCGGTAGCCGGTTGGGCTACCAGGAGTCGGCGGAGCTGTGCGCGCAGTACCTGGCGCCGATCCTGGACGCGCTGAAGTTCAACTTCCCGCCGTTCGGGCTGAACCAGGTCAGCACGGCGATGACGCTGCCGAAGATGGTCACGTACTCCGAGGAGCGGTTGAGGCCGCCGCCGGGATACAAGGACACCACCGTGCCCGGCATCTTCTCCCGCGACACGTTGTTCTCCCACGGCAACCACGAGCCCGGCTGGGTCGTCGCCCCGGGGATGCAGGGTGTCGACGTGCAGCCGTTCACCGCGAACATGCTGACGCCGCAGTCGCTTTCGGCGCTGCTGGGCGGGCCCGACGCGCCGATCCCGGGCGCACCGCCGGCGTTCGGAACAACGCGCGACGGAAACCTGCCCGGCCCGCCGAACGCCTTCGACGAACGAAATCCGTTGCCGCCGCCGTGGTACCCGCAGCCCGGTCCGCCGCCCGCGCCCGCGCCGGGCGTGATTCCGGGCGATCCGGGTGGTTCCCCGCTGTCGGGTCCGGCGCCCGGGCCCGCGCCGGCCGGCCCGCCGTTGCCCGCTGAAGCAGGAGCGCCGTGATGAAGCACAAGATCGGCCGTCTCACCTTCCGCACGGTCGCGCTCGCCGTGGCCGCGGTGGTGCTGACGTCGTGTGGGTCGTGGCGGGGCATCGCGAACGTGCCGCTGCCCGGTGGACCGGGTTCGGGTGCCGACAAGACGACCATCTACGTGCAGATGCCGGACACCTTGGCGCTCAACGTCAACAGCCGCGTCCGGGTGGCCGACGTGTTCGTCGGCAGCGTGCGCAAGATCGAGCTGAAGAACTGGGTCGCGACGCTCACGCTGGACATCTCCCCCGATGTGAAGCTGCCGTCGAACGCTCTGGCCAAGATCGGCCAGACCAGCCTCCTGGGTTCCCAGCACGTCGAACTCGAAGAGCCGCCGAACCCGTCGCCGGAACCGCTGCGCAGCGGTGACACCATCACGCTGCAGAACGCCTCGGCGTTCCCCACCACCGAGCGGGTGCTCGCCAGCATCGCGACCATCCTGCGCGGCGGCGGCATCCCCAACCTCGAGGTGATCCAGACCGAGGTGAACAATCTGCTGACCGGCAGGGCGGACCAGATCCGCGAATTCCTCGGCCGCCTCGACGTGTTCACCGACGAGCTCAACCAGCAGCGTGCCGACCTCACCCGCGCGATCGACTCGACGAACCGGTTGCTCAACATCGTGGCGAGCCGCAACGACACCCTCGACCGGGTGCTCACCGAGTTCCCGCCGCTGATCCAGCATTTCGCGGAGACCCGCGATCTGTTCGCCGACGCCGTGATCGCGGTGGGCCGGATCAGCAATGCCGCCGATACGTACCTCGGTCAGGCCCAGGACCCGCTGCACACCAACCTGCAGAACCTGCAGCGGCCGCTCAAGCAGCTGGCCCGGTCGTCGCCGTACCTGATCGGTGCGCTGAAGCTGATGCTGACCGCGCCGTTCAGCATCGAGAACGTGCCGAAGGTGGTCCGCGGTGACTACATCAACGTGTCGCTGAACGTGGACCTCACGCTGTCGTCCATCGACAACGGCTTCCTGACCGGTACCGGTGTGTCCGGCCTGGCCCGGGCGCTCGAACAGTCCTGGGGACGTGATCCGGCGACGATGATCCCGGATGTGCGGTTCACCCCGAACCCGCACAGCGCGCCGAACGGACCGCTGGTCGAAAGGGGTGAGTGAGCTGTGCTGACTCGCTTCATCAAGATCCAGCTGGTGGTCTTCACCATCCTGACGGTGATCGCGGTGGTCGTGCTGGGCTGGTATTACCTGCGGGTGCCCAGCCTCGTCGGCATCGGGCAGTACAAGCTGCACGCCGAGCTGCCCCGGTCGGGCGGTCTGTACGCCACCGCCAACGTCACCTACCGCGGCACCACGATCGGCAAGGTCACCGCGGTGGAGCCGACCGAGCGCGGTGCCAGGGCGACGATGAGCATCGACAACCGGTACAAAATCCCGGTCGATGCGAGCGCGAACGTCCACTCGGTGTCGGCGATCGGCGAGCAGTACCTCGACCTGGTGTCCACGGACACCCCGGGGCAGTACTTCAGCGACGGGCAGACCATCACCAAGAGCACGGTGCCCAGCGAGGTGGGGCCCGCGCTGGACGCGGCCAACGAAGGTCTGGCGGTGCTGCCGAAGGAGAAGATCGACACGCTGCTGACCGAGACCGCGGACGCGGTCGGCGGCCTGGGCCCGTCCCTGCAGCGGTTGGTGGATTCGACCACGAACATCGCCCAGGGGTTCAAGGACAACCTGGAACCGGTCAACGACATCATCGCGAACTCGGCGCCGATTCTGGAGAGCCAGGTCACCTCGGGTGACAACATCGCGCAATGGTCGCGCAACCTGAACATCCTGGCCGCCCAGTCGGCCGAACAGGACGCCGCGCTGCGCAACGGTCTGCAGCAGGCGGCGCCGACCGCCGATCAGCTCAACGCGGTGTTCAGCGGGGTGCGTGACTCGCTGCCGCAGACGCTGGCCAACCTGTCGGTCGTCATCGACATGCTGAAGCGCTACAACAAGGGTCTGGAACAGGCGCTGGTGGTGTTGCCGCAGGGTGCGGCCGTCGCGCAGACAGGCACGATCTTCGAAGGTGAGGGTCTGCTGCACTTCGGCCTGTCGATCAACCAGCCGCCCCCGTGTCTGACCGGGTTCCTGCCGGCGTCCGAATGGCGTTCACCGGCCGACACGAGCATGAAAGAGCTACCGGCGGGGACCTACTGCAAGATCCCGAAGGATTTCCAGGCGAATGTGGTCCGCGGTGCCCGTAACTATCCGTGTGCCGACGTGCCGGGGAAGCGGGCGGCCACGCCGCGGGAGTGCCGCAGCGACGATCCGTACGTGCCGCTGGGCACGAACCCCTGGTACGGCGATCCGAACCAGATCCGGGACTGCCCGGCTGCGGGTGCCCGCTGCAACCAGCCGGTGCACCCCGGTCGCAACGGCGTCATCCCGGCGCCGTCGATCAACAACGGGATGAACCCGCTGCCCGCCGATCAGCTGCCCCAGCCGCCGTCGCCGGTCAGCGACCCGCTGAGCCCCCCGGGGCAGGGCCGCGTCGAGTGCAGTGGACAACAACCCAACCCGTGCATCTACACTCCGGCACCAGGACCACCAGGCACCGCTGTGTACAGCCCAGCCAGCGGCGAGGTGGTCGGACCTGACGGCGTCACGTACAACGTCAGCAATTCGAGCAACCCAGGAGACGACGGATGGAAGGAGATGCTGGCACCCGCCAGCTGAACCCCACCGATGCCGAGGAAACGCCGGATCAGTCGGTAGCAGTATCCGAACACGACACAGACGACACCGCCGCAGCCTCCGTCGAGGGCACCCCTGAGGGCACCTCTGAGGCCCCGGCCGGAGACGACGGGCGACGTCCGCCGCGGCTCGGCCGTGGCTGGCTGACGGCGATCTGCGCGGCACTCCTGTTGCTCAGCGCGGGTGCCGGCGTGGGTGGTTACCTGGCGCTGCGGTCTCATCAGGAGAGCACTCAGATCGCTGCGAACGAGACTGTCGCGGTGGCCGCCGCACGAGACTGCGTGGCCGCCACCCACGCCCCGGACGCGGCGGCGATGACCGCCAGCCAGGCCAAGATCCTGGAGTGCTCGACCGGTGACTTCGGCGTGCAGGCCGGGTTGTACGGCGGATTGCTCGTCGACGCCTACCGCGCCGCCAACGTGCAGGTCCAGGTGTCGGACATGCGGGCCGCCGTCGAGAAGCACAACGACGACGGTTCCATCGACGTGATGGTCGCGGTGCGGGTCAAGGTGACCAACTCCGAGGCCGCCGATCAGGAACAGGGATACCGGCTGCGGGTACAGATGGCGCCCGCCGACGGCACCTACAAGGTGGCCCGACTCGATCAGGTCACCTCGTGACGATGGTGGTCGACGCGCCGCCGGACGCAAGCCCCGCCGACACCGAGCCTGCCGAACCGCTGGCCCGGTGGCATGTGCGGGCAGGCGCTCTCGCGGTCGACGTGCTGCCCGGGCTGGCGGTCGTCGCGACCACCGCGCCGTGGTTCCTGGCCGGTCCCCGGATCGGCTGGTCGTGGTGGGTGCTGACGGCGGTGGCCGTGGCCGCCCTGCTGGCGGTCATCGTGAACAGGATCCTGCTGCCCGCGCTGACCGGATGGACGCTGGGCCGGGCGCTGTGCGGGATCCGTGTCGTAGGGCGCGACGGCGCCCAGGCCGGGCTGGCGCGCCTGCTCCTGCGGGAGCTGGCGCATCTGCTGGACACCGCGGCGCTGTTCGTCGGATGGCTGTGGCCGCTGTGGGACCGCCGTAACCGGACGTTCGCCGACCTCCTGCTGGGCACCGAGGTGCGCACGGTGGAGCGGCCGCGCCGCGACATGCGCCGCCTGACGGCGAAGGTGCTGATCGGCGCCGTCGTGGTGGCCGTGGTGGCGGTCGCCCTGAGCTACCTGGCGGTGTACCGCCAGGAGCAGGCGCTCGACCGGTCGCGGGCGCAGATCGCCGAACAGGGTCCGCGCATCATCGAGCAGATGCTGAGCTACGGCGCCGAGACGATGGAAGAGGACCTCGCCCGCGCGCAGACGTTGACCACCGAGGCATACCGGCCGCAGCTGGTGGCGCAGCAGGATGTCGCGCGCAAGGCCGGTGCGACCAGCAACGAGTACTGGGCGGTCAGCAGCGCGGTGCTCTCGGCATCGGAGGACGAGGCGGCGATGCTGCTCGCGATGCAGGGCCAGCGCGGCAGCAAGGCCGAGGACCTCAAGTTCATCACCGCCACGGTGCGCGTCGATTTCGACAAGATCGGCGACAACTGGCGGGTCGACAGCCTGATCGTGCTCAAGGCGCCGCTGATGCAGGGAGCCGGCCAGTGAGCCCGCGCCGCAGGATCGAGGCCGACGAGCCGGACTTCTTCGCGGTGTCACCGAGGCCGCCTCGCCGCTGGGGCCTACCCCTGGTCGCCGCGCTGGCCGGTCTGCTGCTCGCCGCGGCGCTCACGGCGAGCATGCTGATGCTGGCGTCCCACGAATCCGACCGGCGCGCCGAACTGCGCGACGCCGCCGCACTGGACTATGTGCGGAGCTTCATGACGACGTACACCACGCTGGATCCGTTCAACGCCAACGCATACGCCGACCGCGTTCTGGCGCAGGGCACCGGTGACTTCGCGAAGATGTTCAAAGAGAAGTTGAACGAGATCGTCATCCAGGTGGCCCGCGCCGAACCGACGCAGGGCAACGTGGTCGAGGCGGGTGTGCAGCGCCTGAACGACAACGGCAGTGTCGACGTGCTGGTGGCCACCACGACGACATCCAAGACGCCGGACGGCAAGTCGACGATCGAGAGCGGAAACCGTTGGGTGGCGACCACGACTCAGGAGGGGCAGCAGTGGAAGATCAGCCAGCTGATTCAGGTGATCTGACCGCGGAACCCGCCGGCCCGTCGCGCGGGCGCCGGCGGCTGCCGTGGCGCCGCGCCAAATCCACTGTCGCCGAACCGGATACGGGCGACGCGGCTGCCGGCGATCCCGCGACACCGGGGGAGCCGGCGGTGCGGATGCCGACGGGCAAGGCACGCCGGACGGTCAAGGCACCGGTGACCGAGGCGGCCGAACACGAACCGGAACCGGAACCGACAGCTGAGGGCGAACCCGAACCCGAACCCGAACCCGAGCCCGTCCTCGTCCCGCACCGGCCTGCGGGCAAGCGCCTGCTGGCCGCCGCGGCCGTGGCGTCGGTGGTGTTCGTCGGGGCGGGTGCGTTCGCGGGCGCCATGCTGCAGCCGTACCTCGCCGACCGCGCGGCGGTGGACACCAAGCTGACCATCGCCCGTACGGCGGCCGAGGCGATCACCACGCTGTGGAGCTACACACCGGACGATATGGCGTCGCTGCCGGACCGCTCGTCACGTTACCTCGCAGGCGATTTCGCGACCGAGTACCGGCGCTACATCGACGCCATCGTCTCGACGAACCAGCAGGCGAAGGTCACCAACACCACGGACGTGATGGGGACGGCCGTCGAGAGCCTGACGCCGACAGAGGCCACAGCGCTGGTGTACACCAACTCCGTGTCGACGAGCCCGGTGAGCAAGAACGTGCCGTCCCTGCGCTACCTGTCCTACCGGTTGACACTCGAACGCGACGGTTCGAACTGGCTGATCACGGGGATGAACTCGGTGACGAGCCTGGATCTCACCCCGCAGCTGTAGCGCGGACACTCGCGTCATGCCCACCCGCTCGCCGGTCTCGAACCGCTTGACCGTCACCGCATTGCTGCTGTTGACGTTCGCGACCGGGCTGGTCGACGCGATCAGCGTGCTGGTGCTCGGGCACGTCTTCGTCGCGAACATGACCGGCAACGTGATCTTCCTCGGATTCTGGTTGGTCCCCCACTCGGGTGTCGATCTGACCGCGGCGCTGGTCGCGTTCGTCAGCTTTGTGGCGGGAACCGTGATCGGGGGCCGGCTGGCCAGGCACCTCGATCCGCATCCGCGCCGCTGGCTGACCATCGCGTTGGGTGTCGAGGTCGTGGCGCTCACGGCGCTGTCGATCCTGGCCGGTACGGGAGTGCTCGACTACCACGACGATACGAAGCTCGTGCTGATCGCCGGTCTGGCAGTGGTTTTCGGGATTCAGAACGCCACCGCGCGCCAATTCGGGATCCAGGAGTTGAGCACGACGGTGCTGACGCAGACGATCGTCGGCATCGGCTTCGACAGCAGACTGGCCGGCGGGACCGGCAAGCGGGAGAAGCTGCGCTACGGAGTGGTGCTGACCATGTGCGCCGGAGCCGCCGTGGGAGCGACGCTGACGCTGGTGACCGTGGCGCCGGTGATCGCGCTGGCCGCAGCGGTGGTGGCGACCGCGGCGGCGATCTTCTGCTTCGGGCCGGCATGACCGAGTTCGTGAAGCGGAATCCCGTTGCGCCGCCGGACTTCTTCGCCTGCGAGGCAGCGGGCCTGAGATGGCTGGCGGAGGCCGGCGGTGCGGCGTGTGTGCCGGTGCTCGGCTGGGATGACACGTCGTTGACGCTCGAGCGGTTGCAGACCGTGGCGCCGACGCCGCGGGCGGCAGCCGACTTCGGTGCGCGGCTCGCGGCCACCCACGACGCGGGCGCCGCAGCCTTCGGTTCCGGACCGGACCACTGGGACGGACCGGGATTCTTCGGGCCGCTGCGCGATCCGCTGCCGATGTCGTTGACCGCCCATCCCACCTGGGGTGCGTTCTACGCCGACGAACGGCTCGGGCCGATGGGGGAGCGCGCCGCACCGCGGCTGAGTGGCTCCGCGCGCGATGCCGTCGCGGCGGTCCGCGAACTGTGCCGCGCGGGCCGGTTCGACGACGGCGACGTTGCGGCCCGGCTGCACGGTGACCTGTGGAGCGGAAACCTGATGTGGACACCCGACGGTGTGGTCCTGATCGACCCGGCCGCCCACGGGGGACACCGGGAGACCGACCTCGCGATGCTCGCACTCTTCGGGTGTCCGTACCTCGATGAGGTGGTGTCGGGTTACCGCTCGGTGCGGCCGTTGACCGACGGATGGCAGGAGCGCACCGCTCTGCACCAGTTGTATCCGCTGCTCGCCCACGTGGTGCTGTTCGGCGGCGCTTACGCCCGCCAGACCGAGTCCGCGCTCGCCGCCGCGCTGCGCAGTGCCAGCTAATTACCTGGACAACTACAGCGCCCGTTGCCCATGGGTGGCGAAGTGCGTGAATACGCAAGCATCTGAGGTCCGTGCCCGCGTGTGCGCAACACCGGCAAACATGACGCCCACCCGGATCACCGAAGCGCCGATCAGCAACCCTCAGCTGACGTGGGACGCAGACTGGAGCGCACCGCTTGCCATCGAAAGTACCAATGTTCACCAGCTATAGGACACAAGATCAAGGGCCGATAGACAGACCGCGACCTGACCGCGGGCCAATTCCAGCAATTCGACGCGCCCGCCGGTGGCCGGTGCTACCTTCCCTGCAATCGAGCTGAGAATCTGCGGGGAGGATCCGGTCGGATGGCCAAACATCGCGGCGTGAAGCGGCGTTCGAAGAAGATTGCTGCGATCGGGGCGGCCACCGTCACCGCGACTGCCCTCACCGTCGGCGTGAGTCCGGCGCCCAAGGCGGAGGCGGCGTCCACCAGAGCGAGCGACGCCGTCGACCTGGCGGCGGACTTCCGGCTGTTCCCCCCTCCTCAGGCGATCCCGGACCTCACATTCGGCGCCGGCCAAGCCGCGTACGACGTCAAGAACGATTTCGCCGACTTCGTGTTCCGTTCGATCTTCGAGAATGTGAACCTCGCGGCATTCGCGCAGGCGGCGGGCGTCGATCCGCAGAGCATCCTGGAGCAGGTACTGGAGAACCTGCCGCTGGCGCTGCTCACCGATCCGATCTTCGTCGACCTGCTCGGCGGCATCACGCTGCCCCTCGCCGCAGCACTCGGCGCGCTGCCGCTCCTCAACGAGATCCCGCTGTTGAGAGACCTGTTGACCGACGGCCTCAACGCCGCCGGCCTGAACACCATCGGGGGGCTGCTCGACATCATCGGCCTCGATCTCAGCAACCTGGGCGACCTCACCGAGCTCGGCGAGCGGGTGGGCGTGAACATCGTGACGTCCGGCGATGTCTTCACGCTGCTCAAGGTGCTGGGCACCGATCTCGGCTGGGTGCCGACGCTCCCCAACTCCGTGGCCGATGACGTCGATGAGACCGAGTACCTCGGAATCGGGGTGGACGGTCTGCTCGACCTGGTGGACAACGGCGTCATCAACATCCCCGGCCTCCTCACCCAACTCCTCGACCGGCTCGGCCTGCTCAACCTCGACCAGATCCCGGACGTGCTCAAGGTTCGGGCGCCCGTGGTCATCGGCGCGGGGGTTGGAGCGTTCGCGGCCGGAATGGCCTACCAGGACATCCTCGCTCAGCTGCCCTTCCAGCCGGGCGGAACGCAATACCAGGGACCCGAAGCCGCGCCGCTGCTCGGCAGCCTCACGCTGATGCCGATGTTGTTGCTGCAGAACCCCGGTCGCGCGAACGGCGGACTGTTCGCCCGGTTCTACCCGCTGGCCGGGCTGTTCGGGATCGACACCGTGACCCCGGAGACCGTGGTGAGCAACAGTGGCGGGCTCGAGCTTCCCGGCGGCCTGTACCTAGGTGGTGCCACGCTGATCCCCGTCAAGATCGACGCGACACTGCAGCACGATTGGCTCTCCGACTTCGCGGCATGGCCGAATCCGTTCTCGCTGGCGAATTCACTTGCCGCGGTGGTCGCTCCGACGTACATCCTGCGGGGCCTGGATGCCGGACTGGCGGCGGGGTCGATCGCCGGACAGCTGGGCCCCCAGATCGGCGACGCGGTCGGGGGTCCTCTCGAGGGCGATCCCCTCGCGCTCGATTTCTACGTGACGGTGCCGATCGACGCGCTACCGCTGCTCGAGCCGACGTATCTCATCGTCGACGCCATCAACCTGCTGACCGGCGCCAACCTCAACAACCCGATCGGTACCGCGCTCGGACCGGCCCTGAGCAGTCTGGTCAACCTCGGGTACACCGACGTGGTGCGGCAGTGGAACGACGACGGCGACTACTGGGAGTACGTCCGCACCTTCGACGACAGCGATGTACCGACGGCGTTCGGGTCCTTCCCCGACGTCAACTGGATGAACGTGCCGGGTGACGTCGTCGGTGCGCTGGCCGCCGGCGTCCGCCAGGCCTTCGACGACGGGCTGGTCAACCGCGACGGCCCGGTCAAGAACGCGCTGGCGACGCTGCTGAACCTCGTGGGTCTCGACGGCGGACTGCCCGGCGGCATCGGTGGGGCCGGGCTCAACAGTGTTCTCGAGCAGATCCGCGACAGCATCGACGGTGTGCTGAGCGGGCTGGATCTGCCCCGGCCGTCGGTCGCCGCGGCCAACGCCGTCCCCGACGACGAAGCGCCCCGGATTTCGCTGAAGACGGCCGCGCCGACCGTCGCGGACGAGGACGAGGACGAGGACGAGGACGAGGCCGACGAGGCCAGCACGGACGACGAACCGCCGGTGACGGACGACACCTCGACGGAGATCGACCCGGGCCCAACGGATCCCGACGACGAGACGGGTGATGAGACGGGTGACGAGACGCCGGCCGAGGACGCCGACGCTGAGCTCGACGTCGACGATCCTCTCGGCGAGACAGGTGACGACGCAGGGGACGAGGACGCCGACGCAGGGGACGAGGACACTGTGGACGAGGACACTGTGGACGAGGACGCCGGTGACGAGGACACCGACGCGGCGGACGAGGACGCTGCGGACGACACCACCGACACCACCGACACCACCGACACCGAAGACACCGACCAGGCCGCCTGACCGTCAGGTCAGGACGGCGCGAACGCCCGCCCGGCGAGATCGCCGATCACCGGCGCCAGCCACTGGGCGTACTCGCCGGTGATGTGGTTGTCGTCGCGGTACACGAGCGTGTTCCCGACGATGACCGGACAGCGCTGGACCGTGCAGAACAGGTCGGTGAGGTCGGCGTAGCTGCCCCCGGCCGACCGCACCGCGGCGGCCTCGGCGGCGATTCCGTTGTCGTTCACCGCCTCCGGCCGCGCAGGGGAACACGCCAGAACGTCGTCCATGTGGCCGGAGACGCACGACGGCGCCGTCGACAGCGGATCCGGTACCGGTCCCAGCACCAGGACGGCCGCGCCCGTCGCCCGCAACCGGGACACCAGACGGGTCAGGCCGTCCAGCCACGCCGGGTCGTAGGCGGTGAAGCCGAAGTCGGCGCCGTAGCGCCGCGACATGTCGACGACGATCAGCTGTGGCCGTTCGGATTCCAGCCGGGCCAGCACGTCGGCGCGCCACTGCTCGCACTCGCTGAACGTCCGGCCGAGGTACGGGCTGGTGATGGGCAGCTCCATCAGCGGACAGGTCACCTTGCTCATCGTCTCGAGCCGCCAACGCTGTTGATCGGCAACGGTTTCCAGCGCCGGTTGCCACATCGCCGCGTGCGAGTCGCCGACCAGTGCGACGCGCACGGACCCCGCGGGGTCCCCCGACACGCAGTCGGGCTGGTCGACGTCACGCCACGACAGGACACAGCCGTTGACGAACACCTCGGGTTTGGTGACGGCACCCAGCGGGGGAGACAGGTCGGCGGGCACGCGCCGCATATCGGCGGACGCGGCCACCGCGGCCTGCACCTGCTCGCGGGGAGTGCGCGCGGCCGGATCGGCGACGGTCGCAGAGGGTGCGGGCGCACTCAGCGCCGCCGGTGTCGCCGCGGGCCCGTCACCGTTGGGGATCGGGCGCGCGATGAGCAGCACGATCGCCGCACACACCACGGCCGCCGTGGCGATGCCTCCGAGAGCCAGGCTGCGCATCGCGGATCCGCGCAGGGCGGTGGCGAATCGTGCGGGGTTCTCCACCAGGTGCAGGGTCAGGATCGCCAGGCCGAGGGAGATGACGACCATGGCGAGCCGGCTCGCGAGCCCGAGTTCTGTGCCGAACAGGGCCGGCGCCAGGATCAGCACCGGCCAGTGCCACAGGTACCACGAGTAGGACACCCGGCCGAGCGCCCGCGGCACGGGCTTCGACAGCAGGCGGCCGACCCCGAGGTTGGGCGTGGCGCATCCGGCCACGATGACCAGCGCGGTTCCGGCGACGGGCAGCGCCGCCGTGCCGGGGAACGGTGTGGCGGCGGTGGCTCGCGTGCAGGCCACCACGATCAGCGCGAGGCCGGTCCATCCGACCGCCGCCGCGGCCACGGGCGCCAGCCGCCGCCACCAGCCGAGGCCCAGCGCGATCAGCCCGCCCACCGCGAGTTCCCAGGCGCGGGTCGGCAGTGAGAAGAACGCCCACGACGGCCAGTCGTGCGTCCACGCGACCGACACCGCGTAGGACCCCGCGGCCACGGCAGCCAGCACCGCGGCGTACGGGAGTACCGACCGGGTGGCCGATGCGCCGAACCGGCGTCCGATCGCCCAGGCGGTGCCGACGATCAGCACGGGCCACACGAGGTAGAACTGTTCCTCGACGCCCAACGACCAATAATGTTGCAGCGGCGAGGGATCGGTGGTGGCCAGGTAGTCGGTGCCCTGGATTGCGAAGCGGTAGTTGCCGACGTATAGGGCGCCCGCGATCGCGTCGCCGAGCACGCCGCGGGCCTGCAACGGCGGCAGCAGCAGCACCGCACCGACCGCGGTCGCCACCAGCACCAGCGCCGCGGCGGGCAGCAACCGGCGCGCGCGGGCCGCGTAGAACGCGCCGAGGCGGACGCCCTCACCCGAGGCCACCTCACGCCACAGCAGCCCGGTGATGAGAAAGCCGGAGACGACGAAGAAGACGTCGACGCCGACGAAACCACCGCTCAGCCCCGGCATTCCGGCGTGGTAGAGCACCACGGCGAGGACGGCGACCGCGCGCAGTCCCTCGATGTCGGTGCGGAACCAGCGTCCCCGCGCGCCGGAGCGGCCGCTCACGGGTGCGTCGCGGCGGGAGGGAGCCCGGGGTCTCGTCACATCGGTCACTTGAACCCCGATGGTCCCACGCATCGTGCGCGGAAGCCGGTATTGACGGCGTCAGTTGAAGGCGAGCCAGCTGGGCAGCGCCCGCTCACGCGAATCGCACAACACCTGCCGGGTGTCGCAATTACCTCGGGGAGACCCCGCGCCGCTCCACATGCCGCCGGTGTCGCGGCGCAGCACGATGGCCGACGAACCGCCTCCGTCGAGCAGGACCGCGTGCTCGGCGCCCAGCCCGCGGAACAGGTCCTGGATGTTGTCGGGGGTGTAGTTCCCGCCCTGGAACACATAGAGCTGATCGCTGGCGCCGCTGTAGGCGATCGCCGTACGCGCCGCACTCGGCCCGGGGTCGTTGAGCTGACCGGTGTCCCCGGGCGCGAGCAGCCCGAGTCCCGCGAGGGCGACGAACCGGGCGTCGCGGTCCATCAGCTTCTGGATCTCCGGGGAGGCGGCGTCGAAATCCTGCGTGTTCTCGGGCATCACGACGTACGGCGCGCCCCCGATCGGCAGGATCATCGTCGCCAGCGCCGACCAGGTCTCGTTGCCGTCGGAGAGTCCCTGCTTACCGGCGTAGGCGATGGTGCCGGTGATGGGTGCGTTCGCCTTGCCCTGTCCGCGGGTGTTGTCGACGTAGGCGCCCAAGGGTGAACTGCATCCGGTGTCGCGCCAGGATCCGCCCTTCTGGCCGCGGACGTCGAAGAAGTTCGCGTTGACGGCGATCGTCGGCTGACCGAGCGCCTGCCAGGCCTGCAGCGGGGTGAAGGTCTCCGAGGCCTGCCACAGGCCTTCGCCGGTGCGCGCCCTGGGGTCGCGTTCGCAGCGCGCCTGGTAGCCCTGGTGGCTGTCCACGAGCAACCGCGGGCTGAGCCGGGTCGACGCGTTCTTGACCGTCATCAGGTGGCCGCCGTTGTTCAACGTGTACTCGCGCCCGTCTGCGGCGCGGAACGGTGCCGCGAATTCGCCGCCGAAGTTGTAGACGAGGTAGGAGCCCTTGGTGTTGGCGATGGCGCCGAGGAGGAGCGATTTGGGGTCGCTGGCCCGTGCGTGCGGTTCGCCCAAGGTGCCGAGGGCCGCGCACAGCGCGAATACGGCGACACCGGCCGTGAAGCGTCGCAGGGTGTTTGCTGAGATGGGCACGATCACCTTTCGGCAGAGGTCACCTGCGCTCCAACGATATTCACCGGAGTCACTCTGTCAACTTTAGTAACAGTCAGGTTGCGGACCGGCCACGGCGTGGTCGCTGTTTGACCATCACTGACACGCCTTTTGCGTGGATCGCGGTATTGCGGGGTAACCGGACGTCGTGCCCGTCCATGCGGTTTGCCGGTAGGCATACCGGACGTGTGCGTCCCCTGAAGATCGAAGGAGCAGAAATGATCGGAACCATCATCGGCGCATTGGTCGTCGGTTTGATCATCGGTGCGCTGGCTCGGCTCGTCATGCCGGGCAAGCAGAACATCGGTGTCATCATGACCATCGTGCTCGGCGCGCTCGGATCGTTGATCGGCAGCTGGCTGACCTACCAGCTGGGCTACAGCAACTCCAACGGCGGATTCGAGATCATTCCGTTCCTGGTGGGCATCGTCGTCGCGATCGTCCTGATCGGGATCTACGTGGCTGTCATGGGCAAGCGCGGAACGCGCCCCGGTACCAACGTCCGGTAAGAATTCCTCCGAAAGTGGGCTCGGGCGTCGCGCCCCGGGCCCGCTTCGGCGCGTCAGCGCCCGGGAGGCCCCAACCGGTAGACGGCGCCGGCGTCGTCGTCGGTGATGTAGACCGCGCCGTCCGGTCCGACCACGGCATCGACCGGCCGCCCCCACCGAGATCCGTCGTCGGCCTGGAATCCGCCGACCAGGGTCTGCTGGTTGCCGAGATCGCCGTCTCGCCACGCATAGAACGACACCTCGGGCGCGCGCGGCGGCCTGCGGTTCCACGAACCGTGGATGCCGACCAGCGCGCCGCGTGCGTAGGGCTCCGGTAGCTGACCGTCGACGAAGCTGAGCCCCAGCGGCGCGGAGTGCGCACCGAAACTCTGCTCGACGGGCGGCAGCGCGGCGCAGTCCATCTTGTCGCCGTCGGCGTTGGTCTGCACATCCCTGATGAACGGCACGTCGGCAGGTCCGCCGTCGATGTTGCAGTACGGCCACCCCAGCTCGCGGCCCGGTGTGAGTTTCGCCAGTTGCTCAGGCGGATGGTCGTTGACGTACGCGGGGTCGACGTCGCCGGTCGCGGGGTCGGCCACGTTGTCGCGCCCGTTCACCGCCGTCCACACCGAACCGTCAGGTGCCGTCGCCAGGCCGGTCCCGTTGCGGACCCCGGTGGCGAACGGCTCGGCCGGACCACCGCCCGGGGGAACCCGCATGATCGTCGCGCGCGGCGGGGTGGCCTCGCGGTCCTCGGCCGAGATGTTGCCCGTCGACCCGATCGAGAAGTACACAGCCCCATCGGGCCCGACCGCGACGCTCTTCAGCGCATGCGCATAGGCACCGCGCAGGTCCGGGCTTTCGGCGTCGGGGAGTCCCGCGGCGACGGTGCGCCGGTTCGTCGCCGCGCCGTTCGCGTAGTCGTAGGCGGTGATCTCGTCGCTCTCCGCGACGTAGAGGGTGGCCCCGGCGAAGGCCATCCCGTGCGGCTGGGTCAGTCCCTCGAGCAGCGGCGTGGGTTGTGGGTCGCCGTCGCCGGGTACGAGCTTGACGATCTCACCCGTGCTGGGCAGCGACACCAGCAGCGCGCCGTCCGGCGTCCAGCGGGCGAGGCGGGCTTCGGGCACCCTGGCCCACACCGACATCGTCCAGCCTGCGGGGATGGACGCCTGGCGCGGCTCGTCGAACGGTGCCGCGTCCAGGCCCGCCGGCACCTCGACGGTCACCGAGGTGAGGCCTGCGGCCGGCAGCGCTGCCGACGTGGTGGCGGGCGATGCGGCCGGCGGCGAGGGCTCGTCGGGCGTGCTCGTCGAACACCCGGCGAGCACCGCGGTGGCCGCGAGGCAGGCGCTGAAAGCCTTATGCGGCAGACAGATTCGCATGCATTTCCCAGACGAGGATCTCCGCCGGCTCGACGGCTGTCACCCGCTGGCCACCGGAGGACGTGAAGCGCACCGCATCGCCTTCGTGCAGCGCTCCGGCACCCTCGAGGGAGACCTCCCCGCGCGGGACGAACAGGTGCAGATAGGGCGCCTGCGGGAGTTCGACGCTGTCACCGGGCTGCAGGCGCGCCCCGTGCAGGGCGGCGTACCGGTTGCGGATCGTGATCGCGGTGTCGCCGGAGTGCTCAGGCATCCCCGAGGCGATGGTGACGAGCTTGCCGCGCAGCAGTTCGTCGTCGATCTCGAGTTGCTGGTAGCCCGGGGCCACGCCGGACTCGTCGGGCACCACCCACATCTGCACGAAGTGCACGGGTTCGCGGTGGGTGTCTTCACCGGTGAGTGTCCAGGAGTCGTTCTTCTCCGAGTGCAGGATGCCGCGGCCGGCCGACATGCGTTGAGCCAGACCGGGATAGATCACGCCTGAGTGGCCCGTCGAATCCTGGTGCACCAGCGAACCCCGCAGCACCCAGGTCACGATCTCCATATCGCGGTGGGGGTGGGTCTCAAAGCCGCTGCCGGGGGTGACGGTGTCGTCGTTGTTGACCAACAGCAGGCCGTGGTGGGTGTTGGCGGGATCGTAATGGTCGGCGAACGAGAAGGAGTGCTTGGAGTCCAGCCAGGAGATCCGCGTGTGGGGGCGCTCGTCGGCGCGCCGGATGTCGATGCGTTCGGCAGTCGTCATGGTCTTTTCACCCCTTGAATCGTGCGCCAGCCTAGGTGGCGCGTCTGGACACGACAACTCGGATGATGTGTCATGTATTCCATGTGGCTGTCCGCAGAGGAGCAACGGGTGTGGCGCGGGTATCTCGCGATGGTGGCCGAACTGCAGGTGGCGATGAACCGCCAGCTGCAGCGGGACTGCGGCCTGTCCCTCGCCGATTACGAGGTGCTGGTGGCGCTGGCAGAGCGGGGCGCCCAGCGCATGTTCGAGCTCGGCGAAGCGCTGGCGTGGGAGCAGAGCCGGCTGTCCCACCAACTGCGCCGGATGCGCGAACGCGGTCTGGTGTCCCGGCAGGGTGCCACCGACGACCGGCGCGGCGCCACGGTGACGCTCACCGACGCCGGCAGGGCGGCATTGCGCAAGGCGGCGCCCGGACATGCGGCGCTGGTGCGGAGTGTGCTGTTCGAGGGGATGCCGGCGACCCGGCGCAAGGCGCTCAGCGAGGTGATCGACACCGTGCGCGAGCGCCTGCGCGAGTCACCAGTCTGATTCGTCGAACGTGATCACACCGCGAATGTTCTTGCCGTCCAACATGTCCTGATAGCCCTGGTTGATGTCTTCGAGGCGGTAGGTGTTGGTGACCATCTCGTCGACCTTCAGCAATCCGGACTTGTACAGCCCGACCAGCCGCGGTGTCTCGACGTGGCTGCTGCCGCCGCCGAAGATGTTGCCCTTCAACGTCTTCTGCAGCATCGTGAACAGGAACAGATTGAGTTTGACGTCGGCCTCGAACATCGAACCCATGCCCGTGACGACGCAGGTCCCGGTCTTGGCCGTCAGCGTCATGGCCTCTTCGATGTATTCGCCGCGCATCTCGCCGACGGTGATGATCGTCTTCTCGGCCATGAAACCGTGCGTCAGCTCCAGGACCGGGTTGATCGCCTCGGCCATGGACGAGAACACATGTGTGGCACCGAATTTGATGGCCTGCTCACGCTTGAACTCGACCGGATCGATCGCGACGACGTTGCGCGCGCCGGCGATCACCGCACCTTGGAGCGCCGAGAGCCCGATGCCGCCGACGCCGACGATCACCACCGTCTCGCCCGGGAGGACCTCGGCGACGTTGGTGGCCGAGCCGAACCCCGTCGGCACCGCACAGCCCATGATCGCGGCGGTCTCGAACGGGACGTCGTGATCGATCTTGACGACGGAGTCCTTGTGCACGGTCATGTACGGCGCGAACGTGCCGAGCAGGTTCATCGGTGAAACCTCGGTGCTGCCGGCGTGGATGCGGCTGGTGCCGTCGGCGATGGCCTTGCCGCCGAGCAGCAGCGCACCGCGGTCACACAGCGAGCGGAAGCCCCGCAGGCATGGCTGACACTGTCCGCACGAGGGGATGAACGCGAGGATGACGTGGTCGCCTTCGGCCAGCCCGGTCACGTTCTTCCCGACCTTGGTGATCACCCCGGCGCCCTCGTGGCCGCCGAGTGCGGGCAGGGCGATCGGGGTGGCGCCCGTGGTCAGGTGGTAGTCGGAATGGCACATGCCCGCGGCATGGACGCGGATCTGGACCTCATCGTCGACGGGGTCGCCGATCTCGATCTCGTCGACGCGGAACGGCGAGTTCAGTTCCCAGAGCAGGGCACCCTTGGTCTTCATGATCCGCGATCATAGAACACGTTCCAGTTCAGGGTGCAACGTGGGGTCTGACCAGCGCCTGAGAGCGCTTCGACCCGTCAGTTGCGGTTATGCCGCGCGGGAGGTGAGGACGAGGGGTTCGCCGTCGGTGACCGCGATCGTGTGTTCGCTGTGGGCGGTCCGCGAGCCGTCGGCCGAACGGATGGTCCACCCGTCGGGGTCGTAGACGATCCGGTCGGTGCCGAGGGCGAGCCACGGCTCGAGCGCGAGGGTCAGGCCGGGTCGCAGCACCAGGCCGCGGCCTGCCCGCCCCTGGTTGGGGACGTGCGGATCCTCGTGCATGGTCCGGCCGAGGCCGTGCCCGCCGAACTGGGTGTTGACCCGGTAGCCGTAGTCGGCGGAGACGGCGCCGATCGCGGCGGAGATGTCACCGAGCCGGCCGCCGGGGCGGGCGGCGTCGATCCCCGCGGCCAGCGCGCGTTCGGTCGCCTCGATCAACCGCTGGTCCTCGGCCCGTGGGGTGCCGACGATGAGGCTGCGCGCCGAATCGGCCACCCACCCGTCGATCGATACGGCGATGTCCATGCTCAGCAGGTCGCCGTCGCGCAGCACGTAGTCGTGGGGCAAGCCGTGGAGCACCGCATCGTTGACCGACAGGCAGATGACGTTGCGGAAGGGGCCACGGCCGAACGACGGCGCATAGTCCCAGTAGCAGGACACCGCCTTCCGGTCGGCGATCAGCTCCCGGGCGCGGTGTTCGAGCTCGAGCAGGTTCACCCCGACCCGGGCCCGCCCCTGCAGGTCGTCGAGTAGTTCGGCGATGAAGGCGCCGGTGGTGCGCATCGCCTCGATCTCCCGCGGTGTCTTCAGCTCCAGCACGCCGTCGCCCTTCTCCTGGTCGGTATAGAAATACCAGACTAGTACAGCGATCGGTATTTTCATACCAAGCGTGGCGTATGCTCACCGCATGGTGCGATCCCCGTTGACGCCGCAGCAGCTCGCCGCAGGCAAGCGTCTCGGCGCTCACCTCCGGCAGGCGCGCGGTGACCGCAAGCTCGCCGATGTCGCGCAGGCTGCGTCGATCTCGCCGGAGACCCTGCGCAAGATCGAGACGGGACGCCTTGCGACGCCCGCCTTCACGACCGTCGCCGCCCTCGCGGCGGTGCTGGAGATCCCGTTGGACGACCTCGCCCGGATCTGCATGCCGGAACCGGATCTCCAGAAGACGGGATAGCTCCCCTAGAGCGCGTCGGCCAGCCCGAACGGTGCGAACGTCGTCGCGTGGAAGGCCACGACGTGTGACACCCCGCCGGCCGTGACGTCGAGCACATGCAGTTGAAGGGGTTCGTGCCTGCCGGTGGCGGGGTTGCGCAGGTACACCGCCGCGGCAGTCTGCCCGTTGGCGGTGGTGGGGATCAGCCGCATGTCGCCGGCCCGTTCGGCCGGGCAGTGCGTCTTCGACAGCAGCACGATGTCGTGCGGGCCCTGGTACCACCCGTCGAACGGCGGCATCTCCCAGACGGCGTCCGCGGTGAACAGGTCGACGAGCTGGTCGATGTCGTAGGTCTCGAACGCCGCGATGTAGCGGGTCAGCAGATCCTGCGCCTCGGGGGACTCCGGCGGCCGCAGATCGTCGTCCTCGCTCGGGCCGACGGCGTCGAGCTGGGCCCGGGCGCGCTGCAGCAGGCTGTTCACCGCCGCGGTGGACGTGCCGAGCGCGTCGGCCACCTCCGCGGCCTTCCACTGCAGCACCTCACGCAACACGAGCACCGCGCGCTGGCGCGGGGACAGATGCTGCAACGCCGCGATGAACGCCAGGCGCACTGATTCGCGTGACCCGACGATGCTCGACGGATCACCGGCGTCGTCGGGCAGCGGCTCCAGCCACGGCACTTCGGCGCGGGCATGGATGTCGTCGACGGGGTCGGAGCTGGGTGCGCCCAGACCGGTCGGCAGCGGGCGGCGGGCACGGCCGTCGAGCGCGGTGAGCGAGGTGTTGGTGGCGATCCGGTAGAGCCAGGTCCGCACCGAAGACCTGCCCTGAAAACCCTTGTAGGACTTCCACGCCCGCAGATACGTCTCCTGCACGAGGTCCTCGGCGTCGTGCAGCGAACCCGTCATCCGGTAGCAGTGTGCAAGGAGCTCCCGCCGATACTGCTGGGCATCGGCGAGGAAGGCGTCTTCCGCGCGGCTGTCGTCACGGCCGTCGTCGAGAGGCCGAGCCAGGACGGTCACGCTGGCGAGCTTACGCACGATGGCCGACATCCGGCACCCTGTTATCGAAGCCGGGACCGATAGTCTTTCCACCCATGGCCAGCACCCGCAGCGAGCGACATTTCGACGGCGTCGGCGGGGTGCGCATCGTCTACGACACCTGGACCCCTGACATGCCCGCTCGCGGGGTCGTGGTGCTCGCGCACGGCTACGCCGAACACGCGCGTCGCTACGACCACGTCGCGCAGCGGTTCGGCGAGGCAGGACTGGTCGTCTACGCCCTGGACCACCGCGGACACGGCCGCTCCGGCGGCAAGCGGGTCTACCTGCGCGACATGTCGGAATACACCGGCGACTTCCACACTCTCGTCGGGATCGCGGCCCGCGAGCATCCCGACCTGCCCCGCATCGTCCTCGGTCACAGCATGGGCGGCGGCGTGGTGTTCGCCTACGGCGCCGAGCACCCCGGTGACTATGCGGCGATGGTGCTGTCCGGTCCGGCCGTCTACGCGCAGTCCGCGGTCAAACCGTGGCTGGTCACCGTGGCCAAGCTCCTGGGCCGCATCGCGCCCGGCGTCCCCGTCGAACAGCTCGACGCCGACGCGGTGTCCCGCGATCCGGAGGTGGTCGCCGCCTACAAAGCCGATCCGCTCGTCTACCAGGGCAAGCTGCCCGCCGGGATCGCCCGCGGGCTGTTCACCGTGGGGGAGACGATGCCACGGGCCGCGTCCGCGGTGACGGCGCCGCTGCTGGTGGTGCACGGGCAGGAGGACCGGCTGATCCCGGTCGAGGGCAGCCACCGGCTGGTGGAGTGTGTGGCCAGCCAGGACGTCCACCTCAAGGTCTATCCCGACCTGTTCCACGAGGTGTTCAACGAGCCGGAACGGGCACTGGTGCTCGACGACGTCACCTCGTGGATCGAGGTGCGGTTGTGAAAACTGTTGTGCGACAGGCGGTTTCGTGCGTGGCCGTCGTGCTGCTGATGGCCGGGTGCGCCTCGGAGGAGAAAGCCGAGCAGATCGAACCCGCGCAGACCGGTTGGGTCGACGACCAGGTCAGCTTCGCCGCCGACGGGTTGACCATTCACGGCACCTACCGGCACCGGGAGGCCGCCGGGCCGGCCGCGCTGCTGATCTCCGAGAGCGGTCAGACCGACCGCAACGGCGACAACGCCGTCGCGGGCCCCGTCGGCAACATGCGCCAACTCGCCGAACTGCTCTCCGAACGCGACGTCGCCAGCCTGCGCTACGACAAGGTGGGCACCGGACGGACGGGCCTGGGTCCGTACGCCGTCAATCCGGCCTCGGTCGGCACCGCGGTCTACACCGCAGGCGCGGCCGCCGCGTTGCGGTTCCTCGCCGCCCAACCGGCCACCGCGCGTGACCGGATCTCGGTCTACGCCCTCGGGGAGGGCACCGTCCACGCCATGTCGCTGGCCGCCACGGACGACCCGAAGGTGCACTCGCTGGCGCTGTTCCAGCCGCTGGCCGCCCGTTACCTCGACATCATCACCGAACGCGTCCGCGGTGAGGCCGATCCGTCGGTCCTGGCGAGCTGGCTGGCCGCGGTCGAGGAGATCCGCACCAGGGGCACGGTGCCCGCACAACTGCCCGAGGGTCTGGGCGCCATCGTCAACGCCGGCAACATCAAGGCCGTCATCGAGGCCGACCGGGTGGATCCACTGGCGCTGGCCGCGAAGGTGCCCGCGGGGACACCGGTGCTGTTGACGTGTTCGGATTCCGACGGCCAGGCCACCTGCGATGTGCTGCGACCGCTCATCGGGGCGCTGCAGCACACCGCGTTGACCGTCGTCGAACTCGACGGCGTCAACCACGTGCTGCGCGACGACCCCACCGACAACGTCGCGAACTACGCTCAACAGGCGCCACTTTCTCCACAGGTCGTGGGTGCGCTGGACGGGTTCGTCACCAAGTGATGTCGGGCGCCTCGCTTAAGTTGGCCGCATGAGATCCCAGCGGGAAGCGGAGCGGATCCGCGCATGAGTGACGACAAGATGCTGGCGCGTATCGCGGCCCTGCTGCGCCAGGCCGAAGGCACCGACAACGTGCACGAGGCAGAGGCTTTCATGGCCGCCGCACAGCGCCTGGCCACGGCGACGTCGATCGACCTGGCGCTGGCCCGGTCACACTCCGATCAGCGCACCAAGGCACAGACACCCGTGCAGCGCACCATCACGATCGGCGAAGCCGGCACCCGTGGACTGCGGACCTACGTGCAGTTGTTCGTGGTCATCGCCGCCGCGAACGACGTCAAGTGCGACGTCGCGTCGAACTCGACGTTCGTCTACGCCTACGGGTTCGCCGAGGACATCGACGCCAGCCACGCGCTCTATGCGGGCCTGGTCATGCAGATGGTCAAGGCGTCGGAGGCCTACATCGGCTCCGGCGCGCACCGGCCCACCCCGACCATCACGGCGCGGCTGAACTTCCAGCTGGCGTTCGGGGCGCGTATCGGCCAGCGGCTCATCGAGGCCCGCGACGAGGCGCTGGCCGCCGCCACGGAGGATTACGACAACCGGCCGGGCACCGCGATCGCGTTACGCGACAAGGATCTCGAGCTCAAGGACTTCTACAAGCAGGCGTCGCAGGCCAGGGGTACCTGGCGTGCGGCCAGCGCCACCGCCGGATATTCGTCGGCGGCGCGGCGCGCCGGTGACCGGGCCGGGCAGCGGGCACGGCTCGGACCGAGTTCCGAACTGGCCGGTGCCCGCCCGGCGCTGGAGACGTGAGCAGCCGCGACACCCAGCGCGCCAAGGTCTACGCGGCGGAGCAGTTCGTCCGCACGCTCTTCGACCGGACGGCCGAACACGGGAACCAGGTGGTCGAGTTCTTCGGCGCCCAGCTGACCCTGCCGCCCGAAGCGCGCTTCGCGTCGGTGGCGTCGGTGCAGGCCTATGTCGACGCCGTCCTGGCCCACCCGCGGATCCGGGCCGGCTGGCCCGGCGCGGGTCCGCTGGCCGTCCGCGCCCGCCGCGGCGCCACCGCCGCGCACTACGAATGCGCCGACGGCCGGGCCGTGATCGCCGTCCCCGACCGGCACACCACCTGGGCCCTGCGCGAGCTGGTGGTCCTGCACGAGGTCGCCCATCACCTGTGCCACGCCGAACCGGCGCACGGCCCCGCCTTCACGTCCACGTTCTGCGAGGTGGCGGACGCCGTGATGGGCCCGGAGGTGGCTCATGTGCTGCGGGTGGTGTACGCCAAAGAAGGGGTCCGGCTGGGTGGCGGTTCCACGGGTTAACGTGGGCGGCGTGAACGAGCCGAATCCGCAGGCGGTCGACCAGCTTTTCGACCGGTTGCTGCACACCGAGGACGACGCGCTGATCGCCGCCCGGGAGTCGGCTGCGGCGGCTGGGATGCCGCAGATCGAGGTGTCCGCCCAGCACGGCAGGCTGCTGTTGTTACTGGCGACGATGATCGGTGCGCGGCGGGTGCTCGAAATCGGCACGCTCGCCGGGTACAGCACCATCAACCTGGCCCGCGGCGCCGGGCCCGACGGTCGCGTCGTCACCCTCGAATTCGACCCACGCCACGCCGAGGTGGCCCGGGCGAACCTGGCTCGCGCCGGTGTCGACGACCGGGTCGAGGTGCTGGTGGGTGCGGCGCTGGACACCTTGCCCACGCTGCAGACGGGCGCCCCGTTCGACCTGGTGTTCATCGATGCCGACAAGGAGAACAACGTCGCCTACGTCGAATGGGCGATCAGGCTCGGCCGGCAGGGCACGGTGATCGTGGTCGACAACGTCACCCGGATGGGCCGCATCTACGACCCGGCGCCCGATGACCTGCAGGCCACGGCGGTGCGCGAGATGCTCGAGATGATGGGCGGCCACCCGCGGTTGACGACCGCCGCGATCCAGACCGTCGGGGCCAAGAACTGGGACGGCTTCGCTGTCGCCGTCGTGACGTAGCGCGCCGGAATTCGGGTATCGGATGCGGCATGGGGATCTGCTACCGAAACGGCATGGTGATCGTCGACCGGGTGGTTCATGCCCCGCCCGCGACGGTGTGGTCGGTCCTCGTCGACCTCGAGGCGTGGCCGAAGTGGGGCCCGACGGTGGCCGGCGCCCAACTGCTCGACGGCACTGAACTCGGGCTGGGCGAGCGCGGCAAGGTCTACACCCCGGTGGGCGTGCCGCTGCCGTTCACGATCACCGAATTCGAGCCGAGCCGGCGATGGGCCTGGCAGGTGGCGGGCGTACCCGCCACCGCGCACGGCGTCGAACCGACCGACGACGGCACACGCGTGTACATGGCCGCACCGGTGTGGGCGGCGCCGTACGTTCCGGTTCTCGCCGTCGCGCTGCAGCGCATCGACCGGATGGTCAGCGGCTAACCCGCTCAGCTGTCGCCGACAGTACGGTTGTTGCGCTGCTTACGCGAGTAACCGCATCAACAACCGTACTGTCGGCGCCGCGAGGGACCTAGCTGCAGACCGCGCCGACCGCCGCCGAGCCGACCAGCTTCGTGTATTTGGCCAGCACGCCGGTGGTGTACACCGGGGGCAGCGGCTCGAAACCTGCTTTGCGGGAATCGAATTCGTCCTTGTCGACCAGCAGGTCCAGCGTGCCCTTGGCGACGTCGAGGCGGATCTTGTCGCCGTCGCGCACGAACGCGATCGGCCCACCGTCGACCGCCTCGGGCGCGATGTGACCGACGCACAGGCCCGTGGTGCCGCCCGAGAACCGGCCGTCGGTCATCAGCAGCACGTCCTTGCCCAGGCCCGCACCCTTGATGGCGCCGGTGATCGCCAACATCTCGCGCATCCCGGGTCCGCCCTTGGGGCCCTCGTAGCGGATGACGACGACGTCGCCATGGGTGATCGTGCCGTCCTCCAGCGCGTCCAGTGCGGCCCGCTCGCGCTCGAAAACCCTTGCGGTGCCCTCGAAGACGTCGGAGTCGAAGCCCGCGGACTTCACCACGGCACCCTCGGGCGCCAGCGACCCGTGCAGGATCGTGATACCGCCGGTCGGGTGGATCGGGTTGTTCATCGCCCGCAGCACCTTGCCGTCGGGGTCGGGCGGTTCGATGTGGGCCAGGTTCTCGGCCATCGTCTTGCCGGTGACGGTCAGGCAATCGCCGTGCAGCAGACCGGCGTCCAGCAGCGCCTTCATCACGACGGGCACGCCGCCGATCTCGTCGACGTGCTTCATCACGTGGCGGCCGAACGGCTTGACGTCGGCGAGGTGGGGCACCCGGTTCCCGACGCGCGTGAAGTCCTCGAGCGTGAGCTTGACGTTGGCTTCCCACGCGATGGCCAGCAGGTGCAGCACGGCGTTGGTGGAACCGCCGAACGCCATGACGACGGCGATCGCGTTCTCGAAGGCCTCCTTGGTGAGGATGTCGCGGGCGGTGATGCCACGGCGCAGCATCTCCACCACCGCTTCACCGGAGCGACGCGCATAGTCCTCGCGCCGCTTGTCGACGGCCAGCGGGGATGCGCTGCCCGGCAGCGACAGGCCCAGCGCCTCGGCGGCCGACGCCATGGTGTTGGCGGTGTACATGCCGCCGCAGGCACCTTCGCCGGGACAGATGGCCCGCTCGATGATGTCCACGTCCTCGCGCGACATCAGCCCGCGGGCGCACGCACCGACCGCCTCGAAGGCGTCGATGATGGTGACTTCCTTCTCGCTGCCGTCGGTGAGCTTGGCGACGCCCGGCATGATCGAGCCGTTGTAGAAGAAGACGCTGGCCAGGTCGAGTCGGGCGGCGGCCATCAGCATGCCGGGGATCGACTTGTCGCAGCCGGCGAGCAGCACCGTGCCGTCGAGGCGCTCGGCCTGGACCACGGTCTCGACGCTGTCGGCGATCACCTCGCGGGAGACCAGTGAGAAGTGCATGCCCTCGTGGCCCATCGAGATGCCGTCGGAGACCGAGATCGTGCCGAATTCCAGCGGGAATCCGCCTGCGGAGTGCACACCGCCCTTGACCGACTGAGCCAGTCGCTGAAGCGACATGTTGCACGGGGTGATCTCGTTCCACGACGAACCCACGCCGATCTGCGGCTTCACCCAGTCGTCGTCGCCCATCCCTACCGCCCGCAGCATCCCGCGGGCAGCGGTCTTCTCGAGGCCGTCGGTGACGTCGCGCGAGCGCGGCTTGATATCGGGCGTTGAGCCGGTTCCTGAGGGCATCTATCGATTATGCCTTCGGCGTTTCCCCCGGCCAAACCAATTCTCTATACCCCCTTGGGGTATGCGCGTACTGTGGTGGCATGACCGCACGTACCCTCCGGCCGCTCGCCCTGTTCGCTGCTCTCCTCGCGGTGCTCTTCCTGTCCGCGTGTACGAGCTCCGAACAGCAGAGCGACGGCCACACCGATCATGCCCACAGCGAGGCCGCGGGCGACACTCAGTCGCCGCACAACGCCGACGACGTCACCTTCGCCCGCGACATGATGCCGCACCACCAGCAGGCCCTGCAGCTGGTCGACCTGGCACGGGGCCGCTCCAACGATCCGGCGCTGCTCGAACTCGCCTCGGCGATCGCCGCGGCGCAGGGACCGGAGATGGACCAGCTGGCGGGGATGCTGCGCAGCTGGGGCCAGGACCCCGAGGTCGGCATGGACCACAGCGGGCACGACATGGCCGCCATGCCCGGCATGGTCGACGACGCCACGATGAAGCGTCTCGAGTCGCTGAGCGGCCGGGAATTCGACACACTGTGGTTGGAATCGATGATCAGCCACCACCAGGGTGCGGTGGAGATGGCCAAGGCCGAGATCGCCAACGGTGACAATCCGGAGGCCAAGGCGATGGCCCAGCACATCATCGACGCCCAGGAGGCGGAGATCGCCCAGATGAAGCAGATGCTGGAGGGTTGACGATGTCCACAAGGGCCCCGGAAGACGTTGCCGTGCACGGCTACTCGGCGCAGAAGGAGAACTACGCCAAACGGCTGCGCCGGATCGAGGGGCAGGTCCGTGGCATCGCGAAGATGATCGAGGACGACAAGTACTGCATCGACGTCCTCACCCAGATCAGCGCCGTCAACAGCGCGCTGCAGTCCGTCGCGCTGGGCCTGCTCGACGAACACCTCGGCCACTGCGTCAGCCAGGCCGTCGCCGAGGGCGGTGAGCAGGCCGACGCGAAACTCGCCGAGGCCAGTGCGGCGATCGCCAGACTGGTGCGGTCCTGAGGCGTTGACTCTGCGGCACTGGCGCGAAAGTGCGAGTGCGCCGCGCCATCATCACAGAGTCAACGCTCAGTTCCCGAGTTCCTCTTCGAGTCGCTCGACTTTGGCGGTCAACTGGCCGGTGAAACCGGGCCGGATGTCGGCCTTGAGGACCAGGCTGACCCGCGGGGACACCGCCGCCACCGCATCGACGGCCCGCTTGACGACGGCCATCACCTCGTCCCACTCACCCTCGATGTTCGTGAACATCGCGTTCGTCTCGTTCGGCAGACCGGATGCCCGCACCACGCGGATCGCCGCCGCCACGGCCTCGCGCACCCCGCCGGTCTCGTCGCCACCGGTCGGGCTCACGCTGAACGCCACAAGCATGGGCCCAGGATGCCACGCGGGACCTCGGCGGACGTAACGCCCATCACCCCCGGTCGCGATGAACCGAGCAGGTCAGTGGCCGTGACCACATCGGAGACATTGGTGGCCGTCCCTGTGCGCGGGGGTCGCTGACCGGCGTCCTGTGCAACACTGGGTTTTGATCTGTGACTGGAGGTATCGCATGCCGCAGCGGACTGTGCGGAAGCTGACCACCGCGATCTTCGCGGCCGGACTCTTGGGAGGACTGGCGCTGGGCGCCCCGTCGGCGCTGGCCCAGCCCGCGCCACCACCCCCGCCGCCACCGGTGAACCCGATCGCGCCGCCGCCACCGCCGGCCAACCCGTACGCGTTCCCGGCACCGGCCGTGGCGAACCCGTACGCGCCGACCGCGCAGCCGCTGCCCATCCCCGAGGGCACCCCGGCCGGCCAGAACCCGACCCCCTACGTCGGGCAACCGGTGTTCGCACCGCCGACGTTCAACCCGGTCGACGGTTCGATCGCCGGGGCGGCCAAGCCGATCTACATCGACTTCCAGCGGCCGATCGCGAACCGCCAGCTCGCCGAGGACGCGATCCACATCTCCTCGAACCCGCCAGTGCCCGGCCGGTTCTACTGGACCAGCGACACCCAGGTGCGCTGGCGGCCGCAGGACTTCTGGCCGGCGGGCACGGTGGTCAACATCGACGCGTCGGGCACCAAGTCCAGCTTCACCGTCCCCGAGCAACTTGTCGCCACGATCGACAACGCCACCAAGGAGATGGAGATCGTGCGCAACGGGGAGGTGGTGGAGACCTTCCCCATCTCGATGGGCAAAAAGGGTTACGACACCAAGAACGGCACCTACTACGTGCTGGAGAAGTTCGCCGACATCGTGATGGACTCCTCCACCTACGGTGTGCCGGTCGATGACCCGTCCGGGGAGGGTTACAAGCTCAAGGTGCAGGACGCGGTACGCATCGACAACAGCGGCGTCTTCGTGCACAGCGCGCCCTGGTCGGTGGGTGCGCAGGGCAACAGCAACGTCAGCCACGGATGCATCAATCTCGCACCCGAGGACGCCCAGTGGTTCTACGACAACTTCGGCAGCGGTGACGCGGTCGTGATCAAGAACTCGACCGGCTCCTACACCCAGCCCGACGGTGCCTCCGACTGGCAGATGTTCTGACCTGAGTCCCGTTCGGCGCCGCCGGCCCGCCGGCGCGTGTCACGATGGGTGCGGCCGGCCGTCGCACCGGCGGCCGGTGACCTGCCGAGAGTTAGCCGATGCCCGGTGCCGACAAGGCGACAGCACGCACGGTCGCGGTGATCGTGCTGATCCTGCTCGCCGGTGTCGGCCTGCGGGGCCAACTCCCCGGTGCAGAACGCACCGCTGACGAACCGGTCGAACCCGGGGCCGGCCCGCTCATCGCGGTGGTGGTGATGCTGGCACTGTCGATGGCCGTCATCGCCGTCTCGGTCGTCAGCCAGTCGCGTGACCCCGTCGTCCGCCCGGAGACCAGCGGCGATCTGCCTCGCGAGCGCGGTGGCGACGGCAGGCGATGGACGTGGCGGATGGCGCTCGTGGTTGCCGGGGCGCTGGCGGTGTGGCTGCTGGTCGTGGTGGCGCTGATGCGGCTCGGCGGCTGGCTCGAGGTGCCCACCGACCAACCCGCGGCCCCGTCCTCGGACTCGGACTCGGACCCGGATCCGTCCGGCGCCGCCGATTCGACGCCCCCACCCGACGAGGAGGAGGCGCCGGGGTCCGTCGACGTGTTCGGGTACTTCGCCGGTGCCGCAGTCCTGTTCGTCATGCTGTCGGTGATCGCCACGATGATCGGCCGCACCAAGCGGCGGCGTCCGGCAGCAGCCGCGGCCGTCGCCGCCGACGGTGAGGTGGCGCCGGTCAGCGGAACCCGGTCGCTCGCACGCGCCGCCGAACGCGGGCTGATCGCGATCGGTGACCTCAGCCGCGAACCGCGGGAGGCGATCATCGCCTGCTACGCAGCGATGGAGCGGGAGCTCGGCAAATCCCCCAGCGCGATGCCGCTGGACTCCGACACCCCATCGGAGGTGCTGGCCCGCGCCGTCGACCGCAACCTGCTGCACGGAGGGAACGCGACCGAACTCGTCGACCTCTTCGAGGAAGCCCGGTTCAGCACGCACGTGATGGGTGAGGAACACCGTGAGGCCGCAGTGCAGGTACTGCAACTCGTGCTGCGCGAACTGCAGGACGCGGCATGACCCGCCTGATCGCCGTCGCGCTCCTCGTGCTCGCCGGCGTCGAGATCTACGCCGTCGCCCGGCTCGACCGCGACGACGTGCTGACGGTGTCCGGTGTCGTGCTGGCCGGCGCGCTGATCGCGGTGCGCTGCGCGTTGGCGGGCGACCGGGCGCCGTCGCCGGTCGCCACCGAGTCCGACGAGCGGCAGGCGGCGCTGCGTCGCTGGGTGGACCGGACGGAGACCCTGGTCGGCTGGTCGGAGGCCACCCGATCGGATTGGGACCGGCGGCTGCGGCCGATGCTGGCGCGCCAGTTCGAGCTCGCGACCGGTCAACGAAAAGCCAGAGATGCCAGAGCTTTCCAGGCGACCGGCCAGATGCTGTTCGGGCCGCAGCTGTGGCAGTGGGTGGATCCGGAGAACGTCTCGCGCACCGGTGCGGACGAACCGGGTCCGGGGCGGGCGGCGCTCGACGAGATCCTGCGGCGGCTGGAACGGGTGTGACGGGGGGAATATGAACATGCCGGTGGCGAGATGAACATGCCGGTGGCGACCACGACGTCGCACTGCGAGGCGGTCCTCGACGAGATCGGATCGGTGGTCGTCGGTAAACGCCGCGCGCTCACGCTGATCCTGACCGCGGTGCTGGCCCGCGGCCACGTCCTCATCGAGGACCTGCCGGGGCTCGGCAAGACTTTGATCGCGCGGTCGTTTGCCGCCGCGCTCGGATTGCAGTTCACCCGTGTGCAATTCACACCGGACCTGCTGCCCGCCGATCTGCTCGGCTCGACCATCTACGACATGCAGTCCGGCCGTTTCGAATTCCGGCGGGGCCCGATCTTCACCAACCTGCTGCTCGCCGACGAGATCAACCGGACACCGCCGAAGACGCAGGCCGCCCTGCTGGAGGCGATGGCCGAACGGCAGGTCAGCATCGACGGCACCACCCACCGACTGCCCGCGCCCTTTCTGGTGCTGGCGACGGACAACCCAATCGAGTACGAGGGCACCTACCCGCTGCCCGAGGCGCAACTCGACCGCTTCGCCGTCCGGCTCGAACTGCGCTATCTCTCTGCGCCCGACGAGGTCTCGATGCTGCGCCGCCGGCTCGACCGGGGTTCGGCGGAGCCGACCGTGCAGCGGGTGGTCGACGGGCCGGAGCTGCTGGCCATGCAGGAGTCGGTGGAGCAGGTCACGGTCCACGACGATGTCCTTCAGTACGTGGTGTCGCTCGCGGCGGCGTCGCGTCAGCACCCGCAGATCGCCGTCGGTGCGAGTCCACGCGCCGAACTCGACCTCGTACAACTCGCACGGGCCAGGGCGCTGCTGGCCGGCCGCGACTACGTGATCCCCGAAGACGTCAAATCGCTGGCCGTCCCGGTGCTGGCCCACCGGATCAGCCTGCGGCCGGAGATGTGGGTCCGGCGGGTGCAGGGCGCCGACGTGGTCGACGAGCTGCTGCGCCGTCTTCCGGTGCCCCGGACCGGCAGCGCACAGTGAGTTGCCCCGTCGAATTACATTGGCGGGCATCGGCATTGACGCGGGCGCTCGCCACCTGCGCCGCCGCCGCGCTCGCAGCGGGATTGCTCACGACGCGGTGGGAGGTGGTGGTGTTCGCCGCACCCCTGCTGGGCGTCCTGTGCTCGGTCGGATGGCAGCCCCGCCCGCCGGCCGTCCACGTGCACAGCAGTTCGCCGTTGCAGCGGTGCTTCGAAACCGAACCCACCACTGTCGACGTCTGGGCCGTCGCCGACGACGGCAGCGACGTCACGCTGACCGCGTCCACCGTCGGCGGAGCGGCCCTCGGCACCCTCACCGACGGTGCGCGGCTGACCGCGACGGTGACCGCGGCACGGTGGGGCCGCTATCCGGTGCGTGCGCAGGTGCGCGTGACGGGACGGGGTGGTCTGCTCGAGGGGACGGGGTCCGTGGATGCCACGCATGTGTGCGTGTTTCCGCTCGCGCCCGCGCAATCGGTCACCGTCCCGCGCACCGACCTGCTCGACCGGCTCGGCACCCACCTCACCCGCCACCTTGGTCCCGGCGTCGAATACGCCGACATCCGCGGCTACGTGCCGGGCGATCAGCTCCGCACGGTGAACTGGCCTGTCAGCGCCCGGCGCCGCAGCCTGCACGTCACACAGCGGTTGACCGACCGGTCCGCCGACATCGTCGTCCTCGTCGACACCTATCCGCAGCCGACCGGCCCGGCCACCGCGGCGACCGAGCGGATCGCCCGCGGCGCCGTGCAGGTGGTGCAGAGCGCCCTGCGCTACGGCGACCGGGCCGGCCTGGTCACGCTCGGCAGCCGGCGCACCCGGTGGCTCGCCGCCGACATCGGCCAGCGGCAGTTCTACCGCATCCTCGACGTGCTGATGGCGGCAGTCGAATCCGATTCCACCACAGGAACTCTCGCCCCGCAGGCCGCGGTGCCGCCCGGGGCGATCGTCGTCGCCTTCTCCACGATGCTCGATACCGAGTTCGCGCTCGCACTGATCGATCTGCGCAAACGCGGGCACACCGTCGTCGCGGTCGACGTCCTCGAGGGCAGCCCACTGGTCGGTGACCGGGACGCCCTCGTCGACCGGATGTGGACGTTGCAGCGCTCGTTCATGTACCGCGACATGGGGACCATCGGCGTGGACGTGGTGTCCTGGCCGTCGGACGTCACCCTCGACCAGGCGATGGCGCTGACACCCCGGCGCAGAAGCGGGGTCCGACGGTGAAACCGTTGCTGCCCACGGCGTTCGGCGTGCTGATGGTCTCGGCGGTGGCCTACCGCGCCGACGGGGCCACGCTCCTCGTCGCGGTGACGGCACTGGCCGCGGTGGCGGTGTCGGTGTGGTGGCGGCCTGCGGCGACCGTCGCGGTACTGCTCACGGTGTGCGCGGCCGTACTCGACGCGACCGCACCCATGTCCACCGCCCTGGCCGGGTTGGCCGCCGCCGCATACCTCGTGCTTCGACACGGCGACGGGCGGGCCACACCGCCGACGATGGTCGCGGCCGTGGCGTTCGCGCTGACCGCCACGGCGGTGGTGGTGCTGCCTGTGGACGTTCCGTGGCTACCGCTGGCGGCGCCGCTGGCACTGTTGGCCGGGTACGTGCTGGCGTTGCGGCCCTACCACCGGTGATTTCGGCGTGCTGAGTCGCGCTGAGCGCGACCGCGCACGCCGAAATCGCTAGTTCCAGATGCGTACGCGGCGCTCGGGATCTAGATACAGCGCGTCGGATTTGTCGACTTCGAACGCCTCGTAGAACGCGTCGAGGTTGCGGATGACACCGTTGCAGCGGAACTCCGGCGGCGAATGCGGATCGGTCGCCAGCCGCCGGATCGCTTCGGCGGAGCGGTATTTGGTGCGCCACACCTGCGCCCAGCCGATGAACACCCGCTGCACACCGGTCAACCCGTCGATCACCGGAGCCGGCTCGCCTTTCAGCGACAGCTCATACGCGAGCAGCGCGATCGACAGCCCGCCGAGATCGCCGATGTTCTCGCCGACGGTGAACGCGCCGTTCACGTGATGGCCGTTGGTGTCGGCGAGTTCCCTGGGCGTGTACAGCTCGTACTGTTCGATCAGCGCCTTCGTGCGGGCGCCGAACTCGGTGCGGTCCTCATCGGTCCACCAGTCCACCAGGTTGCCGTCACCGTCGTACTTGGCGCCCTGATCGTCGAAACCGTGTCCGATCTCGTGGCCGATCACCGCGCCGATCCCGCCGTAGTTGGCGGCGTCGTCGGCGTCGGCGTCGAAGAACGGCGGCTGCAGAATCGCTGCGGGGAAGACGATCTCGTTCATGCCCGGGTTGTAGTAGGCGTTGACCGTCTGCGGCGTCATGAACCACTCGTCGCGGTCCACCGGCCCGCCGAGCTTGTGCAGTTCCCGGTCGGAGGCCAGCTGGTAGCCGCGGCGGTAGTTGCCGTAGAGGTCGTCGCGCTCGATGACCAGCTCGGAATAGTCCTTCCAGTGCGCCGGGTAGCCGATCTTCGGGGTGAACTTGTCCAGCTTCGCCAGCGCCTTCTCGCGGGTCTGCGGCGTCATCCACTCCAGCGAGTTGATGCTCACCCGGTAGGCCTCGCGCAGGTTGGCGACCAGCTCGTCCATCCGCGCCTTGGCATTCGGCGGGAAGTGCCGCTGCACGTAGAGCTTGCCCAGCGCCTCGCCCATCAGGTTCTCCACCACGGAGACCCCGCGCTTCCAGCGGTCTCGGATCTGCTCGGTGCCCGAGAGCAGGCGGCCGTAGAACGAGAAGTCCTCCTCGACCAGCTCGTCGGTCAGCAGGAACGCCCGGGCGTGGATGAGCCGCCAGCGGACCCAGTCCTTCCAGTCCTCGAGCGGTTCGGCGGCCCATGCGGCCGCGAACGCGGTGAGGTAGTCGGGCTGGCGCACCACGACCTCGGCGACCGCCTCGGGCGTGGCCCCCAGGCCGCCCACCCAGCCGGCCCAGTCGAAGCCGGGGGCCTCGGTCGGCAGGTCGGCGAAGGTGCGCAGGTTGTAGGTGAGGTCGGCGTCGCGGCGCTTGACGACATCCCAGTGCGCCGCGGCCAGCTTCGTCTCCAGCGCGACGACCCGCTGTGCGGTGTCCTCATGCGAACCGCCGTACACCAACGCGAACATCGCCGCGATGTGCCGCGGGTAGGCGGCCAGAATCTCGGCGTGCTGCTCCTCGCGGTAATACGATTCGTCGGGCAGCCCGATCCCGGACTGGCTGACGTGCAGAAGGTAGCGGGTCGAATCCTTGGAGTCGGTGTCGACGTATGCCCCGGCGCCACCACCGACGCCGGTGCGCTGCAGACCGCCGAGGACCGCCGCGAGCGCATCGGGGCTGTCGGCGGCGTCGACGAGCGCGAGTTCGTCGAGCAGCGGCTGCACACCGAGGCGCGCGACCGCGGCCTCGTCGAGGAAGCTGGCGTACAAGTCGCCGATGCGCTGCTCGTCGGTGCCGGGTGCGCCGCCGGATTCCGCCGCTTCGGTGATCAGGTCGCGGATCTGTTCCTCGGCCCGGTCGTAGAGGGTGCGGAACGCGCCGTCGGCCGCCCGGTCTGCCGGGATCTCGTATTCGGCCAGCCAGCGGCCGTTGACGTAGCCGAACAGGTCGTCCTGCGGGCGGGCTTGCGGGTCGACGTAGCTCAGATCCAGACCCGATTTGATCGCTTCAACCGTCACCCCAACATGTTGCCAGAGGCGCACCGGTACCCTCACGGCCATGCCCGACGAGCTCACCGAAGAGCGTGCTCACGCGGACGAATCCGCCGACGACCGGGTGTTCACCGGTTTCGGCATCGCGTCCGCGGTCCTCGCCGCCCTCTCGGTCGCCGCGGTGGTTCTGGCCGTCATGATCTGGTCCGGACACCGCGAGGATTCCGACGAACGCGTCTACCAGACCCGCGTGCTGCAGGCCGCCGCCGACTGGACCGGCGTGCTGGTCAACATGAACAAGGACACCGTCGACGCCAGCATGGAGCGCTTGCACGAGAACACCATCGGCGAGCTCAACGTGGATTTCGACTCCGCTGTCGAGCCGTACCGCCAACTCGTCCAGCGGTTGCAGACCCGCACGACCGGTCAGGTCGACTCGGTCTCCATCGAATCGCTCTACCACCCGGTTCCGGGCCCGGACGGTGGCCCCGCGCTGGCGCCGCCGCCGGATCCGCAGCTGTCGTCGTTCGCGTCCCGCACCGATACCGTCCTGGTGGTCGCGACGTCGCTCAGCGAGAACGCCGGCAACAAGGAGCCGCAGACCGTGCGCTGGACGCTGCGCCTGAATGTCTCCGACGTCGACGGCAAGCTGATGATCTCTCGGCTGGAGCCGATCCGATGAGGAACCGGCTGCGCGTCCTGGTGTTCGACGTGCTGGCGCCCGTCGCGGCCATCGCCGGCCTCGTCTACGTCGGGCTCGCGCTCGGATGGCCGCTGTGGTGGGTGTCGGTCTGTTCGGTGCTGTGTCTGCTGATCGTGCAGGGCGTGATCGTCAACATCGCGCTGATGCGGCGCGACGGCGTCACCGTCGGCACCGACGACGACGGGCCCGGGCTGCGGTTGGCCGTCATGGGCCTGGCCACCGTCGCGCTGATCGCTGCCGTCGTGGTCGGCTACCAGCGCTGGACGGTGCCCGACCGTGCGTTCACCGCGGACAGCGCGGAGGTGGTGCGCATCGCCAGCAGCGTCTCCGAGGCCACCGCCACCTTCTCACCGCAGAGCCCGACGGCCTCGATCGACCGCGCGGCGGCGCAGATGGCGCCCGAGCGGGCCGACGCCTTCAAGGACGAGTTCGCCGGCGTCGCCAAGGAGCTGACGAGCAGGAACGTCTCCGCACAGGCCAGCACCGTCTCGGCGGGGGTGGAGGCGATCGGACCGCGGGACGCGAGCGTCGCGGTGGTGCTGCGCGGTACGCAGAGCGTGCCGGGGCAACCCGTCGACAATGCGGTGCTCGCACTGCGGGTGACGCTGTCGAAGGACGGCGGCCGCTGGCTGGTCGAGGACGTCACGCCGATCCACGCCCGCTGAATCGGTGATTTCGGCGTGCTGGGTCGCGCTGGACGCGACTGCGCACGCCGAAATCCCTACAGGAGGCGGGCGTAGTCGACCTTGAGGCAGCGGTCCATCACGACCTGCAGCCCTGCGGCGACGCCGTCGCGCGCGATCTGCTCATCCCACAGACCCTGCTGCAGCCACAGCGTCTTCGCCCCGACCGCGACGGCGTCGTGCAGCACCGACGGCAACTCGCTGGAGCGCCGGAACACGTCGACCATGTCGGGGACGACGGGCAGATCGGCCAGCGACGGATACACCGTGGTCCCGTCGATCTCGTCGACCGTCGGGTTGACCAGGTAGAGCTCGTAGTGGCTGGCCGAGCGCAGGTAGTCCCACACCCCGTAACTCGGTCGCATCGGATTCGCCGACGCGCCCACCACCGCGACCGTGCGGGTCTCGCGCATGATGCGCCGCAGGTCGTCGTGCTCGGGTTCGGTCCACTCAGCGGTGTCGGTCATACCGCAAGCATTCCCCTACCGCGGGCTGTCCGAACGCTGCGCCCGGATCTTGGCGAACCGTTCCGACAGCCGCCCCATCCGGATCATCAACGACGCCGACGGGCTGACCTCACCGTCGAGGTAACTCTGGAACTCGTCGACCGCGACGCCGATACGAGACGCGAACTCCGGCGCGCCCAGCCCCGACCGGTTGAGCAGCAGCTGCACATGGTGGCCGACCTCGGTGCGTTCGGCGGCCGCCATCTGCTCCCGCGTCCGCACCAGCACCTCGGCCAGCGCCTTCGACACCCCGTAGGGCCGCGCCTTCTCGAGGACCTCCTCGACCTGACGTGCCGTCCGGCCGAAGGGGTCCCGTTTGATCGCGGTGACGATGCGCTGCCAGACCGTGAGGTCGTCGGTCTCGAGCGCGGCCCGGATGGCCGCGGTGGACCAGAACTCCACGGGCCGGTCGTCGATCGACGGACGCCGCGACGTCGTCGAAAGTGGACGGGTCGCGGCAGCAGCGTCGCGGCGGGTCTCCCGCGCGTCGCTCGTCAACGTCACCTCGCCTCCTCGAGCATGGCCACGGCCACCGACAGGCAACGCTGCCTGACCAGTGCCCAGTCGGACTCCGTGTCCGGGTCCGAGATCGCGGCGTCGTGCTCATCGGACGGCTGCGGATCGGCCAGGCGGCGCACCAACTGCGTGGCCACCCACTGCTTTTTCGGCTGTTGACCACAGTAATACCGGTCCATCCCGGACAGTACGATAGCGGCGGTTTGAGTTTCCATCGACTCCACCAGATCGGCGAACTCCGCGTAGTCGCGGCTGCTGTTGCGGCACATGATGAGGTAGCTCTTCAGGCGCAGGGTCTCCGCGCCCGTCGGGATCTGCAGCCGGTCACCGGTCGGCAGCTGCACAGTGGTGGTCTCGACCGGGCTGCGCCGTTCCACCGGGGCGGTCTCGGTCTCCGCCTCGGTCTCCAGCGCGTCGAGCGCCACCGAGAGCCTGCCGCGCCACAGCGTGACCGGGTGCACCGGCAGCGTTGTGCGCACCGTCGTGCCCCTGCCGTCGATGGCGCCGTCGATGTGCCCGTTGCGGCCGACACGCCGGAAGCCGGCGCCGGTGCGCACCTTCACAGTCTGGTCACCGCCGTTGCGGGCCACCAGCCGCTGTTTGATCGGCTGGCAGCCGCTGAACGCCAGCGGATCGGCGACGGTGACGGTCTTGGGCGCCAGGTTCTTCATGCGTGCGGCGGACTTCACCATCATCCGCAGGTCGGCACCCGAGGGTCCGAGCGCGGAGATGTCGTCGGGGATGATGACCAGATCGTCGATCTGCACCTTGGGCAGCGGCTTCTCGAAGTCCACCGACGGCAGGATCCGGTCCAGCCACTTGGGCAGCCACCAGTTCCACTGGTCGAACATCGCCATCAATGCGGGCACGAGCACCAGCCGCACGATGGTCGCGTCGACGGCGATCGCCACCGCACACGCCACGCCCAGCTGGGCGACCAGGGGCATCCCGGCGAACGCGAAGCCGATGAACACCGCGATCATGATCAGCGCCGCGCTGGTGATGGTGCGGGCGCTGGTGCTCACGCCGTAGGCGACCGCGTCGCGGGTGTTGCCCGTCTGCAGGAAGCGTTCCCGGATGCGGGTGAGCAGGAAGATCTCGTAGTCCATCGACAGACCGAACGTCATCGCCAGCACCAGCGGCGGGATCGTGCTGTCCAGCGACGGGATACGTTCGAAGCCGAGCGATTCCAGCCACCCCCACTGGAACACGGCGACAAGGCTGCCGTAGGCGGCGGCGACCGACAGCACGGTCATCACCACCCCCTTGAGGGCGAGGAACACCGACCGTATCGAGATGAGCAGCATCAGGAACGCGATCAGAGAGACGAACCCGAACACCAGGGGCTGCGTCACCGACACCCGGTCGTCGAAGTCCTTGATCAGCGCGGTGGGCCCGCCCACGTCGACGGATACGTTCGGGCCCGCGGCCGACGGCAGGTTGGCGCGCATCCAGTCGACGGTCTCGCGGGCGCCCATGTCCTCGGGGTCGACCGTCAGCACCGCCGACAGCAGGGCGCTGCGGTCGTCCTCTCCGAACACCGCGGGTGTGATCGCCGAGACGTTGGGCGCCTTGGTCATCTCGGCCCGCACGGCCTCCAGCGTCGGCGTCTGGCCCGCCGCGGATGCCGCGTCGCCGTCGGGGAAGGTCACGAGCACCCGGACCGGGCCCAGCGCACCCGGACCCAGCGCCTCCGCGGCCGCGTTCACGCCACCGCGGATCTCGTGGGTCGGCTCGAACTGGCGCTGCATGCTGTTGCCGAGCACCATCATCCAGGCCGGCGCCGCCATGCTGAGCAGCACGACGGTCGCCGCCGTCGCGGCCACCCATGGTCTGCGCATCACCCAACCGGTCCAGCGGGTCCAGAACCGGGACTGGGTGGTGTCGGGCCGCCGGGAGAAGTGCAGATACGACGAGCGTTTGGCGGCTGCCCGCCCGAATGTCGCCAGCACCGCGGGGGTCAGCGTCGTGGAGGTGAGCACCGCGACCGCGACCGCGAGGATCGCACCGGTCGCCATCGACGTCAGTACCGGGGTGTTGATCAGATAGATGCCCGTGACCGACGCGATCACGGTCATACCCGAGAGCAGCACCGCCAGCCCGGAGGTGGCCATCGCGGCGTCGGCGGCCTGCTCGGCGTCGCGGCCCGCGCGCAACTCTTCCCGGAACCGCATCAGGATGAACAGTGAGTAGTCGACGGCGAGGGCGATGCCGAACATCGAGACCGTCGAGGCGACGAACACCGACATCGTGGTGATCGTCGACAGCAGATAGACCAGTCCCATGGTCACGGCCACCGTGCACACCCCGAGTAGCAGCGGCATCGCGGCGGCTGCGAACGATCCGAACACGGCGAGCAGCACGATGAGGACGATCGGCAGGTTCCACTGCTCGGCCTGGGCGACGTCGGTCTTGATCGCCTGGGAGGCCGCCGCACCGAGGGCGCCCTGCCCGATCACGTACATCTTGACCTTGCCGTCGCGGAACTCCCCGGGGTCCTCGCCCTCGATCCCGATGCGGTTTCGGAGCTCTTTCGCCACGTCGGTGGCGCCGGTGTTGTTGAAGTCCAGCGACAGCGTGATCACGTACGGCCGGTCGGGCTGCGGCGCCGGCTGCTGCGGGTTGGGGCTGATCGTGACGCTGGGCACCTCGGCGGCGATCTCCTCGAGATGCGCGACGGCGGCGTTCATATCGTCGTACGACGCGTCAGCCCGGGGTGCGGCGACCAGCGCCAGCGGCGACGCCCCCTGATCGGGGAAGTGGTCCTCGAGTTCGTACTGCACGTGCAGCGACTGGGAGCCCTCGACCTCGAACCCGCCGCCGGTCAGATTCGACGAGTGATTGATCGCGAGATAGATCGAAGGGATGATGAGCAGCGCCCAGGCAATGAAGACCGCCCAGCGGAATCTGCGCAGGGTGCCGCTCAAGCGCATCATGAACTGCTGGATGGCGTCTCCCCAAGATCTCCCGGCGTTTCGCGGCCCGTCTGAGCGAGAGCGTACCCCAGCGTGCGGTAGGGTACCGCGCCCTCAACTCAGCTGAGAGCAAGCTGTGACCAAGCCTCTAACCTGCTCTGATTGCTTCTCGCACGCGAGGCCGACGGCGTTACGTCGGCGCCGTCGGGCCGGGTGGGCCGCCCGCTGAATTGGCGGGCGCCGCCGCGCAGATGGCAGGATGACCGTCGGCTGTCCATATGTCGGGGGACCACTGGGACGCCCGCCGACGGCGTCGTTCGTTGCCCGGCGGGCAGTCCGGAACTTTCCGAGGAGTGCCATGAAGTCGATTCCCCTGACCCGCCGAAGCCTTCACACCGCGTTCGCCGCCACCGCCGCGGTCGCGGTGTTGACCGTGCCCGCGCCGCCGGCGGGCGCGGCACCGGACCCATGTGCCGCCAGCCAGATCGCCAAGACCGTCGCCGCCGTAGCCACGAACACGTCCAACTACCTCGCGGCGAATCCGGAGACCGACCAGGCGCTGACCACCATCTCGCAGCAGCAGGCGGGCCCGGCCTCGCTGGCGGCGCTGAAGGGGTACTTCGACGCCAACCCGCAGGTCGCCTCGGACATGCAGAAAATCCAGCAGCCGTTGACGAACCTGTCCGGGCGGTGCAAGCTGCCCGTCACCATTCCCCAGGTGCTCGGTCTGATGCAGGCCGCCCAGCAGCCGGGCGGCGCCGCACTGCCGGCCGCCCCCGGCGCGGTGTCACCCGCCTCGCGGGCGCCAGTGACGGCCGTGACTCCGGGAGGGGGCCCGCTGCCCGGGCCCGGTACGGCCACCGACCGCTGACATCCCGGCCGCCGCCGATCACGTCGACCTGCTGATTTGAGACTTTTTCCTGCGCTTTGCACCTAAGGCAAGAAACTCCTCTCGAGTTCTGATTAGCTGTGCTGTGGCGACAACCATTGTGGTTTCGGCCTCTTGGATCAGACGAAGGAGCATGTCCATGTTGCTTCCTACGCGTATCGCTCGACGTGTGGTAGCTGGAGCCGCCGGCGCCGGTGCGGTTGCCGGTGCGATGATGTTCGGCGCGGTGCCCGCGATGGCCCAGCCGGCTCCGCCGCCGCCCCCGCCCCCGAACTGCACCGCGGCCGACCTCGCAGGGGTTTCGTCCGGGGTAGCCGCGTCCACATCGGGGTACCTGTTCACCCACCCGCCGGTGAACGACTTCTTCACCAGCCTCGAGGGTCTGCCCCGGGATGAGATCAGGCCCAAGGTGGAGGATTACCTCAACGCCAATCCGCAGGTGAAGGCCGATCTGACGGGCATCCGGCAGCCGCTGGTGGACCTGAAGAACCGCTGCGGGACGGCGACGCCGCCTGAAGACGTAGACAACCCGTAATCCGCGTGCGGACTGGATCCGGGGAGCAGTCCGAACACGCAGCGCATGACAGCACCGGTCGTACGGTGCTGATGGTCGATGACGACCCGGACGTCAGGACGTCCGTCGCGCGCGGGCTCCGACATTCAGGCTTCGACGTGCGCGTCGCGGCCGACGGTAAAGAAGCGCTGCGGATGCTTTCCGCAGAATCGCACGATGCGCTGGTCCTCGACGTGCAGATGCCCGAACTCGACGGTGTCGCCGTGGTGACCGCGCTGCGTGCGCTCGGCAACGACATTCCCATCTGCGTGCTCTCGGCGCGCGACACCGTCAACGACCGCATCGCCGGACTCGAGGCGGGCGCCGACGACTACCTCACCAAACCGTTCGACCTCGGCGAACTGGTGGCACGGTTGCATGCGCTGCTGCGCCGGGCCAGCCACTCCGACCGCCCGTCGGACACCATGACGGTCGGCCCGTTGACCATCGACACCGCGAGGCGTCTGGTGTTCGTCGACGGGGAGCGGGTGGACCTGACCAAGCGTGAGTTCGACCTGCTCGCGGTACTCGCGGAGAACAACGGGGTGGTGCTCTCACGCCAGCGGCTACTCGAGCTGGTGTGGGGTTACGACTTCGACGTGGACACCAATGTCGCCGACGTGTTCATCTCCTACCTGCGGCGCAAACTCGAACGCGATGGTCTGCCCCGGGTGATCCACACCGTGCGCGGGATCGGATACGTCCTGCGCGACGAGCCCTGACGTCGTGTGGTTGCCCCGCGTCTTTCGCTCGGCGTCGCTGCGCACCCGGGTGGCTGTGGCGTCGGCCGCCGCGGCGTCGGCGGTCGTCGCGGCGTTCACGATCCTCACCTCGGTGGTGCTGGCCAACAACGACGCCGCCCAGCTCGACCGCCGGCTCGATTCGATCGTCGACGCCAGCATGTACCCCGAGCAGCTGCAGGATCCGCGCCGCGGTGTGCTGACGACGGGGCGCTCCCGCTCTACCGGTGAGGTGGTGTTCCAGCGCGGGTTCCAGCTGCCGGAGCTGCCCTCGGGCACCGAGACCGTCGAGGTCAACGGGGTGGAGTACCGGGTGCGCACGCTCACCGTCGACCAGGAGGGCGGCGTGCTGGTGTCGATCGGCATCCGCGCCGACAGCATCCTGCTCAGCCGCGGCCGCATCCCGGAGTACGCGCTGGTGGGGCTGGTGACGGTGTTGATCGCCGGCGGCCTGGGGTGGCTGCTCGCCGGTCCCGCGATCCGGCCGCTGCGCAAGCTCACCGAGCAGACCTCCAAACTCGGCACGGGCACCGACGAGATGCCCGAGGTGCGGGGCGCGCGGGAGGCCGAGGAACTGTCCGAGGCGATGTCAGCGATGCTGCGCCGGCTCGCCGCCGCCCAGCAGGCCACGACCAACTCGCTGCAGGCCGCGCAGGACTTCGCCGCCAACGCAGCCCACGAGCTGCGCACCCCGCTCACCGCGATGCGCGCCGATCTGGACACGCTGCGCATCCACGACCTGCCGGACGACGAACGTGCCGAGGTGGTCGCGGACCTGTCGCGCGCGCAGCGCCGGGTGGAGGCCATCATCACCGCGCTGGGGCAACTGGCGTCCGGTCAGCTGGCCCAAGCCGCCGACCGGGAACTGATCGACGTCACCGACACCCTCGACCGGGTGGCCCGGGAGAACATGCGCGCGGCGCCGCAGGTCGAGATCGTGGTCGACGCCGACGATCTCGGCACGGTGTGGGGGTGGCCCGACGGGTTGCGCCTCGCCGTCGACAACCTGGTGCGCAATGCGATCGCCCACGGCGCGGCCGGCCGCGTGGTGCTGAGCGCGCAGCGCAGCAACGGGCGACTCACCATCATCGTGGACGACGACGGACGCGGGCTGCCGGCCGAGGAGCACCAGACAGTGCTCGGGCGGTTCCGCCGGGGCAGCACCGCGGCTTCCGGCGGGTCGGGCCTCGGGCTGGCGCTCGTCGCTCAGCAGGCCGAATTGCACGGCGGCACCATCGAATTGTCCGGCAGCCCGCTCGGCGGGCTGCGCGCCACGCTCACGGTGTCCACGTCACCGGAGCGCAGCGAACCTCAGGTGCTCTGAATCTGCCTGTGCCGCAATGCTGTTACGGCACCGCGCCACCCGAGCAGCAGGAGCGCGGTGACCAGTGACGCGACGATGACGAAGCTGACCGCCACGCCCTGGCCGCTCAGTTTGCGCAGCACCATGCCGACCGCGACGGTGCACACCCACACCAGCACACCGGTCGGGGTGAGCGACAGTGGCCGCCGCCAGGCGCGGGCGGCCAGCCACCCGACGGCGGTGCCGGTGAGGAAGGGCCATGCGGTTTCGGCGACGCCGGCGACCGACAGTCCTTCGGCATGGCTGCGGCGCCCGATCGTGCAGAAGATCACGACGCAGACCAGATCGGCCAGCAGGGCGAGTGCGGTGGTACGGCGGTCAGTCATAGGTCATCACGTCCAGGAACAGGGGGCTGACATCGGTTTCGTCGCGCGGGGGGAACCCCGGTTGCAGGCCCGCGGGTTGTCCGCCGACCAGCGTGTCCACCGCATCACTCCAGGCCCTCGCGGGCGGTCTGCGCTGGCCGGCTGCGGGTCGGCTCCGCGGCGTCGCTCCCGCCGTTGCCCGGCGCGTCCGGGTCGATGTCCTTCTCGGTACGGAACATGAAGAAGAACACCACCCAGCCGATGGCGGCGAGGAAGATCCAGCTGACCAGCCGGTAGATGAGCATGGCCGAGATCGCGCCAGCGAGCGTCATCCCGCTCGACACCAGGCCCGGCACCAGGACCGCCTCCACAACCAGCAGGCCGCCGGGCGTCAGCGGGATGGTGCCGACCGCGCGGGCGGCGGCGTACGCGACGGTCAGACCGGCCAGCGAGGGGTGACCGCCTGCGGCGTAACACGCGAAAGCCAGGCAGGCGACGTCGGCGATCCAGTTGAACAACGACCACCCGAACGCCATACCGAGGTCGCGCCGGCCCAACTGCACCGACTCCAACTGCCGCAGCAACTCCCGCCATTTCGCCAACCCGGTGTCGACGGGCTTGTTGCGCAACGAATTGAACCGGGCCAGCAGTCGCGCGCCGATGCCGTCGATCAACTCGGGCCGGCTCGCGACGGCCTGCGCGAGGATCAGCAGTGCGGCGAATCCGCCGAGGGTGAAGATCAGGGAGAGCGGGTTCTTGGTGGCGCCCAGCAGGAACGCACCGCCGAGGCCCAGTAACGCCAGACCGACACCCTGCAGCACCCCGGACATCACCAGCTGCCAGGACGCCACGACCGGGGTGGCGCCCCACAGCCGCTGCTGCCGGTAGAGGAACGTCGCCGACAGCACCGGGCCGCCGGGCATCGTGGTGCTCAGCGCGTTGCCCGCGTAGTACGCGGCCTCCGACCGCCACTGCCGCAGGTGCACACCGGCCGACCGCAGCAGCGTCCGTTGGATCTGGGCAAAGCTGTGCATGGACGCCAGGGAGGCGACGACGGCGGCGAGCACCCACCACCAGTTGGCGGAGAGGAGACTCTTCCAGGCCTTGGCCAGCTGGTCCCAGACCAGCACCACTTCGACGCTGAGCACGACGACCGCGACTGCGATGAGCACCCAGCGGACCCACCAGTACTTACCGCGGGTGGATCCTTCGGGGTCGGCCCGTCCTCGCTTGGCGTCGTTCGCCGGCGCGTCGTGGGACACGCCCTACAGAGTAACGGTGTGCCCCCGCGGAACGGCCCGGCCTGACGGGCGCGCCGCGGCGAGTGGGCCGGCAGTGACGGCGGTTACGCTCGTCGCATGTCAGAGGGTGCGTTCATGGACGATCAGTCGGTGTCGCCGCTCGTCCGGAAGGCGGCCGCGTGGTCGTGGCGGCTGCTGATCATCTTCGGTGCGCTGCTCGCGGTGCTGTGGGTAATCGGACAGATCGAGATCATCGTCGTGCCGGTGGCGTTGGCCACGATGCTGGCGGCGCTGCTCATGCCGGCGGTGGACTTCCTCGACCGCCGCGGCGCCCCGCGCGGCGGTGCCGTCGCGCTGGTGCTGCTCACCGGCATCGCGGTCGTCGGCGGCCTCCTCACCTTCGTCGTCAGCCAGTTCATCGAAGGTATGCCGGCGCTCGGTGAACAGATCACGCGAAGCATCGACGGGTTGCGGGTGTGGCTGGTCGAGGGTCCGCTGAACCTGAGCCGCGAACAGATCGACAACGCGGGCAACGCCGCGATCGAGGCGGTCCGCAACAATCAGGAACGGCTGACCAGCGGTGCGTTGTCGACCGCCGGCACCATCACCGAGATCGTCACCGGGGCGCTGCTGGTGCTGTTCACGCTGATCTTCCTGCTGCACGGTGGCCGCAACATCTTCAACTTCATCACCAAGGTCTTCCCGCCCGACGTGCGCACCCGGGTCCGCGGGGCCGGGCGCGCCGGGTTCCACTCGCTGATCGGCTACGTGCGGGCCACGTTCCTGGTGGCGCTGGTCGACGCGATCGGCATCGGTACGGGCCTGGCGATCATGGCTGTGCCGCTGGCGCTGCCACTGGCCTCGCTGGTGTTCCTCGGTGCGTTCGTCCCACTGATCGGCGCGGTGCTCACCGGTTTCCTTGCCGTGATCGTCGCACTGCTGACCAAGGGTTTGGTCTACGCGCTGATCACGCTCGGCCTGATCCTGGCTGTCCAGCAACTGGAAGGCCACGTCCTGCAGCCGCTGGTGATGGGCCGCGCGGTGTCGATCCACCCGCTGGCCGTGGTGCTGGCCATCACCGGCGGCGGTGTACTCGCCGGAATCGTCGGCGCGCTGCTCGCGGTGCCCGCCGTGGCGTTCCTCAACAGCGCCATCCGGGTGCTGCTCGCGCGCGACCAGGAGGCCGAGGTCGAGAACCTCGAGGCCGACGACGGACCCCGCATCCAGGCGGAACCCGACGACGTCGAGGAGAAGGTCGACTAGCTGTCGTGACCTGACACGTTGTTGTCAGGCGGCGAGCCGGCTGATGGGTGGTTTTCCGCCGAGGGCGGAGTGGCCTCGTTGAGTGTTGTAGCGGCGTAGGAATCGGTCAAGGCCTTGTGTGCGCAGACTGTTGGATGACCAGGGGCGCGCGTAGGCCCATTCGGTGAGCAGGGTCCGGTTGAATCGCTCAGCTTTGCCGTTGGTCCAGGGGCAACCTGGTCGGATGAATCGGCGTTTGAGTTGCCATGCCGAGCACACCCAGCCCCAGTTCGTGCCGCGCCGGTAGACCAGGGCGTTGTCGGTGAGTAGACGCCGCACACGCACACCGTGGTCGGCGAACCAGGCCAACGCCCGGTGCAGGAATCCGGCGCAGGTCAGGTCCTTCTCGTCGGGCAGCACTTCGCTGTAGGCCAGCCGGGTGTAGTCATCGATGGCGGTGTGGACGTAGTCGTAGCCGATCCTGGTCTTCTTGTGTCTGTGGGCAACTGAGACCGCAGCGTCGCGCCCGTGCAGCCGCCACCCGCCCCCTGCAGGGATGCGGCCGAGCTTTTTGACATCGACATGGACTAGTGATCCGGGTGTGCGGTGTTCGTAGCGGTTGGCGCTGCGCCGCGATGACCGCACCGCCTCTCCCGTGATCGGGTCGATCGCAGACAGATGGGGCACTTCGTGGCGTGCCAGGATCCGTCCGACCGTCGACGGATTGAGACCGAGTTCGGCGGCGAGCACCACCGCGCCCCGCTTGCGGCGTCGCCGAGCTGCCAGCACTTTCTGTTCGACCCGCCTACTGGTGCGCTGGGGCATCCGGATCGGCCGCGAGGACCGGTCGGCCAGCGCCGCGTCGCCGCCCTGGGCGTGCCGGCGTAGCCACTTGTACACCGTTGACCGCGAAACACCCAGCTGTTCAGCCACATGCGCGGGCGGCCAACCAGCAGCGACACGCTCAACGATCAGGCGACGAGCGAACAGGTTGGTACGGGCGTTAGCGTGAGACACGAGGACCTCCTACGGGTGAATGCCAGACACATCCACTCCGTCAGGAGGTCCTCCCAATTTCAAGCAGGCACGCCGTCAACAACCTCCCGGGTCACGACAACTAGCCGGGTTCAGGCGGCCGCGACGAGCCGCCGACGACGTGCCGTCCCACCGAGCAGCACACGTAGCTGTCGTCGCGCCCGGTGGAGTCGTGACATCACCGTCCCGAGGGGTGTGCCCATCATGTCGGCGATGACCGCGTACGGGTAGCCCTCGACATCCGCCAGGTATACGACCATCCTGAACTCGTCGCTCAAGGCGGCCATGGCTGACTGCACCTCGGAGTCTGGTTGTGCGACAAGAAATGTCACCTCGGCGGGCGCCGTGCTGCTTGCCTTGTGAAAGGCAGGCTCATCGGCGAAGTCCTCGATCGGCACTTCGCTCGGGCGCCGCTGCGCGGCTCGGTGGTTGTTGATCCAGGTGTTCTTCAGAATCCGGTACATCCACGCTCTGGTGTTCGTGCCGGGACTGAAGGTCGCGAAACTGCGGTATGCGCTAACGAACGTGTCCTGAACCAGGTCTTCGGCATCGGACGCGCGGTTGGTCATCCGCATCGCCGCGCGGAGCAACTCGGCGCGCAGTGGAATCACTTCTATCGCGAAACGCGTTGTGAGTGAGTCGGTGTCGTGGTCGAAGGCGGTGCTGTCACTTGATCTGTCTTCTGTCGCTACGGATCTCATGGGTCCGACGTTAGGCACCGCTCTGAGCGCAGGCAGCGTTCTCACACCGAACTCAAAGATCTGTAGGGCAAATATCTCTGGCGCAGAACAGATCTCACCCGACCAAGACATCCGGGACGACCCATATGGATCTCCTATGAGTTGTCGGGGCGAGCCACGTCTCGGGTGATAGTGGGCTGACCGAACCGTCCCCCGAGCAGCGCGGGGTCGGACACCTCGAAACAGCTCTATGAGATGTCTATGAAGACTGGTACAGGCCCCGGCGAAGGCGCGACAATGAGGCGATGACGTCCGCGCCCGTCAACGACCACCGACCCCGTCGCGCAATCCTGGGCCAGCTGCCGAGGATGTACCGCGCCGACGGATCGGCGATCCGCGTCCTACTCGTCGACGACGAACGCGCCTTGACGAACCTGGTCCGGATGGCTCTGCAGTACGAGGGCTGGGACATCGACGTCGCTCACGACGCCGCGGAAGCCGTCGACAAGTACACCGCCAACACCCCGGACGTCCTCGTGCTCGACATCATGCTGCCCGACACCGACGGGCTCGGCGTGCTTGCCCAGATCCGCGACTCCGGCACCTACACCCCGACCCTGTTCCTCACCGCGCGTGATTCGGTGGCCGACCGGGTCACCGGGTTGACCGCCGGCGGTGATGACTACATGACCAAACCGTTCTCGCTCGAAGAACTCGTGGCCCGACTACGCGGACTGTTGCGAAGGACGGCTTACCTCACTCCGGCCGACAATGAATCGCTGCGGGTCGGCGATCTCGCACTCGACGCCGCGAGCCACGAGGTGACCCGCGGCGGCGCGCCGATCTCGTTGACCTCCACCGAGTTCGAACTGCTCAGGTTTCTGATGCGCAATCCGCGACGGGCGTTGAGCCGCAGCGAGATCCTGCGGCGGGTGTGGGAGTACGACTTCGGCGGACGGTCCAGCATCGTCGACTTGTATGTGTCGTATCTGCGCAAGAAGGTCGACACCGGCCACCAACCGATGATTCACACCGTGCGCGGCGTCGGATACATGTTGCGGCCACCGGAATGAAACGTATGTGGCAGAGCTGGTCTCTGCTCCGGCAACTGTTGGTCGGTGTCTCGGTGGTGGTCATGATCGCCATGGCGACTGTCGGGGCGATGTCGGTGGTGACCCTGCGTTCATCGGTGCTCGGCGTCATCGACACGCAACTGGCAGCCTCGGCCGACGGGTTCGGCAAGACGGTCACCAAGTACCGGACCACGCCATTGCCCACGGGAGAGCTCCCACCACCGGGAACGATGAAACCGCTCGGGCTCGTGATGGGCCAGTCGCCGGGGAACGTCGTGGCGATGATCCGGGGCGGGGATGTCGTCGACTCGGCGCACTTCGCCGACGGTGAGGCGCAGGCGGTGCCGCCCACGGCTCTCGCGGCGATGGTTGCCGAGTCGTCGACCGGCGCCGCACCTCGCAGCGTCGAACTGCCCGGACTGGGTTGGTACCGGATGGTCAGTCAACCCGGCGACGGCGACGAGATCCTGGTGACCGGGGTTTCGTGGGCACCGGCATGGGACGCGATGATGCGGGTCACCGGCATCATCTCCGGGATCACGGTGTTCGCGCTGGTGCTCACGGCGTTGAGTACCGTCGCGATCGTGCGCTTCGCGCTGCGCCCGTTGCGCCGGGTCGCCGCGACCGCCGCGGAGGTGGCGACGCTGCCACTCGACCGGGACAACCATGCGATCGCGGTCCGGGTGCCCACCGGTGACACAGACCCCCGCACCGAGGTCGGCCTCGTCGGTGACACGCTCAACCGGTTGCTCGACCACGTCGAACAAGCACTGGCCGACGTGGCCGCATCCGACCGACGGATGCGCCAGTTCATCACCGATGCCAGCCACGAACTCCGCACCCCGCTGGCCGCCATCCACGGCTACGCCGAACTGACGCGCCAGGACAGTTCGGTGCTTCCCGAGACCACCGAGTACTCGTTGGCACGTATCGAATCCGAGGCGCGACGGATGAATTCACTGGTCGCCGACCTGCTGCTGTTGGCCAGGCTCGACGAAGGCGACGATCTCAACGCCACCGAGGTCTCTCTCACGCAGATCGTCGTCGACGCGGTCAACGATGCGGCGGTGTCCGCACCGACACACCGCTGGTTGACCGCGCTGCCCGATGCCGTGGTGTGGGTGCGCGGTGATCGGGCCCGGCTGCACCAGGCGCTGGCCAACCTGCTGTCCAACGCGCGCGTGCACACGCCGGCGGGCACCACGGTGGAGACCTCCCTCGAAACCGGACAGGCCGACGACGGCACGGCGTACGTCGAGCTGACGGTGACTGACGATGGCACGGGGATCGACGAAGACTTGCTGCCCCACTTATTCGAGCGGTTCGTCCGCGCCGACAAGTCGAGATCGCGCCAGGCGGGAAGTTTCGGATTGGGGCTGTCGATCACCGCGTCCATCGTCGAGGCACACGGTGGTTCTATTCATGCCCGATCCGACAGGGGGACAACGATGTTCACCGTGCGTATGCCGACAGTCTCGGCGGCTGTCGAGTACGCCACCTCAACGTGAATCGTCACCGCGGCCGTGGTGACGTCAGGGTCGAATGACCACCGCCGACAGCGGATCCGACTGCCCGGCGACGATGTCGCGCCACACCGGTTCGGTGGCGGTCAATCCGTTGACCGTCGTGATCCGCAGCCACCGCGCTGCCCACGTGGTCAGGTCCGCACGCGCGTCGTCGTACATGGCTTGCACCGCTTGCCAGCCGCGTTCACGCACCATGTCCACTTCGCGGTCACCGGTGTTGAAACGCGTCAGCGCAGGCCCCGGGGTCGACGGCAGTAAACGCAGATGTGTACCTCCGACGGCGATGCTCTCCACCAGCCGGCTGCCGAGCCGGTCGTGTACGGCGGTGGTGACCTCCGCCGATCCCGCGACATCCACGTACACGGACCCGTCGCGGATCTGGTCGACCTCGTCATAGCCGAGAACCTGGGTGTAGACGGCCAGCGACTGGGCAACCGGGCGGTGCCTGCTGCTGGTCAGTCCGATGACGTCGACCCCGGCGCGGGTCAGCAGTCGACTGAGCGCTGCCGCGCTGCGACTCGACGCGCTCGAGACCACCACGGTGCGCGCCCCGGTGGCGGTGACGTCGGCGGCCAACAGCGCGGCGAAGGGATGAACGGCCAGCAGCACCGTCTCGATGTCTGCCTCGATCGATCGAGGATCGCTGACGACGGGGGTGAGTCGACGGTAGATCGGGAGCATGCCGACGCGCTGCTCATCGATCGACAACAAGCCGGTCTCGGTCGAGGTGAGTCGCACCTCCGCATGTGTTGCCATCGGGAGGAAGCCCCCGACGCGGGTACCGACGGTGGCCACCGACGGGTCGGCGGCGATGACTTCGGCGATCCCCCATACCGGTACCCGCCCGCGGTCCGGCTTCGGTGACGGGAAGGCGTCCAGAGTCCGCAGCACGTCGTTGACGATGACGTAGGTGAGATTGTTGGCGGCAAGGCTGAACCGTTCGACGGCCAGGACCACGTTTCCCGTCAGGCCGGTGGGAAGCGGCTCCTGCACCGTCACGAACCCGTCGAACGGACTGTCACGGTGGACCTCCAGGACGGAGGATTCGCCGACGCCCGTCAGCCCCGGTGTGTCATGACTGCCGACCAATGAAGTGCCTTCCACGAGGGAACCTTGATCGGTGGAGCAATGTTCATGGACACGGTTATTCCTCGAACAGCTGACGAGGCGCGCTACGGCTGCGCGCTCCTACATCCGGCCCTCTCGGCGCAGCAGGTCGGCGGCGCTCATGCCACCACCGCGGCGCTTCGGATCCTCCGGGGTGTTGAGCTTCTCGGTCGACTCCGGATCCTTCTGGTTTGGATCCTTCTGGGCTGGATCCTTCTGGGCCGGGATCTTTGTCGTCGCGTCACCCTCGGGCTGCTGAGGCGGCTGCGGCTGAGGCGGACGCTGCACCGGGATCGCCGTCGTCGGCTCGTTGCCCTCGGGTTCGGGCTGCGGCGCCCCGGCCCGCATGGCCGTCGTCGGTTCGGCCGACGGCTGCGGTGGGCGCGGGGGCTGGCCGCCGGAACCGGACGGACCGCCACGCAGTTCGCCGAGCCACGACTCGATCTCGCGCTCTTCGCGCTTCGGCCCCGGCCCGGTGGGCCGCGGCGTGCGCTGCGTGGTCGCGGTGTTGACCGCACCCCGCACCGCGTTCTTCGCCACCGACAGCCGGGTGGTCGGCGGTTCCTGCGCGGGACCGGGCCGGTTGGTCGGGATCCGGGTTGTCCCCGCGACCGAGGGGCCGTTCAGCCGGGGCGGGCCCGGCGGAATGCGGGTGGGGCCGACGCGGCCCTCGACACCGGGGTGGGTCGGGTCGTGCGGCGGCCGCGGCCGCTGCGGCACCGGGGCGCCGGCGCCGACCAGCGCCTGATCGTCGGCGGGGTCGCGGACCAGCGGGCGCTTGCGCTCGTCGGGCAGTTCGGTCTCGCCGAGGCCGAGCCGTTCCTGGATCCGCTTCATCCAGCGCGGTGCCCACCAGCAGTCGTCGCCCAACATCTTCATGACTGCCGGCACCAGGAACATCCGGATGATCGTCGCGTCCAGCAGCAGCGCGAGGAGCAGGCCGAAGGCCAGGTACTTCATCATCACCAGATCGGAGAACACGAATGCTCCGGCGACGACGGCCAGCACCAGTGCGGCACCGGTGATCAGGCGGCCCGTGGTGGCCGTGCCGACCCGGATGGCCTCGGCCGTGGACAGTCCGCGGGCCCTGGCCTCCACCATGCGGGACACCAGGAACACCTCGTAGTCGGTCGACAGACCCCAGATGACCGCGATGATCAGACCGATCATCGGTGCCATCAGCGGCTGCGGCGTGTAGTTCATCAGCCCGGAGCCGTGCCCCTCGACGAACATCCACGTCAGGATGCCCATCGTCGAACCCAGCGTGAGGGCGCTCATCAGCGCGGCCTTGATCGGCAGCACCAGTGAGCCGAACGCCAGGAACATCAGGATCGTCGTGGTGACGATCAGGATGGCGACCATCAACGGCAGCTTGTCGAACAGGCTGTGGATGCTGTCCTGTTCGAGCGCCGGTGTGCCGCCGACCCACACGCTGACCCCGCGCGGTGGGGACAGGTCGCGCAGCTGGTCGATCTTCGCCGCCGCCTCGTTGCGGTTCTCCAGACCGTTCTGGATCACCCGCACCGACGGGTCCTCCGAGCCGCCCTCCTGGACCGAGCGCTCCTGCCACATCTTCGACGGATCGTTGTCCGGGTCGATGAACCCGTTGATCGTCATGGCCTTGGCGCGCATGTCCGCGAGCTGCTGATCGGTGATCGGCTCGCCGTTGTCGCTCTTGAGTACCAGCGTCAGCGGTTCGGTGCGGAAGCCGGGGAAGCTGCGGTCGAAGTCCTCCTGCGCCGAACGAACCGAGTTGTCCGGTGGCAGGTACTTCTCGCTGATGCCACCCAGGGAGAGCTGTCCCAGCGGAATGATCAGCAGGATCATCACGATGACGATCGGCACGGCGAACGCCGCGGGTCGCTTCATCACCCGGGTGACGAGCTTGCCCCAGAAGCCGTTCTCCACCTCTGCGCGCGTCTTGTTCTTCTGCGTCTTCTCCGCAAGCCAGTGCAGCCACCACACGATGGGGCGGCGCGCCAGCGGTACGTACCGCGCAAGGGCGAGGCCGAAGGTGACGACCACGAGGAAGATGACGATGCCGAGTAGCATCCAGTAGACGCCGCTGCCGATGACGCCGTTGTCCTTCAGCGCGATCACGCCGTAGGCCATCGCACCGTACAGCGCGGTATAGCCGAGGATCAGGCCGATCGTCGCCAAGTTGGCGCCCTGCTCACCTGTCTGCTTGATGCGCTTGCGGGCGATGTGGCCGAGCGCGATGCCCACGGGCGGCACCAGCAGCCCGAGCGGGATGGACGCGATGGCGAACGTGTTGGTCTTGTGGTTCGCAGGGTCGGCCTCGATCGGATCGGGCAGCGCGAACTTGATCAGCGTCTTGACGCCCAGCGCGTCGACCCTGGGGCCGAGGATCGCCAGCGCGGCGGCCAGCACGGTGATCGACAGAATCGCCGCCAGCATCACCGAGGCGATGATCGCGTACGTGATCGACTTCAAGAACCCCTGCGGGAACAGCAGCAGCGGGACGGACGAGGCGACCAGGATGACCGCGGAGAACATGACGGTGCGGCCGGATGTCATCACGGTGCGGCGTACTGCCGCCTCGGTGTCGTAACCTTCGGCGAGTTCCTCACGGAATCGGCTGACCATGAACAACCCGTAGTCGACGGCGATGCCCAGGCCCATGAGCGTCACCACCGGCTGGGCGAAGAAGTGCACGGGGATGAATTCGGCGATCAGCCGCATGATGCCCAGCGCGCCGGCGATGGTGAGGCCGCCGATGAGGCCGGGGAGCGCCGCGGCGATCACGCCGCCGAAGACGAAGAACAACACCACGCACACCAGTGGGATGGCGGCCACCTCGGCGCGCTTCTGGTCCTCGCCGATGCTGCCGGTCAGTTCGCTGGCCAGTGGGTTGAGGCCCGCCAGCTGGATGTCGCCGCCGTTGATCTGCTGCAGGTCGGGTTCGACGATCTGGTAGTTCTTCAGGATCTCGTCGTCGGTGTCGCCTTTGAGCGGGATGCTGACGAACGTCTTGGACAGATCGCCGGTCTTCATCTGCTGCACGGTCTCGCTGGCGGCGTCGGGCGCCCGCAGCCAGCCGACCCAGCTCACCACCTGATCCGGGTGGTCCTTGACGAAGGTGTCGAGTTCGCCGACGACTTCCCGCTGCCACTCCGGATTGTCGACCTTCTCACCGTCCGGCGGGGTCAGGATGGCGACGACGTGGCTGGTGCGGTCACGGCCGTACACCTCGTCGCCGGTCACCGAGGCCTTAACAGACTGGCTGCCCTCGTCGTAGAAACCACTCTGCGTGACGTTGTTACCGAGACTGATCCCGTAGATACCGCCGCCGACGCACAGTGCGACCATGACACCGATCACGATGTACCGATATCGGTATACGTTTCGACCCCACCAGGCGAACACGTAAGCTCCTCACCAATTCATTTCGACCGCGCTGTGGCCACAGTTGTCACACACGCGAGGTCAGCAGCGCGGACAGCGGCCGGAACGGCTGCAGCCATGCTCCCTGCTCAGGCAGCGAATCCAAGCCGATCCGCGGTAACGGTTCCCGGAAAACACCAGGAATGTCCTCCAGATCGACGAACTCCAAGGTATCCGACGCTAGTGCCCAGCTCGCATGTTCGCGAAATCCGAGCACCTGCACGGGGATCCCCTCGCGGGCGATCTCTTCCAAGGGTAGGCGGAACGCCTGGCCGTCCGCCGAGGCCACCAACACGGCGGCCAGCCCCTCGCGGCGGCGCAGGGCGATGTGCTCGAGCATGTCGCCGTCGACGTCGCTGTCTTCGTCGATCTTCGGTTTGGCGAAGACCGCGAAGCCCACGTTGCGCAGCGCCTCCACCCAGGGCCGGACGACGTCGGCGCTGCCCGGGGCGATGTTGGTGAACACCGTCGCCTCGGGTTCGAGCGCCACATCCTGCCGTCCGGCGGACAGATCGGCCGTGCGGGCGAGCAGCCAGCGGCCGAGCGCGTCGAACCGGGGCCGGTGCGCCGCCGTCGGCCTGCCGCCGATGATCGAGCCGAGGCCCATATCGAGGTTGGGGGCGTCCCACACCAGCAGCACCCGCTCGGTTCCGGGAGGCGGGCCTGCGGGCGGGGGCGGCGGCGCAACCTGCGGAATGTCCTCGGTGAGGCTCATGGCACCTTCTCCCAGAGCAGTTCGGTGATGTCGGGACCCGCCAGGGCCTTGCGCTCGTACTTGGTCACCGGGCGCTCAACCGAGATGGGCACCTCGTCGCCGGGGCTGACACGGCGCAGCAGCGGTTCGGCGTCGCCCACCTCCGCGATGTGTTCGGCGTAACCCTGATGGTCGGTCGCGGCGTGCAGGATGCCGCCGGGCCGTAAGCGGTCGGCGATCATCGCCACCGTCGCCGGCTGCAGCAGCCGGCGCTTGTGGTGGCGCGCCTTCGGCCACGGATCGGGGAAGAACACCCGCGCCCCGGTCAGGGAGGCGCTGGGGATCATGTACTCGAGAACGTCGACGCCGTCGCCGCGGATCATCCTGATGTTGCGCACCCCGGCGCGGTCGATGCCGGTCAGCAGCTGAGCGAGGCCGCGCCGGTACACCTCGACAGCGATGACGTCGATGTCCGGTTCGTCCTGCGCCATCGCCAGTGTCGAGGTCCCGGTGCCCGAGCCGATCTCCAGGACGAGTGGGGCGGACCGGCCGAACCACGCCGCGGTGTCCAGCAGGGCGGCGGGGTGTCCGTCGGCGTCCCGGGCCTCGGTGCCCAGCTCAGGCCAAAGCCGTTCCCACGTGGCCTGCTGGCCGCCGGACAGCGCCGCGCGGCGGGACCGGAAGCTCGTCACCCGCCGGAGCTGGTGTGCTGCGGGGGCGTCGTCTTCAGTCGGCGAGTGGCCCGCGGCCGGTGACCCGGCCGGGTCGACGGCCGGCTCGCTCGCATGCATCCGTCCATGGTGTCTCATCAGTGGCGGGGTACCCCCATCGTGGTACAGATTGATACCCAACAGTTGCCTTCAGCTGGTATGTGAAACATCCGTACGGGAGGCGCCCCGGCGGATGCCACGATGTCCCCGGGGCCCGAGTCCAGGACGGGCCGATGCAGGGAGGGCCTGTCATTTCCGTCGACGTGCTGACGCGGTTCGCGCAGGAGTGCGGAGACCCCGGGGTGCCGGAGGTCGCCGCCCGGCTGGCGGCGCCGCTGCGGGTGGCCGTCAGCGGTCGCGCCGGGGTGGGACGGACCACGGTCACGCGGGTCCTGACCAGCGCCGGATGGCTCGCTGTCGACAGTCCCGACAATCCCGACAATCCCGACAGTCCCGACGGTGCCGCCGATGTCGCGGTCGTCGTCGTCGCCGAGGCGGTGAAGCCGGAGGACCGGTCCTCGGTGGCGCGATGGCGTGGCAGCGGCGTGCCGGTGCTGGTCGTCGGCAACAAGGCCGACCTCACCGGAGCGGTGCCGCTGGAGGCGCTGCGACGGGCGGCCGGTGCGCCGGTGGTCTCCGCGGCGGCGCTGCTGGCCGACGTCACCCTTGACGACGACGCGGTCGGCGCATTGCGTGCCCTGGTCGCCCACCCGGCCGATCCGCGCTCACCGGACGCCTTCCTCGACGGCGCCCACCCGGTGGCCCGCGAGCCGCGCCTTCGGCTGCTGCGCCTTCTCGGCCGGACGGGCATCGCCCACAGTGTGCGCGCGCTGAGCGACGGTGCCGACCCCGGCGACCTGCCGGCCCTGCTGCGGGAGGCCAGCGGCGTCGACCGCGTCCTCGACCGGTTGGACTCCCTCGCGGCGCCGGCGCGGTACCGCCGGGTGCGCGCGGCGCTCGCCGAACTGCAGGCGCTGGCCGCCGGCTCCCGGCAGGTGGCCGAGTTCCTGGCCTCCGACGACGCTGTGCTCGCGACGATGACGGCGGCGGTCGACGTGGTGGAGGCCACCGGTCTCGAGGTGGACCCGGCTGACGACCCGGCCGCCCACCTGCGCCGGGCGGTGCGGTGGCGCACCTACAGCCGTGGGCCGGTGAACCCGCTGCACCGCGCGTGCGGTGCCGACATCTGCCGCGGATCGTTGCGACTGCTCGAGCGCCGCCGATGACCGGCGAACCGGGACCCGTCGAGGCCGCCGACGCGGTGGTCGCCGCCGTCGACCCCGCGCTGAGTTCGCCGGGCGTGCGCAGCAGCGATTCCGTGCTGGTCACCGGTCCGTGGCTGGCCGGGGTCAGCAGCGTGGTGGCGGTGCTGCGTGCCCGGCTGCCGGAGGTGTCGTTCGTCGAGGCCGACGAACTGGCCGTCGGCGCCGCACCCGTCGCCGTGGTGTTCGCGGTCTCGGCGGTCTCCCCGCTGACCGAATCCGACTGTGAACTCCTCGATCTGGCGGCAGACCACACCGACTGTGTCGTCGGTGTCGTGACGAAGATCGACGCGCACCACGACTGGCGTGAGGTGCTGGCCACGGACCGCGATCTGCTCGGCGCGCACCGTCAGCGATACGCGCGGTTGCCATGGGTCGGTGTGGCGGCCGCTCCGGAGGTCGGTGATCCGGTGGTCGACGAGCTGGTCGACGTGTTGGGTGGCACGCTCTTCGACCCCGATGTACTGCGACGAAACCGGTTGCGGGCGTGGGAAAGTCAGCTGGAGAAGGTGATCGCGCGCTACCGCGCCGACGGTGAGGGCGCCGACCGGCAGGCACGGGTGTCGGCACTGCGGGCCCAACGCGAGGACATCCGGCGTAGCAGGCGGATGGATAAGTCGCAGCGCGCCATCGCGCTGCGCAGCCAGATCCAGCAGGCGCGCGTGCAATTGACGTATTTCGCGCGCAACCGGTGTGCGTCGGTGCGCAGCGAACTGCAGGAGGACATCGGCGGGTTGGGCCGGCGCGGGTTCGCGGCGTTCGAAGACGGGGTGCGCCGACGCGCCGCCGAGGTGATGGCCGAGGTCGACGAAGGCGTCACCACTCACCTCACCGCCGTCGCGGCCGATCTGCACGTGGATCCCGTGCCGTCGCCTCCGCAGCCGACGCCGGTGCCCGACCTGCCGGGGCCGCCGCTGCGGTCACGCCGCCTGGAGACCCGGCTGATGATGGTGCTCGGCGCCGGCTTCGGGCTCGGTGTGGCGCTCGCGGTGAGCCGGCTGTTCACCGGTGTCGACCCGGGGCTGACTGTCGCCGGGGTGCTCGCCGGCGCGGCGGCGGGGCTGGCGGTGGCGGTGTGGGTGGTCGGTATCCGGGGCCTGCTGCACGACCGCGGCGTGCTGGACCGCTGGGTGGTGGAGGCGACCGCGACGTTGCGGTCGGCCGCCGAGGAGGCCGTCGCCACCCGCGTCCTGGCCGCCGAGGCGGCGCTGACCGGTTCGTTGGCCGCCGAGGAGTCGGCCGAGGCGGACGCCGCGGCCGGCCGGATCGCCGAGATCGACGACGAACTACGGGAACACGCAGCCGCCACGGCCCGCGCCGCCGCACAGCGCGACCGCAGGATCCCCGCCTTGGTGCGCGCGCTGGAGGCGGTGCGCCACGCCCTGTACGACAATTCGCCGGGTGAATTCACCGACCCGAGCGAACCGAATTCCGGGAAAACTGTCGGTTACTGATCAGTACGAGCGTTATTTGCTTTTCTGAATCGTTCCTGTGAGTCATCGGACATAGATCCGAATTCCTTCGGGTATGTCACCCACGTTAACCTCGAACAAGGGACGACCGTGATCGCCGTTGATCTCGTTCATCGGCGTCATCGTGGGCCTGCGTCCTGGCGGGAACCGAGTGCAGGAAGATGCAGGAGAATCACAGTATGACTTCAGCCACCATTCCGGGTCTGGACACCGCTCCGACGAAACACGAGGGACTGCTGGCGTGGGTTCGGGAGGTCGCCGCGCTGACCGAACCCGATCGCGTGGTGTTCGCCGACGGTTCTCAGGAGGAGTACGACCGCCTGGCCGCCCAACTGGTCGAGGCCGGCACCTTCCAGAAGCTCAACGACCAGAAGCAACCGAATTCCTACCTGGCGCTGTCCGACCCGTCGGACGTCGCGCGTGTCGAATCGCGCACCTACATCTGTTCGCAGCGGGAGATCGACGCGGGTCCGACCAACAACTGGATGGACCCGGCCGAGATGCGCGGCATCATGACCGACCTGTACCGCGGGTGCATGCGCGGCCGCACGATGTGGGTCGTGCCGTTCTGCATGGGCCCGCTGGACGCCGAGGACCCCAAGCTGGGCGTCGAGCTCACCGACTCCGAGTACGTCGTCGTCTCCATGCGCACGATGACCCGCATGGGCCAGGCCGCGCTGGACAAGATGGGTGACGACGGCTTCTTCGTGAAGGCGCTGCACTCGCTCGGCGCACCGCTCGAGCCGGGGCAGCAGGACGTGCCGTGGCCGTGCAACGACACGAAGTACATCACCCATTTCCCGGAGACCCGCGAGATCTGGAGCTTCGGGTCCGGCTACGGCGGTAACGCGCTGCTGGGCAAGAAGTGCTACTCGCTGCGGATCGCCTCGGCGATGGCGCACGACGAGGGCTGGCTCGCCGAGCACATGCTGATCCTCAAGCTGATCTCGCCGGAGAACAAGGCCTACTTCATCGCCGCGGCATTCCCCTCGGCGTGCGGTAAGACCAACCTCGCGATGCTGCAGCCCACCATTCCGGGCTGGCGCGCCGAGACCGTCGGGGACGACATCGCGTGGATGCGGTTCGGCAAGGACGGCCGGCTCTACGCCGTCAACCCCGAGTTCGGTTTCTTCGGTGTCGCGCCCGGCACCAACTGGGATTCGAACCCGAACGCGATGAAGACCATCGCCGCGGGCAACACCGTCTTCACCAACGTCGCCAAGACCGACGACGGTGACGTGTGGTGGGAGGGGCTGGAAGGGGAACCCGACCACCTGATCGACTGGAAGGGTAACGACTGGATCCTGCGGGAAACGGAAACCAAGGCCGCGCATCCGAATTCGCGGTACTGCACACCGATCTCGCAGTGTCCGACGCTGGCGCCGGAGTGGGACGATCCTCAGGGTGTGCCGATCTCGGCGATCCTGTTCGGCGGTCGCCGCAAGACGACCGTTCCGCTGATCACCCAGGCCCGCGACTGGCAGCACGGCGTGTTCATCGGGGCCACGTTGGGCTCCGAGACCACCGCTGCCGCCGAGGGCAAGGTCGGCACGGTGCGACGCGATCCGATGGCGATGCTGCCGTTCCTCGGCTACAACGTCGGTGACTACTTCCAGCACTGGATCGACATCGGCAAGAACGCCGACGAGTCGAAGATGCCCGCGGTGTTCTTCGTGAACTGGTTCCGCCGCGGTGACGACGGACGCTTCCTGTGGCCGGGCTTCGGTGAGAACAGCCGCGTGCTCAAGTGGGCGATCGAGCGCATCGAGCACAAGGCCGACGGCCGCACCACCCCGATCGGGATCGTGCCGACCGCGCAGGATCTCGACCTCGACGGCCTCGACGTCGAGCCGGCGGATGTGGATGCCGCGCTGGCCGTCCGTCCCGACGAATGGCGTAAGGAACTGCCGCTCATCGAGGAGTGGTTCGAGTTCGTCGGCGAGAAGCTGCCCACCGGCATCAAAGACGAGTTCGACGCCCTCAAGCACCGGCTGGCCGAGGAGGCCTAGCCGCGAGTAGACGCAAAAACCCCCGCACGCCCGGCCGGCGTGTCGGGGGTTTTTGCGTCTACGCGGCGCGTCGGCAGCCCTGTATTCCCCGCCACAGATGTGCTCTTGACACGTGTCAACTCACCCCTAGTACAGTCAGCGCATGCAGATCCGTGAGCATGTCAGCGCCGACAAGCCGGCAGTCATCCTCCACCCGTCGGGCACCGTCCTGACCTTCGGCGAACTGGAGGCGCGGGCCAACCGGCTCGCTCACTTCCTACGCGAACACGGTCTGCGGGAAGGCGATGTCGTCGCCATCCTCATGGAGAACAACGAGCACATGCACGCCGTGATGTGGGCGGCGCGCCGCGCGGGGCTCTACTACGTGCCCATCAACACCCACCTGACCGCGGCCGAGGCCGCCTACATCATCGACAACAGCGGCGCGTCGGCCGTGATCGGCTCGGCGGCCCTGCGCGCGACGTGCGAGGGTCTCGGTGAGCACCTTCCCAACGGTCTGCCGCGGGTGCTGTTGATCGCCGACGGCCGGTTGGACGGCTGGCTGAGCTACCCGGAATGCGTTGCAGATCAACCGGATACGCCGATCGAGGACGAGGTCGAGGGTGATCTGCTGCAGTACTCGTCTGGCACCACCGGCAGGCCCAAGGGCATCAAACGCGCACTGCCGCACCTGCCCCCGTCCGAAGTCCCCGGCATGATGTCGCTGCTCATCAGTGTGTGGATGCAACCCGACTCGGTGTACCTGAGCCCCGCGCCGCTCTACCACACGGCTCCTTCGGTGTGGTCGATGAACGTCCAGGCCGCCGGACACACCGTCGTGGTGATGGAGAAATTCGAACCCGAGAGCGCACTGCAGGCGATCCAGCGCTACGGCGTCACCCACGGTCAGTTCGTTCCGGCCATGTTCATCCGGATACTCAAATTGCCTGAGCAGGTGCGCAATTCATACGACGTGTCGAGCCTGCGCCGCGTCATCCACGCCGCCGCGCCGTGTCCGGTCGAGATCAAGAAGCAGATGATCGACTGGTGGGGGCCGATCATCGACGAGTACTACGCCTCATCCGAGGCCCACGGATCGACGATCATCAGCGCCGAGGAGTGGTTGACCCATCCCGGTTCGGTGGGCAAGCCGATGACCGGTGTCCTGCACATCCTCGACGAGGACGGCAACGAACTGCCGCCGAATCACGCCGGGGAGATCTACTTCGAGGGCGGCAACGCCTTCGAGTATCTCAACGACCCCGACAAGACCGCCGCATCTCGGCACGACAAGGGTTGGGCCACAGTCGGTGACATCGGCTACGTCGACGAGGACGGTTACCTGTACCTCACCGACCGCCGCCACCACATGATCATCTCCGGCGGGGTCAACATCTACCCGCAGGAAGCCGAGAACCTCTTGGTCACCCACCCGAAAGTGATGGACGCCGCCGTATTCGGCGTCCCCGACGACGACATGGGCCAGCGCGTCGAGGCTGCGGTGCAGACCGTGGACCCGACCGACGCCACCGACGCTTTCGCCGAGGAACTGCTCGGTTGGCTACGGGACCAGTTGGCGCACTATAAATGCCCGAAGTCGATCTCTTTCGAGACGCAGTTGCCCCGCACCGATACCGGCAAGCTCTACAAACAGGAGCTGGTACAGAAGTACTCGTGACCGTCATCGAGTTGCCTGCGGGCATCGTCGTCGGAGTCGAGACACCGGTCGACGATGCGGCGTTCACGCTGACCGAAAGTGCCTGCGGCGACCGCAGGACGGTCACGGTCGCATCCGTATCCCAGACGCTCGACGAACTGACCGAGCGGTGCGGGCGCTGGCCGCAGACCGCGGCCGTATGCGACGACGTCCTGCGCTCGGTGGATCCCACCGGCCCCACCCGGGCCGGTGTCGTCGCCGAATCGCTGGCGTACTCCACACTGCAGGCCGGAACGGAGTTCGCGCGGTGGCTCGCCGAACGCGGGCCCGCCACCGCGCCCCTGCTGCCCGACCCGGTGCGCGCCTCCCGCGTCGACGGCAGGCTCTCGGTGGAGTTCAACCGGCCCCAACGCCACAACGCGTTCTCCACCGACGCGCGCGCCGCCCTGCTCGAGGCGCTCGAGGTCGCCCGCCTCGACCCGTCGGTCGAGGAGGTGGTGCTCTCCGGTGCGGGGCGATCCTTCTGCAGCGGAGGCGATCTCGATGAGTTCGGCAGCTTCGCCGACCCCGCCAGCGCCCATCTCGCCCGCACCCGGCACAGCCCGGCCCTCGTGCTCGACGAGCTGACGGCCCGCCTCGGTCGGCGCTGCCGCGCACGGGTGCACGGTCAGGTGCTGGGCAGCGGGCTGGAGATGGCGGCCTACTGCGGGTGGGTGGTCAGCGCGCCCGACGCGGTGTTCGGACTACCCGAACTGAGCCTCGGGCTGATCCCCGGTGCGGGCGGCACCGTGAGTGTGACCCGGCGGATCGGCCGGTGGCGCACCATGTTCCTGGTGCTGTCCGGGCGCGCGATCGACCCGTCGACCGCGCTGGCCTGGGGACTCGTCGACGCCGTCGAGTGACGGCGCCGTCGAGCTGATCCGGACAAGGGACGAGGGGCGCCCGGGGGGGATTGGGCGCCCCTCGTCGTTCATGGGGAGGTCAGCGGACGGTGACGTACACCCGGCGGTCGCCGTTGTCGTAACGCACCGAGACGACGTCGGCGTGATCGAGTGCGCCGACGGCGCCCTGCTGGTTCACCGCGACGCGGTAACCGCGGCCCTCCAGTTGGCTGACGGTGTCCTGCGCATTGCCCGGACCACTCGGGGCCGCCTGCGCGGGCGCAGCGAAGCCGAGGAAGCCTGCGGCGAGTCCGCCTGCGGCGAGGGTGGCGAATCCGAACGTGTTCATGTCCCTACCTGATTCCTGTGCTGATGTTCGAGCCGTGGCCTTCAGTCGCGGTCCGGAAACCTCCTGGCGGCCGGTCCGTGGTGCCTGGCTGGTCTGTTTGTTCAAACGGTGTCGACCGACGGGTTGATTTCCGATGGCAGTAATTTATCGGTGGGTGGCAGTCTCGCCTCATCGCTGGCGCGCGGGCCGCACGATCACCTCGTTGACGTCCACCCCCTCGGGCTCTCCGATCGCGTACGCGATGGCGCGGGCGATCGCCTCCGGCGGGATCGCGGCGGCGCGGTACTCCCGCATCGCCGCCGCGGCGTGGTTGTCGGTGATGGACCCGGCGAGCTCCGACTCGACCACCCCGGGGGACACCGTGGTGACCCTGATCGACGGGTCGACCTCCTGGCGCAGGCCCTCGGTGATCGCCCACGCGGCGTACTTGGTGGCGCAGTAGACCGCACCGGTCGGCACCACCTCGTGGGCACCGATCGACGCCACGGTGACGAAGTGTCCTCCGCCGAGGCGCTGGAAGTGCGGCAGCGCCGCGGCGATGCCGTGGAGCAGGCCCCGGACGTTGACGTCGATCATCGCGTCCCACTGGTCGACGAGCAGTGCGTCCAGGCGCGACAGCGGCATGATCCCGGCGTTGTTGACGATGACGTCGATCCGCCCGTGCTGGGCCACCGCGGCGTCGACGAAGGCGGCCACATCGGCGCGGTCGGTGACGTCGAGCCGGCGTACGGATACGCTGCCCTCGGTGAGATCGGCAGTGCTGTCGGCGAGTTCGCGCAGGCGGTCCTCGCGGCGGGCTCCAGCGACGACGTGGTGACCTTCCCGGGCGAGGTGGGCGGCGACGGCGGCGCCGATACCGCTGCTGGCGCCGGTGACGAGGATGATCTTCGATTCGGTCATGGCTTCCAGCATCGACAGGCGCCCGAGCCGCCACCAGGACGCACTCATCCTGGGTGCGCCACACCCAGGCAGCGCCCCCGCCGGGGACCTATCGTGGGGGCATGTCCGAACTCGGTGAGTATCTGCGCAGCCGACGCGCGCAGGTGCGGCCCGAGGACGCCGGGTTGGTGTCGACGGGCATCAGGCGCGTCCCGGGCCTGCGTCGCGAAGAGGTGGCGTGGCTGGCCGGTTTGAGCGTCGATTACTACGTGCGGCTGGAGCAGGGCAGGGAGCGGTCGCCGTCGACGTCGGTGCTCGACGCGCTCGCCGCGGCGCTGCGGCTGGACCACGACGGTCACCGGCACCTCTTCCGACTGGCGGGTCTGGCGCCGCGCCTGGAGAGCACGCGGACACCCGACCGGGTCGATCCGGCGCTGTCGCGGCTGATGGCCGTGTGGCCGGACAGCCCGGCCCTGGTGTACAACCGCGCCTATGATGTGCTGGCCGCGAACCCGTTGGCGGAGGCCCTGTTCGGTGGTTTCGGTGCCGAGCAGAACCTGATGCTGCTGGTGTTCGGCGAGCCGCGCGCCCGCGAGTTCTACGTCGACTGGCAGGACATCGCGGAGAACTCCGTCGCCGGTTTCCGGCTGAACTACGTTGCCGCCCCGTCCGACCCGCGTGTCCAGGCGGTCCTCGCCGAACTGCTCAACGGCAGCGGCGAGTTCCGCACGCTGTGGGCACGCCACGAGGCGCGTGGAAAATCGCTGAAGAGCAAGGTGTTCCGGCATCCGTCGGTCGGGGTGCTCGAGCTGACGATGCAGACGTTCGACGTGCGATCCGCGCCAGGCCAGGAACTGGTGGTTTACGACGCCGAACCGGCCAGTCCGAGCGCCGACGCGCTGAAGCTGCTCGGCAGTATCGCGGCCACGGCCGCTACCCAGTGATTTCGGCGTGCGCAGTTGCGCTCAGCGCGACCAACCACGCCGAAATCGCCTCCACCTCAGCCCGAGCGGCGCAACGTCACCCGGTAGGTGTACTGCTCGGGCAGGAAGTGGCTGACCGCCAACTCGACCGGCCGGCCGGCACTGTCCGAGTACACCCGGTCGACGCGAAGCATCGCATGCCCCCGCGCACAACCCACCGCGTCGGCGACCGCGTGGTCTGCCGGTGCGACGGTGATCGACTGTGCCGCTTCGGCGATCGGGTCCGGCAGGTGCGGTTCGAGCAGTCCGATCACGGTGTGCGTGCTGACCGCACCGGTTCGTAACGCAGCCTCGCCGTCGATGGTGCGGGCGACGGAGGCGGGCAGGTGGACGGTCGTCGACACGAACGGAACCCCCTGCCCTGGCGGGCCGTGCAGCCGGCGGAACACCACCGTGTGCACCACGTCGTCGTCGAGGCGCAACCGGCTCGCCGCCTCGACGTCGACCCGTCGCATCAACCCGCACACCACCTCCATCGTGGTGTCCTGCGAGAGGCTCATCAGGTCCTCGATGGAGCCCAGCTGGCGCAGGTAGCGTCCGGACTCCCGCGCATAGGTGCCCCTCCCCGGAACCCGGTACACCACCCCTTCCGCGACGAGGTCCTGGAATGCCCGGCGAACCGTTTGTCGCGACAAGCCGTGCAGGGCAACGAGTTCGGATTCGGTGGGCAACCGGGTGCCGTCCCGGTAGCGGCCCGCGGCGATATCACCGCGCAACCGGTCACGCAGCAGCTGGTACGCCGGCTCGTGACGCACGGCCGCCTAGATCCCGCCCCTGGCGACCAGTTGGGCGGCGATCACATTGCGCTGGATCTCGTTGGTGCCCTCACCGACGATCATCAGCGGTGCGTCGCGCAAGTACCGCTCGACGTCGAATTCGGTGGAGTAGCCGTACCCGCCGTGGATCCGCACCGCGGTGAGCGCGATCTCCATCGCGACCTCGGAGGCGAACAGTTTGGCCATCCCGGCCTCCATGTCGGCGCGCTCACCGCTGTCGTAGCGTTCGGCGGCGTACCGGGTCAGCTGACGGGCCGCGGTCAACTTGGTCGCCATGTCCGCCAGGTAGTTGCCGATCGACTGGTGCTTCCAGATCGGCTGGCCGAAACTCTCCCGGTCCTGGGCGTAGCGCAGCGCATCCTCGAGCGCGGCCGTCGCCACCCCGAGCGCCCGCGAGGCCACCTGGATACGGCCGGTCTCGAGGCCCTTCATCATCTGCCCGAAGCCCTTACCGGGCACCCCGCCGAGAATCGCGGTCGCCGGGAGTCGGCAGTCGTCGAAGGTCAGCTCGCAGGTCTCCACACCCTTGTACCCGAGCTTGGGCAGATCGCGCGACACCGTGAGCCCCGTCGTGCCCTGTTCGACGAGCACCACCGACATACCCCGATGGCGCGGGGTGGCGGCGGGGTCGGTCTTGCACAGCAGCGCGATCAGCCCGGACCGGCGCGCGTTGCTGATCCACGTCTTGGACCCGTTGACGACGAGCCCGCCGCCGTCGGCCGGCAGGGCAGTCGTGCCCATGTTCTGCAGGTCCGAGCCGCCTCCCGGTTCGGTCAGCGCCATCGTCGCGCGGATCTCCCCGCTGGCCATCCCCGGCAGGTATGTGCGCTTCTGCTCCTCGGTGCCGAACAGGGTGAGCAGTTTGGCGACGACGGTGTGTCCACCCATCGCCCCGGCCAGGCTCATCCACCCGCGGGAGAGTTCCTGGGTGACCTCGACGTAGCAGGGGGTCGACACCGGGGAGCCGCCGTACTCCTCGGGGATCGCCAGCCCGTAGATGCCGATGCGCTTCATCTGCTCGATCCACGCCTCGGGGTATTGGTTGGCGTGTTCGACCTCGCGCACGGTCGGCTTGACGTCGCGGTCCACGAACGCCCGGACCGTCTCGACCAGCATGGTCTCTTCTTCGCTCAATGGGCTGCTCATGGTCCCCTGCCGCTCGTGCACACCGCAAATGTACGGCCATATTGACACAAGCGAACCGTGCGGTGCAGCATCGCCCTGTGACTTTGTACGGCCATATTGTAGGCGGCCCCTACTTCGACGACCTCACGGTGGGGCAGGTCTTCGACTCCGCGCCGTCCATGACGTTGTCGACGGGCGCCGCCGCCGTGCACCAGTCGATCCTCGGCGACCGGCTGCGCCTGGCGCTCGACGCCGATCTCGCTGCCGCGGTGACAGGCGCGACCGCACCGCTGGCCCACCCGGGTCTGGTGTGTGACGTCGCGATCGGACAGTCGACGCTGGCGACCCAGCGCGTGAAGGCCAACCTCTTCTACCGCGGGCTGGCATTCCACCGCTATCCCGTCCTCGGCGACAGCCTGTTCACCCGCACCGACGTGGTGGGCTTGAAGCAGAACGCGGCCAAACCGGGGCGCGCCCCGACCGGGCTCGCGGCGCTGCGGATGAGGACCGTCGACCAGCTCGGCCGCCTGGTGCTCGATTTCCACCGCTGCGCGATGCTGCCGTTGCGCGACGGCGCCCCGGACACCGGACACGCCGACGATCTGTCGGCCGTCGGCACCGGGACACGGGTGCCCGATCCGACCGCGGAGTGGGATGCGGACGCCTACCGGACCCGCGTGCCGTCCTCGGCGTTCGATCCGCAACTGGCCGGGACGGTGCTGCACAGCACCGCCGACGTGGTGAGCAGTGCACCGGAACTCGCCAGGCTCACGCTCAACATTGCCGCCACACATCATGATTCGCGAGTCGACGGCACCAGGAGGCTGGTCTACGGCGGGCACACCATCGGCTTGGCGCTGGCGCAGGCCACCCGCCTGCTGCCGGATCTCGCGACGGTGCTGGCCTGGGAATCGTGCGATCACACCGGCCCCGTGCACGAGGGCGACACGCTCTACAGCACCCTGCACGTCGACGGGGCCACGCCGCTGCCAGGCGGTCGCGGCGGCGTGCTGAGGCTGCGGTCGCTGGTGTACGCCGTCGACACCGAGGACCGCCAGGTGCTGGAGTGGAAGTTCTCCGCGCTCCACTTCTGACGGCGAGCAGACACAGAATCGCCCTCTTCCGTGCCTCCGAACGCGATTCTGCGACTGCTCGCGGGACAATGGTGCGGTGAGTGCGTTCGCGATCCCGGCCGCGGTGCTCACGCATGCCGCAGAGATCGCATCGGTCCTGCCTGTCGATGTCGACGTGCCCGAGCTACTGACCGGGCGGGCCGCACTGCTCAGCCTGCCGCCGCCCGGCCGGATCTCGGCGGGCGGCGCGTCGCGGCTGCTGGCGGCGCGCGACGGGTGGTGCGCGCTGACGCTGTCGCGGCCCGACGACCTCGCCGCCGTCCCCGCCCTGCTCGAATCCGACGAGATCGGTTCCACCCCGTGGCCGGCGATCGGCGACTGGCTGGCGTCCCGGCCCGCGGAGACCGCGGTCGCGCGGGCGCGGCTGCTGGGGATGCCGGCCGCGGTGCTCGGCGAGACGCCTGCCGCGCAGCCCGTGATCGCGCGCGTCGGGCCGCCCGCGCAGCCGCGTACCTGGGCCGACCTGCTGGTGGTCGAGCTGGCGTCGATGTGGGCCGGACCGCTGTGTGGCCGGATGCTGGCTCGCGCCGGTGCGACGGTGGTCAAGGTCGAGACCCCGGCGCGGCCGGACGGCACCCGCGCCGGATCGCCCGAGTTCTTCGACTGGGTGAACAGTGGAAAGCTTTGCGTGACGGCTGATTTCGATCTTCCGGTCGAAGTGCGGGCGTTGCTCGCCGCCGCGGACGTGGTGATCGAGGGCTCGCGGCCTGCCGCATTGGCCCGACGGGGGCTGGGGCCGGACACCGTGCCCGCGCGCGACGGCCGGGTCTGGGTGCGCATCACCGGCCACGGCACCGCGGGGGAATGTGCCGACCGCGTGGCGTTCGGCGACGACGCCGCGGTGTCCGGCGGCCTGGTGGGCGGCACGGATGCCGCGCCGCAGTTCATGGGAGACGCGATCGCGGACCCGCTCACCGGTCTGGGCGCCGCACACGCGGTGTTCGAGTCGCTGCGCCGCGGCGGCGGCGAGGTGCTCGACGTCGCCATGGCGGCCACCGCGGCACGTTACGCCACCCTGCCGGACCGGGGCACCGCCGAGGTGACGCCGCGCAAACCCGCCCCGTGCGCGCCCGCGTCGGGGCTCGGCGCCGACAACACCGTCGTCAGCGGGATCCTCGAAAGCCGTTCGCCCGCATGCTGATCCAGCGCGCCACACTGCTCGACGGGACGCGGGCCGACATTCGGGTGCACGACCGCATCCACATCGTCGCCGAGACATTGGTGCCCGAACCTGGAGAGACCGTCCTGGACGCCGCCGGCGCCACGGTGATCCCGGGTCTGCACGACCATCACGTTCATCTGCACGCCGCCGCAGCGGCCTTCGATTCGGTGCGCGTCGGGCCCGCCGACGTGGGGGACCGTGCCGGACTCATGCAGGCGCTGACGACCGCGACACCCGGCGACGACGGGTGGATCCGTGCCGTGGGGTACCACGAGGCGGTCGCCGGACCGCTGGACCGCGGGCTGCTCGACGACCTGACACCGTCGGTACCCGTGCGGGTGCAGCACCGCAGCGGGGTGCTGTGGACGGTCAACTCACCCGGGTTGGCGCGGCTCGGGCGCAGCGCTCACCCCGACGGCAGACTGCGCAGTGCCGATCCGGGGTGGAGCGCCGAACTCGAGCGCCGAGAGGTGCCGCTCGCGGAGCTCAGCCGGCAACTCGCGGGATTCGGCGTCACCGGGATCACCGACGCCACACCAGATCTCGAGGCCGACACACTTGCCGAAAGCGATATCGTGCAGCGCCTGCATGTCCTTGCCCCGGGTAAGCGCATCCTGCACGACGATGCCCTCGATCTCGACGAACTGGTGGCCTGGATCGCCGGCCGGCACGGCAGCGGTGTGCCCGTCGCGGTGCACTGCGTCACCGCGGCGCAACTGGTGGTCACGATCGCCGCGCTCCGCACCGCGGGCGTGCACCACCGGGATCGTGTCGAGCATGCCGCCGTGGTGCCCGACGACTGCATCCAGGGTCTGGCGGACCTGGGCGTGACGGTGGTGACGCAGCCGAACTTCGTCGCCGAGCGCGGTGACGAGTACCTCGCCGACGTCCCGGCGGGAGAACACCACGAACTGTGGCGTGTCGCAACGCTACTGACCGCGGGCATCAATGTGGCATTCTCGACCGACACTCCCTTCGGTGCCGGCGATCCGTGGGCGGCGATGCGGGGGGCCGTCGACCGGCGCACCCCCTCCGGCGCAGAACTGGGCGCCGACGAATGTATAGATGCCGCAACGGCATTGGCCCTGTTCCAGGGCACCGCCGAACACCCCACGACGCCGCGCACGATCACACCCGGACAGCCGGGCGACCTGTGCGTCCTGGACGGCTCGCCGCGGGCGGTCCTGGCCGAACTCGACCGTGACCGGGTGGCCGCCACGATCATCGGCGGCAAAGCCGTCTCGCGGTAACTCTTCGAGAGGCCGTGAGCGCGAATGCCGCTACCGGATGCCCCTGCTGCGCGATCTCGACCAGGTGAAGGCGGGGCGACGGGGGACCGGCGAAGGTCACCCGAGCGCGTCGGGGCGGGTGGCGACGATCTGCTCGACATCGGCGCGCACCCGGTCGAGTTCGGCCCGTTCCTCCTCGGAGTATTCGCGCGCCGTGTCATCCAAGACGCAGACGGTGCCCACGACGCGTCCCTCCCCGTCGTGCACAGCCACGCCCAGATAGTTGTGAAGGCCGAACTCGGTCTCGTCCTCGTTGCCGGCGAACGTCTCGCTCTCCCGGGAATCCCGCACATAGAGGGTCTCATCGGTGTCGACGACACGTTCGCAGTACAGCGGAGTGCGGCCGGCGTCCGCGCCGGCCTTCTTGCCGGCCGCCCCGACGGTGTAGTGCTGGGTGGCTTCCCCGGCGGTGGCGGCCACCACCATGGCGTCAGGCTCCGAACGCATCACCAGAACGGACTTGACCCCCAATGTGGCCGCCAGCGCTTCCATCTGCGGGGCGATCGCCGACAATGCCGGCGTCGAATCGGTTGTGAAGGGCTCCGCTGGGCTCATAGCCGTATTGTGCGCACTATCCGGATACGGCACAACCGACCCCCGGCGGTCACGAGGTTTTGGCGGGCCAGGGCTCCTTCGCCGTCGTGTGAGTCAGTCCTCTTTGCGGATCAGCCGCCCGAGCGCTTCGCGGTCCGACGCCAGCAGTTCCTCGATGCGCGCGTGGTTGACGTCGGCGACGATGATCTCCCCGACGTCTTTGTGCACATCGCTGAAGATGCCGTGCGACTTCATCTTCTCGGTCTGGTAGACGTTGTCGTCGGTCGGCGTCACGTAGTACACCGCGTCGGCCTTGAACCGGTGCACCAACCACAGGTGCACCAGCGTCATCAGCCGCTTCTGGCGCAGCTTCTCGGCGTAGGTGTTCTGGTCACGCACCGTGAGGATGCTGCGGCCGTACCGGTCCTTGATGGGGTCGACCAGCACGTCGGCGAGCTTCTCCTCGCCGTCGGCCCGCTCCCCGTAGATGCCGAGCTCGAGCACCTCACCGCCGGCGCGCCGCGGGCGCAGCTGCACGCGGAGTTTCTCGTCGAGGCGATAGTGCTCGCTCCACAGTGCGAGCCAGTCCTCCAGCAGCTTCTTCGGCACCTCGGTCTGCACCAGGTGCTGATGCTGTGTGGAGCCCTTGCCCATCGCCTTCGTGGTGGCGGTGCGGCCGGACGACGCCAGCAGTGCCGCATCGCTGCGGGGCCCGCCGACCAGCGTCTGCGGTGTGCGGTAAGGCGATTCGACCAGACGCATCTTGCGCTGCAGCCGGGCCAGCGCCAGCATGCCGTCCTGCCGCAGGGCGGTGGCGAACTCCTCGGAGGCCACCCCGTCGACCTGATGGCCGCCGTAGGTGATGAAGTTGAACACGAAGCCCATCCGGCCGAGTTCCTCGGGGAAGGCCCGCATCTCGTCGTCGGTCATACCGGTGGTGTCCCAGTTGAACGACGGCGAGAGGTTGTAGGCCAGCATCTTCTCCGGGTATTCGGCGTGGATGGCCTCGGCGAACTCCCTGGCGTCGGCGAGGTCGGCGGTCTTGGTCTCCATCCACAGGATGTCGGCGAACGGCGCGGCGGCCAGTTGTTTGGCGATCGCGTACGGAATGCCTCCGCGCAGTTGGTAATAGCCCTCGGGCGTCTTGGCGAGCTCGCAGTCCCACGCGACGTCGACGCCCAACTCCCTTGCCTTCTTCCCGGCGGTGTACAGCGACGCCCGCTTGGCGAACTGCGTCCACTCGTCGACGCCCATCGCGTACGCTTCGCCGTCGCCCTCGGCGAACTCGAGGCGGGCCGCCACCGCCTCGGCGTAGGTCTTGAGACCGGCGTCCTCCTCCCACGCGGCGATGAACTGCGATTCGACGTCGTCGTAGAGTGCGTCGTTGCTGGGGTCGCCGTCGTGCCGCCAGTGGTCGGCGGCCTTGGCGATGACGTCCGCAACACCGTTGCGCCGCAACCATTCCCGTGCCGTATCGTACTCGCCGTCGGGCAGCCAGTACACGAGGTGGCCGTTGAGCGCGGTGACGCCGGCGTCGTAGAAGCTGCGCATCATGGCCAGGAAGCACGACTTGTACGACGGGATCGACAAGTTCGTCGCGCCGAGCAGGAAGGGCTGGTCGCGCTCGTCGGCGCGGCTGTCGATCAGGTTGGCCGCCTCGGCGTCGGTGCGGGCCACGATGATGCCGGGCACGCCCATGATGTCGAGCTGGAAGCGTGCGGTGTTGAGCCGCTTGATCTGTTCGTCCGAGGGCACCAGCACCTTGCCGCCCTGATGGCCGCACTTCTTGGTACCCGGCCGCTGATCCTCGATGTGGTATCCGGGCACGCCGGCTTCGACGAAACGGCGAATCAGGTTGCGGATGTGCGGATCTCCGCCGTGCCCGGTGTCGGCGTCGGCGATGATGAACGGCCGGAAGTCGTACACCGGTGTGCTGGCACGCTGGGCCTCGTCCATGCGCAGCCGTAGGTACTGCTGGTTGCGGTCGGCGGTCAGCAGCGCCCGCACCAGGCCGGCGGCCTCGTCGGGCACCTGGCTCAACGGATAGCTGGCCAGGTCGGGGCCGGGATCCTCGTCTTTCGAGCCCTTGGCCGACGTCGCCCACCCGCCGAGGTAGATGCCCTCGATGCCCACCCGTTTCATGGTGACGGCCTGGCCGGGGGAGTAGGGGCCGAACGTCGTGATGCTCTTGCCGTGGGCGAAGAGTTCACGGAGGCGCGGGTAGAAGGCCGTCGCCGCCTCGCGCGCCACGGTGTGGTCGACGGGGATCGTGCCGCGCTGTTCGACGACCTGCCGGGCCGTGTAAAGCCGGATGATGCCCTCGAACCGCGGGCTGTCGACGTAGCGCTGAGTATCGGCGACGTCCCGGTCGAAGGACGATGTGCCTCCGGATGTCATGTCCTGAGATGCTGTTCTTGATTCCGCGATGGTCATCGTGGCGCTCCTCGTCGAGCAGTTCCGATCCGGCCCCGCGACCCGGAGCCCTCCATCTGCCCGACGATACGACGGTCGGTGCGCGCGGGTGGTTACCTTGGACCAATGAAGGTCGAACCATGAAGCTCGCCGGGTACACCGCACTCGTCACCGGCGCCAGCGGCGGCATCGGTGAAGAGTTCGCCACGCGGCTGGCGGCCGAGCGGGCCAATCTCATCCTCGTCGCGCGGCGCACCGATCGGCTCGAGGAGTTGCGCAGCCGGCTGCTCGGACGTCATCCCGGGATCGACATCGACGTCGTGTCGGCCGACCTGGGTGTGCCGGGGGCGGCGGCCGCGCTCGCACAGCAGGTGGAATCCCTCGGCCGCCACGTCGACGTCTTGATCAACAACGCCGGGATCGGGCTGCACGGCAGCTTCGCCGAACAGGACCCGGCGGCCAACGCCGCGCAGATCCAGCTGAACTGCGTCACCCTGGTCGAATTGACCGGCCACTTCCTGCCGGCGATGGTGGCCGCGAAGCGGGGTGTCGTCATCAACGTGGGGTCGACGGCCGCCTTCCAGCCCGTACCCAGCATGGCGGTGTACGGCGCGACCAAGGCGTTCGTGCTGTCGTTCTCCGAGGCGCTGTGGCAGGAGACCCGGGGCTCGGGCGTCAAGGTGCTGACACTGTGTCCCGGCGCCACCGAGACTGAGTTCTTCGACCGCACCGGCAAGAGTTTCATGACGCGCGGCCGCCAGACCTCCGCCCAGGTGGTCGACGTCGCGCTCAAGGCGCTCGACCGGCCGTTCCCCACCGTGGTCTCCGGACTGCAGAACCGGATTCTGGCGCTCGGCTACCGAATCGCCCCGCGTCCGGTGCTGGCGATGGTGTCCGAGCAGCTGATGAAGGCCAACGGGCAGGGCTGAAACGGTCCGGTCAGACGGCGAGTTGGCTCTGCAGCGTCACCGACGCGGTGTTGGCGTCCCGGCCCTTGCCGATGCCTCTGCCCTGTGCGGTGACGGCGAGGTAGATGCGGTCACCGCGGAACAGGTCGCGGGAGAATTCGCACGGCGTCCCGGCACTGTCATAGGTGATGCGTGTGATCAGCAGCAGCGCGGATTTCGGCTTCACCCCCAGCAGCGACGCCTCGCTGCTGGTGGCGGTGACGGCCTCGATGCGTTCGTCGGCACGTTCCGGCACCAGACCGTACCGGCTTTCCAGGATCTCGTAGATCGAGCCGCCGAGTTGCTGTTCGAGCAGACCGGGGAACGTCTCGGCGGGGAACTGCGCGAGTTCGAGCGAGATCGGCGACCCGTCGGCGAGCCGGAGCCGCTGGATCTCGACCACGAAATCGCTGGGCTGCAACCGCAATGCGGCCTGGGTGGCCTCGTCGACGGGTGCGATCTTCGTCGACAGCACCCGGGTCCCGGCGACGTACCCCTGATTCGCCAGGAACGCGGGAACGCCGACGACGTCGGCGAGGTTTCGTTCGACCTGCCCGTGGCTGATGAAGATGCCGCCGGCGCGCCCGATCACCCGGTGGACCATGCCGGCCTCCTCCAAGGCGGCCAGCACCTGCCGCAGGCTCGACCGGCTGGTGCCGTACCGCTCGGCGAGGTCGCGTTCGCTGCCCAGCTTCGCCCCGGGTGCACCCGCGTTGATGTCGGACACGATCCGGCGCCGCAACTCTTCGCTGTGCGTCGGCACCGGCTGACCTCCCCTGTCGCGGTGATTTGGTAGAACCAATTCTAGCGGCCGAACCTCGGCGGGCCGGGCTACAGCTCCGCCATCGCCTGATGCGATTCCGGAAGGATCTGCCCGCCGTCGACGATGAGGCTCTGGCCGGTGATGTAGGCCGCCTCGTCGGTGGCGAAGAACAGTGCGGCGTTGCCGATGTCGGCGACGCCGCCCAGCCGCCCGGCGGGGATCGCCGCCGCCATCTGGTTCATGTAATCCTCGCCCATGTCGACCAGGCCCTCGGTGATGATGTTGCCGGGCAGCACCGCGTTGATGGTGATGCGCTTGGGCGCCAACTCCATTGCTGCCGTCCGGATGAAGCCGAGCTGGGCGGATTTGCTCGCACCGTAGTGCGACCAGCCGGGGTACCCCGTGACGGGTCCGGTGATCGACGAGGTGACGACGACGCGGCCGTGGCCGCTGGCCGCGAGCGCCGAGAGCGCGGCCTGCACGATGTACACGGTGCCCTTGAAGTTCACCGACAGCACCTGCTCGATGTCCTCGGGGGTGAGTTCCTCGAGCCGGCCGGACGGGAAGATACCGGCGTTGGCGCAGACGATGTCGAGTCCACCGTGCCGCTCGACGGCCGTGTCGACCGCGCGGCGGCAGTCGGCCGGATCCGCCACGTCGGCGGCCAGGCCGCTGACGGTGCCGGCCCTTCCGCTCAGCTCGGCGACCGTGGTGTCGATATCGGCCTGTGTGCGACCGGTGATCAGCACGTCGACGCCGGCGTCGGCGAAAGTCTCGGCGATGCCCCGGCCGATGCCCTTGCTGCCGCCGGTGACGATCGCGGAACGGCCCTGCAGTGAGGTGAACATGTGTGTCCTAAAGATGAGGAGGGTGGGCGGTCAGACGAGTCGCTGACCGTTGGTGCTGAGATACCGTTCGGCGAGCGCGCAACTGCCCGCGGCGTAGCTGATGGCTTTGGTCTTCGATTCCCTGGAGTGGCTGTGGGTGCCCATCCAGGCGAGCAGCAGCAGTCGCCGCAGGAAGACGAACGAGGCCAGCATGTCCTCGTCGGCCGGGGTCATCGGGCGCCGGCTTCGATAGCCCTCGACCCAGGAGGCCTGCCATTCGGGAAGCGCCGGATCGTCTTCGATGAACGAGACCGCGGCGCCGAAATCGTAGAAGAACCAACCGAATCCGCAGTCGTCGAAGTCGATGACCGTGATCGTGGGCGGGTCTACCAGCAGGTTGGCCAACCGCAGGTCGGCGTGGACGAGGCCGTAACGGTCCGGCCCGGCGCCGTACTCGGACAGCCGCCGCTGCAGCAGATCTTGCGCGCGTTCGAGCAGGTGGGCTTCCTCGGGCCCGACGCCCTCGGCGTCGCGCCACCGTCCCCAGCGGGCGTTCTCGCCGAGGCAGTGCTCCCAGTCCCATGCGAACCGCCCGAAGCCGGCGGGCCGGGTCCACGACCGTGCGTGGTCGTGCAGCGCCGCGGTGATCTTTCCGAGGGTCCGGAAATCGTCGAGCGTGACCGATCCCTCGTCGGGTTCCGCGCCGCCGACCATACCGAAATGCACGATGTGCCGGTCTGTTCCGTTGTGGTCGACGGTCACCACCCGCCGACCGTCACGCGTGGGCAGCACCGTCGGGACCGTGACATCGCTGTCGCGGCGCAGCGCCTCGAGCCAGTCGAGTTCGGATTCGATCTCGTGCGGGTGGTGATAGTTCCGGCGATGCACGCGCAGAATCGACTTCGCGCCGCTGTCGGCGTCCTCGACCAGATAGGTGGCGTTCTCGGACAGGTTCAGCAATTGCAGGGTGGAGTTCGGCGGCAGGTCGTAGTCGGCGAGTGCGCGTTCGGCCACGTCGATGTCATCGGCGATGACCTCCGCCATCAGTGATCTCGCCCTTCGATCGCGGCGAGCACCGACGTGATGCGGTCCCGGGCGGTGGTGACGTCGGCGACCGAGCCGCCGATGTAGAGGCGGCCTGCCGCACCGATCATCTGCACGTCGACCACCGTAAGCCCCGGCGCGGCACGTTCGGCCTCGTTCGCGGCCACCGCCGCGAACAGAGCCGGCGTCATCTCGTAGACCAGCAGGGACTGTCCCGGCAGGATCATCGACGCCTGCCGGTTGCGGTTGAGGATCACCGCGTGCTGATCGGTGATGTCGGTGATGATGTCGTGGTAGAGGACCCGCGGCCGTAGCTGGTCGCTGGCCTTGTTCCCGGTGCCGGTGAGGATCGCCTCGCCGGCGCGACGGACATCGGACAGATTGGCGGAGTGGATCTCCAGGACACCGAATTGCCGCTCCACGTAGAGGATTCCGGGTTGGATGCCCGGTACCTCTCGCAGCGCCAGGTCGATCACCCGCTCGATGGCCAGCGCCGGGGACACCTCGACGATGAGCGCGTGCTCACCCGCGTAGGGCGGGTATCCCCTGGCGCGGGTCGGCGTGCCGAGATAGGCGGCGAACTGCCGTTGGAGATCCTCAACCAGCAGGTAGACGCGGATGTCGGTACGCGTCTCCGAAGCCGTCGCGGCCATGGCCGTCACTTCCTTACGAGATGGTGCGGCAGGGGGTTTACTGAGCGGAGACGGCGAAGTGCGCCCCGAGCTCGCTGTGCGGCCGCGGGATGACGTGGACGCTGATGAGCTCGCCGACTTGGGACGCCGCTTCGGCGCCGGCCTCGGTGGCCGCCTTGACCGCACCCACCTCACCGGTGACGACGACGGCGACGAGGCCGTCACCGACCTGCTGGCGATCGGTGATGGTGACGTTGGCGGCCTTCACCATGGCGTCGGCCGCGGCCAATGCTGCGACGTAGCCCTTGGTCTCGATGAGACCGATTGCGTTGCTGGCCATTGTTCTTCTCCTCTATCTCTCTGTCTGACCTTCTGCGGAGCTGGGGTCGTCGATGGATCCGATGATGAGTGCATCGACGGGTGGCGGGGTCCCGGTGAACCAGTTGGCGGCGACCGAGCCCTGTGCGATCAGCACCCGCTCGCCCACACCGCTGCCGAGCACGTCGAAGGCGATCATCCGGCCGCCGGACCCGTCGACCTCGACTTCCAGGAACGCGCCGGCAGGGATGCCGTCGATCCGGCGGGTCGACCACACGTTTCCGGTCACGGTCGCGGCTATCATCTGCGCTCCTTCTCGATCGACACCCCGAGTGCCCTGGCTTTCTCGCGTGCCAGCGGCGTCAGCACCGCCCGCGGGCCGAGCACCAGCCCGGCCCCGGCGGCCGCGACATCGGCGATGTGCCGTTCGGTGACGGCGCCGCTGTCGATGCGCTGGGTCTGCGCACGGCCGGGCGTCCCGTGCCCGTTGGTTCCCGCGCCGGCGAGCCGGAAAGTCAGCCTGCCCGCCTTGAGATCGGCGCGGGTCTTGGGGTTTTCGAAGAGTCTGAGCAATGTGCGGACGAAGGCGTCCAGCTCGCGGTCGGTGGTCAGCCGGACCGACTCGGCCCGGTGTTTCTGATCGGCGGCAAGCGGACCGCTCGGCGTGACGCCGAACTGGTCAGCCACCGTCAGCACGGGTGGTGGCGGGGGCACGGCCTTGGGCGCGCCCTTCGGGGCGATGGCGAGGTCCTTGACCGCATCGCGGACGACTTCGCGTACCAGAGCGCGCAATTCGGCGGGGTCGAGGGTGCTCATGCGGTGCTCCGGGCGAGGGCGTCCTGGGCCGCCTCGGCAGCCTGGCGGATGTCGGCCTCGCTGCCCGACAGGTAGACCCGGCCGGTGGCGCCGATCATCCGAAAGTCGACGACCTTGATGTCGGCGGCCTTCTCGGCTTCGTTGGTCGCCAGGATCGCGTACGACGCGGGGGCGACCTCGAGGACGAACAGCGATTCGCCGGCCAGCACCATGGACCCGATCTTGTTGCGGTTGATCAGGAATGCGTGCTGATGGTCGATGCTGGAGATGATGCGCGACGCGAGGATCGTGGGCCGCACCGCGGAATCGAGCTCCTGGCCCAAGGATTCGAGCGCAGCATCGGCGGCGGCCTTGACCGCACCCGTCTCACCGTGGAACTCCAGATAGCCGAACTGTCTTTCGACGACCAGGATTCCGGCCTTGACCTCCGCATGCTTGAGCGCGACGTCGGTGACGCCCTCGATGTCCAGACCGGGCGCGACCTCGATGATCTGGGCGGCCATGTTCGCCCGCGGCAGCGCACCCTTGATCCAGGTGCCCAGGTACGACATCGTCTGCGGCTGCAGCCGGTCGATGAAGATGAAGGAACGCAGTTCAGCCACGACTCACCTCTTGATCAATTGTGCGAGCTCTTCGACGACCAGCGCCCGCAGTTCGGCACGCAGCGCCTCGATGCCCGGGTCGGCCGGGCGGCGAGCCTGGGCGCCGCGGGACGGGGACACCGGTGGTGTGCCGCGATCGTTGGAGGGTCTGGGGTATTCGGGCACCGGGTCTGCCGGCGAACGCCAGGGGTCGACCCCGGCAAAATTCGGCATGACCACACCGGGAGCACTGTTGTAGGCGATGCGGGCCCAGTTCATCAGGTTGTCGGGGCGCAGGTTCTCGCCGATGGAGCTGCGGCCGATGAAACCGGTGCCGATCGTCATCGACGGCGCCAGGTTCGTCTCCAGGCCCGAGCTGCCGGTGCTGCTACCGACGTTGACCGACACCCGCAGCACCGGAACCTGGGTGGCGAATTCGGTGACGACGGCGGGGTTCTCACTGTGGATCGCCGCGGAGTGGCCGGCGCCGCCGATGCGCACCACCGCCCGGGCGGCGCGGATCCCGCGTGCCGCGTCGGGCACGGTTGTCATGCCGATGACCGGCGAGAGCTTCTCGTGGGCCAGCATCTCCTCGCTGATCACGTCCTCGAACGGAGCGACGAGCACCCGCGTCTTGGGTGTCACGCGGATGCCGGCCTGTGCGGCGATCCACGCGGCGTCGCGGCCTACGACATCGGTGTTGAGCTGACCATCGGCGAACATGTAGGCGCGCAGGCGTTCTGTGGCCTCGGCGTCGAGGATGTGCGCACCGGCGCGGGTGAGCGCCGAGCGCAGGGCGCCCGCGATCGACTCCTCGGCGATCAGCACCGATTCGTTGGTGCACAGCACCGAGTTGTCGAACGCCTTGCTGTCGACGATGCGCTTGGCGGCGGCGTTGATGTCGGCGCTCGCATCGACGAGGACGGGCACGTTGCCGGGTCCGACGCCGAGCGCCGGGGTGCCCGACGAATACGCGGCTCGCACCACGCCGGTGCCGCCGGTGGCCACGATGACGTCGGTGCGTTCGTCGGCCATCAACGCCTCGATTAGCGGGATCGACGGCTCCTCGACCACCTGGACGATGCCGTCGGGCGCTCCCGCGGCGACCGCGGCGTCGGCGAGCAGCTGGACGGCATCAGCGGAACACCGTTTGGCCCGCGGGTGCGGTGCGACGACGACGGCATTGCGCGTCATCAGTGCCAGCAGCACCTTGAAGTAGATCGTGGAGACGGGGTTGGTGGTCGGGGTCAGGGCCAGCACAACGCCTGCCGGACGCGGGATTTCGACGATCTTGTTGACCGCGTCCACCCGCGGGGAGACGTAATCCTGGCCGCGGTAGTAGTCGACGATGCCGCGCGAGCAGGCCTGGTTCTTGATCACCTTGTCGGCGACGACGCCCATACCGGTCTCGGCGACGGCTTCGGCGGCGAAGCGTTCGGCGGCACCGTAGGCGGTGTCGGCGACCGCGGTGACGACGGCCGCGACGGCGGCCTGGTCGTAGTCGGCGTATGCCCGCGCGGCCCACCGGGCGCGCTCGAGCAGGTGGCCCGCTGAAGCAAACTCCCGTCGCTCCGCTCGCCCTGGCGCAAACTCCGTCACGGTCTTCCCTTCCTGGCCGTGGTCATCGCCCGGCCCACCGCGACCTCCAGTCGGTCGAGCACGTCCTCGCACAGGTCACGCCCGAGCAGCAGGCCCGGTTTGAACTGCAGCACACGGGGATCGAGCGTGGAGAAGATCGCCCACACCCCGTTCTCGTAGAGTTCGCGCATCACGAACTTGGCGCCTTCGGGGTGGTCGAATTCCAACCCGATCACCACACCGTTCTGCCGGATGCCGATGAACCAGTCCGGGTAGTCCGCCTGGATCCGGCGCAGTCCGGTGTCGAAGATGTCGGCGATGTAGTGCACCATCGACCGCACCTCGGGCCGGGTGGTGATCTCGAGGGTCTTGATCGCCGCGACGCACCCGAGTTCGGCGCCGCCGAAGGTGGAGATGTGGGCGAACCCGTCCTGGTGGAGCCACTGCGAGGCCCGCTCACCCAGCAGTGCCGCGGTGATCGGGTAGACGCCGCCGGAGAGTCCCTTGCCGGTGACGAGGATGTCCGGTTCGATCCCGTGTTTGGTGATCGCCCACAGTTCGCCGGTGCGCATCAGCCCGGTCTGGACCTCGTCGGCGATGTAGAGGGAGCCGTACTTCTGGGCCAGCGCGTAGACCGCTTCGAGATAACCCGGTGGGGGAAGGGGGAACCCGTACGTCGCGGGGATGGTCTCCATGATGACTGCCGCGACGTCGTTACCCGACAGCGCCTGCTCCATCGCGGCGACGTCACCGAAGGGCACCTGGATGAACTCGTCGGGCCGGTCGGAGAGGAACAGCTTGGCGAACCGCTCGTCGCCGGTGGCGACGGCCAGCCCGGTGTGACCGTGGTAGGCCTTGATGATCGAGACGATCTTGCGGCGTCCGGTGGCGTGGCGGGCGCTCTTGAGCGCGATGTCGATCGCCTCGCCGCCGCCCGATCCGAACGCCACCTTGCTGATCGAATCGGGGGCGGTCTCGACCAGTCGCTGCGCCAGCGCGGTGCGCGCCACCGACGGGAAGTGGTGGTTACCGACGTCGAAGATCTCCATGCCCTGCGAAACAGCCTGCATCACTTCGGGATTGCGGTGTCCGAGGTTGTAAGTGCCGCCGTTGAGGTGCATGTCGATGAGCCGCCGGCCGCTCATGTCCCAGAGGAAGTAGTCCTCCCTGCGGTCGATGACCAGGTCCACGCCGGCGTCGGTCCAGAACTGAGTCTTGTCCGGATTCCAGAACGCCTTCGCCCGATCCAGCACCTGAGCCTTGGACTCGAACGAGAACGTGCCGTAGTCGTACACGCGGCCCACCGTAAAAGGTCTGAACCATTTATGTCAATGGTTCGCTCCACCGGTTGCGGGGATGTATTGGTAGTGCCAATATACGTAGCGGTCCAGATGTGGCTCAGGCCACACAGGCCTCCCCTTGGCAAGCAGGAAGGCATCCCGTAGATGACGGATCAAGCCGTTACACCAGAGAAAACGCCAGCTCAGGGCGTGCAACGACTCAAGCGTAACGCCGTGGGCACGCTCGGCGTGATCTTCATGGCGGTAGCCACCGCAGCGCCGATCACCGCAATGGTCGGCAACGTGCCGATCGCCGTCGGTTTCGGAAACGGTTCGCACGCCCCCGCCGGCTATCTTGTCGCAACCATCGTGCTCGGCCTGTTCGCGATCGGCTACGCGACCATGGCCAAGCACATCACCGCCACCGGCGCCTTCTACGGGTACATCAGCCATGGGCTGGGCCGCATCGTCGGGATGGCCAGCGGTCTGCTGATCACGATGGCCTACGTCGTGTTCGAAGCGTCGCTGATCGGCATTTTCTCGTTCTTCTTCAAGAACTTCCTGTCGACGCAGTTCGGCGTCGACATCCACTGGGTCGTGCCCGCGCTACTGATGTTGGCGCTCAACGCGATCCTGACCTACTTCGACGTCAACCTGACCGCGAAGGTCCTCGGTGTCTTCCTGGTCACCGAGATCATCATGCTCGCGCTCGGGGCGTTCGCCGTGCTGTTCCAGGGCGGCGGCCCCGACGGCTTCGCGGTGGCCGAGACGCTGAACCCCATCGGCGCGTTCACTCCGGCCGCGATCGCCGGCGCCAGCGCGGGCCTCGGCCTGTTCTTCGCGTTCTGGTCGTGGGTCGGCTTCGAGTCCACGGCGATGTACGGCGAGGAGTCCAAGGACCCGAAGCGGATCATCCCGCGTGCCACCATGATCTCGGTTCTGGGCGTCGGCCTGTTCTACGTGTTCGTGTCCTGGATGGCGATCGCGGGCACCGGTACGTCGAAGTCCGTCGAGCTCGCGCAGGATGCCAGCACGTCGTCGGAGATCTTCTTCGGGCCTGTGCGCACCACCTACGGCGAGTGGGCCATCACGCTGTTCAACATCCTGCTGGTGACGGGTTCGTTCGCGTGCGGTATGGCGTTCCACAACTGCGCCTCCCGGTACCTCTACGCGCTCGGTCGTGAGGGACTGTCGAGCCGGCTGCAGAACACGCTCGGTGCGACGCACCCCACGCACGGGTCGCCGCACATCGCGTCCTTCGTGCAGACCGGCATCACTCTGGTCATCATCCTGGCGTTCTGGGCTGCGGGCATGGATCCCTACGTGCACATGTACACGCTGCTGGCGATTCTCGGCACCATGGCGATCCTGATCGTGCAGTCGCTGTGCGCCTTCGCCGTCATCGCGTACTTCCACTTCCACAAGAACCATCCGTCGAGCGCGCACTGGTTCAAGACGTTCCTCGCACCCCTGCTCGGCGGGCTGGGCATGCTCTACGTCGTCTATCTGCTCTGGGAGCACAAGGAGTCCGCGGCGGGTACGGCGTCGGGCACTCTGCTGTTCCAGGTGACGCCGTGGATCGTGGTGGGACTGTTCGTCGTCGGTGCCGCGCTGGCCGCGTACCTCAAGTTCCGCGACACGTCCCGCTACGAGATGATCGGCCGCACCCATTTCGAGGATGCGGAGATTCGCGACTAGTACCGGTCGGTGAAGGCCTGCCGGAGCGTGTCGCACTGGCTTCGGAAGAACGCCCGCGACACATCGGCCTTCGGCAGGACTCCATCGAATCCGTGGAAGGCGCCCTGGACCACCTCGACCTGGCACGGCACGCCGGCGGCCCTCAGCCGCTCGGCGTAGGCCAGATCCTCGTCATGGAACAGGTCCAGGGTGCCGACCCCGATCCATGCCGGTGGCAACCCCGCGAGGTCCTCGCGGCGGGCAGGCACCGCGACGTCCCGATCGGCCTCACCGAGATAGGCCGACCAGCCGAACCGGTTGCTGGCCTGATTCCACAGCCGGTGGCCGGGGTTGTCCAAGCCGCGGCGCTCGACGGTGCGGTCGTCGATCATCGGATACACCAAAAGCTGTGCCACAGGCTGTAATTCGCCGCGGTCGCGGGTCAGTAGAGCGAGTGAAGCGGCCAGTCCGCCGCCGGCGCTGGCCCCGCCGATCGCCACCCGCTGCGGATCGACCGCCGGCAGGCGGGCCAACCAGGTCAGCGCCGCGTAGCAGTCCTCGACCGGTGTGGGGTAGGGACTCTCGGGCGCTAACCGGTAATCCACTGAGGCAACGGTGATTCCGAGCTGACGAGCGAACCGGCGGCACAGTTCGTCATCCTGTGCGGCGGTGCCGAGGATATAGCCGCCGCCGTGAATCCACAGCAGTGCGGGTGCGGGCACCGGCACGCCGGTAGGGCGGAAGAGCCGCACCTTGACGCCCGAGTTGAGCGTCAGTTCCTCGACGTCGGCCGGAGTGCGCTTCCCCTGCAGCCTCGTGACCATCCGGATGACGGGCAGCGTGACCGGGGTGACGACCTGTCGCGGCATGTAGCGGGCGACCTTGCGGAGGTCGGGGTGGAAGTCGGGGTTGTGCGCGCCGTGTGAGGACGTCGATGTGTCCGGCATCCGATCAGTATTACCGCACGCAAACGACGCCGAGGCTGCGTTGCGCGCGTTGACTCTGCGCTCGAGGCTTCGCTACTCGAACTTCTGAGCCGTCATCGCAGTGTCAATACGAAAAGGGGCGCCCCGGGTGGGGCGCCCCTTGGTCGTGTATTGGTCAGCGGGTGGTGACGTAGACGATGCGGTCGTCGTTGTCGTAGCGCACCGAGACGATGCTGGACTGGTCGAGAGGCTTGTTCATGCCCTGCTGGCTGACGCGAACGTCGTAGCCGCGGTCATCGAGCGAGCTGATCGCGTCCTGGGCGTTGCCCGGTCCGGCGGGGGCGGCCTGCGCGGGGGCGGCCAATCCGAGGAATCCGGTGGCCAGTCCGCCGGCGATGATGGTGGCGAATCCGAACTTGTTCATTTTCGTACCTCTTCGTGTCCGTTCGGTCTGGAGGGTTTTCCTGGCCGGTCTGACTGCAACAACCTGCAGGTCAGCGCCATCCATCCCGTTGGCAGTGATTGACCGACCGCTGGCAGGAAATGCGCGACGGACGCGATCACGCCACCCCGAATGCGCCGAAACTGCGGGGAGATCGCCGCGTCGGCCGATTCGGTGATCTCCCAGCGGTCTCGGCGAAGGGGGAGGGGCGAGGGGCGCTGACCGAAACCGCCCGGTCAGCGCAGGTGTGAGCGACATTACAAACCAGCCATCCACGGATGGGTAGACAAGTTCGCGATCTTGTCGTTTGGAAGTTCGCTACAGGGGTACAGTCGCGCCATGACGGTACGACCGGACACCCGGTACCCCGGTCCGACGATCTGGTCGCGCGCAAGGTGGTTGCTCAACGCCAAGCCCGCGGACCGCATGCTGGCGATGAGCGTCGCCTCGGCGTCGCTACCGGTCATCGGCAAGCACCTCGAACCACTCGGCGCGCTGGCCGCGATGGGGGTGTGGGGATACCGGCAGATGCCCGAACTCCTCTCCGCATCCGCCAAATCGTGGTTCGACCCCAATAACGCGGAGGTTCGCCAGCACGAGCGCGACCTGACGCACGCCGTGTCCAACGAGGCACTGCGAGGTGTGGTGCCCGCGGCGGACCTGGCGATCGAATGGCCGGCGCCGGAGAAGGCGCCGCCGCTGTGGAAGACGTTCGAGCATCGCCGCAACGTCCACAAGTCCTCGGTGCGCTACGGCCCGCTGCCTTCCCAGCTGCTCGACGTGTGGCGTCCGAAGGAGCTGCCGACCGAACCCGCCCCGGTGCTGGTGTTCGTCCCGGGTGGGGCATGGGTGCACGGCAGCCGTCTCCTGCAGGGTTACGCCCTGATGTCACACCTGGCCGAGATGGGCTGGGTCTGTGTGTCGATCGACTACCGGGTGGCGCCGCACAACCCGTGGCCGGCCCATCTGAACGACGTCAAGACCGCGATCGCATGGGCGCGGGCCAACGTCGACAAGTACGGCGGCGACCGCAACTTCGTCGCGATCGCCGGCACGTCGGCCGGCGGTCACCTCGCCGCACTCGCCGGGCTGACGATCAACAACCCCGAGATGCAATCCGAGCTGCCTGAGGGGTCGGACACCTCGGTGGACGCCGTGGTCGGCATCTACGGCCGGTACGACTGGGAGGATCGCTCCACCGCCGAGCGGGCCCGGTTCATCGACTTCCTCGAACGGGTCGTGGTGAAGCGCAAGATGTCTCGGCATCCCGAACTGTTCCGCAAGGCCTCGCCGATGGCGCAGGTGCATCCGGAGGCGCCACCCTTCCTGGTCATCCACGGCAGCGGTGACAGCGTGATCCCGGTGTGGCAGGCCCGCAGCTTCGTCGAGAAGCTCCGCGCGAAGTCGAAATCGGTGGTCAGCTACATGGAATTGCCAGGCGCAGGCCACGGTTTCGACATGATCGACGGTGCACGCACCGGGTCCATGGCCACCGCGATCGGGTTGTTCTTGACACAGATCCATCGAAACCGGACCCTGGTCGGCGCGCGAGAGGTTATATAGACGCCTCCGGGACAGGAGGAGGCTTCTACGTGAAACGGCTCAGCGGGTGGGATGCGTTTCTGCTGTACAGCGAAACCCCCACGGTGCACATGCACACCCTCAAGCTGGCGGTGATCCAGCTCGACGATCTGGGGGACCGCAACTTCGGCGTCGAGGAATTCAGGCAGGTCATCCACAGCCGGCTCTACAAACTCGACCCGTTCCGCTACGAACTGGTCGACATCCCGTTCAAGTTCCACCACCCCATGTGGCGGGAGAACTGTGAGGTCGACCTCGAGTACCACGTCCGCCCGTACCGGGTGGACAGCCCCGGCGGGCGCCGAGAGCTCGACGAGGCGGTCGGCCGCATCGCCAGCACCCCGCTGGACCGCACCAAGCCGCTGTGGGAGATGTACTTCATCGAGGGCCTGGCCGACGGCCGGATCGCGGTACTGGGCAAGATCCACCACGCTCTGGCCGACGGTATCGCCTCGGCCAACCTGATGGCCCGCGGCATGGATCTGCAGAGCGGTCCACAACACGACCGCGATTCCTACGCCACCGATCCGGCGCCGGGCCCAGGTGAGTTGGTCCGCACGGCGTTCCGCGACCACCTGCGCCAGATCGGCAAGCTGCCGGCGAACTGGCGCTACACCGCGCAGGGCCTGCAGCGGGTCCGGCACAGCAGCCGCAAACTCTCACCCGAGTTGACCCGGCCGTTCACCCCGCCCCCGACGTTCATGAATCACAAGGTCGACGGGGTCCGCAAGTTCGCCACTGCCACACTGGCTCTCACGGACATCAAACAGACCGCCAAACATCTCGGTGTGACGCTCAACGATCTGGTGCTGGCCATCTCGGCCGGTGCGCTGCGAAAGCTGTTGCTGAGCTACGACGGTCACGCCGAACACCCGCTGCTGGCGTCGGTTCCGGTGAGCTTCGACTTCAGCCGGGAACGCATTTCGGGCAACTACTTCACCGGTGTGCTGGTGTGCATCCCCGTCCACATCGAGGATCCGCTGCAGCGGGTGCAGGAGTGCCACAACGCAGCCGCGTCAGCCAAGGAGGGGCACCATCTGATCGGCCCCGAACTGGTCAGCCGGTGGTCGTCGTACTTCCCGCCCGCGCCGGCCGAGGCGCTGTTCCGGTGGCTGGCCAACAAGGACGGCCAGAACAAGGTGCTCAACCTGCCGATCTCCAACGTGCCGGGTCCGCGCGAACGGGGCCGGGTGGGCGGTGCGCTGGTCACCGAAATCTATTCGGTCGGTCCGCTGACCACGGGCAGCGGCCTCAACATCACGGTGTGGAGCTACGTCGACCAGCTCAACATCTCCGTGCTGTCCGACGGCGCGACCGTGGACGACCCCCACGAACTCACCGACGCGATGATCGATGCCTTCGTCGAGATCCGTTCAGCCGCAGGGCTTCCCGAGGAACTGACGGTGGTCGAGACGGCGATGGCGCAGTAGCGGGTCAGCCCCGCTGCGCGTGCACCCACGACAGGAAGCGTTCGATGGCCTCGGCGGTGTAGTGGCCGCGCGGCGAACCGTAGAAGTCGAAGGCGTGCTGTGCGTGCGGGATCTCCGAATACGCCACCGGTGATGTCGACACCTTGCGGAGTTCCTCGACGAATTCGCGGGCTTCCGGAACGGGGATGATCGAGTCGTCCTCGCCATGCAGCACGAAAAACGGTGGCGCGTCGGGTCGTATCTTCGTGATGGGGGAGGCCTCCAGGTAGTCGCGGCGGTTGCCGAGGAACGGCTTCTTGACCACGAACTTCTGCAGAAACGCGATGAACTGCGGCCGGCCCTCCCCGTCGGCCGAGAACCAGTCGTAGCGGCCGTAGACCGGCACGGCGGCGCGGACCGAGGTGTCGGCGTCGGCGAAACCGGGCTGCCACTGCGGATCGTTGGGAGTGAGTGCCGCCAGCGCCGTGAGGTGGCCGCCGGCCGAACCCCCGCTGATCGCCACGAAATCCGGGTCGCCGCCGTAGTCGGCGATGTTCTCCTTGATCCAGGCCAACGCCCGCTTGACGTCGACGATGTGCGCGGGCCAGGTGTGTCGCGGGCTGATCCGGTAGCCGATCGACACGCAGATCCAGCCGCGTTCGGTGAGGTGGCTCAGCAGCGGATAGGCCTGCGGGCGGCGCATTCCGATGGCCCAGGCCCCGCCGGGCACCTGCAACAGCACCGGCGCGCGCCCGTCGCGCGGGAGGTCGCTGCGCCGCCAGATGTCCGCGGTGTTCGCCTGGTGCGGGCCGTAGCGGACGGTGCCCGTCTTCTCGACGTAGCGCCGCCGCGACCACCCGGTCCGCAAGACGCCACCGCGGCGGCGTGCGGGTTGGGACTCCGCGGCCACCGACACGTAGTCCTCGCCGAGCGCTTCACGAAGTCCGGCCTCGAAGAACGGTTGCGACTTGACGTTTCGCCGCTGGATGAAGACCAGCAGACCCCACGTGATGACCTTGAGCACCAGCGCGGCGCGGCCGGTGCGGCTCGTGAACTGGCCCTGTAGCCCGCGGCGGACGGCGTCGAGCACCGAACCGGTCAGGTACAGGGGCGCGAGTTCGGAGGTCGGCCAGCCGAACGCGAACGTCGGAATGGTGACGTAACCCTTGCGGCCCAGCGGCTGTACGCCGTTGGCCGCGTTGAGCGCTTCGAAGCTCGTCGCGAGCAGCGGCCGGGGCTTAGGCATCGGCGGCACGGGACTGCAGGTCACGCCGGACGATCTTGCCGGTGCTGTTGCGCGGCAGCTCGTCGAGCACCGTGATGTCTCTGGGCACTTTGTAGTTCGCCAAATTCTCTCGGACGTGCTGTTTCAGTTCCTCGGGGATAACCGATGCGCCCGCAGTCAAAACCACGAACGCCGCGAGTCGCTGTCCGTACTGCTCGTCGTCCACCCCGATGACCAACGCCTCGGCCACCTCGGGGTGGGCCGAGAGCGTCTTCTCGACTTCGATCGGGTAGACGTTCTCACCGCCGGAGACGATCATCTCGTCGTCGCGCCCGACGACGAACAACCGGCCGGCCTCGTCGAGGTAGCCCAGATCCCCGGAAGACATGAACCCGTCGTGGAAGTCCTTCGTGGAACCGGAGGTGTACCCGTCGAACTGGGTGGAGTTGCGCACGAAGATGCTTCCGGTCTCACCGGCGGGGAGTTGGCGGAACTCGGGGTCGAGGATGCGAATCTCGGTGCCCTCGGCGGGTTTTCCGGCCGTATCGGGAGCGGCGCGCAGGTCGGCCGGTGTCGCGGTGGCGATCATGCCGGCCTCGGTCGCGTTGTAGTTGTTGTAGATGACGTCGCCGAACTGGTCCATGAACGCGGTGACGACATCGGGCCGCATGCGCGATCCCGAGGCGGCGGCGAACCGCAATGACCGGGCGCTGTAGCGGGCCCGCACGTCGGCGGGCAGTTCCATGATGCGGTCGAACATCACCGGCACCACGATCAGCCCGGTCGCGCGGTGCTCGTCGATCAACGCGAGCGTGGCCGCCGGATCGAATTTGCGGCGCGTGATGATGGGGCACGCCAGGGATGCGGCGAACGCCAACTGGGAGAACCCCCAGGCGTGGAACATCGGTGCGACGATCACCACCGGTTCCTCTGCCCGCCACGGCGTCCGGCGCAGGATCGCCCCGAGGATCTCCGGGCCTCCTCCGGAGTGCTTGGCGCCCTTCGGCGATCCGGTGGTACCGGAGGTGAGCAGGATGACCCGGGACCTGCTGCGCGCGCGTTGCGGGCTCTGCCCTCGATGCGCGGCGATCATCGACTCCACGGTCAGGCTGTCAGGCTGCTGGTCGGTCCACGCGATGATCCGGGTGATGCGGGCACCGCCGACGGCGCTGTCCACGGTGGGGGAGAACTCCTCGTCGTAGATCACCGCCTCCACACCCTCGCGTTCGACGACCTCGGCCAGCGCCGGCCCGGCGAACGACGTGTTGAGCAGCAGCACGTCGGCACCGATCCGGTTGGCCGCGATCAGCGACTCCACGAAACCGCGGTGATTGCGCGCCATGATGCCGATGACCTTCGGCCCGCCGCCGGGAAGCGCCTGCAGTGCGGCGGCCAGGGCGTCGCTGCGCTGGTCGATCTCGCGCCACGTCAGCGTTCCGCGCTCGTCGATCAGCCCCGGCGCATCCGGGCACCGCTGGGCCGCGCTGGCGAAACCGGATGTGATGCCCATGTTCTCGCGGCGCATCGCCGCCGCGATCCGCACGTACTTGTCGGGCCGCAGCGGCGCGATCAGCCGCGCACGCCGCATCGCATCGAACAGACCGAGAGCACCGCCGAGCCGGTCGGTCAGCTGCATCGCGCGCCTCAGCCCAGCACCGGGAAGCGGCGCTCGGCGGCGAGTTCGTCGAGCGCACGCTGCATCACGTGGCGGACGTGCGCGTCGACCTCGTCGACGTCGGGGTCCTCGCCGAACTCCGCGACGATGTCGATGGGCGCCAACACCCGGGTGACGATCTTGGTGGGCAGCGGCAGGTTGACCGGGAGCACCGCGGACAGCCCGAACGGGAAGCCGAAGGAGATGGGCAGGATCTTGGCCCGCAGCAGCTTGTCCAGCCGGATGGTCTTGGCCAGCCACTCACCGCGGCTGAGGTAGAACTGGCTCTGCTGGCCGCCGATGGAGACCGTCGGCACCAGCGGTACCCCTGCGTTCAGCGCGGCCCGCACGTAACCGGTGCGCCCGCCGAAGTCGATCTTGCTCTCGGCCAGCGTGGGCCGGTACACGTCGTAATCCCCGCCGGGGAACACGATCACCACACCCCCCGAGCGCAGTGCCTCGTCGGCGTTCTCGTGGTTGGCGCGGATGAAGCCGGTCTTGGTGAAGAACTCGGCGGTCGGCCCGGTCAGGATCAGGTCGTGCGACAGTGTGAAGACGGGCCGGTCGTAGCCGAACTGTTCGTAGAACCCGGCCGCGAAGACCGGCACGTCCATCGCGAACAGGCCACCCGAGTGGTTCGACACCACCAGCGCCCCACCTGCCTCCGGGAACGACTCGATTCCTCGCATCTCGGCGCGGTGATAAGTCTTGAGCAGCGGCCGCAGCACGCTCATCACCCGTTCGGTGAAGCCCGGATCCCATTTCGCGATGTCCGACGACGGCACGGCTCCCCCTCGGGGTCGAATTGAAACGTGTTCTAGTTTTGATGGTACCCAGCGTGGCGGCGCTTTATCCAACCGCCGGGCGCGGGTGCGATTACCGCACGGGCGGGGCGGGAACCCCTGGCGCATGGCTGATCGCGACGAACTCCCGCTGGCCGACTACGACCAGACATCGTTGTCGGATATTCGGCACCGCATCCGGTCCCTCGAGGAACCGCAGCTGCAGCAGCTGTTCGACCACGAGACCGAACACGGCAACCGCATCCCGGTGCTCGAGATCCTGCACGCCCGCCTCAAGGAACTGCACAACGGAGCCGAGCCGTCCGGCGGGGATCCGTCGAAGGCTCCCGGTGTGACACCGACGCCGCGCGGATAGACGGTGCAGGAATCGACCGCGGCGGAAGCGTATACGCCGTTGCGACACGGCGTCGCGAACCAGACGCCGTCGTGCGGGCGCCCCTGAGCGGCACGTAAGACTCTCGTCAGCACTCCGGGAGTTTGTGCGCACAGCGGCCGGTGAACCTCACGGTCATCAGCCGCTTGTCCCGCACTTGCCCAGGAGTGACCATGAAAGTCTCCGCCCGTTCCTATCTCATCGCCGGTGTGTCCCTCGCGAGCGCGGGCCTGATCGTCACCGGGTCGAACACTGCCGTCGTCGACCCGACGCGGGCCGATACGACTGTCGCGCCGATGGCGGCCACCTCGCCGGTGCCTCGGGTGAACCAACCGGCGGCGATCGTGCCGGCCGGGTCGGTGGCGGTCGGGGCGGCGTTCGTGGCGCCAACGCCGGAGCCGGACGTGGCCGCGCAGATCTCGGTTCCGGATCTCGGCGGCCTGGACCCCGAAGAGGGCCGGCCGGGAATCCAGCTCAGCCTGCTCACGGGCACCCCCAACCTCGGATACGGCAACGAAGGCCTGTTCAACGCAGGCGTCAACAACACCGGCGACTTCAACATCGGCGGCGCCAACGACGGTGACTTCAACATCGGCACCGGCAACTCCGGCGGCTTCAACATCGGTTACGACAACACCGGCGACTTCAACATCGGTGGCGACAACGACGGCAACTTCAACGTCGGGTTCGACAACGACGGCGGCGAACGCAACTTCGGCGCGGGCAACAGCGGTTCCTACAACGTCGGGTTGTTCAACACCGGTGCCTTCAACTTCGGTGTGGGCAACACCGGCGTCGGCAATGTCGGTTTCTTCAACACCGGGGACTACACCGTCGGCGCATTCAACGTCGGCATCCGCTACGCCGGCAACCCCGGAATCAGCACCGGCCGTACCACCGAGGCCGACGACGAGGACCCGGACACCAGCGCGTCGAAAACCCGCGGCGCACAGGAGGACGACGATTCCGACGAGGATGCGGCCACCACCCGGGCGGGCCGGAGGACGGCGGCCCAGGACGAGGGCGACGACAAGAAGGACGGTGCAGACGCATCCGGAAACTCCACCGCCGACACCACTGACGACGACACCACGGCCTCCGACACCACTGACGACGACACCACGGCCTCCGACACCACCGACACAACTGACGACGACGGTGCTGACGACGACGCCTGAGGGGACCGGCCGCTGAAGCACGTATTCGCCGGGCACATCGCCGGATTCGGGACCGCCGCCGGGGTGCGCATCGTGGTCGGCCGCTGGCAGGCGTCACCGTTCGGCGGTTTCACCGACGTGATGGTGCAACAACCTGACGAGCAGCGGGTGCTGCTGGCCCCCAACGACGCGGTCGCGGGCTTCGTCGCCTCGACCTACCACTTCGACCGCGTCGAAATCGGGCCGGTGGCCGCGACACTCGACTCCGATCTGCTGCGGGTGCGCAGTGCTGGCCTCGACCTCGATGTCGGCATCGGTGCACCGGCGCCACTGGACCGGCTGCTACGGCTGGTGCCGGACAGGGTTGCGACGGCGCCGTGGTGGCTGCGGGCCGTCGATCCGGTTGCGTCTCGCCTGGTTCGCGGTGTGCACACCGCAGGGACGGCGGGCAATGGCCGCCGGGAGTACTACGGGGTGCGCCGCTCCCGCCGGGTCATCTCGGTGGCGGGGCGGTACCGCGACACCGACCTGGGGGCGCTGCGGCCGCTGTCACCGCCCGTGGCTTTCGGTTTCGCCTCCGCACCGGCCGCACCGCAGATCGTCGCGGTCACCACGACGATTCTCGACACCGGGTTTTCGGATCGCCGGTCTTGGGCACAGTGACGGCATGGACACGGTGACTCGACTCCGGCACGCCCAACAGCGGATCCTCAAAGTGCAGCGCCGCCTGTGGCTGGCGCAGCTCGCGATGTGGCCGACGCTGGTGATCACCGGTGTGGCCACCGTCGCCGGTGTGGTCTGGCTGCTGCGACGACGGTCCGCCGGCGGGCGCCACGAACTGCCCGAGTCGCCCGGCGTACATCGTGTCGAGACCGCCGAGCACAACGGCCAAGTCACCGAAGGTGTCTCGCCCAGCTGACTCTCACATCCGCGCGTAGCGGGTGAGCGCGAAGCTGTACAACCCGTACGCGGCGAAGCCCGCCGCGGCGACCCCGATCAACACGGAGCCGAACGGCGCTTGGCCGAGCGCTTTGACCGCACCGTCGAGTCCGGTGGCCTTGGAGGGATCGGCCCGTACCGACGCGACCACGACCAGAGCGCCGGCGCCCGCGAGCACCAGCCCTTCCGCGACGTGTCCGCAGACCCCCAGCACCGTGAGCAGGCGCCCGCCGGAGATGGTCAGGTCATCGCGAAACCGGCGCGATGCCCCCTTGTAGGCGAAGTAACACCCCACGGCCATGACGCCGAGACCGATCACCGCGAGTACGGCCTTACCCTCCGGGGTGCGCATCAGCCAGGTGCTCAGCCCGATCGTTCGCTCGGCGCTCGAATCGCGGCCGCCGAGCGCGAACTGGACGGCCATCGAGGCGACCGCGGCGTACACCAGAGCGAGTCCGAGTGCCTTGAGGCGGTTGACCATCAGGAAGTCGTCGGGGTCAGGATGGGGGTCGTGGTGCTCGTTGGGATGCAGGCCGAGCACCGTCTCCGCCAGGCGCCACAGCGTCAGCGGGACGAGCGCCACCGCGACGCCCCAGAGCGCGAGGAACCCGCCCTTGGTCTCGGCGAGCGTGGCCAGCGCACCCGACTGATCGGCGTCGCCCTGGCCGGAGCCGATCGCGATGCGGAAGATGATGTAGGCGATCAGCAGGTGCAGCACGCCGTTGATCAGATAGCCGGTGCGTGCCGCGAGCTGTGCCCCCCGGTGATTCGTGGCGGTGCGAACCGCGCCGGCGGCGCCGGTCTCATCCGTCACCGAGGGGTGACCTGCTCAGTATCCGCGTGGCCGCCGGCGCGAACGGAATGCGTCCTTGACCTTCTCGCCGGCGTCCTTGAGATGCGCCATCCGCTCGTCGCCGCGGCCCCGCGCCTGCATGTTCCGATCGCCGATGGCGCTGCCCGTGGCGGCCCGCATCCGGCCCTGCAGCTGCTGCAGCTTGTTCTTCGCCTTGTCGCCCGCGCTCATGGTGTGTCCCTCGTGTGTCGGTGTCCCGGTTGTCGAGACGCGTAGAGGGGGGTTACCCGTTCCGGCGCGATGACACCGGAAAAGAAAGCGGGAGTTGACCTCAACCGCGATTGAGGGCCCAACATGGTGACATGACCGACACACCGGCGTACTTCACCAGGATCGGTTACCGGGGCACGGCCGATCCCACCGTCGAGACCCTGCACGCGCTGATCGCCGCACACAACCGGACGATCCCGTTCGAGAATCTCGACCCGTTGCTCGCCATCCCCGTCGCCGACCTCAGCGCCGCCGCGCTCACCGACAAGCTCGTGCACCGCAGGCGCGGCGGCTACTGCTACGAACACAACGGGCTCATGGGTTACGTGCTGGAGGACCTCGGTTTCGGGGTCGAGCGGCTCGCCGGGCGGGTCGTGTGGATGCGCGGCGACGACACTCTGCCCGCGCAGACCCACCAGTTGTTGGCGGTCACGGTGCCGGAGATGGCCGGGCGGTTCCTGGTCGACGTCGGCTTCGGTGGGCAGACGCTGTCGTCGGCGATCCGCTTCGACATCGGTGTCGAGCAGACCACGCGGCACGAGCCGTACCGGATCCGCGAACACGGCGAGAGGTATGTGCTCGAAGCGTGCATCCGGGGCGGATGGCAACCGCTGTACCTGTTCACCGACCGGCCGCAGCCCCTGATCGACCTCGAGGTCGGCAGCTGGTACGTCTCGACGCATCCCGCCTCCGGTTTCGTGGTCGGCCTGGCCGCAGCGCTGGTGACCGACGACGCCCGCTGGAACCTGCGCGGTCGCCACCTCGCGGTACACCGCGCCGACGGCACCGAGCGGGTCCGCTTCGACAGCGCCGCACAGGTTCTCGACACGCTCGGCGATCGGTTCGGCATCGACCTGGCCGACCTCGGTGACCGGGCAGAACTGGAGACGCGGGTGCACGAGGTACTCGACAGCTGAGCTCGCGGTTCGGTGCAGCAGGAATCGTCATGTCCCTTTGGGTACGCGGCGGCCATACTCGGTTTCGTGAGTACACCGGCGCGGCGGGATCGCCTGCGGGAACTGCTCGACGCCGTCGTCGACGCGGACAATCCCGACGTGGGTGACATGGCGCGCAGCACTCACGCCTCGGAGTTCCACTTCTCGCGCGAGGTGCGCCGGCTCACCGGCGAGCCACCGGCCGCGCTGCGCCGCCGGATCATGCTCGAACGCGCCGCGTGGCGGCTGCGCCGCGGCGAAACCGTCTCCGCCGTCGCCGCCGACGAGGGGTGGTCGTCACCGGAGGTGTTCTCCCGCGCGTTCCGCCGCACGTTCGGCGTACCCCCGTCGCGCGCCGGGGACGTCGAGTTCCGGGTGCCCGCACCCAACGGTCTGCACTTCCATCCGCCACAGTCGCTGTGGCTCGACGGCGACGGCAGCAGCAAGTCGCCCGACCCGGGCCGGCTCATGGTGGCCCATGACATCGCCGACACGGCCCACCTGATCGAGCGGGCGTGTGAGCTGACCGACGAGCAGTGGCGCCGCGAGGTCGCACCGGGTCAGGTGGTCCTCGACTGGGACGGGCCCGAACCCAGCGTCGGTGCGGTGTTGCGGGCGCTGGTCTGGAACAAGGTGGTCTGGCTGGCCACCGTCGAGGGCCGGGATCTCCCCGCCCGCGACGGGTCCACGACGGCAGAGCAGCTGGCCGTTCAGCACGATGACATCGGAAAGCATTGGGCGGCAATGATTGCGGAGTACTCCACCGCCGGACGGATGGGCGACACCGTGATCGACGCGCTCTGCGACCCGCCCGAGTCCTTCCAGCTGTACGGGATCGTGGCGCACGTGCTCACCTTCTCGGCGCACCGGCGCGCACTGGCGCGGTCCATGCTCGCCGGCATGGGCGTGGCCGCCGGACCGGGTGACCCGTTGGACTGGATGAGGAGGCACTGATGGCGACCGTGTACTACACCGCGTCGAGCCTGGACGGCTACATCGTCGACGAGGACGGCAGCCTGGACTGGCTGATCCACCGCGACATCGACCCCGACGGGCCGTTCCACTACGACGCGTTCGCCGCCACCGTCGGTGCGCTGGTGATGGGTTCGGCCACCTACGAGTGGATTGTGAAAAACCAGCCCGGCGAATGGATGTACACCCAGCCGACGTGGGTGATGACACACCGTTCCCACATCATCGCCGAGGGACACCCCGTGCAGACCTTCGACGGAGCGGTGACCGAACTGCATCCGACGCTGGTGTCCGCGGCGGCGGGTAAGGACGTGTGGGTGGTCGGCGGCGGAGAGGTGGCCGCGCAGTTCGTTTCCGCGGGGCTGGTCGACGAGATGATCGTCAGCTACGCGCCGTGCACGCTCGGCGGAGGCTCACGCGTCCTGCCGATCCGCTCGGAGTGGCGGTTCGTGGAATCGGCGGTCAACCGCGAATTCCTCTGTGGCCGTTGGCAGGTGGCCTGAGGTCAGCTGGTCATCGTGGGAATACCGTTGCGGCGGATGAACTCCCGCGATGTGATCAGGAACTCGAGTTGGGTGTGCACCTGGCGCAGTGGGTCCAGGCTGCGCGTCGCCCGGCACAGCACGACGGCGCCCTCGAGCGCGGCGATACTCGTGATCGCCAGCGAGGCCGCCTCGCTCTCCTCGCACCCGTCGACCACGAACGCGCGCCCCAGCGCATCGCGCCAGTGCCCGAAGATCGCCCCGGCGACCGTCGTCAGTTGCGGCCCGTCCTCGGCGGACCCGATCGCTGCGGCCACCACCGGGCAGCCCGCCGTGAAGTCACTGTCGGCGAGCACGCGGTCCCAGAACTCGACGAACCGGCGTACGAGGTGCAGACCGCCCTTGGTGGCCGCCTCGTCGATCAGCGAGGTGATGGACTCCCCGGCCAACTGCAGCGCTTCGGAGACGATCTGGTTGCGGCCTTCAGGAAAGTGGTAGTAGACGCTGCCGCGGGGCGCGCCGCTGCGCTGGAGCACTTCGTCGATGGTGACGCCGGCCGCTCCGCGCTCGCGGAGGACTTCGGCGGCGCCGATCAGCATGTTGGTGCGCGTCGAACCGCGCTTGGTGCGGGTGTTGGTCATCGGTGTCCGGTCAGGCGACACGAGGCGGGCGCTGCGGCGTCGTTCGCCAGGCGAGGCCGCGCGGTGAGAAGGCGAGGCGCACACGGCGCGGGTGGTGGACGAACCGCAAGCCGACGATGTTGATCTCGACCACCCACATGGCGTGCCTCTCTCTATGACGGAAATCATAGAACAGGGCATGAAGTGACACAACAGGCACATGTTTACGGAGGGAGTGGCGGGGGAATATGTGCGCGTGCATAATGATCCCCGGCGCCCGCCCCGGCGGCCCCGGGGCGAGCGCCACACCAACTTCGCGCCCACAAAAAGGCTCCCACCAGCGGTGGGAGCCTTTTTGCGTGGCCCGGCCGGCGCGACTACTCCGGGGTGTAGCCGAACGGAAGCAGCGTGCTCTTGGCCTGGCAGTACTGCTCGATGCCTTCGGGGCCGTTCTCCCGGCCGATGCCCGAGTTCTTGTAGCCGCCGAACGGCGCCCCGGGATCGAATGCGTACATGTTGACCGCGTAGGTGCCGGTGCGGATCTTGCTCGCCACCTCGAGCGCCTTCTTGTTGTCGGTCGTCCACACGCTGCCCGCGAGCCCGTACACCGAGTCGTTGGCGATGCGGATCGCGTCGTCTTCGGTGTCGTAGGGGATCACCGCCAGCACCGGCCCGAAGATCTCCTCCTGGGCGATGGTCATCGCATTGTCGACGTCGGCGAACACGGTCGGCTGCACGAACCAGCCGCTGTCCAGACCTTCGGGACGGCCGCCGCCCGCGACCACCCGCGCACCCTCCTCGGTGCCCTTCTTGATGTAGCTCTCCACGCGTTCGCGTTGCTTCTCGCTGATCAGCGGGCCGATGGCGGCGTTCGGATCGTCGGGCAGGCCGACGGGCATCGCGGAGACGAAGTTGGCCAGCTTCTCCACCACCTCGTCGTAGCGGGAGCGCGGCGCGAGGATGCGGGTCTGCGCGACGCACGCCTGCCCGGAGTTCATCACCCCGGAGAACGCGAGCATGGGCAGCGTCGAATCCAGGTCGGCATCCTCGAGCACGATCGCCGCGGACTTCCCGCCCAGCTCGAGCGTGCAGGGCTTGAGCTTCTCGGCGGCCAGCTTGCCGATCTCCTTGCCGACCGCGGAGCTGCCGGTGAACGTGTACTTGTCGATCTCGTCGCTGGCGGTCAGCGCGCGGCCGGTCTCGGCGCCGCCGGGCACCACCGACAGCACGCCTTCGGGCAGCCCGGCCTCGGCGAACATCTGGGCCATCGCGAACACCGACAACGGCGTCTCGGCGGCGGGTTTGAGCACGAGCGTGCAGCCGGCCAGCAGCGCGGGGCCCAGCTTGTTGGCGGCCAGGAAGAACGGCACATTCCACGCCGTGATCGCTCCGACCACACCGATCGGCTCGCGGGTGACCAGCGTCTGGCCGTAGATGCCGTCGCGGATCTCGCTCCAGCGGAACTTGTCGGCCGCGCCTGCGTAGTACGTGAACGCCGACATCGCCGCGCCGTACTGCATCATGTCGACGATCATCTGGGGCTGACCGGTCTCGGCGGCGAGCAGGGACTTCAGCTCGTCACCGCGCTCCTCCATGAGCTTGACCGCGGCACCGAGGATCGCCGCGCGCTCGTCCGGCGACATCCTCGGCCACGGGCCCTCGTCGAAGGCCTTGCGCGCGGCCGCGCAGGCCGCGTCGACGTCGGCCGCGGCCGCCAGCGGCACCTGACCGACCTTCTCGCCCGTCGCCGGGGAGTGCACGTCGATGACCTCGGAGGTCGACGGTTCGACCCACTGGCCGCCGATGAAGAGCTTGTCCCACGTGGACTTGTGCGTCGTGTCTGCGCCTGCCTGCACGGTTTGTGTCATGAGCGTCACACTACCTAGATTCGCGGGAAACGAGAACCTGTTGCAGTCAGCGCTGCAGGACCAGGACGAGGTTGCTCACCGCGAACTCCCGCAAACCCGGCACTTTTGTCGTCCGCCACGCCCATCGCGGGTGGTAGCGGGGGAATGCGGCGATTAGGGCGCCGGTGCTGGCACCCCACTGGAGGCCGTCGCGCGCGGACACCGCGAACAGTGACGATCCGTAGTCGTTCTTGGGTCGGTGGCCATGTCTGCGGGTGTACCGGGCGGCGGCCCGGGCGCCACCGAGGTAGTGCGTCAGGCCCATCTCGTGCCCGCCGAACGGGCCGAGCCACACCGTGTACGACAGGATCGCCAGTCCGCCCGGCCGGGTGACGCGCAGCATCTCGGCCCCGAGGCGCCACGGTTGCGGTACGTGCTCGGCGACGTTCGATGAGAGACAGATGTCGACACTGCCATCAGCGAATGGCAACGACATGCCGGAGGCGCGCACGTAGCGGCCGGCGCGCCCGGTGGCCGCCGGGCCTGCGTGCATCTCCCGCGGGTCGGGTTCGACGCCCACGTAGTCCATCCCGTGCCGAGCGAATGCGGCGGCGAAGAACCCGGGCCCGCCGCCGACGTCGAGGACCGTGCGGCCCGCGGCATCCTGCCCCGTCGCCCCCAGCCACAGGTCGGCCACCATCGCGGCGGTGTCGTCGGCGAGCGCGCCGTAGAACCGGGCCGGATCGGACTGTTCGAAGCGGAATTCACTGAGCAATCGAACCGACCGCGACAGGGTCGCGCGGCGGGCGAACAGCTCGGTAGCGGACACGCGATCGACCCTACGCAGCGGTTAGGCTGGCCCCCGATGTCCGCGCGCCCGCTTCGATCCGTCCTGCTGCTGTGCTGGCGGGATATCGGGCACCCGCAGGGCGGCGGCAGCGAGATGTACCTGCAGCGCATCGGCGAGCAGCTGGCCGCATCCGGCGTGCGGGTGGCGCTGCGCACGGCCTCGTATCCGGGCGCTGCGCGCCGCGAGGTGGTCGACGGTGTCCACGTCAGCCGGGGCGGCGGCCGCTACTCGGTCTACCCGTGGGCGCTGCTGGTGATGGCGCTGGCCCGCATCGGCCTCGGACCGCTGCGGGGGGTGCGCCCCGACGTCGTCGTCGACACCCAGAACGGCGTGCCGTTTCTGGCGCGGCTGATCTTCGGCCGCCGGGTCGTGGTGCTGGTGCACCACTGCCACCGCGAGCAGTGGCCGGTCGCGGGTCCGGTGCTGCGCCGGCTCGGCTGGTTCGTCGAATCGGTCGTGTCGCCCCGCGCGCACCGGCGGGCGCAGTACGTCACGGTGTCGCTGCCGTCGGCGCGTGATCTGACCGACCTCGGAGTCGACGGCGGGCGCATCGCCGTGGTGCGCAACGGGCTCGACGAGGCGCCGGCTGCCACGCTCACGCTTCCGCGCTCGGCCACACCGCGCATCGCGGTGCTGTCGCGGTTGGTGCCGCACAAGCAGATCGAAGACGCGCTCGACGCCGTCGTGGCACTGCGTCCGCAGATCCCCGACCTGCACCTCGACGTGGTCGGCGGCGGCTGGTGGCAGCAGAAGCTCGTCGATCACGCCCGGCTGGCGGGCATCTCCGATGCGGTCACGTTCCACGGTCACGTCGATGACGTCGCGAAGCATGAAGTACTGCAACGGAGTTGGGTGCATGTGCTGCCGTCACGCAAGGAGGGCTGGGGGCTGGCGGTCACTGAAGCCGGTCAGCACGCCGTGCCGACGATCGGCTACCGCTCGTCGGGCGGACTGACCGATTCGATCGTCGACGGGGTGACCGGTCTGCTGGTCGACGACCGCGACGAGCTGGTCGAGGCACTGGACCGGTTGCTGGGCGACCGGGTGCTGTGTGAGCAACTCGGCGCGAAGGCCCAGGCGCGAAGCGTCGAGTTCTCATGGCGGCAGAGCGCTTCGGGGATGCGTGAGGTGTTCGACGCGATGCTGTCCGGACGGTTCGTCAGCGGCGTGGTGTAGCTCCGCGCCGCAGCCCGATCACGCCGGCAAACAACGAACCCACCAGCAGCGCCAGCCACGCCCCATGCGCGGCGATCAGCAGGCCGCGGTGCGGCGACGCGGGCCGCTCACCCCCGACCCGGTAGACCGTCAACCCCTCGTCACGGTAGGCCAGCGGGAGATCCATTGCGGCGCTTCCGGATTCGACGACCACCCAGCCGACACCCGCGGCCGCCAACTCTGATACCGGCGCCCCCCGCAACAACAGCTCCTGCACGGCCCGCGCCCGCACCCCTTCGCCGGGCACCGTCGTCCCGCCGATCACCAGGTCCCCGGTGCTCAACACCTCGGCACGCACCCAGCGCGGCAGCGGGTCGAGCACCGGCGCCTCACCGGCCCAGTCGAACTGACGCATACTGTCCGGCGGCAACACCGCGACCGGACGGGGATCGGCGTTGATCATCGCCGCGGCGGCCACCCACCCGGGCGGGTACTGGACCGCCCGCATCTTCCCGCCGACGCCGAAGGCCAGATCGGGCAGCACCGCTATCAGCGCCGCACAACACACCGCGGCGGCCGCCACCGCGGGCACCCGCCGCCACACCAGAACCGCGCCGGCACCGGCGATCGCATAGCCCGGCAACGCCAGCGCCACCCACTTCTGCCCGTCCCGCAGCACACCCAGGCCAGGTAGCGCCCGCACCGTCTGCTCCACGGCCGCGAGCCCCGGACCGGTGGCCATCGCCGCGGGCAGCACCACCGCCGCAGCAGCCAGGACGAGCAGCGGTACCGCCGCCCGCCGCCGCCACACCACCGAAACCCCCGCCACCACCACCGCGAGCAGCGTAAGAGTCGCGACGACGGCGAAGCCCGATGCGCGCGAGCCGGGTACCGCATCCGCGTTCCAGATGCCGCCGAACCCGGCCAGGCTGCCGAGCGTCCCCAGATCCGGTTCGGCCCGCGCCGCGAACGCCGGTATCCCCGCGGCGGGTGACGCGGCCAGCGACCCCGACACCGCGGCCGCCACCAGCCACGGCATTGCGCTCACCACCGCCGCCACCAGCGTCACGGCCACCACCTTCAGGCGGCGGTCCGTACCCGGTGCGCACACGCTCACCAACGCCACCGTCGCGGCCAGCAGCAGACCCGTCGGCGTCAGCCCGGCCAGGGCGATCCAGAAGGGGAGCGGCCACCACCGGCCCGAGCCGTCCCGCAGGCGCAGCACCGCGGTCGCCACCCACGGCAGAGCGCCGTATCCGACCAGCAGGCTCCAGTGCCCCTGCAGCAGGCGCTCGGCGACGTACGGATTCCACACCGCGACCGTGACCGCGACGCACTGACCGGCCACCCCGGCGTCGGGCACCACCGTCGCAGCCAGCCGCGCGCCACCCCATCCAGCCAGCCACAGCCCGGCCACCAGCAGCGCCTTGACCACCACGCCGCCGTCGAGCACGTGCGACGCCAGCGCCAGAGCGAAGTCCTGCGGTAGCGCGCGCGGCGCGGCCTCGGACAGGCCGAGCGCCGCATCGGTCAGATAGGACCGCGGCGTCGACACCGCGTCGCGCAACAGTAGATAACCAGGTGCCAGCAGCGGCGCGGTCACGATCAGCGACAGCGCCAGCGCGTAGACCGGCGGGAGGTAGCGGGAGATCAGACCGGTCTGTCGGGCGGTAGATCGGTCGGCCGTTGGGCCGGCAACTTCTCGGTCTTGGCCTCCGCGCCCGGCACCGGCTCACCGGCGTCGTCGCGCTGGAAGAACCCGTGGTCGGCCTCGTCGAGGCCGGGGTCGATGAGCGCCGACTCCGCGCGCAGACTGAACGAGCCGAGCAGAGCCCCGCCGACCAGCAGCACCAGTCCGACCGCGGTGAACGTGATCGGCAGGATGCGGCCCCACAGCGCCACCCGGTCGCGCTCGCTGCGTGCGCTGGCGACCTGGGATTCGACCGATTCCTCGTTCGTCGTGACCGTGTAGTCCACGAACGTCACCTCGGGCCGCAGCGCGTCCCGTGCGTAGTAGTGGTAGGCGTGCTCGTCGGATTTGACGATGGTGCCCGACACCGGATCCACCCAGAGCGTGCGCTCCGCGGCGTAGAACCGGCTCATTGTGATCGGCTCCTGCGGATCACCCTCCACGCCCCACAGCTCGGCGCGGGCGGTGACCTGGCTGTCGGCGTCGTCCTCGTACAGCGAGGCGTACTTCACCGGTTCGACCAGCTTGCCCTCGGCGTCGTAACCGACGTTCTGGGTGAACTTGTAGGCGGTCAACCCGTTGACGTCTTCTTCACCGTCGTAGTTGGCGTCGTAGGCCTTCTGGGCGATGGGGTCGAACAGCGGGTAGGTCTTCTTCTCCGTGTCGAACGGGAAGCGATAGGTCAGCCCGTCGTGCGGGAGTGCGATGTTGGTCGGCGGCTGGTCGTCCGCGATGGCCCGCGGCTTCTGCACCGCACCACCCGGGTTGCTCTCGCTCGACACGGCCATCGCATTGCTGCGGTCCATCGTCACGGTGTCGACCATCGCCAGCAGCAGACCGTTCTCCTGCTGCTTGTCGGTGCGGCGCAGCGAGCTGCCGACCTGCAGGGTGACCACGTCGGCGTTGGACGGTGATTCCACGCTGATCTGCTGCTGGAACACCATCGGCACGTCACGGTCGACGACGAAGCGCTCGCCCAGGAGCGAGGCCGGATCGAAGGATGTGCCGGTTCCGTCACTGATCAACGTGGTGTCGATGTCCAGCGGAACCTTGGCGATCTTGCCCTCGGTATAGGTGGAAAGCAACAGCGCGGCGATCAGTAGGGCAGCACCGAGCCCCATGAGTCCGCACGCCGCGATCCGCAGCGCCACTGCGCGGTTCAAACCGTGCCTCCTTCGGCTCGGACCGGCAAAACCCGTTTGACCCTAACAGCAGACATTAAGGCGCGAATTTACTACGAGACCCTCGGAGCCGTCCGCGCCGACCTGCCTCGCTGGCACACTGGGCGCCGTGACGAGCACCGAGGAGATCGGCGGAACGCGGTCGTTCCTGCCCGCCGTCGAGGGCATGCGCGCCTGCGCGGCCATCGGCGTCGTCGTCACCCACGTCGCCTTCCAGACCGGTCACACCGGCGGGGTCGACGGGCGGTTCTTCGGTCGGTTCGACCTGGCGGTCGCGGTGTTCTTCGCACTGTCGGGTTTCCTGCTGTGGCGCGGCCACGCCGCCGCCGCGCGGGGACTGCGGACCGCCCCGCCGACCGCGCACTACCTGCGGTCGCGCCTCGTGCGCATCATGCCCGGCTATCTCGTCGCGGTCGTGATCATCCTGATGATGTTCCCCGACACCAAACCGGACCTCACGGTGTGGCTGGCCAACCTCAGCCTGGCGCAGATCTACGTGCCGCTGACGCTGACCGCGGGGCTCACCCAGATGTGGAGTCTGTCGGTCGAGGTGAGCTTCTACCTCGCGCTGCCGGTGCTGGCGCTGCTGGCGCGCCGGCTGCCCGCCGCGGCGCGGATCCCGGCCATCGTCGCCGTCGCGGTGGCGAGCCTGTTCTGGGTGTACATCCCGTTCGACCCCGACTCCGGGCACAACCTGTGGAACTGGCCGCCCGCCTTCTTCTCCTGGTTCGCCGCGGGCATGGTGCTCGCGGAACTGACCGTCATGCCGGTCGGCTGGGCCCACCGGCTGGCTCGGCAGCGCACCCTCATGGCGCTCATCGCGGTCGCGGCCTTCGCGATCGCCGCGTCACCGCTCGCCGGCCGGGAGGGTCTGCAGCCGGGCACCGTCGCCCAGGTCACGCTCAAGACCGCGATGGGCGCCGTGGTGGCTGCGGCACTGCTCGCACCCCTGGTGCTCGACCGGCCGGACACCCCGCACCGGATCCTGGGCAGCCGGGTGATGGTCACGCTCGGCCGATGGTCCTACGGCTTGTTCGTCTGGCACCTCGCCGCGCTGGCGATGGTCTTCCCGATGGTCGGCGCCTTCGCGTTCAACGGGCGCATGCCGCTGGTGTTGACGCTGACGTTGATGTTCGGCTTCGCGATCGCCGCGGTGAGCTACGCGCTGGTGGAAAGCCCGGCCCGAGAAGCGTTGCGGCGCTGGGAGTTCCGCCGCGCCACCCCGGCGCACAAGGCGCCGCCGCTCGACAGTGCGGTCAGCGACGTGCCCGAACCGATCTCGCGATGATCTAGGGGGCATGGCCCAGCCGGCGCAGTGTCACCCGAACCGCGTCGGCGATCGCGTCGTTGAACGGCCCGGCGTCCTTGCGATCGTCGAGGGAGCGGGTCAGCACGGTGACGACGAGGCGCTGACCGGCGGGACCGATCAGCAGCCCGGAGTCGTTGGTGGAGCCGTAATCGCCGCCTCCCGTCTTGTCGGCGCTGGTCCAGCCGCTCGGCAGCGCTGCTCGGAAACGTTTGCCAGAGGTGACGTTCTCACGCATCCAGTCCAGTAGGTGGTCCTTGGCGCCCGCGCTGAGCGCGCGACCGGTGAGCACTTCGCGGTAGCCGTGGCCCAGGGCCCGGGGGGTCGTGGTGTCCCGCGGGTCACCGGGTGTCGCACTGTTCAACTCGGTCTCCCAGCGGTCGAGCCGGGACTGGTCGTCGGCGACCGACCGGGCGAACGTGGTGATGGCGGGCGGCCCGCCAATCAGGCGCAGCAGCAGGTTGCCCGCGGTGTTGTCGCTGTGGACGAGCGCCGCCGAACACACCTCGGCCAGTGCCATGTCCGATCCCGCCCGCGGCGCGGTGACCGGCGAATAGGTCACTACGTCGCGCTCGGCAACGGGCACCGGGGTGTCGAGGCGCAACTGCCCGTTGTCGACTAGCTGCAGCACCCGCGCGGCGGCGTAGGCCTTGAAGGTCGAGCACATCGAGAACCGGTCGTCTGCCCGGTTGCTGACCGTCGCCGATGAGTTCAGGTCGATCGCGAACAGGCCGATCTTCGCGCCGTACCGCTGTTCGAGTCCGCGGAGTTCGTCATCGGGCAGATCGGGCACCGCGGTGGCGATGCGCTGGCAGGCCACGGTTCCGGCGGTCAGGGCGAGCAGGGCGCCAAGGGCTCGACGCCGGTTCAGCTGGGGGTTCATGGTGTGAAAGAACCACGCCCGCCGACCCGGCCGCCATGTCAGATGAGGCGCGCCGTCGATAGCCTCTGCGAATCACCGCTGCGGGTGGCCGGATTTCGGGCGCCTGATCCGACTCGGTGGCCGCACCGGATCGGCGCCGGTGTCGTGTTGTATAGAGGTGTGGATCTGGTCCGGCATCTGCAGTACTTCGTTGCCGTCGCCGAACACCGGCATTTCGGCCGGGCCGCGACGACATTGGGTCTCACCCAGCCGCCCGTGTCGCAGGGTTTGCGGCGTCTCGAGACCCACCTCGGCCTGCGGTTGATCGAACGCGCCCGCGACGGCGCCATGGTGACCGCGGAGGGAGCGGCCCTGCTACCGCGTGCCCGGCTCATCATCGAGGATTCGCGGCGGTTCCTCGACGACGCCGCAGACCTGCTCGGCGCGCTACACGTGCTGCGCTGGGGTGCGACACCGCAACTCGACGACGAGGTCGTGGCTCGCTGCGTCGACGGCCTCAGACGGGCGATGACGCCGGCCGGCGCCCCGGTGAGGACGGTGACCGCGGACACCGTCCAGCTCGTCTCCGATGTCCGGCGAGGCGTGCTGCAGCTTGCGGTCGTCGAACACCCGACACTGGTCGACGGCGTGATCGCGGGTCCGGTCGTGACGCTGAACCGCAGCGTGGTGCTGCCGGCCGGGCACCGGGCGGCGAAAGCGAAATCGCCACGCGCGCAGATGCTCAGCGACCTCGAGCTCGCGACCGTGCCCCGGGAGGCGAACCCGGCCGGATACGACCTGCTGTTGGACAGTTTGCGCCGGCGCGGCCTGGACGTCGTGATCCGGCCGGCCGCCACCCATCGCGACGTGTCCGCTGCGGTTGCCTCCGGCGGTTGTTTTGGGATGGCAACCGGTGGGGCGCCGGTGCACACCGGCACCGTCCACCGGCGGATGCTCGTCGACGAGGTCGCGATGCGGGTGCGTATCGTGGCCACGGCGGGCTTGGACCTCGATCACCTGGTGTACGCCGTCGACCGAGAATTGTTGCGGGCGAGTCGATGAGCGTGGAGGACGACATCGCAGCTGTATTCGCCGACGCCGGTTGCCGCGGCTGGCTGCGTGCAGAACTGGTCGGTCGACCGGGACCCGCCGTCGACCTCGGCGGGGAGTCGCCGGTGGTCGCCGCGTCGGTGTACAAGGTGCTGGTACTCCTCGCGGTCGGCCGCGCGTTCGACGCCGGCCAACTCGACCCGCACGCCACCGTCCGGGTGGTGCCGCGTGAATGCACCCCCGGCCCAACGGGGCTGAGCCTGTTCAGCGATCCGGTCACGCTGTCCTGGCTGGACCTCAGCCGCCTCATGATCACGCTGTCGGACAACGCGGCCGCCGATGTGCTGTTGGCGGCTGTGGGGCTGGACGCGGTGCACGCCCTGATCGACGAGCTGGGGTTGGCGGCGACCCGGGTGGTCGGCGGCACCGCCGCGCTGCAGAAGCAGGTCATCCATGACACCGGCGCCCTTTCCCTCGGCGAGGCGGTGGGCCTGCTGGCCAGCAACAACGCGATCCACGAAAGCGCGGCATTCGACCCGGCATACACGACCGCAACCAGCGCAGCGGACATCAACCGGGTGCTGGCCGGGATCTGGACCGATGCGGTGGCATCACCCGATACTTGCGCGACGATGAGATCCATCCTGGCCCAGCAGATCTGGCCGCACCGTATTCGGTCGGCGTTCCCATACGCCGACGTCACGGTCGCCGGAAAGACGGGCACGATCGGACCCATCCGCAACGAGGTCGCGATCATTGCATACCCGGACGAGGTCCCGATCGCGGTGTCGGTGTTCACCAGGGCCGCCCGGTCAGACGTCTACCTGCCGATCGTGGACCACGCCATTGGTCGTGCGGCACACCTCGCCGTCACGGCACTGCGCCGCGAGGCCAACGTCGAGAAGTTGCCCGTGTATGACCGAACCGTCAGCGACGTGCCCCAGCCGATCTCGCGATGATCTCCGCGCGCACCGCCGACCGGCGGGCCTTGCCCGCGTCGTCGCGTAGCGGATGGTCGGTGAACTCGACCGTGCGCGGCACCTTGTAGGCCGCCAGGCGTTCGGCCACGAACGCCGTCACCGCCGCCTCGTCGAGCGCCGATCCGGCCAGTGGCTGCACCAGCGCGTAGGGCACCTGGCCGAGGTCGTCGTCCGGGACACCGACCACGAGGCACGACAGCACCTCGGGATGCGCCGAGAGCGCCGACTCGATCTCGGCCGGGTACACGTTGCGGCCGCCGACGGTGAACATGTCGACGCGCCGGTCGTTGAGATAGAGGAAACCGTCGTCGTCGAAATAGCCGAGATCGCCCAGCGAGTCCCACCCGTCGCGGCTCTTGGCGGTGCTGCCGATGTACCGGTAGGTGGGCGCGGCGCCCGGCGAGCGGCGCATGTAGACCTCGCCGACGACGCCGGTCGGACACGGGTTGCCGTCGTCGTCGAGCACCGTCATCTCCCCGGCCACCACGACACCCACCGACCCGCGGTGGGCCAGCCACTGCTCACCGGAGATGAACGTCAGCGCCTGTAACTCGGTGCCGCCGTACAGTTCCCACAGCACCTGCGGCCCCAGCAGGTCGATCCAGGCCTCCTTGACCGCTGGCGGGCACGGCGCCCCGACATGCCAGAACCGCCGGATCGACGACAGGTCGTAGGCGTCGGGATCGGCTCGGTACACGGGCAGCAGCCGCTGCATGATCGTGGGCACCGTGGTCAGGAACGTGACCCGATGGTGGGTGACCAGGCGGAGGAACTCGTGCGGGTCGAACCGGGGCATCAGCACCAGGTGGTGGCCCATCAACAGGCCGATCGCGAACGTCGTGAACCCGGTGTTGTGGCTCATCGGCACTGAGATCAGGTTGACGTCGCCGGGTTCGGCGCCCAGCGGCAGACCGATCGCCGACGGCACCCGGCTGTCGCCGCCGGCCTCGATGAGCTTCGGTCTGCCGGTACTGCCGCCGGAGGCCATCGACTTCCACACCGGTGAGACGGCTGCGGCCAGCGGATCGGCCGACAGCGCCGGGTCCGGCACGAAGTCGACTGGCACACTGGGCGATACGCCGTTGGGATCGGTACGCCCGACCAGCAGGGCGGGTGGACGCAGCGCCAGCAGGCCGGCGAGCTCGGCGTCCGGTAGCCGGGCCGACAGCGGTTGCGGCACCGCGCCTAGCTTCCACGTCGCGAGCACCGCTTCCACCCACTCGATGGAGTTGGGCAGCAGCACCGTGACGTAATCACCCTGTCGCACACCCAGGTCGGCGTACGCGCGGGACAGGCGGTTGGTCGACGCGTCGAGTTCACCGCGGGTGACGGTGCGGCCGGCGCAGGTGAGCGCCGGTGCGTCGGGATCGCGCGCCGCCAGATCCGAGAACTGCGTCCCGATCGGGGGTACGCCGTCGACCACCTCAGTACCCGCCCGAGTGCTCGAAGATGCGCCGCGGATTGTCGACGAGCATGGTGGTGAGCTGCTCGTCGCTGACTCCGCGGGCGCGCAGCGCGGGCAGCACGTCGTTGTGGATGTGCAGGTAGTGCCAGTTCGGCATCACCGCCGACACCGCCTCCTCCGGCAGCGCGTCGAAGTAGCAGGAGGCGTCGTGGGACAGCACCAAGTGATCGGCGTGGCCGCGCTCGCACAGCGTCGCCACGGTCGCCACCCGGTCCTCGAACCCCAGGAACGCGTCGACCCCGAACCGGTCCATGCCGATGTAGGAGCCCGCCGCCATCAGCTCTTCGAGATAGTCCAGGTCGGTGGTGTCACCGGAATGCCCGATCACCACCCGCGACAGGTCGACGTCCTCCTCGGCGAAGACGCGCTGCTGCTCGAGCCCGCGCCGCGTGGCGGCGTGGGTGTGGGTGGAGATCGGCACCCCGGTCTGGCGGTGCGCCTGCGCGACCGCTCGCAGCACCCGCTCCACGCCCGGGGTGACGCCGGGTTCGTCCGTGGCGCACTTGAGGATCGCGGCCTTCACGCCCGTGTCGGCGATACCGTGCTCGATGTCACGGACGAACATGTCGGCCATGACCTCCGGACCGCCCAGTGCGGTCCCGGGGCCGGTGAAGTGGAAGAAGAACGGCACGTCGTTGTAGGTGTACAGCCCGGTCGCCACGACGATGTTGAGGTCGGTGGCCGCGGCGATGCGTGCAATGCGGGGGATGTAGCGGCCCAGCCCCACCACGGTGAGGTCGACGATGGTGTCGACCCCGCGTGACTTCAGTTCGTCGAGCCGGGCGATCGCGTCGGCTTCGCGCTTGCCCTCGTCACCCCACGCCTCCGGATAGTTGAGCAGGATCTCCGTGGTCATGATGAACACATGCTCATGCATGAGCGTGACGCCGAGGTCGGTGGTGTCGATCGCGCCCGCCGCGGTATTCAACTGTGGCACAAGCCCGATGCTAGGGCTGCGGCAGACGGGGTGTCGGCGTTTGATGGGATCGGCGCACGTCTGCTCTCACCGGCCGCCGCTCTTACCGGCCGCCGCAGTGGGTACCCGGTACCGACCTCAGGGAGGAACACCGCATGGCCACACCGCTACCACGACCCGTGGTGTCCTCGTGGGCGCCGCTGGCGTCGCCGGTCTACCGGGCGCTGTGGATCGCGCAGTTCGTGTCGAACCTCGGCACGTGGATGCAGACCGTCGGCGCACAGTGGATGCTCGTCGGCGACCCCGCGGCCGCGGTGCTGGTGCCGCTGGTGCAGACCGCGACGACCCTGCCGGTCATGCTGCTGGCGCTGCCCTCGGGGGTGCTCGCCGACCTGATCGACCGGCGGCGGCTGCTGCTCGCCACCCAGGGCGCGATGGCGTCCGGGGTGGCCACGCTGGCGCTGTTGAGCGGGTTCGGGCTGGCGACGCCGACCGTCCTGCTGCTCCTGCTGTTCGTGATCGGCTGCGGACAGGCGCTGACAGCCCCGGCCTGGCAGGCGATTCAGCCGGAACTGGTTCCGCGGGAACAGATTCCGGCTGCAGCGGCGCTGACCAGCATGAGCATGAACGGGGCGAGGGCGATCGGCCCCGCGATCGCGGGCGTCCTGGTGTCGCTGTGGGGTCCCACCACGGTGTTCGCGCTCAACACGTTCTCGTTCATCGGCATCGTCATGGTGTTGCTGGCGTGGCGGCGGCCCGCCACCGAATCGCTGATGCCCGTCGAGCGGCCGATGTCCGCGCTCAGCGCCGGCGGACGGTTCATCCGCAGCTCGCCGGTGATCCGGCGGATCCTGCTGCGTACCGTGCTGTTCATCGCTCCGGCCAGCGCCCTGTGGGGCCTGCTCGCGGTGATCGCCGCGAACCAGCTGAACCTGTCGTCGTCGGGATACGGGCTGCTGCTCGGTGCGCTGGGCGTCGGGGCGGTGCTGGGCGCGGTGGCCTTGTCGCGGCTGCAGGCCGTCTTCGGGCAGAACCAGCTGCTGGCGATGGCGGCGGTCGGCTTCGCGGCCGCGACCGCGGTGCTGGCGACGGTGCATGTCCTGGCCGTGGTCCTCGCCGCGCTGGTGCTCGGCGGGGTGTCGTGGCTGCTGACGCTGTCGACGCTCAACGCGTCGATGCAGCTGAGCCTGCCCGCCTGGGTGCGGGCGCGCGGCCTGTCGGTCTACCAGCTGGCGTTCATGGGTGGGCAGGCGATCGGCTCGCTCGTGTGGGGTCTGGTCGCGGGCGCGACGAGCGGTGTGACGTCGTTGCTGATCAGCGCCGGCCTTCTCGTCGGGTGCGCGGTGTCGGTCATCTGGTGGCCGCTGCACCCCGGCACCGGGCACATCGACGTCACCCCGTCGGCGCACTGGGGCGAACCCGCCCTGCTGTTCGAGCCCGACCCGCAGGACGGACCGGTCGTGGTGCTCCAGTCCTACTTGGTGACCCCGGAGGACGAAGCGGGCTTCCTGTCGGCGATGGATCGGGTTCGGCGGTCGCGGCAGCGCACCGGCGCGATGCAGTGGGGGCTGTTCCGCAGCGGCGAATCCGCCGACACCTTCGTCGAGTTGTTCGTCGTCCGGTCCTGGGACGAACACCTGCGCCAGCACCTCGTCCGTCAGACGGGTCTGGACCTCGCCCTCGAACAGGAACTCGAGCGGTTCGTGCACGGCGAGTCGACGTTGCGGCATTTCATCGCGGTGCGGACCGTCCGCTGAGCGGCACCGCTGAGGCGGCCAGCGCCGCCACCGACATCAGCGCCAGCAGCTGCACACCCGCCGAATGTCCGACGTACCCGTCCACTGAACGCCACGGGTTCTGGGACAGCACCGCACCGGCCAGCGTCAGTCCGCCGGCGCTCACACCGAGGGTGAGCCGGTCGAGGAGCCGTTCCCGGTGCCGCAACAGGAATCGTGCCCCGAGCGCAGCGCCGACCACGAGTAGCCCGGCCCATCCGGAGATCACCGCCCCGACGGTCAGCGCACCCGCCACGGCCACCGCCACCGGGGGCCGCCATGGACGCGCGGGCTCATCGTCGCGGCGGCGGCGCGCGGGGAGCCAGGCCAGCAGTGCGAGGACGGGCAGCAGCGCCAGTCCCGAGAGCAGTCCGGCGCGGTAGAGCGTGTTCGACGCGAAGGACAGCGTGACGGCCCCGTCGGCGTCCGCGGGTACCACCCACCCCTGCTGCCAGCCGTTGACCACCACGGGAGTCAGCGCGTCACCGCCCGGGCCGTGGGCCCGCCATCCCGGGTTGACGCTCTCGGGCACCACCAGCACGCGGTCGCGTGGCGCCCCGGTCACGGTCACCTCGCGCCGGTCGGCGCTCCACGCGCCGGTGTCGGCGGGGGTCGTCGGTGCGGGCGCGATGTCGCGGGCCGAGGGCGCGGCCAGCTGAACCCCGTCGACGACGAAGGTGGCGCCGGGGCTGATCAGCAGCTCCTGCTCGCCTGCGGGCAGGGGGATCGGCTCGGTGCGGCACGGCCGGGCGGGTACGGGTTCACCGTCGAGCAACGCCCCGACGGTGGTGGTCACCGAGGTGGGCACGAACTGTCCGGCGACGCCGATGATCGGACCCTGTCCGCACGGCACGCTCACGGTGCGGGCACGGTTCCCGGCCGCGTCGGCCGCCGCGATCGGGTTGCCACGCCGGTCCAGCACGGTCACTTCGGCCAGGCCGGGCGGTTTGAGCTGATCGAAGCCGAGCGAGGTGCGGTCGATGATGTCGTTCCAGTCCAGCAGCGACAGCTCGACGGTGTCGGTTCGGTGCGGTGCCAACGGGATGGTCTGCGTGTCGCTGTCACCGGAGAGGCGACGTGCCTGCGCGCCGTTACCGAGGTCGACCGCGACCATCGTCGGATGGGCGGGCGGCTCGGTCGCGCTCGGCGTGATCCGTAGCGCGGCGACCTCGGCCGGGGCTGGCAGCGTCAGCGTCAGCGTCGGTGCGCTGTGCTGCTGTACGACGCGCTGCGGGGCGGTCCACGCGGTGCGGGGGTCGCCGTCGCCGGCGGCGAAGGCCGACCCCAGGACGTCGAGGGCGTCGGCGTCACCGGCCACCAGGGTGGTGCCGGGCTGGCGGATCAGCTCGGCCAGTCGCGGACCCTGGCGCGCACGCACCCACACCGTCGGCCGCACCTCTGTCGGCTCCGGCACCGTCAGCGTCCGGCTCAGGTTCACCGGCTCCTCGGGGGAGAGCGCCATGGCGGCAGCGCATTTCACGCCGTCGGGACTGTCCACGCAGCCCGGCCGGCCCAGCAGCTCCGCGCCGAGGTCCCACAGCGCGACGGCGGAACCCGCGGGCGGCCCGGGCACCTCGACGGTGTGCCGCAGCTGGATCGGCGTCGCGAAACCGTTCGCGTCGTATTGGGTGACCGACAGGTCGGTGATGCCGAACTGCACGCCCGCCGAACCGTCGTCGGTCCCGGTCGCGGTGATCCGCACCCAGGGGGTCTCGCCGTAGGGGAGAGCCACCGTCAGCGGTTTGCCGGCCTCCTCGAAGCGCAGGGTGCTGGTGCCGTTGACGGTCGCCACCTCCATTCGCCGGATCTGCGCGCCGACCGCGGTGGCGCTGGGCGTGATGGTGATGGTGGCGTTGGTGACGGGTTTGTCGAAGTCGACCTGCAGCCACTGCCCGAGCGCGGCCTGCAGAGCGTTGGACACCCAGCTCGTCGACGTGTCGGCGTCGATGGCCGCGGTCGGACCGGTGGCGGGCGCGACGCTCGGCAGTGCGGTCGAGTCGGCCGCCGAACTCGACACGGACAACCGGCCGCCGGTCCACCGGCCGTAGACGAGGTCGGCACCGTCGGACGGGTAGTCGGGCACCCGGTTGAAGGTGTGCCGCGCATCGTCGGGGGTGCGGATCGCCGACGAATGGTCGTCGACGCGGCCGTAGTCGGTCTCCCGCGCGGCCGGGGTGTCGGTGACGGTCACCAGCGGCGCGGGTAGCCCGGCGCGTTCGGCGTCGGCGGTCAGCAGCATCGGGCCCAGGGGCGGCCGGTCGAGCAGGCGACGGCGTTCGTCGAGGCGCAGCAGTGCCTCGGGCGCACCGTCGACCCGTGCCATCGCCTCGGCGTCGACGAGGTACGGCGCCGACGGATTCTGTTGGGTGTCAACGCGATAGATCTCGACGGCCGGATAGGGGGGCCGCAGTCCGCTGTCGGAGACGAAGCCCTCGAGGGTGCCTGCGCCGACCGGGTCACCGAACTGCGCGACCCGCCTCAGTCCGGGTGAGCCGTCGATCGCGCGGTGCACCAGCACGGGCCGCGCGGAGCGGGACGACTCGGGGTCGAGGTCGTTGCGCACCACGATGTACGAAATTCCTTGGCGCGCAAGGGTGTCTGCGAGTCCCGCGGAGGGGCGGCCCGCGGCGAACAGGCGCTGCACCGAATCGAGGGCGCGGATGGTCTCCGGCGGGGTCAGCGGTATCGAATCCCGCACACCCCAAGGGCTTTGGCCGAGAACCTGCAGGGGTTCGTCGTGGCTGCTGCCCCACACCTGGGTGGCGAACGGTGCCCCCGGCGCCACCAGCACCCGCCCCGCCGTGGGGTCACCGGTGTTGTTGGCGTCCAGCCACGCCGCGGTCTCGTGCCAGTAGTCCGGGATGGCGGTGAACGCTCCCGGGGCGGTCAGCCGGCCCGTCCACGCCAGCGAGGTGCCCGCGGCCAGGGCGGCGAGGACGACGATGCCCACTGCCACCCGCCGGTCACGTTCGGGATGGGCGAACGCCTGCAGCCACACCGGCCGCGGCGCGCTGCCGGGCAAGGGGATGCGGGCCAGCAGATGGACCACGCCCAGCGCCAGCGGCAGCCGCAACACCGGGTCGAGCTTCTGCAGATTGCGCAGCGGGGTGCCGTCACCGTCGAGGAACGCCTGAACCGCCGACGCGATCGGCGAGCCCAGCCCACCGGAGTAACCCGCCGCGAGCAGCGCCACCCCGACCAGCAGCATGGTGATCAACCGGCCGCGGGCCGGCATCGACCGCAGCGCCAGACCGGCCAGCCCCGCCGCGGCCACCAGCGTCGTCGCCAGTACCGACAGCGTGCCGGTGACCAGCGTCGAACCGGCCGTCGCGGTGGGTGCGACGAACGGTGTCCAGCTGCCGGTGCCGCGCAGCATCTCCGTGAGCGACATCCACTGCGTGGTCACACCGGAGGATTCGATGAAGTCGAGGAACGGCGGGCTGATCTTGCCGAGCAGAAGCAGCGGGATCACCCACCACAGCACGGCGAGCGCGGCGCAGCCGAACCACCACGCGGTGAACCGCACCCACAGTCCGTTGGGCCGGTGGCACGCCCACCACAGCACCGCGGCCAGGCAGCCGGTGAGGGTGGCGACGGCGTTCACCGCACCCATCAGCGCGATCGCGCCCGCCGAGCGGGCGGCCAGCATCCGCGTCGAGCCCTGTCCGCGGAGGGCATAGATCACCGGCAGCAGCACCCAGGGCGCCAGCATCATCGGCAGCGTCTCCGACGACAGTGCGCCCAAGGTGGTCAGCACCCGCGGCGACAGGGTGTAGGCGACCGCACCGATGACGCGGGAGGTGGGGCTGCCCAGGCCGAGCGCCTCGGCGACCCGGACCACACCCCAGAACCCGACGGTCAGCAGCAGCGCCCACCACAGCCGCTGCGTCACCCATCCGGGCAGCCCGAGGAGGTCACCGGCGAGGAAGAACGTGCCGTGCGGGAACAGGTAGCCGTACGCCTGGTTCTGGGCCTGCCCGAACGGCAGGTCGCTGTTCCACAGGTTCGCGGCGCGGGCGAGGAACCTCAGCGGATTGGCGGTGAGATCGAGTTTGGTGTCGGGTGAGATCTGTCCGGGTGACTGGGCGAAAGTCAGGACGAGGGCCACCGCGGCGGCCACCCACAGCCATCGCCGCGACAGCGGCGGGACTGCGTCAGCGGCTACGGCCGAATGAGCCGCGACCCGGGAACTAACTTCTGTCGCCGTACTCGACCCTGTTGAGCACCGATGACGCCGGATCGCCCGCTTGCAGGGGAGGCTTACTGTCCTCCTGCACCATCAACGTCACCCCGAACACGGCCGCCGCCCCGAGCAGCAGGCCGACGACGATGCTGGCCGCGGCGGGGACGATGAACCGATCCATGGGGCCAAAACTAGCATGCGGCCGGTCAGCGGCCCGGAGGCACGATGAGCACCGGACGGTGCCCGTGCCGCAGCACCCGGTCGGCGACGCTGGACTGCAGCAGCGAGCGCAGGCCGGTGGTGCCGCGCGTGCCGGTGACGATCAGATCGGCGTCCAGCGCGTCGGCGGTCTCGATGATCGTGTTCCACACCGTGCTCATCGTCGGGACGCACAGTGGTTCGGCCGCCAGACCGGCGGAACGGGCGAGCGCGACGCCCTCGGCGTTGGTGCTCTGGGCGTCGGCGTGGGCGATGTCCACGTCGTCGACGTCCGCGGGGTCCGGCGGGCCGTCGAGATCGACCGCCACCGGTTCGGTCGCGCGCGACGCCGGGGTCCACACCGTGAGCAGGACCGCGCGATTGGCGGAGAGGAACCGGCCGGCGTAGTGCACGGCGCGGCGGGCGTTGCGGGTGCCGTCGTAGGCGATCATCATGACCTCAGGGGCGACCTCCGCGGCCAAGTCGTCGGCTTCGGCGGTCATCACACCTCCTGGTTCTCCTCAGACCTTAGGGGATCGACCCCTGCTGCCGGAGCCGTTAGTGTCAGGCCCCATGGCTTGGACCCGAGGACTGTGCGTACTGGTCGCGACGTCGGGAGTGCTGGCGTGTTCGTCGCCGTCACAGCAACCCGTGGCGGCACCGGCGCCCCAGGAAACCAGCAGCGCCGCCGTCCCGAACGTCCCGTTGAAGGCGCCGATCCCCCTGGCGCCCGGCGCCCCGGCGTGCGGACAGGGCGCCGCGGTGCTCTCCGAACTGTCGACGCGGGACAAGCTCGCCCAACTGCTGATGGTCGGCGTCTCCGATGCCGCCGACGCCCGCGCGGTGGTCGACACCCATCACATCGGCGGCATCATGATCGGCAGCTGGACCGATTTGTCGATGCTCGGTGCCCCGCTGGCCGAGATCGCGGGGGGCGCGGCGCCGCTTCCGCTGGCGGTCAGCGTCGACGAGGAGGGCGGCCGGGTGTCGCGGCTGGCCGGGCTGATCGGCAGCCAGCCGTCGGCGCGTGCACTGGCGCAGAGTTCGACGCCCGACGAGGTCTACGGCATCGCGCTGCAGCGCGGTCAGGCGATGCGGCGCCTCGGCGTGACGATCGACTTCGCACCCGTCGTCGACATCACCGACGCCGGGGCGAACACCGTGATCGGTGACCGGTCCTTCGGCGCCGACCCGCAGACCGTCACCGAATACGCCGGCGCGTACGCCCGTGGGCTGCGGGACGCCGGCGTCCTGCCGGTGCTCAAGCACTTCCCCGGCCACGGCAACGCCTCGGGCGACTCGCACGCCGAGGGTGTCGTCACCCCGCCGGTCGAGGAACTGCAGAACCGCGACCTCATCCCGTACCGCACGCTCACGTCGCAGGCGCCGGTCGGTGTGATGGTCGGCCACATGCAGGTCCCCGGCCTGACCGGCGGCGATCCGGCGAGCCTGAGCCCGGCGGCGTACGCGCTGCTGCGTTCGGGCGGTTACGGCGGCCCGCCGTTCAACGGCCCGGTGTTCACCGACGACATCTCCGGCATGCGGGCGATCACCGACCGGTACGGGGTGGCCGACGCGGCGTTGCGCGCTCTGCAGGCCGGTGCCGACACCGCGCTGTGGGTGACGACGGCCGAGGTGCCCGCGGTGCTCGACCGGCTCGAGCAGGCGTTGGCCGACGGCGAGCTGACGATGGCGCGGGTCGATCAGTCGGTGCTGCGGGTCGCGGCGGTCAAGGGCCCGAATCCGCGCTGCGGCGGCTGAGCGGCTCGCGGGCCCGTCGGCCGGCTGTGGTGACCGCACGGCACGTTGTCATGGTGTCGTCCGTCGGAGCTCGAAGAGCGGGATGACGCGTTCGGTGTGCTGTTGGTGCTGCGCAAGCGCCGGCGCGCGCTGGGCGAACGCCGCGAACAGCGCCTCCCGCTCGCCGTCGTGCAGTTCCCGCGCGATGACGTCGTACTCGTCCGTGCCGACCTCGACGCGGGCCTGCGGATTTGCCCGCAGGTTGTGCACCCACGCCGGGTTCTTGTCCGAGCCAAGCGACGAGCCGGGGACGACCCACCCGTGCTCGACGTCGAGATACGCCAGTGGCGTCAGCCGCGGTTCGCCTGACTTCGCGCCGGTCGTGTGCAGCAACAGCAACGCGCCGCCCGGCACGCTGGGAACGTCTCCTGCGTTGGTGCGGAACTCCTCGACGATGCGGCGGTTGAACGCACCTAGCGCCTCCGGATCCGCAGTCAGCGCGTCCTTGTCGAGTTCGGTCATCGGGCCCTCCTGTGCGTCGACGTCCCTAATCGGACTGTAGTCCACTTAGGTCAGACCGTACACCCGTGCTGCGTTGTGCACCCCGATCATGTCGACGATCCGGATGGCGTCTTCCTCGGTGCAGGCGCCGGTGCGGATCCAGTCGCCCAGCACCAGGCCCATCGCGCGCCGCCACAGCACCGACCCCAGCAGGTGCAGCTCCGGTGGCCCGAACGCGTCCGACGAATACAGCTGTTTGGCGAACGGCGCAGTATCCAGTGCTTCCGCGACCAGCGACGTCGACCGCACGCCCAGGAAGTTGATCGCCAACCCGACGTCGAAGTGCACGTGGTCGAACGCCTGGGCGAGGTAACCGGCCTGGCGGTGGAACGGGTAGCAGTGCAGCAACATGACGGGAACCGGGGTGATCGTGCGCAGCAGCGGCAACAGCAGCAGCGGATCGGTGCGGTTCAGGTCCAGATCGCGGTCACCGAATCCGACGTGGACCTGAATGGGCCGCCCGCGCTCGGCGGCCTCGTGCACCCCGAACGCGATCAGCACGGGATCGTCGACGCGCAACTCGCCGCCCCGCGCCACGAGCCGGTCCGCCGCCGCGGCGACATCTGCGTCCGGCGGACGTGACCAGTCGACGTCGAATCCGGTGCGATACGCGGCAATGGTCTTCACCCCGACGGTGTGCGGGTCCGTGACGGCGTCGTCGAGTGCTGCCCGGAACGCTTCGGGGTACTCCTGCGGCGAGATCCCGGCTTCGAGGAGGTCCTCGGTCAGCCGTTCCAGCCGTAGGACCGACGACGACGGGATGTCGCTGAGTGCCGTCATCTGTGCGGGTGTGGTGATCTGGTCACCCTTGAATCCGGTGTCGACCACCCAGCGCGCCACGCCCGCTGCCCGCAGGAAACGCTCCGTCAGCTCGTCCGGCCCGAATTGCGCCCTCCGAAACCAGTATTCGTCGGCGCCGGTGAGTGATTCCAGGCCGAGCACCGGGGCGCACCACCGGCGAATTGCCAGGCCGAGCGGTGAATCGAATTGCGTCATGAACGCGGGCACCGGATCGGTGGACCCCTCGTTGATCGCCGCCTCGAAACCGGCCCGGTCGACGGCCCGGGTGAAGGTGCCGTGGACGTGGTGGTCGATGAGGTGGACGGCGCGCAGGTGCCGGGCGAGCGCGTCGGGCACGTCGTCGCGCACGCCGGAGAATACGTCGGGGCGGTCACCAGTCGGCGTAGCTTCACCGATCATCCGCCGGCCCTCCCTCACCCATGCGCGCCCTTGTTCTCGTCTTCGTCACCATGGTCGTTGAATCAGCCTTCTCCAAGCGTTTGCACAACCCTGGTGTCGAAAATGCGCACAAGGCGCGCGGCGTATGGTCCGCCCGGAGTTCGCGACACTGAGTCGGCCCCGGGGCGGCCGATTGCTTACCCTTGAACGATGGCCGGTGGGACGAAGCGTTTGCCACGCGCGGTGCGCGAGCAGCAGATGCTCGACGCGGCCGTTCAGATGTTCTCGGTGAACGGTTATCACGAGACCTCGATGGACGCCATCGCCGCCGAGGCGCAGATCTCCAAGCCGATGCTCTACCTCTACTACGGCTCCAAGGAGGAGCTCTTCGGTGCCTGCCTGGACCGCGAGCTCAGCCGGTTCGTCGACGAGGTGCGCAGCAAGATCGACTTCTCGCAGGGTGCGCGGGACCTCCTGCGCAACGCGGTGCTGTCGTTCCTGACCTACATCGACACCAACCGCGCATCGTGGATGGTGCTGTACACGCAGGCGACCAGTTCGCAGGCCTTCGCCCACACCGTGCGCGAGGGCCGCGAACGGATCATCGAACTGGTCAGCCGGCTGCTGCAGGAAGGCACCCGTCATCCGGAGCCGGACACCGATTTCGAGATGATGGCGGTGGCGCTCGTGGGCGCGGGTGAGGCGATCGCCACCCGGGTCAGCACCGGCGACGCCGACGTCGACGAGGCCGCCGAGCTGATGATCAACCTGTTCTGGCGCGGCCTGAAGGGCACGCCGTCGGACACCGGCGGGCAGGAGCGCAGCGACTCGGGGAAGACCAGGGACGCCGCCGTCGCCTCGGGGTAGCCGCTAGACCGCCCTGCCCTCGATCAGGCTGATCGGGGCGACTGTCGGCACCACGCGGGTCAGCTGAAAACCCGCCTCCTCGTACAGTTTTCGATACTCCGCTTCGGTGCGCTCCCGGGCGGCGGTCGCCATCAGCATCTCCATGTCCGTCCAATTCCCGATGAACGCACGGTGGTGGTCGGGGATGACGAACTCGGCCAGCAGCAGGACGGCGCCCGGGTCCGCGGCGGCGCGCACATTGCGCAAGATGGTCAGCGCCTGGTCGTCGGGCCAGTCGTGGATCACGTTCTTGGCGACGTAGGCGTCGCCGCCGGCGGGGACGCTGTCGAAGAACGAGCCGCCGGCGATCTCGACCCGGTCGGCGACCCCGTGCCTGCGCAGCAGTTCGGGGGCTCCCTCGACGACCTGCGGAAGGTCGTAGAGCACACCGCGCGCCGACGGAGTGGCCTCCAGGATCGCCGAGAGAAACCGGCCGTGGCCGCCACCGACGTCGACGACCGTGCCGAACGGAGTGAAGTCGTAGGCGGCGGTCAGCGGCACCACCGCAGCCTCGGAGAGGTTGGTCATGGCGTGGTTGAAGATCTCGCCGAGTTCGGGGTTTGCGACGAGGTACTCGAAGCCGGGCATACCGCGCAGCTTGGGCATGGTCGCCTCACCCGTGCGGATCGCGTCGAGCAACTGGCTCCAGTGCTCCCGGTGCGAGGGGTGGCCGACCATTCGCGCCATCCCGGCGACCGACATGGGCCCATCGGTGCGCAGGGTGGCGCCGAGGGCGTTCAACGCGTATCGGCCGTCGCGGCGCTGCGCGAAGACGCCCTCACCGATCAGTGCCCGCATCAACCGCGCCAGCGCGTCGGGATTCGCGCCGACCCGCCGGGCCAGGTCGTCGATCGACAACGGCCCATCGGCGAGCGCGTCGGCCACCTTCAGGTCGGCCGCCACCGTGATGCCCTGGGCAATCCACGCGCCGAGGATCTTCTCCAGCATCACCGCAGACGGGGGTGCGCTGCGCTGGTGCAGGCGGTCGAGGACGTACCGGAACCGCTCGACAGCACGGGCCAGGCGAACCGGTGGAACCTTTGCTGTGGTCACCGCAGCACTGTAAAAGATCGAGGCCGGGCGGTTCTGCTGTTTCCCGAGTTTCGGTGCTAGAGAGCGCGCACCGTGCCCGTCAGGTGCGGTTCACCCTTCTTGTTGCGCAGCGTGAGGTCCCAGCCGCCGTCGTTGGTGCGGTCGACGTAGAGCCCCGCCTTGGCGGGCAGCACCACCGGTTTGCCGAAGCGCACCGAATACTGCACCGCCTTGGGCAGTTGGCCCTCGATGTTGGCCAGCACCGCCGCCGCCGAGAACATCCCGTGGGCGATCACCGTGGGGAACCCGAACAGTTTGGCCGCAATGGGATTCGTGTGAATCGGGTTGTGGTCGCCGCCGACCGATGCGTAATGCCTGATCTGGCCGGCGGTGATGTTCAGCAGCGCGTTCGGCGGAGGTAGCTTGGGCTGTTTCTGCGGCGGTGGCTTCGGCTGATCGGACAGGCTGGTGCGCTGCTGGTGCAGGAACGTCGTCACCTGATGCCACGCCAGGTCGTCGCCGACGTTGACGTCGGTCACCACGTCGACCAGCAGACCGCGCCGGTGCTCACGCAGGTTCTCCGCGTGCACCTCGGCGGAGACGGTGTCCCCGACGGAAATCGGCCGGTGCTGGGTGATGTGGTTCTCGATGTGCACCGATCCCATTGCGGCGAAAGGGAAGTCGAATCCCGTGATCAGTGACATGACCGTCGGGAACGTCAGCGCGAACGGGTAGGTCAGCGGCACCGTGTCGCCGAACTGCAGTCCCGTGACATCGGCGTAGGCGGCGACGTTGGCGGGTTCGATCGCCAACTCGTCGACGGTCAGCGTGCGATCCGGCAGCGATTCGCCGCGGGGGATGAACGGCAGCGCCCCGGCCGCCGCGCGCAACAGGTTCCGGGTGCCGCTGGGCTGTCCGCTCACGTCAGGCCCCCAGCATGGCTTGGCCGCACACCCGAATGGTGTTGCCGGTCACCGCATTCGACGCGGGGCTGGCGAAGTAGGCGATGGTCTCGGCGACGTCGACCGGCTGACCGCCCTGGTAGAGCGAGTTGAGTCGACGGCCCACCTCACGGGTGGCCAGCGGGATCGCTTCGGTCATCTTCGTCTCGATGAACCCGGGTGCGACGGCGTTGATGGTGATGCCCTTGTCGTGCAGCTTCTCCGCGAGCGCATCGGTGAGACCGATCATCCCGGCCTTGGTGGTCGCATAGTTCGTCTGACCGCGGTTACCGGCGATCCCCGCCATCGAGGACAGGCCGATCACCCGGCCGCCTTCGCCGAGCGTTCCGCTGTCGACCAGGCCTTCGGTCAATCGCAGCGGCGCGAGCAGGTTGACGGCGATGACCGCGTCCCAGCGTCCCTCGTCCATGTTGGCCAGCAGCTTGTCGCGGGTGATGCCGGCGTTGTTGACCAGGACGTCGAGCTTCCCGCCGTGATGGTCGCGCACATGCTCGGCGATGCGGTCGACGGCGTCGGGCGCGGTCACGTCGATGGTCAGCGCGGTGCCGCCGACCTTCTCGGCGACCTTGGCGAGATCCTCGGCGGCTCCCTCGACGTCGACGGCCACGACCTGCGCGCCGTCCCGGGCGAACACCTCGGCGATGGTCGCGCCGATTCCGCGCGCTGCGCCCGTCACCACGGCGACCTTGCCCGCCAGCGGCTTGTCCCAGTCGGCCGGCGGGGCGGCGTCGTCGGCGCCGACCCGGTAGACCTGGCCGTCGACGTAGGCGGATTTCCCGGACAGGATGAACCGCATCGTCGACTCGAGGCCGGTCGCGGCCGGTTTGGCCTGCGGTGACAGGTACACCAGCGAGGCCGTCGCCCCGCGCCGCAACTCCTTGGCCAGTGAGCGGGTGAAGCCCTCGAGCGCGCGCTGCACGATCTGCTCGTGCGCGGTGGCGGCCTCCTCGGGGTCGGATCCGACGACGACGAGGCGGGCGTTCGGCGTCAGGTTGCGCAGCAGCGGCGTGAAGAACTCGTAGAGCCCCTTGAGGCCCTCCGGTTCGGTGATGCCGGTGGCGTCGTAGACCAGGCCGCCGAACTTGTCGGCCCACCGGCCGCCGAGGTTGTTGACGACGACGTCGTAGTCCTCGGCCAACGCGGCGCGCAGGGGTTCGACGATGCGGCCCTCACCGGCGATCAGCAGGGCGCCGGGCAGCGGCGCCTCACCCGCCCGGTAACGGCGCAGCGTTTCCGGCTGGGGGATGCCCAGCTGTTTGGCGAGGAACGAACCGGGGCCCGAGTGCACAATCTGGGTATAGATGTCGGAGGCCACTTCTGCTGCCTTTCGTCCGCGGAGTGGAGGATCCCACCGAACTTACTCCTGAGTAATAACGGTGGGTAATATCGGGTGTTACATAGCCGGAACGACAGTGGAGGCAAACGTGGCTGACAGCAGAACGATGCGACGGGTCGCCGTCCTCGGCGGCAATCGGATCCCCTTCGCGCGCTCGGACGGCGCCTACGCGAACGCGTCCAACCAGGACATGTTCACCGCGGCGCTGGGTGGGCTGATCGATCGGTTCAACCTGCAGGGCGAGAAGCTCGGCGCGGTCATCGGCGGTGCGGTGCTCAAGCACAGCCGCGATTTCAACCTGATGCGTGAGTGTGTGCTGGGCAGTGCGCTGTCGTCGTACACGCCCGCCTTCGACATCCAGCAGGCCTGCGGGACCGGCCTGCAGGCGACCATCGCCGCGGCCGACGGCATCGCGGCCGGACGGTACGAGGCGGCGGCGGCCGGCGGAGTCGACACCACCTCGGACGCCCCGATCGCCTTCGGTGACGACCTGCGCAAGACCCTGCTGGGCCTGCGGCGCGCCAAATCCAACCTCGACCGCCTCAAACTCGTCGGCAAGCTGCCCGCTGCCGTCGGCATCGAGATCCCCGTCAACAGCGAACCCCGCACCGGCATGTCCATGGGTGAGCACGCCGCCATCACGGCCAAGGAGATGGGCATCAAGCGCGTCGAGCAGGACGAGCTCGCCGCGGCCAGCCACCGCAACATGGCCGCCGCCTACGACAGGGGCTTCTTCGACGATCTCGTCACGCCGTTCCTCGGCGTCTACCGCGACAACAACCTGCGCGCGGATTCGTCGGCCGAGAAGCTGGCCAAGCTCAAGCCGGTCTTCGGCGTACGCCACGGCGACGCCACCATGACCGCGGGCAACTCCACGCCCTTGACCGACGGTGCGTCGGTGGCGCTGCTGGCGTCGGAGGAGTGGGCACAGCAGCATTCGATCGAGCCGCTGGCGTACTACGTCGACGGGGAGACCGCCGCGGTGGACTACGTCAACGGACGCGACGGCCTGCTGATGGCGCCCACCTACGCGGTGCCGCGGCTGCTCGCCCGCAACGGCCTGACCCTGCAGGACTTCGACTTCTACGAGATCCACGAGGCGTTCGCGTCGGTGGTGCTGGCACACCTGCAGGCGTGGGAGTCCGAGGAGTACTGCAAGGAGCGGCTGGGGTTGGACAGCGCGCTGGGGTCTATCGACCGCAGCAAGCTCAACGTCAACGGGTCGTCGCTGGCGGCCGGGCATCCGTTCGCCGCGACCGGCGGGCGCATCGTGGCGCAGCTGGCCAAGCAGCTGGCGGAGAAGCGGAAGCAGACCGGCCAGCCGGTGCGCGGCCTGATCTCGATCTGTGCCGCAGGCGGGCAGGGCGTGGCCGCGATCCTCGAGGCCTGAGAACGTTGCTGAAAGTTTTCCGCGCAGACGTGTAACGCCCCCGTCGCCCCCGCCGATACACCGGATAGCTCCGTGTTGTCGTCTGACCCCCCGACCCGACGGCAACACGGGGCCACCTTCTTGCGGTCGACCGCGTGCACCTCTGGTCTGAGGGGATCCTGAGGCGTAGAATCGAGCGCACGACGGGTTCGGGAGTGACTGATCCAAATAGCCGGTGCAGGGGTGAAGAACCGGCGGCGCGAGACACAGTGAAGACGCCCCCAATGTCCTCCCGGACCCGCCCTTATGCGCCCACATAGCGTGGGATCAGCCTCCTGACCCTTCCGCGAGCAGACACAGAATCGCGTTGCGCGACGAGGAATCACGCGATTCTGCGTCTGCTCGCGGAGATCCGGCCCCACAACGCAAGAGGCCCCCGCCGCAGCGGGGGCCTCGAGCGCGTGAAGACGGATCAGAAAGCGGCTTCGTCGAGTTCCATGATCTCGTTGTCGAGGGTCTCGACGACCTGACGGGTGCTGGTCAGCTGCGGCAGGAAGTTCTTCGCGAAGAACGACGCCACCGCGAGCTTGCCCTCGTAGAAGGACTTCTCGCCACCGGTCGCACCGGCGTCGAGTGCCTCGATCGCCACAGCGGCCTGCTTCTGCAGCAGCCACCCGATGACCAGGTCACCGACGCTCATCAGGAACCGGACCGACCCGAGCCCGACCTTGTACAGCTCCTTCGGGTCCTCCTGGGCCGCCATCAGGTAGCCGGTCAGCGAGGCCGCCATCGACTGCACGTCGGCCAGCGCGGTCGCCAGCAGAACACGCTCGGCCTTGAGCCGGCCGTTGCCCGTCTCGGACTTGACGAACTCCTCGATCTGCCCGGCGACGTGGGCCAGCGCCACACCCTTGTCGCGGACGATCTTGCGGAAGAAGAAGTCCTGCGCCTGGATGGCGGTGGTGCCCTCGTAGAGAGAGTCGATCTTCGCGTCGCGGATGTACTGCTCGATCGGGTAGTCCTGCAGGAAGCCCGAACCACCGAAGGTCTGCAGCGACTCGGTCAGCTTCGCGTAGGCCTGCTCCGAGCCGACACCCTTGACGATGGGCAGCAGCAGGTCGTTGACCCGAAGAGCGAGATCGCTGTCGACACCGTGGACGGCCTGGGCCACCTCGACGTCCTGGTAGGTGGCGGTGAACAGGTACAGCGCACGCAGACCCTCGGCATAGGCCTTCTGGGTCATCAGCGAACGGCGCACGTCCGGGTGGTGGGTGATGGTCACGCGAGGGGCGGTCTTGTCGGTCATCTGCGTCATGTCGGCGCCCTGGATGCGCTCCTTGGCGTACTCGAGCGCGTTGAGATAACCGGTCGACAGGGTGGCGATGGCCTTGGTACCGACCATCATGCGCGCCTGCTCGATGACGTCGAACATCTGCGCGATGCCGTTGTGCACCTCGCCGACCAGCCAGCCCTTGGCGGGAATCCCGTGCTGGCCGAAGGTCAGCTCGCAGGTGGCCGAGACCTTCAGGCCCATCTTGTGCTCGACGTTCGTGACGAAGGCGCCGTTGCGCTCGCCCAGTTCACCGGTCTCGAAGTCGAAGAGGAACTTCGGCACGAAGAACAGCGACAGACCCTTGGTGCCCGGGCCTGCGCCCTCGGGGCGGGCCAGCACCAGGTGGAAGATGTTCTCGAACAGGTCATCGGAGTCGGCGGAGGTGATGAACCGCTTGACGCCGTCGATGTGCCACGAGCCGTCAGGCTGCTGGACGGCCTTCGTGCGACCGGCGCCGACATCGGAACCGGCATCGGGCTCGGTGAGCACCATCGTGGCACCCCAGCCGCGCTCGGCGGCCAGCGTGGCCCACTTCTTCTGCTCGTCGGTGCCGTTGTCGTGGAAGATTTGTGCCATACCGCCGCCCATGGCGTACATGTACGCGGCGGGGTTGGCGCCGAGGATGTGCTCGATCAGGGCCCACTGCAGCGCCCGGGGCATCGGAATGCCGCCGAGGTTCTCTGGCATGCCGACCTTGTCCCAGCCGCCCTCGAACAGGGTGCGCATCGACTTCTTGAACGCCTCGGGGAGCTTCACCGTGTGGGTCTCGGGGTCGAACACCGGGGGGTTGCGGTCGCCGTCGACGAACGATGCGGCGATCGGACCCTCCGCCAGGCGTGCGATCTCGCCGAGCATCTCGCGGGTCGTATCGGCGTCCAGGTCGCTGTATTCGCCCTGACCGAGAGCCTTGTCGACGCCGAGCACCTCGAACAGGTTGAACACCTGGTCACGAACATTGCTCTTGTAGTGGCTCATGTTGCCTCCTCGATGAGAAAATGCCACCTGCGGTTGGGTACTCATGGCTAAGTTACCCACCAGTAACTGTGCCCGACTATACCGTCCGGTAACTGCAACGCAAAGCGGTGCCGAGCAATTTTCACCGTCTAATCAACCGGGCAGTTGGCCGAGCCCGCCCACTTGTCCGGAATGCCGCGCTGAGCAGCAGGTTCTCATGAGTGTGACACTCATCACGCCGACGCTGGTTAGCGGTTTCCGGGCTCCTACCGCACCGCAGATAACGGCGTCACGACCGCTCAGCCGTCCGCCGGCTCCGGATCCGGACCGGGTTTCTCCTCCTGCGACGGTTCCGGAGTCTCGGCATCCGGCAACTGACCCACGAGATACTCGGCAAGCCCTCCGATGGTCGGGTAGTCGAACACCGCGGTGGCGTTGATCGTGAACGCGCCGCCGAACTGGCTATGCAACCGGTTGCGCAGTTCGATCGCCATCAGTGAATCCGTGCCCAGGTCGAGGAACCGGCTGGTGGCGGCGGGCGGCTGCGCCAGCCGCAGGAAGTTCTGCACCTCGCGCTGCAGGAACTCGGTCACGAAACCGGCGCGCTGCGGCACCGGTATCTCCTGCAGCTGCCGAAGCAGTTCGCTGTCACCGGCCGGCTCCCCGGCGGCGCTCGGCAGCACGAGGTCGAGGATCGGGGGACGCGAACTGCCCAGCACCTTCGCGGCCCGCTGCCAGTTGGCCTTGATGACGGCGGCCTGGCCGGTGCCGTTGGCGACGACCCCGGCGAGGGCGCCGAGCGCGGCCGTGGGCTCCAGCGGAATCAGGCCCTGGGCACTGATATTGGCGGTCGCGGCCTCCGACGAGGCCATGCCGCCCTGAGCCCAGGGACCGAAGTTGACGCCGGTGGCGGGCAAGCCGTGCGCCCTTCGCTGCGCGACCAGGCCGTCGAGCAGCGCGTTGGCGGTGGCGTAGTTGGACTGACCGGGCGAACCGAACAGGCTGGACACCGAAGAGGACACGATGAAGAAGTCCAGATCGTCGTCGCGCGTCAGACGGTCCAGGTGCCAAGCGCCGAACGCCTTGGGCGCCAACGTCGTCCGGAATCGATCCATGCTCTGCTGCGACAACAGCGCGTCGTCGAGCACACCGGCCAGATGTGCCACACCGGCGAGCGGAGGCAACTCTGCGCGGATGCGCTCCAGCAGCTCGACGACCTGGGACTCTTCGCCGACGTCGGCCGTGAAGGTGTGGACGCGGCAACGGTGGCGCTCGGCGATGTCGTCGATCGCCCGTTGGGCGTCCGCGTCGGGGGCGCGCCGGCTGGTCAGCACGATGTCGCCGGCACCGAGTTGGGCCAGGTATGACGCGGTGTGCAGGCCGATCGCACCGAGTCCGCCGGTGATCAGGTAGGTGCGGTCGGCGCGCGGCTGCAGCGGGTCGGGCATCTGAAGCACGATCTTGCCGATGTGCCGCGCCTGCTGCATGCGGCGGAACGCCGCCCTGGCCTCGGTCACGGGGTAGATCTCGGCAGGCAGAGGCGCCCACTCACCCTTGTCCAGCCCGTGTGACACCTCACCCAGGAGGCCCCGGATGCGGTCGGGCTCCATGAGCGTCACCGTGTCGAGCGCCACGATCTCGTAGGAGATGTCCGGACGGGCCGCAGCCATCTGCTCATGCGTCCAGATGTCGCGTTTGGCGATCTCGGCGAACCGGCCGTTCTCGGCGGTGGCGCGCACGGTCGCCTCGATGAACCCCTCGTTTGTCAGGCTGTTGAGCACAACGTCGACACCGGCACCGCCGGTGTCCGCCAGGATCTGGTCGGCGAAATCCGTTGTGCGCGAGTCATATACGTATTCCACACCCATCTTGCGCAGCGTTGAGCGCTTGTAGGTGCTCGCGGTGGCGAAGACGACGGCGCCCTGCTGCTGGGCCATCTGGATGGCGGCCAGCCCGACGCCACCGCTGGCAGCGTGGATGAGCACTCGGTCGCCGGGCTCGAGCTGCGCCCAGTCGAAGGCCAGCCGGGCCGTCAGCGCCGCGGCGGGAATCGTGGCGGCATCGACCGCGCTCACCCCGTCGGGAATCGGCGCCAGCAGCTGGGCCGGCACATTGAACCGGCTGGAGAACGCGCCCTGCATGAAGCCGTAGACGCGCTGACCCACCTCGAGTCCGGTGAAGCCGTCCCCCAGCTGGGTGACGGTGCCGGCGAAGTCGCCGCCGATCGGCCCGGGATCTCCCGGGTAGAGACCGAGCACGTTGAGCACGTCCCGGAAGTTGAGGCCTGCGGCCTCGACCCGGACCTGCACGTAACCCTCGGCCGGCGGCACGACGTCCGTCTCGGTCAGCCGCAGGTTGTCGATGGCGCCACGTTCGGTCGGAGCCAGCACGTAGTCGGTCGATCGCGGCACCGTGAGATGGCCGCTGCGTGCCCAGGGCAACAGCCGCGAAGCGAGCAACTTCCCTTGTCGCATCGCGAGTTCCGGCTCGTCGATCGGTGTCGCCAGCAGGCCGGACAGCGCGCGGACCGCTTCCGGTGAGCCGTCACAGTCGACGAGTTTGCAGCGCAGCGCCGGTTCCTCGTTGACCACGGTCCGCCCGAAGCCCCACAGCGCCGCCTGTACCGGGTCGACGGGCTCGCCGGATTCGCATGCCACGGCCCGGTCGGTGAGGATCCACAACCCCCCGGGCAGTTTGACTTCGCCGCGTTGCACGGTGTGCACAGCGCTGAGCAGGTTGGAGATCTCGGTCTCGAGCCGGGTGGTGACATCTGCACTCGACTCTGCCGCGCCCGGCGCGGCGCTGCGCCACACGACGCCGGAGAACGGGATACCGCGTTCGTGGGCCTGTGCCAACAGCTGTCCCAGGGGCTCCGGATCGGTGGTCCGGTCGAACGGGATGCAGCCCGGCAGCGTCGCGGCCAGCTCGTCGAATCCGGCGATCAGCCAGGTACCACTCACCGTGGCCCCCCCCGGTGATGCCGGCGGCGGCACCTCGTGCCAGCCGAGGGTGTAGAGCAGCCGGGTGGCATCCCCGCCGAGGCCGCGAAGCAACGCCTCGCGGGGGGCGCGTTTGACCGTGAACTCGCGAATCCCCCCGAGCGGGCGGCCATCCCGGCTGACGAAATCGAGGTCGAAAACCTGTGTTTCGCTGTCCAGTTCGCTGTTGTGCCACCGGGCGCGGCAGTAGAACCGCCGAGGCATCCGCTCGCGAAGTGTCACCTGCCCGTACCGCAGGGGCAGGAACAGATCGCTCACCCCCTGCTCGGCCGCGAGAAGCGCCGGGAACGCCGGGAAGGCGACGCCGGTGCACAAATCCATCAGCACCGGGTGCATCGGTTCGCTGCCGAGTTGTTCGGCGAGTTTCTCACCGACAAGGACGTCGCCGATCGCCTCACCCTCGCCCAGCCACAGCGACTTCAGGGAACCCGACCAGGTCGGGCCCCATGCCAGCTCCATGTCGGCGAAGGTCTCGAACAACTCCTGCGGGCGCATGCGGTGGCACCGCTCGATCGCCTCGTCGACCGGATCATCCTGGGACGCAGACTCGTCGGTGCGCTCGGCGACACCGCTCGCGACGGTGCCGTCGGCGTTCAACGACCACTCGGCGCCGCGCTCACCGTGCGGGCGGCTGTGAACCTGGAAACTCCATTCGCCGTCACCGTCGAGCGGATGCAGCGTGAGCTGCACCTCGCGGGAGCTCTTCTCGGGCAGGATGATCGGCTCGTAGAAGAATACGTCCTTCACATGCGCCGGTGGACCGGCCGCGGCCAACGCCATCGCCGCGTACGTCGCCCCGGGGACGACGACGGTGCCGTAGATGACGTGGTCGGACAGCCACGGCTGCGATTTGACCGACAACCTGCTGGTGTACACGGTGTCGCCGGAGGCGAGCTCCTTTGCGCTCCCGAGGATTCCGGACACGGCGGGACCGTCAACGGAGATGCTGGACGTCTTGGGCCAGAACCGGCGACGCTGGAACGGGTAGGTGGGCAGTTCGAGCGCGGCGCGGGTCCCACGGTGCAGCGCGGCGAAGCCGGGTCGGTGACCGCCGACGTAGGCCCCGGCCAGTGCCTCGGCCATCTGGCGACGGTCGCCGACGCCTTTGCGCAGCGAGGCGACCGCCCGCGGAGCCGCCACGTGCTCCGGCCAGACCTGCACTGCGGCACCGGTCAACACCGGTTGCGGACCGATCTCCATCAGCACCGAGCATCCCAGCGCCGCAGCGGTGCGAACACTCTCGGCGAACTGCACCGGCTGGCGGGAGTGCCGCCGCCAGTATTGCGCGTCGAGCGGTGTCTGAGGCGTGAGCACGGCACCGGTGCGGTTGCAGATCAGTGGCAGCGTGGGGGCTGCGAACTCGAACTGCGCTGCGAAGGACTCGAAGTCGTCGAGTACCGGATCCAGCAGTTCCGAGTGGAAGGCGTGGCTGGTCTCCAGCCAGGTGCAGCGGATGCCGTCGTCGGTGAATCTGTCCACGACCTGCGACAGATCCTCGCCCGGACCCGACAGCACGGTGTTCGGTCCGTTGTAGGCGCCGACCGACACCCGCGGGAACTCGCCGGCGATCTCCTCGACGTGCTTGGCGTCGGCGAATATCGCCACCATCCGTCCACCGTCGGGCAGGCTGCCGAACATCCGGCCGCGTTCGGCCATCAGTCGTGCGCCGTCTTCGAGGCTGAACACTCCGGCCACGCAGGCCGCCGCGTACTGGCCCACGCTGTGGCCGAGCACCACGTCGGGCTGGATGCCCCACGACTGCCACAGGCGCGCCAGTCCCATTTCGACGGCGAAGAGCGCAGGCTGCGCATACGACGTGTGCCGCAACCGTTCTCCGGTCTCGCGGTCGGTGGCGAACAGCACCTGCAGCAAGGGCTGCGGCAGCAAGTCCGCGACAGCGTCCGCGCACCGCGTCACGGTGTCGGCGAAGACCGGTTCGGCGTCGAACAGCTGACGCGCCATCCCCGGGTACTGGCTGCCCTGCCCGGTGAACAACCACGCCGTCGTCGGACGGTGGGTGTGCTCGCCGCGCAGGACACCGGGTCGTGTGCGGTTGTCGGCGAGGTCGGACAGACCCTGGCGCGCGCTCTCGACCGAATCCACGACCATCGCGGCGCGGTGCTCGAAGTGCGAACGGCCCGCCCCTGCGGTAAAGCACACGTCGGCGATGTCGACATCCGGGTGGGCACTCAGCCAGGATTCATAGCGCTGTGCCAACGCCACCAGCGCTTCCGGTGACCGCGCGGACAGCGGGAGCACGTGGACGGGCTGGTCGCGGGCGTCCGGTTCCTCACTCGCGGTGACCGGTCGTGGTGGCGCCTCTTCGATCAACACATGCGCGTTCGTGCCGGTGAAGCCGAAGGAACTCACGCCGGCACGCCGTGGCCGGCCGTTGGCGTGCCACGCAACGGCCTCGTCCACGACCCGCACCGGCAGCGAGGCCCACGGAATGTGGGGCGACGGGTTCTCGAAGTGCAGGCTCTGCGGCAGTACCTCGTGCTGTAGTGACAACACGACCTTGATCAGACCTGCTGCCCCAGAAGCGGATTCGAGGTGGCCGATGTTGCTCTTGACCGATCCCATCAACAGTGGTCGGTCCGCGTCGCGTGAGGCGCCGTAGGCGGCGGCGGCCGCCTGCACCTCGATCGGATCACCCAGCGGGGTACCCGTCCCGTGGGCCTCGAGGTAGTCGACATCCCCGCCCGTCAAACCGGCACGAGCCAGCGCCGTTCCGATGAGCCGTTGTTGCGCACCACCATTGGGCACCGTCAGTCCGCTGGAGGCACCGTCCTGGTTCACCGCGCTGCCGGGGATGACGGCACAGACACGATCGCCGTCACGCACCGCGTCGCTGAGCCTCTTGAGCACGAGGAGTCCGCAGCCCTCGCTGCGCACATAGCCGTCGGCGGAAGCGTCGAAAGTCTTGCACCGCCCCACGGGGGACAGCATCCTGGCGCGTGACGCGGCGACGGTTGTCACGGGGCTCAGCAGGACGTTCACACCGCCGGCCAGCGCCAGATCGCAGTCCCCGGAATGCAGGGCCTGTACGGCCTGATGCACAGCCACCAGAGCCGAGCTGCATGCGGTGTCCACGGCGACTGCCGGTCCTTCGAGTCCCAGCGCGAAGGCGACACGCCCGGAGATGGCATTGAGCGCATTGCCGGTGATGAAGTGCGGCTCGATCTTGTCGATGGACTCCGACGACAGCAGGTGGGCGTACTCGTTGGCGGCCACGCCGACGAAGACGCCGGTTCGGCTGCCGCGTAGGCTCGCCGGAGAGTACCCGGCGCGTTCCAGTCCCTCCCATGCGGTTTCGAGCATCAGCCGCTGTTGCGGTTCGATCCAGACGGCCTCTCGTGGGGAGATGCCGAAGAACTCGGGGTCGAATCCGTCGATGCCGTCGAGGAATCCGCCGAATCGCGTGTAGGTCTTGCCGGCGGCGTCCGGGTCCGGGTCGTAGAACTCGTCGATGTCGAAGCGATCCTCCGGGATCTCCCGGATCGCGTCGACGCCGCCGGAGAGCACCTCCCAGAAGGCTTCAGGGTCGGGGGCGCCGGGGAACCGGCACGACACCGCGACGATCGCGATCGCTTCGTCCGTTCGGGAGGTTCCCGCTGACGTCGGCAGAGTTCCCGATCTGGCGGGTACGGGCTCGCTGAGCCCGAGCACCTCGCCGAGCAGGTAGTCGGCCGCGTCGGACAGCCGGGGATGGTCCATGACCAGGGTGACGGGGATGTCTTTGCCGACTCCCTGTTCGAGGCGGCGCCGCAATTCGACGGCCATCAGCGAATCCATTCCGAGGTCGAAGAACCCGGCGTCCTCGCGGATCTCCGCGGCGTCGACCCGCGTCACCTCGGCGACCGCGTCGCGCAGGTAATCGGTGAGGAGCCTCTTACGCTGCTGCACGGGGGCACCTGCGAGCCGCTCGACCAACTCGGTCTTGCCGGACGGCGTCAACACCGGCGCCGTGTCCTGCGCCACGGGCACCTCGCGGGCCAACTCGGTCAGGAACCCGCGCCGGCCCGCCTGCTGGTAGAGCGGGAGGAACCGGGCCCAGTCGATCCGCGCGATGACGCCCTGCGCCGCAGGACCCGCCACGACATCGGCCAGACCGACGAGCGCATCGGCAGGTGCCAGCGCCCGGACTCCGCGCTGCTCGAGTCGCGCCCGCGATTCCGCGTCGGCCATGCCCGCTGACCAGGGGCCGAAGTTGACGCTGGTGCCGGCGATGCCCTGCTCGCGCAGGCGCCAGGCCAGTCCGTCGAGGAAGGCGTTGGCCGCCCCGTAGGCGGTCTGACCGTATCCACCCCAGACCGAGGCGATCGAGGAGGTGCTGATGAAGAAGTCCAGCTGTAGGTCAACCGCTGCTTCACTCAGGTGCCATGCGCCCCAAACCTTCCCGGAGAAGACCCGATCGACCTCGGCTTGCTGGGAGTCGAAGTCGAGGGTGCTCATCGGAGTGGTGCCGATCTCGCCCGCGGCGTGGACGATGCCGGCCAACGGCGGCAGCTCGGCCTGTGCGGTGGCCAACAGGCGTGCGACGTCGTGTGCATCGGCGACGTCGGCGGCGACGACGCGGATCTCACAGCCGTGCTGTTCGCCCAGCGCGTCGATGCGCAGTTGCGTGGCATCGCTGGGCGCGCGCCGGCTGGTCAACACCAGATGGCCGGCGCCGTGGGCGGCGAGGTATCCGGCGATCTCCAGGCCGATCGACCCGAGCCCACCGGTCACGAGATACGTTGCGTCGGAACGCAATTGCAGCGGGGCACCGCTGGGTTCCCCCGCCCGCCGAACCAGTCGGGGCGCGTAGACGGCGTGACCGCGCACCGCGACCTGGTCTTCGGTGATGTCCGAGTGGCGCGGTGCGGAGATCCGGTCGAGGAGTATGGACCACTCGCTCGCCCCGGTGACATCCCCCGTCGCTTCGCTCGCCCCGGTGACATCCCCCGACAGGTCGGCCAGCCCGCCCCACACGTGCGGAAGCTCCAGCGATGCGGCCCGGCCGAACCCCCACAGGGCGCTCTGATCCGGCGCGACGGTGTCCGCGTCGGTGACGCGCTGTGCGCCGCGGGTCACCAGCCATACCGGGCTGCGCAGTTCCGCGGCGGCCACGGCGCGGAACAGTCGCCGGGTTCCGCCGAGGATCCGGTGCTGCATCCGCAGCAGGGACCGCATGGACGGTGCAGGTCCGGAGTCGAGCGCCGCCACATGCACGATCCGCAGCGACGAACCGTCGACGACCGCAGCGCGCAACGTGTCCGCGAGTTGTGCTTCGTCCGCGTCCGATGCCGGCAACCGCACGATCTGGTGGCGGTGGCCGCGTGCGGTCAGCACATCGACCACGGGCACGGCGGTGCCGCTGTCGTCGCCGACGAGAATCCACACGGGCTGCTCGCCGGCGGCGGTCCCGGACCGGGGAGCGGTGAGCTTCTCCCAGCAGATCTCGTAGCGGTCGTCCGCGATCGACTGAGTCGTGCGTTGCTGATTGTGTTGTGCCGCGAATCTGGTCAGCACATCGAGGGTCTGCTGGTCACCGCTTGCACCGTCGAGAAGGGTTGCCAGTTCGGAGATCCGGCCGTCCTCGAGGAGGCGGACGGCGTGGGTGCGCGCGGCGGGCTGCGGCTGCGCGATCTCGCCGCCGGTGTCCGCCCGATTGTCCCGGAACGAATACTGACGGTGCTCGAACGGGTAGGTGGGCAGGTCGAGCTTTCGCGCGTCGGGCCGCCGAACGGCGGCGAATTCGGGCAGGTGGCCCAGAACATAGGCGTCGGCGAGGGCTTCGGTGATCTGCCGGTGGTCGGACGTGTTGCGGCGCATCGACGCGATCGCCCGCGGGGCGGTGACCGGGTCGGGCCACGCCGCCAGGGCCGCCGCGGTGAGCACCGGACGCGGGCCGATCTCCAGCAACAGCTTGCAGTTCAGATCGGCCAGCGTCCGCACGCTCTTGGCGAACTCCACTGGTTGGCGTGCGTGTCGGCGCCAGTAGGCGCCATCGATCTTCACGCTCCTGCCGAGTGCGGCGCCGGTGCGGTTGTCGATCAGGATGCGTCGGGGCGCCGCGTAGTCGAACCGCTGCGCGTACGACTCGAACTCGTCGAGAATCGGGTCCAGCAGCGCCGAGTGGAACGCGTGGCTGGTATCGAGCCGGTCGCACCGGACACCGTCGGCCGCCAGTGCGGCCACCGCCTTCTCCAAAGGCTCCGCCGGACCTGACAATACGGTGTTGGCGCCGTTGTAGGCGGCGACCGAAAGACTCGGGAACTCGTCGGTGAGGCCTTCGACCCGCTCGGCCGCGGTGAACACCGCGACCATCCGGCCACCCGCGGGCAGGCTGCCGAAGAGGCGGCCGCGTTCGGCCATCAGCCGCGCGCCGTCCTCGATACCGAACACGCCCGCGACGCAGGCCGCCGAGTACTGTCCGACGCTGTGGCCGAGCACCACGTCAGGTTCGAAGCCCCACGACTGCCAGAGCCGGGCCAGACCCATCTCGACCGCGAACAGCGCGGGCTGGGCGTAGGAGGTCTGCCGCAGCGTCTCCTCGCTGTCCGGGCTGTCCACGTCGAAAATCACGTCGAGCAAAGGCTTTTCGAGAACATCGGCAACCGCGGCCGCGCACCGCTCCACGGTCTCGGCGAACACGGGCTCGGTGTCGAACAGCTCACGGGCCATGCCGGGGTACTGGCTGCCTTGACCGGTGAAAAGCCACGCCGTCTTCGGTGTGTCGTGCGATTCGCCGCGAACCAGGCCGGGTGCCGGACGGTCGTCGGCGAGTGCGCCGAGTAACTCGACAACTGATTCTCTGGAGTCGGCCACCAACGCGGCCCTGTGCTCCAGGTGTGCTCGCCCCGTCCCTGCGGTGAAGCAGACGTCGGCCAGCGTGGCCTCGGGGTGCGCGGTCAACCATCTGCGGTACTGATCGGCGACCTGAACCAGGGCGGCGGGCGTCCGGGCCGAGAGCGGAAGAAGGCTGGACCGGTCGACACCGTCCGGCGCTGCAGTGGGCACCCGGGCCGGCGGGGGAGCTTCTTCGAGGATGACGTGCGCGTTGGTGCCGGCGAACCCGAACGAGCTCACCCCGGCGATCCGGGGCTGCCCGTTGCGCTCCCAGGGGGTGGTCTCCTTCACCACTTCCACCGGAAGCCGGTCCCAGGGAATGTGGGGCGACGGGTTGGTGAAGTTGCGATGCTTCGGCAGCGTCTCGTGCTCCATCGACAGGATGACCTTGATGACGCCCGCGATCCCCGCGGCCGCCTCGAGGTGCCCGATGTTCGTCTTCGCCGAGCCGATCAACAGCGGCCGGCCGGGTTCGCGTCCGGTGCCGAACGCCGCACCTGCGGCCTGGGCCTCGATCGGGTCCCCCAGCGATGTCCCGGTACCGTGTGCCTCGAGGTATCCGACGTCTTTCGCGGCGACCCCGGCGCGCATCAGCGCATCGGTGATAACCCTCTGCTGGGCAACGCCATTCGGCACGGTCAGGCCGCCCGATGCGCCGTCCTGGTTGATCGCGCTGCCGCGGATGACCGCCCTGATCCGGTCACCGTCGCGGAGAGCGTCCTCGAGACGCTTGACGACGATGACGCCGCAACCCTCGCCTCGCACGTAACCGTCGGCGGCCGCGTCGAACGTCTTGCACCGGCCGTCGGGCGCGAGCATGCGCGCATTGGAGAACGTGATCATCGTCGCCGGGGTGAGCAGGACGTTCGCGCCGCCGGCCAGTGCGAGGTCGCATTCACCCAGGCGCAGCGCCTGGCATGCCTGATGGATGGCCACCAGCGACGAGCTGCACGCGGTGTCCACGGCGACCGCGGGACCCTGCAGTCCCAACCGGTAGCTGATCCGGCCCGCTGCTGCGGCATTCGACGTCCCGATGGCCATGTAGGCCTCGATCTCGGGGTAGGTGAGCTCGTCCGACGCCATTCCCAGGTAGTCGTGGGTGGCCAGACCGACGAAGACACCGGTGTTGGTGCCGGCCAGAGCAGTTGGCGCGGTACCCGAATGTTCTACCGCGCGCCACGCCGTCTCCAGCAACAACCGGTGCTGCGGGTCCATCAACCTGACCTCGCGCGTCGACATGCCGAAGAACGGTGCGTCGAACCCCGTCACGTCGTCCACGAAACCCGCACGACGGGTCACGACCTTGCCGGGCGCACCCGGTTCTTCGTCGAAGAATTCGTCGACATCCCAGCGGTCTGCGGGCACCTCCGAGATCGCCTCGCGGCCCTCTCGTAAAAGATCCCAGAACTCATCGGCGTCCTGGGCGCCGGGGAATCGCGCTGCGTATCCGACAATTGCGAAACGAGTAGCCGGCTTGTCGGTGTTTGCAGCGGATTCCATGCCGTTTTTGCCCTCCCTGGCATCGGCGGTCGGAACACGACCGCTCCCGGGAAACTCAATCGCGAGCGAAAGCAGATGTCCCCGAACGCACACTATGGCATGTAGCTACTGCACGCGCGTGGTGCCGCTGCCCGCGATTCGGCGGCCCCGTGGCGGGCGCCTGCGGCCGGAGCCAGAGTATGTTGATCCGGCAGCAACTACCCCTGCTGGTCCGGAGCCGGCAGAAAAGGGTAGGACTGGGGAGGGGCCAAGCTTTGCGCATAGGCAAGATCACGGTTGGCCCACTCGATGAATGGGCGCTGAAACCGGGCTCTGTCACGTCTTGGCATCCGACCGCCGCCGCTGCCGAAAAGGCACGACAAGCGCCGGTGAGTTCGGTGCCGATCAGTTACATGCAGCGCCAACATCTTCGGAATTACCGCGAGCGGACGGCCGCGGGATTGAACTTCTCCCGGCAGATCATCGCGAGCTGCGAAGTGGCCGGTGAGTGCGAGATCGCTGCGATGGACCACGCCGTGAATACCTATCTACGTCGGCACGACACTTTCCGCAGCTGGTTCGAAGACGCCGGGGATGGTGAGTTCATCAGGCACGCCCTGACGGATCCGGCCGACATTGAATTCGTGCCGATCGATCACGGCAGCATGACGATCGATGAGATACAGGCCCATGTCGTGGGTATCCCGAGTCCGCTGGAGTGGGCCTGCTTCACTTTCGGAATCATCCAGAATGACGGACATTTCACGTTCTTCGCGGCCATGGATCACGTCCACGGCGACGCGACACTGATCGGCACGACAATGTTGGAAGCAAACGGGATGTATTCCGCGCTGAGCGGGGGCGGTGCCGCTCTCACACTTCCCGATGCCGGTAGCTTCGACGAATTCTGTGTTCGCGAGAAAGAGCGCACGGCGGACCTGACCGTGGACTCCAACGATGTGCGGGCGTGGGTCGACTTCGCGGAGAGCAACGGTGGTGGGTTCCCTGAATTCCCCCTTCCGCTGGGCAATCCGCAGGAATCGACCAGAAGTAGCATGGCCACCGAAGTCCTGTTGGACGTTGCCCAGACGGAACGCTTCGACGCGGCGTGTTCGGCAGCCGGTGCGCGTTTCGTCGGTGGCCTGTTTGCCTGCCTCGCCCAGGTGGAGCATGAATTGACGGGCGCGCTCACGTATTACGGCCTCACTCCGAGGGATTCGCGCAACGCCACCGACAATTTCATGACCCAGGGTTGGTTCACCGGTCTGGTCCCGATAACCGTGCCGATAGGCGCGGGCTCCTTCGCCGATGCCGCGTGGTCCGCGCAAGCCTCTTTCGACTCGAATTTGAATATGGCCAAAGTGCCGTACTACCGGGTGTTGGAATTAGCGCCCTGGTTGAGTTGGCCGCAGCCGAATTTCCCGGTGTCCAACTTCTTCCACGGCGGTGCCGCGCCGCTCAACGCCGTTCTCGCCGCGGCCGATATGGGCCTTGCGGACAATATCGGGATCTACCCGGACGGCCGGTTCTCCTATCAGCTCACCATTTACATATTCCGATACGGCGAGGGCACGGTGATGGCGATCATGCATCCCGACAATCCGGTCGCGGAGAAATCGGTTACCCGATATATGCAGGCGATGAGGTCCGTGTCCGCGCTGGTTGCGGACAGCGGGCACTGGGGACGCGTCGCATAGCGTGAAGCGGCGAGGGTGAGGGCGATATGCGGCGGCTAGCCGATTTTGTGGTGCGGTGGCCATGGGCGGTGATCGGCCTCTGGATCGCCATGGCCATCGCCCTGCCGCTGACCCTCCCGTCCCTCGGCGAGATGGCCGAGCGGCATCCACTCGTCATCCTGCCCAGCGACGCACCGTCGAGTGTCACCGCCGGAAAGATGGCGGAGGCCTTCCAGGAATCGGGCAACGACGACCTCCTGCTGGTGGCGTTGATCAACGAGAACGGGCTGACACCGGCTGACGAGGCTGCCTACCGCAAGCTCGTGGACGCGCTGCGCGACGACGTCACCGACGTCGTGTCCGTGCAGGATTTCGTCAGCACACCCCAACTGCGGCCGTTCCTCACCAGCGAGGACAAGACCACGTGGGTGTTGCCGGTCAGCCTCGAGGGCGAGTTGGGCACACCGCGGGCCTTCGACTCCTTCAACCGCGTGTCCGACGTCGTCGAACGCACCGTCCCCAACGGCGACGGCCCGTTGACCGTGTACCTGACCGGTCCCGCGGCCACCGTCGCGGACCTCACGGTCGCCGGTGAACAGGACCGGCTGCCCATCGAGATCGCGATCGCCGTCCTGGTCCTCGCCGTCCTGCTGGTGGTGTACCGCAGCGTGGTCACGATGCTGCTGCCGCTGATGACGATCGGATCGTCACTGGTGATCGCCCAGGCGGTGGCGGCCGGCTACTCCGAGCTGACCGGCTCGGGTGTCTCGAATCAGTCGATCATCTTCCTGAGCGCGATCATGGCGGGCGCCGGAACGGACTACGCGGTCTTCCTGATCAGCCGCTATCACGACTATCTGCGGTCTGGTCACGACGACGACCAGGCGGTCAAGGCGGCGATGATCTCGATCGGGAAGGTGATCACCGCATCCGCCACCACGGTGGGGCTGACCTTCCTGCTCCTGAGCTTCGCGAAGATGGGGGTGTTCAAGACGGTCGGCGTGTCGTCGGCGATCGGGATCGGCGTCGCCTTCCTCGCCGGAGTGACACTCCTCCCCGCCGTGCTGGTCCTCGCCGGGCCGCGCGGCTGGGTCACACCGCGACGCGAATTGACCGCCCGGTTCTGGCGACGCTCCGGTGTTCGCATCGTTCGCCGGCCGGTGGCACATCTGGTGAGCAGTCTGCTCGTCCTGGCCCTGCTGGCCGGCCTCGGAATCTTCGCGCGCTACAACTACGACGATCGCAAAGTCGTCCCGGCCTCGGCGTCGAGTTCGGTGGGGTACGCAGCGGTCGAACGCCATTTCCCCATCAGCCAGTCCATCCCCGAATACATCCTCATCCAGTCACCGCGAGACCTGCGCACGCCCCGGGCACTCGCGGACCTGGAGCAGCTGGCGTCGCGCGTCGCGCAACGGCCGGACGTGGGTCGGGTCAGCGGGATCACCCGACCTCTCGGCGAGGTGCCGCCGGAGTTCCGGGCCACGTTCCAGGCGGGTCTCGTCGGCGACCGGCTGGCCGACGGCTCCACCCAGATCAGTCAGCGCACCGGCGACCTGAACCGACTGACCGACGGGGCCACCACGCTGGCCGACAGCCTCGCCGACGTGCGCGGCCAGATCAACACGATCGCGCCGAGTATCCAGGAGCTGGTCAACACCTTCTCCTCGGTGAGAGCCGAATACGGGGGCGACGCACTGGTGCGGGACGTCGAGATCGCGGCCAAGCTGGTCGCCAGTGTCAACGCGCTCGGGAACGCCATGGGCGTGAACTTCCGGGCCGTCAAAGACCTGTTCGCGTGGATCGGCCCGGTCCTGACCGCGCTTCAGGGCAACGCGGTCTGCGATACCAATCCCTCCTGCCGCGACACCCGCCTGCAGTTCGAACGGCTCGTCGCCGCCCGTCAGGACGGCAGCCTCGACGAGATCAACGGTCTCGCGCAGGAGCTCCAGGGCGTCGAGGACAGGCAGACCCTCAATACAGCGGTCAAGAAGCTCAACGCCGCCATGGCGAATGTCGCCAAAGCGGTCAACGCCATGGGACTGGACCGGCCCGGCGGCCCGCAGGCGGGCCTGGCTCAGCTGCAGCAGGGCGCCAACCGGTTGGCGGGCGGCAGCCGGGAAGTGGCCGGCGGGGTCGACGAACTGGTCGAGCAGGTCAAGGTGATCGCCGCCGGGCTCAACGAGGCGTCGACCTTTCTGTTGACGATGCGGAGCAACGCCGCGGATCCGGCGCAGGCCGGGTTCAACATCCCGGACCAAGTGCTGAACCTGCCGGACTTCCAGAAGGCCGCCGAGGCCTACATCTCGCCGGACGGCCGCTCGGTGCGCTATCTGGTCCAGACGAAGCTCAACCCGTTCAGCCCCGAGGCAATGGATCAGGTCAACGAGATCACCGACATCGCCCGGGGCGCCCAGCCGAACACCACGCTCGCCGACGCGACGATCTCGATGGGCGGATTCCCCGTCTCACTACGGGATACGCGCGATTACTACCAGCAGGACATCCGTTTCATCATCGCCGCCACCCTGTTCGTCGTCCTGCTGACGTTGATGGTGTTGCTGCGCGCGGTCATCGCACCCCTGTACCTCGTGGGATCGGTGGTGGTCTCGTACTTCGCGGCGATCGGACTCGGTGTCCTGATGTTCCAGGTGATACTCGGTCAGGAGTTGCACTGGAGCGTCCCGCCGCTGGCTTTCGTGGTGCTGGTCGCGGTGGGAGCCGACTACAACATGCTCTTCGTATCGCGATTGAAGGACGAATCCCCGCACAGCGTGCGGTACGGCGTCATCCGCACCCTGGGTTCCACGGGTGGTGTGATCACCGCGGCGGGCCTGATCTTCGCCGCCTCGATGGCCGGTCTGCTGTTCTCGAGTATCGGGCTCGTGGTCCAAGGCGGTTTCGTGATCGGAGTGGGAATCCTGTTGGACACCTTCGTGGTCCGCACCATCACGGTGCCCGCCATCGCCGCACTGGTGGGGCGGGCGAACTGGTGGCCGTCCCGGGTGAACTCGGGTACCAGCGAGCGGATCGGCGCGGATGCGTGATGACGACAACGGCTGAGTCCTCGATCCTGTCGATGCTGCACGGACGGGCGAGCATGCGCCCCGACGACGTCGCCTTCACCTTCACCGAGTACGACCGTGACCCGGCGGGCGTGTCCGAAAGCCTCACGTGGTCGCAACTGGCGCGGCGAACGATGAACGTGGCGCGCGAGATTCGGCTCCGCGGGGCGGGCGGTGACCGGGCGGTGATCCTCGCCCCTCAGGGGCTGGAGTACATCCTGGCGTTCCTGGGATCAATGCAGGCCGGACTCATCGCGGTGCCGCTCCCGTTGCCCCATCCCGGTTCGGGTCATGACCGGGTCAATGCGGTCCTCGTCGACACCGAGCCCTCGGTGGTCCTCACGACATCAGCGGCCGCGGCCAATGTCGGCGACTACGTTGCCGGGTCCGGTCTGGGCACCGCGCCGACGATCGTCGCGATCGATTCACTGGATCTGGACGCCCAGGGGGCGACGGGCCTCGAATCGGCCGAACTGCCGAAAGTGGCCTATTTGCAGTACAGCTCGGGTTCGACGCGACAGCCGACCGGGGTCATGATCTCGCACCGCAACCTCACGGTGAACTTCGAGCAGCTCATGCGGACATTCTTCGCGGGTATGTCCACCGATGCGACGTTCGTGTCGTGGTTGCCCTTCTACCACGACATGGGTCTGGTTCTGGGCGTCTGCGCACCGATCCTGAGCGGCTATCCCGCTGCCCTCACGAGTCCAACCGCCTTCTTGGAAAGGCCGGCCAGATGGATACGGGCGCTGGCGCAGAATCCTCGTGCATTTTCGGCGGCGCCCAACTTCGCCTTCGACCTGGCCGCCCGCAAGACCACCGACGACGATCTGGACGGGCTCGACCTCGGTGGGGTGCACGGCATCATCAACGGCGCCGAACGGGTGGAGCCGGCCACGTTGGCGCGATTCGCCGATCGGTTCGCCCACTTCAACTTCCAGGACCGCATGCTGCGTCCGTCGTACGGGCTGGCGGAGGCGACCGTCTTCGTCGCGGCCGGAACCTGGAGTGACTCGTCGGAGACTCCTCGGTTCGATGTCGACGCGTTGTCGGCGGGCCGCGCGCAGCGGTGCGCGGCCCGAGCGGGCTCGGCTCTCGTGCGATACGCGATGCCGCAGTCACCCGTGGTGCGAGTCGTCGACGTCGATACGAACCGGGAATGCGCGAAGGACGTGGTCGGCGAGATCTGGGTGCACGGTGAGAACGTCGCCGAGGGCTATTGGCACAGGCTGCCGGAGCAGCAGAACTGTTTCGGTGCAACGCTTCTCGATACGTCGCCGGACGTACCGGACGGGCCGTGGTTGCGCACCGGGGATCTCGGCTTCGTCCACGAGGGCGACCTGTTCATCGTCGGCCGTATCAAGGATCTGCTGATCATCCGGGGTCGCAATCACTATCCCGAGGACATCGAGGCGACGGTGCAGGAAATCACCCGCGGTCGGGTCGCGGCGATCTCCGTTCCGGTGAACAGCACCGAGCGGCTGGTGACCGTCATCGAGGTCAAACAACCGGGCGACCCCGGCCTCAAAGACAAAGTGACCGCGGCGATCTCGAATGTCCACGGCCTCAGCGTCGAGGACCTCGTGCTGGTGGCGCCCGGATCGCTGCCCACGACGACGAGCGGCAAGATCCGTCGCGCCGCTTGTGTCGAGCAGTACCGGCAGGATCAGTTCGTTCGGTTGGACGCCTGAGCCGTTCAACGGGATTCGCCCTCGCGCCACCCAGACTTGTCAGACCGTTCTGCGATGATGGGGTCATGTCCTCGAGCGCACCGTCTTTCGTCCCCAGCGCGCCTCGCGTTGCGCGGCTCGAGGTGTTGTTCGAGAAGTTGGCGGAGCTGACCGGGCAACGCAACGCCATCGACGGGCAAATCGTGGAGATCGTCGCCGAGATCGACCGCGACGGATTAGGCGGCATCACCGGCGCGAGATCCATTCCAGCGCTGGTGGCGTGGAAGACCGGGACGTCGTCGACGAACGCCAAGACCATCACCGCCGTGGCGCGGCGACTCGATGAATTCCCGCGCTGCATAACAGACCTGCGGGAGGGTCGACTGTCGCTGGATCAAGTCGGGGTCATCGCCGAAGGCGCAAGTCCCGGATCCGATAAGCACTACGCCGAACTCGCCGCGGTCGCCTCGGTCAGTCAGTTGCGCACCGCGATCAAACTCGAACCCAAACCGGAACCCGCACCCGCACCCGAAGACGAAGACGACGACGAGCCGGCAGCCCAACCCGAGCCCGAGCCGGCTTGCTCGATCACCACAACCACCGACGACCAGTACACCTACTGGCGGATCAATCTCGAACACGCCGAGTCGGCCAAGTTCGAGGCCGCCCTGCAGTCCCACCACGACGGGTTGATCGCCCAGTGGAAACGCGACCACGGCCAAAGCGCCGCCGCTGACCGGCCGCCAATGCCCACCCGCGCCGATGCGTTCATAGCGTTGGTCGAAGCCGGCTGGGACACCGAAGCCGCCCGCCGTCCCCACGGGCACCGCACCACCGTAGTCGTGCACGTGGACATCAAGGACCGTATCGCCGCGCTGCATCTGGGTCCGTTGCTTTCCGATGCTGATCGGCGCTACCTGACTTGTGATGCCACCTGTGAGGTGTGGTTCCAACGCGACGGCCAGGTCATCGGGTCCGGGCGCACCACCCGGCTGATCAGCCATCGACTGCGGCGGGTGCTCGAACACCGCGACCGCACCTGCGCGGTCCCCGGGTGTGGCGCCACGCGGGGTTTGCACGCCCACCACATCCAGCACTGGGAAGACGGCGGCCCGACTGACCCGGACAACCTCGTGTTGCTCTGCCCCTACCACCACCGCCTGCACCACCAAGGTGTCATCACCATCACCGGACCCGCCACCCGCCTGACCGTCACCGACAGCACCGGCCGACCATTGACGTCGGGGTCGCTGGCCCGCCCACCCAACCAACCCCCGCCCACGGTTGCGCCCTACCCGGGACCGTCCGGAGAGCGCGCCGACTGGTGGTGGTACACAGCCTTCCAACCCCCACCACCCACCACGAACTGACCCGCCCCGGCGGCGCTCGCCGCACTCCCCGTCAGGCGGATGGACAGGTAAGGTGCGGGACAGTGCAGTACAGCCGGGCGGGAAAGGTGTGAGAAGGATATGAAACGACTTCTCGCATTCGGCTCTGCGCTGACAATCATCGGAGCGGCAGGCGGTTTCGGCCTGGGGAGCGCCTCGGCCGACGAGTCACCGGTCCCGCCGCCGAACCCCGCCACCCCGACCGACGGTCCGCCGCCGCTGGGCACCCCGGGCAGGGCGTACGCCCTGGGTGGCGCCCACGTCCTGGGCATTCCGTACGACGAATACATCATGCGCACCGGCTCCGACTGGTTCCCCGGACTGGACCGGCAGATCGTCGACTACCCTGCCGGGCAGGTTCAGGGCCACACGCTGGAACGCCTGTTCCCGGGAATCGGCCGGCTCGACGACTCCTTCCCGGGCCTGGGTATCGACGGCCCCAGCGTCGGTGAGTCGGTCGACATCGGGACGCCCAACGTCATCAATGCGGTCCGTGAGGGTGGTCGCGGCACCGCGATCGGCCTGTCCGAGGGCGCGATGGTGCTCAACGACGTGCAGGCGAAGCTGGCATACGATCCGGCCGCCCCGCCGCCGGATCAGTTGAGCTTCGCGACGTACGGCGACCCGGTGGCACGGCACGCCTTCGGTGAGAGCTTCCTGACCCAGATGTTCCCCGTCGGCAGCGTCGTGCCCTCACTGGACTACCGCATCCCGCCTCCGGTGGAGAGCCAGTACGACACCTACCAGTTCGTCTCGGCCTACGACAGCATCGCCGACTGGCCGGACCGTCCGGACAACTGGTTGTCCGTCGGCAACGCGATCGTGGGTCTGGCGACCGGTCACACCGCGGTCGCGTTCACCAACCCGAGCATGGTTCCGCCGCGGAACATCCGCACGACCGTCAACTCCCGCGGCGCGAAGACGACGACGTTCATGATCCCCGAGGAGCACCTTCCGCTGGTGCTGCCCTTCAAGTACCTCGGGGTGGACCAGGCGACGCTGAGCAAGCTCGACGCGGTGCTGATGCCGTACGTGGATGCGGGTTATTCGCGTAACGACGACCCGCTGACCGCGCCGATCACGGTGGACCCGGTGAACGGTTACGACCCTGCAGAGGTCACCGCGCCTGCCACCCAGGCCGCCTTCGGCGGCGCCGCCGATCCGGTGTCGCAGCTGCTCTCCGGGCTGCAGTACGTGCTCAACAACCCGCCCAAGCCCTGACCCCGGGACTTCGGCGTGGTTAGTCGCGCTCACCGCGACCAACCACGCCGAAATCGCCTGGCGGCTACATACCGGCGAACCCCACCCCGAGGAGCACGCAACCGATCACGGCCAGCAGGGCGCCGGCCCCGCGACGGCCGTGCGAACGCAGCCGCTCGTAGAGTGCCGACAGCGTCGCGCGCGTGCGGTCCGGCGCCACCAGGTAGCACAGCAGCGGAATCTCCACGAGCGCGAACGCCACCACGTTGAACAGCATCAGGGCGCCGAGTTGAACGCCGGTCGCGGCGCCGGAGGCGACGATGATCGCCAGCGCGGCAAGGTAATCGACGGACGGCAGCGCGATACCGAGACCGGCGATCCCCGCCATCCACGGCGAAGGGCCGTTCACCACTCGCCGTGCGCGCGCCGCGAGCGGGCCGAACCGCGTTTCTGCCAGGCTCGCGGCGTCTCGGCCGCGCCCCCACACGCCCGTGGCCACCAGCGCAGCGTTGACGAGCACGACGGCGCCGACCACGATCTGCACCGTGGGGAGGGTGAAGTGGGCGGATCCCAGCGCCGGCCGAAGGACGAACAGCACGACCACGCCCACGGCCGTGCCCATCGCGAAACCGCCGGCGAGTAAGGCGAGCAGCTGCCGCCGCGGCTGCGGGCGGTTGATCATCAGAACCGTCATCCCGACCCGGAACGGCTCCAAGCTGACCGCGACGGCCATCAGCAGGAGCGGGATCCACATGATGCGCGTCACGCTACCGCCCCCGGCTTTCCGCTCACAGTGTTTGGCGCGATGGCGAGCGAGCACCACCACGTGTGAAAATGGACTGGCTATGAGTCGCACAGATCTGGACCCGGCCACGCTCCGCGAGGCCTTCGGTCACTTCCCCACGGGTGTCATCGCGATCGCCGCGGAAACCGGCGGCACGCGGGTCGGCCTTGCCGCGAGCACGTTCGTGCCGGTGTCCCTCGACCCTCCGCTGGTGTCCTTCTGCGTGCAGAACACCTCGACGACGTGGCCGAAGCTCAAGGACCTCCCGCGCCTGGGCATCAGCGTGCTGGGCGAGTCCCACGATGCGGCCGCGCGCACGTTGGCGGCCAAGGCCGGCGACCGGTTCGCCGGCCTCGAGACGACGTCGACGGACGAGGGCGCCGTGTTCATCAACGGCACCAGCGTGTGGCTGGACAGTTCGATCCATCAGCTCGTCGAGGCGGGCGATCACACGATCGTCGTCCTGCGGGTCGAGGACATCAGCGTCCACCCGGACATCGCGCCGATCGTGTTCCACCGCAGCACGTTCCGCCGACTCGGCGGTTGACGCGAGGAGATCAGGGGCGCGTGGAGAGTTCCTCGCGATAACCCTGGATACGTCGCTCGATCTCGGCGGCGTCGCCGGGCCGGCCCTCCTTGCGGGCCAGATCGGCGCGCGCTGACAGCTGGCGGATCGCCGTGCGGATGTCGTTGAGGCTGTGCGTGTGACTGAGGGTCATCAGGCTGCCTTTCGTTGTTGCTTGGCCGCTCGACACGAGGCTACCCGACGGTGTGACACGGCTCACTTCCTTCGGAAAAGCTTGTCGCCCAGCCACACCACCGGGTCGTACTTGCGGTCCGCCGCACGCTCTTTCATCGGGATCAGCGCGTTGTCGGTGATCTTGATGTGCTCGGGGCAGACCTCGCTGCAGCACTTGGTGATGTTGCAGTAGCCGAGCCCGTGGACTTCCTGGGCGTCCTCGGCGCGGCGCTCGTGGACATCGAGCGGATGCATGTCCAACTCCGCCATCCGCATCAGGTAGCGCGGACCCGCGAACGCCTTCTTGTTCTCCTCGTGGTCGCGTACGACGTGGCAGACGTTCTGGCACAGGAAACACTCGATGCACTTCCGGAACTCCTGTGACCGGTTGACGTCCTCCTGAGCCATCCGGTACTCACCCGGCTGCAGATCCTTCGGTGGTGTGAATGCCGGGATCTCCCTGGACTTCTCGTAGTTGAACGACACGTCGGTCACCAGATCCCGGATCACCGGGAATGCGCGCAGCGGGGTGACGGTGACGGTGTCCTCCTCGCCGAACGTCGACATCCGCGTCATGCACAGCAGCCGCGGGCGGCCGTTGATCTCCGCTGAACACGATCCGCACTTGCCGGCCTTGCAGTTCCACCGCACCGCCAGGTCACCGGTCTGGGTTTGCTGCAGGCGGTGGATGATGTCGAGCACCACCTCGCCCTCATTGACCTCGACGGTGTAGTCCTGCAGTGCGCCGCCCTCCTCGTCGCCACGCCACACCCGCAACTTCGCTTGGTAGCTCATGAGCTTCTCCTCGAGGGGTGGTTGGCGAGTTCGTCGTCGGTGAAGTACTTCTCGAGCTCGTCGAGCTCGAGCAGCTCCAACAGGTCGTCGCGCATCGGCACCTGGTCCTCCTGGGTGACGGTCACGCTCGGGACCACGACGTCGTCGTCCTGCGCGCGGCACACCAGCAGCGTCTTGCGCCATTTCGCGTCCATCGCCGGGTAGTCATCGCGGGTGTGACCACCGCGGCTCTCGGTGCGCTCGAGCGCCGCCTTGGCCACACACTCGCTGACCAACAGCATGTTGCGCAGATCGATGGCCAGATGCCAGCCCGGGTTGAAGTGCCGGTTGCCCTCGACCTTGACGCGCGTGAAACGCTCCCTCAGCTCGTCGAGCTTGTCCTGGGCTTCGATGATCTCGTCGGCCTTGCGGATGATGCCGACCAGCTCGTTCATGGTGTCCTGCAGGTCGAGTTGCAGGGTGTAGGGGTTCTCCGGCTCGCCGCTGTCCGGACCGTCGAACGGTGCCAGCGCAAGCTTCTTCGCCGCGTCGACCTGCTCCTCCGACACCGTCGGCCGGTTGTCCAGCGCCCGCACGTAGTCGGCGGCGCCCAGCCCGGCACGGCGGCCGAAGACGAGCAGATCCGACAGCGAGTTACCGCCCAACCGGTTCGACCCGTGCATACCGCCCGCGCACTCGCCGGCGGCGAAGAGGCCGGGCGTCTTGGCGGCGCCGGTATCCGGGTCGACCTCGATGCCACCCATCACGTAGTGGCAGGTGGGTCCGACCTCCATCTCGTCGGTGGTGATGTCGACCTCCGCGAGCTCCATGAACTGGTGGTACATCGACGGCAGCCGGCGCCTGATCTCCTCGGAGCTCATGCGTGACGCGATGTCGAGGTAGACACCGCCGTGCGGGGTGCCGCGGCCCTCCTTCACCTCGGTGTTGATGGCGCGGGCCACCTCGTCGCGGGGCAGCAGGTCGGGGGTGCGGCGTGCGGAGTCGTTGTCCTTGAGCCACTGGTCGGCCTCATCCTCGGATTCGGCGTACTGCCCTTTGAACACGTCAGGGATGTAGTCGAACATGAAGCGTTTGCCGTCGGAGTTCTTCAGCACGCCACCGTCGCCGCGCACACCCTCGGTGACGAGGATGCCTTTCACGCTGGGCGGCCACACCATCCCGGTCGGGTGGAACTGGATGAACTCCATGTTGATCAGCGTCGCGCCCGCCCGCAGCGCCAGCGCGTGCCCGTCGCCGGTGTACTCCCACGAGTTCGACGTGACCTTGTAGGACTTGCCGATTCCGCCGGTCGCGAGCACCACCGCCGGTGCGTCGAACAGGATGAAGTTCCCGCTCTCGCGCCAGTAGCCGAACGCCCCTGCGATCCGGTCGCCATCCTTGATCAGGTCGGTGATGGTGCACTCGTGGAACACCCGGATCCGCGCGTCGTAGTCGCCGAGTTCCTTTTTGTCCTCCTGCTGCAGCGACACGATCTTCTGCTGCATGGTGCGGATGATCTCCAGGCCGGTGCGGTCACCGACGTGGGCCAGCCGCGGATAGGTGTGGCCACCGAAGTTGCGCTGGCTGATCCGGCCGTCCTTGGTGCGGTCGAACAGTGCGCCGTAGGTCTCGAGCTCCCACACCCGGTCGGGTGCCTCCTTGGCGTGCAACTCGGCCATCCGCCAGTTGTTCAGGAACTTGCCGCCGCGCATGGTGTCGCCGAAGTGGACCTGCCAGTTGTCTTTCGGGTTGGTATTGCCCATCGATGCGGCGCACCCGCCCTCGGCCATCACCGTATGCGCTTTGCCGAACAGCGATTTGCAGACCACGGCTACCTTCAGGCCCCGCTCCCGGGCCTCGATCACCGCTCGCAAACCCGCGCCGCCGGCACCGATCACGACGACGTCGTACTGGTGCCGTTCGACTTCAGCCATGAAACCTCACTTGTCCTCGAAGAACTGATCCGGTTGTCTTGTCAGCCAATGAATCTCAGGTCAGAGATGGTGCCGCTGGCGACCAGCATGACGTAGAAGTCGGTCAGCACCAGCGTCCCGAGCGTGATCCACGCGAACAGCATGTGCCGGGTGTTGAGCTTGCTGACCTGCGTCCAGGTCCAGTAACGGATCGGGTGCTTGGAGAAGTGCTTGAGACGACCGCCGGTGACGTGACGGCAGGAATGGCAGGACACCGTGTAAATCCACAGCAGGACCACGTTGGCGACGAGGATCACGTTGCCGAGTCCGAACCCGAATCCGGTGGGGGAGTGGAACGCCAGGATCGCGTCGTAGGTGTTGATCAGCGAGATGAGGACGGCGATGTAGAAGAAGTAGCGGTGCAGGTTCTGCACGACGAGTGGCAACCTGGTCTCACCGGTGTATTTCGAATGCGGTTCGGCCACACCGCATCCCGGCGGCGACTGCCACACCGACCGGTAGTACGCCTTGCGGTAGTAGTAGCAGGTCAGCCGGAACAGCAGCAGGAACGGCAGTGAGAACGCCGCGTACGGCAGCCACCAGACGTCGGGCAGGTACTGACCGAAGTGGCTGGCCTCGGGGATGCACCCCTTGCTGACGCACGGTGAGTAGAACGGCGTCAGATAGTGGTAGTCGGCCACCCAGTAGGCACTCTGCCAGAACGCCCGGACCGTCGCGTAGATGACGAACGCGGCGAGGCCGAGGTTGGTCAGCAGCGACGACACCCACCAGCGGTCGGTGCGCAGGGTCCGCTGCGGGATCTCTGCGCGTCCCGCGGAGTAGACGCCGGTGCCGTCACGGTCTGCGGTCGGTGCGCTCACGGTTGCCTTTCGGGAAGATTCGGTGACGGCATGCGGTTACCCGGCGGCGCTGTCGCGCCGTGATGGTGTGGGCGGCGGTCGGGTTAGCGGGTGCCGCCGAGGCCTTCGTCGTCGACACCACGCCAGAAGTCGGAGTCGTACTGGGTGTCGGGGATCGGGATCTTCTCCCCGACGTGGTGGTGCCTGCTCAACCCCCGGCCGAGTTCGAGTTCCTCGGCGTCGATGTCGAGACGGTCGATGTCGTTGAGGATCCGTTCGGCGTCGTTGACGATGCGGCGCATCGCGGGGGAGTCGCCGTATTGAGACGCCAACGCCGTGACGCAGCGTCGCAGGCCGCCGATGAGTTCGTGCAGTTCGGCGAGATCGGTCGTGGTGGACAAGTGACCTCCTTGGGCTGAAGGGTGTCGTGAATCACATTACGCACCTGATGCTAGCCACATCACTGACTTGGAAGTGAGACAGATCACGTCTGAGGGGGGAGGATGGGCGCGTGCCGAACCCAGATCTGCAGCAGCGGGCCGCCGCGCTGCTCGCCCTGCATCAACCCGGAAACCCCGTGGTCCTGCCCACCGTGTGGGATGCGTGGTCGGCCAGGCTCGCCGTCGGAGCGGGCTTCTCGGCGCTGACCGTCGGCAGCCACCCCGTCGCCGATTCTGTCGGGCGCGCCGACAACGAGGGCATGACGTTCGACGAATTGCTCACGCGCGTCGCGCAGATCACCGAGGCCCTCGAGGAGTTCGGAGACGCGCCGGTGTCGGTGGACATCGAATCGGGTTACGGCGAGGCGCCGGCCCGGCTCGTCGACGGGCTGCTCGGCGTGGGCGCGGTCGGGCTGAACATCGAGGACACCGTGCACAGTGAGGGCGGCCGGCTCCGGTCGTCCGGTGAGCACGCCGACCTGGTCGGGGCACTGCGCGCCGCCGCGGACGCCGCCGGTGTGCACGTGGTGGTCAACGCCCGTACAGACCTGTTCCTGCGTAAGGACGGCGACGACGCCGACCGGGTGGACCGCGCCGTCGCGCGACTGAAGGAGGCCGCCGCGGCGGGTGCCGACGTGCTGTACCCGGTCGGTCGCCACGATGCGGAGACGCAGCGCCGCCTGACCTCCGAGTTGCCGCTGCCGGTCAATGCGATCGGCGTGCCGGACCAGGACGACCCGGCGTCGTTCGGCCCGCTCGGGGTCGCGCGCATCAGCTTCGGCCCGTTCCTGCAGGCGGCGCTGGCCACGAGGGCGAACGAAATCCTCGACCGCTGGAAGTAGCCGCGTCCCGGTCCCCGTCCGTCCATCCATCCGTCCAGACAGCAGTCAGGGTCGTCAACCACGACGGTTCACGACCCTGACGTCATTCTCGGCGGCGCAGGGAGCGCGCGGACTACCCGTTCTCGATCGCGATGCGCTGCGGCTGGGCGCCGGCATACGACCTCGCTCATGTTCCCGCGTGGGTCGTTTCGCTCGAGGTGAACGCGTCGTGCGGTCTCACAACCGCTCCCGAAGCGAGGTGAGCACACCGTGATGGCGCCTTCACACGAGGCGACATCGCGGCAATATCGGCTTCCTAGCCTTGCGCCCATGCCCTCAACGAAGAACGTCGTGGTCATCGGCCACGGCATGGTCGGGCACCGGTTCGTCGAAGCGCTGCGCGCGCGCGACACTGCGGGTGCCTGGCGGATCACCGTGCTCGCCGAGGAATCCGACGCCGCCTACGACCGGGTGGGCCTGACCGGTTACACCGAACACTGGGACCGGACATTGCTCGCGCTCGCGGGGAACGACTACCCCGGGGACGATTTGATCGAGTTGCGCCTCAGCAGCCGCGTCACCGAGATCGACCGGGACGCGCGGACCGTGCGGACCGCAGACGGTGCGAGTCTCGGGTACGACGCCCTGGTGCTGGCCACCGGTTCATACGCCTTCGTGCCGCCGGTGCCGGGACGCGACCTGCCGTCGTGTCACGTCTACCGCACTCTCGACGATCTCGACGCGATCCGCGCCGACGCGCAGCGCAGCCTGGCCGCGGGGAACGCGCCGGTCGGCGTGGTGATCGGTGGTGGCCTGCTGGGCCTGGAGGCGGCGAACGCGCTGCGGGCGTTCGGGTTGACGGCGCATGTCGTGGAGAGATCACCGCGGCTGATGGCCCAGCAGCTCGACGACGCCGGGGGTGCCCTGCTGGGCAGGATGATCACTGATTTGGGCATCGAGGTTCACCTCGGCGTCAGCACCGACGCGATCAAGCCGGCGCAACGCAACCGGCCCCTGCGGCGCTCCGCCGACGACGACTCGCTGCGGGTGATGCTGGGCGACGGGACGCACATCGATGCGGGTCTGGTCGTGTTCGCAGCCGGTGTCCGGCCGCGCGACGAGCTGGCCCGCGACGCAGGGCTCGAAACCGCCGAGCGTGGTGGCGTGCTCACCGACCTCGGTTGTGTCACAAGCGATCCCCACATCTACGCAGTCGGGGAGGTCGCCGCGATCGAGGGTCGTTGCTACGGCTTGGTGGGGCCGGGGTACACCAGCGCCGAAGTCGTGGCGGACCGGCTTCTCGGCGGTGTCGCGGAGTTTCCCGAGGCCGACATGTCGACCAAGCTCAAGTTGCTCGGCGTGGACGTGGCCAGTTTCGGCGACGCGATGGGCAACACCCCGAACTGCCTCGAGGTCGTCGTCAACGACGCGGTCAACCAGACCTACGCCAAACTGGTGCTCTCCGATGACGCCAAGACACTGCTCGGCGGCATCCTGGTGGGCGATGCGTCGGCCTACGGCGTCCTGCGGCCGATGGTGGGCGAACAGCTGCCCGGCGACCCGATGGCGCTCATCGCGCCCGCGGGCCCCGGCGGAACCGACGGGGCGCTCGGCGTCGGTGCGCTACCTGCCGCCGCGCAGATCTGTTCGTGCAACAACGTCACCAAGGGCGACATCTCGGAAGCGATCACCGGTGGCTGCTGCGACGTCGCCGGACTCAAGGCGTGCACCAAAGCGGGCACGTCGTGCGGATCGTGTGTGCCGCTGCTCAAACAGCTGCTCGAAGCCGAGGGCGTGACCCAGTCGAAGGCCTTGTGCGAGCACTTCAGCCAGTCGCGCGCCGAACTGTTCGAGATCGTGTCGGCGACCGACATCCGCACCTTCTCCGGTCTGCTCGAGCGGTTCGGCACCGGAAAGGGTTGCGACATCTGCAAACCCACCGTGGCGTCCATCCTCGCCTCGACGAGTTCCGACCACATCCTCGACGGTGAGCAGGCTGCGCTGCAGGACTCCAACGACCACTTCCTGGCCAACATCCAGCGCAACGGCAGCTATTCGGTGGTGCCGCGGGTGCCCGGCGGCGACATCAGACCCGAGCATCTGATCCTCATCGGCGAGATTGCCAGGGACTTCGACCTGTACACCAAGATCACCGGCGGCCAGCGCATCGACATGTTCGGCGCGCGCGTCGAGCAACTACCCGAGATCTGGCGCCGCCTCGTCGAGGGCGGGATGGAGTCCGGCCAGGCCTACGGCAAGTCGTTGCGCACCGTGAAGAGCTGTGTCGGCAGCGACTGGTGCCGCTTCGGCCAACAGGATTCGGTGCAGATGGCCATCAACCTGGAACTTCGCTACCGCGGGCTGCGCGCCCCGCACAAGATCAAGATGGGGGTGTCCGGTTGCGCCCGCGAATGCGCAGAGGCACGCGGCAAGGACGTCGGTGTCATCGCCACCGAGAACGGCTGGAACCTCTACGTCGGCGGCAACGGCGGGATGACGCCGAAGCACGCTCAGCTGCTCGCCGGTGACCTCGACGACGACACGCTGATCCGTTACATCGACCGGTTCCTGATGTTCTACATTCGCACCGCCGACCGGTTACAGCGCACCGCGCCGTGGGTGGAATCGCTCGAGGGGGGCATCGACCATCTGCGCGAGGTGGTGTGTCACGACTCTCTGGGCCTGGCGACCGAATTCGAGGCGGCGATGACGCGGCACGTCGACGGCTACTCCTGCGAGTGGAAGGGCGTGCTCCAGGATCCCGACAAGCTGTCGCGGTTCGTCTCGTTCGTGAACGCACCGGACGTGCCCGATCCGACAATCGCCTTCACCGAGAACGCCGGTCGCAAGGTCCCGGTGCAGATCGGAATGCCCACCGTCCGACCGCTTCAGGAGACGCAGTGACATTGCTCGACGACCGCGAAGACGCTGACCTACTCCCCGCCGAGTGGACGGTGGCGTGCCGCTACGAGTACCTGATCCCGTGCCGCGGCGTGGGGGTGCTGCTACCCGACGGGTCGCAGGCGGCGTTGTTCCGTCTCGAGGACGGCAGCCTGCACGCGGTCGGCAACATCGACCCCTTCTCCGGCGCCGCGGTGATGTCGCGTGGCATCACCGGCGACCGGGGTGGGCGTTCCACCGTGCAGTCGCCGATCAAGAAGCAAGCCTTCGCCTTTGACGACGGTACCTGCCTGGATGACCCCTCGGTGGCGCTGCCGGTGTACCGGACCCGGCGCACCTCCGACGGTTTCGTCGAGATCGCGTCGTAGGACTCAGGCCGCGCGTAGGTGCTCGACCGGGTTGCGGTGGGTGACCGCGCGCAGTGGCTGCCAGCGGAACATGCCCGCACCCTGTGCGTAAGACAGGTGACCGCCGAGGGCGCCGCCGACGCTGATCGCCGCCAGTCCCAGCAGGCTGTACACCCGCGCTGCGCGCACCTTCTCCTTGCCGTACGCCCGGTAGGCCAGCCCGAACAGCGTCACCCCGGCCGCGTTGGACACCGCGTGCGCCAGGCCGACCCGCTGCTGGCGTTTGTTGAGCAGCACGTAGTCCGCCCAGCCGGCCAGCACGGTGGGCGGTGTCGCGGCCAGCCCGACGCCGACGAGTCGGCGCGCCGTGGCGACATCCTTGAAGACGACGTCGAAGACCACCGACGTCATCCAGGTGCCGATCGGCAGGGTGATCAACAGCGGGTGGACGGGGTGGCCCAGCCAGGAGCCGCGCAGGATCCGGCCGAGCCGGGCACCGTCGACCACCCGGCCCGCGATGCGCGCGCTGGCCTCAGCCGGTGCGTCGAGCGACTTCACCTCTTCGACACTGGCGAGGATGCGATGGATGTTCATGCTCGTGGAAGTACCCCGTGATCAATCGGCGAACCCTCCGTTTCGGGGTCACGACCGCTTCGACGAGTCGCTCGCAAGGGTGGCCGCGTACGTCGTGAACGTACTGACATGGGAGCAGCGCGGCAGGCCCACTCACGCCGTTACCGCCGGCACGGCCCCCTGCTCACTGATCGGCCGCACCATACCTGGATGGTTGCCGGCGAGACGGACCGTATTAATAGGCAGGCATTCGCGGCGCGCCCCTAGGCGGCGAGCGGAAGCCGGGCCCGCCGGAACCGGCTGGCGATCAGCCGCACGAGCCCGGGGTGCGTGCCGAGCGGGTCGGTGACGATATCGGCGCCGCTCGCCCGCAGCCGATCCTGAAACAAGCCCTCGGACAGAAGATATGACGCCACCACCACACGGCGGCCGCCACGGCGGCCGCCACGGCGGCGCACCGCGGTGACCGCGTCACCGATGCGCGGCCGGCCGGTGGCGGCGAACGCGAGATCGACCCGTGCGCCGGTGACCGCGGACAGCGATGTGGCCGTGGTGTGCAGATCACGAAATGCCGAACGATCCGAGGTGCCCGCCGCCGCGAGGATCACCGAATCATCGGGACGCCAGCCGGATTCGACCAGACGGTCGGCCAGTACCCGCACCAGTTGAGGGTCAGGCCCCAGCGCCGGGGCGACCGTGACGTCCGGATGGCCGCTGGCCTCGACGTGCCCGGGGATGTCGCTGCGCACGTGGTAGCCGCGTGACAGGAACGCGGGCACCAGAACGGCGGGACGGTCGGGCATCGTGCTCAGCACGTCGGCGGGTGTCGGGCCGAGTACGTCGACGAAGGCGATGTCGACGGGCGCCGACAGGGCTGCGGCGACGCGGTCGGCGATGTCACCGATCAACGCGACACCGCTGGCCTTGCGGGTGCCGTGCGCGACGAGGATCCGGTTCACAGCGCTCCCGCCAGGTCGTCGTCGACGGTGAGGCGGTATCCGCGTTTGACGACGGTGGACACGATCTGCTTGTCACCCAACGCGGTTCGCAGGCGCAGCACCGCAGTCTCGACGGCGTGCGTGTCGGTGCCGCTGCCGGGCAGGGCGCCCAGCAGGTCGGTGCGTGACACCACCGACCCGGGCCGGTGGGCGAGAGCGCGGATGGTCGCCATCCCGGCCGGGGACAGGGATTTGACCACGCCGTCGACCAGCACGCAGGTGCCGCGGATCTCCAGCAGGTGTCCCGCCACCCGCAGGGTGCGGGCCTGCAGCAAGGGCAGTTCGTCGGTGATGTGGCGGGCCAGCGCGCCCAGCCGCATGCGTTCGGGTGCTGACGTCGGCACGCCGAGCCGGACCAGCGGGCGCGCGGTGACGGGCCCGACGCACATCGCGTGCACGGTCGTCCGCATCGCCGACAGCACCCGATCGGCCACGCCCATCTCGGTGGCCCGCATCAGCACCGACGCCACGGCCGGCGCGGAGGTGAAGCTGACGGCGTCGAACTTCTCCTCGGCGATACCGGCCACCAACTGGTCGAACTCACCGTTGCGGGGGGCGGGCCGCCAGCGGTATACACGGATCGGCACCACGTCGGCGCCCGCGGCGCGCAGTTCGTCGAGGAATTCAGGAAAAGGATCCCAGTCGTCGGTCGCACCGTGGAGTTGCACGGCGATGCGCTTGCCGGCGATGCCGCCGTCGAGCAGGTAGCGCAGCACTTCGCGGGACGACTCGGACTCGGGCGACCATTCCTCGGGCAGGCCGGCGGCGCGCAACGCGCCGGTGGCCTTCGGCCCCCGGGAGACGATGCGGGCCCGCTCCAGTGCGGCGGTCAGGTCGGCGGCGACGCCCCAGCCGTCGGCGGCGGCAATCCAGCCGCGGAGTCCGATGCCGGTGGTGGCGACCACGATGTCCGGCGGCGTGTCGATCAGCGCGTGGGTGTGGGCCCGCAGCTCGTCGTCGTCGGGGAGCGGGACCATCGCGATCGCGGCCGCGCTTGTGACGGTTGCGCCCCGGCGGCGCAGCAGTGCGCTCAGCTCTTCGGCGCGGCGGGCGGAGGTCACCGCCACCCGGAATCCGGTGAGCGGCAGCCAGTCGGGCTCACTCATGACTTCTGTGTATGCAGGTTGTGTTTCGTTTGTGTTTCACAGCCATTGCCATGGTATAGCCGGAAGCCCTGGGGTGGCCGGTGTGGGCAGGGCGACGCCGTTGTCACCCTGCCCACGGATCCGGTGGTCACGCTCGGGCCAGGTCGAGCTGCTGTGTGCGCTCCGGGATCCCAGTCGGTGATGCGGTGCGCCATGGCGGCAACGGTAGGAAGGCTTCGTTACCCCGACGCTGCCCGCGGTGACCCCGCCGTGAAATTCCGCTCACCACCGCGGACGGTGCGGTGTGAGGTCACCAGACGTCGCCGTGGCGCCAATCGCAGGTGAGTTCCGCCGTGATGTCGAGGCCGACGCTGACGGGAAAGACGAACACCGAGCCGTCGTCGTCGGGTGTCCGGATGCGGCCGCCGGGGGCCAGCACCGACGTCGGACCCCGCCACGGCGTCCAGCCCCGGTCGACATACATGGGCCGGGCCATGTCCGAGGTCGCGAGCGCACCCAGTTGGTAGGCGCCGCGCAACACCTGCTCGCAGGCGTCCATGACGGCGCTGCCCAGGCCCTGCCTGCGGCAGTCCTCCCGCACCGCGACGGCTTCGAGGTATCCACACCGCAGCACCGCGTCACCGCAGAGCAGCCGGCGCTGCACCACCGCGGCGTGCGCGATCAATGCGCCGTGGCTGCAGATCAATGCGTGCATCCCGCCGAGCGCATGCTCCCAGTCGTCGTCGGTGAAATCCCCGCCGAAGACATCGGTGACCATGCGGCGGGCGCCTTCGCGGGTCTCGTTGTCGAGATCGGCGGTGTGGACCAGCCGCGCGGTATGGACGTCACGCACGCGCAGGGGTGCGGACAGATCTCCGGGCTGCACACTGCCGTTCTACCAGTGTTTGCGTGGCCGCGACCAGTGCAGCCGCACCGTCTGGCCGGGGCGGGCCTGTGACGCCGCGTCGATGTCCTCGTCGGTCACGACGCCGACCACCGGGTAGCCGCCCGTCACGGGATGGTCCGGGCCGAGGATGACCGGTAAACCGTTGGGCGGCACTTGGATTGCCCCGCGGGTCGCGCCTTCGCTGGGCAGCTGCCGGTCGGGCCACCGGTACTCCAGCGGCATGCCGACCAGCCGCATGCCGACGCGGTCACTGCGGTTGGTCACCTGCCAGTTGGTGCGGATCAGCACATCGGGGTCGACGAACCAGTCGTCACGCGGGCCCGGCACGACGACGAGGTCGAGCACGTCGTCGTCGATCGCCGCCACCGGGGCCTGGTCGAGCTCGGGGAAGTCGGCCGTGTGGTCGCCGACGGGCAGCACGTCGCCGGGTTTGAGCGGTTGCGGCCCGATCGCCGACATCACGTCGTAGCTGCGTGACCCGAGCACCGGCGCCACGTCGATTCCGCCGCGCACCGCGAGGTAGCTGCGCAGACCGGAGTGCGGTATCCCCAGCGAGATCACGTCGCCATCGTGAGCGTAATGGATGCTGTTGGTGCCGAACGGTTTTCCGTTGATCGCGGGGTCGGTGTCGGCGCCGGTCACGGCGACGGCGATGTCGCCGCCGCACACCCGGGCGGTGAAGCCACCGAACATCACCTCGACGGTCGCCCGGTCACCGGGGTTGGCCACCAGACGGTTGGCCAGGGCGTGTGCGCGGCGGTCCGCCGCACCCGACCGGGTGACGCCGATGTGCGCCAGCCCGGGCCGGCCGAGGTCTTCGACCAGCGCCAGCGGCCCGGTGTCGAGGATCTCCAGAGTCGCCATCATCGCCTCCTCATCCCACTGTGCTCATCCCACGGCGCGGAACTCGACCCACGCACCCAGGGTGAGTAGCGCGGGGCTTTCCCGGTTCACGTCCCAGAGCACGGCGTCGGTGTGCCCGATCAACTGCCAGCCGCCGGGCGATTCACGCGGGTAGACCCCGCTGAACTCGCCGGCCAGCCCGACGGCTCCGGCGGGCACCTTCGTGCGCGGCTCGGCGCGACGCGGCACCTGCAGCCGCTCGTCCCCGCCGACGAGGTAGGCGAATCCCGGTGCGAAACCGCCGAACCCGACCCGCCACAGGGTTCCGGTGTGGGCCGCGACGACCTGGTCGGGGTCCATACCCGTCAGCCGGGCCACTTCGGCGAGATCGGCCCCGTCGTAGACCACGTCGATGGCGATGTCGGCGGCGCGGTCCTGCGGGCTGGCGGATTCGCGGAGCGCGCCCCGGTCGAGGCGCACAGCAGCCAGCCGTTGGCGGGTCGGCGCCTGGCGGTGCGAGCCGTCGAGCTTGATCAGGACGGTGCGCGAGCCGGGCACGATGTCGACCACGCCGGGGAGTCCGGCGTCGCGCACCGCGTCGGACCACGCCAATACCTCGGCGCTGCTGTCGAACTGGAGGAGAAGTGCCCGGTCGCCGTAGTCGAGCACGGTGTCGAGAACCATCGGGTCCATCACATCCGGTACTGCGGTCATACCCAAAGCTACCGCCGGGTAAGGTCGGCGGCCGCTCCCTGAGGAGCCTTGCCAGAGGTGTTTTAAAGAAGGCTCAGGTCGCAGGCTCGTAAGTCGGTTCACGGCGCTTGATCGCGGCGATCACGCGGTAGGTCACCGGCAGCATCGCCGCCTCGATGAGCGTCTTGTAGACCCAGCCGATCGCCGCGTAGACGGCGAATGACCCCATGTTCCCGAACCCGATGATCGGTGCGGCGATCGCACAGAAGACGAGGGTGTCGGCGAACTGCCCGACCACGGTCGACCCAAGCAACCGCGCCCACAGGTGGTGTTCCTTGGTGCGCTGTTTGATCCGCACCACCATCCACGCGTTGACGAGCTGACCGACGAGGAAGCCGGACAACCCCGCGATCGCCAGCCCCGTGATCGCGGCCACGGTGGTGGCCAGCGCGTCCTGGTTGGCGTAGTCGGGGGCGCCGGGCAGGCGCACGGTCACCCACAGTACGAGCACTGCGAGTGTCTGCATGGCGAAGCCGATGAACACCGCTCGGCGGGCGGCGCGGAAGCCGTACACCTCGCTGAGCACGTCGCCGATGACGTAGGTGAGCGGGAAGACCAGGAAGCCGCCGTCGGTGAGCAGCGGTCCGAAGGCCACGCCTTTGGTGGCGGCGACGTTGGAGATCAGTACCAGCCCGGTGAACACGGCGAGCAGCGTCGGGTAGTAGGCGGAGCCCACCGCCGCGGAACCCCGGTGGGCTGTCTCGGTCACCGCGCCATTCTGGCAGGCACCGTCAGGGCAGGCGCACGTCAGGCCAGGATTTGCGCCAGCAGCGGGGGCAGCCGGTCGGCGACCAGGGGATAGGACAGCGGGGAGGCGAAGGCGATCGCGCCGGCGAGTTCCTTGTCGGTGAAGATGGTGCGCCCGCCGGCGACTGCCTTCAGCCCCGCGATGGTGGGGTCGGCCAGTATCGCGCCCTGTTCCTGGTCGCTCTCGGTGGTCCAGATCAGGACGTCGGCGGCGTCGAGCACCGACGCCATCCGGTCGCGCGGGATCAGCGGATCGCCGGGGTCGGCGACGGTGAACCCCATCTGGGTGAGGAAGTCGGTGCGCCAACCGGGCGGCACGGCCTGCACGTTGTCGCGGTAGAGCGGGCCGCGCAGCAGCAGCGCCTTCTTACCGGCGAACTGCGGATTGGCCGTCGCCGCGTTGGTGAATCTCTCGTCGACGCGGGTGATGGCGGTCTGCATCTCGTCGGCCTTGAACACGGCCTGGCCGATGACGGTGGCCTGGTCTTTCCACGGTTCGAAGAAGGCGGCGGACCCGTTCTGCGCCACCGTCGGGGCGATCTCGGAGAGCGTGGCGTAGGTGTCGGCGTCGAGGCCGGCGTTGGTCGCGACGATCAGGTCGGGGTTCAGGCCGCGGATCGCCTCGATCTGGACACCGTCGGCGAGGCTGAGCACGGTCGGCTGGGCCGGCCCGAGTTGGCTTCGCGCCCATGGCCACACGCCGAACGGCTCACCTCCGAACCAGTCGGTGACGGCGATCGGCACCATGCCGACAGCCAGCAGGTCGTCCTGTTCGGTGAGGCCGGCACTGACGACGCGCGTGGGCGGGGCGGGGATGCGGGTCTCCCCGAATGCGTGGGTGACGGTGACCGAGCCGTCCTTCGCGACGGTGCCGGGTTCGTCGCCTGAACACGCGGCCGGTGCCGACGCGGCCGCGGCCGTCATGGCGAGAAAGCTTCGCCGCGACCAGGCAGTTGACACGCGGCGAGCGTAACCGCTAACCCACCTCGAAGCTGTCGAACAACACAGGGCCAGGCCGAGCGCCACCACGGGCGCACCGTGAGGCCGACCTCAGGAGTGCGCGAGCTTCTTGTTGACCAGTCGGGTCAGCCATGCGGGCGAGAAGCGGGCCCCGGAGGAAATCACTTTGGATTGGACGCCGACGGGGAAGTGCACCTGGTGTAGTGCGCGGCGCAGCGCCGACGGTTCGACAGCGGCGACGATCGCGTCGGCGACGTCCTGGGCGGTCAGCCGGATGCCGAGCGAGTCGGTGGTGCCGGTCTTGATGTTGTCGGTCATCGCGGTCTGGACGTACAGCGGCCACATCGCGATCACCCGGATCCCGTACCGGCTCCATTCGAGGTCGAGCGCCTCGGTGATGCCGCGGACGAAGAATTTCGTGGCGCTGTAGTTGGCCAGTTCGGCCTGCCCGTAGATGGCACTGGCCGAGGCGAGGTTGACGACGACCGACCCCGGGGTGTTACGCAGGTGGGGGAAGGCGGCGTAGAGACCGCTGACGACGCCTTTGGTGTTGATGTCGATCTCCCTGAAGTGACCGGCGAGGTCGAGTTCCTCGAACCGGCCGGCCCGCAGGATTCCCGCGTTGTTGATCATTACGTCGAGGCGGCCCCCGGTAGCCTCGGTGAACTCGGCGACCCGCTGTGCCATCTCGTCGCTGTCGGTGACGTCGAGGTGGCCGGCGATGACGGTGGTCTGTACCCGGTCCAGTTCTTCGGTGAGGGTCTTGAGCCCGACGTCGTCGATGTCGAAGGCTCCGACGGTGTAGCCCCTACGGGCGAAGGCGATGGCGGTCTTGCGACCGATGCCGGCGGCGGCGCCGGTGATGAATACGGATTTCGGGGTGTTCATGCGACTCGGGGTGTTCATGCGACTCGGGGTGTTCATGCGACTCGGGGTGTTCATACGACATAGTCACCCATCGAAAGTCACTCGCAAACGCGGATCGCCCCACGCAATGTCAAGATCGGATTAACCAAGGTAGTAAATATTTGCCGCAAATTGCCGGGGTCGACGTGCCAGGAGTGGCTGATGTGACTCACGGGACATGTCTGATGCCGCAAAAGATGCTGAATGGCCTGGAACCCCCCTCCGCGGCGCTAGGGAGAGAACCACTCAGGAGAGTCCCAGGCCTGTTCTCCACGGTACGCGCCGAATTCGCTGATGCAATATTTTTTCAGGGAATTCTGCTCGAAAAGAATGACGTCACCCGAGCGCGACGGTGATACCGAGACCGATCATGGTCACCGCGATCAATGCGTCGAGCACCCGCCACGTCGTCGGCGAGGAGAACAATCCGGCGAGGCGTCGGGCACCGAATCCGAGGCACACGAACCACACGGCGCTCGCGGTGACTGCTCCGACGCCGAAGAGCCAGCGTTCTTCGCGGTGCTCGTTGGCCAGCGCGCCGAGCAGCACGACCGTGTCGAGGTAGACGTGCGGGTTGAGCCAGGTGAGCGCCGCACAGGTGAGGAGGACGCCGACGAGGCGCGCGGGACCTTCTTCGGAAGGGGTGAGCGCTGATGGCCGGACGGCGCGCCGGGCGGCGAGGGCGCCGTAGCCGATCAGAAACGCCGCGCCCCCGAACCGCGCGACGCTCAGCGCCTCGGGGTGGGCGGTGACCAGCGCGCCGAAACCGGCGATACCCGCGACGATCAGCACCACATCGCTGACCGCGCACAGGGCGACGACGGCCGCGACGTGCTCGCGGCGGATGCCTTGGCGCAGCACGAACGCGTTCTGCGCGCCGATGGCGGCAATCAGCGTGAGCGACGACAGGAAGCCGAAGACGACGGGGGAGGTCACGGCTTCGACGGTACGAACGCGGCGGCGATCAGTACAGCTAAAGATTCTTCGGCTGCATTAGAAATTTGCATGCGAGGTCAAGCGGTGACGATCTCGTTGCCTTCGGGATCCAGTTCAGGAAGTGCGGTGCCGTCGACCACCAGGTGCAGTCGGTTACGCACCGTCTTGGGTTCGTCGACCCGGATGAACTCCACCCAGAACCGCGACTGGTGACGCAGCGATGCGTACGCCGGATGTGCGCGGGTGACCGGCAATCCCGTCATGTCAGACCAGTACCGGGCTTGCGCGGACGGATCGCGCGCATCGAACACGACCGCCGCGATCGGACCGATGTCGCGGTATTCGTCGCGGGGTTCGAGCACGCAGAATTCGTTGCCCCAGGATCGGACAAGACCACCCACGGCACGTCACCCTGGCCGATGTCGACCGGTTCCGCGCCGAGTGCCCGAGCCCTGCGGACCATATCGGCCTGGTGGTCAGCCGATGTGGAGGCCAGGTCGAGGTGTAGCCGGTTCTTGACCCGCTTCGGTTCGTCGGTCGTCGCGAAGCGCAGGCACATGTCGTCGTCGTAGAGGCGACCCGCGTTGTCCCCGGCTGTCGGCAGCTGCAGGAGCTCCGACCAGAACGTGACGAGCGGGGCCGGGTCGGTCGACTCGATCAGTACCTCGCGGATCCCGGTCATCCCTGCGCCGCCCCTCTGACAGCGGAGAAGGCATCCACCAACTCGGGGATCTCACGAAGGTGCCGGCGAAGAACGTCGACGCTGGCCTCGGCGTCATTGCGGTCAAGGGCGGCGACGAGTTCGCGATGCTCGCGTTCGATGGTGGCCAGCCGGGCCGGCGCCTCGACGAGGGTACGAGTTCCGAGTCGGACCTGACGTGGTTGCAGCGCGTCGTAGAGTTCGGCGATGACCGCATTGCGTTGATGACGGACGATCTCGGAATGAAACAGTTGGTCCAACTGGGCGAACCTGTTCCAGTCGTGGTCGCGTCCGGCCTGCGCCATCTCTTCGATCAGCCCCCGCGCGCTTTCGGGCATGCCGGCCTGACGCTGACAGATTCTTCGCAGCGCGTCGGACTCGAGCACGAAGCGGGCCTGGTAGATCTCCCGCATTTCTGCCGCCGTGACGACGCGCACCTGCGCCCCCCGGCGCGGCAGGAGGTCGACGTAGCGTTCCACCTGGAGCCGCTGCAGAGCTTCTCGGACGGGGGTTCGGGAGGTGTTCACCCGCGCGGCCAGGGCCACCTCGTCGATGAACTCGCCCTCCGCGAACTCGCCGTCGAGGATTGCGTCGCGGATCCACTCGTAAGCGCGCTGGCCGGCGGAGGTCTTGGCCGCCCCCGCGCCTGAACGGCTTCCCACGGTGGACATGACTCATTGAACCATTTACACCTTGCGCATTCTTCGTGTATACAACATGTCTACACGTGTGTTCTGCTGTCTGAATCGCTTTTGCGCGTTCGAGTCACCGAGAAGAGGCACCGCGATGGCATCACCACCCCGACACGGCTTGGGACCGGACCAGCCGTCGGTCTCGATATGGCTCACCGAACCCTCGGCGGCGGCCGTCGAAATGGGTCACCTGGCCGGTTACGACACCGTTGTGCTCGACATCGAGCACGGGCTGTTCGACCTGCGCGCGCTGGACTGGATCATCCCGCTGATCCGCGCCAAGGGGATGCGGGTGGTCGCGAAAGTCCTTGGGCCGGAGCGAGGCCCGATTCAGCAGGCGCTCGACTTCGGCGCCGATGCCGTCGCCATCCCGCACATCACCTCCGCCGAGCACGCGGTCGAGATCTGCGGGTTCGCGAAGTTCCCGCCGCTGGGCGATCGGTCGTTCGCAGGCGGCCGGACCTCCGAGTACCGGGGGTTCACCGACGACTGGGTGACGGCTCAGGACCGCAGGACACACTGCTACCCGATGATCGAGGATGCCTCCGCGTTCGAGGCAGTGGAGGAGATCCTGGGTCTCCCCGTGGTCGACGGGATCTTCATCGGGCCCTCTGACCTGTCGCTGCGCCGGGAGCGCGGCGCCTACGGCGTAACCGAGGCAGACCTCGCCGACATCCGCCGCCTCGCCCGCGCCGCCAACGCCGCCGGGAAGCCGTGGTTGCTCCCGGCGTGGAGCGGCGCGGAGCAGCGCCTGGCCGTGGAAGAGGGTGCGCACACGATCGTCGCCGCCATGCAGTACGGCGCCATGCTGGCGGGGTTCACCGCGACCATGCAGAACCTGCAGGGAATCACTGCGGACGCGAGGAGCGCCCGATGAGCCTGACCGCCGCGGTTGCACAGTTCGCGCCTTCCGACGACAAGGCGGCGAACGTCGACGTGATGATCGGTCTGATCCGGCAGGCCGCGGCGTACGGCGCCGAACTCCTGGTGCTCCCCGAGTACGCGGTGTTCACCGTGCCCACGATGGACGACCGTTTCGTGCACTCCGCCGAACCCATTGTGGGACCGTCGGTTTCACGGCTGGTCGAGTCCGCAGCCGAATCCGGCGTGACCGTCATCGTCGGTGTCAACGAGTCTGCCGAGGATGGCAAGATCCACAACACCCTGGTCGGGATCCAGGACGGCGAGGTCGCCGCCGTGTACCGCAAGGTCCACCTCTACGACGCTTTCGGCTACCAGGAGTCTGATCGAGTGATCGCGGCCGACCCCTCGGCGCCCCAGCTGTTGCAGGTCAACGGATTCACGGTCGGCATGCAGACGTGCTACGACCTCCGCTTCCCGGAGACGTCGCGCGTTCTGGTCGATGCGGGCGCCGACGTGATCGCCCTGCCTGCCGAGTGGGTTCCCGGACCGCTCAAGGAATATCACTGGAACACCCTGCTGCGGGCGCGGGCCATCGAGAACACGGTCTATGTCCTCGCCGCTGATCAGATCGCCCCCGCCGGTTCCGGGAACAGCGTCATCCTCGATCCGATGGGCATCCCGTTGGCCGCGCTCGGTGAGGCCGCCGACATCGGCGTGGCCCGCCTCGAGCGCAGTCGCCTCGACAGCGTGCGCACCGTCAACCCGGCGCTCGCACTCCGGCGCTACCGCGTCGAACCGGAGGCGTGACATGACCCCGGGTGCCCGTGTGCTGCGCCGGTTGCGCCGCTGCGCAGCAGTTTGCGCGGTGGCTCTGAGCGTGACCGCGCTGTCGGGCTGTGCGGGAGACGACGGAACCTACGTCCTGCACTACACGACGTACTCGTCGCCGACCTCGGACCAGTCCCGAACGGTTCAGCGGTGGGCCGAGGAGGTCGAGGAGCGCACCAACGGCGGCGTGCGGGTGAAATTCCACTACTCCGAGAGCCTCATTGGCGCGGACGAGTCGCTGCAGGCGACCCTCGACGGTCGAGCGGATCTGGCCCAGGTCGGCTCGCTCTACTCGGCATCGGATCTCTCGATGTTCACCGTGATCGAGTTGCCGTTCGAGACCAACAACCCCCAGGTCCAGATGACGGCCATCGAGCGGCTCTACGAGGAGAACGAGACCTACCGGCAAGACTTCGACCGGCAGGGCGTGCAACTCCTCTTTCCCCTGCCGCTCGGGATCAACCTCATCGGTGTGGAGGAGCCTGCCCCGACACCAAAGGATCTGGCGGGCCGCAGTATTCGGTCGGGTGGCCTCACCTCCGAGGCGCTGCTCGCGGTGGGCGCCAACCCGGTTGCGATGACCGCGACCGACATCTACGAGTCGATGGAGCGCGGCGTCATCGACGGATACACCTCGTTGGCGATCGCCAATCTGTCCACGTTCGGGTTGTCGACGAGTACGCCATACCTGGTTGACCCCGGCATCGGAAGCTACGCATCGTCGATCGTGGTGGTCAACTCCGAGCTGATGGAGTCGATGCCCCCGGAGTTCCAGGACGCGATCGCCGAGGCGTCCGGCCACGCCGTCGCCAATGGGTTGTCGGAGATGGACGCGCTCGGCGAGGAGGCCTGCGGCGACCTGCGCAGCACCGGCGCGAATCTGACCACGATGCCGCCCGGGGATGTCGAGGCGTGGAAGGAGCGCGCCGGGATCGCCGAGGGATGGGTCGACCGCTATACCGAGCGCGGCTACGACGCGGAAAGTGTGCTCGCCGACTACCGCCGGATCGTCCGTGAAGAGTCCGCGCGATCGCGCTATGCCGATCCCTTCTACGCGTGCCTCGAAGGAGTAGAACGATGACCGAGGACGTCACCCTTCCGCGGCCGGTGACGCTGGTCGCGCAGGCGCTGAGCATCGTCGCAGGAGTCCTGCTGTTGGGACTCATCCTGTTGACCATCGCGGATGTGGTGAGCCGCAACGCCGGTGACCGTTCGATCGTCGGAACCGTCGACATCGCCACGATGCTGCTCGTCGCCATCGCATTCCTGGGCCTGGCCGCCGCCGAGGCCGACGGCCGCCACGTCGCCGTCGAGCTGTTGGAGAGCCGCTTGGGGGTTCGCACGCGGCTGGTGTTGTCGGTTGTCCGCACGCTTCTCCTGATCGGGCTGGGCCTGCTGCTCACCTGGGGTCTGAGCGAGGTCCTGGTCAGCTCGACGGCTCGCGGTGAGACGACGAACGACATCCTCAGGCTGCCGACGTGGCCCGCGAAGTTGGTGCTGCTGGCCTCTTTCGCCGTCTTCTTCGTCGTCGCCGTGTGGAAGGAACTGCTCACCTTCGCCGCGCTTCGGACCGAGCCGAGTGGGAGAAACCGATGACCGCGACCACCGGCGTGGTACTGATCGTCGTACTGCTGCTGTTCTTCGCCCTCCTGGCTATCCGGCTGCACGTGGGCCTGTCGCTGATGGCCTCGGCCTTCGTCGGAGTGCTCCTGCTGCGTGGCACCGGCGCCGGGGTCAGCACAGTGTCCAACCAACCCTTCTCGACCGCGGCCAACTACTCGCTGACGATCATCCCGCTGTTCATCGTGATGGGGATCTTCGCCGTCCGAGCCGGGCTGGCCCAGGCCGGCTTCGACCTGGCCTCGGCGGCGTTGCGGCGACTCCCCGGCGGACCCGCACTCGCCTCACTGGCCGGGTCCGGCATGTTCGCCGCCGTCACAGGATCGAGCGTGGCCACGGTGGCCACCATGGCTCGCGTCTCCACCGACGCGATCCTGCGCGCCGGGTACGGCATCCGCCTCGCCGCCGGGGTGGTCTGCGCCGGAGGGACTCTCGGTGTTCTGATCCCACCCTCGATCGTTCTCGTCCTCTATGGAGTGGTCACCGAGGAGAGCATCGGCCAGCTGCTCATCGCCGGGATCGGCCCCGGGTTGGTCACCATCGCGGTCTACGCGGTCACCATCGTCTCGCTGGTCACGTGGCAGCGTCGGCGCGCACGCGCCGGCGGGCCGCGCGTGGACAGCGAACAGGGCGTGAACAGTACGGCGGACAGCACCGCTCAGCCCTCCGAGTCGGTGGAACCCGGCCGTCTCGACATCGCGGGGTTTCTCTACCTGGCGGTCATTTTCGCCGTCTCCATCGGCACCATCTATCTGGGGGTCGCGACCCCGACGGAAGCGGCCTCCTTCGGTGCGCTTGCGGCGCTGCTGATCCTGCTGCTGCGGACGCGGCCGCCGACGTGGCTCAGAGAGCTCGCCGAAGCGTCGAAGGAGGCGATCGGCCTCACCGCGATGACCTTCCTCCTGATGGTCGGCGCTGGAGTGTTCACCTACGTGCTGGCGCTGAGCGGGGCAAGCACGTCGCTGGTGAGCGCGGTGACCGAGGCGGAGCTGCCGCCGTATCTGGTGTTGGTGTTGTGCCTGGCCATTCTGCTGCCGATGGGCATGTTCCTCGACGGCATCTCGATGATCCTGATCGCTGCGCCGCTGCTGCACCCCATCCTGATCGGTTACGGATTCGACGGGATCTGGCTCGGCGTCATCGTCGTCAAGGTCGCTGAAATGGCGCTGATCACGCCGCCGGTCGGGATGAATGCGTTCGTGTACTCCGGTGCGGTGCGCGAGGCGGGGCTGGGCCGCGTCTTCCGCGGCATCGTCCCGTTCATCGTGGCCGATCTCGTCGTGGTGGCCCTGCTCATCGCCTTTCCCCCGCTCGTCACCTTCCTCCCGTCCATGTCGGGCGCCCAGTGATCCAGACGGCCGCCGCGTCCTGATCGCGCTGACCGTCCCTCTCACTGTTGGCGCAGCCCCTCGACGAACAGGCCGACCATCCGTCGATTGAATTCAAGATCCTGCCCCGGCACCGGCTGACACAGCAGCACGACCGCGTGCAGGAGATCGTGGGCGGTGACATCGTCGCGGCTGTCGCCGGCCGCGCTCGCGGCGTCGAGTAGGGATGCGACAACCGGTTCGACGCGCTGCATGAAGTAGGCGGGCAGCGCGTCGAACGCGGGGTCACCGGAGTGCAACGCCGCGGCGAGACCCTGTTTGGTGCCGATGAATTCGGTGAAGCGGTCCACCCATCTGGTGAGCGCCACCCACGGTTCGTACTCGTCGGCGAGCGCTGGCCCGGCGTTGGCACAGGCATCGATCTCGCGCTGCAGCACGGCGGCGACGAGATCGGACCGGCGGGGAAAGTGGCGATACAGCGTCCCCACCCCGACTCCGGCACGGTCGGTGATCTCCTTGGCGGGTGCGTCCACGCCGGACTCGGCGAACACGGCTCTGGCCGCTTCGAGCAGGGCGCCGACGTTGCGCTGCGCATCGGCACGCTTGCGCCGCCCAGGCACATCCGAAGAGTCCGCGTCCATCTCGCCACCACCCCTGTCGGCATCAAGCGTTGCTATCCGGAATGATATTCCATATAGTACCGGAATAACATTCCGCTTAGGCCGCGGCCGAGAACAGAGGAGCCCAACCATGCAGTACCGCACCCTCGGCCGCACCGGGATCAAGGTCAGCCCCTATGCGCTCGGCACGCTGATGCTCGGCGCATCGATAGGAAACCCCGATCACGACGACTCGGTCCGCATCGTCTACCGCGCACTCGACGCGGGGATCAACTTTGTCGACACCGCTGACGCCTACTCGCTGCCGCCGCACGGGGGATCGGAGGTGGTGGTGGGCAAGGCGCTCAGGGGGCGACGTGAAAGTGTGGTGCTGGCAACGAAGTTCAGCCGTCCGATGGGTGAGGATCCCAACCGCCAGGGTGCGTCGCGCCGCTGGATCATGACCGCGGTCGAGGAATCGCTGCGCCGTCTGCAGACCGATTACATCGACCTCTACCAGGTCCACCGCCTCGATCCGGACACCGACATCGAGGAAACCCTGTCGGCCCTCTCGGACCTCGTCCGCAGCGGGAAGGTGCGCGCGATCGGGACGTCCAACATGCCTGCCTCCGACATCGTCGAGGCGCAGTGGGCGGCCGAACGACAAGGGCTGCAGCGGTTCCGCACCGAACAACCACCCTATTCGCTTCTCAACCGTGGCATCGAAAGCGAGGTGCTGCCCACCGCGCAGCGCTTCGGTATGGGCGTGGTGGTGTGGGGTCCGCTCGGCCAGGGCATGCTCACCGGTCGCGCCCGCAGAGGCAAGGAGTCCGATCTGGTCCGGGCGGGCCTCTTCAGGGCGATGAGTGACGAGTGCCGCCTCGACGCCGTTGAACAGCTCATCCCGGTAGCCCAGGACGCCGGATTACCGCTGGTGCACCTCGCGATGGCGTTCGCGATCACCCATCCCGGTGTCACCAGCGCGCTGATCGGGCCCCGCACCATGGAACAGCTCGAGGACCTGCTCGCCGGCGTCGACGTCACGCTGTCGGATGACGTCCTCGACCGGATCGACGAGATCGTCCCGCCCGGTGCCGATATCGGCACGCTCGACCAGGCGTACGTACCGCCTGCCCTGCAGCACCTCGACCTCCGGCGCAGGCGCCTCCACGAGCGCGGCGCGGCCTGAGCCCGTCGAGCAGTTCGATGAGCCGCGCGAGCAGCGGTGAGGCTGTTCCCCGCAGACGCGCCATCCCGATGGGCGGGACGGACGATGTGCCCCAGCTCACCCGGGTGCCAGTGTTGCCCGTCGAACCACCGCCGGTCACTGCGTGGTGGGAACCGAGGAGGCGCACTGGTGAACCGGGCAGATCTGAATCGACCGCTCGGGGCGGCCGGCGGATTGTTCGGCATGACCCTCGATGCCGTTCGGTTCGCGTTCCGTCGGCCGTTCCAGGCCAGAGAGTTCCTGGAGCAGTCATGGTTCGTCGCACGGGTCTCGCTGGCGCCCACGCTTCTGGTGGCGATCCCCTTCACGGTGCTCGTCAGCTTCACCCTCAACATCCTCCTGCGCGAACTCGGCGCCGCAGACCTCTCGGGCGCCGGCGCGGCGTTCGGCGCGGTCACCCAGGTGGGTCCCCTCGTGACGGTGCTGATCGTGGCCGGTGCGGGGGCGACCGCGATGTGCGCCGATCTCGGTTCGCGCACCATCCGCGAGGAGATCGAGGCTATGGAGGTGCTGGGCATCAATCCTGTTCAGCGCCTGGTGACTCCGCGGATGCTGGCATCGGGGCTGGTGGCGCTGTTGCTCAACAGCCTCGTGGTCATCATCGGCATACTCGGCGGCTACGCCTTCTCGGTGTTCGTGCAGGACGTCAACCCCGGTGCGTTCGCCGCGGGCATCACCCTCCTGACCGGCATCGGCGAGGTCATCATCTCCTGTGTGAAGGCCGCATTGTTCGGTCTGATCGCCGGACTGGTCGCGTGTTATCGCGGATTGACGATCAGCGGAGGTGGTGCGAAAGCCGTGGGCAACGCGGTCAATGAGACCGTCGTCTACGCCTTCATGGCGCTGTTCGTCATCAACGTGGTCGTGACCGCGATCGGTATCCGAATGACGACGGGCTAGCGGATGGGGGCACTCGCCACGCTGGGATCCGCCTATCCCCGCGTCGTCAGTCAGGTCAGGAAGCCGGTCTCCCTGGTGGGGCGCCTCGGTGACCACATCCTGTTCTACGGCCGCGCGTGTGCCGGAATACCGCACGCCGCGATGAACTACCGCAAGGAGATCATTCGGCTGATCGCCGAGATCAGCATGGGCGCAGGAACATTGGCGATGATCGGCGGCACGGTGGTCATCGTCGGATTCCTCACCCTTGCCGCGGGCGGCACACTCGCGGTGCAGGGCTACAGCTCGCTGGGCAACATCGGGATCGAGGCGCTGACCGGATTCCTCGCCGCGTTCATCAACGTGCGGATCTCCGCACCCGTGGTGGCCGGCATCGGATTGGCCGCGACGTTCGGCGCGGGGGTCACCGCCCAGCTCGGCGCCATGCGCATCAACGAGGAGATCGACGCGCTGGAGACCATGGGCATCCGCCCGATCGAGTATCTGGTCAGCACGCGCATCATCGCCGGCATGATCGCGATCACCCCGCTGTACTCGGTGGCGGTGATCCTGTCCTTCCTGGCCAGTCAATTCACGACCACGGTGATCTTCGGTCAGTCCCCGGGGCTCTACGACCACTACTTCGCCACCTTCCTCAACCCGATCGACCTGCTGTGGTCGTTTCTGCAGGCGATCCTGATGGCGCTGACCGTGTTGTTCATCCACACGTACTTCGGCTACTTCGCGACCGGGGGCCCGGCCGGTGTCGGCGTGGCCGTCGGCAACGCGGTCCGCACCTCACTGGTCGTGGTCGTGGCGGTGACCCTGCTGGTCTCGCTGTCCGTCTACGGCGCCAACGGCAACTTCAACCTGTCGGGATAGGCGTGTTGTGGCGATGAAGTCGATTTCCGCGCGGAGCGTCGTGGGCACGGTCACCGTGGTGTGCATCGCCGCGATCGTCGCGTTGGCGGTGGGATTGTTCAACGGGTCGTTCACCAGGAGTGCGACGGTGACGGTCGTCTCCGACCGCGTCGGACTGGTGATGAACCCCGATGCCAAGGTCAAACTGCACGGCGCCCAGGTCGGCAAGGTCGCCGCCATCGAGGCCCTCCCCGACGGTCGGGCCGCCATCCAGCTCGCGATGGATCCGACCCAACTCTCCATCATCCCGTCCAACGTCCTGGTCAACGTCGGGTCGACCACGGTATTCGGTTCCAAGACAGTGGAACTGGTGCCGCCGGCTGATCCCTCGCCCGACCCGTTGCGCGCCGGTCAGGTGCTCGACGCCGGGCACGTGACCGTCGAGATCAACACGGTCTTCGAACAACTCGTGTCCGTACTGGCGAAGGTCGAGCCCGCCAAGCTCAACGAGACGCTGGGCGCACTGTCCCAGGGCCTCGACGGGCGGGGCGAGAAGTTCGGTCAGACACTGGCGGACCTCGACACCCTGCTCGCAGACCTCGATCCCAGTATGGACAACCTCAGCCGCGACATCGCCGTCGCCCCAGAGGTTCTCAACGCTTACGCCGATGCCGCCCCCGACCTCCTCGCCACCGCCGACCATGCGTCGCGGATCAGTGACACGCTGGTGGAGCGGCAGAGCGACCTCGACGCCCTGTTGGTCAGCGCCATCGGACTCGCCGAGGTCGGCAACGACGTGGTGGCGACCAATCGGGGCTCGTTCACCGACGTCATGCGCCTGCTGGTGCCCACCCTTGATCTCACCAACCAGTACCATACCGCGCTCACCTGCGGTCTGGCCGGAATGCTGCCTCTGGCGATGGCCCCGCCACCGCCGGTTCCCGGTGTGCTGCTGCTCGATTCATTCGTCCTGGGCACCGAGCGCTACCGGTATCCCCAGAACCTGCCGAAGGTGGCGGCGCGCGGCGGCCCGCAGTGTGTGGGCCTGCCCGACGTGGGCTACGAGACCCACGCGCCGTTCGTCGTCTCCGACATCGACGCCAACCCGGCGCAGTACGGCAACCAGGGCATCCTGCTCAATTCCGAAGGGCTCAAACAGATGCTGTTCGGACCCCTCGACGGGCCGCCCCGCAACAGCGCGCAGATCGGTCAGCCGGGATGAGGCGCCTGGGCCCCACCGTGGTGAAGTTCGGCGTGTTCGCCGTGGTGATGGTGCTGTTCACTGCAGCCCTGTTCGCGATTTTCGGCCAGTACCGCGCCGGATCGGCCGACGAGTACTCCGCGGTGTTCACCGACGCCTCGAGCGTGAAAACCGGGGACTCCGTTCGCATTGCGGGGATCCGGGTCGGCTCGGTCAACGGTGTCTCGCTGCAACCGGACAACACGGTGGTGGTGGACTTCGATACCGGCAGCGACGTCGTGCTGACCACCGGGACGAAGGTGGCCGTCCGATACCTCAACCTCGTCGGCGACCGCTACCTCGAACTCATCGACGGGCCCGGATCGACGCAGATCCAACCCGCCGGATCGCGGATCCCCAAGGACCGCACCGAACCTGCGCTCGATCTCGACCTACTGCTGGGCGGTCTCAAACCGGTGATTCGGGGGCTGAACCCCGAAGACGTCAACGCGCTGACCCACTCGCTGATCCAGATCCTGCAGGGCAGCAGCGGTGACATCGAGTCTCTGTTCGCCAGGACCTCGTCGTTCGCCAACTCGATCGCCGCCAACGGCGAGACGGTCCGGCAGATGATCGACAGCCTCAACACCGTGGTCGACACGATGTCGCGGGACGGCGACAAGTTCTCCGGTGCGGTCGCGCGCCTCGAGGAACTCGTCACCGGCCTGGCGCAGGACCGCGATCCCATCGGTGCGGCCATCGAATCCCTTGACAACGGCACCGCATCGCTGGCCGACCTCATGACCGAGGCCCGGCCCCCGCTGGCGGGATCCGTCGACCAGCTCAACCGTGTCGCGCCGCTGCTCGAGACGGACAAGGAACTGCTCGACCTCTCCTTGCAGAAGGCTCCGGCCAACTATCGCAAGCTGGTGCGCCTCGGCGCCTATGGCAGCTGGCTCAATCAGTATCTCTGCGGGTTGTCCGTACGAGTCACCGATCTGCAGGGACGCACCGCGTACTTCCCATGGATCAAGCAAGACACCGGAAGGTGTGCTGAGCCCTGATGCTGAAATATCGTGGATCATCGCTCGTCCGTACCGGTTTCATCGGCCTGGTGCTCATCGTGCTGGTCATCGTCGTCGGCCTCCAGCCACAGCTGCTGTGGTCGATGGCGACATCGGTGAAGTACCGGGCGGTCTTCGCCGAGGCCGGCGGACTCGCCGCCGGCAACGACGTCAAAGTCTCCGGCGTCACTGTCGGAACGGTGTCCGACGTGGTGCTGGACAACGGCAAGGCGCTGGTGACCTTCTCTCTCGACGGGAAGGTGCGACTGGGTTCGGATTCGACCGTCCACATCCGCACCGGCACCCTGCTGGGCGAGCGGATGATGACGGTGGAGCCCAAAGGCTCACGAGCGCTCAAATCGCTGGAGACGATTCCGCTCTCGCGGACGTCGTCGCCGTATTCGCTGACCGATGCCGTCAGTGACTTCACCGCCAACACCGCCGACACCGACACCGCCACACTGAACCGGTCGCTGGACACCCTGTCCGAGACGATCGACCGGCTGGCTCCCCAACTGGGGCCCACCTTCGAGGGGCTGACCCAGCTCTCCCGGTCTCTCAACGACCGCGATGAGACACTGGGTGACCTGCTCGCCGGTGCCGCCGACGTCACGGGAATCCTGTCCGAACGAAGCCAGCAGGTGAACTCGCTGCTGCTCAGCGCCAACGACCTGCTGGCGGTACTCGAACAGCGCCGCTACGCCATCGTCAACCTGCTCGCCAACACCTCCGCGATGTCGCAACAGCTGACCGGTCTGGTGCGGGACAACGAACAGGAGCTGGCGCCGACCCTGGAGAAACTCAACTCGGTGTCGGAGATGCTGGAGCGCAACCGTGACAACATCGGCAAAGCCCTCAACGGACTCGCCAAATACCAGGTGACACAGGGCGAAGCGGTCAACAACGGGTTCTACTACAACGCCTTCATCGGCAACCTGCTGCCGGGTGGGGCGCTGCAGCCGTTCCTCGACTACGCGCTCGGGTACCGACGCGGGGTCAACGCCGGCCAACCGCCGGACAACGCCGGCCCGCGCGCCGAATTCCCGTTCCCCTACAACGGCATCCCGGGTGGTTCGCGATGACCGGCCGCACCAGGTTCGCCAAGGTCCTCACCGTCGCACTGGTGGCGTTGCTCGTCGCCGGCGTCGCGGTCATCGTGCGGCAGGCGTTCTTCGCGCCACGGATCATCACGGCCTACTTCTCCTCCGCCACGTCGATCTACCCCGGTGACGAGGTGCGCGTCGTCGGAGTCCGGGTCGGCACGATCGAGTCCATCGAACCCGTGGGCGAACAGGCCAGGTTCACCCTCGCGGTCGACCGTGGTGTGTCGGTCCCGGCAGATGCCAAGGCGATCATCGTGGCACCGAACCTGATCGCCGCCCGCTACGTCCAACTCACACCGGCCTACGAGTCGACCGGTCCGGTGATGCCCGACGGCGCCGTCATCGGTGCGGAGCGGACCGCGATCCCGGTCGAGTGGGACGAGGTCAAGGAGCAGTTGGCCCGACTGGCAAGTGAACTCGGCCCGTCCGGCGGAGTGTCCGACACCTCGGTCAGCCGGTTCATCGACAGTGCGGCCAATGCGATGGACGGTAACGGTGAGAAGCTGCGGGAGACGATCGCCCAACTCTCCGGGGTGGGGCGCATCCTCGCCGACGGTAGCGGCAACATCGTCGACGTCATCAAGAACCTGCAGGTCTTCGTGACCGCCCTGCGGGACAGCAACGTTCAGATCATCCAGTTCCAGGACCGTCTCGCGACCGTGAGCAGCGTGGTCGACGGTGGCCGAGCCGAGATGGACTCGGCGCTGACCCACCTCGCAGAAGCTGTCGGGGAAGTGCAGCGGTTCATCGCCGGCAGCCGCGATCAGACCGCCGAGCAGATCCAGCGCCTGGCCAACGTGACGCAGAACGTCGCGGACAACCGCGTCACCCTCGAGAACGTGCTGCACGTTGCGCCGAACGCATTCGGCAACGGCTACAACATCTATCACCCGGATACGGGCACGATGCTCGGCGGATTCGCGATGGGCAACTTCGCCAACCCGGTGCAGCTCATCTGTTCGGCGATCGGCGCGGTCCGCAACGCGACAGCACCCGAGACCGCGAGAATCTGCGCGGAATACCTGGGACCCGCGCTGCGCCTGCTGAACTTCAACTACCTGCCCATGCCGATCAACGCGTATCTCAAGAAGTCGCCGAGTCCCGAGAACCTGGTCTATTCAGACCCTGCACTGGCTCCAGGCGGCGCCGGGGGGAGCCCGACGCCGCCCGAGACACCGCCCGCGGTGTCCGCCTTCAGAGGTGCCGGCGACGTTCCGCCCCCGGCGGGGTGGGGGACACCGCCGGGTCCGCCGGGGGCGTACGCACCCAACGGTCTACCGGCGAATCCCACCCCGGCGTTGTTCCCGGGTGCGCCCGTACCCCCGGGTGTGCCGGCACCTCCGCCGTCCGCCCCGACGACACTGCCCGAGATGTTGCTTCCGGCCGAGGCGCCGCCGGTACCACCGCAGGAAGGCCCACCCGCATGATCGGCCGCTGTTCGACCCACCGCGTGGCAGCGGTCGCCGCATGCGTGACGGTCGCCGCCTCCGGGTGCACCTTCGACGGTCTGAACTCGATTCCGTTGCCGGGCACGGTGGGCACCGGTTCCGATGCGACGACGTATCACGTCGAGCTCGCCAATGTCGGCACGCTGGAGTCCAATTCACCGGTGATGGTCAGCGATGTGGTGGTCGGCACCGTGGGGAAGATGACTCTGCGTGGCTGGCACGCGGACGTCGAGGTGACGGTGCGGCCCGACGTCGTGATCCCGGCCAACGCGGTCGCCACCGTGGGTCAGACCAGCCTGCTCGGGTCCATGCATCTGGCATTGGATCCGCCGGTGGGCACGTTGCCGGGCGGTCGCCTGCAGCCGGGAACCACCATCGGGCTCGACAGGTCCTCGACCTATCCGTCGACAGAGCAGACGCTGTCGTCGCTGTCGGTGGTCGTCAACGGCGGCGGACTGGGTCAGGCGGGCGACATCATCAGGGAGTTCAACGCCATCCTCAACGGCCGCGAAGATCAGTTGCGCGACCTGCTGGTGCGGCTCAACGACTTCGTCGGCATGCTCGACCGCCAGCGTGACGACATCAACGCGTCCATCGCCGCGCTCAACCGGCTCGCCGGCACGCTCGCCGGGCAGCGCGATGTCATCACCTCTGCACTGCAACGCATCCCACCCGCACTCGACGTGCTGATCGCAGAGCGGCCCAGGCTCACGACCGCACTGGACAAGCTGCGGATCTTCAGCGATACGGCCACCGGACTGATCAAGGACACCCAGGCCGACCTCGTGCGCAACCTGAAGAACCTGGAACCGACGCTCAAGGCGCTCGCCGACGTGGGCCCGAATCTCGGCACGGCGCTGGCCTACGCCCCGACGTTCCCCTACACCCAGGGCTTCATCGACCGGGCCATCCGCGGTGACTACATGAACCAATTCATCATCTTCGACTTCACCATCCCGCGCCTGAAGCGCGGCCTGTTCCTCGGTACCCGCTGGGGGCAGGAGGGCACGCCGATGGTGCCCGCGCCGGGAGACCCGTGGTACCTCAACTACACACTGGATCCGCTCAACGCCCCGGTGACGCCTCCGCCGGCGGTGGCGCCGGTTCCGGAGCTGACCGAAACGGCCGACGGGATCGACACCGTGGACACGTCCTCCGCGGAGGCCGATCCTTCCACGAGCGCAGGGGGTAACTGATGCTCACGCGTTTCGTCCGAACGCAGTTGATCATCTTCGCGATCACCGGTGTGGTGGCGATGGGTGTGATGGTCTTCGGATACCTGCAGGCCCCCACCCTGCTCGGGATCGGGCGGATGACTGTGACCGTCGAGCTGCCGGGCACCGGCGGGCTGTACCGGTTCTCGAACGTCACCTACCGCGGTGTCGAGGTCGGCAAGGTCACCGACGTGCGCGCCACCCGGGAGGGCGCGCAAGCCACCCTGTCACTGACCACCGGATCGGACATCCCCGCCGACCTGCACGCGGCGGTGCGTAGTGTGTCGGCGGTCGGCGAGCAGTACGTCGATCTGCAGCCGCGCACCGAATCCGGGCCGTACCTGCGGGACGGTTCGGTCATCTCCGTGGCGAACACGTCGATTCCTCAGGCGGTCGGGCCGATGCTCGATCAGGTCAGCGCGCTCATCGACAGCGTGCCCAAGGACACGATCAGCCGGCTGCTCGGCGAGTCGGCCACGGCGCTCAACGGCTCCGCATACGATCTCGGATCGATGCTCGACTCCTCGTCGACCGTCGTCGGCGATGCGAAAGGCGTTACCGCCGAGATGCGTTCGCTCATCGACGACAGCGGGCCGCTGCTCGAGGGGCAGGCGCAGACCGCCGATCAGCTCCGCACCTGGGCCCGCAGCATGGCCGGTGTCACCGGTCAGCTTGCGGACAACGACCCGCAGGTGCGGACCCTGCTCGACACCGGGGCGGGGGCCGCGGACGAGGCGTCGCGGCTCTTCAACGCCGTCAAACCCACGCTGCCGGTGCTGTTGGCCAACCTCACCACCATCGGCCAGGTCGCGGTCACCTATCACGCGTCCATCGAACAACTTCTCGTGCTGCTTCCGCCGTACGTGGCAGCTACCCAGACCGTGGGCGTCTCGCGGAACAACCCGACGGGAATGTCGCTGGGCGACTTCACGCTCAACCTCAACGATCCGCCCGCGTGCACCGTCGGCTTCCTACCACCGTCGTCGTGGCGCTCACCCGACGACGAGAGCGACATCGACACCCCGGACGGCCTGTATTGCAAACTGCCGCAGGACTCTCCGATCGGTGTGCGCGGCGCCCGCAACTATCCCTGTATGGCTCAGCCGGGTAAGCGGGCGGCTACCGTCGAACAGTGCGCCGGCGACCGGCCGTTCGAACCGTTGGCCATGCGCCAGCACGCGCTCGGGCCCTATCCGTTCGACCCGTCCCTCGTCGCGCAGGGCATTCCGCCGGACGATCGCGTCGACTCCGACGAACAGATCTACGGCCCGGTCGGTGGTACCCCGCCCCCGCCGCCGAGTCCCGCTGCGCCGAGTCCCGCGCCATCGCCGCCGCCCGGTGGTCCCACCGTCGCGCCGAGCGCCTTCGCCCCGGGTGACTCCGGTGGACCGTCGGTGGCGATCGCCACCTACGATCCGCAGACCGGAAAGTACGCCACACCCGACGGCAAGGTGTTCACGCAGCCGGCACTCGGATCGAATCCCGCTGCAGGACAGAGCAAGACTTGGCAAGACATGCTCCCGACGGGAGCCTGACTCAGCTCACCTTGACGAGTTTGAACGGCATCGAGATGAACAGCGGTCTGCTGATCCCGCAGGCACCGCTGGGGCCGGTCGTCTGGTCTTCGCCGACCAGCATCGTCGAGGTCGGGTCGGTCATGCTGCCGTCGGGCACCGTCGGGACGAACCGGAACACCTGGAGTCCGTCGGCCGCCGTACCGTCCGGGCAGGGCTCCCAGCGCGGCACGGTGTGCTTGACGTACCAGATGCCGCCCTTCTTGTAGATCGGTGCCTCCCAGCCCTGGTCACTGCGGACCGTGCCGGTGCATTCGGTGGGGTAGCTGCACACGGTGTCGATCGTCCAGGTGGCCCGGACGGTGGCTTCGTCGCGGAAAACCTCGTTCTTCTTGGCCCACTCGCCGTTCGAGGTGGCGGAGTAGGTGCCGTTGAGACCCCACTCCGCGTCCGCCGATGCGGTCGGCGGATGCGCGAGGCTCGCGACAGCTGCCAGTGCGCCGATCGTGGTGACCATGCCCAACACCCGCAACGCTCTCTCCTCAGCACTCGTCGATGGGCGACGCTAACAGCGGCGCTCCCGGCCCGGGCGGCGCGTCGGCCGCTGAGCGGGACGCAAAACTGTCCGCCCACAGGGATATTGCAGGGTCCCACGAGGCCGAGGGTGTCACAGTGAGGCCGTGCGCACGACCGTCTTCGCCGCTTTCCTCGTGGTCACCGCGGCCGTATTCGTCTCTGCCCCGGCCGGTGCGGACCCGCTCGGATGCGAGGAGCCCGCGTGCGTTCCGGGTATCGCCGGCAACGTCACGCTCGGCGCTTCGTGCGGCAACACCACCCACTATGTGTTCGGCACCACGGACTGGGGGAGACTCGTCTTCTGCGGCTCGCCGCGCCGGTACGCGCCGCGGTACTTCCGGTCACCGCCCATGGAAGGCATCCGGGTGGAGAACACCAACTGCACGGGCTTCGAGAGTTCGGTGGCTCAAGCACCCGACGGGCTCTTCCTCAGTTGCGTGGCCTCCAGCGGTGAGAGCCTCTGGGTGCGCGGAGACAACGCATGACCCGTTTCGGTGTGCTGGCAGCGCTGGCCGGTCTGATCCTCGGGATGGCCCCGCAGGCACCTGCCCAAGGCCCGGTGCCGCATCACGTCCGCTACACCGTGACCGCGGACCAGCCGACCCGGGCCGACATCTACTACCGCGCCGTCGATCCGCCCAACTGGGCCGACTACAGCCACAATCCGTACCAGTTCAGTCCGAAGGCGGAGGTCGTCCTCGACCCGGTCCGGCCGTGGGTCTTCGAGGCCACGCTCGTCGATCCGAACCGCTGGGCGATGGTCACCGCCACCAGCGGCGTCGGTCCCGACCGGCCGAACTTCCGGTGCGAACTCGCCGTCGACGGTGTCGTGGTCGCCTCTCACGAGGGCCCGAAGGGGGCCCTGTGTTCCCTGCGGACCTGGTGACCGGTCAGCGGGACGGCGGATGAGGGCTCCGCAACCGGGTGACTAGCGTGCCGCTGACGTAGTGAATCGGAAGGAGGCCGTGGTGCCTCACGGCAAGAACTCTGTGCTGCCGCGCGACGACGCGCCGGGCACCCCCGGCGATGTCGAGCGGGACTCCGACTCGCTCGAAGCCCGCGCGCTCGCCGAAGAGGCGGACGCCGAAGCCGCCGAGGCGCTGGCGGTCGCGGCCCGCGCCCGTGCACGTGCGGCGCGCCTACGGGAACGCGCCGAGGCCTTGACCCCCGGAACCTTGACCCCCGGAACCTTGTCCCCCGGGACTGTCACCCCCGAGACCGTCACCGACGATTCGGGGGACGAGCCACCGCCAGAGCCGAAACGCCGCCGCTTCAGCCGTCCAGGCTGGAGCACCGTCGTCGCGATCCTCGCCGTGTTCGTCACCGCCGCGTCGCTGGCGGCGAGCGGATATGTGACATGGCACCACCGGGACGCGACCCGCGAACACCAGCAGTCGGCCGAATTCGCGGCCGCAGCGCGGCAGATCGCGTTCACACTCATGTCGATAGACGCTGCCAAAGCCGAGGAGAGCGTCAAGCAGATTCTCGACAATTCGACGGGACAGTTCCACGAAGAGTTCAAGACGGCCTCAGAGGATTTCGTCAAGCTCGCGCAGGACGGCAAGGTCGTCACCGACGTCAAGGTCAAGGCCGCCGCCGTCGAATCCATGACGAACGACTCGGCGACCGTCCTCGTCACCACGACGTCGACGGTCACCAACGCCGCCGGCGCCGACAAACAACCCCGGTCGTGGCGGCTGAGCGTCGACATCGTCAGGGATGCAGGAAAACTCAAGATGTCGAAGATGGAGTTCGTCCCGTGAGCGGCGACAGCGCAACCCTCGATGAGGTGAGCACGGACTCCGCCGCGGCGGCCCCCAAGCGGCGGGTCCCGGCACGCTGGCGGCTGATCCTGACCGTCCTGGTGGCCGCGGCGTCCGTCGGGCTGGCCGGCGTCCTCTATCTCACCCAGTACCGGACCGATGTGCAGACCGACGAAGCCGCCACCTCGGCGGCGGTCCGGGCGGCGTCGGAGGGTACCGTCGCCCTGCTGTCCTACAAACCCGGCAGCGCCGACACCGATCTGGCGGCCGCGAAAACTCATCTGACAGGCGAATTCCTCAACTACTACGGCACGTTCAGCGACGAGATCCTGCTACCGGCGGCGAAGGAAAGAGCGGTGAGTACCGAGGCGTCGGTCGTCCGTGCCGCAGATGCCGAGATCCACCCGGACACGGCGAAAGTACTGGTCTTCGTGAACCAGACGACGACGAGCCGGGAGCGGCCGGACGCGTCGCAGACCGCGAGCAGCGTCATGGTCAGCCTCATGAAAGTCGATGGCCGGTGGTTGATCTCGGCGTTCGACCCGATCTAGCCGGCTGGTCGGTTCTTCCTGGGCCGGATGAAGATGCCCTGGGCCTCCACCGTGGTCAGGCCGGCGCACAGGATGCGGCCGCGGGCATAGGTCTTGCGTCCGTCCTCGTGCTCCACCCAGGCCTCGGCGCGCAGTCGGCCCAGCGGTGTGGGACGCACGTACCGTAACTGCAGGGTGCCGGTGAACGCCGGGCGGTCCGGCCGGTGCGCGGTGGCGCCGAGCAGGTGGTCGAGGATCAGTGAACACACGCCGCCGTGGACGTGGCCGGCGGGCCCCTCGTACGCCGCGCCGAGGGTGACATCGGTGCTGACCAGGCCGGCATCGTCGCGGTCCACGGTCAGCGGCGGAGCGATCGCGTTCCGCTGCCCGATGAGGACGTTGCCGCAGGGCGCGCTGCCTCCGTCGGGTGTGACACGTACGCCGAACGACCCCGGCATCAGGTGTTCACCGAGTATCTCGAGGGCCGCTGCGACGTGGGCGTGCGCGGCGGCGATCCTGTCGGAGTCGACTTCGGTGCGGATGACGGCGTCGATCAACGACCGAACCGACTGTGTCAACGGTTCGTGCGGGTCGTTCACCGCGGCTCCGCGCACGCCATGTCCATCGCGGCGAGATGGCTGAAGAGCAGGGAGGCGCCGATCGGGTTGCCGCCACCGGGGTATGTCGTGCCGCTGACGGCGGCCATGGTGTTACCCGCGGCGTAGAGACCGGGGATCGGCCGGCCCTCGGTATCGAGCACACGTGCGCTGGCGTCGGTACACAATCCGCCCTTGGTGCCCAGGTCCGACACCCCGAATGCCGCGGCGTGGAACGGCGCCCGGTCGATCGGCACCATCGGTGACCTGCCGCCCGAGAACGCGCGGTCATACGGTTCGCCACCGCGGCCGAAGTCGGTGTCGCGCCCGTCGGCGACCATCGCGTTGAATCGGGCGACGGTGGCGGTCAACGCGTCGGCCGGCACACCGATCAGATCCGCCAGTGCCTCCAGCGTGTCCGCGGTGCGCCACAGGCCGGCGTCCTGATACCGCTCGGCCTCGACCATCGAGACGTTGGTGGCCTTCACCGGCGGCACTTGTCCGTCGCGGTCGTCGTAGATCATCCAGAACGGCAACGTCATTCCCCGCGAATCGATCTCGTCGAGAACGGCACGGCCCAGCCGGTCGTACGGGGCCGATTCGTTGACGAATCGCTCGCCGCGCTGATTGACGAAGATGCCGCCGGTGAACCAGAGCGCGAACGCCGAACGACCGTCCGGGTGGGTGAGCCCGGGCGACCACCAGGCCTGGTCCATCAGGTCGGTGCCGGCGCCGAGCCGGATCGCCGCCTGATGGGGAGCACCGGTGTTGCCGGGGCATCCCATGCTGTCCTCGGATCGCCCCGGGACACCCCAGGTCTCACGCATGTGGGGATTGTGCTCGAATCCGCCCGCCGCGAGGAGAACACCCCGGCGCGCGCGGACTCTGACCTGTTCCCCTTCGAGGTTGATCACCGCGCCGACGACCGCGCCGTTGACGTCGATGAGGTCGACCAGCGGTGCATCCAGATGAGTTCGGGCATGGGGGAATTCAGCGAGTGCGGCGAGGAAACGCCCGATCAGTGCCCGTCCTCCGGTCAGCAGCGCGGGGGTGGGATGCCCGAGGCGCTCGGTGTCGAGAGGCCCGCGAATCTGCGCGGCCACCTCTCCGACGTCGGAGGCGGGTAGCGGCACCGGCACGAGGTGGCGGCGGCCATCGGCGCGAGCGTGTTCGACCGCTCCGTAGTAGTCGGGCCAGGGGAGTTCGGCGAACTGGAAGTGCTCGTCTCGTTCGAGGTACTCGATGAGGCGGGGGCCGCCCATGATGTAGGTCCGCTGCAATTCGTAGGGCGTCCGATCACCCACCACCTGATGGAAGTACGCGAGCGCGTCGGCCGGTTTGTCGTCGACGTCTGCCCGCTGCGCCACCGGGTTGCACGGGAACCACATCCCGCCGCCTCCGGAGTACGCGGTGGTTCCGCCGAAGCGGTCGGTCGCCTCCACCAGTGCCACGGACAGGCCCTCGCGGGCCGCGGTGTAGGCGCCCGCGACGCCGCCGCCGGACCCGACGACGATGACATCGACCTCGTCATCGAACCCAGGCATGTGGAATGCTGACATGACGCTCACCCTGCCGGTGGCGGCAACGTTCGGCAAGTGTGGGTCCCGATCAGTGGATCGCGCGAATGCGCTGGTCACGGCGCGTTGCTACCCTGGATGGGTGAAATCCGCCGACGGCCCGAACGTGACCGCGACAGGTTGGGCCCTGCTCGGTGTTCTGTCGTACCAGGATGAACTGACCGGTTACGACATCAAGAAATGGACCGAGTGGAGCCTGCGGTTCTTCTACGGCAGCCCCGCCTACAGCCAGATCTACACCGAGCTGAAGAAGCTCGAGAACATCGGCCTGGTGACGTCGAGGGTCGAGACCGACGGTGGCGCCCGCAGCAAACGACTCTACAAGGTCACCAAGGCGGGACTGGACGCGTTGAGCGACTGGGCTGACGCGGGACCGGTGGATCCGCCTCAGCTCAAACACAACCCACTGCTGAGAGTGACGTTCGGGCATCTGACGAACCCGGGTCGGCTCAAGGAGATCATGCAGGACCACGTCGCCTACGCCGACCGGATGCAGCGCGAGGCGGCACTCGATGCGCGCTGGGCGGAGGTCGAGCCGGCCTGGGCGTACGGCCGCGTCGCCCTGAAATGGGCGGAACGGTACTACGCCGCCGAGCGCGAGCTCGCGCTCGAACTGATCAAGGATCTCGACGAGGCCGAGGAGTCCTTCACGAAGGCGTCCGCGGAGACCGGACAGCGCACGCCGCCGCTGTCCCGCGAGTACTGGTACGAGATCGAGCGCAAGGTGCAGGCAGAAGAAGGCGAATAGCCCGCTGTTCCGGTGAGCGGACGGACAGTCCGCTGCTCGCGCGCCCCGCTGTTAGAACCGACGCATGGGACCTGAATCGACGACGGCCGGAGAGGATGTCGACCCGCTGCAGCCGGCGATGCTCGGTCCCGTCAGGCTGCGAAACCGCATCATCAAGGCGGCGACGTCGGAGGGCAGGTCACCGGACGGCCTGGTCACCGACGATCTGATCGCCTTCCACAAGCGCTTCGCCGACGGCGGCGTCGGCATGACCACCGTCGCGTACTGCACCGTGGCCCAGGACGCCGCCAGTGCGCCCGGCCAGATCCTGATGAGCGCACGCGCCGTCCCGGGTCTGCGCAAGCTCGCCGACGTCGTCCATGACGCCGGAGCGGCGGTCTCGGCGCAGCTCGGCCACGGCGGTGTCGTCGCGACCCGCAAGGTCAACAAGGTCACCCCGAAGGCGCCGAGCCGGTTCGTCAACCCCCAGTCGTTCGACTACTGCCGCCCGATCAGCCGCGACGAGATCCTCACCGTGGTCGACCAATTCGGCGTGGCGGCACAGGTGGCCGTCGATGCCGGGTTCGACGCGGTCGAACTTCACCTCGGGCATCTCTATCTGCCGAGTTCGTTCCTGAGCCCGCTGATGAACCGGCGCAGGGACGAGTACGGCGGCAGCATCGAGAACCGCGCCCGGTTCGCCCGCCTGATCGCCCAACGCGTCCGCGAAGTCGTCGGGAGCCGCATCGCGGTCATCGCGAAACTCAGCATGGAGGACGGGAAGCGGGGCGGGATCGCGCTGAGCGAATCGCTGCGTGTGGTCCAGTTGCTCGACGCCGACCGCAACCTCGACGCGATCGAACTCACCCAGGGTTCGTCGGTGTTCACACCGATGTACCTGTTCCGCGGTGACACCCCGGTCGACGAGTTCGCGGCCGTGATGCCGCCGCCGATGAACCTCGGGGTGCGGATGGTGGGCAAGCGGGTGCTCGGAACCTTCCCCTATCGCGACCTGTACATGCTCGACTCCGCGCGTCAGTTCGTCCCGGTCGCCGAGCACACACCGCTGATCCTGCTCGGCGGCATCACCACCGGCGAACACATGCGGGATGCGATGCGCGCGGGCTTCGGGTTCGTGGCCCTGGGGCGCGCATTGCTGCGAGAACCGGATCTGGTCAACCAGATTCGCGAGCAGCCGTCGAAACGCAGCCTGTGCAACCACAACAACAAGTGCATGGTGACGGTCTTCGGTAAGACGCACTGCGTGCTGGACCCCGACCAGCGCTACGGACCGCCGGCGCAGAGCCCGTTCACCGTCGCGCGACAGATCCCGGTCGCGGTGAGTCACGCGTGAAGAGCGTGCTGCTGGGCATGGCGTTGGCGCTGACCGCGGTGTTGTCGCCCCCGACGGCACAGGCCGAGACGCCGTACGGGAACTTCGAGATGCAGATCCAGGGTAGATACGACTTCCACACGTGGTTGTGGGCGGTGTCCCGGTGCCCCGGCGAGTGTCTTCATGTGCGGGCGATCGCGCAGCCGGTCGCGAAGGCGTTCCCGTTCCGGGCGGATGCGCACCTGACCGACGGCCGCTACACCATGACTGTTGACGTTCCTGACGGATTGCGGTGCGGCAACGTGTATTACGGCCCCGTCATCCCCACCCGCGACGTCTACACCTGGGATGCCGCCACGCGGTCGGGAACGCTGGCCTCGTCTTTCGCCACCGGGTGTGACGGCGCCCCGGGTGGGACGTTCACCTACCCGTTCCGGCTCGTGCGGTTGTAGGTCTCACATGTGGGGCCGCGGTCGACCCGCAGCTCGGTGCCGGTGACGAAGAAGGCGTCGTCAGGGCTGACGCCGCGCGGCGTCCTGTGCGGCGATGTAGCCGTACACCAGGCCTTGGGCGATCGTCGCCCCGGCGCCAGGATAGGTTGTGCCGAATGCGTTGGCGGCCGTGTTCCCGATCGCGTACAGACCGTCGATCGGGGTGCCGTCCTCCCGCATGACGCGGGCGCGCTCGTCGGCGCGCAGACCACCGCAGGTACCCAGGTCGCTGAGCACCATCTTCACCGCGTAGAACGGTCCGCGGTCGAGCGCCCGCAGATTCGGGTTCGGTGTCACAGTGAGGTCGCCGTAGTACCGGTCATAGGCGCTGCGGCCGCGCTCGAAGTCCGAATCCTGTCCGGCACGGGCCATTTCGTTGAACCGCGCGGCCGCGGCCACGAACTGCGATTGCGGCACGCCCATCTTCCGGCCGAGCTCGGCGAGGCTGTTCGAGCGGTGTGCGATGCCGGCGTCGTACCACGCTTTCGGGACCGCCATCCGCGGGAACAGCTCGGCAGCGAAGACGTAGCTGTTGCGGTACTGCTGGTCGAACACGATCCACATGGACTCGACCGGGTTGCCGGCGCGTTCCCGGTCGAGTACGCGCTGTCCGAAGGACATGTAGTCGGTCGCTTCGTTGACGAATCGGCTGCCCGTCTGGTCGACGATGAGCGATCCCGGGAGCGACCGTTCGGCCAGCATCACCTTCGGGTCGGCATCGGGGAGCGCCGCCACCGCCGGGAACCACCACGACTGGTCCATGAGATCGATTGCCGCGCCGAGTTCTTGGGCGACTCGGATGGCGTCACCGGTGTTGGTCTCCGCACCGAGGCTCGCGTGTTCGCCCAGCTTCTCGGACTGGAACTTCCAGCGCATGTCCATGTGGTGGTCGAAGCCACCGGCAGCGAGTACGACGCCGTGGCGCGCGGTCACGGTGATCTCCTGACCCAGGTGGTCGACGACCGCGCCGGTGACCCGTGCACCGTCGCCGGTGACGAGACGCTGCAGCGAGGTTTCGGTCCAGATCGGGATGCCGGCGCGCAGCACCCCGGCGAACAGGCCGGCCGCCAACGCCTGACCGCCTGCCGCGTACCGGCGGCCGAGCAGCAGACCACCGACGCCCTGCCCGAGTCGCTTCGCCACCAACGGGATCCCTTTGCGCGGAACGCGTGACATCAGGTTCAGCCAGCGGTAGTCGGCACCGGTCGTGGGCATGGGAATCTTGACTTCCATGACCCCCGGTCGCAGCTTCGGCAGATACTCGCCGAGCACCGCGGTGTCGAGCGGTCGGCACTCGCACGTGCGGCCCGCCGCCGTACCACCCGGGCGCTCCGGGTGGTAGTCGGAGTACTCCCTCGCCCAGAACAGCCGCATCGGTGTGGTGCGCCGCAACAGGTCGACGGTGGCATCGATGTGTTCGAGGTACGCGGCGGAACGCGCAGCGGGCGCCGTGCCGCCCACCACCGCGTCGAGGTAGGTCGCGGCCCGCTGCGATGTGTCACCGCCACCGTCGCCCGCGATCACGTCACTGGCGGGCAGCCACAGCGCACCGCCGGAACGCGCCGTCGACCCGCCCACGTACTGCGACTTCTCGACGATCAGTACGGACAGCCCACGGGCGTGGGCGGCGAGCGCCGCGCCCATCCCGGTACCGGAGCCCACCACCAGGAGGTCGACAGTGGTGTCGAGGACCGGCAGTCCACTGGGAATGGTCGCCGTACGCGCAGCCGTCACCGGGGTGACGCTAGGGCGTCACCCGTCACAGCAGCACGGACCCTCTCGGTCAGCGGAACACCCGGCAGGGGGGACCCACCGTGTTGGATTGCTCCTATGACTGACCGCGAAGATCCTGCTCGAGTCCACATGGTGATCCAACGGCTCATCGGAGCGCAGCCGTGACCGCGGGAGGCGAGCCCGCCGAAGCGAGGATCGCCGCGCTCGAGGCGAGGTTGCAGCGACTCGAAGAGGAGCGCGACATCCAACGGCTCATCGCGAGCTACGGCCCGTGTGTGGACGCCGCGAACTCCGCCGGCGCCGCCGAACTGTGGGCCGAGGACGGCAGCTACGACGTCGAGGGCTGGCGCATGACCCGCCGTGAGGACATTCGGGCGATGGTCGACTCGGAAGGCCACCGGGCGCTCGTCGACCGGGGGTGTTGCCACTTCCTGGGACCCGCAGTCGTCAGTGTCGACGGGGATGAGGCGGTCGCAGTGTGTGAGTCGCTGGTGCTGCGGGCCGCGGACGAGGGGCCGACCGAGTACGTGGTGTGGCGCGCGGCAGCCAACCACTTCCACCTGCAGCGGGTCGCGGGCAGGTGGCGGATCGTGGCGCGTACGACTCGTCTGCTCAACGGCAACCCGGAGGCGCACAGACTGCTCACGGCCGGCCTCGCGGGGGAGCGGCTCGACCTGTCCTGATGAGCGGAACATTCGGTGTTCGCGCCCCCGTCAACAGCGGTAGAACAGTCACATGACGGTTCCCGATCTCGACGAAGTCCGGCAGATCGAAGCCGATGCGGCGCCGACCCGATTCGCCCGCGGATGGCACTGCCTGGGTCTGACGCGGAACTTCGGCGACGGAAAGCCCCATACGGTCAACGCGTTCGGGCAGAAGCTCGTCGTCTTCCGCGGCGGCGACGGGAAGATCAACGTGCTCGACGGCTACTGCCGCCACATGGGCGGTGACCTGAGCCAGGGCGAGGTCAAGGGCAACGAGATCGCCTGCCCGTTCCACGACTGGCGCTGGGGCGGCGACGGCCGCTGCAAGCAGGTCCCCTACAGCAAGCGGGCGCCGCGCCTCGCGCGCACGGCGACGTGGGCCACGCTCGAGCAGGACGGCATGCTGTTCGTCTGGAACGACCCCGAGCGCAAGCCGCCGCCGGAGGACGTGACGATCCCGCGGATCGAGGGTGCCACCAGCGACGAGTGGACGGACTGGCACTGGTACACCACGGTGGTCGACACCAACTGCCGTGAGGTCATCGACAACGTCGTCGACATGGCGCACTTCTTCTACATCCACGGATCCTTGCCGACGCACTTCAAGAACATCTTCGAAGGGCACGTCGCGACCCAGTACATGAACAGTGCCGGCCGGGCGGACCTGCAGCTTCCGGAGGGCCCGCGGATGCTGGGCACCACCTCCGTCGCCTCGTACCACGGCCCCTCGTTCATGATCGACGACCTGACCTACCACTACGAAGAAGCCGATCACCACACCGTACTGATCAACAGCCACTACCCGATCGACACGAATTCCTTTGTGCTGCAGTACGGGATCATCGTCAAGAAATCCGAAGCTCTGCCTGACGACCTGGCGGTGCAGACCGCGGTCTCCCTGGGTGATTTCGTCAAGATGGGTTTCGAGCAGGATGTCGAGATCTGGAGGAACAAGGCCCGCATCGACAATCCGCTGCTCTGTGAGGAGGACGGGCCGGTGTACCAGTTGCGGCGCTGGTACGAGCAGTTCTACGTGGACGTCGCCGACGTCACTCCCGACATGGTCGACCGGTTCGAGTACGAGATCGACACCACCCGCCCGCGGGAGGAGTGGATGAAGATCGTCGATGCGAACGTGACTGCGCGCGCATCGGCAACGAGCGCGGGATGAGCGTTCGGCCGGACAACCGGCTCGACGACACCCCCATGGCGCCGGTGACCTGCCGCGCCTGCGGCGCAGACGTGCTGGCGCGCAAGAGCAGCTGGCAACAGACCAGCGTGCAGTGGAGTGCCGCGGCAGCGCAACGCTGCCCGCAACGGCAGGATAACGAGGCGCTCACCTCTCACGGTCGCAAGACAGTGTTCCTGTCCTGCTCGGAACTGTCCGAGTCGATCGCCGAGGCAGTGCGCACGGGCCGCTTGACCATCGTCGACGAAACGGTCGACGCGGCGCCGTAGTCTCGCGTCGTGGACGAACACATCGACGCGCCGGTCGCCGTGGTGACGGGGGCCAGCCGCGGCGCGGGCCGAGGGATCGCACGAGCACTCCTCGACTCCGGCTGGCGGGTGTACGCGACCGGACGCACGGTGGCGGACATGGGTGACGGCTCGGTCGCGGTGCCGTTAGACCACCGTGACGACGCCGCGGTGGCCGCACTGTTCGATCGGGTAGAGCGTGAGAGCAGCCGGCTCGATCTGCTGGTCAACAACGCCGCCGCGGTACACGACGCCCTGGCCGACCGAGAACCGTTCTGGCGCAAGCCCGTCGAGCTGGGCGATGTTCTCGACGTCGGGCTGCGCTCGTCGTATGTGGCGTCGTGGTACGCGGCGCCCCTGCTGCTGCGCGGCCCGCGAGGGTTGATCGTGTTCACCTCGTCACCGGGGTCGGTCTGCTACATGCACGGCCCCGCCTACGGAGCCCAGAAGGCCGGTGTCGACAAGATGGCGGCCGATATGGCCGTCGACTTCCGCGGCACACCCGTCCATACCGTCTCGGTCTGGATGGGCATTCTGCTGACCGAGAAGCTGCGCGGGGCGTTCGACGGCAATCCGGAGGGGCTGGCCGCGATGGCCCAGCACGCCGAGACGCCCGAGTTCACCGGCCGCGTGATCGACGCGCTCTACCGTGACCCGGCGCGCGAGGAGTTGAGCGGACACACCCTGATCGCGGCGGAACTGGCTGTGCGCTACGGGATCACCGACGAGGGCGGCAGGCAACCCGTGTCGCATCGCGACATGCTGGGCTCGCCGCGGACGCCGAGTGATGTGGTGGTGCGTTGACTTCGTGGCCGAACGTGAGCTCGTGTGCGAGTTCTCGGCGAAATCTCGCGCACAAGCTCAGTTTCGCGGGAACTCAGGCCAACTGGAAGGCCGACAGCGGTGCTTCCTCCGGGTAGACCGCAGGACCACCGAGGTCGTACGCCGCGTTCAGCGTGCCGATGAACTGTGGGTCGTGCAGCGGATTGTCGGGCATGGTGAGGGAAATACCCTGCGCGTTGACGTCTTTCACCAGTGTGTCGATCGCGCGCTCGATGGTCAGGTCGTCGGAGTGGTCCATGTTCTTCTTCAACTCGTCGTAGTCGCTGAACACCTCGGCCGACCAGTGCACCAGGAATCGCAGCTCATCGGTGTGGTGGCGGGCGACGACTTCGTCGCCGTTCTTCAGCAGCCAGTGATCACGGTCGCCCGGATCACCCGTGAACACGGTGTCGAATGCGAGGCCGGCGGGCATCTGCTGCTCGAGTGGGCCGTTGGCTTCGCCGCGGTGCACCAACATCTCGTTCTGCACCACCACGCCCCGGTTGTACACCGGCGGCAGCAGGCGCTGAGGCTCCTTGAGTGGGCCTTCGGGCCAATAGGTGAACCCGCTGCCCTCGTCCAGGGAGAACCAGGTGATGACCTGCGCCATTTTGATCAAATAGTCCTGGAACAGACCGGATTTGCCCATCACGCTGGTGAGCCAGGTCGGTGCGTTCTCGTGGCGCACACCCCGGAAGCTGGGCGAGTCGAGGTGTCCCGGGTCGCGGTTGGCGCACGGCCCGTTGATGTTGAACAGCATGATTTCTGGCTTCGCGTACTCGGCGTTCCAGTAACTCTTGGCGTAGTCCAGGAACGTCTCGTTGTAGAAGCAGTCGTGCAGTTCGGGATAAAGCACCGTCGAATAGTTCGCGAGATATCCGCGGAAGGTGGGGGTCAGGAAGAGGTCGAGCGACGGCTCGAAACCCTCGGGAAAGGCGCCGCTCATGGTGGCCATCAGCTCGTCGGCCGACGCGAAGTGCTGGGCGATGATCAGCTTCCAAGGCCCTTGATCCCGAACGACATTCAATAGTCGCTGGAGCTGGTCGTCGGTGTACACGCTGTCGATCTCCCTCGGCGGCGCGGCCGGCCGCAGGACATCGGACAGTTTCATTCGCCGATCGTCGGTCAGCATGAGGTCTCCTTCTCGCCTGGCACCCGAAGTGTCGCTACGGCAGAGTGTGGCGGCACTGTGCCGCCCCCACCGCGACGGTGACCGCTGATCGGGAGGACAGTTCGAGGGCGCTTCAGGGGCGGAAGCGGTACCCCATACCGGCTTCGGTCAGCAGATGGATGGGATGAGCGGGGTCGTCTTCGAGCTTGCGACGGAGTTGGGCCAGGTACACGCGCAGGTAGTGCGTCGACTTGGCGTAGGTGGGGCCCCAGATCTCGGTCAGCAGGTGTTCTCGGCCGACGAGCTTGCCGCTGTTGCGCGCGAGGATCTCGAGCATGCCCCACTCGGTAGGCGTCAGGTGCACCTCGGCACCGTTTCTGGTAACGGTTTTGGTCGCCAGATTGACTGTGAAAGAGGCTGTTTCGATCACCGGCTCGGGGGAATCGGCAGCTGCGGCCGCGCGGCGGGCAGCGGCGCGCATCCGTGCGAGGAACTCGTCCATCCCGAACGGTTTGGTGACGTAGTCGTCGGCGCCGGCGTCGAGGGCTTCCACCTTGTCGGCGGTGTCGGTGCGCGCCGAGAGCACGATGACGGGTGCGGCCAGCCAGCCGCGCAGACCGGCGAGGACCTCGATGCCCGACATATCGGGCAGCCCGAGGTCGAGCACGATGACGTCGGGTCTGTGGTCGGCGGCCGAGCGCAGCGCCTCGGCGCCGGTTGCGGCGGTGGTGACGTCGTAGCCGCGCACCGACAGGTTGATGCGCAACGCCCGCAGAATCTGCGGCTCGTCGTCGATGACCAGTACGCGCGTCACGGCGCGGCCTCCGTGGGAGCGGCGAGGTCGATCTCGACAGTGAGGCCACCGCCGGCGGTGTCGCCGATCGTGATGGTGCCGCCCATCGCCTCGACGAAACCTCGTGCGACCGACAGCCCGAGTCCGATGCCAGTGGTGGTGTCCTGGTCCCCGAGCCGTTGGAAGGCGCCGAACATCTGCTCGTCGGCGCCGCGCGGGGTGCCGGGCCCCTCGTCTGCGACGGTGATCAGCACTCGGTCGCCCACGGTGCCCGCGGTGATCCGTACGGGTCCGTTCGGGGCGTAGCGCAGCGCGTTGTCGATCAGGTTGGCCAGCACCCGTTCGAGTAAGCCGCTGTCGGCCAGGACGATGCACCCGCCGACGTCGACCTTGATCCGGTCGACGCTCAATCGGTTGAGGCCGGTCGCACCCCGGCTGATGCTCAGCAGCGCGCGCTGCACGGTCTCGTCGAGGTAGACGTGGTGACGCTCCGGGCGCACCACCCCGGCCGCGAGCCGTGACGAGTCGAGCAGGTTGCCCACCAAGGCGGTGAGCTGGTCGATCGACTCTTCGATGGTGGCCAGCAGTTCGCCGGTGTCCTCGGCGGAGAAGTGCACATCGTCGCTGCGCAGGCTGGACACCGCGGCTTTCGCCGCGGCGAGCGGGGTGCGCAGATCGTGGCTGACCGCCGACAGCAGGGAGCGCCGCAATTCGTCGGCGCGGGTGACGGCTTCGGCCTTCCCGGCCTCTTCGGCGAGTTCGCGCTGACGCACCAGTCCGGCGGCCTGCCGGGCCACCGCCGAAAGCACCCGGCGGTCGCGGGCGGGCAATTGCCGACCGGCCATCAGTAACCAGAACTCGTCGTCACCGACTTCGACGGCGGTGCCTGCGGCGTCCACGTCGACACACGCATCGGTCCCCACCCAGGCCACCACCCCGCTGCCGCGCCTCAGCAGGCTGACAGCCCGCTGGCCGTAGGTCTCCCGGACACGCTCCAGCAGCATGGTCAAGTCCGCGCCGCGCAGGATACTGCCGGCGAACAACGCCAGCAGTTCGGCTTCCCGGGAGGCCAGGCGTGCCTCGCGGGCCCTGTTGGCCGCGCTGTCGACCAGCGCGGCGACGGCCACCGCGACCGCGAACAACACCACGATGGTGATCGCGCTGTCGGGATCGGCGATGGTGAAGGTGTGCCTGGGGGTGACGAGGAAATAGTTGAGCAGCATCCCCGAGAGCACCGCGGACAGCGCCGCCGGCAGTACACCTCCGAGCAGGGCAACGACCAGGACACCGACGAAGAACAGCGCGCTCTCCCCGCCGACGCCGAGAACGGGGTCGAGCAGCGCGACGGCGACCGCACAGATCGCAGACGGCACCAGCACCGCGGCCGCCCATGACGCGATATGCCGGTGGCGATGCGGCGCCGACGCCCGGGCGGCGCCGCGCCGGGCCTCCTCGTGGGTCACCATGTGCACGTCGATCGTGCCGGACTGCTGCACCACCGCAGCGCCGATGCCTTCGTCGAAGATGCGGGCCCACCGGGATCGGCGCGACGTGCCGATGATCAATTGGGTGGCGTTGATGTCGCGGGCGAACTCGAGCAGCGCGGCGGGCACGTCGTCGCCGACGACGGTGTGCACCGTGCCACCGAGGTTCGAGACCAGCTCACGCACGCGGCCCATCTGCGGAGCAGAAACTCCGGCCAGACCGTCGCCCCGCACGACATGGACGACCATCAACTCGGCGCTGGACTTCGACGCGATGCGGGATGCGCGGCGCACCAGAGTCTCCGACTCGGGCCCGCCGGTGACGGCGACCACCACCCGTTCACGGGCTTCCCAGGTGGCGGTGATGTGGTTGTCGGCCCGGTACTTGGTCAGTGCGGCGTCGACCTGGTCGGCCAGCCACAGCAGCGCGAGCTCACGCAGCGCGGTGAGGTTCCCGCGGCGAAAGTAGTTGCTCAGTGCGGCATCGATGCGTTCGGCGGGATAGACGTTGCCGTGAGACAGTCTGCGCCGCAGCGCCTCTGGGGTGATGTCGACCAGTTCGATCTGATCGGCGGCGCGAACCACCTCGTCGGGCACCTTCTCCTGCTGCTCGATGCCGGTGATCCGGGTAACGACGTCGTTGAGGCTCTCCAGGTGCTGCACGTTCACCGTGGAGATGACGGTGATACCCGCGGCGAGGAGTTCTTCGACGTCCTGCCAGCGTTTGGAGTGTCTGCTGCCCGGGGTGTTGGTGTGCGCGAGCTCGTCGACCAGCACCACCTGCGGGCGGCGGGCCAGCACCGCGTCGACGTCGAGTTCGGGGAAACGGCCACCGCGGTAGCCGACGTGGCGCGGGGGAATGACCTCGATACCCGCGAGCAGTTCGGCAGTGCGCTTGCGGCCGTGGGTTTCCACGACACCGGCCACCACATCGGTGCCGCGTTCAAGCCGCCGCTGCGCCTCACCGAGCATTGCGAAGGTCTTCCCGACGCCGGGAGCTGCGCCGAGGTAGATGCGCAGCTCCCCGCGTTTCGGGCGGTCTGACTCACTCACCCTTGCCGTCGAGCGCCAGGTTCAACTCGAGGACGTTGACCCTCGGTTCGCCGAGGAACCCGAGCGTGCGGCCTTGGGTGTGGGCGGCGACGAGCGCCCGGACCTGCTCCGGGTCGATCCCGCGCGCCGCCGCGACCCGGTCGACCTGCAGGTCGGCGTAGGCCGGTGAGATGTGCGGATCGAGGCCGCTGCCGCTCGCGGTGACCGCATCGGCGGGCACCTGCGGCCCGGCCGGGGCGCTCCCGTGGACGGGCACGATTTGGCCGAGGCTGTAATCCTCACCGGGATCGGCACATTCGACGCGCACGCCCGCGTAGGTGTCGAGGAACGGGCGGTCCGTCGTCTCACACGGCTCGTTGACGCTGACGACCCTGGTCGGGTTGGTGACGTTACCGTCCGCGCCGCGGGGACCGATGACCGACAGCACGGCTCCCACACCGGCGCCGGTGCAGAACGGACGCGAGCCGTCGACGCCGTCCATCTCGCCGATGGCCTTACTGCGTTCGCAGACCTGTGTGAGCAGACTCGTCCGGTCGGGTGTGTCGACGATGTCCTCGGGTCCGAGGTTGCCGGCACTCGTGGCCATTGGATCGTAACCGTCGCCGGCGGCCGAGGGCCTGCCCTGGAAGTACTGCGGCAGCGGGTTGCCGTCGGCGTCGGTGTAGAGCTGTCCGATCAAGCTGCTGCCCACGGGTTTTCCGTCGACCTCGATGATCGAACCGTTGGCGTTGTCGCGGAACCCCGGAAGTTGCGCGACCAGCCAGATGAGCGCGGGGTAGGCCAGGCCCAGCAGCACGGTGAGCACCAGCAGTGCCCGCAGCGCCGCGGTGTGTTGACGAACGATCGTGGAGAACGGCATGGTCACATTCCTGGGAAGAGTTGGACGACGAGATCGATGAGTTTGATCCCGATGAACGGTGCGATGATTCCGCCGAGACCGTAGACGCACAGGTTGCGGCTCAACAGCTTCGACGCGCTGCTCGGCGTGTAGCGCACACCGCGCAGTGCCAGTGGGATCAGCGCCACGATGACGACCGCGTTGAAGATGACGGCGGACAGGATCGCGGACTGCGGGCTGTGCAACCGCATGACGTTGAGCAGGTCGAGTCCGGGGAACAGGCCGACGAACAGCGCCGGGATGATGGCGAAGTACTTGGCGATGTCGTTGGCGATCGAGAAGGTCGTCAACGCCCCACGGGTGATGAGCAACTGCTTGCCGATCTCGACGATCTCGATCAGCTTGGTCGGGTCCGAGTCGAGATCGACCATGTTGCCGGCCTCTTTGGCCGCCGACGTGCCGCTGTTCATCGCGACGCCGACATCGGCCTGGGCCAGGGCGGGCGCGTCGTTGGTGCCGTCACCGGTCATGGCGACGAGCTTTCCGCCGGCCTGCTCCTTCTTGATCAGCGCCATCTTGTCCTCGGGCGTGGCTTCGGCGAGGAAGTCGTCGACACCCGCCTCGTCGGCGATGGCCTTCGCGGTCAACGGGTTGTCGCCGGTGATCATCACCGTGCGGATGCCCATCCGACGCATCTCGTCGAAACGTTCGCGCATGCCCTGTTTGACGACGTCCTTGAGGTGGATGACGCCCAGCACCGCCGCTTTGCCGTCGCGTACCTGCCCGACGACCAGCGGGGTGCCGCCGGCTGCGGAGACATCGTTGACGATGTCGCCGAGTTGGGTCGAGACGGTACCGCCCTGTGCGCGAATCCACTCGGCGACCGATCCGGCGGCGCCCTTGCGGAGCTGTAGTCCGTTCAGATCGACGCCGGACATCCTTGTGGTGGCGGTGAATTCGACCCAGCGGGCGTTGGCGAGTTCACCGGGGGTGCGAGCCCGCAGCCCGTACTCCTGTTTGGCGAAGACGACGATCGAGCGGCCCTCGGGGGTCTCGTCGGCCAGGCTCGACAGCTGCGCCGCATCGGCGAGCTGGTCGTCGGTGACTCCGTCAAGCGGGACGAATGCCGAGGCCTGGCGGTTCCCGAGTGTGATGGTGCCGGTCTTGTCGAGCAGCAGCGTGTTGACGTCACCGGCCGCCTCGACCGCCCGGCCCGACATGGCCAGCACGTTGCGCTGCACCAGCCGGTCCATGCCGGCGATGCCGATCGCCGAGAGCAGGGCGCCGATGGTGGTCGGGATCAGGCACACCAGCAGCGCGACCATCACGATCCCGGTGACGCCGTTACCGTCGAGCGCCAGCGTGTCCGGGACGCCCGGATTGTTCGCCTTGGAGAAGATGGCCAACGGCTGCAGTGTCGCCACCGCGAACACGAAGATGATCGTCAGCGCCGACAGCAGGATGTTCAGCGCGATCTCGTTGGGGGTCTTCTGCCGGTTGGCGCCTTCGACGAGGGAGATCATCCGGTCGATGAAGCTGTCTCCCGGCTTCTGGGTGATCTTCACGACGATGCGGTCCGACAGCACCGTGGTGCCGCCGGTGACCGCCGACCGATCACCGCCCGACTCCCGGATCACCGGCGCGGATTCACCGGTGATCGCCGATTCGTCCACCGAGGCAATGCCTTCCATCACGTCACCGTCACCGGGGATGACCTGGCCGGCCTCCACCACGACGATGTCGCCCTGCCGTAGCAGGGGTGCGGCGACCTCTTCTTCGCGCCCCGGTGTGTTCGGTGACCAACCGGTGAGGCGGCGCGCGGTTGTCGACGCCTTGGTCTTCCGCAGACTTTCGGCCTGGGCTTTCCCCCGCCCTTCGGCGACGGCTTCGGCGAGGTTGGCGAAGACCACCGTCAACCACAGCCAGGCCACGATGAGCCAGCTGAACCAGCTGGGGTCGGCGACCGCGAGCACGGTGCTCCACACCGCACCGATCTCGACGATCAGCATGACCGGGTTGTGCCACAGCGTGCGGGGGTCGAGTTTGCTCAGCGCCTGGGGCAGTGAACGCCAGAGCATCGTCGGGTCGAGCAGCCCACCCTCGATGCGTTTGGGGGCGGTGCTCGCCGGCGCGGGTGATGACACCGGAGCGATTGTGGGAGTGGACATCAGTGGATTCCTTCGGCGAGCGGGCCCAGCGCGAGCATGGGCAGGAAGGTCAGCGCGACCAGGATCAGCGTGACGCCGGCGACCATGCCGACGAACTGTGGCCGGTGCGTCGGCAGGGTGCCGACCGAGGCCGGCGTCTTCGCTTGTCTGGCCAGCGATCCGGCCAGGGCGAGCACCAGGATGATCGGCAGGAATCGTCCGAACAGCATTGCCAGACCCAGTGCGGTGTTGTACCACTCGGTGTTGACCGTGATGCCGGCGAATGCCGATCCGTTGTTGTTGGCCGCCGAGGTGAACGCGTAGAGCACTTCCGACAGGCCGTGTGGGCCGGTGTTGAGCATCCCCGCGCGTTGCCCGGGCATGGCCATCGCGATGGCGGTGCCGGTCAACACGATGAGCGGCGTCACCAGGAAATACGCTGCGGCCAGCTTGATCTCACGGGGAGTGATCTTCTTGCCGAGGTACTCCGGGGTGCGGCCGACCATCAATCCGGCGACGAACACGGTGATGATGGCCAGCACGAGCATGCCGTAGAGGCCCGATCCGACGCCGCCGGGGGCGACCTCGCCGAGCTGCATGTTGAACATCGTCATCATGCCGCCGAGGCTGGTGTAGGAGTCGTGGAACGAATCGACCGCACCGGTGGACGTCAGGGTGGTGGCGGCCGCGAAGACCGCCGAGTTCGCGACGCCGAAGCGTTGTTCGACACCTTCCATCGCCCCACCGACCGCGGTCGGGACCGTGCCGTGCGCCTGCAACTGGAAGAACATCGTCAGGCTCACGCTGGTGAGCGCGATCACGGCCATCACCGCGGTGATCGCCAGTCCCTGTTTACGGCTGCCGACCATCCGGCCGAACGTGCGAGGCAACGAGAACGGGATCAGCAGGATCAGGAAGATCTCGAACCAGTTGGTGAAGGAGTTGGGGTTCTCGAACGGGTGCGCCGAGTTGGCGTTGAAGAAACCGCCGCCGTTCGTGCCGAGTTCTTTGATGGCCTCCTGGCTGGCCACCGGGCCGCCCGGCACGGTCTGTTGCGCGCCGGCGAGGGTGTTGACGACCTGGTCGTGCAGGCCGAAGTTCTGGATGACCCCGGCCGCGACGAGTACGAGTGCGCCGATGATCGAGATCGGCAGCAGCACACGGAGGGACCCGCGGACCAGATCCACCCAGAAGTTGCCGAGTTCGCCGGTGCTGCGTCGGGCCAGACCACGCACGAAGGCCATGGCGACGGCCATCCCGACCGCGGCGGAGACGAAGTTCTGCACGGCCAGACCGGCCATCTGCACCAGGTGGCCCTGGGTGGACTCACCCGAGTAGGCCTGCCAGTTGGTGTTGGTCACGAAGCTGACCGCGGTGTTCCACGCCAGCGCCGGTGTCATCTCGGTGCCCGGCTCGTTCAGGTGCAGCGGCAGCTTGCCCTGCACCAGTTGGAACACGAACAGGAATAGGACGCTGACCGCCGAGAAGGCCAGCACTGCGCGGGCGTAACCGCCCCAGGTCTGCTCGGCCCTGGGGTCAGCGCCGATCAACCGGTACACCATCCGCTCGGCACGTAAGTGCCTGTCGGACGAGTAGACCCGGTACATGTAGTCGCCCAGCGGCACGTGAAGGGCCGCGATCACGGCGATGAGGGAGGCGAGGAAGACGATCCCCGACATGGTCGATGTCACTAGAACCTCTCCGGGAACAGCAGCGCGGCGGCCATGAACAGCGCGATCAGAATCGCCAGTCCAAGGCCGATGCCGTTGGCGGCGCTCATAATCGCTCGACCATCTTCTGGACCAGGCCGAACAGGGCGAAGATCGCCACCGTCAGCACCAGGTAGACCACTACGGACACCATGACTCCCGTTCAACTCGATATCGGACTAGCCGAAGCTAGACCCGCTTTGCAGCCGGAAGCTGGGTCTTGACGGTTTGTTGACGCCCCCGGGGGGTTCCTTTACGGGAATCGATTCGGACGAGCTGACCGGGCCTGGCGCCGCGTCAAGATCGGTACCCGGCACCCTCGACACCAGCCGGGTCGTTCGCCGGCAGCATGCCGTAAAGAATCGACGGCTCGCCGTAAAGGTCCCGTAGGAACCGGCGGTCGCACCGCCACCAGCGATTAGACCGGTACCCATGGATGGGATCACTTCTCGACGCACCCTGCTCACACGGGCCTGGCACCGACTGGCCGACGGCGATGCACCGTGGGGCGCATTCGACATCTGGCCGGATCGCTTCGGCACGACAAGGTTTCGGCTAACCGTCTACCCGCCCGGTATCAGCGCCCGCGAGCGGCGCCTACTCCGCGCATGGCGCGGGTGGCCGGCATGGGGGGGCTTGCTCTGGGCCGTGACGATGATCACCTCCGTTTCGGTGGTCCCGCCGGTGATCTCGTTGTTCGTCTCCGCCGCCGTGTTCCTCGGCACCGGCGTCGCCGCGCTCCTTCTGGTCGGTGACGCGCGTCGTCGCGTGCGGACCGCTATCGCGTCGGTCACCGTCGGCTTCTACCACCCCGCCGCGCATCAAGAGGCGCGCCACCTGCAGCGCCTCGCCCAGCGACTTGCAGCCGCGGATATCGAACGGCGAGAAGGGACACTGACACCGGTGGCCTACGAGGCGACGTGGTGGGAGGTGTACAACGATCTGACCGCTGATGACGCGGACGCCCCAGTTCAGAAATGAAGCGGGTGTGCGAATTTGGCTCGCAGCAAGGCACCTGTCTCCGCGATGGCCAGCCGGCCCCGCGCCGTCGCATCCGAGCGCATCAGGAAGCCGTGATAGGCACCGGGATAACGGGTCTGGGTGGTCTGCACGCCGGCCTCACGCAGCCGCCCGGCGTACCGGTCACCCCAGTCGCGGATCGGGTCGCATCCGGCGGTCACGACGATGGCCGGCGGCAGCGCGGTGAGATCTGTTGCGAGAGCTGGAAACCGGTATGCGTCCGGCGTTGTGGTGACCCCGCGATCGGCCAGTTCGTGCATGTAGTCGATGTCGTCGCGGTTCAGCATCGGCGCATCGGTCAGAAGTCGCATCGACGCGCAGGTCATATCGCGGTCCAGGCCGGGATACATCAGCACCTGGCAGAAGATCGCGGGACCGCCACGGTCGCGGGCGGCCAATGCCACTGCGGCCGCCAGCGATCCACCCGCGCTGTCGCCGGCGACCGCCAGTCGGTGCGCGTCGACCCGCAGCGTGTCGGCGTTGTCGGCGACCCACGCGGTGGCGGCGTAGGCGTCGTCGAACTGCGCAGGGGCCGGTGCCTCGGGAGCCAGACGGTAGTCGACGGAGACGATCGTCGCGCCGCTCGCGGCAGCCAGCGCCCGCGCGAGCGGCTCGAAGGCGCGGTTGGACCCCATGACCATTCCGCCGCCGTGGAAATAGACGACCACCGGAGCCTGATCGTCCTCGGCCGGACGATAGATCCGCAGCGGAATCGCGCCCGCCGGGCCCGGAACCGTTCGGTCCTCGACGCCCGCCATCGCCGGCATGTCCTCGGGGTGCGGCGTGGCGTCGACGGCGTGCCGCACCGCGTCGAGACCCCGCTGCCGCATCGGTGGTATCACGCCGAAGGACGCGACGCGCGCGGCGGCATCGGGGTCCAGGGAGGGGATGGTCATGGCGGGCCTAGTGCTGGGCGGGGTCGAACCGCGGTGCGGTCCGCAGCGCCGGCGCCCGTTGTGTGCGCAGCACGTCCGCGCGTTCGGCCATCGCGGACCCCACGTACTCCGGTTGGGTCAGCAGGTAGAACCGTCCTTCGGCGGCCTGGTCGAACACCACCTCGGCGGCGGCAAGCGGGTCCATCGCAGCGGCCTTGATGTCCAGCATCGCGTGGCGCTGGGACTCGGCCGCGTCGACGTCCCCGTCGGTGACGCCGCCGGCTGATTCGAAGATGTTCGACGCGACGGCGCCGGGCAGCACCGCCTGCACGTGGATGTGGTCGTGCCCGGCGTGTTGCACCTCCAGCGCAAGACATTCCGTCAGGGCGAGCACGGCGTGCTTGCTCATGATGTAGGGCGCCTGCAGGGGGACGACGGCGACGCCACCGATCGAGCTGAGGTTCCACACCCACGCCGGCGTCCCGGCATCGATCATCATCGGCAGAAACGCCCGAACGCCGTGGAAGACGCCGCTGACGTTGATGTCGACGACGCGCTGCCAGTTCGCGACCGGGGTGTCCCACAGATAACCGAACTGTTCGACACCGGCGTTGTTCACGAGCAGACGCACAGGGCCGACGTCGCGTCGGACCTGCTTCGCCAGATCGTCGACGGCAGCGAAATCCCGCACGTCGCAGCAGATGTCAAGGGCTTGGGCACCCTGTTGGCACAGTTCGTCGCGCAGAGCCGCGATCGCGGCGGCGTCGATGTCGGCGAGCACCACCGTCATCCCGAGGTGGGCGGCCCGGCGTGCCAGTCCGGCACCGATACCCGCGCCGGCACCGGTGATGACCGCGACACCGCCGGAGAAGGCTTCCCGGGCGTCCACGACCTAGGCGCCCGCGGTGGCGGTGTCGGCCGAGAGTTCGGAGAGCAGAGCCGAATTCGTGGTGTCGAGAATGACCTCCATCTCGGTGAACTCCAGCCCGCGTTCGCCGCGCCGCACAGTGACCTCGGCCACGCCGCTGGACACCGCGAACGGCACAAAATTCGCGATCTGGTTGACGAAGATGTAGAAGCGCGCCCGGGTGACCTCATCGTCGGTTCCGGTGCGGTGCAGGTTGGTGGCGTGGTGCCGCAACGGGTACGGGCTCTGCTTGCGGTGCTCGGACAGCCACTCCATGACCGTGTCGCGCCCGACGAGCTCCGGCGACATCAGTTCCTCGAAGGGGCTGGCGCCTGACTCACTGCGACTGACGTAGCGGATGTCGTCGGAGTAGGCGGCGGCCATCTCGTCGTAGTGGGCCTCGTCGTAGTGGTACCAGAAGCCGGCGATGAACTCCTGCAGTTCAGTCAGCGCGATGTCGTTGCTCATGCCGGTCAGTCAACCGCCGCGTGAGCTCACCGACACCCGGCCCGCCCGGTCAGCGGAACACGGTCACGCGGGCAGTTGGAGGGACCGGTAGTTGGAGAGACTTGGTCTGCAGGAACTCCTCGAAACCTGCCCGGCCGAGTTCGCGGCCGATGCCGGACTTCTTGTACCCGCCGAAGGGCGCCAGCGGGTTGTACGACCCGCCGTTGAGGTCGAGTTGGCCGGTCTGCACACGGCGCGCGAAGGCGACGGCACGATCGAGATTCTCGGCCCACACCGCACCGGAAAGCCCGTACGCGGTGCCGTTGGCGATCCGGAGGGCGTCGTCCTCGTCGCGGTACGGGATCACCGCGAGCACGGGACCGAAGACCTCCTCCTGGCCGAGCTCGGAGTCCGGGTCCACGTCGGCGAAGACAGTGGGTGCGACGTAGTAGCCGACGTCGCGGATCTTCTCCGCGCCACCGATGACCAGCCGGGCACCATCCCGCTGAGCACGCTCGATGAAGCCGCGCACCGTGGCGAACTGGGACGCCGAGGCCGACGGGCCGATGCGGGTGGCCGGGTCGAACGGGTCGCCCACGGTGTATCGGGCGGCCGCCGCCTCGATGAGCCCGAGCGCCTCTGCGTAGCGGTTCTCGGGCACCAGCATCCGCGTCCACGCCATGCACGTCTGGCCGCTGTTGAGGAACGCGTTGCCGACGCCGACCTTCACCGCGGTCGCCAGGTCACCGCCGTCCAGGATCACGTTGGCCGATTTCCCGCCCAGCTCGAGGGCGACCTTCGTCACCGACTGCGCGGCGAGCTCCGCGACCCGCCGGCCGACGGCCGTGGACCCGGTGAAGGAGACGAGGTCCACATCCGGATGCTCGGCCATCCGTTCGCCCACCACCCGGCCGCTGCCGGAGACGAGGTTGACCACCCCGGGTGGCAACCCGGCCTCGTCGACCGCCTCGATGAGTTCGAACACCGACAGCGGCGCCTCGTTGCTCGGTTTGAGCACAACCGGGCAGCCCGCCGCGATCGCAGGCAGCACTTTGGCGACCACCTGGTACAGCGGGTAGTTCCACGGCGTGATGGCTGCGACGACGCCATAGGGTTCCCGCAGGATCAGCGAATTATCGACGCGCTCTTCGAATTCGAAGGTCTCGAGGACATCGGCGAATCCACGGGCCACGGCCAGCGGGACCTGGGTCTGCACGCCCTGGGCGATCCGCACCGGGGCACCCAACTCCCGGGTGATGGTCTCGGCGATGTCCGGCAGGCGCTTCTCCATGGCGGTGATCACGCGAGCCAGGCGGTCCCGGCGCTCGGCCACGGTGATCAGCGGGTCGAATGCGCGGCGTGCTGCGGCCACCGCGGCGTCGACATCGGACGCCGTGCCGTCGGGGACGGATCCGATCACCGTCTCCGTCGCGGGATCGATCACCTCGATCGTGTCGGTACCGCCAGGAGCCACCCACTGTCCGTCGATGAACAAGTTCTTCCGGTCGTACTCGTGCATGAATGTCCTCCTGTGTCAGGGCACGATGCTCGCGCGGACATCGCGCTTGCCCTCGGCGGCGGCGAACGCCTCGTTGATGTCGTCGAGCGGATACTGGGCGGCGGCCAGACGGTCCAGCGGCAGGTGGTCCCGGTGCCGTTCGAGGAAGGTCAGCGCTCGCGACAGGACGGACGGCTCGTACAGGGAGACACCGACCATCGTCTTGTTGCCGAAGACGAACCGGGACGGGTCGAATTCGAAGGTCTTACCGATGTTGATGTTGCCGATCTCGGCGTAGCGGCCGAACTGACCGAGCAGTTTGAGGCCCTCGTCGATGGCGGACGGGTGACCGACGACCTCGACCACCACATCGGCGCCGTGACCGCCGGTCAGCTCGCGCACGATCTTCGCGCGGTCCTTCACCGTCGCCGCCTCGTTGATGTCGATCACCGCATCCGCGCCGAATGCCGTGGCCAACTCGAGGCGGTCGGGTACCCCGTCGATCGCGATGACCGTGTCGGCGCCGCGGGCCTTGGCCACCGCGACCGCGTAGAGGCCGAGCGCACCGGCACCCTGCACCACCACGATCTCGCCGAGTTGCAGGTCGACCCGGTCGAGTCCGTACATGACCTGTGAGAGAGCGCAATTCGCGCCGGAGGCGATGTCGTCGGAGACGGTGTCGGGCACGGTGTACACGACCGCGCCTGCGGGTAGCAGGAAGTAGTCGGCGTAACCACCGACGAAGTAGGGCGGTTGGTCGGCGCGGCCGAGCATCGCCATCGTCAGGTTCAGGCAGGCGTTGCGCCGCCCCATCAGGCAGTTTCGGCAGCGGTGGCACGAGAAGAAGTAGGGGAACACCACGCGGGTGCCCTCGGTGAGCGGTTTGCCGTTGGAATCGGTGTCGACGCCGTCGCCGAGCGCGGCGACCGCCCCCACCATCTCGTGGCCGAGGACGGTGGGGAGTTGGCCACCGAGCCCGCGGGTCGCGAACGTGCCGTGCCAGGCGTGCAGATCCGATCCGCAGATGTTGGTGCGGGTCACCTTGACAAGGATCTCGCCGGGTCCGACCTCGGGCAGCGTGACGGTCTCGATCACGAACGGTGTGCCGGGCGCGTCGAAACGAGCGATCCGTCCTTCGAACACAAAGGTGTTCCTTTCAGTGACTGAGCGATTCGGCGCTGAATCGCTCGCGCAGAGCGCGTTTGAGGAGCTTGCCGCTCGGGTTCTTCGGCAGGCAGTCGACGAAGAAGACCTGCTTCGGTGTCTTGTATCCGGCGAGATGTCGCCGGCAGTGCGCGGTGATGTCGTCCTCGGTGAGGGTGACACCGGCGCGGGGCACCACCGCGGCCACCACCGTCTCCACCCACACCGGGTGGGACAGTCCGAACACCGCGGCCTCCTGGACACCGCCGTGCCGGTACAGGACTTCCTCGACCTCCCGGCTGGCGACGTTCTCGCCGCCGGTCTTGATCATGTCCTTCTTGCGGTCGACGACGTGCAGCAGTCCGTGTGCGTCGTAGTATCCGAGGTCGCCGGAGTGGAACCATCCGCCGCGGAACGCTTCTGCGGTCTTCACCGGGTCGTCGAGGTAGCCGAGCATCAAATGCGGACTGCGATGGGCTATCTCGCCCACCACTCCCGCCGCCACGGGTTCGTCGTCCTCGCCGAGGATCACGGTCTCCACGTTGACCACCGGGCGCCCGGCCGATCCGGCGTGTGCGTCCTGTTCGTCGGGTCCCAGCGCCGAGGCCAGAGGGGCCATCTCGGTCTGGCCGTAGAAGTTCCACAGCCGCAGATTCGGCAGGCGGTCCCGGATCTCGGCGAGGATCTCCGTCGGCATCGCCGAGGCGCCGTAATAACCCTTGCGCAGGCTGGAGAGGTCGACCTCGTCGAAGACCGGGGAGCGCAGCAGGCTGATCCAGACTGTGGGCGGTGCAAAGTAATTGGTGGCGCCGTAGCGTGCGATGGTGCGCAGGACCGACTCGGGGTCCGGTCGCGGGAGGATGATGCTCGTCGCGCCGAGGTAGACGTCGGTGGCGAGGAAGTTGTCCAGCTGCGCACAGTGGTAGAGCGGCAGGGAGTGGATCTCGACGTCGTCGGCGGCCATGGACCCCGCCACGATGGTGCTGACGTACTGCCACATCAGACTGCGGCTGGTGTGCATCACCGCCTTCGGGCGTGATTCCGTGCCGCTGGTGTACATGAGGCGCAGCAGCTGGTCGTCGTCGATGTGGGGCCTGGGTGCGGCGGTGTCGGTGGCCGGCCACCGGGCGAAGTCGTCCCAACCAGGTGGGGGCGTGGCTCCGGCCGGTACGAGCGCGACTCTCGTCGTCACCGGTGCGCCCTGTTCGCGTGCGAGGCAGATGGCCTCATCGGCCGTCGGTGTCAGTTCGGCTTCGACGACGATGCCGCGGACCTTGCTGTGTGCCAGCAGATAGGCGATCTCCTCGGCGGTGAGCATGAAGTTGATCGGCACCAGCACCACCCCGGCGCGCGCGGTGGCGAACGCGAGGACGGCGTACTGCCAGCAGTTGTGGGACAGCAGCGCGAGGCGATCGCCCGTTCGGAACCCGTTGTCCTGCAATGCCGCAGCGGTCCGGTCCACGAGGTGTTCGAACTCGGCGAAGGTGAGAACCACCTCACCGTCGACGATCGCCGTCTTGTCCGGCTGTCTGCGGGCCGACCTCCGGGGGATGTCACCCAGTGCGTGACTGCGCGCCTGCGCGACGACGCTGTCCAAGGCGTCACGGTTGCGCTCCATGTCGGCCACGTAAGCACGCCCGGTCGCCTGCTACGGATCCCTGTCCCGCTCAGTAGGCAGGACAGTGCCGGGTCTCACTCGGCGGTTCGATACTCGGCGGCGTGACGACTGATGCGGACGCCAGTACGGCGGAACTCAAGCGGTATCTGCGTCAGGCCGACCCGGGTGTGCTCGTGGCGGTGTTGGCCCAGTTGACCGGCGACCTCTCGGTGGTCGACCGGTTCGCCCCCGCGATCTCCCATGTGCCCGATCCTCCGGAGCGGGTGGGCATCACCGATCCCGACACCATGGAGGCGTTGGTTGCCAGTCTCGTCGAGGCCCTCACCGCACCGGCCCGCCACGGCGGGCCCGCCGCCGACGATCCGGAGTTCTTCGCCCGCCTGCTACCGGTGGCGCTCGGCGCTGACGTCGAGGACGAGTTCATCCCACTGCTGCTGGAGCAGGGCGGTTTTCAGCTCTCGCAGCCCACCCTGCCGCGTGAGGTGCCCATCCCGGCGACGACCACCGTGGCGATCATCGGCGCAGGTATCGCGGGCATCGTCACCGCACTGGCCGCCGCCGACGCCGGGGTCGCGTTCGAGATCTTCGATCGCAACGACGAGGTCGGCGGTACCTGGCTGACCACGAAGTACCCCGGGATCGGGGTGGACACCCCGTCGGCGTACTACTCGCTGTCACGGGAAGTGAACCCCGACTGGACGAATTACTACCCGCAGGGTGCGGAGTACCAGGCGTATCTCGTGTCGTTGGCCGACAAACACGGTCTGCGGGAGCACACCCGGTTCGGCACCGAGGTCGAGGCACTCTGGTGGGACGACGACCGCAAGCAGTGGCAGATCCACGCCGTGGACCGCGACGGCAACCGCGGTGTCAGCTACGCCCGCGCGGTGATCACCGCCGCCGGCTACCTCAACCGGCCCCGGTGGCCGGACGTGCCCGGCCGCGGCACCTTCGCCGGTACCAGCGTCCACTCGGCGCAGTGGGATCCGTCGCTGGATCTGGCGGGTAAACGGGTCGCGATCATCGGCGCGGGTTGCACAGCGGTGCAGATCGTCGACGCCTGCGTCGACCAGGTGGAGCATCTGACGATCTTCCAGCGCCAGCCCCACTGGGTGGCGCCGCGCAAGCGGCTCTCCGACGACGTCCCGGAGTTCCGCCGCTACCTCGGCCGCCGCCTGCCGTACTACGCGAACTGGCACCGGCTGAAGTCGTACTGGGCCACGGCCGACAACAACTATCCGGTGATCCTGCGGGATCCGGACTGGGCGAACGACCACCTGTCGATCTCGCCCGCCAACGACATCCTGCTGCAGATGTGTATGGAGTACATTCGCCAGACCTTCGGTGAGGGAACGGAACTGGCGAAAAAGGTCGCACCGGACTTCGCGCCGTACGGTAAGCGGATCATCCGCGACCCGGGTGGCTACTACGCCGCACTGACCCGCGAGCACGTCGACGTCGAGGCGAGCGAACCCGCGGAGGTCAACGCGAAGGGCATCGTCACCCCCGACGGGCGGCAGATCGACCTCGACGTGATCATCTACGCCACCGGTTACCATCTCGACTTCCTGTCGACCGTGGACATCCGCGGCCGCGACGGACGGACCCTGCGCCAGGAGTGGGGCGACAGCCCGCGCGCCTATCGCGGCGGCACCGTACCGGGCTTCCCGAACCTGTTCATCACCTCGGCGCCGAACTACAGTCCCGGCCACGGCGCCGGCGCCAACTTCTCGATGGAGGTGCTGGCCCACTACATCACCGAATGCCTACAGCTCATGGCGCTGCGGGGCGCCACGACCATCGAGGTGACCCGGCAGGCCTACGACGACTACGTGGCGCAGATCGACGAGGCCATGTCACGCACCGTGTGGTGTCACACTCCCAACGCCCACACCTACTACCGCTCGGGATCGGGGCGGGTGGTGGTCGCCACCCCGTACCGCTTGATCGACGTCTGGCGGCAGCACCGGGCACCCATCGAGGAGCACTTCACGCTCGGCGGCTCGGAGGGGGGTTCCGATGGCGGAGTTGCTACGCGGTAGAACGGCTCTCGTCACCGGAAGCAGCCGGGGGATCGGCCGGGCCGTCGCCCAGCGACTGGCCGCCGAGGGCGCGACCGTGGTCGTCACCGCGCGTTCCCACACCCCGTCGCCGTCCGTGCGCGCCGGGGCGGCGACCGCCCTGCCCGGCACCATCGGGGAGACCGTCGCGTTGATCGAAGCGGCAGGCGGCACCGCGTACGCCGTCGCCGCCGACCTCGAGGATCCGCAGCAGCGACAGCGACTGGTCGACGACGTTCTCGACCGCACCGGCCGGCTCGACATCCTGGTCAACAATGCCGGTTACGCCGACTACTCGGTGGTCGAGACCATGGACATGGACACATTCGACCGCACGGTGGAGCATTATCTGCGCACACCGTTCGTGTTGTCGCAGCGCGCGATTCCGCACATGCGGCGACAGGGTGGGGGCTGGATCGTCAACATCGGCTCGGTCACCGGCATGGCGCCGGTGCGGCCGTTCCGTGAGTACAACAAGTCATCGGGCGACGTCGTGTACGCCTCGATGAAAGCCGCGCTGCACCGGTTCACCCAGGGTCTGGCGGCCGAGGTGCTCGACGCCGGCATCGCCGTGAACTGCGTGTGCCCGTCCACAGCGGTCCGTACTCCCGGTGCGTCGCAACTCATTCCGGAGTCGTTCCCGACCGAACCCGTCGAGTACCTCGCCGAGACCGTGCTGGCGATGTGTCATCTGCCTGCCGCCGAACGCACCGGTCTGGTCGCGTTCAGCCTGCACTATCCGTGGTCGCAGGGACTCCCGGTGCACACCCTCGACGGCGGCGGGGTGCTGCCGCCGCTGGAACCGCCCGCGACCGCGAACCCGAACATCCGGCCCGCGGGGCTGTAGGGCCGATCAGCGGTCGTTCCGGCAGAAGCTGTGGCAGACCCGTTCCCGCACAATCATGTCCGGGCACTCCGGGTCGAACCACCGGTCGACGTAGGCCCAGTGAATCGGATGCATGAGGTACGGGCCCATCAGTCCGTCGAGGTCGGTGAACTCCTGTTCGAAGACATGTGTCCACGGCGATGTTCCGATGGCCTCGGCGACCCGGCTGAGCTGCCAGGAGTGAATGGTCCGCACGTAGCGGGGGAGCAGCCGCAGGTCGTCCTCGAAGCGGCGGACGGTGGCCTCGTCGGCCTCCTCGCGCACGCGGAGCAGCAGGGTCCGATAGACCGTGCCTGATCCGTTCGCGCCGGGAGTCGGGGCGCCGCGGTAGGTGGCGCCGTTGACGTGCCGGACGGCCGGATCGGTCAGCACACTGTCCAAAAGTGCTGTGTGACGGTCCCATTGCTCGCGCTCGGAAAACCGCAGATGCAGCAGGATGTCCCCGCCGTTTCGCACTCCCGGCAGCGTCGGCTCCACGAGACACCGCTGGGCGTCCCACGCGGCGGTTCCCTCACGCAGCGCGTCGAGCAGCCGGTCACGGCCCGCCTCGTCGGCTGTCTCGATCAGCCGGATGACGTTATACATCGCAGAGGGCGTCCACGTCAGCGGCGTCGGCTGCCACGCTTCTGCTGCGTTCGGCGATCAGGTCGTCGACTCCGGCCCACCACGCGCCGAGACCGGGGTCGGGCCTGCCCTGCCATGTCATCTCCCACCAGGCCCTGGCGCTGGGCAGAGACCACGTGACGGTGACGGTGTTGGGCTGGTCGTCGAACCAGACCGGTGGGCTGACGAGCACGTGCTGCAGCGTCATCCCGCGGTTGCGCGCGCCGGGGGCGTATTCCGACAGGTACGTGTCGACGAATCGGCGGCCACATCCGGCTCGGGTGACCACCCGGTCGACCACGAACACCGCGCCGTCAGCCACCTGCCGGGACTCCTGCCATGAGAGTCGCAGCATCGCTGCACAACTGGGCACGCGCGGACTGGGCGATGTCCAGGCTCGGCATCGTCATGAACCCGTGGATTCCACCGTCGAACCGGCGCACCACCGTGGGCACACCGGCAGCGGTCAGCGCGTCCCCGTAGGCGAGGCCTTCGTCGCGAAGTGGATCGTGACCGGCGATCACCATGACGGCCGGCGGCAGCCCGCGCAGATCGGCGTGCAGCGGTGACGCGTACGGGTGCGTGCGGTCGGATTCGTTGGGTGCGTACTGATCCCAGTACCACCGAAGGGCCTGCGCCGGGTTGTAGTACCCCGAGCCGTACAACCGGTACGACTCAGTGGTGAAGTCCGCGGCGATCATCGGGTAGACGAGCAGCTGCGCCATCAGCGGTGGACCACCGCGGTCACGCGCCATCAATGCCGTCACGGCGGCGAGGTTGCCGCCCGCGCTGTCGCCACCGACCGCGATCCGGCCGGCATCGCCACCGAGTGCGGCGCAGTTCTGGGAAAGCCATCGGGTGACCGCGTACACGTCCTCGGCCGCGGCCGGCCAGGCGTGTTCCGGGGCCAACCGGTAGTCGACCGAAACAACGATCACCGCAAGCCGATTCGTGATGTCGCGGCACAAGCCGTCGTGACTGTCGAGGTCGCAGAACACGAAACCGCCGCCGTGGGCGTACACCAGGACCGGCAGCGGGTCCGCAGCTGACGCGGCCGGATGGTAGATCCGGACCCGGAGATCGCCGCCGGGCCCGTCGACAAACCGGTCCTCGACCCCGCCGACCTCCTCCGGTGCGGCGGCTGACACGAATCGCGAGCGGATGGTGGCCCGTGCCTGCGCACCCGTCATCTCGTGCACCGGCGGGAAGCCACGGTCGAGCGCCTCGATGATCCGCGCGATCTGGGGATCGAGCTCACCGCTCATGCGAGTTGCAGCGCAGCCGACTCGTGGGCCGGACGCGGCGTGGGCCCACTGCGAAGCGGCCGCACCTGCTGCAGGGTCGGCGCAACGCGCTGCGGCCCTCCCTCGATGTTGCGCCACACACCCATCGCGGTCATGCGTACCGGAGCGGCGAGGCGCTGGTCGAAGGCCATGCGACCCATGGGACCGCACACGGACAGTGCCGCGACGGCCTCACCGGGCGCGCCGATCGGTGCGGCGACACAACCGAATCCGGGAAGTGACTCCTCCCGGTCGAACGCGACACCGTGTGCGCGCGTCTTGGCCAGTTCGGCGGCCAGTTGCGCAGCCGTGCCGATGGAGTACTTCGTGCGGCGGCTGTCGAGATCGACTGCATCGCACGCGTCCTCGTTGTAAGCGAGCAGTGCCTTGCCGATCGCGGTGCAGTGCGCGGGCTGGCGGCCGCCGACCCGGCTCGGCATGGCCGCCACCATCCGGTCGCCGATCTTCTCGAGGTAAACCACGTCGGCGCCGTCGAGCACCGCGAGGTGGGCGACGAGACCGGTGGCCCGGTGCAGATCGTGCATGAGCGGCGCCGCCGCGCGATGCAGGCGGTCCTGGTGGACGGCCAGCGATCCGAGCTCGACCAGGCGCATGCCCAGTTCGTAGTCGCGGCCGTTGCGGCGCAGCCAGCGCAATTGGACCAGGCGCTCGAGCATGCGGTGGGCCGACGAGCGGGGGAGTCCGGTGCGCCGGACGATCTGGGCCAGGGTCAGCCGACCGGGGCCGTCGAAGGCGTCGAGCACCAGCGACACCCGGTCGATGACCGCGCTGGGAGTGGTGGTTTCCGGGGTGGCCGGGGCTGTGGTCATGACGCCTCCTCGGGGCAGTTGGCATATTCCTATTAGGAATATGCCTTTTTGTACCATAAGGGTGTGCGCGCTGTCACACGGTTGGCCGACTGCGATGCGGAGCACACGTCACGCCTTGGCGGCGGAGCCTCCGGCGCGGCGACCGTAGAAGCTGCCGTCTCCCAGCGACACACCGCTGGCGTAGCCCCACGCTGCCAGCCCAGCAGTCGAGCGGCCCGCGGCGAACAGCCCGGGAATCGGCTCGCCGCTGACGTGCAGCACCTCTGCGTCCAGTGAGGTCCGCAGACCGCCGAGAGTGAAGCCGCCGGTACTCTCGCGAAGATCGATCGCGCCGACCGGCGAGCCGATGGGCCGCAACCACTGCGGCTTCTTGTGCAGCAGAGGGTCTTCGCCCCGTGCCGCGCCCTCGTTGTAGGCGGCCACGGTGGCCTGCAGCGATCCCGGAGGCAACCCGATCTCGCCTTCGAGTTCGGTGACGGTCTCGCACACCCACGTGGGCGGCCGCATCATCAGCTGCGGTGAGAGCGAGGCCATCGCCTCCTCCTGGGCGTCGCCGTCGATGATCAGGTACGCGGTGTTGTTCTGGTGGTACAGCGTCAGCTGCCCCACGCGGCCCGGGTAGGTGTCCTCAGCGACGTACCGTTGGCCACGCTCGTTGACCAGGACACCGCGCACCAACTGCTGCGGGTCGATGAAAACAGCGACCTCGGTGGCGTCCATGTGGGCCAGATCGGCACCCAGCGCCTGCGCCATCCGGATCGCCTGACCGTCGTGTTGTTCGATCGATGCCGCGGGCCGCCCGGCGATCCGCGGCGCGTACTGAGCCACCATCGCGTCGTTGTACGCGAAGCTGCCGGTGGCCAGTACCACGCCACGGCGGGCGCGGATCGTGACATCGGTGCCGTACTGCCGGGCGCAGATGCCGGCCACCCGACCGTCGGACTCGACCACCAGACGCTGTACCCGCACGTCGTAGAGCGCCCGGGCGCCCGCCGCGGTGGCCGTCTCGACGAGGGGCTTCATCAGCATGTAGCCGGCGCTGGCCTCACCCTGCTTCTTGTCCGACATTTGCGGAACGTGGCCGCGGGGCGCCGGAGTGGCGATGGTGTTGAACGGATACGAGTTCTCACCGCCGCTGTACATCAGGCCCTGGTCGCCCATCGGCTCCCAGCCGGGCTCGCCGAAGAACTCGGCCTTGAACGGCACCCCGCATTCGACGAGCCAGTCGAAGTGGGCGACGCTGCCTGCGCAGTAGTCCGCGATCCGAGCCGGGTCGGCACCCGGCCCCATCGCCACGTTGAGGAAGGCGGCCATGTTCTCGACGGAATCCTCGAAACCACAGTCTTTCTGGAGTGCGGTGCCACCGCCGAGATAGATGAATCCGCCGGCCATCGACGCGGCTCCACCCCACGAGCCGGTCCGTTCGAGGACCAGGACGTCGGCCCCCGCCTTGGCCGCTTCCACGGCCGCGGCCGCACCGGCGATCCCGTAACCGGCGATGACCACGTCGGCCTCGTGGTCCCAGGAGGTGATCGACGAGGCCGGGACGGGCCTGACGTCGTCGATCGTCATGGTCTCATCGCGGCAGGCAGGTCACCGACCCACTGGTGCCCCCAGTAGCTGTCGGCGGTGATCTCCTCTGCGGTGTAGTGATCTTCGTCGACCCGCATACCCTCGGTGCCGAATTCGATGTCCCAGTCACCCGGCGCCCGGACGTAGAACGACACCATCTTGTCGTTGGTGTGCCTGCCCAGCGTCGACGACAGCTGGTAGCCGTCGGCGGCGACCCGGTCCAGCGCCTGTCCGACCGCGTCGAGGCTGTCCACCTCCACCATCATGTGCACGAGACCCGGGTCTCGAACGGTCGACGCGGGACAGATCGCCAGGCTGTGATGACGCTCGTTGATGCCGAGGAACCGCACGCGCACCGGACCGAACTCGGGCGGCACCGGCACCCGGAACGCTCCGCGCGACCTGAATCCCAGTACCTCGGTGTAGAACTCGAAGAGTCCGTTCACGTCGAGGGCGGGAAGCACCACGTGGCCCAAACCCTGTGCGCCGGTGACGAATCGGGCCCCGAACGGGGTCACCACGGGGCTATGGTCGAGGACCGCCCCGTGGAACACCTCGAGCGCGGTGCCCGCGGGGTCGGTGAAGGCGATGACCTCCTCGACCCGGCGGGCGTCGGCCTCTTCCAGCGTGAGCTGTTTGAACGGCACCCCTGCCGCGTCCAGATCGCGCTTGACCTGTTCGAGCGCCGTGCGGTCGCGCACCTCCCAGCCCACGGTGACGATCCGGTCGGCGTCACCGGGTTTGACGATGATGCGGGCGGCCCGCTCGTCCATTCGCAGGTACAGGCAGGACTCGTCGGGTCCGCTGCCCTCGGCGAAGCCGAGCACCTGGAAGGCGAAGTGCCGCCAACGCTCCATGTCGGCTGTCTGGACGGTGACGTAGCCAAGACTCTTCAACGCTGTCATCTGTTCTTCCCTCAGATCATCGCCCGCAGCGCACCCTGGGGGTCGATGCCCAGTGAGCTCAATGCCGACGCGTGGTAGATGGTGCCGGGTGTGTGAATGGCGTGTGCGACACCGGCATGCGCGTCACGCCAGTACCGCTGCAGCGGCTTGTCCATGCGAAGTGCATTGCCGCCGGAGCGGGCGAAGATCTGGTCGACGGCGGCCACGGCCCGCCACACCGCCCTGATCTGGTCGCGGCGCACAGCGGCGCGGTCTGCGAAGGTCACCTCCCGGCCGGCGTCGACCATGTCGTAGATGCGGTCGACGTTGGCCAGCAGTGCCTGGCGCGACGCCTGGATGTCGGCAGCGGCGTCACCGACCGCGTACATCACGTACGGATCGTCCTTGACGGCGACGCCGCTGGCGTTGACCCGTTCCCGTTGATAGTCCAGGTGCGCGGCCAGTGCACCCTCGCAGATGCCGATGGTCGCGGAGCTGATGCCGAGCGGGAACATCGTCGACCACGGCATCTTGTAGAGGGTCTTGGTCATCCCCGCCTCGATCTGCGCGGTGCCGTCCATCACCTTGAGGCCGTCCATGGTGCGGTAGGCCGGGACGAACGCATCGCGGACGATGACGTCTTTGGATCCGGTGCCGCGCAGGCCGACCACGTCCCATGAGTCGTCGACGATCTCGTAGTCGCTGCGGGGCAGGATCATGTGCAGGATCTGCGGCGGCATCACCGGAGTGCCGTCGGCATCCCCGACCATCGCGCCCAGGATGATCCAGTCGCACGCATCGGTTCCCGAGCTGAACTGCCAGCGTCCGGTGAACACGTATCCGCCGTCGACGGGCCTCGCCACGCCCTGCGGGGCATACGGCGAGGCGATCCACGTGTCGACGTCGTCGGCCCAGATCTCCTGTGCGACGCGCGGATCGGCATATGCCAACTGATAAGGGTGTACGCCGACGACGCCGTTGACCCATCCGGCCGCGGGATCGAGCGCCGCCGTGGCCATCACGGTCTCGGCGAATTCGCGCGGATGGACCTCGTACCCGCCGTGCTCGACGGGTTGCAGCAACCGGATCGAGCCGACGGCCTTCATGTTCTTGACGGTGGCCTCCGAGAGGTGGCCGAGCCGCTCGGCTTCGGCGGCCTGCTCGGCGAACTGGTCAGCCAGTTCCATCACCCGGTCGATTACCCGCTCGGTCATGAAGGTGTCCTTCTCTCGTGTGGCTGTCTCGATGGTCTACCGCGATGCGGGTCCGCTCGGAAGCGATTCCCGGTGAATGGACGGCGACGCGTCAGAACTCGATGTGGATCTCGTCGGATACGGGCCTGGCCTGGCAGCCGAGGATGGTGCCCTCGGCGATGTCCTCGGGTTCGAGGATCTCGGTGGCGGGCATGTCGACCCGGCCGTCGACCAGGGTCGCGGCGCAGGACCCGCACTGCCCCTCCCGGCAGGAGTACGGCACATCGATGCCCGCGGCGATCATCGCGTCGACGAGAGTCGATCGGTGGGGCCATCGGAGGTTGTGCTCGCGGCCGTCCAGGGCCACCCGCAGGTCGGCCGCCTCACCCTCGGTGGTGGCATCCGGTGGTGTGACGTCGGCGAACGGGTCACCGTCCAGTGATCGGAATACCTCGGTGTGCACGGCCTCGCGGGGAAGACCCGCGTCGTGCAGCGCCGCCCGCACGGTGGCCATGAACGGAGCAGGTCCGCAGATGTAGGCGTCGCCCTCACCGAATCGGCGTGCCAGGGTGGTGAGCTGGCCCCGGTGCGGCAGGCCCTGCACCGATTCCAGCCAGTGCACCACCGACAACCGGTCGGGGTGGCGGGCGGTCAGCTCGCGCAGTTCGGCGGCGAAGATCACCGACCGCTCGTCGCGGTTGGCATAGAACAACATGACCTGTCCGCTGCCCGCGGCAAGCTCCGATTTCAGGATCGACATCACCGGGGTGATGCCGCTGCCGCCGGCCCACAAGAGAAGGTCGCTGTCGAGGTCGTCCGGGGTGAACATGCCCGCCGGCGGTAGCGCCTCGATCACGTGGCCGGTGATCACGTTGTCGCACAACCAGTTAGACCCGTACCCACCATCGACGCGCTTGATCGTGACTTGCAGCGCCGCATCGGTGTGCGGCGAGCTGGCCAGTGAGTAACAGCGGGCCACCGCACCACCGTCCGCACCGGGCACCCTCAGCGTCAGGAACTGGCCGGGCCGGTACCCGATGCGGTGCCGATCCTGTTCGGCGACCGCGAAGACCAACGAACGGGCGTCGTGGGTCTCCTCGATGACGTCGGTCACCGTGAGTTCCACGCTGCGGGGTTCCGATGGCGAATTCACGTGCGCGATCATGGAGGCACACCACGGGTGACCGGAACGCGGCGTCCGTTGACCGGGACGGACCCCACCGTCGGGACCCGCCCCCCGCCAAGCTCGAACATCGTGGACACCTCTGCTGATCAGCTGCCCCACCACGTCGATGCGGTGGTGGTCGGCGCCGGCTTCGCGGGGCTGTACGCCCTGCACAAACTGCGGTCGCAGGGTTTGACCGTCCGGGTGTTCGAGGCGGCTCCCGACGTCGGCGGTACCTGGTACTTCAACCGGTATCCGGGCGCCCGGTGTGACGTCGAGAGCGTCGACTACTGCTATTCGTTCTCCGACGAATTGCAGCAGGAGTGGAACTGGAGCGAGAAGTACGCGACGCAGGCGGAGATCCTGCGGTACATCAACTGGGTGGCCGACAAACTCGATCTGCGGCGCGACATCACCTTCGACACCAGCGTGCGCTCCGCGGTACTCGACGAAGTCACGTTGCGCTGGACGGTGACGACGAACACCGGCACGGTGCTGACGGCCAGGTTCTGCATCATGGCCACCGGCCCGCTCTCGGCGGCGCTCACACCGCAGTTCGACGGGCTGGACACGTTCGACGGTGCGATCTACCACACCGCGGACTGGCCGCACGAGGGTGTGGATTTCACCGGTAAGAGGGTGGCCGTCATCGGCACGGGATCCTCAGGCATCCAATCGATTCCGATCATCGCCCAACAGGCCGCGCAGCTCTACGTCTTCCAGAGAACGCCCAATTACAGTGTGCCGGCGGGCAACCGGCCGCTCACCGACGACGACATCGCCGCCGTCAAGGACGATTACGACGAGCGGAGGCGGCTGTCGTGGCGCAGCGGCGGTGGGTCACCGCACATCGCGCACCCGAAGCTGACGATGGAGGCCTCGGCCGAGGAGCGCAGGGCCGCGTTCGAGAAACGCTGGGAACTCGGCGGCGTGTTGTTCTCGAAGACCTTCCGAGACCAGATGATCGATGCGGAGGCCAACGACGAAGCCCGCAGATTCTACGAGGAGAAGGTCCGCGCCGTCATCAACGATCCGGAGGTGGCCGACCTGCTGATCCCCACCGACCACCCCATCGGCACGAAGCGGATCTGCACCGACACCAACTACTTCCAGACCTTCAACCGGCCCAACGTCGAACTGGTCAGTGTCCGCACGACACCGATCCAGTCCGTGGACCCCACCGGGATCAACACCTCCGAGGCGCATTACGACGTCGACATCATCGTGCTGGCAACGGGATTCGACGCGATGACCGGAGCGTTGGCGAAGATGGACATCGTCGGGCGCGCCGGGGAGGCACTCGCCGACGACTGGCGCGGCGGGCCCAGGACATATCTCGGGCTCGGCGTCGACGGATTCCCCAACCTGTTTCTCGTGTCGGGTCCCGGGGCGCCGGCGGTGCTGGCGAACATGGTGCTGCACGCCGAAGCCCACGTGAACTGGATATCTGACTGCATCCGGTATCTGAACGACCACGGCTACCAGGCCGTCGAAGCCACCTCTCAGGCCGTCGACGACTGGGGCGCCGAATGCACCCGCCGGGCCGAGGCGACGCTGTTCACGCAGGCGAACTCGTGGTACATGGGCGCCAACGTGCCGGGCAAGCCCCGGGTGTTCATGCTCTTCATCGGGGGCTTCGGGGTCTACCTCGACATCTGTGCCGAGGTCGCCGAAGCCGGGTACAAGGGCTTCGAGTTACTCAAGGCGCCCTGACCAGCGAGCGGACCCTGCTCGCGCGGCGAGTATTCACTCGCGCAGCAGGAACGACAGCACGGTGGCCTCGAACGCCGCCTTCGCCTCGATCATCGCCCAGTGCCCGCAGTTGGGGAACACGTGCAGTTCGGCGTTCGGGATCGTGCGCATCGGGAGCAGCGCCATGTCCAACGGGCTGACGCGGTCGTCGCGCCCCCAGGTCAGCAATGTCGGGGCGGCGACCTTGTGCATCTGCGCCCAGGGCAGGGGCGCATCCGATTTGCGCATGAATGCCATCATCTGGGCGAACGCCGCCTTCCCGTACATGCGGCGGGCGGCGGCCAGCGTCTCCGGATCGGTCGCGAGTTGCCAACGCTCCTCGATCAACTGCTCGGTCACCAACGCGGGGTCGTAGACCATCGAGTGCAGCCAGTCGACCAGTCGCTGACGGGTGGGGTCCTCGGTGAACTCCTGCAGCAGTCGGATGCCTTCGCTCGGTCCCGGGCTGAAGACGTTGGTGCCGATGCCCCCGATGGTGACCAACCGCCGGAGGCGATCCGCGTGGTGGATGGCGACGTTGATGCCGACACCACCGCCCATGGAGTTGCCGACGATGTCGACGCGGTCGACGCCGAGGGCGTCCAGGAACGGGGCCACCGCGGTCTGTGCGGTGATCATCGGGTGTCCACCGGTGTCGTCGCTCACCCCGAACCCGGGGAATTCGAGGATGAGGCAACGGAAGTGGGCGCTGAAGGTGGGAAGTACGCCACGGAAGTTGCGCCATCCCGTGACGCCTGGGCCCGAGCCGTGCAGGAACAGGACCGGTGGTCCGTCACCGGTGTCGTAGTACCGCAACGTTCCCGTCTGTGTCGCCACTTCCCGCAGCGGCAGGTCCTGGTCGGATGTCGCGGTCATACAAGCTCCTCATCTCGCTGGTGGTGTCTGGGCGCTCAGCCTGCCGCACTACCGGAAGCCGCGAGGCACCGGCCGGCATCATGTCGGCTGAGGACCGCGATGGTCCTCCGCAGCCGGATTCTCGAATCAGCTGTCGTGGAACGCTGTTGGACGAGCGCTAGCAAGGTCGACGACAAGATGTCGGCAACGAGCTCACCGATCTGCCGCTGGCCAAGAGTCGGTTGGTCACGGCCCATCGCTGCCGCCAGCATCCGGCTGAGGCTGTTGCGCACGAGGTCGGCGTTCGTCGCGGCGCCACTGTCCGCGCACAGGTAGGCCCGCGTGAGCGCATCGGCGAGCGCCGGTTGCGCCCACAGTCGCGCGGTCACGAAATCGGCAAGCTGCAGTAGCCGGTGATACGGGTCCTCGAGCCCGTCCACAGCGGCGTGCGCGTGGGGTTCGCATGTCGAGAGCCACTGCAGAAGGCAGGCCACCAGTACGTCATCCTTCGAGGAGAAGTACTGGTACACGGTGCTCGGCGCCACATCGGCCAGTCCCGCGACCGTTCTGATGTGGACCGCGTCGTAACCGTCGGTTGCCAGGTGCAGCGCAGCGGCGACGATGCGTTCGCGGCGGTCCACACGGACCATCGTGCCGTCTGGCGATCGGCACGGGCGAGGGACATTCCGCTCATCGAGACGTCAGCCCTCGGCGGGGAACGGGTGTACAGCAGGATGAGGTGACATGGCGACCGAGCGAGGGGCCCACGGCATGGATGACACGGCAAGGCCTGATCCGGCGCTGCTGCGCCGGGTCGCCATCTCCAGCCTGCTCGGCACGGCCATCGAGTACTACGACTTCCTGGTCTACGGCACGATGAGCGCGCTGGTCTTCGGGACCGTGTTCTTCCCCGAATCCGATCCCGCGGTGGCCACCATCGCCGCATTCGGCACTCTCGCGGCCGGATATGTCGCCCGTCCCGTCGGGGGAATCCTGTTCGGGCACTTCGGAGATCGTCTCGGCCGCAAGTCGATGCTCGTGCTGACGATGGGGTTGATGGGCGTGGCCAGCTTCCTGGTCGGCGTGTTGCCGACGTTCGCGGCCATAGGCGTGGCGGCGCCGATCCTGCTGGTCGCGCTGCGGGTGATCCAGGGCATCGCGATCGGCGGTGAGTGGGGTGGAGCCACCCTCATGGTCACCGAACACGCCGAACCGCATCGCCGCGGCGCCTGGAACGGCGTCATGCAGATGGGATCGCCGATCGGTTCACTGCTGTCGGTGGCGGTCGTCACCGCGATCACCCTGATGCCGGACGAATCGTTCACCTCTTGGGGCTGGCGGGTGCCGTTCCTGCTCAGCCTGCTGCTCCTCGCGCTCGGCATCTATGTGCGGTTATCCGTCACGGAGAGTCCGGTGTTCGAAGAGGCCAGACGTGCCGACCGCCGTCCGGATTCCGCACCGCTCGTCCAGGTGCTGCGGCGTCCCCGGAACCTCGTCTTGGCGTGCGCCGTGGGAATCGGTCCGTTCGCGCTCACAGCGTTGATCAGCACGTACATGATCAGCTATGCCACCGCAATCGGGTACCACCGCACCGATGTGATGACCGCTCTGATCTTCACGTCGACGACGGCACTGGTCACGATCCCGCTCTTCTCGGCGCTGTCGGACCGGGTGGGTCGGCGGGCGGTGATCGTCGCAGGGGGGATCGGCATCGTCTGCTACGCGTGGCCGTTCTATGCGTTGGTCGACGTGGGGTCGGTGGCGGTGCTCGTGGTGGCCATGGTGATCGCGCAGGTGCTCCAGTCCTTGATGTACGCCCCTCTCGGCGCGCTGTTCTCGGAGATGTTCGGCACGCGGGTCCGATACACCGGTGCATCGATGGGTTATCAGTTCGCCGCGCTGCTGGGAGCCGGTTTCACACCGCTCATCGCCAGCAGCATGATGGCCGACGGGATGTCCCGCACACCCCTGGTGATGTTGGCGGCCGGTTGCGGGCTGGTGACCGTCGTCGCGATCTGGCGCGTCAGCGAGACGCGTGGCAGCGACCTGGCGGATGCGGGAACCCGTCCGGCACGGCTCTAGTTGCGGAACCGCTTCAGATACGACACCAGTCGGCGCGCGGGGACCGGCCGCGGCCAGTCCTCGGTGCGGAAGTGGGCGTCTGTGCCACCGTCGACGAAGATGATGCTGCCGCACAGGAATTCGGCCGCATCGGAGAGCATGAACCGGACCCACTCGGCGAGCTGACCGGCGTCTCCGAAACCGCCCACCGGGACGGGGAACCGCTGCACAGCCTTGGCCTGCCGCGGCGACGCCAACTGCTCTTCGAGCAGCGGCGTCATGATCGCACCGGGGGCCAATGCGTTCAGCCGGATACCGGCGCCCGCCCACTCCGGCCGGATCGCGTGGCGCCGCACCCAGTGGCTGACCGCGAGTTTCGAGGCCGCGTACATGATCGCCGGTGCCACCGGTCCGAACAGCCGCACGGCGCGCACCGCCTTGTCGACGTCACCGGCGAGCAGCGCCTTCACCGCGCGGTCGGGCACAGCGGGCGTGGTGGTGGTCGAATTGCTGGATATGACAACGACTTTCGCGTTACCGGCAGCAGCAAGCGCCGGTCGCCATCCGGCGAGCAGTTCCACCACCCCGCGATAGTTCACCTCGGCGATCAGCCGGACCCGGCCCGCCCCGGAGCTCGGGCCGATGCCCGCGGCGAGTACGGAGCCGTCCAGATGGCCGTCCGCGGCGGTGATCACCTGCGCGACCGCGCGCGCCCGTCCGTCCGGAGTGGACAGGTCGGCCACCACGTCAGCGTCTTTGAGGTCGACGCCGATGACGCGGTGACCGTCCGCACGGAGCCGCTCGGCGGTCTCACGTCCCATTCCCGACGCCGAACCCGTGATCGCATAGGTGCCCATGACCGACTGTGGCACACGGGGCGGGCGGGCGGCACTTCGGGGCACCCCGGTCGCCCTACACTCGATCAGATCGCGGAACCGTCGACCACCGACCCCGCATCCTGATGTCCCAGCGCCGGGCGCGGTGGCAGGCCGACGTACCCATGCCCGGCCGATCGTAGGATCGGCCGATGACGACGACCGAACTCTACGAGGACTTCACGAGCACCTACGGGCCGTGGGCTGTCGTCGCCGGCGGTTCGGAGGGCGTCGGCAGCGCCTTCGCCACTCGACTCGCGCGAGCCGGCGTGCACCTGGTGCTGATCGCCCGGGGTGCTGACGCGCTCGAGGAGGTCGGTGCGCAGTGCCGCGAGCACGGCGTCGAGGTGCGGACCCTCGCGGCCGACCTGACCTCCGCTGACGACGTCGCTCGGATCTGCGCGGCTACCGACGATCTCGAGGTCGGACTGCTGGTGTACAACGCCGGATCCCATTCGAACCGAACCGATTTCCTTGACAGCGACCCCGCCGCGGCGCAGCGGGTCATCGACCTCAACATCACCGCACCGCTGGCGATGACCCGGCACTTCGGTGCGCGTATGCGCGAGCGGCGACGCGGCGGCATCCTGCTGGTCGGGTCGCTGGCCGGCCACCTGGGCGCCGCCCACCAGGTCGTCTACTCCGCGGCGAAGGCATTCAGCCGGATCTTCAGTGAAGGTCTGTGGCTGGAGCTGCGCGACCACAATGTGCACGTCCTGCACCTCGTCCTCGGTGTCACGAGGACCCCGGCCATGGTTCGGGCCGGGTTGAACTTCGATATCCCCGGCATGCCGGTGTCCGAACCGGACGAGGTGGCCGCCGTCGGGCTCGCGGAACTCGCCAACGGACCCGTGGTCCACATCGGTGACAACGCCAGTAACCCGGCGCTGCGCGGCGATCTGGATCGCGCCAAGGTGGTGCTCGGATCGCACAAGATGCTGCAGAAGCTCACCGAGCGGGCCCGGCAGCGGGTCCAGGACTAGCTTCATGCGTCTCGGACTGTCGACCCCGGTGGTGGTGCAGGTACCCGGTGTGGCGTCGGAGTGGGAACGCGACGCCGGTGTGGAGGAACTCGCCGGCATCGTGACGCTGGCCGACGAGCTCGGATTCGACTTCCTGACATGTTCCGAACACATCGCGGTGCCGGCCGCGGACGCCGCGGGCCGGGGCAGCACCTACTGGGATCCGCTGTCGACGCTCGGCTTCTTCGCCGCCCGCACCGGCCGCATCCGCCTCGCCACGTCCGTGGTGGTGCTGGGCTACCACCACCCGCTGGAGATCGCGAAACGGTTCGGCACCCTCGACCGCCTCAGCGGGGGCCGTCTCGTCCTCGGCGTCGGGGTCGGATCGCTGGCGGAGGAGTTCGCGCTGCTCGGCGCCGACTGGGAGAACCGAGGCGCGAAAGCCGACGAAGCGATGCGCGCGTTGCGTGCCTCGATGTCGACCACTCACCCGCAGTTCGACGGGGCCCATTTCCGATACGACGGCTTGGTGGTCGACCCGTGTGCGGTCCAGCCGCGGGTGCCCATCTGGGTCGGCGGGCGCACGATGCGCTCACTGCGCCGCGCTGTCGAACTCGGCGACGGGTGGATGCCCTTCGGTCTCGGCGCCGACGAGATCACCGCCATGCTCGGCTCGGTGGGGATCCCGTCCGGGTTCGACGTCGTCCTCAGCACGGGGAGGGCGCTGGACCCGATCAACGAACCCGACGGCACCGCCGCACGCCTGCGACGGCTGGCCGCGGCCGGCGCGACGGCCGTCACGTGTGCGGTGGCCGCGCGGTCGGCGGCGCACTATCGCGAACAGCTGTCCGCGCTGGCCGCGACGATCGATGATGTGGAGACGACGTCGGCGTGACTGACATGGCCGACCGCGAACGCCGGAGGGACAGATATGCCTGAACGCAACACCCCGGTGATCGTCGGTATCGACGGCAGCGACAGCGCGCTGCAGGCCGCCCGGTGGGCCGGGGCGGTCGCCGACGTCTGCGGTGCACCGCTGCACATCGTGCACGCCATGCCCAGCATCGGGCGCAACCTGACGGAGACCGCCGTGGCCATCCAGGCGGCGATCATGTCCTATCAGCACGACTCCGCGCTGATCTTCCTGCGGGCCGCGACCGACGCCGTCCAGCAGGATCAGCCAGACCTGTCCATCACCACCGAGGCCAGCGAGACACCCGTCGACGAGGCACTCATCGATGCCAGCGCTACGGCGCGGCTGATCGTTCTCGGCGGGAAGGACGTCACCGGGGCGGCCGCGCTGCTCCTGGGGTCGACGACCCTACGGGTGGTGACCAATGCGGCGTGCCCCGTGGTCGCGTTCCGCGGCGACGTAGTCGGTGTGTCCGACAAGCCGATCGTCGTCGGGGTCGACGGCACCGCGGCGGGTGACGGCGTGCTGGCGACGGCGTTCGAGTTCGCGAAGGCCATGGCGGTCAAGCTCATCGCCGTCCGGTCGTGGACGACACGGGCACCGGCAGGTGACGTCACCATCCCGTTCCTGATCGACTGGGATGCGCTGGAGGCCGCCGAGTGGTCCGCGCTGACCGGCCAGGTGGACCAGTGGCGTCAGCGCTATCCCGAGGTCGACGTGGAAGGTGTGGTGGAGACCATGTCGCCGGGCCGGGCCCTGCTGCGCCACGCCGAGGATGCGCAACTGGTCGTGGTGGGCAGCCGGGGCCGAAATGCGTTGACAGGCTTGGTACTCGGGTCGACCAGCATGAACCTGCTGCACCACAGCCAGGTGCCGGTGATGGTGACGCGGGCGCAGCCCGAGTGATCACGGCACCTGCGGTCTGATCTCCTCGACCACCCACTGGGCGTAGTCGAGATATTCGTCGACGCCGCTCACCGGAGGCAGCGGTACGGCGCTGACGGTCACACCCTGCTCACCCAGCCAGCAGAGGCGGTCGACGATCTCGGCCGCGGTCATCCCGGGCCGCCCACGCGGATCGTCGCGTGCGACATGCCCTTCGCCGACCCGGGTCGTGCCCAGGCCGTGGACGACGTCGAACGGCCTGCCGTCGTAGGCCGGTTGGGATTTGATGAACTCGACGCGTTCGGCGATCTTGTCGGGCGGTGTGAGGAACGACCACCACCCCGACGCGTATTTCGCCGCCCGGCGCAGCGCCGCATCGGCGTCACCGCCGATCCAGATAGGCAGATGCGGCTTCTGGACCGGCTTGGGTTCGAAGGCGACGTCGTGGAAGGACACGAACTCGCCGTCGAAAGTGGGGGAGTCGCTGGTCCACAGTTCGACGATCGCCGCCAGATACTCGTCCGCGATGCGGCCGCGCTTGTGGAAGGGCACCCCGAGCAACTCGAATTCTCTTTCCAGCCAACCCACTCCGAACGTCACCATCATCCTGCCGCTGCTCATCCAATCGGCGGTGGCGAGCGCCTTGGCGAGGACGATCGGATGCTGGAGCGGCAGCACGGTGATGCAGGAGTTGAGCCGGATCCGTTCCGTGGCGCCGGCGAGATAGGCCTGAGCCACCGTGGACTGCAGATAATGCGGACCCGAGAGTTCCACGTGCTCGTCGGGGATCACGAAATGCTCGGGGACCGCGATCATGTCGTAGCCCCACGCGTCGGCGCACTTGGCCATCCGGGTCTGATCGGCACCCGTGACCTCTGCTTCCCAAGGCTGCATCATCGCCTTGAGTCGCAGCATGTGCGGCAGGTTGAAAACGAGCTTCACGCGGACCTCCTGCGCTACTTGAGCATGCTGCCGGCGTCCTCTCCGGATCGACCGACCCAGACTGATCGACCGATCAGGAGCGTGACACCGAGGGCATGGGTTGTCAAGCCTCGTGCGGCGTTCCGGTGAGCCTGCTCAATTGGCGTTCCATGAACCGGCGCAGCTCGTCGTGGCCCAGCGTGACACCGACCGCGCTCTCGTTGCACAGGCTGCGTGCCGTCTGCGCGATGAGCATCGAGACCGCGACGGGCGGGTACTTCTCCAGGTCGACGCCGCGGGCGCGCAGTGCCACGGTGACCGCCGCCGCCTCGATGTCCCGGACCCGTTCGGCGTAGGACTTGAGTTCGGCGCGGATCGCCTTGCGGTGGTTGGCCAACGCCATGAACTCGGCGTTGAGGCCGGTCAACCGCAGGTCACTGTTCATCGCCCAGAGGGTCTGGAGCGGTTCGTCGTCGGTGAGTGCCTCGCGCATCCGCTCCAGCGACGCCTCCGCACCCGCCCGCAGGACTTCGACGAACAGGTCGTCCATGGTGGGGAAGTAGTAGTAGACCAGCGCCTGTTTGACGCCCGCCTCAGCGGCCACCCGGCGTGACGTCGCCGCGGCGTAGCCCTCGTCGCGCATGATCTTCGCGGTGGCCTCGATCAGGCGGTGCCGAGCTCCGGTGTCCACTCGGGATTGTCGGGCAGTCGGCATTCAGCGCGCCTTCGCTCGGGGGTTTCTTGACCGCCCGTCGAGCACCGTGGTAAGCATGGCTCATTCTATCAACCTGATCGATCGACCAGGATGTGCACTGAAGGAACTGATCGTCCGTGACCGATCTCGCCTCAATCGACTACTTCTCCGATCCGGTGGTCAGCCAGAACCCGTACGACTATTGGGATTTCCTGCGCGAGCAGGGCCCGGTCGTGCGGGAACCGCACCACGGTGTGGTGGCGGTGACGGGTTATCAGGAGGTGCTGGCGGCGTTCAAGGACCACGACCACTTCTCGGCGGTCAACGCGATCGGCGGGCCGTTCCCGCCGCTGCCGTTCGAGCCCCGAGGTGACGACATCACCGAGCAGATCGAGGCGCACCGCCATCTCTTCCCCATCCACGAGCACATGGTCGTGATGGATCCGCCCGCACACGAGCGTGCCCGGTCGCTGCTGGCCAAACTCCTCACTCCGCGGCGCCTCAAGGAGAACGAGGAGTTCATCTGGCAACTCGTCGATCACCAGATCGACCAGTTCATCGACAACGGTCGCTGCGAATTCCTGTCGGAGTACGCGAAGCCGTTTGCCACATCGGCCATCATCGATCTCCTCGGGGTTCCCGAAGCCGACCGTCCCGCATTCCTCGCCGCACTCGGCGCCGAACAACCGAGGGGCAACCGGGTGGGGTCGCTCGACGGTGAACCCGTGGGGCTGGACCCGCTGCAGTACCTGGACGACAAGTTCGCCGGCTACCTCGCCGATCGCCGCCGCGAACCCCGGGATGACGTCTTGTCCGGGATGGCGGGCGCGACCTATCCGGACGGGTCGACCCCGGAACTGATGGAGGTGGTCAAACCGGCTACCTTCCTGTTCGCCGCGGGACAGGAGACCGTCACCAAGCTGCTGAGCGCGGCCGTCCAGACCCTCGGCGACAGGCCGGAGTACCAGGAAACCCTCCGCGAGAACCCGGACCGGATACCGGCTTTCATCGAGGAGTCGCTACGGATGCACGCGCCCACGAAGGTCGATTTCCGATTGGTCCGCAAGACCACCACGCTGGGGGATATGCGCTTGCAGGCGGGGACCGTCGTGATGCTGTGCCTCGGTGCGGCGAATCGCGACCCGCGGAAGTTCGACTCTCCCAACGAATTCCGGCCCGACCGTAAGAACGTGCGTGAACACATCGCGTTCGGTCGCGGCATCCACACCTGCGCGGGCGCGCCGTTGGCGCGGGTGGAGGGCAAGGTCACCGTTCGCCGACTGCTGGATCGCCTGCGCGACATCACCATCGACGCGAGTGTGCACGGTCCGGCGGAGCGACGGAACTACTCCTATGAACCGACGTTCCTGCTGCGTGGGTTGACTGAGCTGCACATCGAGTTCACGACGGCGGGCTAGAGCGGCTCAGCGGTTTCCGTACATGCGCGCGATGTCCGGTGAATCCAGCCAGCCCGAGTAGGTGGGCCGCTTCGGCCACCCGTCCGGGGAGTCCTGCCACTCCTCCTGGCGGCCCCACGGCAGGAGGTCGATCAGCGGGAAAGTGTGGCTGAGTTGTTCGGTGCCACGGCCGTTGGTGTGCCAGGTGCGGAAGACGGTGTCGCCGTCGCGCAGGAAGACGTTGACGCCGAACCCGCCGCCGGGCGGTGCGTCGACATCGGCGCCGAACGAACTCTCCGACGACGAGTACCAGTCCATCTTGTTGCCGACCTTCTCGCGATAGGCCAGCGCCTCCTCGATGGGGCCGTTCGTCACGATGACGAACCTGGCGTCATAGCTGTCGAGGAAGTCCAGCCGGGTGTATTGCGATGTGAGACCGGTGCATCCACCGCACTGCCACTCCTGACCGTCGGTCCACATGTGGTTGTAGACGATCAGCTGGGAACGGCCCTTGAACACGTCGGCCAGCCGGACCGGCCCCTCCGCCCCGATCAGGGTGTAGTCGGGCATCCGCACCATCGGCAGGCGCCGGCGTTGCGCGGCGATCGCGTCCAGTTCCCGGGTGGCGGCCTTCTCGCGTATGCGGAGCTCCTCGAGCGCCGCCCGCCAGGTCTGTTCGTCGGCTTCGGGCGGAAGCGCCGGGGCGGCGTCCTGCATGGGGCGGTTTGGCGTTCCAGTGGTCATCGCGGTCTTCCCGTCGTCGTGCGATCTGTCTCTGGTACAGACCCAGTGTCGCCGCGAAACTCATCGCCCGGCGCGTTTTTGGGCGACCGAATTTGTCGGTGGATCGAACTAGTGTTCGATGTATGGATGGGGAGTTCAGCACCGCGGTCGACCGCCTGTTGGCGGCCGTCACGGAGATGCAGGCCGCCTCCATCAACGACCTGACCCATCCGCAGATCGTGGGGGAGCTGGACCGGATCAAACAGGCCGTCTGGGCGGTGCCCAGCGTGGAGCATCGGTTGACCGCGCGGCTGGTCGAGGAAGCCAACCCCCACGACCTGGGTGCGACGTCGATGAAGAAACTGCTCGCCGACCGGTTACGGATCACGGAGAAAGACGCCGGTGAACGGCTCACCGACGCCCGCCAGTTGGGTCCTCGCTACACGCTGACCGGCGAACGCGTGAAAACTGACCTGGCCCACACCGCCGCCGCGGTGGCCCGCGGGGACATCGGGCACGCCCATGTGCGCGTCATCCAGGAGTTCGTCAAGAAACTCCCCGTCTGGGTGTCCTTCGCCCGCCGCGACGACTACGAACACACCCTCGTCGGCCACGCGAAGGAGTTGCGACCCGACCAGTTCAAGAAGGCCGCCAAAGCCCTGCTGGACTTCATCGACCAGGACGGCACCGAACCCGACTACCGAACCCAGCAGCGCCGCCGCAGCCTCAAAATGGGTCGCCAGCAAGCCGATGGGATGAGCCGCGTCGAGGGCTACATCGACGCCGAAACCCGCGCCCTATGGGATGTGGCGGCCGCCAAACACGCCGCCCCCGGGGTCAACCTGCCCCACGACGACACCCACACCGGACGCGATGACCGCACCCCCGAACAACGCCACCACGACGCGTTGAAACGGGTCCTGCGTGACACCGTGGAATCCGGGACCCTCGGACAGGTCGCCGGGGTGCCCGCCACCATCGTCGCCACCACCACCGTCAACGAACTCGAACGTGCGGCGGGGTGGGCCGACACCGGCGGCGGCAACAAACTCCCCATCCGGGATCTGATCCGGATGGCCGCACGCTCCCGGCACTACCTGGCAGTGTTCGACGACCACACCGAAGAAATCCTCTACCTCGGCCGCGCCCGCCGCAACGCCACCACCGCCCAGAGATTGGCCCTGTTCGCGAGAGACAAAGGCTGCACCCACCCCCACTGCACCGTGCCGTTCTACTGGACCGAAGCCCACCACACCCACGACCACGCCAAAGGCGGGCGCACCGACATCCCCGACCTCACCCTGGCCTGCCAACCCGGCAACCTCATGGTCGAGAAAACCGGATACACCACCGTGCGCCCCGGCAACGGCCGCACCCACTGGATCCCACCCAAACACCTCGACACCGGCCAACCCCGAGTCAACAACTACTTCCACCCCCACCGCTACCTCACCGATCACAAGGACCAGGACGATGATCCCGAGTAGCGGTGCAGGCCAATATATTCCACGCTCCGGTGCGCTGCCCGTACCGGCTGGCGAGGTGTGCGCTTTTGCTGCTAGCCCCCATTGGCTGGGCCGGCCGCATCGGGTGGAATCAGTTCACCGCAAAAGAAACTCGACAGGAGATACGCCATGCCCGCTCGAAAGTCCCGCGGCGCCGCAGACGAAGGCGTAACCCGTGCTCAGCCGTGGCCTGGCAGCTCCTCGATGAGCTCCTCCAGGAAGCCGCCGGCTTCCCGGCCCGCCCGTTCGACATCCCCGGCGGCGATGGCCTCGACGAGTCCGTCGTGTGGGATCCGTTGTAACGCATGGGATTCGAATGTCGTCGCGACACTCGCGGTCACCACCTCGGTAAGACCTCGGTACAGCTCGGTCAGCACTGTGTTGTGCGAGGCCCGCACCACGGCGAAGTGCAATTCGGCATCGGCCAGGACGAACTGGTCGTGGGCGTCGAGCGCGTCCCGGCGGGCGAGCAGATCACGGATCCCGGCGAGGTCCTCGTCGGTACGGGCGGTGGCCGCCAACCGCGCGCTTTCCACTTCGAGGCAGCGCCGCACCTCGAGTACCTCGCGCAGTTCCGAGCCGCACAGTCTGCGCAAGGCCCCGGAGACCTCGCTGGTGGCCCGAACGTAGGTGCCGTCGCCCTGTCGGACTTCGAGGATCCCGCTGTGCGCCAGCGCGCGCACCGCTTCGCGGACCGTGTTGCGGCCGACGCCGAGCGCGGCGACCAGCGCAGGCTCCGTCGGAATCCGCGCACCGACCGGCCATTCGCCGGCGGACACCGACTCACGCAGTTGGGCGATCACCTGGTCGACCAGACCCGCGCGACGGGTGGTGACGAGCGGCACCCGAAACCTCCATTCATCCAATCATGGGATGTATGGGAGGATACCGCGGTGAAGGGCACCTCGCGCATCGACGCCACACCCGGTCAGGCGGGCCTCACCGAGGCTCCCGGCGCCCGGGCTGCCGGCGGCGTCCTGCTCACGATCGCGGTCATCCTCACGGCGCTCAACCTGCGTCCCGCGATCACCAGCATCGGGCCGCTGCTCGGCGATATGCGCGAATCGATGGGCGCGACCGCCACCTGGGCCGGCGTACTGACCACCCTGCCCGGCTTGTGTTTCGCCGCCGCCGGAATGACGGCGCCGTGGCTGTCCCGGCGGATCGGGCTCAGCCGGGCCATCAGCGCGGCGTTGACCATCCTCATCGCCGGTCTGCTCATCCGTGTCCTCGACGGTCCCTACGTGGTCCTCGGCGGAACCCTGGTGGCCACCGCGGGTATCGCGCTGACCAACGTCCTGATCCCGGTGGTGATCAAAGGGTCCTTCCCGGCCCGCGTCGGGCTCATGACCGGCGTCTACACCGCTGCCCTCCAAGGCGGCGGCGCGCTCGGCTCGGCGGTGACACCCGGACTGGAAGGCGTGTTCGACGACTGGCGGGTGGCGCTCGCCGCGTGGGCGGCCGTGGCGCTCGTGGCGCTGCTCGTCTGGCTCGTGGCCTCCCGCGGGATCCCCGGAGCCAAGCCGTCGACGGTCCGGATCAAGGGACGGTCCCTGCTGCGCAATCGCTTGGCGTGGACGGTGACGCTGTTCTTCGGATGCCAGTCGCTGCTGGCCTACGTGATGATGGGCTGGCTACCCGAAGTGTTCATCGACAGCGGCGTGAGCAAGTCGACCGCGGGGCTGCTCGTTGGGCTGATGTCTCTCATCGCGGTCCCGATCAGCATCTTCATCTCACCGCTGGCTGCCAGGTCGTCGAGCCAGAGTCCGTGGATCGTCGGGCTGGGGGTCATCGGTGTGGCCGGCGTGATCGGGTTGCTCATCGACCCCGGCGCCGCCCCGCTGCTGTGGACCGTTCTCGTGGGGCTCGGTCTCAGTGTGTTCTCGCTGGCACTCACCGTGATCGCGTTGCGCGCCCGCACCACGGAGGACACCGCCCAGCTGTCCGGCATGGTGCAGGGCTTCGGCTACCTGCTGGCCGGCCTCGGTCCGTTCCTGTTCGGGCTCCTCCATGACCTCACCGACGGCTGGACTGTGCCGTGGACCATGGTGCTGATCGTCTATCTGGTGCAGATGTTCATGGGCGCGTTGGCCGGCCGCAACCGGTACGTCTGACCGCCCCCGTGTGAAAACTACTCAGCCCACGCCGAGTTCTTGATCACGTCGACGAAGTCGATCCGCCGGAAGCCGGGGACGAAGTGTTCGAGCACATCGGCGTTGACGGTGCCGAACGTCGTATCCGGGCGGTCCTGGAATCCCTCGGTGAACGCCTGCAGGATGCGGTTTTTGAAGTCCGGCCGCGGATGCGCCTCGGTCACGGCGGTCAGAGCGGCGGAGTCGATGACGTCCAGGCGCAGTCCCAGCACGTCGGTCTCCACTCCTGCGGTGGTCGCCGCGATCACCGGATCCAGCTTGTACGGCACTTCGGGCGTGGTGTGCAGCGCGATCGCCGTCCACACCACATCGGCGGGCTCACCCGTGACATCTCGCGAGGCCAGGAAGTCCCGCGCTGCGTCGGCGCTGTCCATCTCGAAACGCTGGCTGGTTCCCCGGTAGGGCGGCACCAGACCGGTGTCGTGGAACAGCGCTGCGACATAGAGCAATTCGTCGTCGGGATGCAGATCCAGCGCGCGGGCCTGCAGACTTCCGAAGAGGAACACCCGGCGGGAATGGTGGAAGATCAACTCATTGGTGGTGTCGCGGATCAACTCCGTGGCCTCCTTGGCCAATCGGCTGTCCGGGATCGTCACGCCGGCGATCACATCTGTCATCGGTTCGTCCTTTCTGTGCACTCGGTCGGCGGGATCAGCCGACCCTCGCTTCCGACTATCCGCCGCACGCCCCCACCGGCACCGCACGCAACTGGCCGAAAACCGTTCACATCAGGACACGGAGCGCGCTATGACTGAGAAGGTGACCAGCCCGGCAGCCCACCACGTGGTGGTGCTGCTCTACGACGGTATTCAGATGCTCGACGCCACCGGCCCCGTCGACGCGTTCGCCTCGGCCAACACCGTCGGCGGCCGCTATCAGGTCACCCATGCATCGATCAGCGGCGACGACGTCACCGCGAGCTCCGGCGCGCGCCTGGGCGTCGATGTCGCGGCTGCCGGCATCACCTCGCCGATCGACACGCTGCTCGTCCCCGGAACCCCCGACTGGCAGGCCGGAATCTCCGATGACGCGCTCGTCGACACCGTGCGCACCCTTGCCCTGCGCAGCGCACGGACCGTGGCGATCTGTGCCGGCGCCTTTCCACTTGCCGCGACCGGACTGCTGGCCGGGCGCAGGGCCGCGACGCACTGGCGGCTCGCCAGGCACCTCGCGGCCCGCTTCCCCGACATCACCGTGGATCCGGCGGCCATCTTCGTCACCGATGGCCCGTACACCACGTCGGCCGGCGTGACCGCGGGGATCGACCTCGCCCTGTCGCTCATCGAGCGCGACCACGGCCCGTCCATGGCCAGGGACGTCGCCCGCGACCTCGTGGTGTTCATGGCACGCCCGGGTGACCAGTCCCAGTTCAGCGTGCGCACCGAAGCCATCCCGACCACGAACACCGTCGTCCGCGCCACGATGGACACCATCACCGCCGACCCCGCGGCCAACCACTCGCTCGACCGCCTCGCCGCTGCCGCCGCCGTAAGCGCGCGACACCTCAGCCGGCTCTTCCACGATGAAACCGGCTACACCCCACAGCGTTTCGTCGATCGCGTCCGGCTCGAATCCGCTTGCAACCTGTTGACCGGCGGGCAGCACTCCCTCGACCACATCGCCGAACGCACCGGAATCGGGTCGAGCGCCTCGCTGCGGCGGCTGTTCCACCGGGAACTCGGCATCACGCCGGGCGCCTACCGGCAGCGGTTCCGCAGCACGCACGCAGGCGGTCACCGCTGATCGGGTGACGGCTCAGCCGCACAGCCCGTCGAGGGTGGCGTTGAGGCCGTCGAGGTCCCGTTTGAGCGCCCGCTGGCCGGGGTCGTCGTCCGGCGCACCCGCCGTGGCTGCGGCGCCGAACTCCATCAGCTTCATGCCGAACTGCCGCAACGGCTCGGCGAGTTCGGGCGGCGTCGCAGGCTCCATGCTGGCGAGCAGGTACTGGCCGCCGCCCATCAGCGCCACCCGGGCGTTCGCGGCCACCGCCATGACTCCGGTGACATCGGAGTCACCACCGGGCGATTCCAGATGTGTGTTCGTGGCGACGCCGGTGCGCACCTGGGCGAACGCCGCGCAGGCCGAGTCCTTGGCGGCCGTCTGGTCGGCGGCGTCGTAGGTGGGCGCGGTCCGGACCTGCCACCATGTCCACCCCGACAGGGCCAGTGCGGCGGTGGCGATCAGGCAGGCGACGACGGCCAGCGCCGTGGACCGGGAGCGGGCGGCGCCGTTCGGCTGTGGTCCCGGCGGCATGGGGGAGATCGTAGTGCGACCGCACGCGCCGGCTGGCATGGTGGCAGGGTGAGCGTGCGCAGGAAGGTGCCCCGGCTGACCGTGGTTGCGGTCGGCTGCGCGTGCGCCGCGCTGCTCGGCGCCGCCCCGTCGCAGGCAGACCCCGGCACCGACGACACGCTGGTCGGGCCGTCGGCGACCGCGGCGGAACCCTCCGGGGAACCGCTCGGCATCGGCCCGACGGCGACGGACACCTTCGGGGGATACCTGCCCGAAGGGGCGACGCTGACCGCCTTCGACGTCGAGAACCCGACCGTCGGCCGGCTCGACCCCCCACTGCTCGCCGCGGTCCAGGAGGCCACCCGCCGTGCGGCGTCGGACGGTATCGCGGTCGAGATCAACTCCGGCTGGCGCTCGGTGGGGTTCCAGCAGCGGCTGTTCGACGACGGGGTGCGCACGTACGGGAGTGTGGAGACCGCCCGGCAGTTCGTGGCCTCCCCGCAGACGTCGATGCACGTGGTCGGCCGGGCGGTCGACGTGGGCGGGCCCGACGCCGCCGCGTGGATGGCGCGCAACGGCCCGCGCTTCGGACTGTGCCAGGTGTACGCCAACGAGCTGTGGCACTACGAGTTGACCGCGGACGCCGCCGGCGCCTGTCCGCCGATGAAGCCGAACGCGACCGGCTGATGACCGTGTCGGGATACTCCGCAGAGACCGCAGGCGTCGCGGGGTCGCTGATCCTGACGACGGACTACCGGGTCCCCGACCCGTCCCGGGTGTGGCCGCTGCTCGAGGGGCGCCGGCAGGAACTCGCGGCGCTCGGCGCCCACCACGTGTTCGTCCACACCTCGGTCGGTGAAGCCGACCGGGTGCTGGTCACCATGGCGCTGCACACGGCCGAACCGGTCGCGAATCTGCTGCGCTCGCACGCCTTCTTCGACTGGTTCGACGCGGTGGGTGTGCAGGACCTCCCCGCCGTCTTCGCCGGCGAACTGGTGGACCGCTTTCACGTCGAACACTGGACCGCCACTGCGCCCGCGGTGGTGATCGCGGGCGTCACCGTCGTGCAGGATGTCGGCTCCCTGCTCGATCAGGTGCACCGCACGCGCACGCTGTTTCGCCGCAACGGAATTCAGAACGTGTGGATCTTCCGCGCGCTCGACGATCCCAACGAGATCATGTTCCTGCAGGACGTCGCCGACGAGGCCAGCGCCCGGCGCTGGCTGGAACGCCCGGAGACGGCGGCGAAGTGGCTCACCGAAGCCGGGGTCGGCGCGTATCCGCCCGTTTTCGTCGGCACACTGCGGCACGTGATGCGCATCGACGTGGTCGAGCGGGCGAACGGCGGTTAATCCAGCGCCGCGAGGTGTCGTCCCAATCCTCTTGTCTGCCAGACGTTGAGGACGTTGGTCAGCATCTGCAGCGGGGCGCGGAGGCCTTCGTCGTCGCGGATGCGGGGATCCGATCTCGTGGTGCTCGCATCGGCGTCGGGCAGGCGGTGGTGGATGCGCGCGGGTACGTCGAGCAGCCAGGTGATGCCCATCAACGCCATGTAGAGCAGCACGTGTCGCTCCAGCATCTCCGGGTCGGGGCGTGGCCCACCCGCGGCTTCCGTCTCGCGGCAGAACAACGCCAGCAGGTCTTCGAAATGGTTGTTCCACAGCGCGGTTTCGGCACCGGACAACGCTCCCCAGAGGGCCATCGCGACGTTCATCCGGCTGACGCAACCCCAGTCCATCAGGCCGCAGTGCAGGACGTCGCCGCCGTCCCGCCAGAACCAGGCGTTGTCGACGTTGGCATTCCAACGACACAGCGCGATGTGATCCTCCGCATCGCGCAGCGAGCGCCAGATCTGCTCTTCCCGACTCAACACCTCGTGCGCCTCGTCGCCCAGGCACGCCAGGAACTCCAGGAACCGAACGTGGGCCGGCAGCAGTCCGGGGTGCGATTCGGCGAACTCCCCGAGCCGTGACAGCCGGCGCTGCAACCTGTCCGGCGACATCACGACGGGTTCACCGACCGTGGCGGCGCGCAGGTCGACCGGGAACGCCGCGGACAGCTCCGTCGGTAGTTCGCCCGACCGATGGGTGCCCGCCAACCGTGCCACCGCCGTCACCAGCGCCCGGTAGTGCTCCTGCGGCCGGGGCATGTCCTCGTCGAGGCACTTGTGATACTGCCGCTCGATACCGTTGTCTCCGAACGTGATCCGGTCGGTGATCAGGATGCCCGTTCCGGAGTCGGCGTGATAGTCGGCGAACCGGGGATGTGGCACCGCGATCGGAAACCCGGGTGCGCGCGCCAGAGCGGCGAACACCACTTCCGGCGCCATCTGGGTGCGGCCGCGATCACGCACGGGGTCGTCGAAGTCACGGGAGAACTTGACGAACAGATCGGTGCGCAGGTCCGGCTGCGGGTCGGCATATGCGACGTCGAGCAGCAGTTTGCGGCCGGTGCTTCCGCCGGCGAGCTCCTCGCAGCGATCGATCCGTACCACCCGGTTGTCCCCGCCGAGGGCCCCGAAAGCCCGGAATGCGTTGGTGAGGAATACTTCTCCGCCGTCGCGGAGCGCGTCCGCGGTGGCGGGGATCGGCAGGCTGTAGTGGTCGCCGATAACCCAGTGGTCGCCGATAACCCAGCGGTCGCCGATAACCCAGTGGTCGCCGATAACCCAGTGGTCGCCGACCACCCAGTGGTCGCTCACCAGGCCCACTCGGCGGGTTCGGGCATGTGTCATCTCCGTCTGCGCCGCAGGGCAATCCGCCGTCAGTCTGTCAGCGCAGCCGGGAGTTCGGGTCGTTTACACTTTCCGCTTAATACCGATGACGCCGCTACAGCGCGGCGACCTCGTCGGGAGTCACCTCGACCAGCAGGGCCATCCCGTGATGCGGGGGCATCTCGACGGTGAAGCTGTGCAGGTCGTCGACCGTGGCGAAGACGTTGCCGGTGAACATGTCCGACACCGAGGCGCCGGGCGGCAGTGCCTCCGAGCGCACGGTGCCTGCGACCTCTTCGTTGGCGAAGTTCAGCACCGTCAGCTGGTAGCGGCCTTCCTCGGCCAGTTCGTGCACCAGCACGAGCATGCCGCGGTGTGACACCTCGGGGATGTCGACCTGGCGACTCGTCGCGATGCCGTAGTGCGACCGCACCCGCAGGATGGCCTGTAACTGGCGCAGGAAGCTGGTCTCGTCCGCGAGTTGCTCGGGGATGGAACCGTAGAGGCTGCGCCCTCGCGGCATACCCGCCAATGACTTTGTGGCATCGGGGTTCACACCCATCAGGTCGTGCGCGGCCCGATGGATCCAGCGCGTGTCCCCCTCGCGCAGGAGTTCGGCGACCTGCGCCGGCGGCAGGGTGAGCATGCCGCACAGATCCCAGCCCGACAGCGCGAACACACCCGGCTGCAGGGCGTTGAACATCGCCAGCAGCAGATGTGCTCGGCGGATCTGGTCGATCTGGTTCGAGTCGGGGTCGATCTCGTCGAGGTCGGTGACGCCAAGGATGGCCGCGATGACCGTCGCGCTGGTGCAGGCGATCCCGTTCGTGGTGAACACCAGGTTGTAGGGCGCATTCTCGCCGGTGAGCCGCTCGGAAAGATCCCCGCGGATGGCCTCGCCGAGTGCCTCGCCGGTGATCTCCTCACCCTTGTAGGTGTAGATGTCGTCGCGGTGGCCCGTCGACCAGTGCACGAGTTCGTAGGTCAACTCGTCGTGGTTCTGCAGGGCGTGGATCAACGATGCCGGGTCGACACCGAGTTCCAGTGTGGTGCGCAGGGTCAGCCGGAGGAATTCGGTGTCGGCCGTCGCCAGGGCGTGGTGGTAGGCGGGCCGGTTGATGAAGTCGTAGGACAGGTCTGCCCCCGCTTCGCCGATCTCGCGGATGTCGTCGATGGTGAGGTTGAGCTCCTGGAACGTGAAACCGCCCACCTTGCGCACCATGCTGGCGATCAGGTGGTTGGCCGCCTCGGACAGTGGGTGGCCCTCCGACCATGCGGTGCTGTCCTCGGCGGCGGTCTTCTCGGCACCGAGAAACCCGTTGGCGTCCAAGCGGAGTCCGCCGGTGCCCAGGTCCGCGAGCGAGTGCAGGGCGTCACCGATCACCAACCGCATCCCGGCGAAGGACGGGTCCAGCCAGTTGATCGACGGCTGACCGTCCTTGAAGTAGTGCAGGTAGACCCAGCGGCGCTCCACCCCGTCCACGCCCAGCACCGGCCGGGTGACGCTCCAGTTGGTCTCCTTGATGCCCTCGGCGTAGAAGATCACCCGCTGTAGCCGGCCGATGATGTAGCCGGCCTTGTCGAGCCACTCCTCGGTGGCCGGGTCGATGTTGACCGAGTCGGCCCCGGCAGGCACCTCGGGCAGGTGTTCCCAGTCGCGTCGGTCCACCTCCACCATGTGGTAGATCCCCGGGTAGTCGGCGTACTTCATCTCGGCGAGCCGGAAGTCGGCGCCCTTGCCGGTGTGGCCGGGCACGATGTCGTCGATGACGGTACCGCCGTACCAGTTGGCCGTCCCGCACATCTTGCGGAACTCCTCTTCGGTGCCGAACGCCGGGTCGATCTCGGTGCTGATGCGGTCGAAGTGGCCGTCGACGCTCGGGGTGGTCTGCCATCCGGAGATGCCGCCCGCCCGTTTGACCGGCCCGGTGTGGATGGCTTCGATGCCTATGTCGGCGAACGCCTTCCACATGTCGTCGTCGGCGAGGGCTGTGAGGAACGACTCGTTGGGCCGGGTGATCAGCGACAGCGGGTAGGCGGTGAACCAGACCGACGCCGTCTCCACCGCCCCGCGGGGACTCGGCGTGGCGTACGGGTTCTGCCACATCGAGCCCTGCCCGGAGAACTGCTGACTGATCTGGTTGGCGTCGGCGAGCATCGACTGCGACAACAACCACGACACGTACGCCGGGTTGTCCGCGCGCGCCGGACCGTCCTGGGCCACCGAACGGCGGGTGAACGGAGCCTTCACACGGGGACGGAACCTCAGTGACCGCGGACGCGCGGGGTGCAGGTATTCGTCGAAGGTGATCTCGCTGGGCTCGTTGGCCTGATCGTCGGTGCTCGACTCGGTCTCGTCGTCGAAATCCGACGCTGGCGCCTCAGACATGCATCCCCTTCACGAACTGATCTCGGTGGTTCGACTTTCGCCGAGGTAGTTCCACGCTGCCGCCATGTCGAAACGGCGCGCCGTTGCGCACGTACCGAAAGGTTGGTCGCACCAACCCTACGGATGCGGGGGCGGTGACGTATCCCTACGAGCGGTTGTCAGGGGCGGTTCACAGGTGTGAGTCCGCGACGGCGAGTGCCTGATCGAGGATCGCCAGCCCCTCGCGGGCTTCGTCGGCGGTGACCGTGCACGGCGGAACGGCGTGGATCCGGTTGAAGTTCGCGAACGGCAGCAGACCGTTGTCCTTGCACGCCGCGACCACGGCGTTCATCGCCGCACTGCTCGCGCCGTAGGGGGCCAGCGGTTCCCGGGTCTGCCGATCGGCGACCAGTTCGATCGCCCAGAACACTCCGGTGCCGCGGACCTCGCCGACGCTGGGATGGCGGGCGGCGATCTCGGCCAGACCGGGCCCGAGCACCTCGGCCCCGACGCGGGCGGCGTTGCCGACGATGTCCTCGTCCTCCATCGCGGTGATGGTGGCCACCGCCGCCGCCGTCGCGAGCGGATGGCCGGAGTAGGTGAGTCCGCCGGGGTAGGGGCGGTGGGCGAACGTCTCGGCGATCGCCGGGCCGATCGCGACGCCACCGAGCGGCACGTAGCCGGAGTTGACGCCCTTGGCGAAGGTCAGCAGGTCCGGGGTGACGTCGAAATGGTCGATGGAGAACCACTTTCCGCTGCGCCCGAAGCCGGCCATCACCTCGTCGGCGATCATGACGATGCCGTACCGGTCGCAGATCTCGCGCACGCCGGCGAGGTAGCCGGGCGGTGGCACCATGATGCCTGCGGTGCCGGGGATCGTCTCCAGCACGATCGCGGCGATGGTCGACGGGCCCTCCAGCCGGATCAGCTCATCGAGGTAGGCCAGCGCGCGCTCGGACTCCTCGGCCTCGGTGGTGGCGTGGAATCGCGAGCGGTACAGGAACGGCCCGAAGAAGTGCACGACCCCGGCGTTGCCGTGGTCGTTCGGCCACCGGCGGGGATCACCCGTCAGGTTGATCGCCGTCTCGGTGCCGCCGTGGTAGGCGCGGTAGCGGCTGAGCACCTTGTACTTACCGGTGTGCAGCCGGGCCATCCGCACCGCGTGCTCGACGGCGTCGGCGCCGCCGTTGGTGAAGAAGATCCGGTTCAACTCGCCGGGGGTGCGTTCGGCGATGAGCCGGGCGGCCTCCGAACGGGCGTCGTTGGCGTGCTGCGGCGCGACCGTGCACAGCTTGGCGGCCTGCGCCTGGATCGCGGCGACGACCTTCGGGTGCTGATGGCCGATGTTGGTGTTGACCAGCTGCGAGGAGAAGTCCAGTAGGCGATTGCCCTGGCCGTCCCAGATGTAGCTGCCCTGCGCGGCGGTGATCGTCATCGGCGTGATCTCGGCCTGCGCCGACCACGAGTGGAAGACGTGGGCGCGGTCGAGTTCGTAGGTGCGGGCCGCCTCCGCCCGGGCGTCGTCGACCGTCAGGCCGTTGGGCAGGGTCTTCTCGTTGGTGAGAGTCATGGGTTTCTCCTCCTACGCCGAAAGTACGGTTGTCGACGCCGCTACTCGGGCGATGCGTGCAACAACCGTACTCGCGGCGGCTTGCGGGCTGCTGCTACTGGTTCTGGGGGAAGCCGAGGTTGATGCCGCCGTGGCTGGGGTCGAGCCAACGCTGGGTGATGGCCTTGCCCCGGGTGAAGAAGTGCACGCCTTCGGTGCCGTGGGCGTGGCTGTCGCCGAACAGCGAGTTCTTCCAGCCGCCGAAGCTGTAGTAGGCCATCGGGACGGGGATGGGCACGTTGATGCCGACCATGCCGACCTCGACCTCGTTCTGAAAGCGCCGGGCGGCGCCGCCGTCGTTGGTGAAGATCGCGGTGCCGTTGCCGTAGGGGTTGGCGTTGATCAACTCCAGCGCCTCGTCGTAGGTCTCGACGCGGACGACCGACAGGACGGGGCCGAAGATCTCGTCGGTGTAGACGGTCATCTCGGGCGTGACGTTGTCGATCAGGGTCGGGCCCAGCCAGAAGCCGTCCTGCCCACCGTCGGCCGTGACGTTGCGGCCGTCGACGACGATCTTGGCGCCGTCGTTCTCGCCGGCGTCGATGTAGCCCGCCACCTTGTCACGATGAGCCTTGGTGACCAGCGGTCCCATGTCGGAGTCCTTGGTGCCGTCGCCGATCTTCAGCGGCGTGGTGCGCTCGGCGATCTTGGCGACGAGGTCGTCGGCGATGGGGCCGACGGCCACGCAGGCGGAGATCGCCATGCAGCGCTCGCCGGCCGAACCGAACCCGGCGTTGACCATGGCGTCGGCGGCCAGGTCGAGGTCGGCATCCGGCAGCACCACCGCGTGGTTCTTGGCGCCGCCGAGGGCCTGGACGCGCTTGCCCGCAGCGGTGCCGGTGGCGTAGACGTACTGGGCGATCGGGGTGGATCCGACGAAGCTGACGGATTTGACCTTCGGGTGGGTCAGGAGTTCGTCGACGGCGGTCTTGTCGCCCTGCAGGACGTTGAACACGCCGGGCGGCAGGCCGGCCTCGGCCCACAGGCGGGCCAGCCACAGTGCTGCCGACGGGTCCTTCTCCGACGGCTTGAGCACGACGGTGTTGCCGGTGGCGATGGCGAGGGGGAAGAACCACATCGGCACCATGGCGGGGAAGTTGAACGGGCTGATGATGCCGACGACCCCGAGCGGCTGGCGGATGGAGTACACGTCGACGTTGGTCGAGGCGTTCTCGGTGAAACCGCCCTTGAGCAGGTGGGGGATACCGCAGGCGAACTCGACGACCTCCTGGCCGCGGGTGACCTCACCGAGTGCGTCGGAGAGCACCTTGCCGTGTTCGGCGGTGATGATCGCGGCCAATTCACCCTTGCGGGAGTTGAGCAGTTCGCGGAAGGTGAACAGGATCGCGGTGCGCTTGGCCAGGGAGGTGTCGCGCCAGGCGGGGAACGCCGCCGCGGCCGCCTCGATCACCGCGCGGGCGTCCTCGACGCTGGCCAGCGCCACCTGACCGGTGACCTCACCGGTCGCCGGATTGGTGACCGGGGCGGTGGCCTGCGAACCACCCGCGAAGATCTCGTTGTTGTACCAGTGCTGCACTGCGTTCGCCATACCCCGAGTCTGAGGGACGGGCACCGTTGCTGACGGTTGCACAGTGTCACCAAAACCGGGCTCAGCGATACATTGTGTCAATGGCGATGACCGTGGCGGAGGTGATCGGGCTGCCGGTCGTGGCGCGCGGGGCGCCGGAGGTGCTCAGCGCATGCCGCTGGGACGATCCCATCCGCTGGGTGCACGTCGGCGACGTGGCCGATCTGTCCGCACTGCTGCAGGGCGGCGAGCTGGTGCTGACCACCGGCGGCGCGCTGAGCAGCGACCCGCACCGCTATCTGCAGGGGCTCGCCGACGCCGGCGCCGTCGGGGTGGTCGTCGAACTGGGGACCGCGATGGCGGCGGTGCCCGGATCGGTCGCCGAACACGCCGCGCGGCTCGGCCTCGCCCTGGTCGCACTGCACCGGCAGATCAAATTCGTCGACGTGACCGAGGCGGTGCACCGGCGCATCGTGGCCGCCCAGTACGACGAGATGGCGTTCGACCGCCGCGTGCACGAGACGTTCACCGAGCTGAGCATGAAACGCGCCTCCGCGGCCGGGATCGTCGGCGCCGCGGCGCGGATCCTCGACGAACCGGTCGTGCTCGAGGACCTCGCCCACCGGGCGCTGGCCGTCGCGCCGGGCGGTGACGCCGCGGCCACACTGTTGCAGGACTGGGAGCGGCGTTCCCGGATGACCCCCGCCGACGGTGACTGGGCCGTCACCTCCGTCGGGCCGCGCGGTGAGGAATGGGGGCGGTTGATCGTTCCGGCAGTGCCCGCCGACCGCGCCCGCGCGACGATGGTCCTCGAACGTGCGGCCGCGGCGCTGGCGCTGCACCGCATGATCGAGCGGAGCCGCAGCGGACTGCACCAGCAGGCGCAGAGCGGGCTCATCGACGACGTGGCGCAGGGCCGCATCACCGACGAACGCGAGGCCGCGGCGCGGGCGCACGCACTGGGACTACGCAAGGCCACCCGGTACCTCCCGGTCGTCGTGCGCGTCGACCGCGGCGCCGCCATCGTGGATCCCGTTGTCGCACAACAGCGCAACGTCGCGCTGCTCGACGCCGTCGCGCACACCGTCAACGCCTCGGGGCACACCGCCCTGTGCTCGATCCGCCGCGACGGAGAGATCGGCGCGCTGCTGGCGCTCAACTCCGCGCGGGGCGGATGGGACCGGGCGCTCGGTGTGCTCGGCGAACAGCTCAACGCCGAACTGCGGCGCCTCGACGGCAATGCCCGTTCGGTGTGCGCGGTCGGTGACCCGGCGACCGAGATCGTCGAGGCGATCGGAGGCCTGAGCGAAGCCGCCCACATCGGGGAGGTCGCGATCGCGATGCAGGGGAAAGCCCAGGCGGTCTACCGCGCGTCCGACGTGCGACTGCGCGGTCTGCTCGCGCTGTTGCGCGACGATCCGCGGGTGCAGCAGTTCGCCGAGACCGAGCTGAGGGCGCTGCTGGTCGACGACGACGACCGCGCCCTGTCGAACCTGGACGTGCTGCGCCAGTATCTGCAGGTGGCCGGTAACAAGGCGGCCCTGGCGCAGCGGCTGCACATCAGCCGCCCGGCGCTCTACCAACGGTTGGCGGTGATCGGCCGGGCCCTCGGCGTCGACCTCGACGATGCGGAGTCGATGACCTCGCTGCACGTGGCGATGCTGATCCTCGACGCCCACCGCCACGCCGCCCCCGCCGCGCTCACCCGGGGTGGATGACGAGCCCTCCCCGGTGGTTTCACATCCGCCGTCTCTGGGCAGCCTGCAGCCACGGATGACTCCGTGGGGACGTACGGCGCCGCGACCGCGGCGCCGCGCCACGAGGTGACGCTCATGCCTGGCGCCGATCGGCGGGCCCGGCCGGCGTCGAACGCCTTGGTGCGCCGGCCCGGGCAGTGAGAGGGATGTCGGGTGGGTGTGGAGGACGCTGAGGCGGCTTCGTCGGCCTCGTCGCCGGACGCGCTGTTCGGCGCGGACCCCGATGTCGGCAGGCACCTCGCCGAGGTGGACTGGACGGCGACCGCCCTGGGTCCGCCTGCCGCATGGCCGCAGAGCCTGCGCACCGCCGTGAGCATCCTGCTGTCGTCGCGTTTCCCGATGTGGATGGCGTGGGGTCCGGAGCTGACGTTCTTCTGCAACGCCGCCTACCGGCGCGCCACACTCGGCCGCAAATACCCGTGGGCACTGGGCCGCCCGGCCAGCGAGGTGTGGGCGGAGATATGGCCCGACATCGGCCCGCGGATCGAATCGGTGCTGTCGACCGGCCAGGCCACCTGGGATGTCGCGCTGATGCTGTTCCTCGAACGGTCCGGCTACTCCGAGGAGACCTACCACACCTTCTCCTACAGCCCGCTGCGCGACGACGGGGGCCACGTCGTCGGCATGCTCTGCGTGGTCAGTGAGGACACCGAACGCGTCATCGCCGAACGCCGGATGGCGACCCTGTGCGACCTCGGGTCCGATCCGAGCGTCGTGCGCACCGAGCGCCAGATGCTGGGCTTCGCCGCCGAACAGCTCAACCACAACCCCTACGACCTGCCGTTCACGCTGACCTACCTGTTCGGTGACGACGGCGAGGCGCGGCTCGCCGCCACCAGCGGTATCGAGCGGGGACATCCGGCGGCACCGGAAATGCTGTCGCCGGACGGCCTGTCGGTGTGGCCGCTCGAGCTGCCGGCCCAGGGTGAATCAGTCCTGCTCGACGTCGACGGCGAGTCGCTGCACCTGCCGCGCGGGGGGTGGCCGGATCCACCCGCACAGGCGCTGGTGGTCCCGCTGCTGCAGCAGGGCGCCGACCCGGTCGGATTCCTGGTCGCGGCGTTGAACTCGCACCGGTGGCTGGATGCGAACTACCGCGGGTTCGTCGAACTCGTCGCAGGCCACATCGCCGCCGGTATCGGCAGTGCGCGCAGCTACCGCTCGCAACAGCGGCGGGCCGATGAGCTGGCGGAGCTCGACCTGGCCAAGACCACCTTCTTCTCCAACATCAGTCACGAGTTCCGCACGCCGCTCACGCTGATCCTCGGGCCGCTGGCCGAGCTGCGCAACCATGCCGAGGGTCTCGACACGAAGGCGCGCGAGGAGCTCGAGCTCGTGCACCGCAACGGTTTACGGCTCGCCAAGCTGGTCAACACGCTGCTGGACTTCTCGCGCATCCAGGCCGGCCGGATGCAGGCCCGGTTCGAACCCGTCGACCTGTCCGCGGTGACCGCCGAATTGGCCAGCGTGTTCCGTTCGGCCGTCGAGCGCGCGGGGCTGACGTTCACCGTCGCCTGTCCGCCGTTGGTCGAACCGGTGTACGTGGACCGTGACATGTGGGAGAAGGTGGTCCTCAACCTGCTCTCCAACGCCCTGAAGTTCACCCTCGAAGGCGAGATCACGGTGCAGGTGACCCACGAGGACGGCGCCGCGGTGGTCACCGTCGCCGACACCGGGGTCGGGATCTCCGCCGCGGACATGCCCCGGTTGTTCGATCGGTTCCATCGGGTCGAGACGGCCTATGCCCGGTCGACGGAGGGCAGCGGGATCGGACTGGCGCTCGTCAAGGAACTCGTCGGCCTGCACGGCGGCACGATCGGTGCGCAGAGCGAAGAAAGTCGCGGCACCGCCTTCACCATCCGACTGCCTTTCGGTGCAACGCATCTCCCTCCCGACGACGTCGCGCCGCCGGGGCGTGCCTCCGCCGTCTCCGACATCGCGGACCCGTATGTGCAGGAGGCGCTGCGCTGGTTGCCCAGCGATTCCGACACCGCCGTCGACACCGGTGTCACCGGGGCTGTCGCAGCGGCCGCCGGGGCACGGGTGCTGATCGCCGACGACAACGCCGATATGCGGGCGTACCTCACCGGACTGCTCCGCGGCGCCGGATACGAGGTGACGGCGGTGAGGGACGGCCGCCAGGCGCTCGAGTCCGTCCGCGCGGATCTGCCCGACCTCGTCGTCAGCGACGTCATGATGCCCGGACTCGACGGTCTGGGTCTGGTCACGGCGCTGCGCACCGAACCGCGGACCGCCGCGCTGCCGGTGCTGCTGCTCTCCGCGCGGGCGGGCCAGGAATCGTCCATCGAGGGATTGCAGGCCGGCGCCGACGACTACCTCGTGAAACCGTTTGCCGCAGCGGAGCTCTTGGCTCGGGTCCGGGCGAATGTCGCACTGGCGAGGTTGCGCAACGACCACAGCCGCTGGCGCACCGCCCTGATCGACTCCCTGCAGGAAGCGTTCTTCGTCTGCGACGAAGACGGTGCCATCATCGAGATCAACACCGCGTTCACCGACATCCTCGGCTACGGCCCCGAAGGACTGCCGTACCAACCCGTGCAACCGTGGTGGCCGGACCCCGACGCCGATCCGGAGGGTCACCGCAAGACCAGCCGGGCGTTCTCCGGGGTGCTGAACCAGGGCCCTGGCGACTACACGTTCCCGGTGGTGCACCGCGACGGGCATCGGCTGTGGGTCAGCGCGAGCTTCAACCCGGCCGAAGATCCCGACACCGGCCGACGGGTCATGGTCGGCACCTTTCGTGACGTCACCGCGGAGCACTACACGGTGCAACGCGAAACCGCGCTCGCGGCACTCAACGCGCAACTCGTCGACGCCGACACGCTCGACGGGGCGCTGCAGGCCACCGTCGGGGAATTACTGCGGCTGTGGCGGGCGCGTCGTGTGGTGGCCGTCACCTTCCCCAACCAGGACCCCGACGCGGTCCCCGAGATCATCTGTGCCGGTGAACCCGTGCAGTGGGCGGAGCTCCCGCCGCGGCGGCGCAGCGTGATCACCGCCCTGCGCAGCGCCGATCTGCTCATCACCCACACCGAGGAGTACGGCACCGCGGGTATCGCGCTGCAGCATCCGCGCGGCGGCGTCCTCGTCCTGTGGATCGAGCTGTTGGAGCAGCGTCCGTTCACGCCGGAGGACCACACGCTGCTCACGGTTCTCGCAGGTCGCCTGGGCCAGGGTCTGCACCGCGTGTACCAACTCGACCAGCAGCGGGAGACCGCGCTGACGCTGCAGCACGCGATCCTCGGTCCGGCCCGGCTGCCCGGTGGCTTCGCCGTCCGCTATCACCCCGCGACGCGGCCCCTCCAAGTCGGCGGCGACTGGTACGACGTCGTCGACCTCGACGGCGGGCGCATCGCGCTGATCGTCGGCGACTGTGTCGGCCACGACCTGGAAGCCGCCACCGTCATGGGTCAGCTGCGCAGCGCGTGTCGCGCGCTGCTGCTCGACCACCCGAGCCCGGGCGCCGCCCTGGCCGGTCTCGACCGGTTCGCGGCCAGGCTGCCGGGAGCCCGTTGCACCACGGTGTGGTGTGCGGTGCTCGCGCCGGACACCGGCGAACTGGTCTATTCCAGCGCGGGCCACCCGCCGCCGATCCTCGTCGAGGCCGACGGCACCACCCGGGTGCTCGACGACGCGCGCGGCTTCGCCCTGGCGTTGCGGCCCCACCAGGACCGGCCCGAAGCCAGGGTGACCCTGTCCGCCCGCGCCACCCTGCTCCTCTATACCGACGGTCTGGTGGAGCGCCGCCGCGCCGCACTGGACACGGGCATCAGCCGTGCTGCCGACCTCGTCGCCGAAGGTCGTTCCGCCGTCCTCGACGACGTCGCCGACCAGCTGATGTCCCGGCTGGCGCCCGACGGCGGGTATCAGGACGATGTGGCGTTGTTGCTCTACCGCCAGCCCGCCCCCCTGGACATGGTCTTCCCGGCTCGCAACGAGTTCCTCGCGAGTTCCCGTGGCGCGCTTCGGCGTTGGCTGACGCAGGCCGGCGTGGGAGCGGACCAGGCGATGAATGTGCTCATCGCGGCGGGCGAAGCCGTCGCCAACGCGATCGAGCACGGGCACCGTAACCGTCCCGACGGGTACGTCACCTTGCGGGCGACGGCGATGGTCGACCGGCTCCGGGTCTCGGTCCTCGACACCGGTGAGTGGGAGACCCCACGGACCGAGGTCGACACCCGGCGGGGGCGGGGCGTGGCGCTGATGGAGGGTCTCATGGACGACGTCACGATCAGACCCGGTGACGACGGCACCGCGGTCCACCTCAACGCGAGGATCCTCTGATGGCCACACCGCTCACCGTCAGCGCCGACCGGCACGACGACGGCACCCCGCTGCTGGTCGCGGCCGGCGAGATCGACCGGAGCAACATCGAGACCTTCACCCGGGCCCTCACCACGGTGATCGCCTCCGCAGACGGCACCGGCGGCCCCGGCGGCCCGGTGACCATCGACCTCACCGCGGTCGAATACCTGGACAGCGCCGCGATCGGCGCGCTGTCGGTGCACGCCGATCAGGCGCCGGGGATGCGTCTCCTCGCCAATCCGTACCTGATTCCGGTGCTCCGGATCAGCGGCATCGACCAACTGGCCACCGTCCAAGCCGCCGGCGTCGACCCGGCCGAGGCAGATCCGAGCTGACCCCGGGTAGTAGGGCGGGCCGAATTGGTGGTGTTTTTCCCGGTCGCAGGGGGTATGCCGGGCGCACTACTGGCGCGGGGAAGGTGCTGCGGTGATCGGTTGGCTCGACAGGCTGCAGCAGCGCAGTCGGGTGATGGGCTACATCATCGCGGTCATCTACAAGTACGTCGATGATCAGGGCGGCTACCTCGCGGCGCTGATCACCTACTACGCGTTCGTCTCGCTCTTTCCGCTGCTGCTCCTGCTGACCACAGTGCTCGGCGTGCTACTCGTCGGCCGCCCGGAGTTGCAGCAGCAGGTCGTCGAGGCGACCGTCAGCCAGTTCCCGCTGATCGGTCAGCAACTGGCCGAGCCCGAGAAACTCAGCGGCGGGGTGGCCGCCATCGTGATCGGCATCCTGGGGGCGCTCTACGGTGGCTCCGGGGTCGGACAGGCCATCCAGAATGCGATGGACTCGGTGTGGGCGGTGCCCCGCAACAAGCGCCCCGATCCGTTCCGGTCCCGCTTCCGCAGCCTGCTGCTCCTGCTCGTGCTGGGGACGGCGGCGATCGCGGCGACGGTGCTGTCGGCGTTCGGCCGCGCCGTCGACGATTTCGGCGCGTTCGGCAGGTCGGGGATCCTGGTGGCGACCATCGCGATCAACACCGGGATCTGTCTGGTGGCGTTCCGGATGACGACGAGCCGCAAGCTGACCTACCGGCAGGTGTTGCCGGGAGCCCTTGCCGCAGCGGCGGTCTGGCAGTTCCTGCAGTGGTTCGGAGCAGGATTCATCGCGCGGATTGCGAGCTCTTCGAGCGCCACCAACACCGTGTTCGCCCTGGTCCTCGGGCTGTTGGCGTTCCTCTACCTCATCTCGGTCAGCCTGGTGCTGTGCGCGGAACTCAACGTCGTGCGGGTCGACCGGCTGTATCCGCGCGCGCTGCTCACCCCGTTCACCGACGAGGTGACACTGACCTCGGCGGATCGCCGCACCTACACCGGTAAGGCGAAAGCCGAGCGGGTCAAGGGTTTTCAGCACGTCTCGGTGACGTTCGAGGAGAGCCGGTCAGACGCCCATGAGGTTCTCGATCCAGCCGCGGGCGAAGTAGACGAGGAAGCCGGCGGCCACGACCCACAGCAGCGGGCTGATCTCACGGGCCTTGCCGGCGCCGGAGCGGACGACCACCCACGAGATGAACCCGACGCCGATCCCGTTGGCGATCGAGTAGGTGAAGGGCATGGCCGCCACAGTGAGGACCACGGGCAACGCCACTGAGAACTCGGACAGTTCGATGTGCCGAAGGTGCGACACCATCATCGCGCCCACCACCACCAACGCGGCCGCCGCCACCTCGGTCGGCACGATGGACGCCAGCGGCGCGACGAACATCGCCGCGAGGAACAGGCCACCGGTGATCAGGTTCGCCAGGCCGGTGCGCGCCCCTTCCTCGATGCCCGCCCCGGACTCGATGAAGACCGTGTTCGACGATGCCGACGTCGCACCGCCGACCGCGGCGCCGGCGCCTTCCACGATCAGCGCCGACTTCAGTCGCGGGAACGTGCCGTGCTGATCGGCGAGACCGGCCTCCCGAGAGAGCCCGGTGAAGGTGCCCATCGCGTCGAAGAAGTTCGCGAACACCAACGTGAAGACGAGCATGACCGCCGCGAGGATCCCGATGCGTTCAAAGCTGCCGGCCAGGCTGAACTCGCCGATCAGAGAGAGGTCGGGCAGGGCGAACGGCGAACCGGACAGCTGCGGCACCGACAAACTCCAGCCGCCGGGGTTGTCCTGGGCCGATCCGAGATCCCAGATCGCCTCGACGATGACCGCGACGACGGTGCCGGCGACCAGGCCGATGAGGATCCCGCCCCGCACGCGTCGGGCGACCAGCACGCCGGTGACGAGCAGCGTGACCACGAAGATGACCGTCGGGACGGTGCTGATCGAGCCCAGCCCGCCTGCGCCCAGCCCGACCGGCGGTGAGGCCAGCCCGGTGGAACTGACAAAGCCCGCGTCGACCAGACCGATGAACAGGATGAACAACCCGATACCCGCGGTGATCGCCAGCTTCAGCTGCATGGGAACCGCGTCGAAGACCAGTCGGCGCAGACCGGTCACCGCCAGCAGCACGATGATCAGGCCGTTGATGACCACCAGGCCCATCGCCTCGGCCCAGCTGACCTCACCGACCACCGTGGTGGCAAGGAAGGAGTTGATACCCAGGCCGGCGGCGAAGGCGAACGGCAGCCGCGCGATCAGGCCGAAAAGGATGGTCATGACGCCCGCCGCGAGCGCGGTGGTGGCCGAGACCTGCGCGAACTGAAGCGAATTCCCCTCGACGTCCTCCGCGCTGGACAGGATGATCGGGTTCAGCACGATGATGTAGGCCATCGCGATGAACGTGACGAGGCCGCCGCGGACCTCGGCGCCGAGGGTGGACCCGCGTGCCGAGATCTCGAAGAAGCGGTCGAGGCGATTCATGGGACGACCCTAAGATGAACCGCCGCAGACGGCGAGTTACCACGTCGGGCGCCCGGAATTCCTACATTGGGGCGGTGACCACAGCCCATCCCCGCATGCGCGACGAGACCCGCCTCGGTGCCGATCAGCTCGCCGCCCTCGCCGCGGTGATCGAGTTCGGCAGCTTCGACGCGGCCGCCGACCACCTGCACGTGACACCGTCCGCGGTGAGTCAGCGCATCAAGACTCTCGAGCATCGGGTGGGCCAGGTGCTGGTGGTACGTGAGAAGCCCTGCCGCGCAACGGCATCGGGTGTACCACTGTTGCGCCTCGCGGCGCAGACCGCGCTATTGGAGGCCGAGGCGCTCGGCGAACTGGGCGGCCCGGGCACCGCGCAGCGCCCTCGGGTGGCGCTCGCGGTCAACGCGGATTCGATGTCGACATGGTTCACCGCGGTGCTCGGCGACGTCTCGGAGGTCCTGTTCGACATCCGGATCGAGGACCAGGATCACTCGGCGCGGTTGCTGCGCGAAGGTGTGGTGATGGGTGCGGTCACCACCGAACGCCGCCCGGTGCCCGGCTGCCGCGTCCAATCACTCGGGCTGATGCGCTACCTCCCTGTCGCGAGCGCGGCGTACGTCGAACGGTATCTGCCCGACGGGTTCACTCCGGGTGCCGCCGCGCACGCGCCGTCGCTGGCGTGGAACCGCGATGACGCGCTGCAGGACATGTTGCTTCGCAAGGGGTTTCGTCGCACGGTCCCGCGGCCGGTGCACTACGTGCCGACCGCCGAGGGGTTCGGCGCTGCGGTGCGCGCCGGGTTGGGGTGGGGGATGTACCCGGAGCAACTGGCGGCTCCCCACCTGGCCGACGGATCCTTCGTCCGCATCGCCGACGTCCACCTCGACGTCCCGCTGTACTGGCAATGCTGGAAACTCGACAGCCCGCTCGTCAAGCGGGTCACCGGCGCGGTGCGTTCGGCGGCGACCGGCCTGGCGCGCCGGAAGGTCAGATCCGCCGCCGGAGGATGACGCGCCGGTAGGCGCGGGGGCGTTCCGCGTCACGCATGGAGGTATGGACGTGTTGCGGCTCGATCAGCGCCACGCCGGTCACCCGTTTGCGGAGCAGCCGCGCGGCCGCGCTCACCCCTTGCCGCTGGGCCTCGGCCGGTCAGCTCGGGTGTGCTGGGTTAGGCTGCGGCGAACACCGCCAGTGTTGCTGCGAGCTAGCGGGGGCAGCGAGGGGAAGGGGGATCGCGGTGCACTGGCTTCGACGTTGGTGGCGGCAACCGGACCATTTCGACTGGATCACCGGGTACCTGCGGGCGCGTGGGATGCTCGGGATGGCGCGCTTGAATCTGGCCTGCAGCACGGCCGCACTCGCCCTCATTCCCGCGGTGCTGACCATGAGTTCCCGCGGGCCCCACGGCGGGATGGCCCAGGCGGTGACCTGGCTCTCGGTGCTCGGCGGGCTGGGCGCCGCCGCGATGTGGGTGGGCCGCTGGCCTACCCGCCGCCTCTCGGTCGCCTACATCGTGTCCGCAAACCTGTTCATCGCGCTGGCCTGCTACGTGCAGGACGACCCGATGATCGGGCTGATGGGCTGCACGGTGTTCGCCACCACCGGCGGGTACATCGCGCTGTTCCACACGCCCGGATACATGATCTACAACTTCGCGGTCGCGCTGTATGTCGGTGTGCTGCAGTCGGTTCGGCTCGCGACGGAAAGTGCCGACACCGCATTGGCGGCCGCCCTGCTCCTGCTGGTGGTCGTGCTCAACATCGCGGTGCCGTTCGCCGTCCAGGCAGTGGTGCACGTGCTCGGCGTGGATCTGCTGCGGGCGAACCGCGACCCGCTGACAGGTCTGCTCAACCGCCGCGCGGTGTACCAGCAGATCGAGCACCTGTTGACCGCGCATCGCGACCAGCACGTCCACCTGGCTGTCGCCGTCGTCGACCTCGACGATTTCAAGTTGCTCAACGACAGTCACGGCCACGCGGCGGGCGACCAGGCGCTCGTCGCCGTCGCCCGCGCCCTGCGCACCGGGGTCAGCCAGACCGCGGTCGTGGGCCGGCTCGGGGGTGAGGAATTCCTACTCGCCGACCTCCTGGAGGCCGGGGACATCGACGAGTGGGCGCAGCGCATGTGCGCGGCCGTGGCGATCGTCCCGTTCCGCCTCACGGCCAGCGTCGGCGTGGCGGCGGTCTGCCTTCCGCTGTTCGACGAGGACGGGCAGGCCGTGATCCACACGCTCATCGGCGCTGCCGACCACGCGATGTACGCGGCCAAACGCGCCGGCGGCAACCAGTTCCGCCACGATGACCGAAGCGCCTGCCGCTGATACGTTGGCGGCGATGAACGCGCCTGACGAATCGACGCAACGCTGGTCGCTGCGGCTGTGGAACGAGATCGAGTCCGTCTACTCGGCGATCCTGGCTCACCCGTTCTCATCCGGGCTCACCGACGGGACCCTGGACCCGCAGGTGTTCGCGCACTACGTCGCCCAGGATGTGCACTACCTGCGGGATTATGCCCGGGCGCTGGCGGTCGTCGGGGCGAAGGCGCCGACCCTGGCGGATACCGCGATGTTCTCCGGCCATGCCGCCGACGTGTTCGAGGTCGAACTGTCGTTGCACGAGGTCCTGCTGCCCGAACTGGGGTTGGACCCCGCGGACCTCGCCCGCGTGCCGGTGGCGCCCACGACTCGCGCCTATACGAGCTATCTGCTCGCGACCGTGTACAGCGGCAGCTTCGCCGACGGGCTGGCCGCGGTCCTGCCCTGCTACTGGATCTACGCCCGGATGGGTCAGGAGTTGATCGCCCGGGGCTCATCCGACGCCCGCTATCAGCGGTGGATCGATAGCTACGGCGGTGAGGAGTTCGCGGCCACGGTCGCCCAGGTGGTCGAGCTCGCCGACCGCACCGGCCCCACATTGACGCCGCAGCAGGACGCCGAGGCGCGGGCCCACTTCCTCACCACGTCGCGCTATGAGTGGATGTTCTTCGACGCGGCGCACCGTCTCGAGCAGTGGCCGGTCTGAGCATGGCTACCGATCAATACGGCCACGCCCTGGACGGCCCCGTCCGGCGGTGGGAGGACATCCCGGGGTGGTTCGGCTGGCGGCAGGCCCAGGAGGAGGCCGTCGAGCATTTCGGGGACAGTGCGCATTTCGGGGACAGTGCGCATTTCGGTGGCAGTGCCCAGTTCGTCGCCCCTCGTTTCGTCGAGGTCGGCAGTTACCTCGGTCGGAGCCTGTGCTCGTTGGCCGAGGTGGTGCAGCAGTCCGGGCACCGGATCGGCATCGTGGGTGTGGACACCTGCAGGGGCAGCGGTCCGGAAGGCAATAGCCAGGTCAACGCCCACGGCCCGGCGGTCGAGTTCGGGGGCGGGACCTTCGCGGGCCTGCTGCACCGCAATGTCATCGCGTGTGGATTCGCCGACGCGGTCGCGCTGCTGATCACCGACTCGGTGTCAGCGGCCGGGATGTTCGACGACGAATCTCTGGCGTGGGTGCACATCGACGCCCGCCACGACTACGAGAGCGTGTGCGCCGATATCGCCGCGTGGGCGCCGAAGGTGGCCCGTGGCGGGTGGCTTTCGGGCGACGACTACCACCCGGACTGGTGGCCGGGTGTCGTCGCGGCTGTTGACGAGACACTGCCCCAGGCCCGTGAATGGACGCCCGGGCAGTGGCGCTGGATCAAAGGAGACGCGGCGCCGGTGTCGTCGAGTTAATTGCTCACGATGCCGGTGCAGCGCCCGCTCCCGTCCTGGCAGCGACCCCGAATATGCCGATGCGCCGCCACGATGCTCTGTGGCGGCGCATGCGGGAGAGAGAAATCAGGCGGTTGCGGGATTCGCGTGATGCAACGAATGCCGACGACGCTTGAGGAGGTATGAGAGCCAACGAACATCTATGAGCATGGCGGTCGCCTTTCCGGGTCAGGCTGTCTTGGTCAGGAGGGGGAGCAGGCGGCGCCGGGCCAGGATGCCTTCGCTGAAGTGATGCAAGGCTTCCGGAACCGACGCGGTCACCGGCATGTCATTGAGGGTGCCGGAGGCGCGCAGCACCTGGAGAACAGGCTGGCTGCCGATCACCGACCATTCGACCCCGGCGTCGGCGCACCGGCCGTCGATGTCGTAGAACAGTGAAAGTGCCTCTGCGCCAAATGAACTGACGGCAGTGAGGTCGAGGATGAACGGCTTCTCCGCGAGGACGAACCGCATTGCGTAGTCCGCGACGCACGACAGGTTGCCGGCGCCGATGTCGCCCGTGACCGAGACGACCGTTGCGAGTTGACGGCAGCGGGCCCGCATCCGGACACCGTCGCAGTCGAACGACGGGTTTCCGTAGTGGAAGGCATCGGCTGAACCAGTGGACGTGCTCGTGAGTGTCATGAGCGGCCTCCCGTCGAGGTTTCGCTGGAATGGCTTTTCTGTTTTGCCACCTCAACGTGACCCCAAAGTTATGCGCCGAATTTAAGGCCGCTGGGAGCTACCGCTAATACTTTGGTAAGAACCTGCATTCGCGTGACTCGTGATGCGATTGTTACTGGTCGGTATCGGGGCCACGGCGCACCTGGTGGCCGGTGTAGTGCTCCCAGGGGCTGTAATCGGCCAGCAGGGGCTCCTGCGGGGGACGCTGCCCCTCGGGCACGTGCTGGAGATTGATCCGGATGCGGTACCAGATCGAACTCGGTCCCCGCATCCCGTCGACCAGCACATCGAGCGGTTCGAGCAACGCGGCCGCATCGGGATGGCGCTCGCGCCAGGTGTCGAGCGCGGCGAGCGCCTCGTCCTTGGTCTTGGTCCGGGCGATCTCGATCAGTGGCATCACGGACTGCCGCCGGCCGGTGCCGTCGTTGCGTTTGGCACCGCGGGGGGCCTTCTCGGGCGGGCCCAGGCGGTCGCCGAGGTCGAGCAGCGCGTCCAGCCGGCCGGGGTGATCGTCCATCGACTCCCACGGATCACCGAGCTCGGCGAACCGGGCGGGCACCGTGGCCACGGTGAAGGCCTCCGGCCGGCAACCCGGTACCTCGTCCCAGCGCAGGGGGGTGGATACCCGGGCGTCCGGCGTCGCCCGCACCGAGTACGCCGACGCGACGGTGCGGTCGAAGGCGTTCTGGTTGAAGTCGACGAACACGCCTTCCCGCTCTTCCTTCCACCAGCGGCTCGTCGCCAGCTCGGGTGCGCGCCGTTCGACCTCTCGGGCCACCGTCTGGGCGGCCAGCCGCACGAACTTGAACGGCCAGCGCGGTTCGATCCGGGCGTAGATGTGGAAGCCGCGGGAGCCCGACGTCTTCGGCCACGCGGTGAGCCCGTGATCCTCGAGGACTTCGCGCGCCACCATCGCGACGTCGACGATCTGCCGCCAGTCCACCCCGGGCATCGGGTCGAGGTCCACCCGTAGTTCGTCGGGGTGGGCGAGGTCGCCTGACCGCGTCGGATGGGGGTTCAGGTCGACGCAGCCGACGTTGACCGCCCACGCCAGACCGGCGGCATCGTGGATCACCGCCTCCTGGGCCGAGGTGCCCGAGGCGTACTTCAACTCCGCGACGTCGACGTAGTCGGGGCGCTTGGCCGGCGCGCGCTTCTGGAACACGGCCTCTTCGGTGATGCCTTTGACGAATCGCTTGAGGATCATCGGTCGGTCCGCCACGCCGCGAAGCGCACCGTCGGCGACCGCAAGGTAGTACTCGATCAGGTCGAGTTTGGTGACCGGCGGTCGGTCCCCGTACGCCTCGAAGACGACCTTGTCCGGGTGGGTGACGGTCAGCGCGCGCCCGGCGATGTCCATCGAGAGGCCCTGCGCTCGGGATCCGGCCATGTCAGCCATGGTAGGGACTGATAGATACCCGCCTCGGGTGCGACATGGGTCACATAGTGTGTGGCCATGCCGAAGCTCACTGAACTTCCGTCGCAGGTGGCGGCAAAGGCCAAGCTGTATCTCGACCGCGGCTCCGCCGAATTGCACTACGCCCGCAAGATGTTCGAAGCCGGTGCGCTCCAACTCGAACCGCCGCAGAACATGGCCGCCTTCGTTGCCGACATGCGCCGCTGGGGTGAGTTCGGGATGATCCCGGCGCTCAACGCCCGTCGTGCCCCGGACCGCAAGGCGGTCATCGACGACGAGGGCGAGATGACGTACGCCGAACTCGACGAGGCCGCGCACGCGGTGGCGCACGCGCTGCTTGCCAAGGGGGTCAAGGGCGGCGACGGGGTGGCGATCCTCGCCCGCAACCACCGCTGGTTCCTGGTCGCGGTCTACGGGGCGGCCCGCACCGGCGCCCGCATCATCCTGCTCAACAGCGAGTTCTCCGGCCCCCAGATCAAGGAGGTGTCCGAACGCGAGGGCGCCAAGCTGATCATCCACGACGACGAGTACTCCAAGGCGGTGTCGCAGGCGAAGCCGGAATACGGATACCTGCGCGCGCTCGGCACCAACCCCGACAACGAGGAGCCGTCGGAGAGCGACGCCAAGACGCTGGCGGAAATCGTTGCCGCGGGGGACAAGTCGCCCGCGCCGAAGGTGACCAAGCATTCGTCGGTCATCATCCTCACCAGCGGCACCACCGGCACGCCCAAGGGTGCCAACCGCAAGCCGCCGCTGTCGCTGGCGCCGATCGGCGGTGTGCTGTCGCACGTGCCGTTCAAATCCGGCGAGGTCACGCTGCTGCCCGCGCCGATGTTCCACGCGCTGGGCTACCTGCACGCCACCATCGGCATGATGCTGGGCTCGACGCTGGTGCTGCGCCGCCGGTTCAAGCCGGCCACCGTGCTCGCCGACATCGAGAAATACAAGGCGACCGCCATGGTGGTGGTGCCGGTGATGCTGTCGCGGATCCTGGACCACATCGAGAAGATGGACACCAAGCCCGACCTGTCGTCGCTGCGCATCGTGTTCGTCTCCGGGTCGCAGCTGGGCGCCGAGCTGGCCACCCGGGCGATGAAGGATCTCGGACCGGTGATCTACAACCTGTACGGGTCGACCGAGATCGCCTTCGCCACCATCGCCCGTCCGGAGGATCTGCAGAAGAATCCGGCCACGGTCGGCCCGGTGGTCAAGGGCGTGCGCGTCAAGCTCTTCGACGACAACGGCAAGGAGGTCCCGCACGGCGAGGTGGGCCGGATCTTCGTGGGCACCACGTTCCCGTTCGAGGGCTACACGGGCGGCGGCCACAAGCAGATCATCGACGGGTTGATGTCCTCCGGCGACGTCGGATACTTCGACGAGCACGATCTGCTCTACGTGTCCGGCCGAGACGACGAGATGATCGTGTCCGGCGGTGAGAACGTGTTCCCGGCCGAGGTGGAGGACCTCATCAGCGGCCACCCCGAGGTGGTCGAGGCCACCGCGCTCGGCGTCGAGGACAAGGAGTGGGGGCACAGGCTGCGAGCGTTCGTCGTCAAGGCCGAGGGCGCCTCGGTTGACGAGGAAGGCATCAAGGGCTACGTCAAGGAACACCTGGCGCGGTACAAGGTGCCGCGCGAGGTCGTCTTCCTCGACGAGCTGCCGCGCAACCCGACCGGAAAGATCCTCAAACGCGAATTACGCGAGATGGAGCTTGGCGGCTCGTCGGAATAGTCGGCCGGACGCGGTCGTGCTGGGTGGGCGTGAACATCGATCTGAGCGGCAAGACCGCCCTCGCCGCCGACGTGACCACCGACAACGGTTGCGTCGGGAAGACGTCGCGCTGTTGGCAGGTCCCAGTGTCGATTACTTCGCACGTCTGGAGAAGGGCCCTCTGCAACTGATGGGTAGCTCGGCGGCTTTGCGTGGGCGAGTCATTATGCAACCGCGGGCCGCCTCGATCCAGGGAGGACTGGGTCCTCCCAGGATCGCGCCCACGCGCCTACCTTCATTTGCATGACGCTAGAACTCACGCGGTGGGGCACGCGGGTCAAGACCATCGCAATTGCCGCCGTACTGGCGCCGCTCATAGCGGTCGGTTCTAGTGGCACCAGTGCCGCAGACGAACCGCCAACGCCACAGGAACGCAACGCCGAAGTGGTGCGCAACGCTTTTGCGCTCGGCGTCGGACACGACGCGCACACCTTCTATTCCATTCTGGCCGAGGATGTGCAGTGGACGGTTGCGCGTGCCGACGCGCCGAGGACCTACACCAGCCGATCCCAGTTCTTGCAGGAAGGTGCGGGGCCAATCCAGTCTCGGCTCACTGGACCGATACAGGCGAATGTACGACAGCTGATCGCCGAAAACGATGTTGTCGTCGCGATCTGGGATGGCACTGCGACGGCGCGTGACGGCCGCCCCTACTTCAACAGTTACGCCTGGGTGTTGACCATGCGTGACGAACGGGTAGTGCGCGCGACGGCATTTCTCGACCTTGTGGTTCTCAACGAACTGCTAGAGCGGGTAGAGCCGGCCTGACGCACCTCGGAGTGCTAAACGATCAGAGGAGCGAACATGGCCAGCAGTCCACTCGACGAAGTCGAGGTCTCCACGGGACCAGCGAAACACGCCGGTAGGCGACGCACGCTCTGGTCGTCCGTCGCTATGACCATCGGCGTGTTCGTAACCGTCGCATGTCAATCGGCAGCACCACCCCCGGACGGCTCACGAGAGTCGACACAACAACGAGGGCCGGCCCAAGTCGACCACCCCTATGTCGGCATGTGGGTCACCAGCGACGGACTCATCCGGCAGGAGCTTCTGCCAAACGGACGCTACGACGAAGCCAGGGGTGAACGCGTGAGCGCCTACACCGGTCGCTACGAAGTGCGTGGCAATCACATTGATTATTGGGACGACACAGGGTTCACGGCGGACGGAATCTTCGTTACCGACAACGAGCTCCACCACGGCGGCATGATTTTCTACCGGCAACCACAGTAACTCCACTCTGCCAGTAGACCGGAATTCTTCCAGCCGAGATCGTCTCTTCGTCGGTGCGGAAGCGCAGCACTGAAACCACCACTGAAAGCACCGGGCCGAAGACTTCCTGTCCTGCGATGCGGTGGTTTGCCTATATCGAGCTCAGGACGGTGGGTTCGATGAGATGAATAGCCCTCGTTCGACGCCGAAAGAGTTTCCGTCGCCGGTCAGTACGTGGGCACCTTCTGAGGCGGCGTCAGAGATGAAGCTCAGGATACGGTCGTGCTGGACCGATTGACGATGGTGCCTAGCACTGCTGCGGGGCCGAGCGGAGACAGGTACGCGCGGCCGCAATGCATCTCGACAACCTGGCCCACCGATTCATGAACTTCTCGCGGTCCGGGCAGCCATCACCGGCGACGAGGCCCAACGCGCCCGGCGGCAGCCCCGTGTTGGCGATCTTGCCGAACTCGAGCGCGGGCGTTGCCTCAGCTAGTTTCAACATTACCGTGTTGCCGGCCACCAGCGGAGCCGCTATCTTGCTGGCGGCGAACATGATCGGGTGGTTGAACGGAACGCGAGCCAGCGAAGTAGTGCAGATGCTCGAGGAGAAGTTGTACGTCCGCCGCGATGGCGGAGATCGGTGCTCCGTCGTCGACAGCCTCGAGCACTGCCGTCGGGCACGTCGACGATTTGCATTGCGGTGTAGGGGTTGAAGACTGGAAAAGTTGCACCGTTGGAAGACGCCATCAGTTCGCCATCGATGAGGAAGCGTGGTTGGTCGTTCAGCAGATGACGGACTCGAGTAGTACTGTTGTGCAAATCATTTCGGCTTGATGTCGAAAGCGCGGTCTTGCACCTCCAGCGATCGCGGCATCCTTTATCGGCTAGCGGTGAGGAAGCATGCATTTCTAGTGTGCTGGTGCGAAGCGGTGGGTCACAGTTACGCTCGCCCACGCGGCCAGGCCGCCGATCGCTGATGCTGCGACGAGTTCGAGTATTGGTGCGGGGGCGATCTCGATGTGCGCTGCGAAGAAGGTGACCAAGCCCAAGAACCATGCCAGCATGTTGTTCACGAACGCGGTGGTGCGCAGTCCCACAATGAGGAGTGCTACCAAGAACACGACAATCGGCACCGCGAGTGCACCGAGAGTAGGCGTCAGGTTGTGCATGGACCAGTATGCGGCTGCACCCAGCCCGATGCCCAGCCACATGCAGGCCAAGGCGGACAGGCCGTCGCGGACCGATGACGGACGGGTGAACCAGGCGATGAATCCGGCGAACATGACCCAAACCTCGAAAGCCAGTGCGGTGCTGACAGTGGAGGCGGCCGCGGCTACGGCGGCGGAGAGCAGTGTGTAGGCAGCGAACTGCTTCACAGATGGTCGCGTACCGGATGGGGCCGGCGGTCGGATGGCAGCACTCATGGTCTTGTTTCCTTTCGAGGAGGGGCGTTACACGGGGTTTCGGTGTTTGATGAAAGTGAAGTTGGAGTCAGACCATGCCGCCGTTGGCGCGCAGGATCTGGCCGTTGATCCAATGGCCTCCAGGGCTGGCGAGGAATGCAACAACGTGGGCGATGTCTTCCGGAGTTCCGAGGCGTTGCAGCGGAGGAACTTTCGCCAGTGTGTCGATCTGTTCTTCGGTCTTTCCGTCCAGGAACAGTGACGTGGCGGTGGGGCCGGGGGCGACGGTGTTGACGGTGATGTCCCTGCCGCGTAACTCGCGCGCCAGGATCATGGTGAAGGCCTCCACGGCGCCCTTGCTCGCTGCGTAGGCTCCGTAGGTGGGAAGTTGCGAGCCGACGACGGAGGTCGACATGCCGACGAAAGAGCCGCCGGCTCGTAGGCGACGCGCGGCCTGCTGGGCCATGACAAACGTGCGGCGGATGTTGGTTCGATGCAGCTGATCGAGGACATCGAGATCGAGATCGACGATGGGAGACAACACCATCCGACCGGCTGAGTTGACGACGACGTCGACGCCACCGTACTGCGCTTCTGTGCGGTCGAAGAGCACTGCTACGGCGGCCTCGTCGGCGACATCAGCGGCAACGGCCATGGCCTGACCGCCACGTGCGGTGATCGATTCGACGGTCTCATCAGCCGCGGCGGTGTCGCCGGCGAAGTTGACGACGACAGCGAAGCCGTCCGCGGCCAGTTTCAGCGATATCGCGCGGCCAATCCCGCGGGAACCACCGGTGACGATCGCGACGCGTTGCTGCGCTGCGGCTTTTGGTGAGGTTGTGGTTGTCATGTGATCGATACTCCTGTGCTAAATCGGCGAGTGCCAGGGAGGGCTCCACCCTGGTTGGCGGGAATAGCGGTGCGTTCTTGGTCAAGGGATTACGAAGAACAGATCGGCGATCAGCGGGGCGATGATGATCATGCTGAGTGTCCAGACGAGGAGTTTGCGGGAACAGCGGTCGGCTGTCCTCGGGCGGTGCGCCGGCGATGGTGAGGGCACCGACAGTGTCGCGCCAAGGGGGCCTTGTGGTGACAGTCGAAGCGCGACTAGCTTTCCTCCTCTGGCAGCACAGTATTCGCCAAGTGCGATTGCGACCACGACAGCGCAAACAGGGCACAGCCAGCGGGGGCAACGTAAGCTAGCGAGTGCCACGCCGGGGGTGGCACGTCGGGCATCCCAACGAATCGCTTGTGTGTTCAACCGGCGGAAACGGCAGTTCGGTTGGTGGCGCGGGGATGGTCCGCGTAATGGCGACTAGTCAATGTCGAAGGTGTCCTGATGCATACGTATGCCGCTGAATTGTTAAGGCTGATTGCTGATTCCGGAGTGCGGACACTGTTTGCCAACGCTGGCACAACTGAAATTCACTACTTGGCGGCCTTGGAGGGTGAGCCTCGACTTCGGCCAGTGCTCTGTCTGTTCGAGGGAGTTGCGACCGGCGCCGCCGACGGATGGGCGCGGGTCATGCGTACCCCGGCGGCGACGTTGCTGCACCTGGGCCCGGGTTTAGCCAACGGGCTGGCCAACTTGCACAATGCCCGCCGCGCCGGGACACCTATGATCAACATCGTTGGCGACCACCCGGATGCACACGCTCGCTTCGACACACCCCTGCAGTCCGACGTACTCGCGTTGGCCCGCTGGACTCAGGGATGGACGCGGCGCGTCGGCGGCGGCTCGTCCCTCGGTTCGGACGCCGCGGATGCCTTCCGCGCGGCCGTTGAGGGGCAAAGCATTGCGGCGCTGATTGTTCCGGCCGACATCGCGTGGTCGGCAGTGCGTGACGCGGAAGGCGAGACCCCCCAGATTGCAGCCGCGTCGGCGGCACCAGCCGCCGACCGCGTGCATCACGCCGCGGGGCTACTCGCCGCCGGACCCCGGACGGCCATCGTCGTCGGTCGGCCAGCCCGCGACGAGGCAGCACTTCGCGCCGCGCACCGGATCCACGTTGCGACAGGCGCTGTGGTCCTCGTCGACACATTCCCCGCTCACATCGTGCAGGGCCGCGGCATTCCGTCATTCGAACGACTCGGCTATTTTCCGGCCGACTCGGCACGCCAGCTTGAGGGAGTCGATCAGGTGATCTTGGTTGGCGCCCGCATACCCGCCACGTTCTTCGCCTACCCGGGCGAACCGAGCCTGCCCCTGCGGCTCGACCGACTGCACCGGCTCGCGGGCGTGGAGGAAGATGGCACGGCCGCGCTCGAATCGCTGGCCGCCCTTGTCGCCTCCGAGGCGTCCGACGAGGTCGAGTACGTACCGCTACCTGAGGAAGAACGTGCAGCGCTCAATCCCCACAACTGGGCGCCTGTGGTCGCACGGCTGCTGCCACAGGGCGCCATCGTTTCTGACGAGGCTGTGACCATGGCTGGTGCGTTCGCCAACATTGCTCCCGCCGCGGCGCGCCACGACGCGCTCGGATTGTCTGGCCTGGCGATCGGTCAGGGTCTGCCGGTGGCCCTGGGGGCAGCACTCGCCGCCCCGGATCGCCCGGTTGTTGCACTGCAGGCCGATGGCAGCGCCATGTTCACCCTCACGGCACTGTGGACGATGGCCCGCGAGCGCGTCAATGTCACGATCGTGATCCGCGACAACGCCGGGTACGCCTCGATCGATCGTGAGACGGCCCGAATCGGCGGACTCCAATCTCGGAGTCGAGCCCTGACGGAGTTCAGTGAGCCATCCATCGACTTCGTCGCCATCGCCACCGGTATGGGCGTTCCCGCGACACGCGCCGACACGACAAGCGATCTCGGCCGGCAGTTCGAGGCCGCCCTCCGATCACCTGGACCGCATCTCATCCACGCGAAGATCGCTGGACCCAGCTGAACAAGTGGCGTGCGCCGACGACATGTTCAGCGACGTAGTTGGGCGCACGGAACGGGCATCAGGGGTCGGACGGGAGCCGCATCCTTGTGGCGCACGAGCCGGTAGAGCAGATCGGCGCCGGTGCCCAGGAGTACCCAAGCCGGATGCGGTTCCGTCCGCCCGGTCAGCGTGGCGAGGCCACCGAGGGCGCCGACGTCGGTCAGCGCGACCTCGCGGGTGCTGCGGGTGAACAGGGCGCACACCGACGAGGTGTTCGAGCTGCTTGATCGCAGTCGATAACGCGGGCTGGCGATGAACAGCCGCTCGGCGGTGCGGTGGTAGTTCAGTTCCGTGCGATCACAGCGCTGCCGTCCCATGGAACCTAGCAAGAACGATGCACATACCTGACCCGAAAGCATCTGTAGCTCCTCAACCCGTCATCGCCGACCCCGGTACCGACAGGCACACCAGGAACAGCGTGAACAGGAACCATCCCGCGCCGTGCCAGATCGGCCACGTGCCACGTGCTTTCCAGACGCGGTAGGTCTGGATGAACGCGCCGACCCCGCCGGCGAACAGCACCACCGGGACGAGCACCGCCGCGATGACGGAATGGTCGGCGGGTATCGCATAGAACGCGAAGCACACAGCCGCCACCGCGACTACCGCGACGACGTAGGTGACGGCGGCGCGGAAAGCCTGCGGATCGCGCCAGCGCTTCTCGACGTCGTCGGTCATGGGCACCGGTTTCCCGGGGAGCACCCGGGGGAAACTGTCGAGACGGCACTCGTGAAATTCGAGCCGCATGTACACACTGCGGGCCTGAGCACTCGACGGCCCCCGTGGCCTGCGTAAGGATTTCGTTCAGATCCGGATTGTCGAGATGACACTTTTGCTTGTGTAGGAGAGCATGGAGACCGCTACGGTCCGAGCCGGCCACCCCAAACTGAGAGCCACTCTTGACCTTTGGTCTTTGGCGATGGCCGAGCAACACGCGCCGTGACTCTCGCACGCGACCCGTCTCGTTCGGGGCGATGACGCCCGAAGCGGGGTGAATCGCGACCGGGTGGCGCGAAGTCCCGCACCCTCATAAAGGAGTCCATGTTGACTGAAGCGCAGTTGCAGCAGGTCCGCATACAGTGTCTGCGCTGTAGTGCGTCGCGTACCTTCAACCCTCCCTCCATGGCGAGTGCTGCGGTCGTCAAGAACAACATCAACGAGCTACTTGTCGACTTCGGTTGGTTTCCGACAACTCAGGGCGCTCTGTGCCCCATCCATGCCCGGCCCTTTCGCGAGATCGTGGACACCCGACGGAGGTCGCGCCATCGGGGGTGACCCGACCGCCAAAGGCGGTTATCACCAAGTGGAGACCTGTCCGCGGTGGTCGCGAAGTTCGCCAAAGTGGTTGGCGTACAGCATGGATAGCGAACTGACATCCACTAGCGCCTTCATGACCACCTCGGAGCTCATTCCACCTCGGCGCCGTACACGGTTGCGAAAACGAGCAGCGTTATCAGCAGTGCCAGCACGCCGAGGCTGCCGCCGTTCACCGCGTCGCGCCCGTTGGTGGCGTGCCCTTGGTCAGCGCGGTTGAAACCGATGAGACCGGCGATAACAGCCGCGATTGCGGCCGGAATGGCGACGAAATCGCCTAGGACCGGGACGAACACGAACGTGATTGCGACTATGCCGAGAGTCAGGGCAGTGCGTCCCGCACCGTTACGCGGTGGTGGTGTCGGAACGCTCGAGTCCGTCGTCAAAACTGTTCACGTTCAGGGGCCTCGCGTCGAGTCGAGGCGACATGGAGGAGGTGCAAGAGGTCTCCCACTAGAGAGATGGCACGGTGTGAGATGAGGCTACCTACACAGAGGCACCTGGTCACGTGTCGCTACCCGCGACGACACGGGGCGGGAGCATCCGCGGCGATTATGCCGATACGCGCATAGATTTCGTCAAGACGCTCGCTATCGGCGATGTCCATCCGCTGAGATTGGTGTCATGAGCCCTGTGTTGCTAGCGCTGCGTGGCGTCGGCGTCGATTCCAGTGATCCGGTCAGCGTGTCGTCTCAACCGACAGAAGACGGGTGTCTGTGAACACTCGATCAGTCGGTGAGGTGACGGCGACCTCCGGTCGGACGACGGCTCACCCGTTGCGGTTGGCGATCATCGTCGGCGCTCTCGGGGTGGTATTCGGCGATATCGGCACCAGCCCTATCTACACCATCCAGACCGTGTTCAACCCCGCCGATCCCCACCCGGTGCCGTTGAACGAAGCCAACGTCTACGGTGTGATCTCACTGATCTTCTGGTCGGTGATGGCGATCGTCACCCTCACCTATGTCACGTTGGTCATGCGCGCCGACAACCACGGCGAGGGCGGCATCATGGCCCTGATCACCCTCCTGCGGCGCGGCGCCAGCCCCCGCGGGCATCGCACCGCGATGATTCTGGCCGCGCTCGGCCTGTTCGGCGCGGCGCTATTCTTCGGCGACTCGATGATCACCCCGGCCATCTCGGTGCTTTCAGCGGTCGAAGGCCTCAAGACCATCGAGCCTGGACTCGAGACCTGGATCGTGCCGATAACCGCCGTCATCATCGTCGCGCTGTTCACTGTGCAACGGCACGGAACCGCCCTCGTCGGCAAATTCTTCGGGCCCGTGATGATCGCCTGGTTCGCCGCGATCGGCGCGTGTGGCGTGGGCGGAATCCTTACCAACCCCGGGATCCTTGCCGCGATATCACCGACGTACGCAATCGCGTTCATGACCAACCACTTCCACATCGCCTTCTTCGCGTTGGCGGCCATCGTCCTGGCGGTGACCGGCGCCGAAGCCCTTTACGCCGACATGGGCCATTTCGGTCGCCGCGCCATCACCGTCGGATGGCTGGGGTTGGTGCTGCCCGCCTGCACATTGAGCTACTTCGGACAGGGTGCGCTGCTGCTGACCGACCACGATGCCCGCAGCGCACCGTTCTTCCTGCTCACTCCGGAATGGGCACGAATCCCCATGGTCGCGCTGGCAACAGCAGCCACGGTGATCGCCTCGCAGGCCGTGATCACCGGTGCCTTCTCGGTGGTCTCGCAAGCTGTGCAGCTCGGTTATCTTCCCCGACTGCGCATCACGCACACCTCAGCCTCCACGATCGGACAGATCTACGTACCATGGATCAACTGGGTGCTCATGGTGTCGGTGCTGACGCTCGTGTTCGCCTTCGAAACCTCGGCCGCCCTGGCCTACGCATTCGGCATGGCGGTAATCGGCACCATCACCATCACCACCCTGCTGTTCCTGTATTACGCACGACAGCAATGGAAGTGGCCACTGTGGGCGATGCTCGCAGGTGGTGCGGTGCTGTTGACGGTCGACCTGTTGTTCCTGACCGCGAATCTGACCAAACTCGTGCACGGCGCCTGGCTCCCGCTCGTCATCGCCGTCGTGGCATTCACAGTGATGACCACCTGGCAGCGAGGCCGGCATCTGGTGACCACCGCGCGTCGTAAGATCGAAGGGCCGCTGCGGCCGTTCATCGACGACCTGGGCCGGCAACGCCCAGGTCCGGTCCGCCTCCCGGGCACCGCGGTATTCCTCAACCGCGGTGATGACACCACTCCGCTGGCGATGCGGGCAAATGTCGAACACAACCATGTCCTCCACGCACACGTCGTCATCGTCGCTGTCGAGACCATGCCGGTACCCAGGGTGCCCGACGCACAGCGGGTGACGGTGGACAACCTCGGCTACCGAGACGACGGCGTCCTCCATGTCACGGTGAACACCGGCTACATGCAGCGCCCCGACATCCCCGCCGCGCTGACGCTCGTGCCCGACGATGCCGCCGAGGGTGGGATCGACTTGGGCGCCGCATCCTACTTCCTGTCACACGTGGAACTCATTCCCGACGGCGACGGCGACATGGGGGCGTGGCGTAAACGACTGTTCGTCGCGACGTCGCTGATGACAGCGGATGTGGCGGGATACTTCAACCTGCCACCAGAGCGCACCGTCATCGTCGGCTCGCGGTTGCACTTCTGAGTCGGCACCCGCTGTGTCACTTCAGTCCTGCTGAGATGCGGTCCGAGGGTTGCGAGGTGGGCCGGACTCCGGTGCCATGGCGTCGTAGACGTGCCACCAGAGCATCTCGTACTCCACTGCGGACAGCTCACCGCGGCTGTGGTGGACGTGGGCGGCGAGCAGCGTTGTCGCGAACAACCGCAGCCGGCGTTGATCTTTCGCCGAGTCGGGATCGGCCCCCGCGGCGAACACGCAGGCCGTCAGGGTGCGCACCCGGCCCCGAGTGGCTGCGGCCATCACAAAGGCGGTAGCGCCCGCGGCGGAACAGACGCCGACGGCGGCGGCGATAGCGTGCCACGGAGCCATCACGTGGAACAGGCACACCTGCAGTGCGAACCACAGCGGTCCACCCCAGATGGCGAATCCGCGCCATAGTCGTAGCCACCGCCGGTCCGTCTTCGTGATGCCTGGCGGATAGACGATCAATTGTCGCTGGGTGGCGCCGTAGCGCAAGGGTGTGGAAATGACTGCACCCCAGGGAAAGTGGCCGTCGAGAAGCGTCATCGATTGCCGTCGCCACGTCCTGCGGAGAGATGCCACTGTACCCACAGCAGTCAGGTCTACCGGTCCGCGGACTCAATCCACCGGGTTCATACGCCTTCTTGATGGCGGGTAGCCACAATTTTGCGAGTTCTTTTCCACGCCCGGGACGTTCGCACCCCGGGCGTGCGATCCACCACCTGGGTACAGCGGTGGCTCACACAGCGGTCAAGGCCGCCAGTGTCACGGCTGGGCGGGTCAGCTGCCAGTGCTGACACTCGTCCCGTACCGCTTGATCGACAGCGCCGACGATTCTGCTCGCGTGCGAGGCGTCAGGAGCCAGCCACAACTGTGTCGACCCGCCGCTGAGGGCGATCCGTTTGACGGTCGACCCGCAGGCTTTCAGAACCGCCGAACGGCCTATCAGACGCTGCGCTGCACAGGCCCATTCGGCAGCGCTCTCAGGATCGGTGACCTCGGTGTGCAAGCCGATGACCTTCAGGCGCTTGTCGCCCAGCATGAGCGGCGCCTGGTCGTCAAGGTAGAGGTACCTCGTGCTGGGTGCGCTTTCGGCGATCCGAGCCATGTGTTGTGGTGTGCTGACGACGAATCGGGAGACGCCGAGTGCCACGGCGCGGCGGAGGGCAGTCGTGGCCGTCCCGCACCGGTACACCACTTGGACGGCCCGGATGTTGTGGTACTGCACCAGGTCGAGGTCGTGGTCGTCTCGTGCGGTGACCGAGACACTACGGGAGCGAACCCAGCCCGCCAGCTCCCGATCGGTCAGCGCGGCAGCGGGGACGCTGCAACCGGCGTTGACGAAGGCTCGTGGTGTCAGCGCGCGGGAGGTCGGTGATGGAGGTTCCTCATCGGTCTGCAAAGCAAGTGTCATGCGTTCAGGTGTACGGGAAAAGTGGCGCGCTGACCGGGTCCATACGTACCCCCTACATCGTCGGGGTGAATCTTTGCGCGATGTTGATGGGCACGCCCGTTCGGACGGCCTCCGACAGAAGCGGATCGAGCCGCCAATCCGGAGACGTCTCCACCGCGACAGACCGGTGGCAATGCGTCAAAATGCGGACCATCACCGTCAACGTGGCGTCAAGACAGTGGGTTTCGCGCCTCACTGCCCGCAAGGTGAGGAGTATGACCTCCCTTGACTGCGAAAGGCACGACGCTGTGCTCCCCGACCCGAAGCTCTCCACACCGATTTGGCCGCTCACGGCCGACCTCGACGCGTCGGGGCGGTTGTGCGTAGGCGGCGTTGCGCTGACCGAGATAGCCGGCAGGTTCGGGACGCCGGCTTATGTGCTCGACGAAGCTGATTTCCGGCATCGGGTCCGCAGCTACCGCCAGGCTCTGCCCGACGTCGAGCTGGTGTACGCGGGCAAAGCCCTTCTGACCACCGCGGTGGCACGGTGGGCTGCTGAGGAGCACATCGGCGTCGATGTGTGCTCCAGCGGCGAGTTGACGGTGGCGCTCGCCGGGGGCGTGGACCCCGCCCGCATCATCGTCCACGGCAACGCCAAGTCTTTCGATGATCTTCGTGGCGCCGTGACCGCGGGTGTGGGACGCATCGTCATCGACTCCCTGACCGAGATCGATCATCTTTCCCGCATCGCCCGTCGACCCCAGTCGGTGCTGATCCGCGTGACACCCGGTGTCGACATCCACGGGCACGCAGCGGTGACCACGGGCATCACCGACCAGAAGTTCGGATTCCCGCTTGGAAGCGCCCAGGCCACCGAGGCGGTGACCCGCGTACTTGCCGAGCCCGCGCTCTCGCTCGTCGCCTTGCACTGCCATATCGGCTCCCAGGTCACCGACCCCGCCCTCTACGGCGAGACGGCCCGTCGAATGATCATGGCAATGGCCGACATCCGCGACCAGCACGACCTGCTGCTCAAGGAGCTCAACATGGGTGGCGGGCACGGCGTTCCGTATGTCGACACCGACGCCGAGCTCGACATCACCGAGCTGGCGGCGGCGGTCGGCGAGGCAGTGGACTCCACGTGCGCGCAGCGCGACTTCCCGCGGCCGCAGATCGTGATGGAGCCCGGCCGCGCCATCAGCGCGCGCGCCGGAGTCACCGTGTACCGGGTCCTGGGGATCAAGACCCAGCCGGGCGCGCGGACCTTTGTGGCCGTGGACGGTGGCATGAGCGATAACCCCCGAGTCGAGCTCTACGGCGCGAAATACACTGCCACCGTGGCCAACCGCCGCTCCACGGCGCCCACACAGCTGATGACCATCGCCGGGCGTCATTGCGAAGCCGGCGACGAACTCGTCCGCGACGTCGAGTTGCCGTCCGACTTGAAGCCCGGCGACCTTCTGGCGGTGGCCTGCACCGGCGCCTATCACCACAGCATGGCCTCCACGTACAACATGGTGGGGCGCCCACCACTGGTGAGTGTCGACCGTGGCAGGGCGACCGGACTCGTTCGCCGCGAGACCATCGCCGATCTGTTGGCGCGCGACCGCGAATGGGTGGAGAGCGCTGTCGGTGCCCTGTGTCAGCGGGCCGGATATGCCGCACTGCTGGATGGCGAGTAGCTGCCTCACCGAACACAGTCCGCTGAATGAAAGGACATCCGTTGAGCGCGCATAGCCGGCTCGAGGCGTTGAAGCACGGTGGTTCGCCGGCGTTGCCACGACCGCTGTGGGACTTGTGGAGTTGGCAGATGCGCGGGCGCTGCCGGGACTATCCCGCCGAGCTGTTCTTCCCCGAAAGCGGCGGGCGGGACGGTCTGAGGTCACGTGAGGAGCGGGCCAAAGACATATGCCAGGAGTGCCCGGTGATCCTCAGCTGCCGTGAGCATGCGCTGCACACCCCGGAAATGTACGGCGTGTGGGGCGCGATGACGGCGCGTGAAAGAGCGAACCTGCAATGAGTTGCACCGCAGCCGGATCACTCGGTGAGCTGGTTGTCACAGAGCACGCAGCCCTTGACGTCCCTTTGATCCTGATCCGGCGCGGGCAGAAACAGGTGCGGTGTCAGGAAGCCGTCAAAATTCACCGCAGCGGCGTCAGTGTTGCGTTGGGTCAGCCCCCTCAGGGCGCGGAGCGGGGTAGGTATGAAACATGACAACCGCACTTGCACAGGAAGACACCGCCGTCGACCTCGGCGCGTCTTTGACGGCTGTTCGCCGCGTCCTGCCGTCGGCGGGGTACGGCGTCACGGCGACGGACCTGATCGACCGTGGGGCGGCACGATGGGTGAGAGCGCACGGCGTCTCGGTCTTCGCGCAGAACGAGGACGATTTGGAGGTGCTGGCGCGCAACAGCATCCGTCCGGTCCAGGTCGTCCTGCGGTGCGGCTCGACACCGGAGACGATCCGCCGTGCGGTGAATGCCGGCGTCTCGCGGTTCGTGGTGTGCACTGCCGCCGAATCGGCGCTTCTGGCCGAGTTCGCCCACCGCACCAAGTACATCTATCTAGGCGGCGGTGCGCCGGTCCCCGTACCTCACCGCCGACTACAGGTCATCGGATTACATTGCGAAGTAGATGATTCCAGCGGCCGGATCGAATGGGCAGACGCCACTGAGCGGATGCTCTGCAGGCTGGCCTACCTACGCTCCTGCGCATTGCGTCCGGTGCGGTTGACCCTGACAGGACGTCCGACGCCCCAGGGGCGCTGCGCGTCGGCCGAGGAAACATCGCTCATCGCCTCCGCAGTCCGCGACGCCCTCGACGAGGGATGCCATCGGTGGCGATTGAACCGCCCCAAAGTCCTCCTGGGTCCCGGCCGCCTCGCCGGTATGGACACCGTGGCCGCTTGAGTATTGCCCCGCAGCCAACCGTTTTCTGTGGTCGTCTCCACCCGGTACGAGAAATCGTCGATCATTGTGGGGAATGCCGGACCGGGGCGATGAGGGGATGAGACGGTGGCTTCGACGCACGAACAGTCCCCCGGGCGCCACTTCGGATGACACCGCGTTGACACTGCCGCGGTGCTCCGGGTGTCGACGGGTTGATTCAGCTGGTGGCGGGACCCGCGGCCGAGGATCCCTGCATCCTGCCCAGGAATTCGTGGCACTGGCGCGCCCGCGCCGAGTCCTCGGACATCACCTGTTCGAAGAACGACGCGATGTCGTCGAGGCCGGCGTTGCGTGCGTCCCGCACGTACTGCCCGTAGTCGTGCCCCGCTTTGAGCGAGTGGTACTGAACTGAGATCAAGTCGAACGTCACATCGTCGAAGCCGGTCTCTCCAGTAGCCATGTCTTCCTCCGATCCGAGTTTTTTCTGGGATACCGCAGGCACTACCCGGCGCCGGTATCTGTAAACGAGGCGATGTGAACGCGTCCATCCCGGCGCGGCGACCGGGCGCCTAGTTTCTCGTGGCCGGGTCGGGGGCCGTACGTAGGACGAGCACGACCGCCGCGGAGATCACCATCATCACCCCGACCGCCCACATGCCCGCCCTGGCCGAGTCCATCGCATCGTCGAGGGCACCGGTCAGGTACGGGGCGGCGAATCCGCCCAGATTGCCGACGGAGTTGATCAGCCCGATCGCACCGGCCGCGGCGGCACCGGTGAGGAACCGTGACGGCAGGGCCCAGAAGCTGGGGATCGCGCTGAACACCCCCATGGCGGCGAGCGTCACCGGGATCATCACCAGCACCGGGCTGTCGAGGTACAACGCGACCGGTATCGCCAGCCCGCCGATCAGCATGGGAATCGCGACGTGCCAGGCGTGTCCGCCGGTGCGGTCGGCGTGGCGCGACCACAGGTACATGGACACCGCGGCGAACGAGTAGGGGATCGCGGTGATCAGCCCGACCTGCTCGATGGACAGCGTCAGCCCGAAGCTTTCGCGGAAACCGGCGATGATGGACGGCAGGAAGAACGCCAGCGCATACAGGCCGTAGGCGACGCCGAAGTACACCACCGCGAGCGCCCAGACCCGCGGGCTGGTCAGCGCACGCCGCAGCGGGAAGTCGAACCGGCTGCTGACCTCGCGCTCCTCTGCCGCAAGAGCATCTGTCAGCCAACGCTTTTCGTCGTCGGGCAGCCAGGTGGCGTCGGCGGGCCGATCGGTCAGGTAGAACCAGCACACGACGCCGAGCACGATCGCCGGGAGACCCGAGCAGATCATCATGACCTGCCATCCGGCCAGCCCGAACAGTCCGTCGCCGACGTCGATCAGCCACGCGCCCACCGGTGTGCCGACCGCCGCGGCGACTGGACTGGCCAGCATGAACATCGCGACGACCCGGGCCCGGTAGGCACCCGGGAACCAGCGGCTGAGGTAGAAGATCACGCCGGGGAACAGCCCGGCCTCGGCCATCCCGAGCAGGAAGCGCAGCGCCAGCAGGGTCGGGGCGTTCGGCGCGAATCCGATGGCGACGACCACGATCCCCCAGGACACCGCGATGCGGGCCAGCCACCGGCGCGCCCCGAACCGGTGCAGCGCGAGGTTGGACGGTACTTCCACGAGGACGTAGCCGATGAAGAAGATGCCCGAGGCGAAGCCGAACATCGTGGCCGACAGCTGCAGGTGCGCGCTGATGTCGGCCTTGGCGATGCCGAGATTGGTGCGGTCCAGATAGTTGACGAAGTACAGCGCCATCAGGATCGGGACGGTGCGCCACATGACCCTGCGCACCGTGCCGTGCCGCGTCGTCACGCCGTGATCGTATGCTGCCGGCCCGCCGGGGGCCGGTGTCTACGTCAGGCGCAGTCGGCGCAGATCAGCGCGTCGCCGGCGTTGCGGGCCAACCGGCTGCGGTGGAACACCAGGAAACAACTCGTGCAGGTGAACTCGTCGGCCTGCTTGGGGATGACCCGCACGGTGAGTTCCTCACCGGACAGATCGGCCCCGGGGAGTTCGACGGACTCCAGCGGGTCGGCGTCTTCGAGGTCGAGGACTGCTGCGCGGGCATCGCTGCGCCCGACCGGCAGTTCGTCGAGCGAGTCGGTTTCCAGGTCTTCTTGCTTGCGGCGCGGTGCGTCGTAGTCCACGGTCATGATGACTGCCTCTTGGGTTGTAGCGGCGAATGGCACAGCACTCAACGGACGCTGATCGCCTGTTGTTCCCGGCTGGCGGACCCATCAAACACGTCGCACATTACGGATCGCGAGGCAGCCCCAGTAAACGCTCGGCGATGATGTTCAATTGGACCTCCGTCGTGCCGCCGTAGATCGTCGTCGCGCGGCTGCCGAGCAGGTATTCCACCCACGTGAACTCCAGGGAATCCGGTTCGGCGAGCACGCCGTCGGTGCCGAACGACGACACCGCGAACTCCGCATAGCCCTGACCGGTCTTCATCGACAACAGCTTGGAGACGGCCGCCGACGGCATCGCGTCCCCGCCGGCCAGCGTCAGCAGCGTCGAGCGCAGGTTGAGCAGTTTGGCGGCGTGCCCTTCGGCGATCAGCTGCCCGGCCTTGTTCTGGCCGATCCGATCGAAGTGGCCGTCGCGGATGAATCCGACGAAACCGTCGAGCGTGGCCAGGAACGGTGGCTCGCTGCTGCCGATCGACACCCGCTCGTTGGTCAGAGTGTTGCGGCTGACCTCCCAGCCGCGGTTGACCTCACCGAGGACGAGTTCGTCGGGGATGAACACGTCGTCGATGAACACCGTGTTGAACATCGCGTTGCCGGTCAGCTCGCGCAGCGGTTTGACCTCGACGCCTTCGCTGTTCATATCGAGCAGGAAGTACGTGATGCCATTGTGCTTCGGCGCGCTGGCGTCGGTGCGTGCGAGCAGCGCACCCCACTGGGAGTACTGCGCGCCGGTGGTCCAGATCTTCTGGCCGGTGATGCGCCAGCCGCCGTCGACCTTGGTGGCCTTGGTGGTCAGGCTCGCCAGATCGGATCCGGCTCCCGGCTCGGAGAACAACTGGCACCAGATCATCTCGCCGCGGAAGGTGGGCGGCAGGAACCGCTGCTTCTGCTCGTCGGTGCCGAACGCCACGATCGAGGGGATCAGCCAGGCCGCGATCCCCATCTGCGGGCGCTTGACCCGCCCGGACGCGAACTCCTGGGCGATGAGGATCTGCTCCACCGGACCGGCGCCACGTCCCCACGGCTTGGGCAGGTGCGGCACCACCCAGCCGCCCTCGGCGATCGCGACGGTGCGGTCCTCGCGCGGCAGCGCCTTGAGCCCGGCGACCTCGGCGCGGATCTCCTCGCGCAGCTTCTCGGTGTCGGGGTCGAGGTCGATGTTGATCGGGCGCATACCCGTGGTGGTCGCCGTGTCGACCACGTGCTGCGGGTAATCCGATCGGCGGCCGAAGGCGGCGGCGAGCACCAGCGCGCGGCGGTAGTAGACGTTGGTGTCGTGCTCCCAGGTGAAGCCGATGCCGCCGTGCACCTGGATGCACTCCTGGACGCAATACTGCGCAGCGGTCGGGGCGAGCGTCGCGGCGACGGCGGCGGCGAACTCGAAATGTGAATCCGCTGAACCGTTTTCGCGGGTCCCGTCGAGGGCGCGCGCGGCATCCCACACTGCGGCCGTGGCCCGCTCGGTCTGGGCGATCATGTCGGCGCACTTGTGTTTGATGGCCTGGAACTGGCCGATCGGCCTGCCGAACTGTTCGCGGATCTTGGCGTAGGCGGCCGCCGTATCGGTTGCCCACCGCGCCACGCCGATCGCCTCGGCGGACAGCAGGGTGACGATCAGCGCCCGGGCCACCGGACGGGTGAGGCTACGCAGCACGCGGTCGTCACCGATCTCGACGGCGTTCGCGCGCACGTGGGCGACGGGCCGCAGCGGGTCGACGCTCGCCACCGGTTCGATCTCCAGTTGTTCTGCGTCGAAGACCACCCATTCGTCCCCGCTGCTCGCATCGTCGAGGCCGGCGACGGGCAGCACCAGGACGGAGGCCTGCGCGGCGGCGGGTACGGCGCGCACCTCGCCGCGGACGACCAACCCGTCCCCGTGCCGGGTGGCGGTCAGGCCGGAATCGATCGCGTAGGCGGCGATGACGTCACCGGAGGCCAGGTCGCTGAGCACTTTGGCGTCGGGGTCATGGGCGGCGATCAGCGCACTGGCGATCGCCGAGGGGACGAACGGGCCGGGAACCGCGCCATAGCCGAATTCGGCCAGCACGATGGCCAGTTCGAGGATGCCGAAGCCCTGGCCGCCGGCGGACTCGGGGAGGTGGACACCCTGCAGCCCCTGCTCGGCCGCCGCCTTCCAGAACGGGGGTGGGTTGGGGACCGGGTTCTCGAGCGCATCGTGGAGCACTTCGGACGGCGCGACCCGCGCCACTAGGGAGCGCACGGAATCGGCGAGGGCGTTGTGCTCTTCGGTGATCGCAATGGGCATAGCTTCGTTGCCTTCCCTATTAACCGTTTGGTTGGGAGCCAGGCTACCTCGCGTCCGCGGCGGCCTCGATGCTCAGCGCCACCGTTTGGCGATCCACTTCGCGATGAGGTCGGCCTGCTCGCTGCGGGCACCCGGGGTGGTGAAGTAGTGGTCGGTGTCGATCGACGCGCTGGTCTTGTCCTCGCTCGAAAGCGCTTCGTGGATGCGTCGGGCGTCCGACGGGAAGACGCCGGTGTCCTGGTCGGCGGTGACCACCAGTGCGGGGCATCTGATGCGCGCGAGATGCGGTTCCGCGCGGGTCTGAGCGTGGCGCAGACTCCACATGCCGAGCCAGTTGCGCAGCGTCGCGGCCGCGGCGATTCCGTGTGCGGAGCGGTTGGCCTTGACCGGGGTGCCGACGTAGCAGGTGTTCGCCGGGCGGTTCGACGGTTCCAAGGTGGGATCGACCATGCGGAGGTCCGCCCATGTCCGCAGCACGGTGAACGGCCGGTCGGAGAAGCCGGCCGCGCGGACCCGCGTCCACTCCGATTCCACCCAGTCGGTGATCGCCTCGTTGCGCGCGAACTGCGCGGCGCGGTAACAATCCACGAATTCAGGGGAGTAGGGCGGCCCGTTGCGCTCGTCGAACGGGTCGAGCCCGGGATCGCTCGCCAGCGGATCCGCCTCGTCGACCACCGAGGCGTCCATCCACGCGGTCAGCACGTCCGGCCGGCCGGGATGAGCGGCGCTCGCGATGTAACCGTCCGCGGGCAGCAGGTCACCCAGGCCGGCCGCCGGCCGCATCCCGTCGAGCGGGGCGACATGCTTGTCGCACGCCTGTGCCTGATAGGCGGCCATCAACGAGCCGCCTCCGGAATTGCCCAGCAGGATCACGGTTTCGATGTTCTGCACCTCGTGCAGCCAGCGCACACCCACGCCGATGTCCACGAGTGCGTGATCGAGCAGGAAACTGCTCTCGAATCCGCGGAAGCGGGTGTTCCAACCGAGGAACCCGATCCCGCGGGTGGCCATGTAGTCGGCGAGATAGTGCTCGGAGAAGTCGATCTGGTAGTGCGCGGCGATGATCGCGACCTTGGGCCTGCGGCCCATCCCGCGGTGGTAGATGCCCTGGCAGGGATGGCCGCCCGAGCCCGCCCGCAGGGCGGCCGGAGAGTTCAGCCCGACGAATTCCCTTGTGACGCCGGGCGTTTTCGACATCGAACTTCTGGTCACTGGATCCTCTCGCTCGAGGCGCCGATCGACCGATCGTAGAGTCGAGCCGCCCCGTTGGCAGCGGGTTGCGCGAAAATAGCTGTGGCGCACAGGGTGTCAGTACAGGCGCGGATCGGCGAGTTGGTCGATCATGACGGTGAGCTGGTCGACGAGCTGCTCTGGCGCGAGCGCCACGTCGCCGGCCAGCCACGCGCTGATGGTCTGCCCGACGCCACCCACGGCGAAGTGGGCGGCGGCTTTGATCCGGTCGTTCTCGGACTGCCGGAGTGCGGCGCTGGCATGCCTGCCGGACAGCATCGCGAACAGTGCGCCGGACTCGGCGCGTTTGCGCGTGACGACGGCGTTGGACAGGTGTGAGCTGAACAGCAACCGGCCGATCCTGGGGTCTTCGGAGATGGTGCGGACGATGTCGGTCATCACCGCACGGCTCTGTGCGCGCGGCGGTGCGGCGGCCGCAGCGGCCTGTGTCGTCGTGGCGATGCCGTTGATCACCCAGTCGAACACCGACGCGACGAAGTCGTCCTTGTCGGTGAAGCTCTCGTAGAAGTACCGGACCGCCACCCCGGCCTGCCGGCAGATCGCCCGGACCGTGAGGTCGGCGAGGTCGTGTCCGGGGGATCCGAGCAGGTCCAGGCCCCCTTCGAGGAAGCGCTGCCTGCGCTGCGCGAGGCGCTCCGGAGCCTCGACGCCGCGGTAGGGGCGGACCTGTCCCATGCGTCCATCTTGACACCCGTCGACGTGGCGGGAGAAAATCAGGAAACATTCGTTCTCACTTTCCGGGGGTGGCCGATGACGGTCAAGGAACCGCTTCCGCATGTCGAGCGTCCGGTCAGCGCACCGGCCCATCCCGACGCGCTCACCCCGCCGCCCACGCTGGCGCGCCGCGCGGCCGGCATGGAGGACGGCTTGATGGGCGTCGCGCTGCTTGCCGGCCCGGCGAACGTGATCATGCAGCTGGCCCGTCCGGGCGTCGGGTACGGAGTGCTCGAGAGCCGCGTCGAGAGCGGCCGCGTCGACCTTCATCCGGTCAAACGTGCCCGCACCACGTTCACCTATCTGGCCGTGGCAACCCGGGGGAGCGACGCGCAGAAGGCGGCGTTCCGTCGGGCGGTGAACAAGGCGCACGCGCAGGTGTACTCGACGGACGAAAGCCCGGTGTCCTACCACGCTTTCGACAAAGACCTGCAGCTGTGGGTGGCGGCATGTCTGTACAAGGGTGCGGTGGACATCTACCGGCTGTTCGTCGGAGAGATGGACGAGCAGGCCGCCGAAGAGCACTACCGCGACAGCATGACGATGGGCACCACACTGCAGGTGCCGCCGGAGATGTGGCCCGCCGACCGGGCGGCGTTCGACAAATACTGGCAGGAGTCGCTCGACAAGGTCCACATCGACGACACCGTCCGCGAATACCTCTATCCGATCGCGGCGTCGCGGCTGCGCGGGTTGAGACTGCCCGGACCGCTGCAGCGGCGCAACGAAGCACTCGCCCTGCTGATCACCACCGGCTTCCTACCGCAGCGCTTCCGCGACGAGATGCGGCTGCCGTGGGATGCCGAGCGGCAGCGCAGCTTCGACCGGCTGATCGGAGTGCTGCGCACTGTCAACCACGTCCTGCCGCGGTTCGTCCGGCAGTTCCCGTTCAACGTGCTGCTCAAGGACCTGGATCGGCGCATCCGCACGGGGCGCCCGCTGATCTGACGCGTCGCCGCGGCGTCGGCCAGACCCTCGGCGTGGCTGGCCGAAGGGTTGCTGATGTACCTACGCGCGGTCGCGCAGGACGGCTTGTTCGCGGCATCGACGCGCTGTCCGCGCCGGGTTGCTGGGCTGCCGTGGAGGAGTCGGTTCCGATGCCCGCCTCCGATCCCGAGGCCGGCGCGATGCTCAGCGCGATTCGACTGGTTGCGGAACCAAGGGGTGAGCAGGGTCACCGGGGCATCGGGCCGCCGTGCGTCTCGACACTTAGGTTGTGCAATGCTAACTTCAGCGAAAGTTAGCCTAGCCATACTTAAGGGGAGAATGCGGGGGCCGTGTGCTCCCGCGCGTAACGACCAATGGAAATGCCTACTGACACGCTCGCAGCGCCGAGAACCGCGTCTACCCGGGTCGACCGTGACGTGGTCAGCCGGTTTGCCACCTGCTGCCGTGCCCTGGGCCTGACGGTCAACGACCGGCAGCGCCCCGCCGACCTCCCCGCCGCCCGCACCGGATTCGCCGCGCTGACCCATATCGCGCACGAACAGTGCGACGCGTGGACCGGTCTGGCCGCCGCCGGGGACGTCTCGGCTCGCGTCGTCGAGGCGATCTGGTCGACCCGCGGCAGTGCGGGTGCGCTGCAGCGGCACGTCGAACTCGCGCCGGGTGCGCTGGGCTACCACTACGACAGCGGGCTGTACCTCCAGTTCCGGGCCGCCGACCCCGACGACTTCCAACTGTCCTACGCGGCTGCGCTCTGCGACAACGGCGCGTACGCCGACGCCGACGCGCTGGTGGGGGAGCTGATCGAGAAGCGCCCCGGATGGCCGCAGGCCCGCTGGCTTCGCGTCGCGATCCACCACCGCACGCAGCGCTGGTCGGATGTCGTCCGGCTGCTCACTCCCGTCGTCAACGATGCGTCACTCGACGCGACGTATGCGCACGCCGTGCGGATCACCCTCGGCATCGCCCTGGCCCGGCTCGGCATGTTCGCCCCCGCGATGTCCTACCTCGCCGAACCCGCGGGACCGGTCGCGGTCGCCGCGGTCGACGGCGGGCTCGCGAAAGGCCTCACGCTGCGTGCGCAGGGTGAGGAGGAGGACGCCGCCGAAGTCCTGCAGGACCTCTACGCGGCCAACCCGGAGAACGCGGAGATCGAGGCCGCGCTGACCGATCCGACGTTCGGGCTGGTGACCACCACCGCGGCCCGCGTCGAGGCACGCAGCAATCCGTGGGACCCCGAGACCGAACCCAGCGAATCCGATTTCGTCGACCCGGGCGCCAAGGACCGCAAGGCCCACCTGCTCGTCGAGGCCGAAGCCGAGTTGGCCGAGTTCATCGGGCTCGAAGAGGTCAAGTACCAGGTGGCGCGCCTGAAGAGTTCGGTGGCGATGGCCATCCGCCGCCAGGAGCGCGGTCTGGCCGTCGCCCAGCGCACCAACCACCTGGTGTTCGCGGGCCCGCCCGGCACCGGTAAGACGACGATCGCGCGCGTCGTCGCCAAGATCTATTGCGGCCTGGGGATGCTGCGCAAGGAGACCGTCCGCGAGGTGCACCGCGCCGACCTGATCGGCCAGCACATCGGCGAGACCGAGGCGAAGACCAACGCGATCATCGATTCCGCGCTCGACGGCGTGTTGTTTCTCGACGAGGCGTACGCGCTGGTGTCGACCGGCGCGAAGAACGACTTCGGGCTGGTCGCCATCGACACGCTGCTGGCGCGGATGGAGAACGACCGCGACCGCCTGGTGGTCATCATCGCCGGGTACCGCAAGGACCTCGACATGTTCCTCGACGCCAACGAGGGTCTGCGGTCGCGGTTCACCCGCAGCATCGACTTCCCCTCCTACGCGCCGGGTGAGCTCGTCGAGATGGCCGTGCGCATGGCCGAGAAGCGCGACAGCGTCTTCGACCCGGCCGCCCACGACGACATGGAGAAGTTGTTCGCCCAACTGGCCGAATCGTCGAGCCCGGACGCCAACGGCGTCGACCGGCGCAGCCTGGACATCGCCGGTAACGGCCGGTTCGTCCGCAACCTCGTCGAGCGGTCCGAGGAAGAGCGCGAGTACCGCCTCGACCATTCGGCCAACGACGACTTCACCGACGAGGAACTGATGACGATCACCGTCGACGACGTGCGCAAGTCGGCCGAACCGCTGCTGCGCGGTCTCGGGCTGACGGTGTCGGCATGACCGGCCCCGGCGACCGGCGGTCGTTCAGTTCGCGCACGCCGGCCAACGACAATCCCGAACGCGTCACCTACCGCCGCGGTTTCGTCACCCGTCACCAGGTGTCGGGATGGCGTTTCGTCATGCGCCGCATCGCTTCCGGCGTCGCGCTGCATGACACCCGGATGCTCGTCGACCCGTTGCGCACCCAATCGCGTGCGGTCCTCACCGGCGGGCTGATCCTCATCACCGGTCTCGCGGGGTGCTTCGTCTTCTCACTGATCCGTCCTGGCGGCTCCGCGGGAACCGACGCCGTGCTGGCCGACCGGTCGACGGCGGCGCTCTACGTGCGCATCGGCGAACAACTGCACCCCGTGCTCAACCTCACCTCGGCGCGCCTGATCGCCGGGCGGGCGGACAACCCGACAACGGTCAAGACCAGCGAGATCGACCAGTTCCCCCGCGGCAACCTGGTCGGCATCCCCGGCGCCCCGGAACGCATGGTGCAGAACGACTCCCGTGACGCCGAGTGGACGGTGTGCGACGCCTCCTCCGGTGCGAACACGGGGGTGACCGTGCTCGGCGGCCCGGTGGCCGACGGCGGTGAACGGGCCGAACCCCTCGCCGACGACCACGCCGTGCTGGTGTCGAACGACGCCGGCGCGTGGCTGTTGTGGGACGGCCGGCGCAGCCCGGTCGACCTGGCCAACCGCGCTGTCACCGACGCCCTCGGCTTCGGCGGCACCGCGACGGCGCCGCGGCCCATCGCGCCCGGACTGTTCAACGCCATCCCCGAAGCGCCTGCGCTCAGCGCTCCGCCGATCCCCGACGCCGGTACGCCGCCGCGGTTCCCGCTTCCGGTGGAGGCACCCGTCGGGGCCGTCGTCGCCGCCTTCGAGGCCGACAACACGATCCGCTACTACGCCGTGCTGCCCGACGGACTTCAACCCGTCTCGCAGGTCCTGGCCGCGATCCTGCGCAACACCAACTCCTACGGCCTGAACCAGCCACCGCGCCTCGGTGCCGACCAGGTGTCCCGGCTGCCGGTGTCACAACTCCTCGACGCCGATGCCTACCCGGCGGCACCTGTCACGGTCGTCGACGCCGCAGCCGAACCTGTTACCTGCGCCCAATGGACGAAACCGGCTGACGCCGAGCAGAGTTCGCTGAGTGTGCTGTCGGGGGCGGCGCTGCCGATGCCGGAGGGGATGCGCACGCTCGACCTCGTCGGGGCCGGTAACGGCGTGACCGCCGACCGGGTGGCGCTCGCGCCCGGGCGCGGTTACTTCGTCCAGACTGTCGGCCAGGAACCGGGATCGCCGACGGCGGGCTCGTTGTTCTGGGTCGGCGACACCGGGGTGCGTTACGGCATCGAACCGGGAGAAAACGACCAGACCATCGGCGCGCTGGGCCTTTCTGCGCCGCCCGTCCCCGTGCCGTGGTCGGTCCTGGCGCAGTTCGCCGCCGGGCCGACGCTGTCGCGTGACGACGCGCTGCTCGCCCACGACACCCTGACACCCGATTCGAATCCCGCGCGTCTGGAGAACCGATGAGCCGGCTGATCTTCGAGGCGCACCGCCGGCTGCCCCCGCCGGCGACCCGCAAGGGCACCATCACCATCGAGCCGCCGCCGGAACTGCCGCGGCTGGTGCCGCCGTCGCTGCTGCGTCGCGTACTGCCCTACCTGATCGTGCTGCTGATCGTCGGCATGATCGTGGCGCTGGTCGCGACCGGCATGCGCCTCATCTCGCCGACGACGCTGTTCTTCCCGTTCGTGCTGCTACTGGCCGCGACCGCCCTCTACCGCGGCAGCGACAACAAGATGCGCACCGAGGAGGTCGACGCCGAACGCGCCGACTACCTGCGCTACCTGTCGGTGGTGCGCGACAACGTGCGCGCCCACGCCGCCGAACAGCGTGCGGCGCTGGAGTGGTCGCATCCGGCGCCCGACGTGCTGACGACGATTCCCGGTACCCGCAGGCAGTGGGAACGCGATCCGCGTGACGGCGATTTCCTGGTGCTGCGCGCCGGTCTGCACGACACCCCGCTCGACACCACGCTGCGGGTGAAGGACACCGCCGACGAGATCGACCTCGAGCCGGTGTCGCACACCACGCTGCGCGGCCTGCTCGACGTCCAGCGCACCGTGCGCGACGCGCCGGCGGGCATCGACATCACGAAGGTCTCGCGGATCACCGTGTCCGGCGAAACGGACGAGGTGCGCGGGGCACTGCGGGCCTGGATCGCCCAGGCCGTCACCTGGCACGACCCGAGCCTTCTCGGGGTGGCGCTGGCCGCCCCCGACGTCGACGGGGACGACTGGTCGTGGCTGAAGTGGTTGCCGCACACCGACGTTGCGGGCGAAGCCGACGGCGTCGGGCCGGCCCGTCACCTGTCCGCCGACGTGGCCGGACTGCGCGCGTCGCTGGCCCCGGCACTGGCCGACCGCCCCGCCTTCCCCGGCGACTCCGACCGCGCGTTCCGCCACCTGCTGGTCGTCGTCGACGACCCCGACGCCGACATCGACGACCTGATCCGCACGCCCGGCCTGGTCGGCGTGACCGTCGTGCACCGGGTCGCGAACGCACCGCACCGGGAGCAGTACTCGAACCCGGAGCGGCCGATCCTGCGGATCGCCGACGGCAGGATCGAACGGTGGCAGACCGGGGGCTGGCAGCACTACGTCGACTCCGCGGACACCCTCGGCGTCGCCGACGCCAGCCACCTCGCGCGGCGGCTGTCGCGCTGGGACTCCAACCCGAGCCACGCCCGCTCTACCACCACCGGCGGTTCGACCTTCACCACGCTGCTCGACATCCCCGACGCATCCGCGCTCGACGTGGCCGCCCTGTGGGCCCCGCGGCGCCGCGACGACGAACTGCGGGTGCCGATCGGCATCACCGCGACCGGTGAGCCGCTGTACTTCGACCTCAAGGACGAGGCCGAGGGCGGGATGGGACCGCACGGCCTGATGATCGGCATGACGGGCTCGGGCAAGTCGCAGACACTGATGTCGATCCTGTTGGCGCTGTTGACGACTCATTCCGCCGAGCGGCTGAACGTCATCTACGCCGACTTCAAGGGTGAGGCCGGCGCCGACATCTTCCGCGACTTCCCGCAGGTCGTCGCGGTCATCTCGAACATGGCCGAGAAGCGGTCGCTGGCCGACCGGTTCGCCGACACCCTGCGCGGTGAGGTCGCCCGGCGTGAACAGTTGCTCAAGGAGACCGGCCGCCGGGTGCAGGGCAGCGCGTTCAACTCGGTCACCGAGTACGAGGCCGCCATCGCGGCGGGCCATGACCTGGCGCCCCTGCCCACGCTGTTCGTGGTCGCCGACGAGTTCACCCTGATGCTCGCCGACCACCCCGAGTACGCCGACCTGTTCGACTACGTGGCCCGCAAAGGCCGCTCGTTCCGGATCCACATCCTGTTCGCCTCGCAGACCCTCGACGTCGGCAAGATCAAGGACATCGACAAGAACACCTCCTACCGCATCGGTCTGAAAGTGGCCAGCCCCAGCATCTCTCGCCAGATCATCGGGGTCGAGGACGCCTATCACATCGAATCCGGACGCGAGCACAAGGGCGAGGGCTTCCTGGTGCCGGCTCCGGGTGCGATGCCGATCAAGTTCCGCAGCACCTACGTCGACGGCATCTACGATCCCCCGCGGGTGGAGAAGTCGATCGTGGTGCGGGCACTGCCCCAACCGCAGCTGTTCACGGCATCGCGCGTGGAACCGGAACCGGACACCGTCATCCCGTCGGCCGAACCCGAGGTCGAGGCGGCGCCGCCACGGAAACTGATCACCACCATCGGCAGGCAACTGGCGCAGTACGGGCCAAGGGCTCCGCAGCTGTGGCTACCCCCGCTCGACGAGCCCATCGAGCTCGTCGAGGTGCTGCAGCGCTCGGCCGTGCCCGCGCGGCAATGGCAGTGGCCGCTCGGAGAGATCGACAAACCGTTCGAGATGCGGCGCGATCCGCTGGTGTTCGACGCCACCTCGTCGGCGGCGAACATGGTCATCCACGGTGGGCCGAAGTCGGGTAAATCGACCGCGCTGCAGACGTTCATGCTGTCCGCGGCTTCGTTGCACTCACCGCGCGACGTGACGTTCTACTGCCTCGACTACGGCGGCGGCAAGCTGGCCCCGATGGCCGGTCTCGCGCATGTCGGCAGCGTCGCCACACCGCTGGAGCCCGAACGGATCCGGCGCACCTTCGGCGAGCTCGAGCAGCTGCTGCGGGCCCGGCAGGCGCGTGGTGCCCGCGGCGACGCCTTCCCGGACGGCTACGGCGAGGTGTTCCTCGTCATCGACAACCTGTATGCGTTCAGCCGCGACAACACCGACACCTTCAACACGCGTAACCCGTTGCTGAACAAGGTGACCGAGTTGGTGAACTCGGGTCTGGCGTACGGCATCCACGTCGTCATCACCACACCCAACTGGCTCGAGGTGCCGCTCAATATGCGCGACGGGCTGGGGTTGCGGCTCGAACTCAAACTGCACGACAGCCACGACAGCAACGTGCGGATCGTCGGCGCCCTGCGCCGCCCCGCCGACAGCGTGCCCGCCGGCCAGCCCGGTCGCGGGTTGACGATGGCCGCCGAGCACTTCCTGTTCGCCACGCCCGCCTTCGAACTCATCCCCACCATCAACGCGCGGTTCCCCGAGCAGAGCGCACCCCCGGTGCGGCTGCTGCCGCACGAACTGGCGCCCGACGCGCTCGGGCCGCTGTACCCGGGGCCCGACCGGGTCGTCATCGGTCAGCGCGAGGAGGACCTCGCCCCCGTCGTCCTGGACTTCGCGCACAACCCGCTGGTGATGGTGTTCGGGGACAACCGATCCGGTAAGACGACTCTGCTGCGCCACATCATCCGCACGGTGCGGGAGAACTCGGGCGCCGACGACGTCGCGTTCACCGTCATCGACCGGCGCCTGCAACTGGTCGACGAACCGCTGTTCGCCGACAACGAGTACACCGCGAACATCGACCGCATCACCCCGGCGATGCTCGGGTTGTCGGCGCTGATTGAAAAGCGCCGTCCGCCGGTCGGTTTGACCCCCGAGCAGTTGCGCGAGTGGAACTATCGCGGCCACACCCACTATCTGATCATCGACGACGTCGACCAGATTCCGGACGGGCCCGCCGTCAGCGGACCTTACGTGGGGCAGCGGCCGTGGACACCGCTGATCGGGCTGCTCTCGCAGGCAGGCGATCTCGGGCTTCGGGTGATCGTGACTGCCAGGGCGACCGGATCGGCGCACGCGGTGATGACCGCACCGCTGCTGCGCAGGCTCAACGACCTGCAGGCGACCACACTGATGTTATCCGGCAACCCGCAGGACAGCGGCAAACTGCGCGGCCACCGGTTCAGCCGGCTGCCCGCGGGCCGGGCGCTGCTGCTCGGCGACAGCGACACCCCGACGTTTGTCCAGCTCGTCAATCCGCTTGTGGCCGAGTCTGCCGGCTCGACCCGCACCCATGGAAAGGACTACCGCTGATGACCCTTCGCGTCGTCCCTGAAGGCCTCACCGCCGCCAGCGCCGCGGTCGAGGCGCTGACCGCCCGGCTGGCGTCCGCGCACGCCGCCGCCGCACCGTTGATCGGGGTGGTCCTGCCGCCCGCGGCCGATCCCGTCTCGCTGCAGACCGCCGCCGGCCTGAGCGCCAACGGCGGCCGCCACGAGGCCCTCGCCACCCAGGGCGTCACCGAACTCGGCCGGTCCGGCGTCGGTGTCGGCCAGTCCGGTGCGAGCTACGCCGGCGGCGACGCACAGAACGCGTCCGCGTACCTGATCGCCCGCGGCTGACATGGTCAATTCCCCCGTCGCTCCGCTCGCCCTGGCGATGTTTTCCCCCGTCGCTCCGCTCGCCCCGTCATGACCGCCCCCATCTGGATGGCCCTGCCACCCGAGGTCCACTCGGCGCTGCTGTCCAGCGGCCCCGGACCCGGGTCGCTGCTGGCCGCAGCGGGGGCATGGCAGTCGCTGAGCGCCGAATACGCCTCGGCCGCGGCGGAATTGACCAGTGTGCTCAGCGCCGTCCAGGCCGGAGTGTGGGAAGGGCCAAGTGCCGAGCGGTACGTCGCGGCGCACACCCCGTACCTGGCGTGGCTGGCGCAGGCCAGTGCGAACAGCGCGGCGACGGCGGCGCAGCACGAAACGGCGGCCGTCGCCTACACGACGGCGCTGGCGACCATGCCGACGCTGCCCGAGCTCGCCGCCAACCACGCCACCCACGCAGTGCTGCTCGCGACGAACTTCCTCGGCATCAACACCATCCCGATCGCCGTCACCGAAGCCGACTACGTGCGGATGTGGATCCAGGCCGCCACGAGCATGAGCACCTACCAGGCCGTCGCCGGCGCCGCGGTGGCCGCTACCCCGACGACGTCGCCCGCACCCTTCCTGCTGGTTCCCGGCGTCGGTGAGGCGGGCCAGGCGATGGCGTCGGTGCAGCAGTTCGGGGCACAGGCCCAGGCGAGCGAATCCGGTTCGGCACTCAACATCTCCGAGAGCATCAACCAGTTGCTCGAGGACTACCTCCGCAGTGTCCCCGGGGGCGATTCGATCATCGACTTCCTGCGGGATCCCCTGGGCAACCTGCAGACGCTGCTCAACGATTTCATCACCGACCCGTCGGCCGCACTGGTGACGTGGGGTCCGCTCCTCCAGGCCCTGGCCTACCAGGTGTTCACCAACCTCGTTGGCTGGCCGACGTGGGGTCTGATCCTGGCCTCGCCGTTCCTGCTCGCCGCGCTCATCCCCCTCGGCATCGCCGGGCTGGTGTTGATCATCGACGCACTCAAACCCGAACTGGTGGAAGCGCCTGCCCCGCAGCCGGAATCGTCGGCACCCGCGCAGATGCCCCGGCCCGAGCAGCAGCAGGCGTTCCCGGTGGCCGGTGTGCCCGCAGGTGCCCCCGCGGCGCCCGCCCCGGCGCCGGCCGGCAGTTCAGCGGCCACCCCGGCCGCCCCCGCCCCCGCCGCGCCGGCGGCCGCACCCCTGGTGCCGTATGCGGTGCGGGGTGGCGATCCGGGCGAGGGGTTCACGCCGACGCTGCGCGACTCCGCCAGCGCCAAAGCGCCGGCCTCCGACATCCCGGCCGCAGCAGCGGCCGCGGCGGCGGCCTCGGCGGCCGCCCGGCGAAAGCGCAGGCGCCGCAAGGTCGCCGAGGTCAAGGGCCGCGGATACGCCGACGCCTACATGGATTACGAGGACGACCCCGACGAGCCGCCGGTCGACGAGCCCCGGGTGGCGGCGTCGACGCGCGGTGCGGGCCCGATGGGGTTCACCGGCACCACACCCGGCGCGGCGGATGCGCGGGCGACCGGGCTGACGACGCTGTCCCCGGACGCGTTCGGCACGGGGCCGGTCAGCCCCATGCTGCCCGGCACGTGGGACCCCGACGGCGAGCCGTCGTCCGGCGCCGATCCGGAGGGGGGACCGCGCACCTGACCAGACATTCAGTGCCCCAGCAGCTTTCCGCACGTCGAAAGGAACAACCATGAGCATGCTCGACGCCCACATCCCCCAGATCGTCGCCTCCGAGGCGGCCTTCGGCGCCAAGGCCGCGCTGATGCGAAGCACCATGGCCCAGGCCGAGCAGGCCGCACAGTCCTCCCAGGCCTTCCACATGGGCGAGGCATCGGCCGCCTTCCAGGCCGCCCACGCCCGCTTCATCGAGGTCTCGGCGAAGATCAACGCCCTGCTCGACATCGCCCAGGTCAACCTGGGTGACGCGGCCGGCACCTACGTGGCCGAAGACGCGGCCGCCGCCAGCACCTACACCGCCATCTGACCGCCGAGACGTACACGCGAAAGACTGAGGAGACCAACATGTCCCAGATCATGTACAACTACCCGGCGATGGTGGCCCACGCGGGCGAGATGTCCAGCTACGCAGGCGCGATGCACGCCGTCGGCGCCGACATCGCCAGTGAGCAGGCCGCGCTGGCGGGCGCCTGGCAGGGCGACACCGCCACCACCTACCAGGCCTGGCAGGCCCAGTGGAACGCCAGCCTCGAGGAACTGGTCCGCGCCTACCGGGCGATGGCGAGCACCCACGAGATGAACACCATGTCGATGGGCGCCCGCGATCAGGCGGAGGGCGCCAAGTGGGGCTGACCCCGCGGGCGGGCATCGGGTGCAGTGGGTCCCAACGCCGTTGAGCTGACCGCCGCCCAGGCGTGGTTCGTCGCCGACACCATCGGGGCCGGGTCGCTGCCCTGGGTGCTGGCGATCACCCCGCCGTACAGCCGCGAGGCGGACCGCGCGGCGTTCACCGCCGAGACGGCGGCTGCGCTCGAATCGCTCGGGGTGCTGTCCGGTGACGGGGTGGTCGACGCCAGGGTCGCCGACTGGGTCCGGGTGGTGTGTCGCGCCGAGCAGTGGCTGGACCTGCGGTTCGTATCCGGCCGCGGTGGACTTCTGCGCGGTGTGGTGGCGCGCCGCGGCGGACAGACGGTCGTCGCGTTGCGCAGCGGCTCCCTGGTCACGTTCACCCGCATGAACATCGACCATCCGCACGCGCTGGTGCCGGTGCTGTGCGCGGGGCTCTCGCAGCGTCCGCCGGCCCGGTTCGCCGAGTTCACACTGCCGACCGACGTGGGCGCCCGCGCGGACGAGCGGATCCGGCAGGGCACGCCGCTGGCGGAGGTGCTCGAATTCCTCGGCATCCCGCCGTCGGCGCGACCCGTCGTCGAGGCGGCGTTCGACGTCACGCGGACCTACGTCGAGATCGTGGCCGGCGAGCACCGCGACGGTCACCGGGTCAGCGCCCAGGTCGGCGTGAGCATCGTCGACACCACCGAGGGCCGGGTGCTGGTGAGCCCGGCCAGGGCATTCGACGGCGAGTGGGTGTCGACGTTCACGCCCGGCACCCCGTTCGCCATCGCCGCGGCCGTCGAACGGCTGACCGGATCCCTGCCCAGCGGGGCGTGGTTTCCCGACCTGCACCTCACTCGAGATTTCGACTCCCGACACCGCGACGACCACAACACGAGAGAACCGAGAACACGACAATGTCCGACAACACTGTGATGCCGATCGTGCGGGTGGCCGTACTCGCCGGTGGCGACGACGGCGGCCGGCTGACCGAGATGGCGCTGCCGGCCGACCTGCCGCTGCGCGAGATCCTGCCTGCGGTGCAGCGTATGGCGCGCCCGCACGACGACGGCGAGGACGGCGACGACTCCGCGGCCCAACCGGCGAGGCTGAGCCTGGCGCCCATCGGCGGTGCGCCGTTCAGCCTCGACGCGACGTTGGACACGGTCGGTGTGGTCGACGGTGACCTGCTGGCGCTGCAACCGGTGCCCGCCGGACCTTCCGCGCCGCGGATCGTCGAAGACATCGCGGACGCGGCGGTGATCTTCTCCGCCGCGCAGGAGAAGCGCTGGGGCCCTTCGCACATCAAGCGGGCTGCGGCATTCGCGGTGCTGGGTCTGGTCCTGGCCGCGACCGGACTGAGCGTGGCGCACCGGATCGTGACCGGGGCTGCCCTCGGCCTGTTCGTCGTCTGCGCGGTGGCGATCGCGGCGGTGCTCGCAGCGCTGCTCAGCCGCGCCGCCGCACCCGCCCTCGCCAGCGCCCTGGCGATCGTCGCGCTGCCGCCGGTGGCCGCCGCGTTCGCGCTCGCGGTGCCCGGCGACTTCGGCGCCGCGCAGATCCTCCTCGCAGCCGCGGGCGTCACCGCCTGGTCGGTGATCAGCCTGACCACCGGGGATCGTGCGGTCGCGCTGTTCACCACCGCCGCCGCAACGGGTTTCGGGGTGCTGCTGACCGCCGCCGTGGCGTCGGTGTGGGCGCTGTCGGAGACCGTGCTGGGCTGCGTGCTCATCCTCATCGGCCTGCTGGTGACCGTGCAGGCCGCACAGTTGTCGGCGATGTGGGCGCGGTTCCCGCTGCCGGTGATTCCCGCGCCCGGTGACCCGACACCGTCGGCGCAACCACTTCGGGTGCTCGAGGACCTGCCGCGCCGCGTGCAGATGAGCCAGTCACACCAGACCGGGTTCCTGGCGGCGGGGGTGCTGCTCAGCGTGACGGGATCCGTTGTGCTGGTCGGGCAGCAGGACGTGTCGCGCTGGGCGTGGTACGTGGTGGTGGCCGCGGCGGCCGGTGCCGTGCTGCGCGCCCGGGTGTGGGATTCGGCGCCCTGCAAAGCGTGGCTGCTGGCCCACCCCCTCCTGCTGACCGTCGTGCTGCTCGTGATGTTCGCCGCCACCGAGCGGTTCGACGCCGCCTGGTGGTCGCTGGCCGCCGCGGCCGTGCTGGCCGTGGTCTGGATCGTCGTCGCCCTCAACCCCTCGATCGCCTCACCCGAGACGTACTCGCTGCCCATGCGGCGCCTCGTCGGCTTCGCCGCGGCGGGTGTCGACGCGTCGCTGATCCCCGTGATGGCCTTCCTCGTCGGGCTGTTCAGCTGGGTGCTCAACAGGTGATCCGACCCCTCGCCCTGCTGGCCGTCACCGGTGCGGTCGCGCTGCTCGGTGCGCCGCCCGCGGTGGCGGTGAGCCCGCCGCAGGTGGAGCCCGGCACGCGTCCACCGTCGGGCAGCGCCGGACCGGTGCAGCCGATGGCGCAGCGCGGTGAGTGCGTCGTCGGCGGCGTGCTACCGGGCAGTGACCCGGGTGCGGTCAGCCCGAACCAGCTGGCGCTCAACCTGTCCGACGCGTGGCAGCACAGCCGCGGGGAGGGCCAGACCGTTGCGGTCATCGACACCGGCGTCACACCGGGCCCACGGCTGCCCGACGTCGAACCGGGTGGGGACTTCCTCGCCTCGACCGACGGGCTCACCGACTGCGACGGGCACGGCACGCTGGTCGCCGGACTGATCGCCGGCCGGCCCGGTGACGACGGTTTCTCCGGCGTGGCGCCCGGCGCGCGGATCGTCTCGATCCGGCAGAACTCGCCGCGGTTCTCACCGGTGAACCCGGGGGAGGACCCCGTGGTGTCCCGTGCCGCGGCCGACGTCGCGAGTCTCGCCCGCGCGGTCGTGCGTGCCGCGGATCTCGGTGCGCGCGTCATCAACATCTCGGTCGTGAGCTGCCTGCCCGCCAACAAGAACGTCGACCAGACCGAACTCGGTGCGGCGCTGCGGTACGCGGCCCGCGAGAAGGATGCGGTGATCGTCGCGGCGGCGGGTAACAACCGCGCAGGCATGAGCACCGGGTCGGCGTGCGAAGCCAATCCGCCTGCAGACCTCAGCCGTCCGGACGACCCGCGCAACTGGGGCGGGGTCACGTCCGTGTCGATCCCCTCCTGGTGGCAGCCGTACGTCCTGTCCGTGGGATCGCTGACCACCGCGGGGCAGCCATCCGAATTCAGCATGTCCGGCCCGTGGGTCGGTATCGCCGCGCCGGGGGAGAGCATCGCGTCGGTCGGCAACGGCCCGGGCGGTGGACTCGTCAACGGCCTGCCCAACGACCGCAACGAACTGTTCCCGGTCAACGGAACGAGTTACGCAGCCGCCTACGTCTCGGGTGTCGCGGCGTTGGTGCGCAGCAGGTTCCCTGACCTCACCGCCGAGCAGGTGGTGCAGCGCCTCACGGCGACCGCCCACGGCGGTCCGCGGTCACCGTCGAATGTGGTGGGTGCGGGCAGCGTCGACCCGGTCGCCGCGCTGACCTGGCAGATCCCCGCCGATCCGGTGGCGACCGTGAATGCGAAACCCGTTGCGGCACCCCCGGTTCCGCCGGAAACCGACCCCATGCCCCGGACCGTTGCCCTGATCGGCACCGCGGCGCTCGCCCTCACGGTGCTCGCCGCCGTGGTGGCGGCCCGACGACGAAAGGACGAGGCCTCATGACGGCCAGGATCACGTTGGCGCTGCTGTTCGTCATACCGGCGGCGCTGGCCTACCCGTGGCGGTCCACCGCGGACCGGTGGCTGCTCGGCGTGGCGATCGTCGCGGTCGTGGTGCTCTTCGCTTGGTGGCGGGGACTTTTCGTCACCGACATCGCGCGCCGCCGCGTCGCGATCCTCGTCCGCAACCGGCGCGGCGGCCACCCCCGCCGCGCGCCGGAGCAGTTCGCCACGGTGGCGCTGCGCGTGGACGCGGCACCGTCGGGGGATCTGCCGCTGCCGCTGCTCGCCGGCTACGTCGACCGCTACGGGGTGCGCGCGCACAAGGTGCGGGTCGTCAGCAGAGATGTCGCCGGTGAGCGGACGACGTGGATCGCGCTGACCGTCGGGGCGGCCGAGAATCTGGCCGCGCTGCGTGCCCGGTCCGCCCGGCTGCCGCTGCATGAGACCACGGAGATCGCGGCCCGCAGGCTCACCGATCACCTGCGTGAACTGGGCTGGACGGTCACCCCCGTCGACGACACCGACTCGCCTTTCCCGCAGTCGGTGCGGGAGACGTGGCGCGGGCTGCGCAGCGACGACGGGTATGTCGCGGCGTACCGGGTGACGGCCGGCGAACAGCTGGTCGACACCCTCGCCGCGGTGGCCGCCCAGCCGTCCTCGGAGACGTGGACCGCCATCGACATCACCGGAACGCCACGGCATCCCGAGGTGAGCGTGGGATGCGCGCTGCGCACCGAGGACCGGCCGCAGGCCCGCGGCCCGCTGCCGGGTCTGACACCCCAGCGTGGCAGGCACCGTCCCGCGGTCGAGGCGCTGCATCCGCTGTCGGTCGAGCGGCTCGAGGGCCGGCCCGCATCGGTCGCCGCGGATGTCCTGGGCCGGCTGACGTGGCCGGTCGACCGGCGGCCGACGCCGGAACTCGTCGAAGCCGCCGCGTCAGACACCCAGTGACCGCTGGACGGCCCGCAGCGTCTGCGCCGACCGTCGCAGCCCGTCGAGTTCGTCCGGGGCGAGCGCCACTTCCAGGACGCGCCCCGCGCCGGCGGCCGACACGACGGTGGGCAGCGAGAGCGCGACGCCGGTGAGGTCGTAGGCGCCGGACTGCACTGCCGACACCGGCAGCACACGGTGCTCATCGCCGACGATCGCTTCCACGATCCGCGCCGTCGCCAGGCCGATGGCGAGGTTCGTGGCACCCTTGCCCGCGATGATCTCGTAGGCGGCGTTGATCACACCTGCGGTGACGGCGTCGCGCGTCGTTCCGTCGAAGACCGGGCGGCCGTCCACGTAGTACGCATCGGCGCGGACACCGCCGATGGAAAGCGTTGACCAGAGCGGGATTTCCGAGTCGCCGTGTTCACCGACGACGAAGGCGTGCACGTTCGCGACGGCGACGGCCGCGCGTTGCGCCACGAGGTAGCGGAACCGGCTGGAGTCGAGCACGGTTCCGGTGCCGAGGATCTGTCCCGGTGCGGCATCGACCGCGTTGGCCGCCGCGTAGGTCACCACGTCGACCGGATTGGTGACGAACAGGATCACCGCGTTCGGCGACTGCGCGAGGAGTTGCGGAGTCATGCTCTGCGCCATCGCCACGTTGGCGGCCGCGAGGTCGAGCCGGCTCTGCCCGGGGTGCTGTTTGGCGCCGGCGGTGACGACAACCACCGCGGAGTCGGCCGTGACGGCGATGTCGTCGGATCCGCCGACCGTGCATTCGGGAACGAACTGGCTGCCGTGGTTCAGGTCGAGGACCTCGGCATGCAGCTTGGCCGCGTTGGTGTCGTAGAGCATCAGCGACCCGGCGGAACCACGGATCAGGCAGGCATAGGCGATCGCGGTGCCCACACTGCCCGCACCGATGATCGACACCTTCGGTGACCGGGCGTTGGGGTTCGGTGCTGTGGGCGAGGAGAGGGTCACGTCGTCAGTCGAACATGAAGTCACGCAGGAAGCGCGTCATCCGGCGAAGATAATCCGGCTGGCTGACGTGCAGGAGATGGTTACCCGGGAACCAGTGGAACGCACACCGATCCCAGTGCTCCCACAGCAGTTCGGCCTGCTGCGGCGGGGCCAACCGGTCGCCGAGGCCGGTGATGATCAGCCGGCGGTCCCGAGCCACCAGCGGCGGATAGTTCAGGGGTGAGGGGTAGCGTGACGCGGCCGCTTCGAGTTCCGGATCCACCCCGGCGATCTGCCGGTTGAGCGCCACCAGCTTGTTGGCGGGGAACCATTCGTCGACCGTGCGGTCGGGGGTCACCACCGGCACATTGGGGATGACGGCCTGGATTCTGTCGTCCACGCATGCCAGCAGTGCCGAGGTGAACCCGCCCAGTGAGATCCCGGTGACCGCGACCCGGTCGACGCCGGTGAATTCCAGATAATCGACGAGGGACCGGAAATCGTGGACGGCCTGGGCCATGGCCTCGGCGAAGCCGGCGAACCCGTTGGCGAAGTAGCCGTATCCGCTGTAGGGAGAATACTTTTCGGCGCGCTGACCATGGAACGGCAGCGTGTACAGCAGGACGTCGTAACCGGACCGGTAAAACCAGGGCAGCGACAGGAATTGGCCGTTGAACAGGTATGCCGACCCCATGAACCCGTGGATGACGCACAGCGTCGGACGCGGTCCGTCGTCATGGCGCCAGTGCTGCGCGTGAACGACGTTGTTTCGCGTGAAACCACGGCACTGGTCACGCAGCGCCGGGTTGACCGCCTCGAAACCGCTGCGGAACCGGATGTTGTGGACGCGGCCGTGCGCCGTCCACTCGGCGACCGGGTTGGCCGGCCGCGAGGAGATGCGGGGCGGCTCGGTCGGCGCCGGATACGACAGTTCCGGATCCTGGGCGGCGGCCAGTTCGCCGTAGAACCGCAAGCGGTCGGCCTCGGCCCGGGTGGTGGACGGCCGCAGCGCGGAGGCGATGACCGACGGCAGCATCGCCGCCCCCACCATCGAGGCGACACCGGTGCGCAAGACGATGTCGGCGGCGGCAGAGGAGTCGACGATCAGGCGCTGGCGCAGCGTGAGGTCGCCGCGTCGCGGCAGCCCGCGCCCACCGGCATCGCCGCCGGCCACGTCGGGCAGTGGGACGGGTGGGTCGACCGGGTCGGCGGATGGTGTCATCGGAGCCGATGGTAGCCCGCGAGGACTGCGTCGAGTGTGTACTCGGGGCGGGAACAAGCGCCGGATCGCACGCTGATCACACACTCGACGCCGGCGACACCCAGTCGGCGGTGCAAGACTGGCGGTATGTGGAACCCCGAGGTGTATCTCGAATTCGCCGACCACCGCGGCAGGCCGTTCTTCGACCTCCTGGCCCGCATCGGTGCGGCGGCGCCCCGGCGGGTGGTCGACCTCGGCTGCGGCCCAGGCAATCTCACGGCGACGCTGCACGGCAGGTGGCCGTCGGCAGTGGTGGAGGCGTGGGACAACTCGCCGGAGATGGTGGCGGCCGCCCGTGAGCACGGGGTGGAGGCGAACGTCGGCGACGTGCGCGACTGGTCACCGCGACCCGACACCGACGTGGTACTGAGCAACGCCACGCTGCACTGGGTGCCCGAACATCGCGAGCTGCTGACGCGGTGGGCCGGTGCGCTGGCGCCCGGATCGTGGCTGGCCATGCAGGTGCCGGGAAACTTCGACGCCCCGTCGCACGACGCGGTGCGGCGGTTGGCAGGTCAGGAGCCGTGGGCGGCCCCGCTGCAAGACATCTTCGCGGCGGACGACGTCGTCGACACGCCGGCGGCCTACGCCGAATTGCTCACCGGCGCGGGCTGCACCGTCGACGCCTGGGAGACCACCTACATCCACGAACTGACCGGTGAGCACCCGGTGCTCGACTGGATCACCGGCACCGCGCTGCGGCCGGTGCGGAGCCGGTTGACCGACGAGCAGTGGGACCGGTTCCGCGACGAGCTGATCCCGCTGCTCGACGAGGCCTACCCGCCGCGGCCCGACGGGCGGACCTTCTTCCCGTTCCGCCGGGTGTTCGTGGTGGCGCGGACCGGTTGAAATCGGGAGTGCTCACGATCCGTTCACGCGCAGCGCCGCGAGCGCACGGTCCGAATTGCGTGGCCCGACAGCGCAAATACCGATGGGTGGTCCGGCCACCGGCAGCGGGCTGCTGACCGCGGGCCGTCCGGTGATTCCGGCCAGGCATGTCAGCTGGAAGGTGCGGGCGCGGATGTCCTCGATCACCTCGCCGCCCAGCGCGGCGCTGTCTCGCGGAGGTGCCACCGATGACGCCGACGGCAGGATCAGCACCGCATCGCCGAGCGCCCCGTCGATCGTGGCGCGCGCGCTCGCCAGGACCGCGTCCGCGTCAGACAGCTCTTCTGCGCTGCGCTTGGCCGCCGCTTCGAAGCGTGACCGCACATCGGGGTTCAGCGACTCCCAGTGCAGGTCGATCCACGCGCCGTGCGCCCGCCACGCCTCCCAGCCCTGACGAGTCTGGAAGGCCTTGACCCACAGCGCCAGCTGGCCGGCGTCGAACTCGATCCGTTCGATCGGCAACTCCACCGACCAGTTGGCAATCGCGCCGCGCACCGCAGAGCCCACGTCCGGATCTGCCAGAGCGATCAGCGACTCAGCGTACACCGCACGCGGGAACGGCACCGCCGCAGGAAGATTCGGCTCCAGAACGTCTGCCACCTTGACCAGCTCGGCGCGGTCGCGCGTCATCCAGCCGACGGTGTCGAACGACGGCGCCAGCGGGATCAGCCCGTCGGCCGAGATCGCACCGTGCGTGGTGCGGATGCCGTACAGCCCCTGATAGGACGAGGGGATCCGGATAGAACCTCCGGTGTCGGTGCCCAGGCCGATCGTCGCCTGCCCGAGTGCGACAGCACTGGCCGGACCCGACGATGATCCACCCGGGATGCGATCCGGGGCGGCGGGATTGGGCGGGGTGCCGTAGTGGCCGTTCGTCCCGGCCAGGCTGTAGGCGAACTCGTCGGTGCGACTGATGCCGGCGATCGCCGCGCCGCCCGCCAACAACGCGGCCACCGCGGGCGCGGTCGATGTCTCGACCGGCGCCTGGGCAAGCCACACCTCGTTGCCTGCCCCGACCTTGTGACCGGCGACGTCGTAGAGGTCTTTGACCGCAACGGTACCGCCGGTGAGCGGCCCGGAACCGGTGGGTCCGACCAGGGGTGTGCCGTATTCACGCCACACGGTGCTGTCGAAGTCGGAGTCGGGCGCCGCCCACGAGGTCGCCGTGGCGGCGAGGCCGAACGCTCCCACCGTCGCAGTACTTGTCACTGCCAAGAACCGCCGTCGAGTGATCGCTTCCATCGTCCGCCTTTCGGGAGCCGGGTTGCCTGTCCGAGACTGTAGGGGCACCCTGTTACCCAGGCGTAAAACGCTGCCTGCTGTCGAGTAGGTCGATCACTTGCGCGACGAGGGCGGGGATGTCCGCGCCCGTGGTGTCGAGGACCAGGTCGGGATCATCCGGCGGCTCATACGGCGCGTCCACCCCCGTCAGACCCTTCAGCTCGCCGGCGCGGGCGCGGGCGTAAAGCCTCTTCGGGTCGCGCTTTTCGCACTCCTCGACCGGGGTGGCCACGTAGACCTCGATGAACGGCAGCTTCGCCGCGTGGTTGAGGGTGCGCGCGATCTCCCGGTCGGATTTCAGCGGCGATACCAGCGACGCCAGCGCGACGACACCCGCATCGGCGAACAGGCGGGTCAGATGCCCGACTCGGCGGATGTTCTCGGCCCGGTCACCCGCGGAGAAGCCGAGGTCGTCGGACAGCCCGTGGCGGATGTTGTCGCCGTCGAGCAGATACGCCACCTGTCCCGACTCGACGAGCGCACGTTCGACCGCGACCGCGATCGTCGACTTGCCGGAGGCGGGCAGCCCGGTGAACCAGATCGTCGCACCGCGCTGGCCTGTCGACGTCCACCGGTGGGTGCGGTCGAGTGACGAAGGGTGCCAACGGATGTCGTTGCGTGTCTGCGCCCCGGGGGTGACCTCGCGCGGCTCGAGGATAGTGCCGGCGCCGACGGTGTCGTTACTCGACTCGTCGATGAGGATGAACGCGCCGCTGTCGCGGTTGTCGGCGTACGCGTCGGTCACCACCACCGAACTGGTGCGCAGCGTCACCGAACCGATGTCGTTGAGCACCAACTCCACCGGGTTGTCGAGCTCGTCGAGCGTCTCGGGATCGAGACGGCTGTGCAGGGCCTGGACCGTCGCGCGCACCGTGCTGGTGCCCTGTTTGAGCGAGAGCCGGTCACCGGCGCGCAGCGGGGCGTCGGTGAACCAGCACACCGTCGCATCGAGTTCGCGGGCCATCACCGGCAGGGCGGCGTCCTCGGTGCCGCTGACGAAGACATCGCCCCGGCCGACGTCGATGTCGTCGGCCAGTTCGATCGACACGGACAGTGGGGCGACGGCGGTGGGCCGGTCGTCGTCGAGGGTGTCGACCACCGTGACGGTCGAGCGGGTGCCGGCCGGCAGGCTCACGACGGTGTCGCCGACGCTCAGGGTGCCCGCCGACAGCCGTCCGGTGTAGCGGCGGCGTTGCTCGGCCGTCGGCCGCGACACCCACTGCACCGGCAACCGGAGCTTGGCCGGCTCCGGGTGCGGTGGGATGAGTTCGACGGCCTCGAGGTACTCCAGCAGCGTCGGCCCGTCATACCAGGGCGTGCGCCCCGACCGGTGCACGACGTTGTCGCCCTGTTTGGCCGCGATCGGGATGACCGTGAGGTCGAGGCCGCCGAGCCGTGCCGACATCTGGCGCAGTTCGCCGTGCACCCGGGCGAAGCGGTCCGCGTCGAAGTCGACCAGATCGATCTTGTTCACTGCCGCGACGAAGTGCTTGATGCCCAACAGCTTTGCGATGCGGGCGTGCCGATTGGTCTGGCGCAGCACACCGGCCCGCGCGTCGACCAACAGCACCGCCACGTGGGCGTTGGAGGCGCCGGTGAACATGTTGCGGGTGTAGCGCTCGTGGCCGGGGGTGTCGGCCAGGATGTAGCTGCGGTTGGCCGTGGAGAAGAACCGGTAGGCGACGTCGATCGTGATGCCCTGCTCGCGTTCTGCGCGCAGACCGTCCGACAGCGCGGCGAGGTCGGCGATGCCCTCTTCGTCGGTCACGGCCTCGAGGTGGTCGAGCGGCAGGCTGTCGGTGTCGTGCAGCAACCGGCCGATCAGCGTGTTCTTGCCGTCGTCGACGGAACCGGCGGTGGCGATGCGGAGCAGTTGGCGGGTCGTCTTCTGAGATGACATCAGAAATACCCTTCGCGTTTCCGGTCCTCCATGGCCGCAACGGAAGTGCGGTCATCCGCGCGGGTCTCACCGCGTTCGGACACCGTCGCCGCGGAGATCTCGGAGATGACGCGCTCGATGTCGGTGGCCTGCGAGCGGACCGCGCCGGTGATGGTCAGGTCGCCGACCGTGCGGTAGCGCACCCACTCCACTGCGGCGGTCTCGCCGTCGGCGGGCTGCGTGTATTCCGACACCGCGAGCAGGATGCCGTCACGGGCGAAAACCTCACGCCGATGGGCGAAGTAGATCGACGGCAGCTCGAGATCCTCCAGTTGGATGTAGCGCCAGACGTCGAGTTCGGTCCAGTTGCTCAGCGGGAACACCCGGACCTGTTCGCCCTTCTTGATGCGTCCGTTGTAGAGCGACCACGGCTCCGGGCGCTGTGCGCGCGGATCCCACTGCCCGAACTCGTCACGGAAACTCAGGATGCGCTCCTTGGCGCGGGCCCGCTCCTCGTCGCGGCGGGCGCCACCGAAGGCCGCGTCGAAGCCCCCCTCGTCCAGCGCGTCGAGCAGGGTGCGGGTCTGTTGCCGGTTGCGCGACGCCCCCGGACCCGGATCCGCCACGCGCCCTGTGTCGATGGACTCCTGCACCGAGGCGACGATGAGTCTGTGGCCGTGTCCGGTGACGCGGCGATCGCGGAACTCGATCACCTCGTCGAAGTTGTGCCCGGTGTCGACGTGCATGACGGGGAACGGCAGCGGGGCAGGACGGAACGCCTTCTCCGCCAACCTCAGCAGAACAATCGAATCCTTACCGGCGCTGAACAGCAGGACGGGGCGTTCGAGTTCGGCGACCACCTCACGGATGATGTGGACGGCTTCGGCTTCCAGGAGCCGCAGTTCGTCGACCCGCAGGGCGTCGAGGTCGGCGGTCGTCATGTCGGCAGACCGTTCCGCTCCGCATCGGCGCGGTAGCGGTCCACCCACTCATCGGAGCGCTGGTCGGCCTGGCGTTCGAGCACCGGGGACGGCGCCAGGCGGGGGTCCTGGCCGAGTCTCTCGAGGACGTCGGCGACCACCTCGGTGAGGTTGCGCCACAGCACCGGGTAGGGCACGTCGATCGGCTCGACGTTCTCCTCGGCGAACCAGGTGCGCCAGCCTTCCTCCTGTGCGCGAAGCATTTTCACGACGTGGGCGATGGCGCCGGCGTGATACTCCGCCCGGGCGTCGCGCCCCGGGTCCGGGCGGCCGCGCCACACCCGGGTCTGCACGGCACGCCAGAACGAGACCGCCTGCGAGATCACGTCGGGCCGGTACACGTGCACCAGCACCGGATCGCTGCCCACGACGTCGCGGATGGCGGCGAGCAGTCCGTCGCCGGAGCGGTCCGGCAGGTCCTTGGCCCGGTCGAGCAGCAGCGGCGTCTGGTTCCACATCAGCTTGCCGCCCCAGATGCCGTTGGGGGTGCGGCCCACCGTGCGGATGTAGTCCCGCCAGATGGTCGCGGGCGCCAGATCCGGTGTCCCGGCGTCGAGGGGATCCAGAAGACGCAGGATCGATTCGTCGTCCACGTCGGCGAACCATTCCCGCGGCTGGGGCGCCTGACTGGTCTTGGGCAGGTACTGGAAGAACTCCTGCGGTTCACCGGCGACACCGGTGGCGCGCAGGGATTCCACCAGTAGCGTGCTGCCACTGCGCTGCGACGCGAGGACCAGATATGCCGTGGGCTGAGAAGGCATGGGCGTGAGCCTAACCGCACCGCAATTCGGCTGCCTACCCGGCAGTTACGTTCACGGTGAGTAAATTCATTGCGCTGTCCGGCGCTCGTCTTCGATGCCGCGGTCGGCGGCGATGGCCGAACGACTGGTGACGTCGCGCCCGTGAATGCGCAGATACGTCTCGGTGTATCGGTCGGATATTCGCGTACCCGCGAAATCCGACGGGATGACGTCATTGGTTTTCACGCGCCAGTCGTCCAGGAGCAGCGCGAGATCACCCGCGACCGTCTCGGCGTTGATCTTGTTCTCCGACGTCAGCAGGTTGCGCTGCTCGGTCGGGTCGGCGCGGAGGTCGTAGAGCTCCCGCGCGGGGCGTTCCGTGCGTGCGCGCGGTCCGACGATGCGTCCGGGGGCGCTTTCGGCGATGTCCCAGGGCAGGTCCAGCAACGGTCGATTCGCGTAATTCTCGATGTAGCTGTATTTCTTGGTGCGGATCGCCCGGATGGGGTCGAAGGAATCGTGATAGGTCTTTGTCGTGTACACCGCGGTGCGCACCTCCCGTGTGTTTTCGGGGCCGCCCAGCAAATTGTCGGCATGCGAAAGACCGTCGACTTCTCCGGGAATGTCGACGCCGAGCACGTCGAGCAGCGTGGGCAGTAGGTCGACACCGCTGAACAGATCGTCGTAGACGCCGGGGGAGATGCCCGCGTCACGCGGTGGCCGGATGATCATCGCGATGCCGGTACCAGCGTCATAGAGCGTGGACTTCGCCCGCGGCAGCGCCGGGCCGTGGTCGGTCATGAACACCACCCAGGTGCTGCGGTCCAGACCGGTGGCCTCCAACGTGTCGAGCAGCGTTCCGACCGCGGCGTCCGCGACCGTGATCGACCCGTAGAAGTCGGCAAGATCCTGGCGTACCGCGTCGTCGTCGGGGAGATAGTCCGGCAGCTCCACGGCGTCGGCGTCGGCCGGTTCGTAGCGTTCCCGCGGGTAGGGGCGGTGGGTTTCGAAGAAGCCCGCAGTCAGCAGGAACGGTTGCCGAGGTGCGTTCTGCAGCCAGTCGGTGGCGTGTGCGACGACGTATTCGCAGTAGGAATTGGACACGTCGAATTCGGCGAAACCCAACTTCGCCGGATACGACGTCTCGTGTTGCATGCCGAAAAGAGCCGTGTGCCAACCGTTCTCGGAGAGCACATGCGGAAGGGTGCGGACACCGGCGCGATACTCCCAGCCGTGGTGCGCCAACCCGACCAGGCCGTTGCCCTGCGGGTAGCGGCCCGTGAACAGCGACCCTCGCGACGGTGAGCACAGCGGTGCGGTGGCGTGGGCGCGGGTGAACAGGATGCTCTCGGCGGCGAAGCGGTCGAGGCGGGGGCTGTGCACATCCGCGTGCCCGTAGGCGCCGAGGTAGCGGCCGAGGTCGTGCCAGTGGACGATCAGCACGTTGGCGCGCTGCGAGGGTGTCACGTGTTCTTGTCCGGTCACGCTGCTCCACAGAAGCGGTTCGCGGTCTGTTCGGCAAGTGTTCGGCTCATTCGAAGCAACTTATCCGCGACCGCCGGCCGTCCGCAGATCTAGGCTCATCGCATGGACGAGTTCTCCGACGACGTGGTCGCGTTCCTGTCCGGGGGCACGCGAACCGCCAAGCTCGGCTACGTCGCATCCGACGGCAGGCCACTTGTGGCGCCGGTGTGGTTCGTGGTCGACGGCAACCAGCTGGTCTTCAACACCGGGCGCGACACAGCGAAGGGGCGTGCGTTACGCCGCGACCCCCGGGTGGTCATCTGCGTCGACGATCAGCATCCGCCCTACTCGTTCGTCCAGGTGCAGGGCATCGCGTCGGCGATCGAAGATCCCGAAGAGGTGCTCGACACCGCGACGCGTATCGGCGGGCGGTACATGGGGCAGGACCGCGCGGAGGAGTTCGGTCGCCGTAACGGGGTGCCGGGCGAACTGGTCGTCCGCGTCACGCCGACGAAGGTCATCGCAGCGTTCGATCTCGCCGACTGACCGGTCTTACGGCCGGTAGGGCACCCCGACCGCCCGGAAGACCCACTCCGGGGGAACGCTGTAGGCCAGCGAACAGGTGGGCAGTCCCAGCAGGATGTCCTCGGGGATGTCGTTCTTGTAGTGCAGCGTCAACTGGCCTTTGCAGCGTGGATCCACCGCGGAGACGTCGACCTCGATGTGTAGGCCCGTCGCGGACAGTTCAGCGGTGACCGGCCCGTCGGCCGGCGCGTCCCAGCGCTGGTCGATGGTCCGGCCGGCCAACCCCGGGACGGTCGACAGAGTGGCGAGCACACGGTGATTGGTGAGCACGAGTGCGCCGGTGTATCCCGACACGCTGCCGGCGGAGCGTTTACCCGGGATCGACCCGGTGAACCTGCGGGTGACGGGGACGAACTCCGCCAGGTGCAGGACACCCTCGGCCTGCACCTGGGTACGCATCTCCTCGGGCAGCTTGCCGATACGGAGCAGCTTGCGAAGGAGTAGCGCCATGTGAAGTGAGGGTAATCGCCGGACCGGTATCGCGATCGGGGCGTCGGTTACCGTTTCCCGATATGGTCGCCCACCCGAACAACGTGGTCGCGTCTCGCCGGGCCGTCACGGCGGGCGTCGCGATCACCGTCGGAGTGCTCGTGGCCGGGCTGTGCTGGGCGAAGTGGACGCCCTACCTCGGCAAGGCGATGACGGCCGCACGCACCCACGAGTGGTCGGGCAAAGACATCCTCGGCGTCGGAGGTGTCCGCGCGGGTGACGCCCCGACGTGGTCTGCCGCCACGTCGTTCGTCGAGGCCTACGTGCTGTCGATCTGGCCCGCCCTGGTGGTGGCTCTGCTGCTCAGCGCCTGCGTGCAGGCATTCGTACCGCGCGCCTGGCTGCCGCGGCTGCTGAACCGCCGGCGTCTCGTCTCGACCGCACTGGCCGGCGGCGCGGCGAGCATGCCGTCGATGATGTGCACGTGCTGCGCGGCGCCCGTGGCGGTGACGCTGCGGCGCAGCGGCGTCACCAGGGCGGCGGCGGTCGCGTACTGGCTGGGCAATCCGCTGCTCAACCCCGCGGTGCTGGTGTTCCTCCTCTTCGTCGCACCGTGGCAATGGACGGTGACCCGGCTGGTGGTCGGCGCCGCGGCGGTCGTGGGGATCGCCGCCCTGGTGGGCCTGCTCACGCGGCGAGACGACGTCCCCGCACCGTCGAGCACCGCAGGCGCATGGGCGGGTGACGGCGGAGCAGCGGAATCCGCACCCAAACGATTAGTCACGGCGCTGCTGCGGCTCTGCCTCGTTCTCCTGCCCGAGTACCTCGTCGTCGTGCTGGTGATCGGCGCGACCAGGGGTTGGCTGCTGTCGCTGATCGAGCCGGAGCACCAGGGACTGCTGGTCGTGGTCGTCGCGGCGGTGCTCGGCACGCTGCTGGTCATCCCCACCGCCGGGGAGATCCCGATCCTGCAGGGCCTTGCGCTGCTGGGGCTTTCGTCGGGGGTGCTCGGCGCCCTCCTGATCACCCTTCCGGCGGTCAGCCTTCCCGGCGTCGCGATGGTCGTCCGCGCGTTCGGATGGAAGACGGTCAGCGTCACCGCCGTCATGGTCGTGCTGGCTGGGCTGGTCGGGGCAGCGGTGCTGACCCTGCTGCTGTGACGGGTAGACAGGCGTGATGCCCCACCGCGCATGGCTCGTCGGTTCGGCGGTGTTCGCGGTCGGGGTGTTCGCCCTCATGTGGGTCGGTTATTCGCAGCAGTGGCCGTGGCTCGCCCGTGCCGACCTGGCCGCCCTCGAACCGCTCGACCGCTACGGCGCCGCCCACCCCGGGTGGGTGACCGCGTGGGATCTGTACTGCACGGTGCTGGGGCCGACGGTGTTGCGGCTCGCGGGCCTGGTCGTCATCGCCGTGGCGCTGGTTCGGCGCCGGGTCAGGACCGCGGTGTTCCTCGTGCTGACCGTCGAGCTGTCCGGCCTGCTTCTGGTGACCGCCAAGGCGATCGCCGACCGGCCACGCCCGGCCACCGCCTTGGTGCTCGCACAGTCGACGTCTTTTCCGTCCGGCCACGCCCTGGGTCTGATGGTATGCGTGCTGGCGTTTCTCACCGTGCTGCTGCCCATGCTGCCCTCCGCCGCACGCGGCTGGGCGATCGCGGCGGGGGTGGTGCTCATCGCGTCGATCGGGGTGGGCCGGGTCGTCCTCAACGTCCACCACCCCTCCGACGTCGTGGCCGGGTGGGCGTTGGGCTATGCCTACTTCATCGTCTGCCTGCTGCTGTACCCACCGCGTGTCAGTCCAGGGGACGGAACACCGGCAGCACCCGGTACTGCGCGCTGAAGCTCGCGGTCTCGACCTCCAGGCCGACTTCGCCGTCGCACGCCAGCACGGTGGGTCCGTCAACGGCGGTGAAGGTGAACTGCGGCACCCGCATTTCGTGGTAGAGCGGGCTGCGCGTCAACCGGCCGAGCATCAGCGCGGTGAGTATCCGCACCCGGCTGAACCGCCGCCCGGTCTCCAGGATGCGCACATCGAGGAGCCCGTCGTCCATGCGGTGCCGTTGCGCCGGTGCGAAACCCGACGGCAGGTAGGTCGAGTTGCCCAGGAAGAACAGCGGCGTCTCCAGCGTCTGGTTGTCGTACTGGATGCGCACCGATTCGCCACGGCGCAGCGTGTGGAACATCGCGTACAGGCCCGCCAGCGGTTTGCCGACCTTGTGCTCCAACTTTTCGCGGGTCTGCACGAACTGCGGGTAGGCGCCGATGCTGGCGGTGTTGATCACCATGTGGTCCTCGTTGAGGCATACGAGGTCGACGCATGCCACGGTGCCGCGCCGGATGGCCTCGACCGTCCTGGCCACCGAATCGCAGCCGATGTCCTTCGCGAAGTGGTTGAACGTGCCACCCGGGAACACCGCGAGCGGTAGCCCCGCCTGCAGCGCGATACCGGCCGCGGACGCCACGGTGCCGTCCCCCCCGCCGACGGCCAGCACCTCGGCGCGGCCGGCAGCCTCCCGCAGCACCGCCTTGAGGTCGGCGCCCTCGCCCAACTCGACGATCTCGGTACGTGGCAACGCCTTACGAACGTCCTCGACCACCCGCGCGCCGTTCCCGCCGCCGCTGGCCGGGTTGATCACCAGCACCACTCCGGCGCCGTCGGGCCGCGGCGGCGTGGGCACGCGCAGGGGGGCGGCCGTCGGCAGCTTCGTCGGCGTGGTCGGCGGAACCACCCGGGCGCCGAGCACCGCGATGCCCGCGCCGAGACCGAACCCGGCGAAAACGTCGCCGGGATAGTGCGCACCTGTCGCCACCCGGGACAGCCCGACGAGTCCGGCCAGTAGCGAAACCGCCAAACCTACTGGGGGACTTTCCAATCCGACACCGACCGCGAATGCCGCCGCACTCGCCGAGTGGCCCGACGGCAGTGAGTTCGACGTCGGGAAGCGCCGACCCCGCCGGGCCAGCGGCACCAACGCATAACTGGGCCGCGGGCGCTTCCAGATGCGCTTGGCGCCCTGGTTGGCGACCAGGCTGGTGATTCCCAGTGTCATCACTCCGCGCGCGGCGCCGCGCCGCGTCCGCGGCCCGCCGACCGCCATCAACCCGGCGGCGAGGGCGAACCAGAGCTTCGAATGGTCGGCCGCCCTGGTGAGCCGGGGCATCGTCGCGTCGAGCAGCGGACTTGGCGAGTTCGCGACCGCCTCGAAGACCTCACGGTCGAGGCTGCCGAGGCCCTTACCGATCTGTCGGAGGCTGTTACCGCGGCGCCGGATACGCAGGTCCATACGGCCAACCTAGCGGGCGCACTGTCGGCACGCGTTCACCTGGGACGTTCTCGGTCGCGACCCGATCGTGTCCCGACGTTGACGTAACCGAGAAGTGGCCCGCCCAAGATGGGTGGGATGCGCCGACTGTTCACCTTGCTGTGCGTGGTCGCGGTGCTCCTGGTCGCCGGGGCGCCGGCCGCACCCGCCGCCGCGCCGTGGTTCGCGTCGTCGGTCGGTGCGGCCACACAGGTGATATCCGTTGTCGGCGTGGGGGGTTCCTCGGCGAAGATGGACGTGTACCAACGCGGCGCGGCCGGTTGGCAGCCGATCGGCGTCGGAATCCCCGCATTCATCGGCGCCAAGGGGATGGCGCCGCAGACCCACGACGGCCAGATGAAGACGCCGATGGGGGTGTTCACCCTCGACTTCGCGTTCGGCACCGCCCCCAGCCCCGGCGGGGGTCTGCCCTACGTCCAGGTCGGGCCCGACCACTGGTGGGACGGCGATATGAAGAGCCCCACCTACAACACCATGCAGGTGTGCAAGAAAGACCAGTGCCGCTTCGACACGTCGCTGAGCGCAGGGACCGAGAACCTCGACATCCCGCAGTACAAGCACGCGGTGGTGATGGGGGTGAACAAGGCGCGCGTGCCCGGCAACGGCGGCGCGTTCTTCGTGCACTCCACCGGGGGCGGACCGACCGCCGGCTGCGTGGCCATCGACGACGGCACACTGGTCGAGGTCATGCGGTGGCTGAGGCCCGGTGCGCTGATCGCGATCTCGCAGTAAATGTCAGATATGCAGTGCGCGACCACGTTTGAGCTTGAAGTTCAGGTTCTCCAACGACATGCTCGCGTCGTAGGTCCGGTCGTATCCGGTGGCGCAGATCTTCCAGCCCTCAGGTGTGCGGCGGTACCGGTCGCGGTAGAACGCCGCGCCGATCAACATGAAATTGAAGTCCGGTGCGATCACCCGGTCCTGTAGATACCAGGTGCCCGCAGCCTCGTCGCCGTCCACCGTGATCTCCGGGTGGTCGACGCGGTGCTCGGTGACCACCTCGGGCCCCAGCGACGTCCGCATGAACGAGACGAGCGCGTCGCGGTCGGTGAACCGGTGGTCCTCACCGAGCGACTCCCCGTAGTCACCGACGACATCCTCGGTCAGCGTATCGGCGAACTCCGCCCAGTCCTTGGTGTCGAGCGCACGCAGATACCGGTACTTGACGTGTTTGATCTCGTCGATGTCGCCCATGGACCACATTGCAACACAACAGGCGGGGACCGCATAGGCTTCGATCATGAAATTGATTGACGGCTACGTCAGATCCCCGTTGGCAGGCCTTGCGCCGTGGATCCTCATGGCGGTCGTCAACGGTCCTGGCCGTTTCGAGGAGGCGGTCTCCGCCGCGCTGGGACTCGCCCTGCTGACGCTGTGGATCGGTAAGCGTCACGGCGTCGCGGTGCACGCACTGGAAGCGTTCAGTGTCGCGTTCTTCGCGGTGCTGGCGGTCCTCGGACTCACCGCTCCGCCGGACGCCATCCGGTGGATCGAGATGTGGGCCGGCGAGCTGAGCAACATCGCCCTGGCGAGCTTCGCGATCATCACCTTGCTGATCCGCCGCCCGTTCACCCTGGCGTACGCGAAAGACACTGCACCGCCGGAACTTTGGGACAACCCCGTCTTCCTGCGAATCAACTACGTCATCTCGGCGGTGTGGGCGGGCGCCTTCCTGGTGTCCGCGGCGGCAGGTGGGTACGAGGACGCGGTCCTGCACGACAACGGCAACTTCTGGTTCGGGTGGATCCTGCCGCTCGCGGCCCTGATCTTCGCCGGCGCGTTCACCGACTACTACCCGGACCGGGCGACGGGGGAGAGCACCGCCCCGTGGGCGCGGGTGTTCGACTGGCTACCGGTCTTCGTCGTGATCACCGGCGTGGTCGGCTGGGTGTCCGACGAGATTCCCGACGCCCTCGGCATCGCGCTGATCGTCGTCGGTGCCGTGGGTTCGGCTGTCATGCGCAAGGTCTTCCCGGACGAGCCGGCGAAAGTCCCCGAGCTGTCGTAGTCACTGGGAGCGCGTGAGATCGCGCGTCGCCGGACCCTCGAGCAGGGTGCCGTCCGGTGCGAAACGCGAGCCGTGCAGCGGGCACTCCCACGCCTCATCGGAGTCGTTCCAATTCACGACGCCCCCGAGATGCGTGCACACCGGCGACACCCGGTGCTCCACGCCGTCGACCACGCAGCGCGCCTCCAGCGCCCACGGCGGACCGCTGACCACTCCACCGGAGCGCGGGGTGCGGTCGGCGATCCGCGTGGCCGGGGTGACCCAGCCCTTGGCGAGGTCGAAGCCGACCTCGAGGTTGTAGTACACCGCCGTCGGGATCCCCGACACCTCGTGCGGACTCCAGCTCGCGAACGCCTCGGCCCAGTCCATGCGCCCGCCCAGGATGCGACTGGACAGGGCGAGAGCGGCGGCGGTGCCGTTGGACATGCCCCACTTGTCGAAACCCGTTGCCACGAAGATGCTGTCGTGCCCGGGCAGGATGGGTCCGACATAGGGCAGTTGGTCGGCCGGGGTGTAGTCCTGCGCCGACCAGTAGTGGGTCCGCACCGCACCCGGATAGTGCAGTTTGGCCCACTCGTCGAGCTCCCGGACCGACGACGCCGGACTCTTCTTGCGTCCGACGGTGTGCCCGGCGCCGCCGACGATGAGCCGGTCACCGTCGGGGGTGGGCGCGTAGCGCACCGAACGCGTCGGTGAGTCGGTCGAGAGGTACATGCCCCGGGTGACGGTGCCGGGCACCTGGTAGGCCATGCAGTAGGACCGGCTGGGCTTGACCCGGGCGAAGAACCCGCCGCGGTCGAGAATCGGTATACCCGTTGCCAATACGCACTGGCGAGTGCCCACGTCGAACTCGTGACCCTCCGACGTGCGCACGTGGAGCGTCAGCCCATCGTCCGCGCCGGAGACCCGCTGCACCCGCACGCCCTGCACCAGTCGGCCACCACGCTCGTCGAGTTCCACGATCAGGCTGTCCAACAACGGCATCGGATCGAACTGGGCCTGATCGGCCAGCCGCACCGCGCCGTGGAAGGGGAATGGCACATCGGCATCGTCGACCCACTCGGCGGGCAGTCCCGCGGCCTGGCAGGCCTCCAGTTCGGCGCGCGCGGAGGGGACGCCGCGGGGGGACTGCGCGAACGTGAAGGCGTCTTCGCGCTGCACCGAGATGCCGTGTGCCTCGCAGCGCTGGATCAGCCATTCCTGACCTTCGAGGTTGCCCTCGACGTACTGCTTCGCGACTCCCGCGCCGTGTTTGCCGACGATCTTCGACAGCTTCGTCCCCTGCAGGAGGCTGATCTTCGCGGTTGTGTTGCCCGTCGCGCCCGCCCCCGCCCGGAACGCCTCGAGCACCATCACGTCGCGGCCGGCGCGAGCCAGCAGCACCGCGGTGGTCAACCCGGTGATCCCGGCGCCGACGACAACCACGTCGGCGGAGCGGTTGGATTCGTCGAGCGGGTTCGGTGGCAGGGCCTGCTCAGGGCGGCCCGCCAGCCACAGAGACGTCATGAGGTGGCTTTACCCCCGGAGAACCCGCCGAAACGAGGGGTAGACGGCGCCAGCCCCTCGGTGCCGTTAGGGTAGTGACCCGATGAGCGACCCGTTGGGCTTGTCGATCGGGACCACCAACCTGGTTGCGGCACGAGTCGGCAATGAACCTGTGACACGGCGTTCGACGCTGAGTTTGTTCGGCGATCGCACGCCGCAGGTCGGCGTGCCCGAACGTTCCGCCGGCCTGGTGCTCACCGGCTTCGTCGAGAGGGTCGGCGACCCCGTACCCCTGGTCGCCGCGGACGGTACGTCCTACCGCGCCGAGGCGCTGCTCGTCGAGGCGCTCGACGCGATGACCGAGGCCACGGGTGCGGCGCCCATCGGCGACATCGCCATCGCCGTGCCCGCGCACTGGAGTACCTCGACGGTCTACACGCTGCGCAACGCACTGCGCACCAACCCGTTGTTCGCGCCGAACGGCACCCCCGCACGGCTGGTGTCCGATGCGGTGGCCTCACTGACCGCCCTGCACGCCAACCCCGGCCTGCCCACCACCGGTGTGGTCGCGTTGCTCGACTTCGGGGGCAGCGGGACGAGCATCACGCTCGCCGACGCGGCGGCCGGATTCGAACCGGTCGACGAGACCACCCGGTTCACCGAGTTCTCCGGTGACCTCATCGACCAGGCGCTGCTCACCCACGTGCTGTCCGGCATCACCGAAGCCGGTGGAGTGGACCCGGCCGGCACCGCGGCCGTCGGCTCGCTGGCGCGGCTGCGGGAGCAGTGCCGCAACGCCAAGGAGCGCCTGTCCGCCGTCACCGTCGCCGACGTGGCGGCCGAGCTGCCCGGCTACCGCTCCACCGTCCGGATCACGCGCACCGAACTCGAGGAGCTGCTGTCGCGGCCGCTGGCCGGGGTGCTGGCCGCGCTCGACTCGGTACTGGAGCGCACCCGCATCGGGTGGGCGGGCGTTTCGGCGGTCGTGACGATCGGCGGCGGGGCGAGCATCCCGCTGATCACCCAACAGCTCTCCGCGCACACCCGTGTCCCGGTGGTCACCACCCGGCAGCCGGCGCTGGATGCCGCGGTGGGCGCGGCGCTGTTCGCCGCCTACAGCGCGGCGGCCGAGGCGCCGACGGGGATGGCCGCCGCAGCGCCCGTCACGGCGATGATCGACGACGCACCGGGTTCGGCGACCTTCCGCGCACTGGCCTGGTCGCAGGACGACACCACGTCGGACGAGCCGGTGCCCTACACCGGTGACGACGCCTACAACCCGTATGGCCCGTATCCCGCCGAGGCCACCGGGGTGCGACCGGCCGTGCAGTATCTGCCCGCCGACGAACCGGTCGACGAGCGCCGCGGCTGGCATCTCCCGCAGCTGGCCGTCGCCGCAGCGGCGGTGGTCGCCGCGATCGCCGTCGGTGGAGTCGCCTACGCGCTGACCGGAACGTCGACCGACAGCACACCCGTCACCGAGATCGAGACCACGCGACTGCCTGCCAGCGCGCCCATCCCCGAGCCGTCGGCCGCGCCGCCGCCCCCGGTCCTCACCGTCACCACGGCACCACCCGCCCCACCTCCACCTCCGGAGCCGCCCGCGCCCGCACCACCACCCGAAACGGTGACCACGACGACGACGACGACGCCGACCACCACGACCACCACAACCACAACCACGACGACGACCACCACCACCACGACCACTACGACAACGCCGCCGACGACCACCACCACTCAGCCGACGACGACCCAGCCGACAACGACCCGGCCGACGACGACCCAGCCACCGCGGACCACGACGACGAGGCCACCGCTGACGACCACCTACGTCACCGTGCCGTTCGTGCCGATTCCCATTCCGATCCAGGTGCCCAACAATTGACATACATCACTAAAGGCGTTGCCCGACAAGGGTTATACGCTAGTAACGCATTGGCGGGTTTCCGCCCGCGTGATCGGGGTACCCCGGTGGAAAGCTCCCGCGCGGACGGGTGCGCTCGACCGACGACGTAGTCGTGTTGTGTCGCACACCACAACCCGCCTCCACCCGGGAAGGCTCAGGTGCCCAAAAAGCGCGGCACCGTGCTCTCGACACGCTCTTTCACACGTACAAGGACACACCATGGCTATTTCAGACGTCGCGCAGTACGCGCATCTGAACAGAACCGACATCGAATCGCTCGGGGCTGAACTCGATGCGATCCGCAGCGAGATCGAAGAATCCCTCGGCGCTCGCGACGCCGCCTACATCCGTCGCACCATCGCGTTTCAACGGACGCTCGAAGTCGCCGCGCGGCTGCTCATCGCCGCCGGCCGCTCGAAGGTGAGCTGGGTCGCGGGAACCGCGGCGCTGGCGTTCGCCAAGAGCGTCGAGAACATGGAGATCGGCCATAACGTCGGGCACGGTCAGTGGGACTGGATGAACGATCCCGAGATCCACTCGAATACGTGGGAGTGGGATATGGCCGGGCTGTCCGCCCAGTGGCGGTATTCGCACAACTACGAACACCACGTGTTCACCAACGTCATCGACATGGATCACGATCTCGGCTTCGGTGTGATGCGAATGACCAGCGATCAGCCGTGGGAACCGCGTCATCGGATGCAGCCGCTCCGCAATCTCCTCCTGGCGCTCGGATTCGAATGGGGAATCGCCCTGCACGGCGTCCACGCGGCCCAGGATCGCGTGCAGTCCGATGGTGAGAAGAAAGCACAGTCACGCGCGGTCGTGAAGAAGATCGGCCGCCAGATGGTCAAGGACTACGTGGTGTTTCCGGCGCTGAGCCGGTCGCGGTGGCGCAGGACCCTGGGCGCCAACTTCACCGCGAACATCGCGCGCAACTTGTGGGCCTACGTGGTGATCTTCTGCGGCCACTTCCCCGACGGTGCGGAGAAGTTCGCCGCCGAGGTCGTCGAGGAGGAAAGCAAGGCGGAATGGTATCTCCGCCAGATGCTCGGCACCGCGAACTTCGATGCCGGCCCGCTGATGGCGTTCGCCAGCGGACACCTGTGCTACCAGGTCGAACATCACCTGTTCCCCGACCTGCCCAGCAACCGTCTCCCCCAGGTCGCGCTGCGCGTGCGGGCACTGTGTGAGAAGTTCGACCTGCCCTACACCAGCGGTTCGTTGTCGAGCCAGTATCTGCAGACGCTGCGCACCATTCACCGGCTCGCGCGACCCGACGGTGATGACGGTCACCGCCGCGGCACGTTTCTCCGACGGAACCGCGGTGAACACCTAGTCGACTGACCATCGTGGGAAGAGTTGTCGATGAGTGACGTCGAATATGTCGAACTGCACGGTGAGCGTGTCGCATACCGGGATGCCGGCAGCGGCGAGGTCATCCTGCTCATCCACGGTATGGCCGGCAGTTCGGACACCTGGAACGCGATCCTGCCCCTGCTGGCCGAGAACTACCGGGTGATCGCGCCCGATCTGCTCGGACACGGCCGGTCGGCCAAACCGCGCACCGACTACTCGCTCGGTGCCTTCGCCGCCGGTCTGCGGGATCTGCTCGACGAGTTGGGGGTCAGCCGGGCCACGATCATCGGGCAGTCCCTCGGTGGCGGGGTCGCGATGCAGTTCCTCTATCAACACCCGGAGTACTGCCGGCGGCTGATTCTCATCGGCAGCGGCGGGCTCGGTCCCGATGTGGGTTTGGTCCTGCGACTGCTGGCCGCACCGGGAGCCGAGTTCCTGCTTCCTGTCATCGCCCCCAACGTGGTGGTCGCACTCGGCAACCGGTTGCGGCCGTGGTTGAGCGCGGCGGGCCTCGGCTCACCACAGGCCGGACAGATGTGGCAGTCCTACAGTTCGCTGTCCGATCCGCCCACGCGCGCGGCGTTCATGCGCACCCTGCGGTCCGTGGTCGATTACCGCGGTCAGTCCGTCAGCGCGCTGAAGCGCCTGGGCATGCACCTCGAGGTGCCCAGCCTGGTGATCTGGGGGGATCGGGACCCGATCATCCCCGTCGCGCACGCCTACTCGGTGCAGACGGCCCGGCCGGGCAGCAAGCTCAAGGTGCTGCCGGGTCTCGGGCACTACCCGCACGTCGAGGCCCCCGCCGAGGTTGCCGCCGCGATCCACGAGTTCTTCCTCGACACCGAGCACGAGGCGGCCCCACACGGTTCGCCCGCAGCCCGTGACGGGGGCTATAAGCCCGTCAGATAACGCTGGACGGTCGGTCCCAGCCAGCGCTCGATCTCGTCGCACGACATCGTCGCGACGGGCGGCAACGCCAGCACATAGCGACACAGTGCCAGGCCCAGCATCTGGGTGGCGATCAGGCCCGCCCGCCTCTGCGGGTCGGGCCCACCCGCCGCGGTGACGGCCGGCAGTAACTGGGTGCTGAAGATGTCGGCCATCTTCTGCGCGGCGACGGCGTTGGTTCCGGCCGCACGCAGGAGGACGACGAGTGCCTCGTCGCGTTCCCACCGTTCGAGGAAGTGCGCGACCAGCCGCCGCCCGACGTCCTCGCGGGCGACCGAGTGCACGTCGGGGAGCTCCAGGTCGAAATGCGCTGCCGCAGCGAACAATTCCTCTTTGCTCCCGAAGTACCGCATGACCATCGACGGGTCGATACCCGCATCCGCGGCGATCGCGCGGATGGTCGCTCGGTCGTAGCCGGCCTTCCCGAACCGGTCGCGTGCGGCGGCGAGGATGAGCGCCTTGGTGTGTTCGGAGGACCGCCGCATGCCAACAAGGGTAGGCCAACAACTGTTGACTTCCGCGTATGCCGGGCGCACCCTGGACGTATGCCAACAAGCGTTGGCATAACCGCTCCGGAAGGGTTCGTCATGGATGACACCGACGTCCTGGTCGTGGGCGCCGGCCCCACCGGGCTGACGCTGGCGTGTGCGCTCACCCACCGCGGCGTCACGGCCACCCTGGTGGACCGCGAGCCCGCCGGGGTCAACACCTCACGTGCCGCGGTGGTGAACGCCCGCAGCCTGGAGGTGCTCGAAAGCCTCGATGTGACAGAACGATTGGTCGACGAGGGGGTGCGGGCGCCGCGGTTCACCATCCGCGACCGGGCGCGAACGCTGATCACCGTCGACTTCGGCGGGTTGCCGACGAACTACCCCTACAGCCTGATGCTTCCGCAGTCGTCGACCGAAGCGATACTGCTCACCCGGTTGGAGGAACTGGGCGCCACGGTGGTCCGGCCCAAGACCGTCACCGCGGTGACACCGGATTCCGGCGGCGTGACAACCGAATTCGACGACGGCGACACGGTGCGGTCGCGTTACGTCGTCGGTGCCGACGGCGTCCACAGCACGGTGCGCCGGCAGGCGGGCATCGGGTTCGACGGCGGCGAGTACGAGGACTCGTTCCTGCTGGCCGACGTGCGACTGACCGGAGAGGCGCCCGACGACGAGGTGATCCTGTTCTGGGCCAGGGCGGGGCTCACCGTCGTGGCGCCGCTACCGGGCGGAGTGCACCGGATCGTCGCGCCGATCGCCGACGCCCCCGAACAACCGTCGATTGCGCTCGTGCAGAACATCATCGACAACCGTGGATCGGGTCCCGGACGGATCGAGGTGACCGAGCTGATCTGGGGTTCCCGGTTCCGGATCCATCACCGCATCGCGGACACCTATCGCGCGGGACGTCTGGTGCTGGCCGGCGATGCCGCCCACGTCCACAGCCCCGCCGGTGGTCAGGGGATGAACCTCGGCATCCAGGACGCAGTCGTGCTGGCCGAGGCGTTGACGGCACCGGACGAATTGCTCGACGACTACGTCCGCGCGCGACGGCCCGTCGCGGAGGGCGTGGTGGCGATGACGGACCGTCTGACCAGGCTGGCTACCCTCCCGCGCGCGTTACGGCCGTTGCGTAACACCGCAATCGGCGCCGTCGGCCGACTCCCCGCCGTCCGCGCCGGTCTGGGGTGGCGGCTCAGCGGCCTCGCATATCGAACCTGAACCGGTCGCCGGATCTGCGACAATCGTGCGATGTCGGTGCCGGGGAAGCCTGAAGGGCTGCGGGAGCGAAAGAAACTCAAGACCCGTGCGACGATCCGGCGCGAGGCATTCCGGCTGATCCAGGCGCAGGGTTACCACAACACGACCGTCGAGCAGATCTCGGCCGCCGCCGACATCTCGCCGCGGACCTTCTCCCGGTACTTCCCCACCAAGGAAGCAGTCCTGTTGTCCGGCGACCATATTGACCCAATCGTCAGCGCGTTCATCGAAGCCCCCGACGAGCTGTCGGTCATCGACGCGTACCGCCATGCGGTGGAGACGACGTTCGGCGCGTTGACCGACGCTCAGCGGGCCGAAGCGGTCGTCGGTCAACGGCTGATGTACGCCGTACCCGAGGCCCGCGGACTGCTCTACACCGAGTACGTCCGGCTGATCGACCTGATCACCGAGGCACTGACGAAACGTCCCGGCCAGCCGGCTGACGCTCAGGAACGTCGGGTGCTGGCCGGGGCGATCGTCGGTGTCCTGATCGCGGCCTCCCACAACACCCCCATGCCGGATGACCCGATCTCCCACTACCTTCGGCTGCTCGACGAGAAGCTGAAGTAGGCGCCGTTAGGAGAGGCGTTTGGACAGTTCCCAGGAGGACCGCTCCACCCAGTTGGTCGTCAGTCTCCCGTCCTCCCGCACCGCCCACACGGCAGTTCCGGTCAGCGCGATGTCCCGCTGATCGGGCTCTGTGCCCAGCACTCCGTTGTTTCTGCCCGTGAGCAGCCACCGCGACGCCACCCGGGTGCCGTCCTCGTTCTGAAAAGACTCGCTGACCTCCAGACGCAGATCATCGACGCTGGCCAGGAACCCGCGAATCCAGTCCTTGAAGTTCTCGCGCCCGGTGATCGTCTCGCCGCCGCTGACGATGACGAAGTCGTCGACGACGAACCGGTCCACCGCGTCCGGGTCGTGGGCGTTCCACACCTCGTCCCAGAACGCGTGCACGATGCCGATCGAATCCATGTCCTTCATGTCTTGCAGAACGTCCCCGCTATTGCGGGTATGCCCAAAGAATCAACCGGCCGGGAGCTCGATTCCGACGGCCGCATTCTCTTCGGGTGTGCCCAGCCGCATCCCGTACCGCAAAGCTGTCTCGACGAAAACGCCCAACCGTTGCTGCGGTGTGTGCCATCCGACTTCGTCGATAGGGACACCGATCTCGCGGAAGAACGCACCCATCCGGGGAGTGGTGATGATCAGGTCGACGGCATCCTCGTCTGAGACGTTTCGGTGGGCGTGCAGGGCGCCGCCCGCGAGGTATACGAAGTCACCGGCGCGCGCGACCCGCCACTGCAGTCCGTCTTCCCCGGGTGCCAACACCTCCTGGGCACCGGACACGATGTAGAACGCCTCGACATCGTCATGACTGTGCAGAGGTACCGTCGCGCCGGGCGGTACCACGGCGCGCATCAGGCAGAACTGTTCGTACTGCCCGTGCGACACATTGAGGAATTCCACGGTCGGACCGAGGACGTCGAGCACTTCGCCGCCGGTGCCCTCGGTGAGGCGGGGAAAGGAGCAGTGAGCCATTGTGTTTCTCCCTCCGGCTGCTTCGAGAACAACCGCGTTGTCAGGCGGGGATGTCAAATCCTCGTGTGCCGGCAGTGTCGGCAAGCAGCAGGCGCAGCTTCGCGCGCCCGCGATGGAGCCGGGACGACACCGTCCCAATCGGTGTGCCGAGCAGACCGGCGATCTCCGCGATGGGATAACCGTGGACATCGGCAAGGTAGACAACAGCCCGGAAGTTCTGCGGCAGTCGGCGTAGCGCATCAGCGGTGTCGTCGTCGGGCAGCGCGTCGAGCACCTGGTCCTCCGCCGAACAAAGGCGCAGTATGCGCTGCGGATGGCGACCCGCGATCTGGCCGTCGGAGAACTCTCCGGTCAGCACTTCGGTCGGCCGGGACCGGCCGGCGCGGTACGTGTCGATCCACGTGGTGAACATGATCCGGAACAGCCACGCCCGCAGCTTGTTCTCTTCGCAATACCTGTCGTACCTGGTGAAGGCCTTCGCCAGGGTCTCCTGCACGAGGTCTTCCGCGTCGTGCCGATTTCCGGTCATGTGCCGTGCACGTCGGTACAAGTCGTCGTAGTAGGGAAGTGCCTCACTGCAGAATCGTCGTGCGGTGGTGCTCGTCATGGTCTCAGTTCGCCGCGCGCAGGAGTTCACTCAGCCCGGTGCGGTGGAGCATTTCGGCCTTCAGCCGATCCAGCACCGCGAACCCGACGTCCGCGCCGTCCTGGGTGGGGTCGACGTGTACGCGGAAAGGCCGCGACCCGATCGGTGCTTCCACTACGGCGACGACCGCTTCGGCGACCGCGGCAGCATCGGCGTTCGCAGGTACGATCGCGTCGAAGGCTTTCTGAACGCGCTCGGCGTATCCGGCGTATGGACCGGCCTCATACGCATCGACCACCCCTGGATCGTCCGGACGCGCGGCATGGGCGAAGTGGTTGGTGCCGTTGGTGAAAGCACCCGGTACAACGATCGACGTCTCGATGCCCCACAGTGTGAGTTCCCGGGCGTAGGAGACTGCCAGTGCGTCGAAAGCCGCCTTCGCGGCGAAGTAGGGACCGAGGTAAGGCGGCGTTCCACCGGCGACGCTGCTACTCGACATCCACAACACCAGCCCGCGTCGGTTCGCCCGCAGATGGGGCAGAATCGCCTTGTTGACACGTTGTGCACCAAGCACATTCACGTCGTAGAGCGCCGCAAGCTGCTGCGGGCTGAAGGCCTCGGCCGGTCCGTATGACATGTGGCCGGCGTTGTGCACCACGACGTCGATGTGGCCTACCTCCCCGATGACGTGTTCGACAGCCGCATCGGCCGACTGCTGAGACCCCACGTCCAGCTCGACCGTGCGCAGGTCCGCCCCGTTGACTCGGGCGAACTCCGACATGGCGGCCACCTGTGCCACGTTGTGTCCGGTGGTGCCGCGCATCGAGGCATAGACGGTGTGTCCGGCTCTGGCCAGCGCCTCGGCGGAAAGCCGTCCGAAGCCACTCGAGGCACCGGTGATCAAAACGACATATTCCATCTTCGTACTCACTTCCCGTGTGGGTCGGCAGCGTTGAGCTGCACGACGACGTCGTCGTAGTCCCCCCGCGCCTCGCCGTAGCGCAGGAACTTCACGCGATCGACGAGGATTTCGCGGGCTTCAGGTTCTGCTTCGAGGAGCGCGAGGACTTCACCGACGAAGTCGTCGAGCGGCATGGCGAACTCGCTTGTCTCCTGACCCGGCATCAGGCGGGTCCGCACCGGGGGCGGCACGAGTTCGACGACCTTGACGCTGGTGTCGGCCAGCTGCAACCGGATCGATTCGCTGAGCATGTGAATTGCCGCCTTGGAGGCGTTGTAGGCGGGGGTGACCCGCAACGGTGCGAACGCCAGTCCCGACGACACGGTGACGATGGTCGAGTCCGGCTGCTGCTGAAGATGCTCGATGAACGCCGCGATCAGCCGGATGGGTCCGAGCACGTTCGTCTCGACTACGGCCGTGGCGGTATCGAGGAAGGTGTCGGGGTGATGCCAGTCTTCGATCCGCATGATGCCGGCCATGGCGATCACCACGTTGAGATCGGGATACTCGGTGAGCGTTTGGGCCGCGGCCCGCTGGATGCTGGCGGGGTCGGTCGTGTCGATGGCGACCGCGCCCAGTTCGGGGTGCTCGGTGGTGATCTTCTCCAGTTCCTCGACGCGCCGTCCACCGACGATGACGGTGTTGCCCCTGGCTTGCAGGGCGAGGGCGAGCGCCAATCCGATACCGCTGGTGGAGCCGGGGATGAAGATGGTGTTACCGGAGATCTTCACTGCTGCGCCTTTCTTGTCCGTGTTTTCGAGGGGTTCGGTTCCGAGCAGCGTTGCTGCAAGACTCTGCTCGACGGTCGGCCGTCTGTCGTCATTGCTGACTGCCATCCGCAGGGGGGTACTGCCCGTCAGAAGTACTACCGGCTAGCAGGGGTACATCCCTTCTCTCGAGCTCTTCGATCGCCCGCGCCACGCCGGCGCCGTACGCGGGATCGGCTCGGCCGCAGAGGGAAATCCACCGCTGCTGGATCTCGTGGGGGACGCCTCGCATGGCGCGGGCGGTGTTGGCGAACAGGCGGTCCTGTTCGTCGGCGGTCATCAGGCGGAACAGGGCGCGCGGTTGCGTGAAGTAGGCATCGTCGTCGTCGCGGTGATTCCAGTGCCCTGCGGCGACGAAGCCGAGCTCTTCCGGCGGATGACCGTAGCCCGGCTGTTCCTGCCACTCGCCGTAGCTGTTGGGTTCATAGGGCAGCGTGCCGCCGTAGTTGCCGTCGACGCGCATGGCGCCGTCACGGTGGTAGGCGTGCACGGGGCAACGGGCCGCGTTGACCGGTATCTGATGATGGTTGACGCCCAACCGGTAGTTCTGGGCGTCGTTGTAGGAAAACAGTCGTCCCTGAAGCATCTTGTCCGGCGAGAATCCGATGCCGGGGACGATTCGCGCGGGTGAGAAGGCTGCCTGCTCGACCTCGGCGAAGTAGTTGTCCGGGTTGCGGTTGAGTTCCCATACACCGACTTCGATGAGGGGGTGGGCGCCGTGCGGCCAGACCTTCGTGAGGTCGAACGGGTTGTAGGGCAGCGCCGCCGCCTCGTACTCGGACATGATCTGCACGAACAACTTCCAACGCGGGAACTCGCCGTGTTCGATCGACTCGTACAGATCCCGCTGGTGACTCTCACGGTCCCTGCCTACGAGCGCCTCCGCCTCGGCGTCGGTCAGGAACTCGATACCCTGCTGGCAGACGTGGTGGAACTTCACCCAGTTCCGAACTCCCTCAGCGTTGACGAAGCTGTACGTGTGTGAACCGAATCCGTGCATGTGGCGGTAGGACTTCGGGATGCCGCGGTCGCTCATCGTGATGGTGACCTGGTGCAGGGACTCGGGCAGCAGACTCCACCAGTCCCAGTTGTTCCGCGGGCTGTGCAGATTGGTGCGGGGGTCCCGCTTGACGACATGGTTGAGGTCGGTGAACTTGAGCGGGTCGCGGTGGAAGAACACCGGGGTGTTGTTGCCGACCAGGTCCCAGTTGCCCTCCTCGGTGTAGAACTTCACCGCGAAACCACGGATGTCCCGGGTGGCCTCTGCGGCGCCACGTTCACCTGCCACCGTGGAGAACCTGACGAAGAGTTGGGTCTGCATCCCCACCTCCGAGAACAACTTGGCGCGGGTGTATTGCGTGATGTCGTTGGTGACGGTGAAGGTGCCGTATGCCCCGGAACCCTTTGCGTGCATCCGCCGTTCGGGGATCACCTCGCGGTCGAAGTGTGCGAGCTTCTCGAGGAACCAGACGTCCTGCAGCAGCATCGGTCCCCGGGGCCCGGCGGTCGCCACGTTGTTGTTGTCGACCACCGGCGCCCCGGCGACGGTGGTGAGTTTTCCGGCGCGCAGATCGGCGCTTCCGTTCGCCTGTCCGTTGGCAGTCACGGGTTCTCCTCGATCGGCCTGTTGGGGGTTGAGATGGACTCAATCACCGACAGACCGGCCCGGGCGCCCGGGTGAACCACGGGTCCGCAAACCCCGGGCCCCCGGGGTACGGGTCACTCGACGGGCAGCGCCATGCTGCGAAGCTCCTTGCGCGAAGTGACGCCGAGCTTCGTGAAGATCTTGCCCATGTGCCACTCCACGGTGCGGGGGCTGATGAACAGGTGCGCGGCGATCTCGGAATTGGTGTGGCCCCGGCGGGCCAGTTGAGTGATGTGGCTTTCCTGGGTCGTGAGCTCGACGGGAACGGTGGCGCCGCGCTTGCGCACCGTCTCCCCGGTGGCCTCCAACTCCCGGCGTGCGCGCCCGGCGAAGCCGTCGGCACCCATGGCGGTGAAAGCGTCTAGCGATGTGCGCAGTTGGGTCCGGGCATCTACCCGGCGCCCCTGTCGGCGTAGCCATTCGCCGTACACGAGTTGGGTCCGCGCCAGGTACACCGCGGCGGGACTCTCCTCGAGGTGTGCCAGCGCGGTGAGGTACTCGGCCTCCGCAGCAGGCCCGTCACTGCTCAGCGCGCGCGACCGAGCCGCCAGGCCCAGTGCGGTGCGGGTCCCGCCGGCATCCGCGCGTTCGATCAGCCGGGCCAGCGCGGAGCTGGCCGCCGCATGCTCGCCACAACGTGTCGCGGCCTCGACCATCTCCGGCAACGTCAGCCCGCCGATGACGAAATCGGCGTTCTCCATCGCTTGTTCACATGCCGAAAGCGCCTCGGTGTAGTGGCCGAGGCTGTTGTGCAGCACCGCTAGCGAGAACCATGCGGCGCCGACGAAGAACCCTTGGCCCGGCGCAATCGCTGCGTCTTCGGTGATCGCGGCGGTCAACTCATGGCTGAGTGTCTCCTGACCACGGAACGCGGCCAGCAGCGCGACGGCGGGGTGCTCGTCGTGGCCGCCGATCGCGGTGGCGATCGCCTCAGCCTCCGAAAGCGCCGCGGCCGCCTCCGGGAAGCGCCCACGGAAGATGTCGGCCACTGCGAGGAGGTCGAGGGCACGCGCGAGGGAGCCCAGCGCTCCCGCTGCGCGGAGCGCGGCGAGCTGACGTTCAGCGATCGCGTAAAGCGCCTCGAAGTCGAGCAGATCGACAGTGACCCGGGTGATCACGCCGTAGAACCACGGTTCGGCCACCTCGGTCGCATCCAGATCGAGAAATGCGTCCACTGCTCGTTTGAGCAACGGCGCGGCGACGACGTAGCCGTCGACGACCCTGGCGATCAGGGCGTCCAGCATGAGGTCCACGGCTCGCGCCGGTTTCACGACCGGCGCACTCGCCCGGGCCGCCAAGCCCACGGTCATGGCCGACGTCTCTGTTGATGCCGACCGCCCGGCCAGCACGGCCGCTGTGAGTGCCTCCAGGTAGATGTCTCGGGCGAGGACCGGGTCGAGATCGCGCACGCGCCGGGCGCTTACCGCCAGACGAGAGATCGCGTCGCCCACGTGGCCCGTCGCGAGCGCGCATCTGGCGCGCACACGATCGATCCTGGTGCTCAGCCGTTCATCGTCGGTGGGGTGCGGGGCTCGGATGAGGAGCTGGGCTGCGGATTCCGGTGCGCCGGCGTCCAGCTTCGCCCGTGCGGCCGCGAGCGCACGCTGGGCACGGCGGTGCGGGTCCGGGGTCAGATCGGCCGCGAACTCCAGGAAGGCCGCGCCTGCCGCGATACCGCTGCGGCTGCGGGCCTGCTCCGCCGAACGCTCGAGATGTTCGGCGACCTGCTCGTCGGGTCCGGTCGCGGCATGTCCGAGGTGCCACGCGCGGTGCTCATCGGACGCCGGTCCATCGATGACGTCGGCCAGCGCTCGATGAACGCGTCGTCTCTCCGATGGTGAGGCACTGCGATACACGGCCGACCGGATCAGCGGATGCCGAAAGCGCACGCGGGTGCCGATCGAGATGAGCTCGGCGGCTTCGGCCGTATCGGCTGCGCTTTCCGGGATGCCGAGGACTTCGGCGGCTCCGCGCAGCCAACGCGGGTCACCGGTGGGGTCCGACGCGGCGAGCAACAGCAGCGTCTTGGTCTGTGGCGAGAGTTCCGTAACCTGTTGGCCGAAGCCTCGCTCGAGACGGTTGGTCAGCTGGTCAGCTTCGGCCAAGCCGAAGCCACCGGCCAACTCGGCCGGGGAGAGCACGCGGTGTAATTCCAGAAGCGCCAACGGGTTACCGCGGGCCTCGGCGATGATGTTCTCGCGTACCTGTTCGTCGAGCTGGCCCGGCAGACTTCGGTCGAGCAACATGCGCGCGTCGTGGTCGTCGAGCCCGCGGATCTGGAGTTCGGGAAGATCGGACAGGAGACGATCCTCCCTCCGTTTACACGCGGCGAAGACGATCACGATGTGGTCGGCGATCACTCGCCTCGCCACGAACGCCAGCGCTTGCAGTGACGCCGCGTCGACCCACTGCGCATCGTCGACCAGGCAGAGCGTGGGCCGCTCACTGGATACCCCGGCAAGCAGGGTGAGGACCGCAAGCCCGACCATCAACCGGTCCGGCGGGTCGCCGTCGGCCAGACCGAGGGCCACCCGCAATGCCCGCTGCTGTGGCGCGGGCAGTCGGTCGAGCCGGCCGAGTAGCGGCGCACACAACTGGTGCAGTCCGGCGTAGGCCAGTTCCATCTCGGATTCGGAGCCTCCGATACGGAGTGCTCGGAAGTCCGCGGCGCGGGCCAGGAGGTACTCCAGCAGCGAAGTTTTTCCGACACCGGCATCTCCACGGAGGACGACCACCCTGCTGTGCCCACCCCGCGCGTCGGCAAGCAGTCGCACCAGCTCCTGCTGTTCGCGCTGCCGGCCCACCAAACGGCGCGGATTGACCATGCCCGAAATCGTTCCTGCGTTATGCGGTATCCGTCAGGGCGGCGCGGAGGCCGTGCCGTGACGTGATACTCAGCTTGCCGAAGATCCTGGTCATATGCCACTCAACGGTCCGTGGACTGATGAACAGTTGGGCGGCGATCTCGGTGTTGGTCTGACCGCTGCGCGCCATGCGGGCGATGGTGAGTTCCTGTCGGCTCAACTCGTCGGCCAACCCGGTGTCCGGCACCGGCATGGCCTGGCCGAGATCGGACAATCCGCGCCGCGCCCGGCCGGCGAAGCCGTCGGCACGCATTCTGCTGAAGATGCCGTGGGCGCGCCGTAACTGGGTGGCCGCGGCATCCTGCCTGCCCCGGTCGCGCAACCACTCGCCGTACAGCAGGTGGACCCGGGCGAGCAGCACGTCGACGTCGCAGCGCTTCAAGTGGGTGATCGACGCGATGAACAGCTCCTCCGCGCAGCCGTCGTTCGCGAGCAGTGCCTGCGAGCGAGCTGCCATCCCCAGCGCCATCTCGGTGCCGGTCGCGGCGGTGCGTTCGAGCAGCTGATCAAGCGCCTGGTGCGCAGCCGCCGTATCGCCGCCGAGCGCACCGGCCTCGACCCGTTCCAGTAGGCCGTAACCGCACATTCCGAGATCGTCGTAGTCGACTGCCCACTTGGTAGCCGCCAGAGCCGCGCCGTAATCGCCGAAGGTGTTGTGCAGCACGCCTGCGGCGTATCCGACCAGGGGGATGACCCGTCCTTCTCCGCGTGCGGTCGCGCTGGCGATGCCGGCATCCACCAGTTCCATGGTGCGCTCCGGTTGCCCGCGGAATGCGGCGAGCACCGGTTCGATGTACCCGGGCGACGGCACGCCTATCGCCGCGGAGATCGCCTGTGCCTCTTCGATGAAGCCATCCGCTTCGGCGAACCGACCGCTGTGCACAGACACTCCGGCGCGGTGGGCGAGTGCTACGGGAAGCAGCGTGAGGACGCCGCCGCGGCGGAGTAGGTCGATCTGCTGCTGCGCGATCGCCGCCCAGTCGGCTTGTTCCCAGAGGTCCAGTGCGACGCGTCCGGCGAGCCCGTACCACTGCGCATCGGCCGTACCCGCGGCCGCTTCGTCACGGAACACGCGCAACGCCCGCCGCAACACGGGCGCGGCCTCGCCGTAGCCGGCGGTGAACCGCTTCACCAAGCCGGTCAACAGGAGATCCGCGGCGCCCGGCGCCGCGGTGGGCGCGGGTGCGGCGGCACACGCCGTCGCGATCGCGGCCGGATCCGCAGCGTCCGCACCCGAGAGCCGGGCCGAGAAGATCGACGCCATCATCGCCTTGAGGTAGGTCTGCCGCGACAGTGCGACGTCGACCGGTGCGAGCCGTTCGGCGCAGGCGAGCAGGTGGATCGGGGCGTCGCCGCCGCGGCGCGTCGCGAAGGCGATCTCAGACCGGAGTACCTCGACGTGGATGCCGTCGAGGTCCGCCGCGGATTCGGCGTGGGCGAGCAGTTGCAGGGCGGCGTCGGGTGCCCCGGCGTCGAGCATGTCACGGGCCGCGGCGACGGCGCGTCGCCCACATTCGGCTCGGTCAGGGGACAACTCTGCCGCGGCCGACAGGAAGGCGGCCGCCGCTGCGGCGCCGCCACGTGCCCTGGCCTGGTCGGCCGACGCCTCCAGGTCATGCGCGACGGATTCGTCTGGTTCGGCTGCGGCATGGGCGCGATGCCATGCGCGGCGGGACTCCTCGCCGCGGCCGACCATCACTTCGGCCAGTGCCCGGTGCACGCTGCGCCGTTCGTCCTGCGAAGCGCTCTGGTAGATGGCGGACCGAACCAAGGGGTGGCGGAACTGGATTCGCCTGCCGATCGTCAACAAACCGGCCTCTTCGGCGGGGCCGGCGGCGTCAACGCCGACTCCCAGCAGGGCGGCGGTCGCCCACACGTCCATGGGCTGGCCCGCAGGCTCCGACGCCGCGATCAACAGCAGGGTCCGTGTCGGCTCTGGCAGCCCGGGTAGGAGTCTGGAGTACACCGACTCGACGCGTTCGGCGGGAAGGCGCGCCTTGGCCCACCCGTAACCCCCTGCGAGCTCTGCCGGCGTCAGTACGCGGTGAAGCTCCAAGAGCGCCAACGGATTCCCTGCTGCTTCGGCGAGAATGCCGGCCTGTGTCCGCTCATCGACGCGACCGGGCAGTGATCTGGCCAGCAGCGCACGGGCGGCGCGGTCGTCCAGCCGCTCCAACCACATCTCCGGAAGGCCGGCCAGTTCGCTGTCACTGTCGAACGGCCGCGCGGCGAAGATCATCACGACAGGGTCCGCGGCCAGCCGCCGCGCCACGAATCCGAACACCTGCAGGGAGGCCTTGTCCAGCCACTGCGCGTCGTCGATGGCGCACACGATGGGCGTGGTTCGGGCCGCCTCGCCGAGCAGGGTCAGCACGGCCAGCGCGACGCGGAACCGGTCGGGCGCATCCCCGTCGCTGAGCCCCAGGACGACGAGCAGCGCGTCTCGCTGCGGCGGCAGAAGGTCCCCGAACTGACCCGTCAACGGCTGGCAGACTTGTTGCACACCGGAGTACGCCAATTCCGACTCGTATTCGACACCGCTGACACAGAGGTGTCGCATATGGGTGGCGCGTGTCAGCGCGGAGGTGAGCAGAGCGGTCTTCCCGATCCCGGCCTCGCCCCGGATGACCAGCGCACCGCTTCGACTCTGCCGGGCGCCGTCGATGAGCCGGGACAACGTCTCCTGCTCACGGTGGCGGCCGAGGAGTTCGGGCTGAGCGGACACACGCAACATCCTGGCACCCCCGGCCGGGGCGCCGGGTGGTTTGCTCAAACGGTCCGCCTCGGCGAGAGTCACCGCCGCGCCCCGTCAGCCCGGTAGGACATTGCGCGTGATCAGGCTGACGAAGTCGGTACGGGCGAAGGAAGGGTCGAAGTGGGCGAGCACGTCGTCGTTCATCGTGCCGAACGTGGTGTCCGGCCGCCGCTTCATGCCGTTGTGAAACGCGCGCAGGATGCCGGCCTTGAAGTCGACGCGCGGATGGGCGGCGATGACCTCCTGGATCTCCGCCGAGGTGAGCGCGTCCAGGCCGAGACCGAGGACATCGGTCTCGACGCCTGCGGTCACCAAAGCCACATCCGGTTCCAAGCGGTCCGGAATGCCCGGGGTGGTGTGTAAGGCGATGCCGAGCCAAACCCTCATGGCCTCCTCATGGGACACACCGTGGCCGATTAGGAAGGTTCGCGCCGCGTCTGCCCCGTCCAGTTCGAATCGCTGGTCGGTGCTGCCGTACTCGTCGGTCAGTCCGAGGTCGTGAAACATCGCGCCGACGTAGAGCAGTTCCGGGTCGGGGACCAGGCCGCGGCGCGCTCCCTGCAGGCTTCCCCAGAGGAACACGCGCCGGGAATGGTGGAACACCAGATCGTCGGTGACGTCGCGAACGAACTCCGTGGCCTCGCGCACCAATACGGAATCCGGGATCAGTACACCGGCAATTGACTGGGTCATCTTTGTCTCTCCTTCGTGACGCCCTTCGGCGTTGTCGGTGCATCCAGGTTCGGTCAAGCCGCCCCCGGTCGCGCCCGTGAAACCCCCGGGGCGTGCCACTGGAGGTGACAGGGGCCTGGAAGTTAGCCGGTAGTGCCGGTGCCCGGACGCCGCTGCATCGAATTGGGGGTCAGCAGCACCGACAACGTCGTAGAGATTCGGAAGGGTGCAGTCCATGAACGCGGCACCCTTCCCCCAGACGCGACATATCCCCGGCCCCGCCGCGGCGATCGAAGTACATTTCATGGGCTTCACCTGGAGCGCGGCGTATCGCCGGAACCACCGACGCGTCAGCATTCGTCTGTCACCGCATCGCACGCATGGTTGATGTGCTCGTCCTCGTCATTCTCGCTGGACTGGCGACGTCACTCGCCGTGGCGAAGTACTTCCTCAAACGGTCGGCCGGGATCCGGTGATCGAGGCGCGCCGGGGATCGGTATGTCGTCGGGATGCGTTGAGTCTCACGACGTCACCGCCCCGGGGGCGTGCCAGGAGGAGTCGGTGTCCGGTATTCGGGTGGTCGTGGCCGAAGACGAAGTCTTGCTGCGAGAAGGTCTGTGCAGTCTGCTTGTTCGATCGGGGTTGGAGGTGGTGGGCCGAGCCGGTGACGCGGACGAAGCGCTCGCTTTTGTGCGGCAGGCGAAGCCCGATCTGGCGTTGCTCGACATCCGCATGCCGCCCCATCACCACACCGACGGTATCGACGTGGCGCGGGTCATCCAACAGGAATTGCCCGATACCGCGATCCTGGTGCTGTCAGCACATGTCGATGTCCATCACGCGAAAGAGCTTCTCCGCGAGGGCAAGCCGATCGGTTACCTGCTGAAGAGCCGTGTCACCGAAGTGGCTAGTTTCCTCCAGGCGATCGACCGGGTCGCCCACGGGGAATCGGTGCTGGACCCGGTCTTCATACGGGAGTTGGTGGACACTCCCCACCCGAGTGATCCCTTGGAGCGGTTGAGCCGCCGTGAACGCGAGGTGCTCGTGTTGATGGCCGAAGGGCTTTCGAATGCGGGTATCGCCCGGCGCCTGTACCTCGCCGAGGCCACCGTCGAGAAGCACGTCCGAAATGTGCTGGCGAAGCTAGACCTTCCGGACATCGGCGATCAACACCGACGGGTGCAAGCGGTGATCATCTACCTGGAGAGTCGCTGAGGGCGGCGCCGGGAGGTGGTGCGGTCTGAGAGGTTCACAGCGGCTTGTCGCCACGCTTCGCTGTTGGAATCTCGCAGTGGATCCGCGTTCCTGCGCCGAGTGGGCTGTCGATCAGCAACCGGCCACCGAGGGCTTCCACCCTGTCCTGCAGACCGATCAGACCAGACCCTACCCGGCCGACGGCACCCCCGACCCCGTCGTCGGCCACGCTGACACACAACACGTCGTTCGCCAGCGTGGCCGTGACCTCGGCGTGAGTCGCCCTGGCATGTTTGATCGCGTTGGTCAGCGACTCCGCGACGACGTAGTACGCGCCGACCTCGACCGGCGAGGCCAACCGCGCGGGAACGTCGACCCGAACCCGAAGAGGAAGCGCTGATCTGGATGCGAGTGACCGCAAAGCGGGTCCTAGGCCGGCGTCGGACAGCACCGCCGGGTGGATGCCGCGCGCGATCTCCCGCAGCTCTGTGAGCACCGTCCGAAGACCCGACAAAACCTTCTGCAACTCGCACCGCGCGCTCGCACTGAGGTCGGGACACTCCGCCAGTGTCGCGATCTGCAAACCCAAAGTGACGAGATGCTGTTGAGCGCCGTCGTGGAGGTTCCGCTCGATGCGCGCACGCGCCTCATCGGCTGCGGCGACGATCCTTGCGCGCGACGCGATCAGCTCAGCGCGGCTCTGTGCAGTGGCGATCGCGGTGGCGGTCAGGTCGGTGAACTCGCTGAGCCGCTCCTCGGCGTCGGTCGGAAGCGGACCGGTCCCCGAGCCGATCGCGATCAAACCCCAGAGACTTCCGCTGACGAAGATCGGCACCGCCACCGCGCTGACCAGACCCTCAGCGCGGTAGGGTTCGCCACCGGGGATTTCTCGATAGTCATCGACACGCGCCGGTCGGCCAGTACGCCACACAGTGCCGGTGAGACCGTGCTCCGGAAAGTTCGTCCACTCCTCACCGACGCGGACGTGCGGGCCCGCGGTGCCCTCGTTCGCCACGATCGTGGCAGTACCCTGGCTCTCGAAACGGATCATCCTCGCGGTCAACGACCCGAACCGGTGGCGGATCTCTTTCGTCACCGCGGCAAAGACCTCCGCGTGGGAGACGTTCTGAGCGCTCAGCAAGGCGAGACGTCGAAGGGCGGCCTGCGTCTCGGCCAGGTCGCGGAGTCGTTGCAGGCGTTCGGTTTCGACGATGAGTGTTCCTCCGTGCGCTGCGATCTTTTCGTGTGCCGGTCCGGAATGGAGTCGGCCAATATCGATGATAACTGAACAGTGATACCGGTGGAAACATGAAATCGGTTCGATCCAGCGCGGCAGGCCCAGCCACTTGTTATCGTCGGAAACATGGTTGACGGACGGAAAGGCGGACAACGGCTGAGCACTGCCGAGAACCTCCTGAAGGCGGCGGCGGAACTCCTGGAGTCAGGAGGTGTCGATGCGGTGTCCACCAGAGCCGTCGCTGCTGCCGCCGGTGTTCAACCTCCGGTCATCTACCGGCGGTTCGGGGACAAGGACGGACTGCTCGACGCGCTGACGCACTATCTGCTCCAGGAGTATGTGAAGGCCAAGCGTCAGCTCATGGACGCCAGCGACAACCCGATCGATCAGATGCGCGAAGCGTGGGATCTGCACGTGGAGTTCGGGTTGCGCCATCCCGACGCCTACGTGCTCGCCTATGCCACCCCGCGCCCGCCAGGCCAGCTGGGCGCGGCGGCGAAGCGGGAAACCGTCAGCCTGCTCCGCGGAATGGTCGCCCGGTTGGGGGATCAGGGCAAGCTCTCCATGAGTGTCGACCGCGCCACGCACTACGTCTTCGCCGCCGGACTGGGGACCACCCTGGCCCTGATGCAGGAGCCGCCCGAGGAGCGGGATTTCGAAGTGTCCGCGCTCGCCCGGGAGAACTCGCTGTCGGCGATCCTGCACCGCAAGCCGAGAACGCCGGCACGCAACACCAGGCTTCCGGCGCGTGCGGTGGCGCTCGCCGAGGCACTCCGCAGTGCCGATGATCTGCCGATGAGCTCTGCGGAGCGGGCCCTGCTCGACGAATGGCTGGGCCGCCTCGCCGACCAGAGCGGCTGAACATCGGCCTGGTCACGGCTTTCGGATCAACGCTGCTGCCCGCTCGGCGATCCCGTACACGGTCGCCATCGGATTGTTCGATGGCAGCGACGGCATGACCGACGCATCGGCGACGCGCAGCCCCGAGATATCGTGTACGCGCAGCTTCACATCGACGACTGACTCGTCGGAGTCGCCCATCGCGCACGTCCCCGCCGGATGGAAGTATGTGCCGAGAGCCTCCTTGAGGTACTGGCGCAACGAGTCTTCGTTGACGACGACCGGGCCGGGAGCCAATTCCTCGCCGAGCCACGGGCTGAACGCGGGAGCCGCACCGATCTCACGTGCGATTCGGAAGCCTTCGAGCATCGTCTTCCAGTCGCGCTCGTCGCCCAGATAGTTCGGATCGACGAGAGGCGGCTGCTCGATGTTCGCAGTGGCTAACCGGACGCTGCCGCGGCTGTGCGGTTGGATGGCCGACACGCCGATCAGGTAGGTGTCAGGCGCATCGAGTCCGACCACCGCGGCCGTGTCGGCCATGACGATCTGCAAGTCGGGCGCCCCTCCGGAGGAAGATGTGTCGATCAGACCCATCACCTCGCCGTGATTGTGGCGCGGTGTCGGGATCGGTTTCGCCGAACGGTAGATGAGGCCGCTCAGAGGGTGGTCCTGCAGATTTGAACCAACTCCCGGCAGGTCCCTGACGACATCGATCCCGAGATCACGCAGATGGGCCTGCGGGCCGATGCCCGACACCATGAGCAGTTGAGGTGACCTGATGGCGCCGGCGGCCAGCACGACCTCGTTCCCGTAGCGGACCGAGGTCACCGATGACGCATCGTGGATCTCGACGCCGACGCAGCGTCCGCTCAGTATCGCCAGTCGATGAACGACGGCGTCGGTGATGACGTCGAGGTTGGGCCGGTCGAGAGCCGGGATCAGGTAGGCATCCGCGGCGCTCTGCCGGCGTCCGTCGGCAAGCGTCAGATCCGCGGCGCCGAAACCGATTTCGCATCCGCTGCTGATGTCGCTCGCCGCGCGGTAACCGCATTGCACCGCGGCCTCCAGTCCCGCTGCGAGGACTTCGTTCACGGGATCGGCCGGGCCCACCGTGAGCGGGCCGTCGGCTCCGCGCAGCGCGGGGTTACCTTTGCGGGCCGTCTCACTTCGCTTGAAGTAGGGCAGCAGGTTGTCGAAGCGCCAACCGGCGGGCCAGCCGGCGTAGCTTTCGCGATGCCCACGCGCGAACATCATCGCGTTGATCGCCGACGATCCGCCGATACCGCGTCCGAGCGGCAGATGGACCGCCTTGCCCGTGGCGGCCTGGACGGTCGTGAGGAAACCACCGTCGGCCGGTCCACCCGTGAGTGTGTGCCACTCCGGCGGTATCGCACTCGCCGGTGGCAGCACCGCGCTGCCGGCCTCGATGAGTAGTACCCGGGCGTCAGGGTTTTCGCTCAGGCGGGCGGCAAGTACCGAACCCGCTGTGCCCGCACCGACGATGACGAAGTCGTAGACCTGAGCCTGTGACATGAAGTACTCCGTTTCCACTGGTAACATATATCAGGTACCACCGATAGTTCCGACGGAAGCGTATCGGTGGTACCACTGATAACGATTGAATCGACCGGCATAATCCATCGTTCGCCTGAGGGGGTTACTCGCATGGAAATCTCTTGTGCGTTCGCCACGGCGTCGAATACGCCGGCCCATGTACGGTTGGCCGAGTCACTCGGGTATGAGCGCGCATGGCTCTACGAGTCGCCTGCCGTCGTCACCGATGTGTGGATGGTCCTCAGCCGGTGCGCCGAGCAGACCACCCGCATCGGAATCGGCCCCGGCGTCCTGGTGCCGAGCCTGCGTCACCCGATGGTCAATGCCTCCGCAATCGCAGAACTCGTGAATCAAGCCCCCGGTCGGGTCGCGGTCGCGGTCGGCGCGGGCTTCACCGGCCGGTTGGCCTTGGGCGAGCGGCCGATGCGGTGGCAGCACGTCGCTGACTACGTTCGTTGCCTGCGGGCGTTGCTGGCCGGCGAAACCGCCGAGTGGCAGGGCGCGAGACTGCGGATGATGCAGTTGCTGGGCTTCGGCGCTCCGCGACCCATCGACGTGCCGATTCTGGTGGCCGCTGACGGGCCGAAGGGGCTGGCGGTGGCAACAGAGTTGGGAGACGGACTGTTCTCCGTCGCGCCACCCGGATCCGCTGCGGCGGCGGATTTGAGCTGGCGTGCGCAGTTGTGTTTCGGCACGGTGCTCGACGACGGGGAAGAGGTGACGTCGCCGCGGGCGGTCGGCGCCGTCGCTGCCGCGGCGGTGCTGCACTATCACGCCGTCTACGAGCGTTTGGGAGCCGTCGCCGTCGATGCCCTGCCGGGCGGGCCCTCCTGGCGCGCCGAGCTGGAGGCCCGCCCCCGCGGTGAGAGGCATCTGGCCATCCACCTCGTCGAACCCGGGCCTCAGGTGGGTCTCGATCGACTCGTAAGATGCAGCGGTGCAGTAGGTTTGACGGGGACCGCCGCTCAGGTAGCGGATGAAGTCGCCCGATATGCCGCCGCCGGGGTCACGGAACTGGTGTATCAGCCGGCCGGCCCGGACATCGAACGTGAATTGGATGCCTTTGCCCGTGCGGCAGGGCTCACGCGCCAGCTCCCGTGACCCGACGGTTCAGCGGACGTCGACGTAGACGATGCGGTCGTGGTTGTCGTACCGCACCGACACGATGCTCGACTGGTCGAGTGGCTTGACCGCACCGTGGTGGTTGACGCGAATCGCGTAGCCGCGGTCTTCGAGACGGTCGATGACATCCTGCGCGTTGCCCGAGCCCGCGGGTGCGGCCTGAGCAGGAGTTGCGACGATGCCGAGGATCGCGGCGGCCAGTCCGCTGGCAATGGTGGCGATTCCGAAAGTGTTCATGTCCTACTTCTCTCTTCCTCGTTTTTCGGGGGTGTGGTCGTCCGTCACTCGTCGGTGTCCCCGGTTCGGGTCGACCCCTTCAGGTCCGCGGTCCGCCGCCCGCCCCGATCGGCCCGCGTCCACGCAGGCGGTGAAGCAGGCGTAAGCCTTCAGTAGCGCTTCCTGGATCCGGTACCCCATGACGCCTCCGTCTGTTATCGATGTTCCGTATAACGCCGATATCGACGGAAACGGTCCCGGCGCTGGTCGCGAAACGAAGATCTTTAACGGAAGTTGCAATATCCAGGGTTTTTGCGGCTATCGTCAGGGGACCAACGGCCGGAGCGCCGGGTGGAAATTTCAGATTGGCGTCGGGGGATGCATCTTCAAGGGGAGAGCAATGGATGCTTCGGCGTACATTGGGCGCGTCGGTGGCTTGGCGGTGGCGCTGGGCGTAGGCGCCGCCGTGATGCTCGGGAGCCCCGGCACGGCCTTCGCGGAGACCACCGACACCGATCCGACATCGCAGGCGGACCCCGGTGAACCATCGGAACCCGCTGCAGAAGAGAAGGATTCGCCGGAGCTGTCGGAGGACGAGGAGGCCGTTGAGGGCCCGTCCGACGAGCCTGCCGACGACCCGGAGGAAGCGGACGAGCTCGAGGGCCTTGATGAGCCCGCCATCGATGAGCCTGTCGTCGTCGAGGAACCCAAGGTCGAGGAACCCAAGGTCGTCGAGGAACCCAAGGTCGAGGAACCCAAGGTCGAGGAACCCAAGGTCGAGGAACCCAAGGTCGAGGTAGCGAAGGTCGAGCCAGCGCTCGTGCCCGAAGCGCCGGCCACCGGCCAGCGCTCCGCGCGGCCGCGCTCGAAGGAGGGGCCAGCGGACCCGCCCACCGTGGCACTGGATAAGGCCGAAACCCTCTCCGTCACTGTCGAAGACGCCCGCTCCATAAACGCCACCGAGATCACCCGCCAGGCCGAACAGCCGACCGCGGCGGTGGAGTCCGTCGTCGAGAGTCTCACGGAGGTGGTGCAGACGGTGGTGCCTCAGACGGCGGCCGTGGTCAGCGCGATGACCGCACCCACCGCGGCCCGGTCATCGGCGCCGGTGATCAACCGTCTGCTCGCCGCGTTCGGACTGGGCTCGCTGCGCAACCTGCCGTCGCTGCCCAGCCCGGCATGGGCGCTCAGCGCTCTGATGACGCTGACCTCGCGGCGCGAGTTCGAGCGGTCACTGGCATCCCGGTCGGTCACGACGAGCCAGCCCGCCGTGGCCCTTGCCGCAGCGGCGGCTCCCTACGACCCGGCCAAGGACTATCAGGTGACCCCGGTGTCGGTGAGCGCCAACACCGTTCGCGTCACCAACGTCACCGGGCCCGGCGGCCTGAACAACACCACCACCCGCTTCGGTATCGGTGGCACGGACCTGGGAATCATGTGGGACAACGGGATTCCCGACAACCCCAATACCGCGGTCAACGAACACCAGGTGCTCGTCGCCTTCGGTGACACGTTCAGCAACCGCACCCCGGTGCGCACCGGGGTGTGGCGGATGAACACGCTGTTCCGCAGCACCGACACCGTGCTGTCCAATGGGATGTACGTCAAGGACGGGATAGTCCACGATCCCGGGATGTACAGCGGTTCACCGATGAGCGACCCCAACTTCTCCCGCGAGATCATCGGCAACTACCACTACGGCATCGGAACGGAAGTGACGATGATCCCGACGGCGGCCATCTCGGTGCCCGGCGCGGGAAAGAACGGCGCGACGCGCCAGTACATCAACTACATGGCCGTCAAGTCCTGGGATACGCCGGGCCGTTGGACGACGAACTACTCGGCCATCGCGTATTCCGATGACAACGGCCAGAACTGGACCGTGGTGCCGCCGTCGTCGGTGCGACCGGCAGCCGCCGGGCGTTCGACCCTGCCATTCGTCAACGGCGAGCAGAACTTCCAGCAGGGCGCGTACACCCGGAAGTACACGGTCGACCCCGTCACCGGTAAGCCGATGAAGGATGCGTCGGGACGCGAGATCACCGACGGCTACATCTACTCCTACGGCACCCCGGCGGGCCGGGCCGGCACCGCGTACGTATCCCGGGTGGCTGAAGCCGACATCCTCGACAAGACGAAATACCAGTACTGGAACGGAACTTCGTGGACGCCGGGCAATCCGGCCGCCGCAAAGCCGATCCTGCCGGGCACCACCACCTCGAGCTTCTTCGGACTGATCAAGACCACCACGCATCCGGCGGTCAGCGAGATGTCAGTGCAGTACAACAGCTACGAGAAGAAATACATCATGTTGTACGGCGACAAGAACAACAACATCGTCATGCGCAAGGCCGATTCGCCGGAGGGGCCGTGGTCGACACCGGTGACGCTGGTGGCGGCGTCGAAGATGCCGGGGTTGTACGCGCCGATGATCCACCCGTGGTCCTCGACGGACAATCTGACGGCTGAGGAGCAGAAGTACCTCTACTGGAACCTGTCCACCTGGGACGACTACCAGGTGAAGCTCATGCGCACCGATCTGACGAAGGTGTAGCGCCGCGGCCCCCGCGGACGACAATCGGAATATGAAGCGAAGCACGGTGGCCGCGTCGGCCGTCAGCGCTGCGGTCCTCAGCCTCTCGGCCACGGCCGTGGGACACGCCGCGCCGGTGACGACGCAACCGGGGACGCCCTGCCCACCGGCCGTGGATCGCGCCCTGTCCGACACCGCGGATGGCGCCGTCGTGCAGTGCAGCGGCGGCCGGTGGGAGGTCTACGCGGGGCCGTACCCGTCCAGCGACCGCTGGCTGTCGCACGGTGACGGCCTCGACCTGCACGGCCAGGGCATGCGCAACCCGGAGATGCTGTCCGGTCCGTGGACGGGGATCCCGCAGGATCCGGCCGACCGGTGCCGCGCCGAGCAGACCGCCGTGGTGAGCGCCGGTGAGGTGGGCCCGCCGCAGGTGGCCGAAGGCGAGCCGGGGCAACCGCTGCGGTTCGACGTGCTGCCGGTGATGTTCTCCATTCACCTCAGCGGCGACTGCCTCTGGCAGGCGAACTGATCCGCTGGTCACGGGTCGTTGCACCCGGGCGGACTTGAACCACGCCCGCACACCGGTAGGGTCAGTCCGAATTGTGCAACCAGAGCGGGATCGATCAGTGGACCTAGTACTCGGCGTGTCGGTGACATCGACGGCGCTTCGCTTCGTGCTCGTCGAAGGCGCGACCGGCGACGGCGCAACCGTCGACAGCGGAACGCTCGACATGCCGGTCTCCGGCGCCAGTGCCGACGCACTGGTCAGCGCCGTGCTCGGTGAGGGCCCGTACGCGGCCGTCCCCGGACAGCGGCCGGGCGCCATCGGTGTGACGTGGACGGACGCCGCCACGGACCAGGCCGCCGCCCTGCTGACCGCCCTGACAGGCAGCGACGTGCACACCGTCGTCGCCCTCACGCCGGCGGAAGCCGCCGCCGCGCTGGCCGCAGGCCTCGGTGACCTCGCCGCGCAGGACGACATGGCGGTCTGTCTGGCCGAACCCGACGTCGCGCTCGTCGCGGTCGTCACCGCCGACAACGTGCTCGTCGACCAGATCGCGCGCGACGAACCCGACGCGCTCGCGCGCCGCGTGCAGGAGACGGTCGATTCGACCGACGCGCACCCCGAGGCGCTGTACGTGCTGGGCTCGGCCGACGACGTCGACGCCGTGGTCGCTGCGCTCGACGGGCGCGTGGCGGTGCCGGTGCTCTCCGCCGCCGAGGCGGACCTGGCGTTGGCCCGCGGTGCGGCACTGGCGGCGGCGCAGGGCTCGGTGGGCGTCGACGCGCCCATGGTTCTGGCCCAGGTGGCCAGTGACGAGCCGCAGTCGTGGCTGACGTGGCGGATTCCGGCACTGACGTCCGTGCTGGTCGCCGCCGTGGTCACGTTCGTCGTCTCGCTGTCGGTCGCCCTCGGTCTGCAGTTGACGCCGCAGATGCGCTCGGACGATGAGGCGACCCGCCAGGTCGCCAGCGCCTCGGATCAGCCCAAGGTCGCCGTTGCACCCGTCGCCGAGGCACTCCCCGAAGCGCCGAAACCCGCCGCCCCGCCACCTCCTCCTCCGGAGGCTCCGCCGGCACCCCCGCCCGAGGTCGTCCCGGTTGTCGACGTTCCCGCGGCCCCGGCCCCCCAGCCCGAGGTGGCGCCGGTGTACGACGCACCCGAGGTCGCACCGCCACCCGCGCCCGTCTACGTGCCGCCGGCCCCGCCGGTGTACGTGCCGCCCGCGCCGGCCTATGTCGCCCCGCAGCCGGGTTACGTGCCGCCCGCCCCCGTCGCCCCGGCGTACACGGCGCCGCAAGCCCCCGGTTACGTACCGCCCGTCGCCCCGCAGCAGCCACGGTTGCGCGACCGGATCATCGAGCGCCTTCCGCTCATCAACCGCTTCCACGAACCGCAATATCAGGTTCCGTAGGAACTACGCGCCCTCACCGCGGTCGTGGCGGCTCAGCACCAGTCCGGCGCCCGCGCACACCAGGGCAACCGCCAGCGCCACTGTGGCGATGGTCAGCCCGGCGTGACCGGCGGGTGCTTCGATGCCCAGCATCTGCGCGCGTCCCCAGGTGACCCACCCGATCAGGATGGCCTTCACGATCAGGATGGCCGAGACGATGCTCAAGGCAGTGGCGGGCCGCACGAATTCGAGAGTAGGCGCGGCTCGAGAAGATCCCGGGGCCGTTCTACGGCGTCCCGCCGGGCCACTGGGGCCGATGACACTGTTGACGTGACGGCCCCTCGCTCCTGGCGAAGCGGTCCCTGCGCGGCCGGCGATAGCCCCCTGAACCCCGCTTCGTCACCATTCCGTGACCCCCCCGTGACATAACGCGAGTTATTTCGTAGAGTGCTCGCGTGGGTAGGCACTCCAAGCCCAGTGAGCAGCGGCGGATCTCGTCGTCATCGCTCGTGCTCGCACTGCTGGCCGCCCCCGCGGCCGTGGTGCTGGCAGCCGGGGCAGACGTACACCGGGACACCGAACCCGTTGCTGCGCCCGCGCCGACCCCACCGCCCGTGCCGGAGGTTCTGCCGTACAACCTCGAGGTCGTGGCCTCGGGATCGGTCGGCGGGCCGGCCGACCTGAAAGTGGCGCCGGCCCGGACGGTGTCCGTCGCGAGCTGGAAGGTGGCGGACCGCGCCTCGTACCGGGCTCTGCCGGTCGGGGTGGCCCCGGAACGGGGTCTGCAGGTCAAGACGATCCTCGCCGCCCGCGCGATCAGCGCAGTGTTCCCCGAGATCCAGCAGATCGGCGGCGTGCGTTCCGACGCGCTCCGGTGGCACCCGAACGGTCTGGCACTCGACGTGATGATTCCCAATCCCGGCAGCGCCGAGGGCATCGCGATCGGCAACCAGATCGTCGCGTACGTGATCAAGAACGCCGAGCGCTTCGGGATGCAGGACGCGATCTGGCGGGGCGTCTACTACACGCCCAACGGTCCGCGAGGCTCGGGTAACGGGCACTTCGACCACGTCCACATCACCACGACCGGCGGCGGATACCCCACCGGTTCGGAAATGTACTTCCGCTGATTCGGTGGGGTTCCGCCGCAGGAAACACCTAGCGCTAGCCGACGACGACCTTGTCCTCAGGTGGGTCGAGCACGGTGATGTCGGTGGCCACGTCCAGCGGTGAGTCCCAATCGATGTCGAGGTAGAACTCCACACCCCCGGTGATCGTGTCCCCCGGGTTGGGGCCATGCGGATGGACATTCTTCACGTAGATGGGCGCGGCGCCCCGGAACCGGAATGCGCCCTCGGCGCCGAAGAGGTTGTTCTCGGGAAAGCCGGCTTCGCACGCTGAAATGTGAACCACGGACTGCGGCGTGATGACACCGTTCCAGTTGAAGTTGAACCACCCTGACTTCTGGTCGCGCCAGAAAACTCGAATCGTCCTTGCCATGTTCCTGCTCCTTCGGTGTTGGTGGCATGACCTTGAGGTCTGCGGTCGCAATGTTGGCCGACACCATGGACCCTTGGCGTGAGTAGTCGGCTACTCGAATCGTCCGTCGCTGAACGCAATGGCTGTGGTGGGCGACCACTCCGGTCAGTCCTCACCGAGGAGTCGAGCGAAGCGCCCGTCGTCTGGAATCTCCAACAGTGGATGTGGCCCTTGACCGCCGTCGTCGAGTATCCGAGAGAGATCGGCGGGTTTGGCACCCGAAAGCATGCCCCCTCCGTTTACGGTTTGAGGGTGCCAAGCATGGATCGTCGCCGCGCAATGTTGATGTTGGGGTTCGGAGTGGCGGCTGCCGCCCTGCCACTTCCGAAGGCCGGGGCCCAGCCGGTGATCGGGGATGCGCCACCGGGACCGCCTCCCGGACCAGGTGTGCTGGGGGAGCCCGCTGCCGTCGCGCAGCCCGGAGCTGGACTGTTGTTCGCCGACGAGTTCAACGGCCCGGCAGGTTCGCCGCCGGACCCGGCGTCGTGGTTCATCGTCCCGGCCCGCGAGACCATCCGGAACCCTCACGAATGGGACAAGCCCTTCAACATGGGCCGCTATGTCACCGACCAGGAGCACGTCTTCCAGGACGGCAACGGCAATCTCGTCATCCGCGCCACCCGCGGTGAGGGCGCGAACATCCAGGAGAAGTACGCCAGCGCGAAGATCATCGGCAACTGGCGCGGTGGCGTCGGGACGACATGGGAAGCGCGCATCAAGCTGAACTGCCTGACCGACGGCGCCTGGCCGGCGTTCTGGTTGGTCAACGAGAACCCCGTGCGTGGCGGTGAAGTCGACCTCGTGGAGTGGTACGGCAACCGGGACTGGCCGTCGGGCACCACCGTGCACGCGCGGTTGGACGGCACGCAGTTCCAGACCAACAAACACCCGGTCGACGGGGATTGGCATACCTGGCGTATGACCTGGCAGCCGGCAGGCATGTACTTCTGGAAGGACTACCAGCCGGGGATGGAGCCGTTCTTCACGGTGGCGTCGAACTCCTTGCCCGACTGGCCGTTCAACGATCCGGGCTACACGATGGCCCCGGTGTTCAACATCGCCGTCGGTGGCTCCGGCGGCCGTGAGCCCGCCGGAGGTAACTACCCGGCGGAGATGCTGGTCGACTGGATCAGGGTCTTCTAGCCCGACCCCACAACAGCATCGGAGTCCCATGTCCAACTTCGGCCCGCCGGATGACCGCGGCTACTATTCCGATCCCGCAGGGGGCTATGGCGGCCAGCCTCGACCACCCGGCCCCCCTCCGGAGGAGCGCGTGCCGTGGTACCGCGCACCGGCGGCGATGTTCGCCGCGGGAGTGTTGGTCACGCTGCTGCTGGTGTTGATCGTCTGGGCCGTCTTCGGTTCGGATTCAGAAGACGCCGACGGCACCCCGACGGCCACGCTCACGCCTATCACCCCGACGGCGACGACTGCACCGGCGACAACTCAAACGCCGGCCGAGACCGAGACCGAGACGGTGACGATCACCGAGACCAGCACGCCACCGCCGACCACGGCGACCACGACGGCCGAGCCGAGCACGTCGACCAGCGTGGTCACGAGCACGACGACCAGCACCATCACGAGTACGACGACGGTGACGGTGACGGCTCCGCCACCGGCGCCGTAGTCGGGGCTCTTGCCGAGGGTTTGGTGATTCGCACCGCGGGTAAGCGGCGCCACCCGGCAAGAACGGAAGTCCTGGCCACATGTCAGCTGAACCTTCGCGATTAGTGGTGACCGGTGCGTCGGGCAATGTGGGAACAGGCGTCCTGCGCGCGCTTGCATCGAAGCTGCCGGACACCGAGGTCGTCGGAGTGTGCCGGCGCCCTCCCACCCACGGCCAGCCCTACGAGCGGGTCCGTTGGCACGCCGTCGATTTGTCCGCACCGAACGCCGACGCGGACCTGGGTGCCGCCCTGCGAGGCGCGGACGCCGTCATCCATCTGGCCTTGGCCGTCCAGCCGGTGCGCGACGAGAACTACCTGTACCGGGCGAATGTGGTTGGCACACAAGCACTGTTGACAGCCATGACGGCTGCCGGGGTGCGGCAGCTGGTCTACGCGTCCAGTCTGGGCATCTACGCGCCCGGATCAGGGGAACCGGTCACCGAGGACTGGCCCACCACCGGCCAGCCCACCTCGGTCTACAGCCGGCACAAGGTGATGGTGGAGCGGATTCTCGACGACTTCGAGCGCGACCACCCCGACGTCACCGTCTCGCGGTTCCGTCCGACCGTCGTGGTGCAGCGCGAGGCGGCGTGGCTGATCAAGTCGTTGTACCTGGGCCCCGTGGTACCGAGGTCCGCTCTGGAGCTGCTCCGTCGCCGGGAGCTGCCCGTCCTGCCGCTGCCCGCGCGGCTGAAACTGCAGTTCGTCCACGCCGACGACGTCGGCGACGCGGTGGTCCGGCTGACCACGCAGCAGGCCCGGGGATCGTTCAACATCGCGGCCGACGTGCTGGACACCGCCGCGCTCGCCGGCCTCGTCGGCGCACGTCCGGTCAATGTTCCCCCGCAGGCGGTGCGGACCGTCATCGCTGCCTTGAGCGCTGTCCGTGTGGTGGCGCTGACCCCGGGGTGGTACGACGTGGCGTTCACGAGTCCGCTGATGGATACGTCCAAGGCTCGCCGGACATTGGGCTGGGCGCCGGCGCGGTCCTCGACCGAGAGCGCGCGGGAGTTGATCGAAGGGCTGGCCGACGGCGCAGTCGGCACCAGCGCTGCCATGGGATGGCAGTTGCGGCCTCGCAAGGACGTCCGCGGCGCGATCGATCGTGCGCACGACGTCACCCTTGCACTGTGGGGTGCCCTGGCGTTGGTGCGCGCCACCGGCACGCACCACGCACGCGCGGTGGATGCAGTGGTGGTGGTGACCAACCTCGCCACCGGTACTCCGATGGCGCTGGACCGGGTGCTGGAGCGGCGCTCCGATCCGGTTGCGTTGCTCGCGCCGGTCGCCGTCATCGCCGCGCTGGGCGCCACGCTGCGCGGTGGTTGGCCGGCTGTTGCCGCCACCGGCGTCTTGCAGGTGCTGCGCATGTCTGAAAGCACCCGGCGCAAAGCGAAATTGGTTAGCAATGCGGAGTTTTCGGCAGCTGCCCGGGGGTAATGCCCCACGATGGATGATTCTGCGGCGGCGTCCCAAGTGGTCGTGGTGACAGGCGCCTCCAGCGGCATCGGCGAGGAGACGGCCATCCGCTACGCAGGCCGTGGGGCGCGACTGGTGCTGGCCGCACGCAACGATGACACGTTGCAGCGAGTCGCGGACGAGTGCCGCACGGCGGGGGCCGAGGCGGTGCTGGTCCAACCCACCGATATCGCCGACTCCGGCGAGGTGGAGGAGTTGTTCGATCTCGCCGCTCGCCGTTTCGGCCGGATCGACATCGCGGTGCAGTCGGCCGGGATCACCGCCTTCGGCCGGTTCGAGGACGTGCCCGCCGAAGTCTTCGACAGCATCATTCGGACGAACCTCATCGGGGCCGCGAATGTGGCGAGATGTGCTCTGAGCTGCTTCCACACGAGCGGCAGCGGGCACCTGGTGCTGATCGGCTCTCTGCTCGGAACCACCGCTGTCCCGTACCAATCTGCCTATGTGGCAAGTAAATTCGCGCTCAACGGGCTGGTTCGGGCGTTGCGTCAGGAGAATCGCCACCTGCCTGGCGTCAAGATCCATGGCGTCTACCCGGGACCGGTCGACACCCCGGTCTTCCGCACTGCGAGCAACTACTACGGCCGCACGCCGCAGGTCCCGCCGTTGGCGGTCAAGCCGTCGACCGTCGTGTCGGCGATCGTGCGTGCCACCGATCGTCAACGCTCCAGTGAGCGGCAGGTGGGGTTGGCCAACCGGCCCGCCATCGCGATGTACCGCCTGTTTCCGTCGCTCTACGACGCTCTGGTCGGACCGTTCCTGCGTGCCGTCGCTTTCACGTCCGAGTCGACGGAGGCGACCGAGGGCAACGCGTTCGCGCGGGATCTGCGCATGGCGGCCGATGAGAGTCGGCCCAGGTAGGCCTGTTGACTCTCGCGGTTCCCGGATCCCTCGTCGTATTCGCCACCGACGCATCGCGGGTGGCCGCGTCGGGCGGTGTCGACGGATTGCTGCCCTGATTGCTGCACGCATTTGATTGGACCCACCACGCACCGACTGTCGCGGTCGCGGGGCTCTGTGGCGTCACGTTCGTCATGGTTGCCGTCGCGATGCTCGCCAGCACCGAGGGATTCTTCGAGACCCGTGTCGCCTTCGCCCAGATGGCCGGTCTGGCATGGTTGATCGCGTACGTCGCCACCGTGCGAATGCGGCATGGATCGCTGTATCAGCTGGGCCGACGGGACGACAAATATCTTCTGGACGTGGGAGTCGCCCTGCCCGCCGGCAAGGTTGGCTCCGTTGGATCGAACGACCGGTAACATGGGCCGGGACCCACAGGAAGGCAGCCCGAGTATGCCACCAGCAAAGACCGCCGCGGTACCCGATACTTCCACCCGGTCCCGGATCACGGCAGCCGCCGTCGACCTGTGGTCGGAGCGCGGCTATCACGGCGCCAGTTTGCGAGATATCGCCCGTGTGGTCGGCGTCCAGATGTCAACGCTCTACCACTATCACCCCAGTAAGCAATCGCTACTTGTGGAACTCATGTCCGCGACAATGGATGAGCTCACCGAACAGGTCACCGCAGCGGTCTACTCCGCCAGGTCTACGAGGGAAAAACTTCTCGCCGGAGTTCGAGCGCACGTGATGTATCACGCTGAGCGGAGCAAAGAAATCTTCATCACGGACTCGGAGCTGAGATCACTCGAGCCGCTCGGGCGAGAGTTGATCGTCGGCAAACGCGACGCGTATAGCCAGATGTTCGCGGTGCTCTACAAGCAAGGGGTCGCGGACGGCGACTTCGCAATCAAGGACGTGCCCGTGGCTATGTCGGCGATGTTCGGCATGATCAACTCCGTACCGCTGTGGTACCGGCCTGAAGGCCGTCTGACATTGAGTGCCATCGCCGATTACATCGGCGAACTGGTCATCAACGGCATCGGAGCGCCTCAGGCGAAGCAGAGTCGCTGAGTACTGCGATGTTCGGGTGATACCAAGAGTGTTCCCGGGCAGCAAGACAGCAGACCACAACTTCGTCCAGTTCGGGCAAGTCGAGGCGTGGCGCGGCAATGAAACGTTCTCCCCTCCAGCGCATTCGAGTGACCCCGGGCGCGGTTGCTGTGCATCTCCGTCGCAGTGCCGATTAAATCGCGTCGGCGAATGTGGCTGGCCGGTAGGGAAGATCGCTTCACTCCCAGCCGTTGACTGAGGCGCGCGGGCCGTCGTAGGCTCAGACATGCCTATCGAACGAACGATTGGGTGTTGTCAGTTGGCCGGCACCCGGAACTCGCTGTCGATGCGCTACCGACGGGGTGGATCGGAGGGACCGAGACCGGTGCAAGGGAACCGCACTGCCTCAGCGCCCACCGTCACGCGCTCGCCGTCGAACCCCTTTTCGACACGTTCGGGACTGGTGACAGTGGAGCTCTGGCTGCCCCTGCGCACCCAACCCATCACTGTCTCGCTATGGGTTCCCCGCATACGCCGCCCGCAGACACCCAGGCGTGGCAGATCCGTGTTCGGAGTGACGCAGCCGCGTGTCCGAATCAGACCATCGGCGAACAGGTACGGCGACGGCTCGCTGGAGGGCATTGCTGCAGGCATGGGGCCCAATCTCCGCGATTGACCACCTGCCACCCGACGAGCTAGAGTCGATCGAACGATCGAATGGACACGATCAGGGGTGCGCGGCATACCCGTTCGCGTGATGCCAAGACGACCTCGAGGTCCATGCCAACGTCGAGCTCCTTAAGGCAAAGCCATCGAGACCATTCGGTTGCCCACTAACCGCCACGAATCAGCCTGTTTCCGTAACCATCACGACCATATCGCGGGCACGAGGACCGAACCTCTCGCGCCATATCCGGGCTCCCCACGCCGCCCGCACCCAGTAAGGAGAAATACGTGAGCACCACCGCCAGCTACAAGGCGTTTCAAGTTGGCAAGGACGACTCCGGCGAGTTCTATCGTGACACCCGTGAGGTCACGGCCGAACCCCTCGCAGATGGCGAGGTGCGTGTTCGCGTCGCATGGTCGAGCATCAACTACAAGGACGGCTTGGCGTCGACCGCCGAGGGCCGAGTTGCCCGAATCTCGCCCCTCATCCCCGGGATTGACCTCGCCGGCGAAGTGGTCGACCCGGGAAGTTCTGGGCTGACCGTTGGCGACCAAGTACTCGCGCACGGGTACGAACTGGGAGTCGCCCGTCACGGTGGCTTCTCGCAGTACGCCACGGTGCCCGCTGGGTGGGTTGTTCCACGTCCGGCGGCTCTCGACGCCCGACACGCCATGGTCACCGGAACCGCAGGTTTCACCGCAGCGCTGTCGGTGGCTGCATTGCGTGACGGCGGCATCAGCCCTGACCTGGGCCCTGTCCTGGTCACCGGAGCGACCGGGGGAGTTGGCAGCTTCGCGGTAACCCTGCTTTCCAATCTCGGCTACGACGTCGTGGCAAGCACCGGTCGTCGCGACCGCGAAGACTGGCTGAAGTCTCTCGGCGCGGGAACTGTCATTGACCGACTGCCGGCCGATGCCAAACCGCTCGGTAAGGAGACCTGGGCCGGGGTAGTCGACAGCGTTGGCGGGTCCACGCTGCATGCCGCGCTGGCGAGCACCTGCTACGGGGGCATCGTCGCCGCCAGCGGCAACACTGGTGGACCCAAGCTCGGCACGACGGTGTTTCCCTTCATTTTGCGCGGGGTCCGGCTCCACGGCATTGATTCGGTCGCATGTGACATCGACCGCCGCCGCACCATCTGGCACTGGATCGCTGACACCATGCACGCTCAGCAGTTCGACGCGCTGGCCGGGCGAGTCGTCGGTCTCAGCGAGCTACCTGAGGCGCTCGATGCCGTCCTGGCGGGTCGCGCGCTCGGTCGCACACTCGTTCAGCTCGAGCGGGTTTGACGATGAGAAGGTTTCCCACCGTCACGGCGCTCGCACAAGTAGTCGGGGAAGAGATTGGTGTCAGCGGCTGGCATACGATCACCCAAGCCGACATCGACAAGTTCGCCGACGCCACTGGCGACCACCAGTGGATCCACGTCGACCCTCACCGCGCGAAGGACGGCCCGTTCGGCACCACCATCGCCCACGGGTACTTGACGCTCTCCCTTATCGCCGGGCTCGAAGAGCAGATCTACGTTGTCGAAGACCTCGAGATGGGCATCAACTACGGCTCCGAGCGAGTGCGCTTCCTCGAGCCGGTGCCGTCAGGTACGCGGGTCCGCATGCGCGCGGAGCTCCTCAGCGCCGAGTCTGCACCGACGGGATTGCGCACCGTCATCAAAGCAACGGTCGAGATCGAGGGAAGCGCCAAACCGGCGTGCGTCGCAGAGGTCGTGTCGATCTTGGTTCCACGCGAAGACGGCACCGCTCGTGCACGAGCCGGCGGTGTCCACTAACGACATGACAGCTCATCTGTCTCCGGAAGCTCTGCGCCATAACGCCTTTGCCACTTCCGGCCGGAGACTGAACGCCCTGTCAGCGCGCGAGCAGGACCGCAGTCGGGGACGGCCACACATGGTGGCCGGCCGACCCACGACAGCTTGCCCTTGTCGATGACAGCAAACGAAACGACGGCACCCGGCCCGGGCGCTCGCGAAACCGCCAGGCGAGCAGGCGACACTTCCAAAGGAACCGGAGCAAGCGTGCGGTTGGCTTGTGTCGACTTACTCTTCGAGCGGGGTTTTCACGGAACGTCGTTGCGCCACATCGCCGATACTGTCGGGGTTCAGATGTCCACGCTGTACTACTACTATCCCAGCAAGCAGGCCGTCCTGGTCGATATCGCTGAATCCACGCTAACGGAACTCATCGACCTCGTCGGCGCCGCAGTAGCGCAACATGAGTCACCCGCAGATCAGTTGAGGGCAACAATCCGTGCCCACGTCATGTTCCACGGCCGGCGTCGCAAAGAGATACTCATCACCGACACCGAAATCCGCTCCTTGGAACCGGATCCACGCAGAAGGATCATCGGACTGCGCGACGCGTACACGAGGCTGTTCTGCGCCGTCCTCGATGCGGGGAAGAAATCAGGGGAGTTCTCCTTCCAGGACCGTTCCGTCACTGGAAACGCCTTGTTCGGGATGACGAACAGCGTCGCGACCTGGTACGACCCTCACGGCCGGTGCGATCTCAGTGATATCGCCGACAGCCTGTCGGCTACATTTCTTCACGGTATCGCCAACGACCGAGGACGGCACCGTAGTGGTTCGCCGCAACGTCGATCAGATGCGGCGAACCAATGATCGAGGGCACTAGTTCTCGTGTTGATTGGAGTGTGAATGACGTTGTACGAGTTGCCAGTCACTGGTGCGGTTTTCGATCATGTGGCGATCGCCGCGCCGCGGATCGCAGATCTGACACCGCTCTACATCGAAGTGCTGGGCGGCCAGATCATCTACACCGGTGAAGACGATCCCGACTACGGCTTTCGGGTAATCCACGTAGGTTTCAAGGACGGAACCAAAGTCGAATTGATGGAGCCCTCAACGCAATCGACGTTCTTCGACTCCTTCTTCCGTCGAAACCCCGAGGGCGGACTCCACCACGTGACGTTTCTGGTCGATGACGTCAACGTGGCCGCGGCGGCCTGCTCAGCGGCCGGCTACCAAGTCTTCGGAGTGCGCAGGCAATCCGGTTGGAACGAGTGCTTTCTACATCCGCGGAGCACGTGCGGCACACTCGTGCAGCTCGCCGACATGGCCACGTCGTAGATTGTCAGAGGCCGGCTACGCCTCAGCCGCTGCGCCGGTAGTGAGGTGAAGACTGCGCCGTACTCGCATGCGCAGCCGCGAATGCCCCGTACGCTGCCTGGTGCCGGCGCCGATGAGGTCGCATCGTCTCGATCGGCTGGGCGCGACGATGTTCCACTCGCCTCACGGACGCACGTATGGACCACTGGTCCAGCGCACTGAACGCCGAGTTCAACCAGTGCGCGACGGGCGACTACTCGATCCGGCCCGGCGCTGGCGTCGTTGGCAGACACGTGAGCCGGATACGAGTAGCCGCCCGTGGCGCTGGACGCACCAGCGCCACTGCGAAAGGCGGTCCAGCTATGCGGTTGTCCCGTAACGCTTGTCGCGCCACTTCAAGGCTGCGCCGAGACCATCCTGTTCGACGATGCGGAAGAACTCCGCGCCCTCTTCGGTGACGGCCTTGTTGAGGATGGCCGATAGATCAAGATTCGCCTGGACTCCCTGGCGCAGGCCCATTGACTCGTACGCTCGGAGCAGGCCCAGCTTGGTAAACTTCAGGATTGGCAGCGGCGTCGGGACGATCTTTGCTGCGAGCTCGTTGACCGCCTTCTGCAGCTCATCATCGGCCACGACACGATTCACCAATCCCATGTCCTTGGCCTGTGAGGCGGTGAACGAGTCACCGGTGAAGAAGATCTCGTTGGATAGCTTCTGGCCGACCATGTACGGCAATAGCAGAGTGACTGGCCCGGAGCCGTAACGGATCTCGGGCATGCCGAACTGGGCGCGCTCGCTGGCGACGACGATGTCACATGCGAGGACAGTGTCGAATCCGCCGGCGAGGCACCATCCGTCCACCGCAGCGATCGTCGGCTTAGCCAAGCCCCACAACTGCATCGTAAGAGCGGCCTCAGCGGACAGGTAATGATGAGCAGTGGCGGCGTCGGGTGAGGCGACGACCGAGCTGTTGGCGATGTCGTAGCCGGCCGAAAAGTTCCCGCCGGCACCGGTGATCACCACCACCCGGACATCGTCGTCCGCCTCCGCCTGCCGCAACGCGTCACCCAGAGAGGTGATCACCGCCTTGTTGATGGCGTTCAGTTTCCGTGGTCGGTTCAGCGTGATGGTCGCGATGTGGTTGCTGACGTCGACGAGGACCGCGTTCTCGTCGACGGCTAGTTGCGTGGTCATGTTTTGCCTTTTCTCGGTTGATCAGCGTCGGTAAGGCGCGTAGTCGACCGGTCGCTTCTCGTTGAAGGCACGGTTACCTTCTGTCGCTTCATCTGTCATCTGGTAGAGCTCCAGAGCAGCAAAAGCCATCGCGGAGGTGCCTGTGGCACTCGCGGTGTCGGAATTGAACGAGTGCTTCAGGAACCGAATGGCCGTCGGGCTCTTCTCCACGATTTCTGCAGCCCACGCGCGCGCTTCATCCATCAGGCTTTCGAGCGGCACGACCTTGTTCACCAGGTTCATGTCCAGTGCTTCTTGTGCGCTGTATCGACGGCACAGGTACCACATTTCGCGGGCACGCTTTTCACCGACGACACGCGCGAGATAGATGGTCCCCAAGCCCGCATCGAAACTGCCAACCTTCGGCCCGACCTGGCCGAAGATTGCGTTCTCGGACGCGATACTCAGGTCGCAGAGCACGTGCAGTACGTGGCCGCCCCCAATCGCGTATCCGTTCACCGCAGCGATGACAGGCTTGCCCGCGCCTCGGATTGCGGCATGAAGATCTTGGTCGCGTGCCAGCTCACCGGTCTCTACGTCCCGCTCCTGGCCGGTGTGTTGACGCTCTTTTTGATCGCCACCCGCGGAGAAGGCTCGATCGCCGGCGCCCGTCAAGATGATGGCACCGACACGGGGATCGCTGTCAGCAAGTCGGAATGCGCTGATCAGCTCATTGACTGTCTTGACACGGAAGGCGTTGAGTACCTCCGGCCGATTGATGGTGATCGTCGCGATTCCGTCTGAGACGTCATACAGCACGTCATCGAAGTTCGGGGCCATCACAGCCTTTCTTGGTCTGTCGCCGGCTTTCGCCTGGTCGGAGCGTACGTTCTATCATTCGATCGTTCGATCGACCCCATAGTGCACGGCGCTTGCGGCAAGTGTCAACCAAGTGATGGGGCTTCTACGTGGCCGTCTTGTTCGGATCGACCGGGAGTCGCGGAGGCGATGCAGACCCCAGGTGCTGATCCGGCAGAGCACGCCCGCGCGAAGCGCTGGCCGTTACTGCCCGCGGGGTCGGGCGATCATTGCGATGGCTCGAGCTCGGAATTGGGACGAACACGACGCGCGCGCACCGGCCTGGAAAGAGGCCCAGGGCGACGCGCGGAGGGAGGCGGGCGCCGCAACCCCTGCTTGTTGACCGGTCTTTTGCAGGCGGTTACAGTATCCATCGATCGCTCGATCGAGAGCGGAAGGGTCAGGGGCGCCCACCGACAGGGTGACCCCGCCGGATCCGGTCTGACAAATGCGCAATCGCAGTTGGAGCCGTCGGTCGACACTCAACTGAGGCGTCCATGGAACAAGTGGAAGGAATGGGCGGATGCAATTCGAACTGAGCGAGGAGCAGCTAGAGCTCCAGCGGTCCATCCGAGCCTTCGTCGAAAGGTATGCGAGTCCGCTCGACGTGCTATCCCAGATTGAGAGCGACGCCGGGTTCAGCAAGGAGCTGTGGAACGCGGCCGCCGCGAAGCTCGGGCTGCAAAGCCTGAACGTGCCCGAAGACTTCGGTGGCATGGGCGCAAGCAACCTCGAACTAATGGCAGCGATCGAAGAGCTCGGCGCGGGCGCCGTGCCCGGCCCACTGGCTCCGTGTATCGGGCTGGCGGTGCCCATCCTCGACGCGGCCAAGACCTCGCCGTTGGCCGCCCAGCTACTGGGCTCCATCGCGGACGGCACGGAAATCGTAGCGGTGGCTCCAGACATTTTCGATGGCCACCAGGGGCGACCGAGTGTCGAAGCAACTGAAGACGACCAGGGAAAGGTGCGGCTGAACGGGACCGCGCATCGGATCCTGACCCCGCAACATGCGACCACCTTGCTCGTGCTGGCCGGAATCGGCGAGAGCGTCGCCGTGGTGGCCGCCCCCGCCGATGCACTCGGTGTGCGCCTCAAAATGCACGCAATGTTGGACCCGACCCGCCGCGAGGGCGATGTCGAGTTCTCCGACGTGCGCGCGCGCGTGGTCGTCAGGGGCGATGACGCTACTGCCGTGAGCCGAACAGCGCGTCGATACGCGCTGCTGTTCGCCGCCGCAGAGGCAGTCGGCGGTGCACAGCGCGCGCTTGACCTCTCGGTGCAGTACGCCAAGGAGCGCAAGGCGTTCGGCAAGGTCATCGGCACCTTCCAAGCGCTGAAGCACCGGATGGCCGACATGTACACCGAACTGGAGATCTCCCGGTCGTTGCTGTGGTATGCGGCATGGTTGTCTACGCAGGAATCTGCCTCTGTTGATGACGTGGAATCGACATTGCTCGAAGCAAAGCTGGTCGCCACGGAAAGCTATCTTCAGTCCACGCGATCCGCGATCAGCATCTTCGGTGGGATCGGATACACCTGGGAACACCCGATCCACCTTTACTTCAAGCGTGCGACGAGCCTGCGGTACTTCGGTCAGAGCAACGATTCGATTCGCGACGAGATTGCTTCCCGCACGTTCGCCAGCAGGCGACGTAATTCGGAAGCCGCACGCCAGAACGCCCACTCGTAAAGGACCGACATGGATATCACCTTCAGCGCAGAAGCCGAGGCGTACCGCGAACAGGTGCGCGAATTCCTGAAAGACAACGTCCCGCAAGATTGGCGCGGGATCGGCGCTCTCGCCGGCGACACGCACACATCGTTCCTCAAGGACTGGACAGCGCTGCTGTCGAAGCACAAGCTGCTCGCGCCGGCATGGCCCACGGAGTACGGCGGCGCGGGTCTGAGCCCGGAGGAACGCGTCGTCCTGGCCGAAGAATTCGCCCTGGCGGGCGTTCCCACCGGGGACGCGAACGACGAATTTTCCGTGGACATGCTCGGAAACACACTGCTCGAGCACGGCACACCCGAGCAGAAGGATTACTTCCTGCCGCGAATCCTGAGCAAAGAGATCGTGTTCTGTCAGGGATTCTCGGAGCCCGACGCCGGCTCGGACCTGTCGAATGTCCGGACGAAGGCCACCTTGGAGGGCGACCACTGGGTGGTCGACGGCCAGAAGATCTGGACGTCCGACGGGTTGAAGGCGAACTGGATCTTCGCCCTGGTCCGTACTGAACCGGGCAGCGTTCGCCACCATGGCCTCACGATGATGCTGATTCCCATCGACCAGCCGGGCGTCGAGTTGCGGCCGATCAAGATGATCACAGGCGACAGCGAATTCTGCGAGACCTTCTTCACGCAGGCGGTCACCGAGCGGGGCCACGTCGTCGGCGAGGTCGGCGACGGCTGGAAAGTTGCGATGAGTCTGCTCGGACACGAGCGTGGCGAAACCGCTGTGGTGCTGCCGCTACGCTTTTCGGCCGAGCTGGATCGCCTGGTGGCGCTCATCGACGAACGGGGTCTTTCCGATGATCCGAAGGTCCGTGTGGGCGTCGCCGAGTGCCAGGCGCGCCTCAGTGCCATGCGTCTTCTGGGTCTGCGGAACGTCAGCAGCTGGGTGAAAGGCATGCAGCCCGGGCCGGAGAGTTCTATCGCCAAGCTGGTCTGGTCCGAGTACCACGTGCAGTCCTCGACGCTGGGAATGGAAGTCCTAGGCAGTGATGGTCTGGTCGCCGAAGGCAGGCCGGGCCCGGCCTACTATTCCGACGAGCCCGGCGCCGATCCCCTGCACACAGCGTCCTGGCAGACAACGTATTTCACGGCGCTCGGTAGCGTGATCTATGGGGGCACCAGCGAAATCCAGCGCAACATCGTCGCCGAGCGCGTGCTCGGACTGCCGAGGAGCTAGCGTGGTCCATTCCGCCCGTCCAGAGCTGCATCCCGACTTGAAGTGCATCTTCGATCCGGCGTCGGTCGCCGTTGTCGGCGCTTCCTCGGACACCAACAAGTGGGGTGGCCAGCTGGCGCGCGGCGCACTGGTGGGTGAGAAGCGCCGGCCCGTCTACTTCGTCAGCGCGTCTCGCGACGAGGTACACGGCCGCCCCGCGGTCCGGTCACTGAGCGAGCTGCCCGAGGTGCCCGAACTCGTCGCGCTTGCCGTGCCCCTCAACGCCTTCGAGGGTGTCGTCGGCGAGGCACTCGACCTGGGCGTTCGCGCGCTGATCGCCGTCAATGCCGGTTTCGCCGAAGCCGGCATTGACGGCCGGCGGCGTCAAGACGACGTCGTCGATCGGCTCCGTGCCGCCGGAGCGGTGATGGTGGGCCCGAACTGCCTCGGTGTACTCGACCGGCACACCGACCTTGATCTGGTGTACGACCAGGCGGGGCCGGCTGGCATTCCGGCCGGACCTGTCACCGTGATCTCTCAGAGCGGCAATGTAGGGCTCGAGCTTGTGTTCGGGTTGCGGTCGCGCGGCATAGGCACTGCACGTTTCGTCTCGGTGGGCAATCAGGCAGACCTGGACATCGGGCACTTCGTCGAGGCGGCGATCACACAGGACGAGACCGAGGTCATCGTGATCTACGCCGAAGAGTTCCGGCGTGCGCGAAGGCTGCTCAGCGCCATGCGGAAGGCCGGGGCAGCAGGCAAACCTGTCGTCCTGGTGACCCCTCGGGGTGAAGCGGCCGCCCGGGCAGCTCAGTCACATACCGGGGCCATGGCGTCCAACGCGGCGGTGATTGCAGCCGCGTGCCGCGACGCCGGCGTCATTCTCGCTGACACGTTGGTTGAGGCCTTGGACTGCGCCGACATCTTGGTCCGCCAGCCCAGAACGATCGGCCGGCGAGTGGGCGTCATCAGCGACGGCGGCGGGCACTCCGTGCTCGCGTGCGACGCCCTCGGCGAAAGTAACTTCGAGATCGTCCCCTTCAGTGCGACCTTGCAGACAAAATTGACTGAAGTACTCGACCCTTCGTCATATGTGGCCAATCCAATTGATCTTGCGGCGGCCAATATTCGAGTAAATGCCTTTGATGACGCTGCCACGGCGGTGGCGGCAAGCGGTGAAGTCGATGTTCTGGTCGTCACCGGTGGGCTGGGGGCGTTCACCGCTATCGATCCTGCGCTCGAACCGGCCGAGATCGAATCGGTCCACACGATCGGCCAGGTCGCCCAGAAGCACACGCTTCCGCTGATCGTCCACAGCATGTTCGCCGACTCCGCTGGTGTGGTGATGGAACGCGTTCGCCAGTCGGGCGCCTCGGTGTTCTCCGACTTGGCTGACGGTGTAGTAGCGCTCGACAAGGTCCTCGCTGCCCGCGCGACACCGACGCGAGAACTCGCAGTCGACGTGGCGGGTGGGTGTTCGCACGAGCCGGTGACGGGATACTTCCCGGCGCGGCGTGCGCTCGCTGCCCGCGGAGTGGACTTCGTCGAGGCCGAGCAGGTCCGAACCGCTGAGGAAGCCGTCGTTGCCGCACGTACGATCGGTTATCCCGTCGTGCTGAAAGCCGTCGACCTGCTTCATAAGTCAGATATGGGCGGGGTCCAGCTCAACATTTCCTCTGATGTCGAGCTGGCGGCGGCCTTTACTTCGATGCGCGCCGCTACCGGCTCTCAGGAGTATTCGGTGGAATCGATGATCAGTCCGGGGGACAGTGTCGAACTGATCGTCGGCGCTCGGCGCGATCCGGTGTTCGGCCCCCTCATTATGGTGGGTCTGGGCGGAATCTACGCCGAAATCCTCCGCGACACCGCGCTCACGCTGGCCCCCGCCTCGGCCGACCACGTTGCCGATCTGTTGCGCTCACTCAACGCTGCGGCGCTGCTACAAGGGGCCAGGGGCAAGGCGCCAGCTGACATCGATGCAGCCGCTCGGGCGGCCGTGGCCGCGGCTGAGTTGCTGATGTCAAGCGAAGAGATCACCGATGTGGAGATCAATCCGTTGCGGGTCACCGCTGAGGGTGCCCTAGCGCTGGACGCGCGCGTCATCACCGGTGCCTAAAAGACACACGGCGGCCACCGCCCGACGCGCCACAGCAGTCGGGCGGTTCCGTCGTTCCGGCGTCGCGTGAGCGCCCGCAGGGATGAAAACGACTGAACCGCAAGCGTTAACAGACTGGTAACCGTCGGCACGTCATTCCTCTTGTGTGACGGACACGACTCCGATAGTGTCCCGATCGAACGATCGAGCGGCTACCGCCTAAAGGGACACAGAATGGAGTTCGTCATGGAGCATTCCAACGACGATTCAGCTCACGAGCTCAAAACAGGTTTGAAGCAGCGCCACTTGACGATGCTCTCGCTCGGCGGTGTCATCGGCGCGGCCCTGCTTGTGGGGTCAAGCGGGATCATCCACGCCGCGGGTCCACTGGCATTCGTGACCTATGCCGCCACCGGACTCATTGTCTTGATGGTCATGCGGATGCTGGGTGAGATGGCCGCTGCCAAGCCGCGTTCCGGTGGTTTCGCGGACTACAACCGGATGGGCCTTGGCGCATGGGGCGGGTTCTCGACAGGTTGGCTGTATTGGATGTTTTGGGTCATCGTGGTGGGCTTCGAAGCAGTCGTCGGGGGCCAGATGGTCAACAGCTGGCTGCCGCAGATACCGGTCTGGGTGGCGGGTTTGGTATTTCTCGCCGTCTTGACCGGGGTGAATCTGCTCTCGGTGGGCAGCTTCGGCGAGGCGGAGTTCTGGTTCGCCGGGATCAAGGTTGTCGCGATCGTCGCGTTCATCACGATTGCGTCGCTGGTGGCGCTTGGTCTGTGGCCCGGTACCACGATGGACTTCTCCAACCTCACCGAACACGGCGGTGTGCTGCCTAACGGCCCGGGTGCCCTGTTGGCCGGGGTCGGCGTTGTCATCTTCGCGATGACCGGTGCCGAGGTAGCCACCATCGCTGCAGCCGAAACAACCGATCCCGCAAAGGCGATTCGCAAGGCGGTCCTGTCGATTGTGGTCCGGATCATTGCCTTCTTCGTGTTGTCGACGTTGCTGATCGTCATTGTGCTGCCGTGGACGAGTATCGTTCCCGGCGAATCTCCGTTCGTCGCGGTGTTGGACCACATCGGGGTCCCTGGAACCGCCCTCATGCTCAACTTTGTGGTACTTGTCGCTGCCCTGTCCGTTCTGAATGCCGGCATGTATACGTGCTCGAGGATGCTGTTCGTCATGGCTCGCCAAGGTGATGCTCCGAAGTGGATGAGCGAGACTGACTCTCGGGGCGTGCCGGTGAAGGGCACCCTCGCCTGTGCGGCCGGCGGATGCGTGGGCATTCTTCTGGCCGCGCTGTACCCCGACACGGTATTTATGTTCCTTCTCAACGCTTCTGGTGCGCTGGTCCTGTTCGTGTACTTACTCATCTGCATCGCCCAGTACCGCCTTCGCCGCAAATGGGAACGAGAAGAGCCGGAGATTTTGACGTTCCGGGTATGGCTGTTTCCTGCGACGACGATTCTGGTCGGGCTGGCGATCGTCGGCGTGCTCATCAGCATGGCGGTGCGACCGGAATCCCGCATCGAGATCCTCAGCAGCCTGACGATCTGGGCGGTAATCTGCGTCGCCTATCTCGTGAAGTGCCTCCGCGGCCGTCGCAACAACTCGGTTTCCGATGATTCAGAGCCTGCCGTCGGGGTGGCCCCAGATGCGCCCGTCGTCGTCGGTGATGCGCCGACTTCGGAAAAGGCTTCCGGATAGGGCGTTTGCCTCCGGGCCCGAGATCGGAGTCGTGTGACGTCCGATCTCGGGCCCAGCGCCTGAGTCTCCACCCGACCGACAAACGGGCCGCGGATCGGCACATGGCTTCACTACTTCCGCGGGCATCAATGTGCACCCGCAGGCCGCCAGAGGACCGGCTTCTCCCGACCGGGCATCAGGAATACATGATGACTCAGTAGCGGGGCTGACCGCTCCGATCTGACCCGAATGCCCATCATGCTCAACGACAAGTACCTGCGCGCGAACATCGCGCAATCGTCGAGAAACTCATCGCAGACCTGCGCTTGCCCCGGGCATCGGCCTGCTTGGAGAGTTCGGAGACGTCGAGCGCAGCGAATACGAGGCAGGCCGATGGATCGGCAGCCGAGTTCGTCAGCTCAACACGAAGTGACAGCCTCAAAGGGCTTGGGAGCAGCCATATTGCGTAGACAATGCCGTCGGCTACCTGGTTGCACGATCTGTATGGCATCAAGCAGCACTACATGCCGGACCCTGTTCGGGTCCGTCCGATCAGTACCGTCGTCGACATACGTAAGTGCGTTGTCAGTAGATTCGCTGTGTGGCCGTTCCATCGCGAACTGCCCCCACTGTGATGGCTGTCGCGGACCGACCGCACTGACGGTCGCAGCAGATCCATCAAACCGGTTGTGGCGCCGGGTTCACATGGACGTCACCAGCGAAGGACGGCTGCAACCTTCTTTCGATCCTCGACGGGGACACCCGCAATCGGCCTCGGCAGTCCCCGGTATGGCGACACCCCGACCGCAGTTGGTGCGCTGGAACGTCCGTCGCTTCGTGCCGGACCGCTCAACCTATTCCGTCAGGGGCGCATACGGGCGCGGTTGGCACACTTGAGGTCTGCGGATTCAGGCATCTGTAAGGTAGGCCCTGTTTCAGGGGGTCGCCCCAAAGCCGTTGGGTCGGCCACGTCGTCGACCCCATGCCCACCGGGTTTGCGGCCTACGAACCAGATGGCAACGACCACGATGGCGCACCCGCAGAGCTGAAGAACCGATGGGCGTTCGGCAAGGATCCCGATCGCGAGCACCAGTGAGATCACCGGTTGAAGCAGAAGTATGGCCGCACCGACATCAGCCGGGAGTCGGTACAACGCCCGGCCGATGAGAATCCAGCCGATCACACTGCTGCCCAGTGCCATTGCGGCAAGCCACGCCAAGGACTGCCATCCCGGCGCCAGGTCAATACCACCCCAGGTCAAGGAAATGGTGGACCCGACAATCCCGGAAACAACCGTTGTGACGAAGACCTGGGTTCCGGCGCGCCCGCGGGTGTCTACACGGGCGACGATGAACAGGTAGACGCTGTACGCAACACCGGCGGTGACAGCGAGAAAGGCTCCGTAAAGCAGCTGGTTCTGGTGTCCGCCCGTTTCGGCCACGCCGGCGGCCAACGCGATACCGACGAACATCAGTGGCACTACAGCGACGTACTGCCGGCGCAGTCGCTCTCGGTACAGAATCAAGCCGAGCACAGGCAACACCACGATTTGGACGTTTACCAGGATCGACGCAATCCCCGCTCCCGCCAGCTTGATCGACTGTGTGAACAGCGCGAAATCCAACCCAATCATGACCCCTGCGACGAAAAGTAGTGGCAGCACGCGCGGTTGAAACGGTCCATGTCGGCGACGATCCCGAAGGGCGATCACCGCGAGGACCGGCGTGGCGAAAACGCACTTGTAGAAGCTGGTCGTCGCAGTGGACACGTCCGCCAAGGCGATGAGGACGGGCGCGGCCGCTACGAAGCCGGCGCCTGCAGCGACCTGCGCCCGTGGCCCCACGCGGTTCAGGGAGCCCGCCAGTCCACCCTTGCGTATGGCCTTAGACACGTTTGATGAGTGTGGCGGTACCGAGGCCACCGCCGACACACATCGACACCAGCCCGAGTTCCTTGTCGCTGCGCTCGAGTTCGTGGAGCAACGTGGTGATCAAGCGGGCGCCGGTAGCGCCCATTGCATGACCGAGCGCAATAGCGCCACCGTTGACGTTGACCTTTGCCATATCGGCGTCGTACTCCTGCTGCCAAGCACCCACGACACTGGCGAATGCCTCGTTGATCTCGAACAAGTCGATATCAGGCATCGTGATGTTGTTGCGGGCCAAGATCTTCGCCGTCGCCGGGATGGGGCCTGTCAACATGATGACCGGGTCCACGCCCACTGTCACCTGGTCCACGATCACGGCCCGAACCGGAAGCCCTAGGTCAACGGCTTTCTGGCGCTCAACGAGGAGAACACCGGCGGCGCCGTCCGAAATCTGCGATGAGTTCCCGGCCGTGAGCTTGCCGGTGCCGTCCTCGAGAAACGCAGGACGTAAGGTGCCCAGCCGCTCCACCGTGGTGTCGGGTCGAATGCCCTGATCGGTGGTCAGCGTTTCATCTCCCACCGAGAAGGGGACGATTTCCCGTTCGAATCGTCCCTCGTCCGTCGCACGCGCAGCGCGGACATGCGACTGCACCGCGATCTCATCCAGCGCCGTACGGGACAAAGCCCACTTGTCGGCGATCATCTCCGCCGAAATGCCCTGATGTACAAGCGCATGACGCTGCATGAGTGCCTCGGAGAAGGGGCGACCGTAGGTGGACATGACCTCTTCGGCTTTCTCGATCGAGATCCGACCCATGTGCTCCACGCCCGCGCCGATCGCAATGTCGTGCACTCCGGAAGCAATCAGCGCGGCGGCATAGTTGATGGCCTGCTGTGAGGAGCCGCACTGACGGTCGATCGTGGCTGCGGGGACCTCTACAGGTAGGCCTGCTTCCAACCACGCGTTGCGGCCGATGTTCATGCCCTGCTCGGCCCACTGCTCGCAACAGCCGGCGGCGACGTCCTCGACGATGCCGGGATCAATCCCCGTGCGCTCCACCAGGGCCGTGTAGGTGGCGGCCAGCAATGTCGACGGATGGACGTCGCGGTAGTACCCCTTCTTGACGTGCCCGCGGCCCACTGGGAGTCGCACGGCTTCCACGATTGCAACCTCGCGTCCGGTCATCGGTCCTTGCGCCACGACATCCTCCTGCTGAACTGGGTGAAGCGCCGGTGCTGCGCCACCGTGGTTATCGATCGTTCGATCTATACCACAAATGCGGCGCGACCGAGTATTCGTCAGTTCAAAAAGGCTGGGGTCACATCTTGCCCGCTGCTGTCGAGATCCGGGGGATTCTCCCGCCAATCCAGCGGGCAGGCGCTTTCGCGGGCCAAGTTCGTAAAGTCAAGCGCCCCCTTGGCTGTCGTCCGCTTACGCGGGTTGACGGCGGGGCATCGCGGGTTGACGGCGGGGCATCGCCGCGGCTAGTCTATCGAACGATCGAGTGAGGAGCTCTGAATGACTGATGTTGCGATTGTCACCGGCGCCGCCGGCGGCATCGGCGCCGCATGTGCACTGCGCCTTGCGGCCGACGGATTCCACGTCATCGCCGCAGATCTAGACCTGAACGGTGCGCAGGCGACCGCGGACCGAGCCGCCGAATCTGGAAACCACATGCAGCCGTTCCGGCTCGACGTCACCAGTCGCGACGACTGGCAGGAATGCGTGGCGGCCGCAGCGAAAGCGGGGCGGGTCGCCGCATTGCTGAACAACGCGGGCATCCTCCGCGACAAGAGCCTGCTCAAGCTCACCGACGACGACTGGCAAGCGGTGATCGACGTCCATCTCAAAGGCGCATTCTTGGGGACGCAGGCAGTCTTTGGCCACATGAAGGAAGCCGGCGGCTCGATCGTCAGCGTGTCCTCCACATCGGAGCGAGGCTCGTACGGTCAGGCGAACTACTCCGCAGCCAAGGGGGGCATCGTCAGCCTCACGCGAACCGTCGCCCTCGAGGGTGCGCGCTTCAACATCCGCGCCAATGCGATCGCCCCGGGCGCGGTGAACACACGGATGATCCAAGGTCTCAGCCAAGAGATCCGCGAACGGTTTCTTGCGGGAATTCCAGTGGGCCGCTTCGCCGAACCCTCCGAGATGGCCGGCGTGGTGAGTTTCTTGTGCTCCTCGGATTCGAGCTACGTCACCGGCCAGTTGATCACCGCAGACGGCGGCGCCACCCTGGGCGGCTGACGCCCCCACCGACTTGATCCCCCAACAGACCCATAGGAAGGCAACGGAAATGGCACATTCTCCGACACTCGAGGGCAAGAAGCTCCTGATCACCGGCGCGGCGTCGGGCATGGGTCGGGCGCTGGCGGACATCGCCGTGGCGCAGGGCGCCGACGTGGCGCTATTCGACATCAACGCAGACGGCCTCGATAAAGCCAAGCAGGAACTCGAGGGCGCCGATAGCAAGGTCGTCACCATCCCCGCCGACCTCACGCAGTGGGCGCAGGTCGAATCGGGTGTGAACCACGCGCTCGAAGAGCTTGGCGGGATCGACGCCCTCTGCAACGTCGCGGGATGGGACGAGCCGGGGCGGTTCTGGGAGCAGTCGCTGGAGTTCTGGGAGAAGATCATCAACATCAACCTGTGGTCAAACCTGTACATGACCCGGGCGGTGGTGCCAAAACTCATCGAGCAGAACTCGGGCACCATCGTCAACGTGGCCTCGGATGCCGGTCGCGTCGGCAGTAAGGGCGAGACCGTCTATGCAGCATCCAAGGGTGGGGTGATCGCACTCACCAAGTCGCTGGCGCGCGAGCTCGCCCCGTACACCGTCACGGTCAACGCCGTGTGCCCCGGACCGACGATGACGCCGTTGCTGCAGTCGGAGATCGATCTCACGCCGAAGCTGATCGAGAAACTGGTACGCGCGATTCCGCTGCGTCGTGTCGCTGAACCCGCGGACCCTGCCGCCGTCGTGGCGTTCTTTGCAAGCGACGCGGCGAGTTACATGACCGGACAGGTGGTCAGCGTCAGCGGCGGCCTGACGATGGCCGGCTGACTCGAGAATCGTTCAGCACCAGGAGAACAGGACCCCGCATGCCCGACGCCGTCATAGTCTCCGTCGCCCGGTCGCCGATCGGACGCGCCCGCAAGGGATCGCTGCGCGGCATGCGGGGCGACGACCTCGCCGCCCAGATGGTGCAAGCGGCCCTCGGCGATGTTCCGGAACTCGACCCCGGGACGATCACCGACTTGATGCTTGGCTGCGGAATGCCCGGTGGTGAGCAAGGCTTCAACATCGCGCGTGTCGTAGCGGTGCTTGCCGGCCTCGACACAGTTGCCGGGGTGACTGTCAATCGCTACTGCGCATCCTCGCTTCAGACGACACGGATGGCTTACCACGCCATCAAGGCGGGCGAGGGTCATGCCTACATTTCCGCGGGCGTCGAGATGATCAGCCGCTTCGACAAAGGGAATTCGGACACCCTCGAGGGCACCATGAACCCGGCCTTCGACGAGGCCCAGGGCCGGACCGAGGCTGGAGCTGAGGCGAGTCTGGCCGAATGGCACGATCCGCGAACCGATGGGCGCCTACCTGACGTCTACATCCCCGATGGTCAAACCGCAGAGAATGTTGCCGCCTTGTACGGAATCTCGCGTAACCAACAGGACGAGTTCGCGTTACGGTCGCAGCGCAACGCCGAGAAGGCGATCGTCGACGGATTCTTCGCCAGAGAAATATGCCCGGTCACCACACCCGACGGGCACACCGTGGCTGCCGATGACAGTCCGCGCCCCAACACGACGCAGGAAGCTCTTGCGAAACTCTCCCCGGCGTTTCGGTCGGAGGGCACCGTGACTGCAGGTAATTGCTGCCCGCTCAACGATGGTGCCGCAGCTCTGGTCATCATGAGCGACGTACGCGCCAAGGAACTGGGCATCACGCCATTGGCGAGAATCAGATCGACCGGCGTCCATGCCTTGTCACCGGAGATCATGGGGGTTGGTCCGGTAGGTGCGACTCGTAATGCGTTGGATTCCGCCGGTATGGACGTCACCGACGTGGATCTCTTCGAGATCAACGAAGCGTTCGCCGTTCAGGTCATCGCCAGCGCGCGCGACCTGGCGATCCCCGAGGACAAACTCAACGTCCACGGCGGTGCTATTGCGTTGGGGCACCCCTTCGGGATGACCGGCGCGCGGATGACGGCAACGCTGCTGAACGGACTGCGGAGTCGCGATAAGGAGATCGGTGTGGAGACCATGTGCATCGGCGGAGGCATGGGCATGGCGATGGTCCTCCAACGACTCAATTGAATTATCGCCGAACACTTCTGAACCAAAGGGGCAACCATGTCAGAATTTGATCTCACGCCCGAAGAGCGGGCGATGCTTGCCGCGGTCGGCGCACTCGTCGATGAGCGGCTCGAACCCCGAAGCGCCGAGATCGACGCTTCGGCGGAGTTCCCGCTCGATTTTTACCGTGAGGTCGGAGCTCTCGGCTTCTTCGCGACGTTCGTGCCCGAGGAGTACGGCGGCGTCGAGGTCAGCTCACGCACCACGTTGTTGGCCGTGGAGCGGATGGCGCGCAGCTCAGCAGCGGTGGCGCTCTCCTTCGGTAATGCCGGTGACGCTGTGCGGCCGATTCTCCTCGGGGGGTCGGAGGCACTCAAGAAGCAGGTGCTGCCCTCAATCGCTGCAGGCGAGGCGATTCCATGCTTCGCGTTGACCGAAGCTGAGTCGGGCTCCGATGCCGCCGGCATGAAGACACGTGCACGCCGCGACGGCGACAGCTATGTCATTGATGGCCAGAAGATTTACATCACCAATGGCAGCTATGGCGATTACTTCACCGTCTTCGCCCGCACCAGCGACGACGCAAGATCCGGCGTGAGTGCATTCGTCGTTCCGCGCGATGCGCAGGGATTCTCGTTCGGACGAAACGAAGAGCTCCTGGGCTTGCGTGGAATGCCCGCAACAAGTCTCAACTTCGATGCGGTGCGCATACCAGCTGACTGGCGACTGGGCGGGGAGGGTGAGGGCTTCAAACTGGCGATGGCCGCCCTTGACGAGGCCCGGCTCAACATTTCGGCGGTGTCCTTGGGCCTCGCCCGCCGGGCTCTCGACGAGGCAGTGACATTCGCGAAAGGTCGCCGCAGCTTCGGGAAACCCATCATCGAGCACCAGGGGCTTGGCTTCCTATTGGCTGAGCTCGCTGCCGAGCTTGCGGCGGCGTGGACACTGTTCGACCGGGCGGTCGATGTCTTCAGCAACCGCCCTTCTCGTGCGGCCAGCGCGGTGGTGTCCATGGCGAAACTCGCGGCGACCGGTGCGGCGATGCGGATCTCTACCGAAGCAGTACAGGTGCACGGCGGCGCGGGCCTGACGCGGGATTACCCGGCAGAGCGGTTCTTTCGGGACGCTAAGGCATTTCAGATCCTGGACGGCACGACGCAGATCCAACAGCTGATCATTGCCCGACACCTCAATCGGGAAGCCTTCCCGTATGCAGAACTTAACTGGTAACGGAGAGGATCACGTGAGCAACACCTACCAGGGGGCCCATTCCATGCGCTGCCACTTCACCAACTCAGTCATGGCGTTCGGGCTGTGAACGCCCAGCTCTCCGTCAACGACGACGGACCGGTGCGAACACTCACCATCGAACGTCCGGACCGGCGAAACGCACTGGACGACGCGACGATACTCGCAATGACGAACGAGCTCGCACAGGCAGAAGCCGATCCCGCCGTGCGCGTCGTTGTCCTTACGGGAGCAGGCGGCATGGCCTTCTGTGCGGGCTCCGACCTGAAGGCCGCACAAGCCATGACCGAAGACCAGCGTGTGCAGCACGTGGCCAACGGGCAGATACTGATGGACCGCATCGAGAAGCTGCACCGTGTGGTCATCGCCGCCGTGGAGGGCTGGGCGCTGGGGGGCGGGTTCGAATTGGCCCTCGCGTGCGATCTTGTGGTAGCCGCCGAGGGCGCCCAGTTCGGCCTCCCGGAGGTGCAGAAGGGGATGCTGCCCGGATGGGGCGGCACATACAAGGTCACCCGCACGCTGGGACTCAGTTGGGCCCGCAACATGATTCTCGGCGGACAGAGAATCGACGCACACCAGGCGGCGCACGCGGGCCTGGCGATCGAGTCCGTCGCTCAGGGGGACGCTCTCAGCGCCGCAATAAAGCTGGGTAAACGGATCAGCGAGAATTCCGCCACCGCACAACTCGCACTGGCAAAGCGCATGGTTGACTCGGGCGTCGACTCCGCCTCCGCAACCGGAGACCTGCTGGAACTGCTCGGCGAACAGCTGCAGGCAAAAAACGATGATTACGGGCAAGGAAGGTAGCAGCCTCGTGGCCGACGCCGCCGATGCCGTTGAGCACGTGACCGACGAACGGGTAGCTCCGGGGATCGTGTCCATCACGTTGAACAGAGCCCGGACTCTAAATGTTCTGAGCAAGGCGATGCTGGAGAGATTGATCGATCTCATCACCACATACGGCTGCGCCGAGGACATCCGCGTGATCATTTTGACCGGGGAGGGGCGAGCGTTCAGCGCTGGCGGCGACGTCCGGGCCATCAACGCGATGACCGATGAGGAGTACGCCCCCTACTTGGAGACGTATGCGGAACTGGACCGCGCTATCCGTAACTGCTCCGTGCCGGTGATCGCGGCGCTCAACGGCCTGACATACGGGGGCGGGCTGGAGATCGCCTGCATGGCAGATATTCGTGTGGCTGATGCAGACGCCGTGCTTTGTGCCGGCGACCTCGCGATCGGCCTGCTGCCCACCGGCGGGTTGACGTGGAAGCTGCCCCGCTTCATAGGCGCCGGCAGAGCGAGGTGGATGTTGTTGACCAACGCCGAGCTGGACGCAGTGACTGCCCGCGACATCGGGCTTGTCGACGAGGTGGCGCCCTCCGGAACCGCTCTGCAGCAGGCGATCGAGCTCGCGGGAAAGCTGCAGGGATTCACCGCCGAGGGCGTCGGACTGACCAAGCGTGCGCTGAAGTTGGCCGAGACCGGCGACGAAGAGAGCAGCTACGACTTCGAGGTCCGCTCCAACGTCGACATCCTGCTCCGACAAGAGACCAAGAGTGCCCTACGGAGACGCTTCCCGCCCAGAGACGATGCCCCTCCCGGGGCAGACGCGACACAACGGAGCTTTCACACGATGGATGGACAAGAGGGAGAAGACCATGAGCGCGGCTGACAGCTTCCGGGCATTCGTGGTGGGTAAGAACGAATCTGGTGACTTCTTCCGCGAGGTCCGCGAGCTCGAGACAGATCCGCTCCTCGATAGTGAGGTACGCATCAACGTCGAGTGGTCAAGCATCAACTACAAGGACGGCTTGGCCTCGACCCCTGACGGACGTGTGGCGCGCATCTGGCCGCTCATTCCCGGAATCGACCTCGCAGGTACGGTCGCCGACCCGGGCGGGAGCCCGCTACAGGTAGGCGATGCCGTCCTCGCCCACGGCTATGAACTAGGTGTCGCGCGGCACGGGGGGTTCGCGCAGTACGCCAAGGTTCCGGCCGAGTGGATCGTCGCCCGGCCCCCTGCACTCGATTCGCGAGGGGCAATGATCAGCGGAACGGCGGGCTTCACGGCTGCATTGTCGGCTATTGCGTTGCAGGACAACGGTGTCACACCTGAGTCGGGTCCGGTGCTCGTCACCGGCGCGACCGGCGGCGTGGGAAGTTTCGCGGTCACGATGCTTGCGAATCTCGGCTTCGAAGTAGTGGCCAGCACTGGACGGCGCGATCAGGAGGACCGGCTGAAGTCCTTGGGAGCGGCTGCCGTAATCGACCGGCTACCGTCCGATGCCAAAGCGCTGGGCAAGGAAACCTGGGCCGGCGTCGTCGACAGTGTCGGTGGCGCCACGCTGCACGCAGCGCTGGCCGGCACGCGATACGGCGGAACCGTGGCGGCAAGCGGCAACACTGGTGGCCCGAAGCTCGAAACGACGGTCTTCCCGTTCATTCTGCGCGGGATCCGCCTCGTCGGTATCGACTCGGTGGCTTGTCCCATCGGGCGCCGGAGCGAGATCTGGCAGTGGATCGCGGGTACTGTGCACGCTCACCAGTACGACACGTTGGCGGGCCGAACCGTCGGTCTTGACGAGCTCCCGGATGCGCTGGACGACATCCTGGCCGGCCGGGCTCACGGCCGTTCGCTCGTCCAGCTCCCTCAAGTGTAAGGAACTGTGAACCGCATTCGGGAACGTCGGCGAACTGGCGGCAGGTGGGCGTTCACTTCGGCGTGAGTGACTTGGCGTCATCACGGAGTGTTGTTCCTAGTGGCTGAACCTGCCAGCCCTTCAGTGACACTGCTGTCGCGGGACCGACGTTCAAGTCCGGCGGACTTGCGCCAGCAAGTAAACGATCCATCAGTTCTGCGGCGAGGGCATCTACCCCCGCCTGGCGAAACAAGGAAGCCGCTCTGTTGTGAAAGTCCTTCTCACCAACGAAGATGGCGTGGGCAGCGTTGGAATGCGCGCTCTGCGCGAAGAGCTCATCAAGCTCGGCCACTTCGTGGCTACCGTCGCACCAACCACCCAGCGTAGCGGTGCCGGCGCGATGGTGACCCTCGACCAGTCAGTCGCCATTCAATTCACTGGCGGCTCTCCGAGCTCGCCGATCTACTCCCTTGACGGGTCACCAGTGGATTGCGTCCGCATGGGACTGCTCTCCGACTTGCTTGGGCGGGTCGACGTCGTCGTCTCCGGAATACGCCATGGGGTCAATCTTGGTGAAGAGATCACATCGTCCGGGACCGTCTCCGCGGCCGTCGCGGCATCACAGCTGGGTATTCCGGCGATCGCGTTCTCTCAGCAGAGCAAAGACGGTGCACTGAGTCGCGTTCAACGCTCAGAGTATTCGTTCGGACTCGCGCCCTTAGCGAGCGGCCTCGTCCATCAGCTCGGATCACTGCCACCGCCACACCGAGCGGCTTTGATCGTCAACCTTCCCCACGAGCGCAGGTGGACCGGCAGGGTCGTCAAGGCCAGTTTGGGACGCGGAGTGGCAACTCGTGGTGCCGTCACCCGAGACTTGACAACGTCCGGACGGCGATACTGGATTTGGGGACCACCCGAGGCGCGCGCCGGCGGTTTCGCGGCAGATCCTGGTTCGGATGCTTCCGCGTTGATGAAAGGACATGTCACCTTGGCCGCGGTGGCTGCTGAGGTATCCGAGGCCCAGATAGTGCGCGCCGTCAACAATTGGGCGGCCGGCTTCGTCGCCCGAGCGAACGAGAGGTCGTTTCCGGCCGGCTCCGATGACCTTCTGAATGGAGCAGCAGCTACCTAGACCCGACGGCGAGATGATCGCTCCTGGGGGCGGTGGTCGGACGCCGCTGTCATTCATCCGTACGACGATCGCGCCCCAGGGGTCGAAATTAGCGCCGTCTCTGCGTCATTGCCCATTGCAGACACATCCGCCCGAGTCGGACCACAGCTGCTGGAACCCGCCTCTGACTTCGCCGGGCGGTCGACCAGCGCCCCTCTGCACGCCTACTTCTCGCGTAAAGCGCGACTCCGTCCGACAAAGCCCAGGGCCAGGATCGTTGCCACCAAAGCGACCGGCGTGATCCAGCTCATCGCGTCTGCAGGTGGCTCCGGTGGATTGACAAGGCTATTGACGTACGTCCAGATCATGCCGCCGCCGCCCAAGAACGAGGCAACCATCAACAACCATGGCCACCTCCGCTCTCGGAAAGCCATCACGACTACCCCCAGCGTGATGAGTGCATAAGGAATCACCCACGCGTACACCAGGACTGGTGCAATAATGATGTACGACTTTTGGGTGTCTCCGGTGTAGAAGGTGACTGCAACCGCAACGACCGCCGCCAGTGCGGAAAGCGTGAACTGTGCGAAGTGCGGCGTGTGGTGAGCCTTATGCACAACGGTCGTCCAGCGGGGGAGTAAGCCGTCCTTGCCGAGTGTCAGGACAAACCGAGACCCATAGTTGACAAACGCAATTAGCGTGGCGAGCACTGCCGCCGCCAACAGCAGGTCGGCGATCTCGCCGACCCACCCGGGTAGCCCCGCATTCATGGCAACAACTGCGGGTGCGGACATACCCTGCTGCAGGTGTTCAGAAGACGCGACTAGGCCCGGCATCTGCAGTACGGTGGCTACCGTGAATGCCCCGCCGAGCACGACGGGAACTGACATCACTGCCAGAGGAACCGACTGCTTCGGATCCCGCGTTTCCTCAGCGAGCGCTGCGCAGCTCTCAAAGCCGATCAGATACGCGACTACAAGCGCTGTGGCGTTGAGCAGGTCGCCGATGCTGAAGTCCGAGAAATCGAGCTGAAGTGATAAATCAAAGCCGGTCTTGAAGGCGCTGACCACACTGATGAAAGCCACCAGAGGGACCGACACTGCCGCCAGCGTGATCGTCACTTTCACCGAGGTATCCAGCCCCCGGTACGCGATTCCCGTGGATATCGCCAGCACCACGAGACCGAGGGAGAGCTGGACCCCCACGGAGAAGGCGTCCTCGAATCCCCGCGAGAACAGGAAACTCCCGACGAACACGCCAAACAGTAAGTAAAGCGAAGCAAGCAGGGAGGCGAACCCCAGCAGCAGTGCCGCACCGGTCACATACCGAGACCACGGCCCGAACACTTCCCCGATATAGGAGTACAACGATCCTGTCGCGACGTAGCGCCGCGCGAAGTGAACGACGGCGCAGCCGATGAGGATGATCACTGTGGCCGCCAGCACTGTGGCGAGCCAGCCAGTGGGTCCCGTCACCGACAGCATCAAGAACGGGACGAGTGCGATACCTACTGCGGGGAAGAACGATGAGATGGACATGGCGACGAGCCCAGCTTTGCCGACTTGGCCTGCCTCCAAACCGATGTCGTCGGCACCACTGGGCGGTTGGTTTGCAGTGTCCGTCATGAATCCTCCTTGTTGAGGCTGCAGTGCCCGGCTGGGGTTGTCCGAAGATCTGAGGCAGCTCCAGTGCTCGGGAACGTCGTCGTCGCAGCTCCAGTGCTCGTGAATCATGACGCCGCGGATGGTTTTCGCGTAGGCGACCAACTCAACCGGACTGATACCAGGCCCAGTGCATTCTGGCCGATTGAGACGACCGCGACACTGCCGGCTTTGCGCACCGACGAAAAGGCCTCACCAATGATCTCACCGTCAGCGGCGCCAACCGTGACGATCGCAGCATCAGCGCCCTGACCATTGGTCACCGACGCAAATGAAGGGTTGCGCTTCGCGCAGTGAGGCAAACGTGTGTGGCACCGAACAACAGAGCCTGTTCACGCTTGAACCCGACAGGGTCGACGGCGACGATGTGGGTCGCTCCAGCACTGCGTGCGCCTTGGACGGCGTTGATACCTACGCCGCCGACACCGACGATGGCCACCGTGCCAGTGCTACGGAGGATGAGGCGCGGCGAGCCATCCAGGCCGAGGCCGGCGTCCGTGTCGGGCCTCGCGATCACAGAGGTACTGCATTCCCTGTCTGCACCACCGGCAACGGCCACAAGACGGCAGAAAGGCTGTGGAGACGTGATCAATCAGCGGGAACACGCCACCGAGAGCCTCAGACCTTTCACGGGTGGTGGTGTCACGCCGGGAGAAGCGGCACTTCAACCGGGCGCGCCGGGTGAACCTATGAACGGTGGCTGATCATCTAACTCCGATATCGGGCCGGACGCCCCCGATCTCCGAGGCAATCCGTCACCGTGAGGCGGTGCTGACACCGTCGAAGTGTAGGCCGGTGGCGACGGTCGCTTCTGGCTAGCTTTCAACCGTCGCCGACAGGCAAGACCGGCCAGGGATTGGGGAATAGCTTGTCTCGATCCCTCAAAGTTGCCGGCGTTGCTTGCGCTGGACCTTAGGGACGCGGCTCGTCAAAGAGAATGCGATACGGGTCATCCATGTCCAGGCGAAAGTACAAGACCGTGTTGTCACGCCCGTAGGGATAGTATGCCGCGAAACTGCAGAGTTCCCGCATCCGCGGTGGCAGCTGCTTGGCACGGTCATGGGTGATCGCCAAGGTATTCGCTTCTTCCGAGCGCAGCCAGCCGAGGCTGAATGTGATCGTTAGACCTCGTCGCGATCTGTTCGTCGTATTGTTTGGCCCACCGCCGTGGACCACCTTGCCGGTGAAGAAGAGCGCATCTCCAGCGTTCATCACCGCCGGCACCGAGTCCTTGGCCGCGTCGTATTGGCTGCAATCAGGGGAAGCATCAGTGTGTGAACCCGGAACTACGCGCGTAGCCCCGACATCCTCGGTGAAGTCAGAAAGCGCGAGCATGCAACTGACCATCAGTTCATGGTGGCCGCCGGCGACCTGAGGCCACAGCAGTTCGTCGCGGTGCAGCTCCTGCGCGGGCTCGCCGGGGCCAATCTCGATGACCTGCGCAGTGTTGAGTTGGAAATCGGCGCCCCAATCGAGGCACTCATGCACCCACAGCTGCAGCCTCTCATCGAGCACCGCTTCGACCACTGCATCGCTTTTCTGGACTAGTCCTTCCAGACGCTTGGTTCGACGTCCATAGAATTCCGGGTCGTCCCCGTACCCTTTCGAAGGGTTTTCGGCGGCCAAGTAGGGATCGACCTCTGAATTGATTTGTGCGAGAAGCTCTTCCGATAGCACGTTCTTGACGATGACACCGCCGTCCCGGTTGGTGGCTTCGGCGATGTCGGCGGCAGTGGCTGTTGCGGGTAGCGTCGTGAGTGCCGTGCGTTGGGTGGAGGTAGTCATGCTGTTGTCCTTGTGTGAATTGGTGCGGATGGCAGAAGGTTGCTCAGTCCAGGCCTAGATAAGCCGCGAGGCTCTCGTAATCAGCAGTCCATAGTTGGCCGCCGTTGTTGACGGTGTTGTAGAACGACCGGAAGCCGATGAGTTGTTGGACGCGTTCGGGTAATGCCTGTGCAGTCTCTATGTCGATCATAAATGGGTATGCCTCTTCGGGAACCAGCCATCCAGGATTGAACGGGATCAGCAGGGCACGACGCCACTCGTTTGCCGTCGTATTACCGCCACCGCCATGGGCCAGCTTCCCGCTGAAAAACAGGACGTCGCCCGGCTGCAGCACGACCGGAACGGTGTCGGCCGAAGTTCCCCGTTGCGTATAGTCGTTCCAGGTGTGGCTGCCTGGGATAATTCGAGTTGCGCCGTTTTCTTCGGTGAACTCCGTGAGTGCGTAGAGGAAGTTGCACATCACCTCGGGGCCGGACGGCCCCATCGGAAGAAATGCCGGGTAGTTCTCCATATCCCGATGCAGCGTTTGCGCCGGACTGCCGGGTCCGATATCGACCAATTGCGTTGTGTTCATCCAGAATTGATCGCAAGTGCCGTGTAATTGCATGGCTGCCAGATCGAGCAACTTGTTGTCGGCGACAATGTGCTCCCGAAATATCTGGCTGCGCACGATCATATTGGTCAAACGCTTGGTGTTGTTGCCCCAACTGACGTCGGAACCGGTGGTGTCCAGGCTGCCCGGCTCGCGGCTGGCAGCGAACGGATCGATCTCCGAGTTGAACGCCGCAACAACCCCGGGTTCGAGGAAGCCCTCGATCACGACGCCACCGTCGCGTGCAACGAGGGAAATAATCTCTTCGTTGGAAGTTGAGCGGGGCACCCGGGTCAGTGGGTCCAGCACTACCCTTGTCATCGTTCCTCCTTGGCGTTTGGGTGGTGCGTCAGGTCGTCGATTGCGGATGTCACGCGGCCGGCGAAGGCGAAGGCATATCGGTGGTGGCTAGCTCGCGACGAACACGGACGACGCCTACGACGAACAGGGCAACGATCAGACCGATCGCTACCCAGCTGAAAACGGCCGTGGTGCCGGTTCCCGTCGCAACCGAGTAGCCCAACATGGCTACGAGCGCAAATGCTGTGAACGCCGCCACGACCACGTTGAACGAAAGGCCAGTGCTACGCCACGTGGTGACTGCTCCCGCAACGGCCATCGCTGTGTAGACGACCAGCCACGAATGAGAAACAAATACGAGGAAATTGATGGTCGCCCCCAGGAGCCCATCAGAACTCAGCAGAACGAAGGCGGCGAACATGATCGCCGAGACAGCGCCGATCGCGATGGCCGCAACCGACGGCGTGTGGAACTGGGGCTGTATGCGGCCAAGACCCGCTGGCAAATACCCATCCTGAGCAGCAGTGGCGACCACCCGCGACGAATCGTTCAGATAGGCCAGCAACGATCCCACCGACGAGACCGCCATCAGGACATTGGCAATGTCCCCTAAATATCCGACGCCACCGACATTGGCCAAGACGCCAAGCGGAGACACGCCGGCAGCCAACTGATCAGCATTGTTGACCATGATCGGCACCGTCAACAGCGCCGAGGCCAACGTCGCGACCGTAACGGTCAGGACCAGCGTCAGCACCACCGTGGGCATGGTCGTACGCGGATCGCGGGTTTCCTTGGCCAGCGCGGTCAGGCCCTCGAAACCGCAGTAGGCGCCGAAGGCAATTACCACGGCTGGGACGAACGCGGCGACGTGGAATCCCTCGAGCGCGAACTGTGCGCCTAGCTGAACACCATGCTGTATGACTGCCGCCGCAACGATGATTGCCACCAGTGGTAGACACAAGAGCCCCAGAATGATCGCGATGTTAACCGACACCGAGACTCCTCTGCGCTGCAGGAAGCAGCATCCCGCGACAATCATTACTGCCAGTGAAACCATCACACCGGCAGAGGGATAGGCGATATCAAACTTCGACAGTGAGCTCAACCCGAAGTACAACGCAATCGAGAGATAAGTAGTCACCGCGCCGACATATCCCACGAAGAGCGCTGACCCGCCAAGTATCCCGGCGCGGGTGCCCATCTCCAGCCTCAAGTACGACATGAGTGAGCCCGAAACAACATGCTTGCGAGCGAATTTCACCACGATGAAGGCGAGTACGACGCCGAAAGCCGCGGCCACAGCCGTTGCCAACCACGCGCTGTTGCCTCCGATGACGAGGTAGGCCCCTTGCGAGCCGATGAGTCCCGGCAAGCTGAGGGCGGCTAGGCCGAAAAACAGTGCCTGCCACGCACTGATACGGCCGGCCGCCAGCGTCGGGCCGGGTTCGGAAGTGCCGGTGGACGGCAGCTCTCCCGCAGATACATCGCGAGCAGTTGTCATGGTCAGTCCTAGTGAATCGGCGCCCTAGTGGGCCAAGATGGCGCGTTTGGCACGTGATCAGGCAGACGTCATCGACTGCCACGACAGCAATTCTTGGGTGGGAACCCAAAGAGAACAACAGATTTGGCGGGCCCCGGCTATAGGACAGCGTCGAAAGGAGCTTCGCCTTTCCGTTTCGAGCGAGCATCGCCCCGAAGCGCTGACTCGAACGGGTGTCCGAGTCTGGATCGAACTTTGACATGTCATGGCGTCGCCTGCAAGCCGCGCGGCCGTGAATTAATGCTGGCGTTACACAGGCGCGACGGACGTAACCGGAGTGGGCTGCCACCCTGCTCCCTGTTACGTTCCCGTGAACGAGCCGCCCCCGCTTGATCAATACTGTTGTCGCGCATAGAGTTCGCACGAAGTCGGACATACGTCCTACTTTTGGAGGCGGTTGCGAGCGCTGCCCAGTGGCCTCTGCCGGACTCGACACAACGAAAGGAAGTGCATGCCATGTCACTGAGCGAGGCCGTGGCCGCGTGGGGTGCCGAAGTCGTAGCCCCGCAGGCGCTTCACCCCCTCGATCCAATCTCTCCTGAGGAATTCAAGCGTGCGCGGGCCATCCTCGAAGAGGCTGGACACTTGGCGCCCGGCATCAGCGTCGCCAGCGTGCACCTCGACGAACCCGAAAAGAAACTCCTGGAGGGGTTCACGCCTACTGACCGCTTCGAGCGCCGCCTCAGGGTCGTCCTCGTCGATGTCGCAGCCAGCCAGGTTCGAATGGCCGTCGTGTCGGTGACCTCGGGAAACATGTTGTCGTGGAGAAGCTTCGACGCTTCCCAACCGCCGTACGGGCAACCTGGAATGCTCGCCGGCGAACCGCCAGTGGTCGAGGAACTGGTCCGTGCACACCCTGACTGGCGACGGGCCATCGCGCAACGTGGAATCACCGACGCAAGCTTGTCGATCCTGACCACGATGACTCCCGGTTTCTTCGATGTCGCTTCCGAAATCGGGATTCGGGTTTACCGCGTGCTGACGTTGCATCGTGAGGCGAATGAGGACAACCCTTGGGCGCGACCAGTCGACGGACTCGTCGTCAACGTCGACATGACCAACCGCAGAGTGATCGAAGTGATCGATTACGGTGTCGCACCGATCCCCTCGGATCCCGGAATTCTCACCAATGGCGTTGAGGGCCGCTTCCGGCAGGACGTCAAGCCGTTGGAGATCACCCAGCCCGAGGGCGCCAGCTTTACCGTCGAAGGGCGATATGTCTGTTGGCAGAAGTGGTCTTTTCGCATCGGATTCGATGTTCGCGAAGGACTGGTTCTGCATCAAATCCGCTATGACGATGACGGGCGCTCTCGGCCGATCATCCATCGCGCCTCAATAGCTGAAATGGTTGTCCCGTACGGCGATCCACACCCTGCACGGCGATGGATCAACTATTTCGACGCCGGCGAGTATTACCTGGGCCGCTCGGCAAGCTCCCTGACATTGGGCTGCGACTGCCTAGGCGAGATTCACTATTTCGACGCGGTCCTGCCTGATGACCAAGGGATGCCCTACACAGCAGGCAATGTCGTCTGTATGCACGAAGAGGACTACGGCGTGCTGTGGAAGCATGACGAATTCTTCACGGGTGTATCAGTGACGCGACGGTCACGCCGCCTGGTGGTGTCGTTCTTCGCCGCCATCGGCAACTACGACTACGGATTCTTCTGGTACCTGTACCAGGACGGTACGATCCAGTTCGAAGCCAAGCTGACCGGCATCGTATTCGCCAATACGCAACTCGAGGGTGTCGTCAACCCGCACGCCGCCCAGGTGGCACCTGGCATCGTCGCGCCGTTTCATCAGCACTTGTTCTGTGCGCGACTACATATGCAGGTCGACGGGGAACGCAACCGGGTGGAAGAACTCGACGTCGTCGCAGACCAGATGGGCCCGGACAACCCGTACGGCAACGCCTTCCGCGTGCACTCCACTCTGCTTGACCGCGAATCCACCGCCGCGCGGGTGGCTGATCAGGCCGCGTCACGGGTCTGGAAGATATCGAGCACTGACACGGTCAACCGCCTCGGGCAGTCCCCGGCCTACAAGCTGGTACCGCACAGCACACCGACCCTCTTAGCCAATCCGGACTCACCGATCGCGGCCCGCGCGCACTTTGCGACGAAAAACCTGTGGGTGACCCGCTACCGTCCCGACGAACGCTATCCCGCAGGTGATTTCCCGAATCAACATCACGGTGGCGACGGCCTGCCGCGGTACCAGGTCGCCGACGAAGGCTTGGACGGCGAGGACATCGTCGTGTGGCACACCTTCGGCACGACTCACATCACCAGGCCCGAAGACTGGCCAGTCATGCCCGTCGAGTACACCGGATTCACGCTGAAGCCGGTGGGATTCTTCAACCAAAACCCTGCAATGGACGTGCCGGCGCCGACGCCGACAGCAGGGCACTGTGGCCACGTTTCCTCCCCGCCGAAGGATGCCAGTACATTTGAGCCGACTTAGACCGAGATGAAGGGTGACATAGCGGATGCCGTACGTCCGCGCCGAAGATCGGCGTGCTCAGGCGACTGAAGCTGCGGTGCGTGTCATCACCCGCGACGGTATCGGCGCGGCTTCTCTACGCCGGATCGCCAGCGAAGCAGGTATACCCTTGTCCAACCTCAGCCACGTCTTCCCGACGAAAGAGGACCTCTTCGCCGAGACCCTCAAACGCACGGCCGACGTCCTGCGTCAAGCTGTGTTCGATGTCGGCAAGAACAAGTACGGCACGATCGAGCATCTGGTGTCAGCCGTGATTGAGATGAAGATCGCCGCACTGGCTGGGGACGGCGACTGGTCGTCCGTCGAGTGGGCTGAGCGGGCTCAGTACGAGCTCTATCTGTGGGCACTGCGTACTCCGGGACGAGCCCAATTGGCCGCCGAAGACTACCTGTACATCATCGCCGCCATGGAACAGGTATTCCGGGCGCACCTGGCCCAATCCGGAGACATCTCCATCGACCCAGAGACGCTTGGCCAGTTGACCGCGGCCATCCTCGACGGGCTCATTCTGCAGGCGCTGTCGGGCAAGCTCCCCGACAGCGTCATTCGACGCGTACCGATGATTGCCGCGAGCCTGGTCGCCGCGTCTCGAATCTGACGAGCCGGGCCAGGCGCTGCCAGTGGCAGCGGTCTTCCAGAGGTTGACAGGCTTACGTCACCCACCGATATTCGACCGAATTAGCCCGGCAGCTCGTGTCAACGTAGCGGACAGCACGCGCTCGGCCGAGGTTGCGGAGATGGGGGTTGCGTTCTCGATTTCACCGCTATCTTGTGCTCTTTCTTCAACCACCGGGGATGCTCGTCGAGCAAGTCTAAGACCGCACTCGGCTTCGCCGGATTGAGGTGGTGAAGCGCGGAGAGAAGCGCCGACTTGCCGGCTCATTCTTGCCGCGATGCAGGTCACGTCGCCAACAGTCGCCGGCTCGGAATCCACGATGTTGCGAGACATCCCGACGTGGAACGACTCAAAGTGCACTGGCTCCCCCTACGGCTACGTGCGCGACATTAACCTTGTGAGGCACGCGCGCATTACGGTCTACATCTGACACGTTGCCGGATCGGCGTAGCTGACTACGGGGCCGTCACGGACCGAGCGCCCCGGATAGGCGGCTACCGGATGAGAGCACCCTGGTAGATATGGAGCCGATGACGGGAATCGAACCCGCGTATTCAGCTTGGGAAGCTGATGTTCTGCCATTGAACTACATCGGCCGTACCAGCTCGCACTGGTGATCACGGAGATTATCACTTGGAGCGATACCCTCGTCGGGTGCTGCTCTCTGATCGTGACATCCGGGCCGAGATCGCCTCCGGACGGCTGGCCCTCGATCCGTTCGACGACAGTCTCGTGCAGCCCTCCAGCATCGACGTCCGCCTCGACACCCTGTTCCGCGTCTTCAACAACACCCGGTACACCCACATCGACCCGGCCGAGCAGCAGGACGAGCTCACCACCCTCGTCGAACCGACCCCCGGCGAACCGTTCGTCCTGCACCCCGGCGAGTTCGTCCTCGGCTCGACCCTTGAAACGTGCACCCTGCCCGACGACCTCGCCGGCCGCCTGGAAGGCAAGTCCTCACTCGGTCGCCTCGGCCTGCTCACCCACTCCACCGCAGGCTTCATCGACCCAGGCTTCAGCGGCCACATCACCCTCGAGCTGTCCAACGTCGCCAACCTGCCGATCACACTGTGGCCCGGTATGAAGATCGGCCAGCTCTGCCTGCTGCGGCTGACCAGTCCCGCCGAACACCCCTACGGCAGCGCGAAGGTCGGCTCGAAGTACCAGGGCCAGCGCGGCCCGACGCCGTCGCGCTCGTACCAGAACTTCATCAAGTCGAGCTGACGTTGACTCCGCGTCCAGGGCGCGGATGTGCGAGAAGTCGACACCGTGAGCGCAGAGCCAATTGCCCGGGAATGTGAACTGACCCGGGCTGGTTGTCGTAGTCCCGAGTAGGGTTTTCTCCTACGGGGAACGCAGTGCGATCAGCTAACGCCGTGTCCTGTAACGACCACGCTGTTCGCGTCGATAAGTATCTAGTTGTCGGCTCGTTCGGTTCGGGCGCGCCGCGGCCAGATAACCGATATAGCAAACTTTTGGAGGACTTGGTGGACATCGTACTTGGTGTCTCGATGACACCGAAGACGGTCCGCATGGTGCTGGTCGAAGGCGAGAAGGCCGACGGTGCGACCGTCGACTACGACGTCTTCGACATCAGTGCTGTCGAAGGTTCAGCAACGTCAAGCGCGGCCGATCAGGTCGTCGCGGCGGTGCTGGGCACGCAGGAGAGCGCCGCCGCCGGCGGCCACCATCTGAGGTCGATCGGCGTGACGTGGAGTGACCACGCCGAGGCGGCCGCTCTGCGCGACACGCTGACAGCCCGCGGGATCGAAGACGTCATGCTCGTCTCTGAGGGCCACGCCGCCGCATCGCTGGCCCAGGCCGTCGGCCGCGCTGTCGGCTACGCCACCACGGCGCTGTTCTTCATCGACCGCGACACCGCGACCCTCTCGGTCGTCCAGACCGACGACGGCTCGGTCACCAAGGTGCTCAGCCGCAGCCTGCACAGCACCGACGCCATGGCCGTGCTGGCCGAGATGGCCGCCGCCGTCGACGCGCAGGACGCGCCGCCGCAAGGCATGTTCGTCGTCGGCTCCGGCGTCGACGTCACCGAGGTCAAGGCGCACCTCGAGCGTCTGCTGTCGCTCCCGGTCAACGCCCCGGAAGAGGCCGAACTGGCGCTCGCCCGCGGTGCCGCCCTGGCCTCCGCGCATGCCCCCGCCTTCGAGGCGTCGACCGTCGGGCTGGCCTACTCGCAGGACCCCGACGACGGGACCACCGCGGGCGGTTCCTACGCTGCGTTCGGCGCCGCCGCCACGCAGATGGCGCCCGCGAGCGTCCCCGCTGTCGCCCCGATGGCCTTCGTCGCACCCGAGGACGCCCGTGCGCCCGCCGAAGAGGAGGGCCGCAAGCCGTTCCTGCTGGTCGGCAGCGCCCTGTCATCAGTCTTCGTCGTCGGTGTGGTGGCGCTGGTCATTTCGTTGGCGGTGAGCATCCGCCCCACCGCCGATCAGCGGCCGAGCCCCGCTGAGGCGGCCATCGTGCCGAGCGTTCAGGCGCCCCGGCCGGCGCCTGCGCCGGAGGCCCAACCGGTGGTCGCGCCCCCGGCCCCGCCGCCCGAGACCATCAAGGCCCCCATCCCCGTCGTGCAGCAGGCCCCGCAGGCCCCGCCGCGCACTGTGTACGTCGAGAAGGCACCGGCGCCCGCCCCCGCGGCACCGGCCCCTGCGCCGGCACCCGCGGCGCCCGCTCCCGCACCGGTTCCCGTCGCACCGGTGCCGGCACCGGTCCCGATCGTCCCGGCGCCGGTGTTCCGGCTGCCCCCGCCGGTCATCCAGCTGCCGCGTCCGCAGCTGCCGCCGATCTTCCGTGACGACGAGCCCGACCGCCCGTCGTGGCCCAAGCCGTGGACGCCGCCGTGGGACCCCAAGCCGCAGAAGCCGCCGAAGCAGGAGGAGCCGGACACCCAGTGGCCGCTGCCGCAGCAGCCGACGCGGACGGTGGTGCCCCAGGTTCCGTCGGTACCGCAGGTGCCCTACGTGCCGCCGGTGCCCCAGGCGCCGTCGAATCCGTACTACCCGCCCTCGGGTGGATCGGGTGGGTCCGGTGGATCGGGCGCCGGTTCGGGCTCGAGTCGCGGTGACTACGGATCGGGCTCCGGCTCGTACGACGGCGGCGGATCGTCGTCGTCCGGCGGCGAAGACACGCTGTGGCCGTTCCCGTCCTTCGGTGGCGGTCACTAAGCGCTGTGCCGGTTTACGCGCTGAACCTGTTCGACGTCGCCGATCGCGACGAATATCTCGCCTACGCCCGACAGTCGCCCGCCGCGGTGGCCTCCCACGGGGGCCGCGTCGTCGCCCTCGGGCAGTTCCGCGAATCGGTCACCGGTGACATCGAACCCCGGCAGGTGCTGATCCTCGTCGAGTGGGAGTCCGAGGAGGCGTTCGACAGCTACCGCGACGACCCCGCTCTGGCCGACCTGCATCCGCACCGCGAGAACGGCTCGTCGCGCTACATCTGGCATCTGTTCGATCGCTTGGACGATCTGCGGCCGCTCCTTAAGCTCGAGTGATGGCGCACGACTCCACGGACCCTTCGATCCGGCAACGGGTTCGGTGGCTGGCGCTGCACGGGTTCGTGCGCGGAATGTCGCGGCTCGGCATGCGCCGCGGCGATCCGCAGGCACGGCTCATCGCCGATCCGGCGGTCCGCGAGAACCCCGCCGCATTCGCCGACGAGCACCGCGTGAAGGGTCCGGTGGTCCGCGGGCGCGCCGGCCTGATGACGTTCGACCACGCCGTCGCCAACGAACTGCTGCGCTCCGACGACTTCCGGGTGTCCTCGCTGGGAGGTGAGCTGCCCAAACCGCTGCGCTGGGTGATCGACCGCACCGACACCGGCCTGCTGCACCCGATTGAACCGCCCTCGCTGTTGTCCATCGAACCGCCCGACCACACCCGTTGCCGCAAGCTGGTCTCCTCGGTGTTCACCACCCGCGCCGTCACCGCACTGCGCGACGGGGTCGAGGCCACCGCCGACAAACTGCTCGACGACCTCGACCGCGACGCCACCGGAACCGGGCCCGTCGACATCGTCGCACGCTACTGCTCGCTGCTTCCGGTCTCGGTGATCAGCGACGTACTCGGCGTCCCGAACGCCGACCGCGCCCAGGTCCTGCACTACGGGGAACTCGGCGCGCCCAGCCTCGACATCGGATTGAGCTGGCCGCAATACCTGCGCGTGCACAGCGGCATCGTCGGGTTCAACGCCTGGCTGACCAGCCACCTGGCCAACCTGCGCCGCAACCCCGGCGACGACCTGCTCAGCCAGCTCATCTCGGCCACCGAGGACGGCGCCGGCCTGAGTGAGCGGGAACTGGAGGCGACGGCCGGGTTGGTGCTGGCCGCCGGCTTCGAGACCACCGTCAACCTGCTCGGCAACGGCATCAAGATGCTGCTCGACCACCCCGAGCAACTGGCGAAGCTGCGTGAGCGCCCGGAACTGTGGCCGACCGCCGTCGAGGAGATCCTGCGGCTGGACTCCCCGGTGCAGATGAGCGCGCGGGTGGCCCGCAAGGACATCGAGGTGGCCGGGATGCCGGTGCGGCGCGGCGAGCTGACCGTCATCCACCTCGCCGGCGCGAACCGCGATCCGAAGGTCTTCGACGATCCGCACCGCTTCGACGTCGAACGCGACAACGCCGGCAAGCACCTGTCGTTCTCCGGGGGCAGGCACTTCTGCCTGGGCGCCGCGCTGGCGCGGGCCGAAGGGGAGGTGGGGCTGCGGACCTTCTTCGACCGCTTCCCCGACGCCAGGCTCGCCGGTTCGGCCAGCCGCCGGGACACCAGGGTGCTGCGCGGCTGGTCGACCTTGCCGATCACGCTCGGAACGGCGCGCGCCGCGCTAGGTTCGTGACGTGGACTTCCGGGCGGCTCTGCTCGAGCAGACCAACAGCTTCGGCGACCTGATCGCAGCGGGCGATCCCGACACGCCCGTATCGACCTGCGGGGACTGGACCCTCAAACAACTCTCCCGCCACGTCGGCCGCGGAAACCGGTGGGCTGCCCAGATCGTCGCCGAGCGACGCAACCAACCACTCGACCCGCGCGAGGTGCGTGACGGCCGGCCACCCGAGGATCAGGCCGGCGCCGTCCAATGGATGCGCGACGGTGCTCAACTGCTCGTCAATGCCGTAGAGCGCGTCGGGTCGGGCACGAAGGTGTGGACGTTCCTGGGGCCGCGCGCGGCCGGATGGTGGATCCGCAGACGGGTGCACGAGGTCGCCGTGCACCGCGCGGACGCGGCGCTGGCGCTCGGCATGCCCTTTGAACTGACGCCCGACCTCGCCGCCGATGCGCTCAGCGAATGGATCGAGCTGGTGGCGGTGCAGGCGGGCCGACACGGGCTGCCCCTCGAGCGCGGCCGCACGCTGCACCTACACGCCACCGACGACAGCCTGGGCGGAGTCGGCGAGTGGATGATCACCAGCACCGAAGACGGCATCGACTGGTTCCACGAGCACGGTAAAGGCGACGTCGCGGTGCGCGGACCCGTCACCGACCTCCTTCTGGCGGTCACCCGCCGGCGCACACTGGCAGACAGCGGTCTCGAGGCGTTCGGGAAGACCGACGTCTGGGACCGGTGGCTGGAGCGCACACCGCTCTGAGTGGCGTACCTTCACGACCATGACCACTTCGGAGATGGCGACAGTGCTCGCCTGGCACGACGCGCTCAACGCCCGTGACCTCGACACCCTGCTCGAGCTGTCCAGTGACGACATCGAGATCGGCGACGCCGGCGGTGCGGCGCAAGGCCATGCGGCACTGCAGGATTGGGCCCGGGCACTCGACGTCAACGCCGAACCCGGCCGGATGTACATCCACGACGGCGTGGTGGTCGTCGAACAGCAGATCACCTCGGTGACCGGAGAGACGGGGACCGCCGCGTCCGCGTTCCGCGTGGTGCACGACAAGGTGACCTCGGTCTTCCGGCACCCGGACCTGGCCTCCGCGCTGGCCGCCACCGAACTCGGCGAAGAGGACCTGACCGGCTGATGCGGGGGATCATCCTGGCGGGCGGGTCGGGCACCCGGCTGTACCCGATCACCCTCGGGGCGAGTAAGCAGTTGCTCCCCGTATACGACAAACCGCTGATCTATTACCCGCTGTCCACGTTGATCATGGCCGGTATCCAGGACATCCAGGTGATCACCACCGCCGAGGACGCGGCCGCGTTCCACCGGTTACTCGGTGACGGAACGCATTTCGGGATCAACCTCACCTACGCGGTTCAGGGCCGGCCGGACGGTCTCGCGCAGGCCTTCGTCATCGGCGCCGACCACATCGGCACCGACTCGGTGGCACTGGTGTTGGGGGACAACATCTTCTACGGCCCCGGCCTCGGCACCGGCCTGCGCCGCTTCCACGATGTGAGCGGTGGGGCGATCTTCGCGTACTGGGTCGCCAACCCGTCGGCGTACGGGGTGGTGGAGTTCGGCGACGACGGCACCGCCCTGTCGTTGGAGGAGAAGCCCGCCACCCCGAAATCGCACTACGCGGTGCCGGGTCTGTACTTCTACGACAACGACGTCATCGAGATCGCGCGGTCACTGGAGAAGTCGGCCCGCGGCGAATACGAGATCACCGAGATCAACCAGCGCTACCTGGACCAGGGCAAGCTCAGCGTGGAGGTCCTCACGCGGGGCACCGCGTGGCTGGACACCGGCACGTTCGACTCGCTGCTGGACGCGAGCGATTACGTCCGCACCATCGAACGTCGTCAGGGACTGAAGATCTCGGTGCCCGAGGAGGTGGCCTGGCGGGTCGGGTTCATCGACGACGACCAGTTGGCGGCCCGCGGGCACACGCTGCTCAAATCCGGCTACGGCGCATACCTTTTGGAGTTGCTGGACCGCTGATCAGGGCAGACCGGTCAGCACCTTGTCGAGGGTGACCGGTAAGTCGCGGACCCGCACGCCGGTGGCGTGGTAGACGGCGTTGACCACGGCTGCCGCCGCTCCGACGATGCCGATCTCCCCGGCGCCGCGCGAGCCCATCGGGTTGGCGTGCTCGTCGACCTCGTCGAGCCAGATCGCTTCGATGTCAGCGACATCGGCGTGCGCGCTGATGTGATAGGTCGCGAAATCCTGTGTGACGACGTGCCCGAACCGCGGATCGCGAACGCTCTCCTCGTGCAACGCCATCGACAGACCCATGGTCATGCCGCCGATCAGTTGGGACCGCAGTGTGCGCGCGTTGATGGCCCGGCCGATCGAGAATACGCCCAGCATCCGCGGGACCCGGATCTCGCCGGTGTCCCTGTTGACCCTCGCCTCGACGAAATGCGCACCGAAGGACTGCATCGTGAACGTCTCGGCGTCGGGATTCTCCGGTGCGTCAGCCTGCGTGGTGGCCCCGACCGCCGGGGGATCGCCGTGGTCGCTTCGGAATTGGCGCGCGGCGGCCACGATCGCCCGGCCCCACGAGTTGATACCCGACGAGCCGCCCGCCACCGACGCGTCCGGCAGGTCGGTGTCACCGATCTGCAGTTCCACCGCCCCGACGTCGCAACCGAGCGCGTCGGCGGCGATCTGCGTCAGCGTCGTCCAGGTGCCGGTGCCGATGTCGGCCGCGCCGATCTGCACCAGGTAGCGGCCCTCGGCGGCGTAGATGATCCGTGCGGAGTTGCCCGGCATCTGCATGGCGGGGTAGGTGGCCGACGCGACTCCCAACCCCACGTACCAGCCGCCTGAAAGCCGTTGCGCCGGAGCCGGATCACGTGTCGACCAGCCGAACCGCTCCGCCCCGAGCCGCAAGCACTCGACGAGGTGACGGCCTGACCACGGGTTGCCGGTCTCGGGATCGACGTCGGGATCGTTGCGCACCCGCAGCTCGATCGGATCGACACCGCAGGCCACCGCCAGCTCGTCCATCGCGACTTCGGCGGCGTACGTGCCGGGGCATTCTCCCGGGGCGCGGAACCAGAACGGCACCGGCACGTCGAGCGCCGCCAGCTTGTGTGCGGTGCGCCGGTTCGGTGCCGCGTACATCTTGCGCGACGTCACCGCCGTCTGCTCCGCGAATTCCTTGACCGTCGAAGTCTGTTCGACGACTTCGTGTGCGAGCGCGGTCAGTGTGCCGTCCTTCGTGGCGCCGAGGCGGATGCGCTGGATCGTCGGCGTCCGATAGCCCACGAGCGAGAACATCTGCTGCCGGGTCAGCGCGAGCTTCACCGGCCGCCCGCCGCTGCGCTGCGCCGCCAGCAGCACCAGGACGTCGTGGGCGTGGGGGGAGCCCTTGGAGCCGAAACCGCCGCCGACGTGCGGGGCGACCACGCGCAATTGGTCGGGTTCGAGACCGAAGATCGGCGCCAGCGCTTTGCGCGCGGGGTGCACGCCCTGGGTGGAGTCGTACATCAGCACCGACGGCCGGCCGGCCTGTGTCGTCCACACCGCGATGGCGGCGTGCGGTTCCATCGGGTTGTTGTGCTCGATCGGTGTCGAGTAGGTCTGGTCGACGGTGACCTCCGCGGACGCCAGTGCGGCGTCGACGTCACCCTCGTCGGTGTCCGACGGGTAAGACGGGTTGACCTCTTCGGGCGTGTAGAGGCCCGGGTGGTCGACGGACAACTCCACGTCGTGCGGTTCCTCGGTGTACATCACCTGTACGAGAGACGCTGCGTGCCGGGCGATCTCAGCGGTCTCGGCGACCACCCCGCCGATGATCTGACCGCGGAAGTGCACCCGGTCGTCCTGCAGGATGGACAGCTCGCCGTCCGAGGTGTCGGCGAGCTTCGGGGCGTCGAACACCGTCAGCACGTCGAGCACTCCGTCGACCTGACGCGCCGCGCTGACGTCGACGGCCGCGATCTGCCCACGGGCGACGGTCGACTGGACCGGATGCAGATACGCCGGATCGTCGACCGGCTGCTCGAAGGCGTACGGCGCAGCGCCGGTGACCTTGGCGCGGCCGTCCAGCCGTGCGAGCGGGGCGCCGATCGCGCGCGGGTCGATGAGTGTCACCGACGTCCCCGTTCGGTCAGCGCGCGCAGTTCGGCGATCAGCGTGCGGCGGGTTAGCTCGACCTTGAACTCGTTACCCGGTTGCGGTTCGGCGCCGGACAACTCGGCGTCGGCGGCCGCCGCGAAGGTCTGCTCGGTGGCCGGTGCCCCGGTCAGCACCTCTTCGGCTCTGCGGGCCCGCCACGGTTTGTGCGCGACACCACCCAAAGCGATGCGCGCCGAATCGATTTCATCGCCCGTGACGCTGAGTTCCGCGGCCACGGACACCAGCGCGAACGCGAACGACGCCCGGTCGCGGACCTTGCGGTAGTCGGATACGGCGCCCGGCGGAGGAGCGGGCAGTTCGACCGCGGTGATCAGTTCACCGTGGCGCAGCACGGTGTCGTGCTCCGGGTCGTCGCCCGGCAACCGGTAGAACTCGTCGATGGGGATACCCCGCTCGCCGTCGGCGCCCTCGACGACCACCGCGGCGTCGAGTGCGCTCATCGCGACCGCCATGTCCGACGGATGCACCGCGATGCAGTGCGGTGACGCGCCCAGGATCGCGTGATACCGGACGTAGCCGCCGATCGCCGCGCAACCGCTGCCGGGGGTGCGCTTGTTGCACGGCGTGGTGACGTCCTGGAAGTACACACAGCGCGTGCGCTGCAACAGGTTTCCCGCGGTGGTGGCCGAGTTGCGCAACTGGCCAGAGGCCGCCGACAGCAGCGCCCGCGACAGGCCGGGATAGCGGGACCGGATCACCGGGTGCGCGGCGAGATCACTGTTGCGGACCGTGGCGCCGATGCGCACGCCGCCGTCGTCGGCGGTGGTCACCTCGTCGAGGGGAAGTCGGCTGACGTCGACGAGCAGGTCGGGGGTGGCGACCCCGAGCTTCATGTGGTCGACGAGGTTGGTGCCGCCGGCGAGGTAGGCGGCGCCGGGGTGTGCGGTCAGCGTGGCCACGGCGTCGGCCGGGCTCTCGGCGAGGTGGTAGTCGAATGTCCTCACTGGGCTGTCCTCACTGAACCGCGGCCCGTTCGATCGCGGCGACGATGTTGGGATACGCCGCGCAGCGACACAGGTTGCCGCTCATGCGCTCCCGGATCTCGTCACCGGTCAGGTCCGGCGGCGCGTCGAGGTCGTCGGTGACGAAGCTCGGTGCGCCGGCCTTGGCTTCGTCGAGCATGCCGACCGCCGAGCAGATCTGGCCGGGTGTGCAGTATCCGCACTGGAAGGCGTCCTCGTCCTGGAACGCCTGGGCGACCGGATGCAGATCGTCGCCGTCGCCGAGTCCCGCGGCCGTGGTGATGCGCGCACCGTCCGCGGCGACGGCGAAGGTCAGGCAAGTGGTGACCCGGCGACCGTCGCGGAGCACAGTGCACGAACCGCACTGACCGTGGTCACATCCCTTCTTGGGTGCGGTCACGCCGAGGTGTTCGCGCAGTGCATCAAGAAGGGTGACGCGGGTGTCGAGGCGTAGCGTCCGCTGTTCCCCGTCGACCTCGAGTGTCACTTCATGATGACCGGTGGGCTGGGTCATGGCGCGGGGGTACCCCCGGCCCTGACGGCGAAACCCGGGGCGTCGCCAGCACGGCCGCGATCCCCGTGGTCAGCGGGACCGACAATGCCAGCGCGATGCCGCCGACGGCCGACCGGGCGATCTCGATCGCCACGCTCTCGCTGGTCAGCACATCGACCAGCGAGCGGTTGGCGACGCTGAACAACAGCAGCAGCGGCAACGCGCTGCCGGCGTAGGCGAGCACCAGCGTGTACACGGTGCTCGCGATGTGGTCACGGCCCACCCGCATCGCGCCCACGAAGATCGCCCGCCGCGAACTACCTTGCATTTCGGCCAGTTCGAACACCGTCGAGGCCTGGGTCACCGTCACGTCGTTGAGGACGCCCAGTGAGCCGATGATGAACCCGGCCAGCAGCAGACCGGTGATCGACACATTCCCCAGATACGCGGCGACCTCGTTGTTCTGATCCTCCGACAAGCCGGTCAGATGGGCGAATTCGATCGCGCCCCAGGACAATACGGCGGCCAGCAGAAGGGAGGTCAGGGTGCCGAGCAGCGCCGCGCTGGTGCGCAGGCTCACGCCGTGCGCAAGGTAGATGACGGCGTAGAGGATCACCGCCGAGGCCACCAGCGCGACAGGAACCGCCGACGCGCCGTCGCGCAGGGCCGGTAGCAGGAACACCACCAGCACCGCGAACGCAACGACGATGCCCACCATGGCGCGCAGTCCGCGCCAGCGCGCCACCGCCACCACCACGGCGGCGAAGGCCGCGGCCAGCACGCCCAGCGGCCACCCGCGGGAGTAGTCGTAGAACGTGTACGTGGTGGCGCCGGTCGGGGCCACCTGGCGGCTGAGCCGGATGTCGTCCCCGGCGGCCAGTTGCGGCTGACCGGGCCCGCCGCTGAACTCCAGCAGCGTGTTGGCGCCTGTGTTGGGGCCTGAGTCGATGGCGACGAGCACCTGCACACACGGCGATCCGTCAGCCGGGGCCGGCGTCGGGTCGGAGGTGAGGACCTGCCCTGCCGCCGGGCTGCCGCACGCGGCCAGGCTGGTGGAGCGCACCTGCCCGGCCTCCGTCGTCACCGCGCCGCCCTCGGCGTTCTGGAAGGGGAGCGGGATGTCGGCCTTCTGCTGGCTCGGCCACAGCAGCACCGCACCGATCGACACCACGATGCCGATCCCGATCAGCAATCCGACGACGATCTTGGCGGCCAGCGGACCGAGCGGCGACGGGCCGCTCAGCGAGTGGGAGTGCGGGTGCGAGTGGCTCACCCGGACAGGGTAGAGGTGACGGCTGCGCGGGCAGCCCCGCCTCGGGCGTGGTGCGTGCGATGAGCGTTACGGGTGGTCGCTCTTGAAGAACATCTCGAACTGGATGCCGTCTGGGTCCCTGAAGGTCAATACCGCACCGTAATCGCGCTCGGCGATCGGGGAGTGCTGTACGCCCAGTCGCTCGAACCGATCCAGCCACACGTCGAGGTCCGCACGCGACTCAATCTTGAACCCCATGTGGTCGAAGCCGGTGCGCCGCGGATCGAACGCTTCGCCGTCGTTCCCCTCGTGCTGCTGGAATTCCAGAATGGTCCGCGACGCCGGGTGCAGGAGCAAGATGCCGCGCCATCCGTCGCCCGCGACGCGGTCGATCTCGATGAGGTTCAGCACCGCGGCCCACCATCGTGCGCTGGCCTCTGCGTCTCGGACCGAGAACGAGGTATGCGACACCCTGCTGAAGGTGGGCACATCGTCGATGGCGGGTGTGGGGGTGGTGGCCGAGCTAGACATCGCAACACCTTTCCGGATTTCTTTCGCGTCCGCTCAATACTCCTATCCGGAGTATACTGAAGTCGATGCCTCCCAGGGAATTGACACCGACCTCCCATGCGATCCTCGGGCTGCTCTCCATCCGGCCGTTCACCGCATATGAACTGGCGCAACAGATGGACCGCACGGTGAGTTGGTTCTGGCCCCGCGCTGCCAGCGTCATTTACGAGGAGCCGAAGAGGCTGGTCTCAGCGGGTCTGGCTACCGCGCAGGCCGCCTTCACCGGCAAGCGGCAGAGCACCGTCTACGAAATCACCGGTGCGGGCCGCGCGGCGCTGCGCGACTGGCTGGACGCGCCTGCCGCCGGGATGCGAATGGAGTTCGAAGCCATGCTCAAGGTGGCGTTCGCCGACGCGGGTGACGTCAGCCTGCTTCGAGCGGCCGTACGCGAGATCCGGGCGGACGCGGAGGCGCACCTCGCTGAAATCCACGATCGCTCAACTGAATACGCGACGACGGGCGGGCCTTTTCCAGGCCGGTTACCCGTCATCGCGATCACCGGCAAATTGCTCATGGCTCAATACGAGGCCGTTGTCCGGTGGGCAGTATGGGCCGAGGACGCCATCGGGGAATGGACCGGTGTCACGTCGAGCACCGGTGCCACGGTACCGGTGTACGCCTTCGCCTCCGGGTGGCCGGCCGACGATGGTCCGCTTCCTCGCTGATCAGGCGCGGCCCTACTGCCGGTAGCTGACCAGGAAGTTGCCGAGCCGTTCGATGGCGGCGGACAGGTCACGCGCCCACGGCAGCGTCACGATCCGCAGGTGATCCGGTGTGGGCCAGTTGAATCCGGTGCCCTGCACCACCAGGATCTTCTCCTGCAGCAGTAGGTCGAGCACCAGCTGCTCGTCGTCGTGGATCTCATAGACCTCGGGATCCAGTCGCGGGAAGGCGTACAGCGCCCCCTGCGGTTTCACACACGACACCCCCGGAATGTCGTTGAGCTTCTGCCACGCCACGTCGCGCTGCTCGAGCAGGCGTCCCCCGGGCAACACCAGATCGTCAATGCTCTGGTGGCCGCCGAGCGCAACCTGAATCGCGTGCTGCGCAGGCACATTCGGGCATAGCCGCATATTGGCCAGCAGGCTGATGCCCTCGATGAAACTACCGGCGTGCTCCTTGGGTCCGGTGATCACCAGCCACCCCGACCGGTAGCCGGCCACCCGGTAGGCCTTGGACAACCCGTTGAACGTCAACGTCAGCACGTCGGGTGCGATCGATGCCATCGAGATGTGCTTGGCATCGTCGTAGAGGATCTTGTCGTAGATCTCGTCGGACAGCAGCAGCAGTTGGTGTTTGCGCGCGAGATCCGCGATCCGCTCAAGTGTTTCACGGCTGTAGACCGCACCGGTCGGATTGTTCGGGTTGATCACCACGATCGCCTTGGTGCGATCGGTGATCTTGGACTCGAGATCGGCGACGTCGGGGTTCCAGCCCTGCGTCTCGTCGCACAGGTAGTGCACGGGGGTGCCACCGGCCAGCGATGTGCACGCCGTCCACAGCGGATAGTCCGGCGCCGGGATCAGCACCTGATCTCCGTTGTCGAGCAGTGCCTGCAGCGTCATCTGAATGAGCTCGGAGGCGCCGTTGCCGAGGAACACGTCGTCGATGTCGAAGCGGGGGAAGCCGTCGACGAGTTCGTAGCGGGTGAACACCGCCCGGCGGGCGCTCACGATGCCCTTGGAGTCGGAGTACCCCTGCGCGGTCGGCAGCGCCGCGATGATGTCGCGCATGATCACGTCGGGCGCCTCGAAGCCGAACGGAGCGGGGTTGCCGATGTTGAGCTTGAGAATGCGGTGACCCTCGGCCTCGAGGCGGGAGGCGTGCTCGTGTACCGGCCCGCGGATCTCGTAGAGGACGTCCTGCAGCTTCGACGACTGCGTGAACGTACGGGGCCGCTGATGGTGCGCAGCGGCGTGCCAGGTCGCGGGCGTCTGAGGCGTGGTCACGTCGTCCATGGTGGCACTGCCGTCCAGTCAATTAGAAATTCGCCCGTGACATCGAGCGTTCGGATCAGCGCTTCCCGGGCCGACGGGCACCCTTCGCGATACCGAGGCCCTTGACCGGCGCCTCGTCTCCCACGACGCGGGCGTCCCCATTGCCCGACGCGGGCTCCGGCTTCGCTTCTGCCTCCGGTGCGGGCTCGGCCGGTTCGGTAGGGGCTTCGGCTGATTTGGCCGGAGCCGCCTTCTTCTTCGCACCCGGTCGGCGCGCACCCGCGGCGATGCCCAGACCCTTGACCTCGGGTTCGGGCTTGCTCACCAGACCCAGATCGGAATCAGCGGTGTCCGGTGCCTCGGTACCCGCCTTGGCCTGGTCGGGATCCACATTGGCCGGCTGGACGACGGTCGCCGCGCCTTCGTTCGGCGCCGCCTCGGGTGCGGACGCCTTCGGTGCGGCCTTCTTCGCACCCGGTCGACGCGCACCCGCGGCGAGACCCAGGCCCTTGACCTCAGGCTCGGGCTTGGCCTCGGCGGGCGCCTCGCTGGTCTCTGCCTTGGCTTCCGCCTTGGCTTCTGCCGGTGCTGCCGCGGTCTTTTTCGCGCCGGGTCGCTTGGCGCCGGCGGCCAGACCCAGCCCCTTGGCCGGGGCTGCCGGGGGCGCCTCGGCGGTCTCTGCCTTGGCTTCCGCGGGTGCTGCCGCAGTCTTCTTCGCACCGGGTCGCTTGGCGCCACCGGCGATACCGAGGCCCTTGGCCGGTGCCGCCGCGGCGGCCGGCTTGTCGTCCGCGGCAGGAGCCGCGGTCTTCTTCGCGCCGGGTTTTCTGGCGCCGCCCGACAGGCCGAGGCCGGTCACCGGCTTGGTCGCGGTCGACGCCTTGGCGGCCGGCGCCTCCGGTGCTTCTACCGGTGCTTCTGCGGGTGCTTCCTCGGTCGCCGGCGCCGGTGCCGCTGCGGCGACCGTGGCAGCCCGCTCCTCGGCCTCCTTGGCCGCGGTGCCCTTCTCGGGCAGCGTCACCGAGGTCAGGTCCAGCGAGCCGAGCAGCAGCTGAGCGACGTCGAGAACCTCGGCCTTCGCCACATTCCGGGTGGCGGCGACGTCGTCGACACCGTCGGTGATCATCACGCGGCAGAACGGGCAGCCGGTGGCGATCTTCGAGGCACCGGTGTCGAGCGCCTCTTCCACGCGCTCCTGGTTGACGCGCTTGCCGATGTGCTCTTCCATCCACATCCGCGCGCCGCCGGCGCCGCAGCACAGACCACGGTCGGCGTGACGGGGCATCTCGGTGAGCTTCGCACCGGACGCGCCGATCAGCTCGCGCGGTGCCTCGTAGACCTTGTTGTGCCGGCCCAGGTAGCAGGGGTCGTGGTAGGTGATGTCCGCCCCACCGTCGACCGGGCTCACCGGCACCAGCTTCTTGTCGCGGATCAGCCGGTTGAGCAGCTGGGTGTGGTGCACCACGGTGTAGGTGCCGCCCACCTGCGGGTACTCGCGGCCCAGCGTGTTGAAGCAGTGCGGGCAGGTGACGATGACCTTGCGGTCGACCCGCTCCACACCCTCGAAGAGATCGTTGAGGGTCTCGACGTTCTGCGCGGCGAGCTGCTGGAACAGGAACTCGTTACCCGAGCGGCGCGCCGAGTCACCGTTACAGGTCTCACCCTCGCCCAGGACGAGGAACTTCACGCCCGCGATCGCGAGGAGTTCGGCGACCGCCTTGGTGGTCTTCTTCGCTCGGTCTTCGTAGGCGCCGGCGCAGCCGACCCAGAACAGGTACTCGTAACCCTCGAAGGATTCGACGTCCTTGCCGAAGACCGGCACATCGAACTCGACCTCGTCGATCCAGTTCGTGCGGTCCTTGGCGTTCTGGCCCCACGGGTTGCCCTTGGTCTCCAGGTTCTTGAACAGCACGCCGAGCTCACCGGGGAACTCGGATTCCATCATCACCTGGTAGCGGCGCATGTCGACGATGTGGTCGATGTGCTCGATGTCCACCGGGCACTGTTCGACGCACGCGCCGCAGGTGGTGCACGACCACAACACGTCGGGGTCGATCACGCCGCCCTGTTCTTCGGTGCCGACGAGCGGGCGGGTGGCCTGCTCCGGGCCGGACCCCATGATCCGTTCGAACCCGGACTCGGGAACGTGGTCGTGCGAATGCTTCTCGGAGTCCTTCTCGCCACGCAACGCCTCGCCGAGACCGCCCTCGGGGGTGTTCTCCAGCGGCGACTCCTTGTCACCCAGGATGTACGGCGCCTTGGCGAACAGGTGGTCGCGCAGGTTCATGATCACGAGCTTGGGCGACAGCGGCTTACCGGTGTTCCAGGCCGGGCACTGCGACTGACAACGCCCGCACTCGGTGCAGGTGGTCATGTCGAGGTAACCCTTCCAGGTGAAGTCCTCGATCTTTCCGCGGCCGAGTACCGCGTCCTCGGCGGGATCCTCGAAGTCGATCGGCTCGCCGTTGTACTCCATCGGCAGCAGCGGGCCCAGACCGTTGGGCAGGCGCTTGAAGGTGACGTTGATGGGCGCCAGACCGATGTGCAGGTGCTTGGAGTGCAGCACGATCAACAGGAAGATCAGCATGACCGCGATGTGCGCCAGCAGCGCGATGGTCTCGACCCACTCGTTGACGTCGTGGCCGAGCGGGCTGAGCACCCATCCCATGAACTGCGAGAAGAAGGCGCCGTTGCCGTAGGGCAGGTTGCCGACATCGGCGGCGGCGCCGCGAACCAGGGCGTAGGTCCAGATGACGTTGAAGATCATGAACAGGATCAGCCAGGCGCCACCGGTGTGCGAACCGTAGAACCGGGAGTCGCGTCCGTGCTGTTTCGGCTCCTGCATCACCCGGATGATCGCGAAGGTGACGATTCCGAGCAGCACCGCGACGGCGAAGAAGTCCTGCAGGAAGCCCAGGCCGTCCCACGTGCCGATGATCGGGATGTGGAAGTCGTGGTCGAACAGCAGGCCGTAGGCCTCCAGGTACACCGACGCGAGGACGAAAAAGCCCCACATGGTGAAGAAGTGCGCGATGCCGGGGATCGACCAGCGCAGCAGCCGGGTCTGTCCGAAGACTTCCTCGAACTGGGTGGTGATGCGCTTGCCGAGATTGTCCTTGCGGTTGTTGGCCTCGCTCATGGGCTGGCCCGACCGGATGAGCTTGGTGAGCCACAGGACACGTTTTGCGGCGAGCGCGATCACAATGCCGGTCATCAGCAACCCGACGATCAGTCGGATCAGAATCTGCGTGTCCACCCGCGGCCTCCCGGTATGAAGTTACCCAACAGTAACTTAGACTAAGTTACCCGTCAGTAACATAGGCTCGATCGTGCTCATAGTGACATCACCGGTGCAGGGGCCGCTACGAAGGCTGCCCTAACCCTCGGTGCAGCTACGCCGATGGGGCGAGCAGCGCACGCAACATCGACAGCATCTCGGAGCGCGACTCCGCCCCCAGGCGCCGGCGGATCCGGGCCACATGGTGTTCGACGGTCTTCGCTGAGATGAACAACTGCGCGCCGATATCGCGGTAGGGCATGCCCAACAACAACAACTCGGCCACCTCGCGCTCGCGCTCCGACAGCTGCGCCGAGGCCGGCCGCGCCCGGGAGGCCGTCGGCACGGGCTCGACGGCGATGCGCCCCGGCGGGGGCGCATCGACCGGCACCTCGGAGCCGGCCACGGTCTGCTTGAGATCCCGCGCCACCTGCAGCATCGCCTGCGACACCCGGCCGTCCGACGTCTGCAATGCGGCCTGGCCCGCCAATCGGGTGGCATCCCAGGTGTGACCGAACTGCGCGAGTGCGCGGGACGCCGCCGTCACCTCGTCGACCTCGACGTGGTTGGCCAACACCCGTAACCAGGTGCGACCGCCGTTGGCCAGTGCTTTCGCGAACGCACTCTGCGCGCGCTCATCGCGGCTGGCTGCGGTCAGCGCCTGCCCGTGCGGGGCGACCGCCTCGGGCGAGTTCGCCAGGATGCCCGCATGCACGCCGGCCCAGTGCAGCGGCACCGCCCACAACACCGGATCGCCCAGCGCGGTGAGCAGTGCGAAGGCGTCGTCGAGGGTGTGCTGTATCCGGTCCACCTGCCGCAGCCGCGCCGCAGCCACCCACAGCTCCCCGAGCGGAAGCAGCGCGAACAGGTCGACCGAATATTCGGCCAGCACCTCCATTGCGGCGTACCAGTGCATCTGCATGGCGCCACTGTCACCACTGCGGCGGGCGATCGCGGTTTGCAGCGCGGCCGCCCAGAGCGCATCCCGCCGGTGCAGTTCCGTTCCCGACCGCGGGGCCGCCGCGGCCGCGGCCTGCAACTGCCCGTCCTGCATGTGCGTCCAGCCGAACAGCAGCCGGTGCCGGTGCGTGACGAAGATCGCATCGCCGGAGGTGTCGTCGCGTCCGCTGCGGACCGCCCGACCGATCACGCTGCGGGCACGCACCGGGTCGCCGCCGTGCAAAGCTGCCAGCGTCACCAGCGCCGCGGGAGTGTCAGGGGTGGCGACGCCGCGACCGTGCTCGGCGTTGAGCGACTGCCCCAGCCGCGCGGCCGCGACGGGGTAGGGCTCGTCGAGGGAGAGCACCAGTCCCTCGGCGAGGCTGCGGGACGCGCGTGCAATCGACGTCGGGGGACCGGCGGCAGGGGTCTGCGCGAGTTCCTCGGCGGTGCTCCGGTCGCCCGCGGCGAGTGCGGCGACGGTGCCGGCCGCGCTCAGCAGCGCGTCGATGGACGGTCCCAGCCACCGAAACAGGTCGAGCGCCTGCGTCGCGCTGCCGTCGTGCATCGCGATGCTCGCCGAGATCCGCACCGCTGCGGCGCGCTCGTCGAGGTCGTGCGAGGTGAGCAGTTCGTCGGCGATCCGCCCCGCCGTGGCGCAGTCCCCGGTCAGCGCGAGCGCGTCGGCGAGGTGAGCGTTCTGGACGGTCGCTCCGGCGTCGGCCGCGGCCCGGTACAGCCGCGCCGCCCGGGCCGGCGACCTGCCGGCGTGCGCCGCCAGGTCGGCCAGCGCGCCGGCGAGCCGCTCGTCGCGCAGCCCGTGCTCTGCCATCCGCAATGCGAGATCTGCTGTCAGAGTGGATAGTTCGAGCTGCGAACACAGCAGCGACACTTCGATGTCGTGATGCCGTGCGGCACCGACGATCTGGGCGATGCCGTCGTGCACGGTGCGCAGGAAGCTGTGGTGATACGACGGCTCGAGCAGACCGCTCGCCCTGGCCCGGTCGACGGCGGCCAGGGCGGCCTCGGACGGCATGTGCAGGGCCGCGGCGACGTCGTCGGGCCCCAGTTCGGGGCTCAGCGATGCCACCAGGAGCGTGTCGAGCAGCGGTTCGTCGAGGCGGCGCAGTCGCTCGATCAGCGCGATGCGCGCGGCTTGCCGGACCGCGGCCGCCCCGTCACCGACCGCGGCCAGGGCGGGGCGCAGCAGGAACGGCAGCCCGGCCGTCACCGCCGTCAACAGCCGGACGACCTCCGGTGCGGGACTGGCGCCCAGCGTCACCGCGGCCGCCCGGCCCACCTCCACCGCGGTGACGGAACCCAATGTGACGGGGGGATTTTCGCGTTCCAGCGCCGTGACCAGTCCGCGCAGCGCGGGATGGTGGGCCAGCGGCTGCGTGGCGATCACCACCGTCGCGGCCGAATCGGCCATCAGGTCGGTGAGCCGTTCGAGGTCGGCGCGCTCGAGCAGGTGGGCATCGTCGACGACGACCGCCGCGTCGGCGGGATCGTCGGCGCGCCGCGGACGCGAGAGCACCGCGCGACCGGCGGACCGCAGCGCGGCGCGCACCGCGGCGAGCACGGTCGACTTCCCCGTGCCGATACCGCCGGTGACCAGAACCTTCGCGGGCGCCGCGGGATCCGCTTCGAGCGCCGCGACGGCGTCCCGCGCCGCCGCCGGAAGCTCCGCGTGACGATGCGGCGCCGGGCTCGTCATCGGGCGGGGTCAGACGCCGTCGTCGGGAACGGGAATGGTCGTCGGCGGATCGGGTGGATCGACCGTCGTCGGCGGCGGTTCGACCGTCGTTGTCGGCGGTGGCTGTGTCGTGGTCGGCTGCGTGGTGGTCGGCCGCGTGGTGGTCGTCGTCGGCTGGGTCGTCGTCGTCGTCGTGGCGGCGGTCGTGGTCGTCGTGGTCGTAGTGGGCTGGGTCGTCGTCGTGGTGGACGGCGGCGGAGGCGGAGGCTGGCTCACCGTGGTGGTCGCCCGGCCGTCAGGCCCGACGGTGACGGTGGTGACCGGCGGGGGCGGCGCCTGCGGCGACGGCTCCATCGAGACCGTCGTCGCCGTCTCGGTCACCGGTGTCGAATCGCCGTCCGCACTGGTCAGCGTGATCGCCAACCCTCCGACTGCCAGCAGCGCAGCCGCGGCGGCCGCTCCGAACAGCAACGGCGGGCGTTTGTACCAGGGCAGCGGCCCGGGCCCCTCGTCGTAGGCGGGGTAGGCGGCCCCGTATCCGGTGTCGTCCGGCGCGAACGCCACCGGCGGACGGGCGCCGGTCACGGAGTAGGGGTCGTAGTCTTCGCCGGTATACGGCACGGGTTCGCCCGCAGGCTCATCGTCCTGCGACCACGCCAGGGCGCGGAACGTCGCCGACGAGGCGCCGTCGGCGGCGGCGTCACCGGCTGCCAGACCGGCCGCACCGGCGACCCAGGCGGCGGGCGCCATGCCGGTCGGGGCGTCGGCGGCCACCGCCATACCGGTCGGGGCCTCGGCGTCCGCGCTCCGGTTGGCCACCAGTGCGGCACCCGCGGCGACGTTGAGCTGCGATTCCGGGGTCGTGACGACCGGCGCCCGCAGGTGCTCGGACAGCCGCTGGGTGACCAACGGAATGGCCGCGCCGCCACCGACGGTCGCCACCGCGGACACGTTCTCCAGCGGAATCTGGTTGCGCTGCAACGTGTCTTCGATCGCGTTCAGCAGTCCGCCGAGCGGCCCGGCGATCAGCTGCTCGAGTTCGGGCCGCGTCACCCGGATATCGGAGCGCACCCCCGGCAGTTCGACCGGCACCGCGGTCGCGGTCTCGGCGGAGAGACGTTCCTTGGCCTGGCGGCACTCGTCGCGCAGGCGGGCGAGCGACCCGACCGCCGCGGTGCCCGCCGGATCGGCGTTCCCGGCGTCGGCGATACCGGCCAGCACATGGTTGAGCAGCGCCTGATCGATCGCATCGCCCGAGAACTCCGCGTAGCGCACGGTCTGGCCGACGGTGTCGAGGTTGGCGCCCGCATCCGCCAGCGAGACACTGCTGCCACTACCACCGAGGTCGACCAGGACGACCACGCCCTGAGCGGGCAGTCCGGGGGCCGCCTGTAGCGCTGCGAACGCGGCAGTCGAATCGGGGATCAGTGCCGCGGGCACACCGTGCGGCGCCAGGTTCGGCCGGGACCGCAACGCGCCACGCAGCGCGCCGACGGTCCCCGGGCCCCAATGGGCGGGCACGGCGACGGCGACCGGCGAACCGCCGCCCACGGTGCGTGCCATCGCGTCGAGGGCTTCGGCAAGCACCAACTCCCCGCGGTGCGCTGACCCGTCGGCGGCGACGAGCGGGACCGGGTCGCCGACCCGGTCGACGAAGCCGCTGAGGACGAGGCCGGGTTGGTCGAGGTTCGGATTCGCGGGCCTTTCAGTGGGCAGGCCCACCTCGGGTGCGCGGTCGCCGAAGAGGGTGAGGACGGCTCGTCGGATCACCGGCGGGCGGCCAACTCGGGCCGCCACCAGGTTCGTCATCCCGATCGACAACCCCAGGGGTTCGGTCATGCTGGCCACCATAACGCCGGGGTCCCCACATCCTCGGGATATCCCCCTAGTGGCGTGGAGCCCCTAACCTCCCACCCCCTAACGCCCGGCGGCCAGGGGTGGGCTGCGCACCGATCCGGAGGACGTGCTGCGTGGATAGCATCGTGACAAGCAGTCGGGGGACTGGCTCCCGACTCCGCGTTGATGTCGTGCCGATATGGAGAAGGTGTCCCAATGGCTAACTCGCTACTCGACTTCGTGATGTCGCTGGTGCGGGACCCCAATGCCGCCGCACGCTACGCCGCCGATCCCGCGGCCGCCATCGCGGATGCGCAGCTACCAGACGTGACCAGTGTCGACGTCGACAACCTGATCCCGGTGGTGACGGAGTCGATGCCGGTGGCGGCCCCGTCGACCGGCCTGGACGCCTTCGGGGCCGAGCCGGCGAGCAACGTGTGGGCGAGTGGCGCCGCCACCGCCGCCTTCGACGCTTTCGACGACTCCTTCCCGGCGCAGGCCGTCATCGACGCCGGCTCGACCGTCATCGACACGACGGGGCCGGCCGACCCCGCCGTCGATGTGCTCACCCAACCCGACCTGCTCGACGACGCGGCATCGTCGCAGTTCACCGACCCGGTTTTCGACGATGCGGCACCGGCCGACGGCGACCTCGCCGATGTGTGGGGCGCGGCCGGCGACCACCCCCAGCCCGCGGACCACACCCCGGGATTCGACCTCTTCGACTGATCCCACTCGCTCCACGACAGCCCGCGCGGATTTCGATCCGCGCGGGTTTTTCGTTGTTGATCTGCTGTGATGCCGGATTTCCCGACACCCCCCCGATAGAGCCCCTAATCCCCTAACGGGGATAGCCGCAGACCCCCCACTCGGATGGTGGAGGCAGGGGTGCCGACCCCGTTGGCCGGGCGTCGCGAACTCCATAAGTTGGTCTTCAGATCGCCGGAGGGCCGGCGAGACAACCTCCCCGGGCAGACCGGGAAGACACGAAAGGCAGTCACATGAACATCATTGACTTCATCCTCGACCTGTTCCGCAACCCGGCCACGGCGGCCTCCTTCGTCGTCGACCCGGACGGCGCCCTGCGCGATGCGGGCCTGCCGAACGTGACCGCCGCCCAGCTGGCCTCGGTGGCCGCCACGGCCGCACCGGCCGGCTACGCCCTCGGCGGTGGCGACCCGATCGTCGGCCTGCAGCGGGCGGTGGCCGACCACCACCAGCTGGCCTCGAACTTCGCCTCGCCGTTCTCGCCGCAGACCTCCTTCGCGCCGACGACCGAGTTCGCCAGCCGCAATGACACCGACCTGCTCAGCGGGAACAACGTGCCGATCGCCAGCCCGGACCAGGCCGCGGGCGCCAACGCCCAGAACGGTGCGTTCAACCTCGGCTTCGGTGACATCACCCTGGGCGACAAGACCTCCAACACCGCGACCAACGGCGGCGTGGTGGTCGGCGGCGACAACGACGGCGACATCGTCAGCGGTGACGGCGCGGCGCTAGGTGACGGCAACACGATGAACAACGGCGACATCCTCGCCGGCTCCGGCTCCAACGTGGTCGTCGGCAAGGACAACGAGGTCGAGGACAACTCGCAGACCGCGGGTGGCGATCTCATCGCTGACAACGACGCCCCGGTGCTCAACGACGTCGACACCAGCGGTGGCAACGGCGGCGGCGCCGACGGCGGCGGCAGCCTCATCGGTATCGGCGGCGGCAACGCGGTCGGCGGATCCGGCGGCAACGGCGGCGGGATCATCATCACCGACAACGACGTCAACGCCGGTACGCAGATCGACGGCGACTACGGCAGCGACAACGTCGAGGACAACTCGGTCAACACCTCGGTGGAGACCAACACCTCGACGTCGACGGAGAGCTCGATCGAGGACAACTCGTCCAGCTACGAGTCGAACATCGGCTCGGGCAACGAGACCGCGATCGGGTCGGGCAACGAGACCAACACCGACCTGTTCTCCGGCAACGACACCGGCTTCGAGACCAACACCGGTATCGAGACCGACGTCGCGTCGAACAACAACACCAACACCGATCTGGACGCCTTCTGATCGACAACTGGATAACGCAACTGGCGGGGACCGACATGGTCCCCGCCAGTTGGCGCGCATACCGTTGAGAGGTCACCGTGAGAGAAGGGCGTCATGACCCAACCGAATGACACGCGAAAGGTCATCGGCGAACTCATCGAGCACACGACGAAGATCGCCGACGCCCAGGACCGCGGCGATCTCGTGGCACGGCTGGCCCGGGCGCGGCAACGCATCGGTGACCCCCAGATCCGGGTGGTCATCGCCGGTCAGCTCAAACAGGGCAAGAGCCTGCTGCTCAACTCGCTGCTGAACATGCCGGTGGCGCGGGTCGGCGATGACGAGTCGACGGTGCTGGCCACCGTGGTGTCCTACGGAGAGCAGGCCTCGGCGCGGCTGGTGGTCGCCCGGCCCGAAGGGGAAGAGCCCGAACTCGTCGACATCCCGACCACCGAACTCGGCAAGGACCTGCGCCGCGCGCCGCAAGCCGACGGGCGGGAAGTGCTGCGCGTCGAGGTGGCGGTGCCCAGCCCGCTGCTCAAAGGCGGCCTGGCGTTCGTCGACACCCCGGGCGTCGGCGGCCACGGCCAACCCCACCTGTCCGCGACGCTGGGCCTGCTGCCCGACGCCGACGCGATGTTGATGATCAGCGACACCAGCCAGGAGTTCACCGAGCCGGAGATGACGTTCATCCGGCAGGCACTGGAGATCTGCCCGGTCGCCGCGATCGTCGCGACCAAGACCGACCTGTACCCGCACTGGCGCCAGATCGTCGATGCCAACGCCGCCCATCTGCGTCGCGCGGACATCACCACGCCGATGATCCCCGTCTCGTCGACGCTGCGCAGCCATGCCGTCCAGCTCAACGACAAGGAACTCAACGAGGAGTCGAACTTCCCGGCGGTCGTGAAGTTCCTCTCCGAGCAGGTGCTCGCGCGCAACAACGACCGCGTGCGCGCTCAGGTGGTCAACGAGATCCGCGCCGCCGCCGAACATCTGACGATGGCGTTGCGGTCCGAACTGTCCGCGCTCAACGACCCACAGGCCCGCGGGAACCTCACCGCGGACCTCGAGCGGCGCAAACAGGAAGCACAGGACGCGCTGCAGCAGACCGCGCTATGGCAGCAGGTACTCAACGACGGCATCGCGGACCTCACCGCCGACGTCGACCACGACCTCCGGCAACGCTTCCGAAACATCGCCTTTCACACCGAGAAGGTCATCGACGACGGCGACCCGACGCTGCACTGGGCCGAGATCGGCGCCGAACTCGAAGAGGCCGTGGCCACTGCGGTCGGCGACAACTTCGTGTGGGCCTACCAACGGGCCGAGGCGCTGGCCGGCGAGGTCGCTCGGACGTTCATGGAGGCCGGGCTGGATGCGGTGCGAATGCCCGCGATCGACGCGAGGGAGATGGGTGCGGAGTTCGGCGAGTTCCGGTCGCTGGCGCATCTGGAGGCCAAACCGCTCAAGATCGGCCACAAGATCGTCACCGGGATGCGCGGCTCCTACGGCGGCGTGCTGATGTTCGGGATGCTGACGTCGTTCGCCGGTCTGGGCATGTTCAACCCGCTGTCTCTCGGCGCCGGCTTCGTCCTCGGCCGCAAGGCCTACAAGGAGGACATGGAGAACCGGATGCTGCGGGTGCGCAGCGAGGCGAAGACCAATGTGCGCCGCTTCGTCGACGACGTCGCCTTCGTGGTGGGCAAGGAGTCCCGCGACCGGCTCAAGGGAATCCAGCGCCAGCTGCGCGACCACTACCGGGAGATCGCCAACCAGACGACCCGCTCACTCAACGAGTCGCTGCAGGCCACGATCGCCGCGGCCAGACTCGAGGAGTCCGAACGCAACACCCGCGTCAAGGAACTCGAACGGCAACTCAACATCCTCCGGCAGGTCGTCGAGCACGCCGAGAAGCTGGGCACGCCGACGGCCGCACCGGTCGCCGCACGCTGACGGGCGGGCGGGGTCTGGCAAACTCGAAGGGTTGGCAGTCGGGTGAGCGGAACGGACTGGGTGGACCCTGAGCACAAGTGACCAAGTGCGCGCGATCCTGGGCGGCACCATCTCGGCCTACCGGGCGGACCCGGCGTACCGCGGGCGTCCCGACGTGCACAACGAACTCGAGCGCATCGGCGCCCGGCTCAACCAGCCGATCCGCATCGCCCTGGCCGGCACACTGAAGGCCGGTAAGTCGACGCTGGTCAACGCGCTGGTCGGCGAGGAGATCGCACCCACCGACGCCACTGAGGCCACCCGGATCGTCACCTGGTTCCGTCATGGCCCCACCCCGAAGGTGACCGCCAACCACCGTGGGGGCCGACGGTCGAACGTGCCGATCACGCGCGATCCGCACGACCGGGGCCTGACCTTCGACTTCGCCAGGCTCGACCCCGAGGAGGTGCTCGACCTCGACGTGGAATGGCCGGCTGCCGAACTGATCGACGCGACGATCATCGACACGCCCGGCACGTCGTCGCTGTCCCGGGACGTCTCCGCCCGCACGTTGCGGCTGCTGGTGCCCGACGACGGGGTGCCGCGCGTCGACGCGGTGGTGTTCCTGCTGCGCACGCTCAACGCCGCCGACATCGCGCTGCTCAAGCAGATCGGGGAACTGGTCGGCGGCTCGTCGGGCGCGCTCGGCGTGATCGGGGTGGCGTCCCGCGCGGACGAGATCGGTGCCGGCCGCATCGACGCGATGCTCTCGGCCAAGGACGTCGCCACCCGCTTCACCGAGGAGATGGACCGCACCGGCATCTGCCAGGCCGTCGTGCCGGTGTCGGGGCTGCTCGCGCTCACGGCGCGCACCCTGCGGCAGAGCGAATTCGTCGCGCTGGAGAAGCTCGCCGGCGTCGAACCCGCCGAGTTGGCGAAAGCCATGCTCTCGGTCGACCGGTTCGTGCGCGAGGACAGCACGCTGCCCGTCGATTCGGCCACCCGCGCCGCGCTGCTGGACCGGTTCGGGATGTTCGGTGTGCGCATCTCCATCGCGGTGCTGCGGGCAGGGGTGAAGGATTCGGTGGCGCTGGCCGACGAACTGCTGGAACGCAGCGGGCTGGTGGCGCTGCGCGACGTGATCGATCAGCAGTTCGCGCAGCGCTCCGACCTGCTCAAGGCGCATACGGCGCTGCTCTCGCTGCGGCAGTTCGTCCAGCTCAACCCGATCTACGCGACGCCGTACATCATCTCCGACATCGATCCTCTGCTCGCCGACACCCACGCGTTCGAAGAGCTCCGGCTGCTGAGCCAATTGCGTTCGCGGACAACCACACTGACCGACGACGAGATGGCGTCGCTGCGCCGGATCATTGGCGGTTCGGGCACCGACGCGGCCAGCCGGCTGGGGTTGCAGCCCGAGGAACCCTACGACGGGCCGCGCGCGGCGTTCGCGGCGGCGCAGCGGTGGCGCCGGCGTGCCGAACACCCGCTCAACGACCCGTTCACCGCCAGGGCCTGCCGGGCGGCGGTGCGCAGCGCCGAGGCGCTGGTCGCCTCCTACGCGGCGAAGGGTCGCAGACCGACTTAACGTTTCGGCCGCCCGCGACGACAAAGAGGTATGCGCACTTCTCTCGGCGTATCCCTGGGCTCCGCCAACCTGGTCGCCGTCGCCGACGGCCAGAACACCATCCGGCCCGCGGTGCTCACGCTCGATGGTCAGACACACACCGGCTTCGTCGACCGCGTCGGCGACCCGGTACCCCTGGTGGCCGCCGACGGCTCGGCCCACTACGGCGGTCAGCTGACCGCCACCGCGATCGAGGCGCTCACCCGGACCGCCCACCCGCAGAGGCGGCCCGATGTGGCGGCGGTCGCGGTGCCCGCGCACTGGTCGCCGACGGCGGTGGCGGCGTTGCGGGCGGTGGCGCCGCATCTGACCGTCGTCTCCGATGCGGTCGCGGCGTTGACCGCACTGCAGGCGAACCCCGGACTGCCCACCCGCGGTGTCGTCGCTCTGTGCGACTTCGGGGCGACGGGAACCAGCATCACCCTGGCCGACGCGGGCGATGCGTTCCGCGTGATCGGTTCGACGGTCCGCTACGAGGACTTCTCCGGAGACCTGATCGACCAGGCCGTATTGCGGCACGTGCTCGCCGATCTCGACGTGGACCCGAGCGGTACCTCGGCGGTGGCTTCGCTCACCGCGTTGCGTTCGGAGTGTCGCGATGCCAAGGAGCGCCTGTCGGTGCAGACCGCGACCGCGCTGGCCGGGGCGAATGCGACCGTCCGGTTGACCCGGCCCGAACTCGAAGCGCTGCTGGCCGAACCGCTCGGCGGTGTCGTCGACGCCGTCGTCGACACGCTGCACCGCCACCGCATCGTGCCCGCGCAGCTGGCCGCGGTGGCGACAGTCGGTGGCGGAGCGCGCATACCGCTTGTCACGCAACGTCTTTCGCAGGCGTTGCGGCTACCGGTGATCACCGGTCCGTACGCGCAGGTCGCGGCCGCCGCCGGCGCGGAGCTGCTCGCGTTGCGGGGTGCCGAGCCGGACGCCGTCACGGCCATGGCCGCGGTACCTGACGCGCCTGCGACCGTTGCCGCGGTGGTACCGCTGGCCTGGTCGGCGGAGACCGTCGACTTCGACGCGGCGACCGACTATGTAGGGCCGGTGCGGGATGCCGCGATGGCGCGGCCGGGTATCGCTTTCGACCACGTCCCGGTCGAGTCTGACGATTCGCGATGGTTCCGCAGGCCGGGCGCGCTGTTCGCCGCGGCCGCGTGCGTCGCGGCCCTGGCGACGACGGGGTTGATCCTGACCTCGCACACCGGCGACGCGGGTGCCGTGGAGGCCGGCTCGTCGGGGATCACCGCGCCGGTGGCGACGCAACCGATGGAGCAACCGGCGGTGCCCGTCGCGCAACCCGCCCCTGCGGCGGTCACCGAGACCGTGGTGGCCGCACCGGCGCCGAGGGCTGCTCAGCCGCCGGCACAGCAGAGTCCGAGCACCTCGGCCGAGCGGCGGGTGTCGTCGAAGCAGGTGGCACCAGCGCCGTTAGCACCCGCTCCCGCTCCGCGTCCGGCGGCCCCTGCTCCCGCTCCGCGGCCCGGGGCGCCCGCGCCTGCCCCGGCTCCGTCGTTCGGTCTGCCCCGGATTCCGTTGCCGGAGTTCACGTTCCCGCGGCCCAGTCCGCCGTCGTCGGCGCCGACCCCGTCGCCTGTGCCTGAGCCACAGCCGTCGCCTGTGCCTGAGCCACAGCCGTCACCAGAGCCGCAGCCGTCACCAGAGCCGCAGCCGTCACCCGATCCGGAGCCCGCGCCGGAACCTGAGCCTGAGCCGTCAGCCGCGCCCGCGCCCGAGCCGCAGCCCGAGCCCGCGCCCGCGCCGCAGCCCGAGCCCGAGCCGTCGGCGGAGTGCGTGCCGGACGCCGAGACCGTCTGCTAGCTCCGCCTGTCTCGCGAGGCTGAACTGGCGCAGGGGTGCTCTCGCACGTTGTCTGCGTAGCTTCAGTCTCGCGGTGCGGCACGTCTGCTAGCTACGCCGACTGTGCGATTCGATACGCCTCGCCCGGCGCGTTGCGTATGAAACCGCACAACCGAGCAGCGGCCCAGCAGTCGAGGACCGTCAGCCGCCCGGCGGGACCAGCGTCGGCACCGTGATCGTCACCGTGCTCGTACTCGTCTCCACCGTCGTGGTGGGCGGAGGCGTCGTGGTGGTGGTGGTTGTCGTCGGCGCAGTGGTGGTCGTCGTCGTGGTCGGCGCAGTGGTGGTCGTCGTCTCGGGCGGGGCCGTCGTCTCCGTCGGCTCTGCTGTCGTCTCCGTCGGCGACTCGGTCACGGTCTGCGGGGGAACGACCGCGGGGGCCTCCGACGTCGTGGTCGTCGTCGTGGTGGTCGAGTCGGACGACGAATCGTCACCCGACACCAACTGCACGATGAGCCAGATGATGATCGCCAGCAGCAACGCCGCCAAGGCGCCGAGGCCGATCAGCGCACCCGGTTTGCGGTACCACGGCTGCGGCTCCTCCGGAGGCGGCGACTGGTCGTAGGCCCCGGTGGAGTAGTCGCCATATTGGGTCGGTTCGGCGCTGTAAGCGTCCGAGTACTGGGTCGGCTCGTTGTCCGAATAATTCGGATCTTCAGGAGGTCGCGCCACGGGCTTCGATAGTAGGCGTCGTTTGCTCAGGGACGCGGGTAAAGCGTGCGTGTCTCGTTGAGTCGTGGGCGGTTGCGGGTCGACGTGGGGGGTGCCGACTCCTCGTTGTCGTCCGATTCCTCCTGGGTGGTCGACCGTCCGCGCGAGGTGCTCGTGGGCTCCGGCGGCGGGGGCACCGACGACGGGATCTCAGGAGGCAGATCCAGATCGGTGGTCTGGGGTGGGCTGATCCGGGTGGTGGTCGTCGCCGTGGCGGCCGTCGTGGAATCCGTGGTCGCCGACGTGAACGTGGGGTCGACGAAGTTCAGCGGCGCCTGCGGGGTCTCCACGGCCGTCCTCGACACGAACATCACCCCGGTGACGACCAGCGCGAGCGCGGCGAGCGCGGCGATGCTCGCGCCGAGCACCTTGGTGGTCGAGTGGTGCCACGGCGTCGGCGCATCCGCCTCTCGGCCGGAATGCTCATCCTCGTCGTGGGCGCCCGTCACGGGCACCGATCCTAGCCGCGAGCAGGTCCTACCCGCCGGGTCAGCGCAGCGTCGCCCGCTCCGGCGGATCGGTCGGTCTGCGACACTGAGATCAGACGACCAGATGAGCAGCTGAGTGGAGACCGACATGGCGGGGCAGATGGGGCAGGTGGATCGACGGCCGCTCTACCAGCAGGTCGGAGACCGTCTCCGGGAGTTCATCGACACAAGCGGCATGCAGCCCGGCGACAAGTTGTCCAATGTGCGTGATCTGGCAGCTGAGCTGCAGGTGGGTAGATCGTCGATCCGCGAGGCCATCACCGCCCTGCGCGCCCAGGGCATCGTTGAGGTCAGGCACGGGGATGGCATCTACCTGCTGCAGCGACCCGAGGACGTCATTTCGTCGTTGGCGACTGAACTCGTGGACACTCACGTCGATCACCCGTACATCTGGGAAACGAGGCAGGCGCTGGAGGCGCAATGCGCGCGCTTGGCCGCCATGCACGCCACCGCCGAAGACCTGAGCGAGATGGATGCAGCGCTCGAGCAGATGAGTGATGAGATCGATGCCGGGCTCCCCGGCCTCGGCGGCGACCGTCGATTCCACCTCAGCGTCGCGACTGCGGCGCACAACCCGCTCCTGATCAAGCTGCTGAAAGGGCTGGGCCGGGCACTTGATCGCACCTCGGAGTCCTCACTGACACGTCCGGGTCAGCCGGCGCGTTCGCTCGCAGAACATCGCGGCATCGTCGAGGCCATTCGTTCCCGCGACCCTGCGGCGGCGGCCGACGAGATGCTGGCGCACCTGGTCAACACCACGGACGAACTCATCCGCCGGTAACCGCGGGGGGATGCGCCCGCGGCAGTGATGCGGTGATCAGATCACCTGCACAATTCAGCCGATGGCCTTAAGGTGATCGAGAGATCAGACCACCTGATCACCAAAGGAGGGCGTATGGGATCGTCATTCATCGCTGGCAACGGTTTGTGGTCGCAGCGGCAGGAGGAGGCCGGCGCCAAGCTGGTATCCCGGATCCAGGAACTGGAGCTGCGACAGGTCCGCATCAGCTGGGGAGATCAACACGGAATTCTGCGAGGCAAGACGCTGGAGATCGGCGCCTTCATGTCGGCGTTGTCGGATGGCAAGGATTTTCAGACCGCCACGCTGATCTTCGACACGACGAACAATCCGGCGGTACCGCCGTTCGAGGCCCACGGGTTCGGAGACGACCGGCTCACGGGACTCCCCGACGGCGTTCTCGTGCCCGACCCGACCACGTTCCGGGTGCTGCCATGGGCCGACAAAACGGGATGGGTCCTGGCCGAGATGTACTACCGAAATGGTGAGCGGGTGCCCTTCGACACCCGCGGGGTGCTCCAGCAGCAGTTGGCAAAGCTGGACGACGAGGGCTACACCTACACCACGGGCGCCGAACTCGAGTTCTACATCACCCGGCTCGTCGATCCCAAGCTGAGCTTCGCCGACTCGGGATGGCCACCCGCGGCACCCACAGTCACCGCCCTGTCTCACGGTTACCAATACCTCACCGAGAACCGCGGAGATGAGGCCGACGCCATCCTCAGCGTGCTACGCGACAACATCGTCGCCCTCGGACTGCCGTTGGCCACCGTGGAAGACGAGTGGGGCCCCGGGCAGGTCGAGCTGTCCTTCGACCCGCTACCCGGCATCGAGACGGCCGACAACGTTCTGCTCATCCGAAGTGCCGTCAAGCAGATCTGCCGGAGACACGGGTATCACGCCACGTTCATGTCCCGCCCGGCATTTCCGAACATCGTCTCCAGCGGATGGCACCTGCACCAGTCGCTCGGTACCGCGGACAAGGCGAACATCTTCCCCGGCGAGAACGGCAACCTGCTCTCGGACACCGCTGTGCATTTCATGGGCGGGCTGCTCGAACACGCCCGCGCGAGTTCCGTGCTGACCACTCCGACGATCAACGGATACAAGCGCTACATCGCCAATTCCTTTGCGCCCGATCGGATCGCTTGGGCCGAGGAGAACCGTGGAGCGATGATCCGCATCTCCGGCGCTCGCGGTGACGGCTCCACGCACCTGGAGAACCGGATCGGTGACCCCGCGGCCAATCCCTACCTGTATCTGGCCTCGCAGCTCATCAGCGGTCGCGACGGCATCGCCCGCCAACTGGACCCGGGACCGTCGGCCGATGAGGCGTACACGGCGGACGTACCGCTGATCCCGGCGACGCTCGAGGACGCTGTCCGCCACTTCGAAGGCAGCGACCTGATGAGGCGAGAACTCGGTGACGCCGTCGTCAACTACGTGACCACGCTGAAGAAGAAGGAGATCTCGCGCTTCAACGCGACGGTCACGGACTGGGAACAGCGCGAATATTTCGAGGTCTTCTGACGCGGACCCGTCCTCAACCGATCCCGAAAGTCGAAACCATATGTCTATGAAAGTCATTGCCGAGCACCGTGAACAACCGACCGTATCCAATCTGCTCACGGTGGCGGTCGCCCAACTCGGCGGGCGCTGGCTAAACACGCAGGCGCGGCTGGCGCAGCTCGTCGAGGCTGCCCAGCTCGCCGTTGCGTCGGGCGCCACGCTGATCGCGTTCCCGGAGACGTATCTGTCCGGATATCCGTTCTGGCCCTCACGCACCGACGGCGCGCTGTTCGACCACTCCGACCAGAAGTCCTGCTACGCCTACTATCTCGACGCCGCCATCGAGGTCGACGGACCCGAGCAACGGGAGATGGAGAGCGTCTCCGCCGACCTGAATATCACCATGATCGTCGGAGTCACCGAACGCGGGCGCGGGCTGGGGCGAGGGACGGTGTGGTGCACGCTGCTCACCATCGACCCCCAACGTGGGCTGGTGGGACATCATCGAAAACTGGTGCCCACCTACGACGAACGTCTTGTGTGGGGTCAAGGCGACGGTGCGGGTCTGGTGACCCATCACATCGGTTCTGCGACGGTTGGAAGCTTGAACTGCTGGGAAAACTGGATGCCGCAAGCGCGCACGGCGTTATATGCCCAGGGCGAGACCGTCCATATCGGTGTCTGGCCGGGATCGAGCACGTTGACCGGTGACATCACCCGCTTCGTGGCCGCAGAGGGCCGGGTGTACGGAGTCGCCGCTTCGGGGTTGATCACCGCCGATTCCATTCCCGGCGACTTTCCGCTGGCGGACCGGCTTCGTGCGGCGTCTGACGCTGTCGTCTTCGACGGTGGCAGCGCGGTTGCGGGGCCGGACGGACGCTGGCTGATCCCACCCGTCATCGGCGAGGAAGGTGTGATCGTCGCCGACCTCGATCTCGATTGCGTCTCCCGGGAGCGCCTCAACTTCGACCCGACCGGCCACTACACGCGCCCGGATGTGTTTCGAACGGTCGTCGATCGAACCCGCCACGAGGCAGTGCAATTCACCGACCAGCCGTTCGGCCAAGAGTTCCGGGTAGGCCCATGATCTGCCCCGCCGAGTCACCGTCAGCCCACCAACGAAGAGGAGCAACGACATGTCCGCACGTATCGCCAGCACGGTGAGCATCGGCCTGCTGGCCGGCCTGTCGTGCCTGCTCACCGGCTTCGCCGTTGAAGTGCCCATCTGGGCGTTGTTCATCGCGTGGGCGGCATTCTTCGCCGCAGGCGGTGGACTCGCCGGCGCAAAACGTAGCCTGCTGATGAACGTCATCGGGGTGGCGAGTGCGTCGGCGACTGTGCTGGCGATCGGCGCGCTCGGCGGCAGCACGTGGGCCGTCGCGGGATGTGTGGTCGTCGGGGCCGGCGTGCTGGTGCTCGTCACCAATGGCGGGCTGTTGAGCTTCACTCCCGCGGGCTTCTTCGGCTTCGCTTCGCTGGTCGGCACTATCGATGCCACGGGCTCGGCGATCGCCGATCCGGTCACCATGTCGCACCCCGTCGTCCTCGTTGTGGGAGCGATCCTGCTGGGCACGGCATTCGGCATCGTCTCCGAGTGGCTGGGGACCTCACTGACCAGCAAGGAGGTCGCGCCAGCCGCGTAACGCCGCACCCGCTGGGTCAGCGCAGCTGCGGCAGCACCTGTGCGGCCACCAACGCCAGATGGTCGAGGTCGGACATGTCGAGCATCTGCAGGTACACCCGTTCCACACCGGCCTCGACGAACGGTCCCAGCTTGTCGACGATCTCCGCAGGCGTCCCGACCATCGGTGAATTGCTGCGCAGTTCGTCGACCTCGCGGCCGATCGCGTTCGCGCGGCGGGCGATCTCGGCGTCGTCGGCACCGGCGCACAGCACGAATGCCGCGGAGTACACCATCGAATCCGGCTCGCGCCCGGCGTCGGTGACCGCCGCCCTGACCCGCTCGAATTGAGTGGTCAGGGTGTCCAGCGGGACGAACGGCACGTTGAACTCGCCCGCGTACTTCGCCGCCAGCGCCGGGGTGCGCTTGGCGCCCTGCCCGCCGATGATGATCGGCGGCACGGCCTGCACGGGTTTGGGCAGACCGGGGGAGTCGACGACGGTGTAGTGGGAGCCGCTGTAGTCGAACGTCTCGCCGACGGGGGTGGCCCACATCCCGGTGAGGATGTCGAGTTGCTCGGTCAACCGGTCGAACCGTTCGCCCAGCGGCGGGAACGGGATCGCGTACGCCTTGTGTTCGGCTTCGAACCAGCCTGCGCCCAAACCCAATTCGACGCGTCCGCCGCTCATCTCGTCGACCTGGGCGACCGCGATCGCCAACGGGCCGGGATAGCGGAACGTGGCTGAGGTGACCATGGTGCCCAGCCGGATGACCGAGGTCTCCCGGGCGATGCCGGCGAGCGTCACCCACGAATCGGTCGGCCCCGGCAGCCCGTCTCCGCTCATCGCCAGGTAGTGGTCGGAGCGGAAGAACGCGGAGTAGCCCAATTGTTCGGCGGCGCGGGCCACGGCGAGCTGATCGGCGTAGCTGGCACCCTGCTGCGGTTCGACGAAGACACGGAAATCCACGGCGGCCAACCTACAGGCCCTTGGGTGCGTCGCGCAGCGCCTGGACGGCGGCGGGATCACCCTCGAAGTCGACGCGTGCCTCGCGGCCGACCGCGAACAGCAGCAGTTCCTCCGGTCGTCCGGTGACGGTGACCGGGTCACCCTTGCCCGCGGTCACCAGGGTCTTGCCCTCCGGCGTGCGCAACGCCGTCCGCGCCGGAGCCTTGGCCAGCGTGAGCCGCGACATCAGCGACAGCGTCCGGGTCAGACCCTTGACCGTCGCGTCGTCGAGGGTGCGGGGCTCCCAGCCCGGCTGCGCCCGGCGCACGTCTTCGCAGTGGATGAACATCTCGGCGAGGTTGGCCACCGGGTCGAGGAGTTTGAACGGTGAAAACCGTGGTGGACCGGAGGCGATCTTGTCGAGCATCGCGTTCCAGTCGGTCGCCTCGGCCGCCCGGTCCTGCACCTTGGCGGTGTACTTGGCGAGCGCGGGAACCATGATGCCCGCCGTCGCGTCCGGTCGGTACTCACGGATGTAGAGGTGGGCGGCGAGATCTCGCGTCTTCCACCCTTCGCACAGGGTGGGCGCGTCGGGTCCTTGGGCCCGCATGGCGTCGACGACTGCGGCGCGTTCCCGCTGAGCGGCGGTCATGGTGTTCCTCCGTCTGTTCCGGCCAGAGCACGGTCGAGGTTTGTCGCGGCGCTGATCAGCGCCAGGTGGGTGAAGGCCTGCGGGAAATTGCCGACCTGTTCACCTGTCGCGCTGACCTGTTCGGCGTAGAGACCGACGTGGTTGGCGTAGGTGAACATCTTCTCCAGCGCCAACCGGGCGTCTTCGAGGCGGCCGGCGCGGGTGAGCGCCTCGACGTACCAGAACGAGCAGATCGAGAAGGTGCCCTCGTCGCCGTCGAGATTATCGGTGCCCGGTTCGTACCGGAACACCAGACTGTCGGTCACCAGATGCCGCTCGACGGCGTCCAGGGTGGACAGGAACCGCGGGTCGGCCGGTGACAGGAATTTCAGCATCGGCATCAGCAGTACCCCGGCGTCGAGATCGCTACCCCCTTCGACGCGGGTGAACGCGTTGATGTCGGCGTTCCAGGACTTCGTCATGATGCGGTCGTAGATGTCGTCGCGCGCCTTGGACCACGAAACGATGTCGCCGGGCAGGCCGCGCGCCCGTGCGATGCGGATGGTGCGTTCGATCGCCACCCAGCACATCAGCCGGGACGTGGTGTACGGGCGATCGTCGTCGCGCACCTCCCACATGCCGGCGTCGGGGCTGTCCCAGTTCTCGGCGACCCAGTTCACCACGGCGGTGATGTCCTGCCACGCATCGTGGCTGATGCCGGGACCGTGCTTATTGAACAGGTAGACCGAATCGATGATCTCGCCGTAGATGTCGAGTTGCAGTTGGCCGGCGGCCGCGTTGCCGACCCGCACGGGTGCGGAGTCGCGGTAGCCACGCAGATGCGGCAGCTCGACCTCGTCGGGCAGGTTGCCGTCGATGTCGTAGAGCACGCGCAGCGGCCCGAGCCGCCCGTCGCTCGCGCAGTCCCGCTGCCCCAGCCGCTCCGAGAGCCAACGGATGAACTCCCTTGCCTCCGAGATGAATCCGAGCCGTAGCAGGGCGTAGGTGCTGAAGCCGGCGTCGCGGATCCACACGTAGCGGTAATCCCAGTTGCGGCTGCCGCCGATCGGGGCGGGCAGGCTGGTGGTCGGCGCGGCGACGATCGCGCCGCTGGGCTCGTGGGTGAGCAGTTTGAGGGTGATCGCCGAACGGTGCACCGCCTCCCGCCAGCGTCCGGCGTAGGTGGACTGCGCCAGCCAGCGGCGCCAGAACGCCGTGGTCGCCTTCAGGAGATCGTCGGTCGTGCCGACGGCGGCGGAGGTGACGTCGTCGTCGGGTCCGAGCATCTCGAGGATGAACACCGCAGTGTCCCCCGTGCTCAATTCGACGTCGGCGCCGACGGTTCCGTCGGTGACGTCGAGGTCGGCCGATGCGGCCAGACCCATTCGCGCGCCGTCGCCGGTGAGGAGGACGCCTTCTGAGCGCCGTTCAGCGCGGCAGGTCTGGCGCGCGTAGTCCGGGCGGGCGTCGAGACGCATGCGCATCCGCACGGTGCCGCGCACGCCGCGGACCTGGCGCACCAACCGCTGCCGGTGGCCGGTGTCGGCGGCGTCGGGCACCGGCATGAAGTCGTGCACCTCGGCGACCCCGTCGGCGGTCAGGAAGCGGGTGATCAGCACGGCGGTGTCAGGGTAGTAGAACTGGTGGGTGCGGGTGACGCCGCCGGCCGGCGCGAGTTTCCAACTGCCGCCGCGTTCTTCGTCGAGGATGGCGCCGAACACGCTGGGCGCGTCGAACCGCGACGGGCAGAACCAGTCGATGGTGCCGTCGACGCCGACCAGCGCGCAGGTCCGAAGATCCCCGATCAGTCCGTGGTCGGCGATTTCGAGCGGCTCACTCATCCGGGAGCCGCCAGCCGGGCGCAGCCGGGAGCGCCAGCGCTTCGTCCGGACCCCACGAGCCGCGGGCGTACGGGCGCGCCAGCGGCGGCGAGTCGAGCACCGGTTGGCACACCTGCCAGAGCCGGTCCACCTCGTCGGCCCGGGTGAACAGCGTCTGGTCGCCGCGCATCACGTCGAGCAGCAGCCGCTCATAGGCCTCCAACGGCGTGTCGTCGGAGTCCTCGTCCGCCAGACTCAGATACAGATCGAGCGGCATCAGCGAGATATCGGGTCCGGGCCGTTTGACCAGCATCTTGACCTGGAACTCGGGGGAGTCGGTGAGTTCCAGGACGAGCTGGTTGGGGCCGAAGTCCTCGGCGCCGAACCGCGCCATCGGCGGGCTGCGGAACGTCAGCGTGACGGTGCGGCGGGTAGCGCCCAGTGCCTTGCCGGTGCGCAGGTAGAACGGCACACCCTGCCACCGCTCGGTGTCGACGAACGCCTCAAGCGCGACGTAGGTCTCGACGGCCGAATCGTCGTCGACCCCGTCCTCGTCGCGGTAGCCGTCGTACTGACCGAACACCACCCGGTCGGGGTCCAGCGGACGCATCGCCTCGAAGACCTTGGCCTTCTCGTTGCGCAGGGATACCGCGTCGAGGTGGACGGGCGGTTCCATCGCGACGAAACCCAGCACCTGGCACAGATGGGTCGAGATCATGTCGCGGAAACAGCCCGTCGACTCATAGAAGCCGCCGCGGCCTTCGATCGTGAGTTCCTCCGGCACGTCGATCTGCACCGACTCCACGTGGTCGCGGTGCCACGCCGGTTCGATCAGGCCGTTGGCGAAGCGCAGGGCCAGGATGTTCTGCACCGCTTCCTTCCCGATGAAGTGGTCGATGCGATACACCTGGTCTTCGCTGACGACGTCCTTGAGCGCCGCGTCCAGTTCGCGCGCCGAGTCCAGGTCGGTGCCGAACGGCTTCTCCACCACCAGACGGGCGCCCTCGGTGAGCCGCTCACGGCCGAGCATCGAGATCATCGGCTGCATCGCCTTCGGCGGGACAGACAGGTAGATCAGGGTCTGGGCGTCGTCGCCGAGTTGTTTCTGCGCGGCGCGGACGGCCTCGGCGAGCTCACTGCCGTCGTCACCGTCGGAGACGTGGAAGGACAAGCGGCCCAACAGGTCTGATAGCACATCGTCGTCGATGTCGTCCACCGAGTCGCGCAGGTCGGCGCCGACGGAGTCGCGGAATTCGTCCTCGCTTCCCGGTGAATGCCGCCCCGACCCGATGATCGCGTAATCGGTGGGCAGACGGTCCGCGGCGGCCAGTCGGTAGAGCCCGGGGAAGAGCTTGCGCTTCGCCAGATCGCCGGTCGCGCCGAAGAGCACGAAAATGTGTGGCGCAGGGCGCTGTTCGCTCATGGGGCCAACATTCCCAGGGAGCGCCGGGGTTGAAACCCGGTATGACGCAGAAGTCAGAAAGTCTGTACCCGCTCGACGGCGACGAACATCCCCCGGTGGGTGCGGTCGTTGCTGAACCGGGTGCCGTCGCTGCTGGCGTCGATGGTCCAGCCCACCGCCGAATAGCGGCGGTAGTCCAGGGTGACGGCCGGGATGTCGCCGAGGTTGCCGAGCACCCACTCGACCTGCCCGTCCGCGGACAGGCGCACACCGCTGGCGGGTAGGCCGTCGACCTCGGGGGCGTCGGTGAACTGCGATTCGCAGCCGACCTCCTCGGCTGAGACCTGGCAGCGCGTCTTGCCCGACTTGGTCTGGATGAACACGTAACCGTTCTGCGGCGCGAGGACCTCCGCGGCCTGTGGGGGCGCACTGGGCGGGGCCGGGGTGAGGGTGCGTGGCGGCGGTGTGGCGGTCGGCGTGCGGGACGGCCGAGCAGTCGGCACGGAGGGTTCGGTCGGCGAGTCGGGGCTCCGCACGGCGGTCCCTGAGGTGTCGTCCTGGCACCCGGCCAGCAGTGCGGCCACGGCAAGCGCACATCCCCCGGCCAGGCGCAGCGTCACACGTCAACCCTACGACGGGTGTGGCGGAAGTGGCCGCTGTGACGCGCGCCAAGTAATGGCGCTGCGGCCGGTTGCAATCGGGGCAACGGGCTACCCCGATGTGGCAGGGCGGGACAGATCAGTCGGGAACAAAGTCGGGGGGCGACCCGTTGAGCCTTTCGGAGAAGTTGAGTGGAGAGCACTCAAGTCTGAGTTGACAGCCGGGCGTCCGGCAGAGCAGTCTTGAGTCAGGTCCGCTCAGACCCCAAGAACGTAGTAGTGGCAACAAGGAGGACATGAACATGGCTCGTGCGGTCGGAATCGACCTCGGGACCACCAACTCGGTCGTCGCGGTGCTGGAGGGTGGCGACCCCGTAGTCGTCGCCAACTCCGAGGGCTCGCGCACCACGCCGTCAGTCGTCGCATTCGCGCGCAACGGCGAAGTGTTGGTCGGACAACCCGCCAAGAACCAGGCAGTGACCAACGTCGACCGGACGATCCGGTCGGTCAAGCGGCACATGGGCACCGACTGGTCCGTGGAGATCGACGGGAAGAAATACACCGCGCAGGAGATCAGCGCGCGGACATTGATGAAGCTGAAGCGCGACGCGGAGAGCTACCTCGGTGAAGACATCACCGACGCGGTCATCACCGTCCCCGCGTACTTCAACGACGCCCAGCGGCAGGCGACCAAGGAAGCCGGCCAGATCGCCGGCCTCAACGTGCTGCGCATCGTCAACGAACCGACCGCTGCGGCGCTGGCCTACGGCCTCGACAAGGGCGAGAAGGAACAGACCATCCTGGTCTTCGACCTCGGTGGCGGCACCTTCGACGTCTCGCTGCTCGAGATCGGCGAAGGGGTGGTCGAGGTGCGTGCCACCTCCGGTGACAACCACCTCGGTGGCGACGACTGGGACGAGCGCGTCGTGACGTGGCTCGTCGACAAGTTCAAGGCCACCAGCGGCATCGACCTGACCAAGGACAAGATGGCCATGCAGCGGCTTCGTGAGGCCGCCGAGAAGGCCAAGATCGAGCTCTCGAGCTCGCAGAGCACCTCGATCAACCTGCCCTACATCACCGTCGACGCCGACAAGAACCCGCTGTTCCTCGACGAGCAGCTCACCCGTGCCGAGTTCCAGCGCATCACCCAGGATCTGCTGGACCGCACCCGCAAGCCGTTCCAGTCGGTGATCAAGGACGCAGGCATCTCGGTCGGCGACATCGACCACGTCGTGCTGGTCGGCGGTTCCACCCGTATGCCCGCGGTCTCCGACCTGGTCAAGGAGATGACCGGCGGCCAGGAGCCCAACAAGGGCGTCAACCCGGACGAGGTCGTCGCCGTCGGCGCCGCCCTGCAGGCCGGTGTGCTCAAGGGTGAGGTGAAAGACGTTCTGCTGCTTGACGTCACCCCGCTGTCGCTCGGTATCGAGACCAAGGGCGGCGTGATGACCAAGCTGATCGAACGCAACACCACGATCCCGACCAAGCGGTCGGAGACCTTCACCACCGCCGACGACAACCAGCCGTCGGTGCAGATCCAGGTCTTCCAGGGCGAGCGGGAGATCGCCGCGCACAACAAGCTGCTCGGCAGCTTCGAGCTGACGGGTATCCCGCCGGCCCCGCGCGGTGTGCCCCAGATCGAGGTGACCTTCGACATCGACGCCAACGGCATCGTGCACGTCACCGCGAAGGACAAGGGCACCGGCAAGGAGAACACGATCCGCATCCAGGAGGGCTCCGGCCTGTCCAAGGAAGAGATCGACCGGATGGTCAAGGACGCCGAGGCGCACGCCGAGGAGGACCGCAAGCGGCGCGAAGAAGCCGACGTCCGCAACCAGGCCGAGACGCTGGTCTACCAGACGGAGAAGTTCGTCAAGGAGCAGCGCGAAGCCGAGGGTGGTTCGAAGGTCCCCGAGGACACCCTCAACAAGGTGGACGGCGCGATCTCCGAGGCGAAGACGGCACTGGCCGGCACCGACATCGGCGCGATCAAGGCGGCGATGGAGAAGCTGGGCACCGAGAGCCAGGCCCTGGGCCAGGCCATTTACGAGGCCACCCAGGCCGAGCAGGCCTCCGGTGGTGCGGCTCAAGGATCGTCGACCAGCAGCGATGACGACGTCGTGGATGCCGAGGTCGTCGACGATGACCGGGAGAACAAGTGACCGGACCCTTCAACGGCGACAATGAGCCGCAAGAGCCGGTGACCGTCACCGACAAACGGCGCATCGACCCGGTGACCGGCGAGGTACGTGACCCGGGTACGGCGTCGGCCCCTGGAGCCGCTCAGGCGGGGACATCCAGCCCCAGCGGGCCGGCGCCGGACCCGGCGCCGGCCGAGCCTGAGCCGGCGGCCGACACCGACGAGGTCGCCGAGCTCAAGGGCACCCTGCAGCGGGTGAAGGCGGAGTACGACAACTACCGCAAGCGCACGCTGCGCGACCAGCAGATGATCGCCGACCGCGCCAAGGTGGCGGTGGTGAGCCAGTTGCTGGGAGTGCTCGACGATCTCGACCGCGCCCGCAGCCACGGTGACCTGGAGTCCGGGCCGCTGAGGTCGGTGGCCGACAAGTTGGCCGGGTCGCTCGAGCAACTCGGGTTGACGGCTTTCGGCGCGGAGGGTGACCCCTTCGATCCCGCCCTGCACGAGGCTGTCCAGCACGAGGGCGACGGCAGCAATCCCGTCGTCGGCACCGTGATGCGACGCGGCTACCGCGTCGGCGAGCAGGTGGTACGCCATGCACTCGTCGGCGTCGTCGACGCCGTTCCTTCCGGAGCGGGTGAGGACGACACGGCCGAGAACGGCAGCGCGGAGCAGCAACAGGCCGCAGAATCAGATAGCTGACAACAACTACAACGAAGGTGAGGAGGTGACGCGACATGGCCCAACGCGAGTGGGTCGAGAAGGACTTCTACTCCGAACTCGGCGTCTCCTCTGACGCCAGCGCGGACGAGATCAAGAAGGCCTACCGGAAATTGGCCCGAGATCTCCACCCCGACACCAACTCGGATCCCACGGCCGCCGAGCGGTTCAAGGCCGTATCCGAGGCGCACAGCGTGCTCTCGGACCCGGCCAAGCGCAAGGAGTACGACGAGACCCGCCGGCTGTTCGCCGGCGGGGGCTTCGGGCGCGGCCGCTTCAACGGCGGCAGTGGAGGATTCGGCGGTGGCGGCGGATTCGGTGCCGGCGGTGATGGCGTCGAGTTCAACCTCAACGATCTGTTCGACGCCGCGGGGCAGACCGGAGGCGCCAACATCGGCGACCTCTTCGGTGGCCTGTTCGGGCGGGGTGCCGCACCGCGGCCCAGCCGGCCGCGGCGCGGCAACGACCTCGAGACCGAAACAGAGCTGTCGTTCCTGGAGGCCACCAAGGGTGTGGCGATGCCGTTGCGGCTGACCAGCCCGGCCCCGTGTACGAACTGCCACGGCAGCGGCGCGCGTCCGGGCACCAGCCCGAAGGTGTGCCCGAACTGCAACGGCGCCGGCGTCGTCAACCGCAACCAGGGGGCATTCGGATTCTCCGAACCCTGCACCGAATGCAAGGGCAGCGGCTCGATCATCGAGCACCCCTGCGGTGAGTGCAGAGGCACCGGCGTCACCACCAGGACCCGCACCATCAACGTGCGGATCCCCCCTGGTGTGGAGGACGGTCAGCGAATCCGGCTGGCAGGCCAGGGTGAGGCGGGTCTGCGCGGCGCGCCGTCGGGCGACCTGTATGTCACCGTGCATGTCCGCCCCGACAGGGTGTTCGGCCGCGACGGTGACGACCTCACCGTCTCGGTGCCGGTCAGCTTCCACGAACTGGCGCTCGGCACAACGCTTTCCGTCCCGACCCTGGAAGGCAAGGTCGGTGTGCGGGTGCCGAAGGGCACCTCGGACGGTCGCATCCTGAGGGTGCGTGGCCGCGGCGTGCCCAAGCGCGGTGGCGGACACGGCGACCTGCTGGTGACCGTCAAGGTCGCGGTTCCGCCGAACCTCGAGGGCGAGGCCGCCGAAGCGCTGGAGGCCTACGCGAAGGCCGAGCGGGCCAGCGGATTCGATCCGCGGGCCGGATGGGCGGGCGCGTGACATGGCCCCCAAGCGCAATGACGACGCCCGCACCTTCCTGATCTCTGTGGCCGCCGAGCTGGCCGGTATGCATGCCCAGACGCTGCGCACCTACGACCGGCTCGGCCTGGTCAGCCCGCAGCGCAGTTCCGGTGGCGGGCGGCGCTATTCAGAGCGCGACGTCGACCTGCTCCGCGAGGTGCAGCGGCTGTCACAGGACGAAGGCGTCAACCTGGCGGGGATCAAGCGCATCATCGAGCTGACCAACCAGGTCGAGGCCCTGCAGTCCCGCGTCACGGAACTGGTTCGTGAGCTCGAGGACCTGCGGACCAACCAGCGCCGCGACATCGCCGTACCGGCGAAGAGCACGGCGCTGGTGGTGTGGCAGCCGCGGCGGGGCCGCAGCCGCTAAACCCTGATCGAAAACCGGCTCGTCTCCGGCTGACCCGGCGCCGCCACCGGATAGGTGCCGCGGCGCAGTGCGTCGGTGGGTGCGGCCATCGGTTCGATACCGATGACGTCGTCGTTGGACGGCGCGAAGAGTTGCGCAGCGGGATACCCCTGGCCGAACGTCACTTCCACGCGCCGGTCACCGCCTGCGAGCACGAACACCGCGCCGTCGTCGACCTGGTCGAACCCGTGGTCCAGTTCGGTGTCCCCGAGCGCTTCGCTGCCGCCGGCCCACTCTTCGGTGGCCCCGGTCGGCAGACCCCAGGAGTCCACCCGGAGGTGACGCATCGCCGGGGTCTGCAACTCCCACTGCGCCCGCGGGACGTCGGGAATCTGCAGATACGGGTGATAGCCGTAGCAGAGCGGCACCGACGCCGCCGACGACGGCCGCACCGTGGTCTCCACGGTCAGCGTGCGGTCTGCCAGCGTCACCGACATGGTGAGGACGTGCGGAAACGGGAACGTCGCCAACAGACTCGGCTTCCCGCCCCAATCCAGGATCGCCACCAACGTGTTGTCGGTCTGCTCGGTCACCACCCACCCCGGGTACGCGGACAGCACCCCGTGGATCGGCACGCCGTGTTCGTCGGTGCGCACTCCGGCGACCCCCGGCGTGAGCGTCACCACCGCACCGTCGATGGTGTACTTCGCGGCGCTCAACCGATTCGCCCAGGGGTACAGGATCGGAATGCCCATCGTCTTACCGCTGGTGATGTAGGCCTGCACGCCGCGGCGCTGCCCGAGGTACTCGACCCCGTCGTCGGCCAGCGACGTGCAGATCATCCCCGCCGTGGGCACATACGTCGCGGTCAACGACGATGACGGATCGCGCAGGGTGACGGGCTGGAATTCGGCCATTGCGCCAGTGTGGCACGGCAGGGGCCACCGGTCAGGTGGTGAGCGGGTCGTGCTGGATGCGTTCGGGCGGCGCGCCTTTGGCGATGAGCGCGTCCTTGGTGGCCTCGGTCATCGCCGCGCTGCCGCAGATCAGGATCTGCCGGTCACCCCAGCTGCCGTACCGGGTGACCACTTCGGGCAGCCGCCCGGTCTGGCGGACGTGCAGACCACGCGGGGGTGAGGGGTCGGGATACTCGGTCGCCCACGGCGGATCGCTGCGGTACTCCGACACCGGCGTCACCGACAGCCAGGGGTTGGTCGAGGCGATCTGCCACAGGGTGTTGAGGTCGTAGAGATCGCACGGGAACCGTCCGCCGAAGAACAGGTGCACACGCGGGTTGACCCCGAACCGGGTCATGTCCATGATCAGTGTCCGCAACGGCGCCAGGCCGGAGCTGCCCGCCACCATCAGCACGTCGCCGCCGTCGCGGTCCACGGCCAGCGCGCCGTGCGGATTCGACATCCGCCACCGGTCACCGACGCGGGTCTCGTTGACGATCGCGGTGCTCACCATGCCGCCGGGCACCGACCGGATATGGAACTCGATGCCGCCGCCGGGTTCGGCGGGGATGGCCGGGCTGAGGTAGCGCCACCGCCGCGGCCACTGCGGCACCTGCACGGTCACGTACTGGCCTGGGTGGTAGGTCAGCGGCCGGTCCAGCTGCAGCCGTACCACCGAGACGTCGCGGGTGGCGCGGATGTGCTCGATGACGGTGCCGTCGCAGAACGGCGGCCCCTCCTCGGCGTCGGCGGCGCCGCGCATCACTCCGGTGGCCAACGCGACGGCGTCGCGCGCCGCCTCGGCGACCGGGTCTGACCAGTGCTCCGCCAGACGGCTGCGCAGCGCGCCGTACAGCGCCTTACCCATGGTGTCGTAATGGTGTTGCACCACACCGTACTTGCGGTGGTCGCGGCCGAGCTGGGCGAGGAACGCGACGGGCTCCTCGGCGCGCTGGGCGATGAGTTCGCCTAACAACCAGGTCAGCGCTTCGGCGAACACCGTGCGCTGCCGCGCCATATCCGGGGGGAACAGGTCACGCACGGAGAGGTCGACGGCGAACCAGCGGGTGTAGAAGTCGGCGATCAGGGCGTCCGAGCCGCGCCGCGGGTCGACGGCGTCGCGCAGTACTGCCAGCGCGTCACGGTCGTCGAGTCCCACGCCGCCCGAGTGTAAGTCAGTCGGCTGTGCGGCCTCGCTGCCGCAGCGCGGCGACGGCCACCAGCGCGGCGCCGGCCAGCGCCCAACAGATCGCCACGACGACCGCCGACATGGCTCCCGCGCCGCCGAAGTACGCGGTCGAGCGCAGCAGCGTGGCGGTCGCCCCCTGGGGCAACCACTGGCCGACCTCACCCCACCCGCGCGGCAGCATCTCGGGTGCACTGCTCAGCCCCGACAGCGGATTGCCGACCAGCAGGGCGAGTACCGCACCGCATGCGAGGCCGACCCGGCCGAACAGTGAGCCCAGCCCGAGGACGGGCAGTCCGCACGCGAGCAGCCCGAGGGTCAGGCCGGCGGTGACGCCCCAGAAGTTCTGGTCGAACGAGCCGAGGACGTAGTAAAGCAGGGCGGCGATGGTCCAGGCCGCGACGGCGCTGAAGACGACCGCGGTCGCCAGCCGGGTCCAGATCTCGCGTCGCAGGGCGAACACCAGCGCGATGGCCGGCAGGATTCCGGCCAGAGTGATCGGCAGGGCGGAGGCGGCCAGGCCGGTGCCCCGGGGATCGGCGGCGGGTAGCGGGGCGACGTCCTCGATGACCGGGGCGGTGCCGGTCTGCGCTGCCATACCCGTGCCGAGCTGGGTCAGCACCTGCGCGACGGCGGGTCCGCCACCGGTGGCGATGAGCAGCTTGCGGCCGTCCGGACCGACGGTCAGGCCGCCGTAGACCTCGCGGTTGCGGATGGCGTCGCGCAGTTGGTCTTCGCCCGGGAAGTAGGTGACGGCGAACGCCCCGGGGGCACGCTCGTCCAGCATCGCGGCGATCTGACCGTTGGCCGCCTGCGGTCCGGCGACGCCGATCGGCACATCGTGGGGGCCGGATTTCGCGGCGGGCAGCGCGAAAGCCAGCGCGACGATCGCGATCACCACGCAGAGTCCGACGACGATGCCGGCGGCGCGGATGGCCGGGGGCGGTTCGTGACGCGTGGAGGTGTGAGGGGATGACGTCGTTGTCATGGCCCGCTCCTTTTCACTTGACGTTGAAATTCGTGCACCGAGCGTAACCCCGGACGGACAGTTATTCAACATCTATTGAAATGATACTGTCGTCGCATGGCCTCACCTGCGAAGACGACCCGCCGCCGCGGACGCCGACAAGGGGAACCGGTGTCGCGCGAGGTGGTGCTCGCCGCCGCCAAGAAGCGGTTTGCCCGTGACGGCTACGAGCGCACCACGCTGCGGGCCGTCGCCGAGGACGCGCATGTCGACCCGTCGATGGTGCTGTACCTGTTCGGGTCGAAGCTCGATCTCTTCCGGGAATCGCTGCGCCTGATCGTCGATCCGGAACTTCTGGTCGCGGCGCTGTCAGAGGCCGGCGGGGACGTGGGCGCCCGCATGGTCCGGGTGTACCTGCAGATCTGGGAGTCGCCGGAGACCGGGCCGAGCATGGTGGTGATGCTGCAGTCGGCGACCTCCAACAGCGAGGCCCACGAGGCGTTCCGCAGCTTCATGCAGACCTACGTGCTCACCGCGGTGTCGGGCGTGCTCGGCGGCGACGAACACGCGCGCCTGCGGGCCATGCTGGCCGCCACCTCGTTGGTGGGCACCGCGATGCTGCGCTACGTCATGAAAATCCCACCGCTGGCGACACTTTCAGGCGACGAACTCGTCGCTCTGCTTGCCCCGACGGTCACGCGCTACCTCACCGCCGACGCCGACGAGCTGGGGCTGCCCGCGCTATAAGGGCAGTTGTTCTCACTCCCGGTGGGCGTGCCGAGCGGCGAGGTCGGCTTCCGCCTGGCGGGCCTGCTGCGGTGTGGCGAACGGAAGATTGTGGGTCACGACATCCTCAGCCATCACACGATCGAAGCCCTGCGCGGTCAAAAAGCTGAGCACGAAGAGGTGCATCGCCGATGTCGCCTTCATGGCGGCCACTTCTGCGACCACCCGGATCTCCTCCGCCAGCTCCGATTCCGTCATCGCCCGGACCGCGAGTGCCAGGTCGACACGCTGGACCGCACCGCTCAGATACGCCGTCACGGTGACGGTCCCCGGTGGATTCGTCACCGGAACGAGTGGAATGCCGGTCTCTTCGGTCTGAGGTTCCTCCGGCAGTAGTGCCCCTGCGAGCTGATGATTGTCGTCGTCTTCGATCCCGGCTGGGGTGTGCACGTAGAGCTGGTCCAGCGCCGACGCTTCGTCGTAATCATCGTCGACGGCACCGATGTACGGCTGGAATCCCGTCGTTTGGCCGACGGAATCGTCCCAGTCGCTGTCAGGTTCGCGTGATGTGGGCGCCATGTGTCAGCGTGGCGGCATCTGCTCGTCAAGCCGCGCGCGACCGGCGCGGTCTGTCCCCTCGTAACGTTCGGCTGCGGTGCCCAGCTTCGTGGAGAGATCGTTCGAAACCGATTTCATTGCGGCGCAGGCTGCGTCGCGCGCGCTCTCTGTAGCCCCCATCGCGGCATTCGACGGCGCACAGATGATTCCGTGAGTCATCCACATCGCCACGCCGAGACCGTCCGTCACTGTCGACGCTGTCTCGATACCCGCCGCCGCTTCGGCCTGACGGGCGGCTAGCTGGCGTACATGGGACGCGGTGACGCGCAGATTGTCCGTCAATTCTCTTCCTGTGTAATCGGTTTCGGTTGCGCGTTAGGAACCACGTCAGTGGTCCGTGTAATGGATTCGAGGGGCGCACGCTCGTTCTGGCCGGCAGCTGACGCATGGTCAGGGGTGGACTCAGGCAAGATCGCAGGGTCGTCCTCGGGTGTCGAGTCGCCATCCAGGCCTTTGTCGCGAGCCGAATCTCGGTCGTTCTTCGAATCCTGCGCGCTCGCGATCTGGCCTGCCAGTTGCGCGGCGTGTCCTATCAGCGATCCCAGGAGACCGCCGATGGCCGAACCGCCCGGGTTGCCCTGATTGGACGGTCCGGCGCTGGACATCCCGCCCGATGATCCCAGCGGGACGGAACCTGACAGTCCGCCGAAGGCTGGAGATCCACTCGGGCCAGCGTCTTCCCAGTGGGACTCTGGCGGGTTCACGAACGTCGGTTGCTGAGGTATCTGTCGACCGGGGGCTCCTTCGCTGCCTCCACCGGACGGTGAGCCTGATGTCGAGGGTGCGCTCCCTCGTACCGGTGGTGAGCCGTTGCCCGCCGGTGACGTGTGTTCTCCGCGCGGGGTGGGGTATGCCGGCGGTGCCGGATGACCCGGAACGGGAGGTTCCCCGCCGGGGGAGCCGGCTGGCGTGCAAGTGCCCTGCGGGTTGAGGCCCGTCGGAGACTCCGCCGCTGTTGCACCCGTGGCGATCGCGTCATAGGTGCGTGCTACTTCTTCCAAGCTCCGAGCGTGGTTCACGGCGTCACGGGCCATCATGAGCATCTCGATCTCGCAGGGCGGCACTGTCCCGAGGACTCCGCCTGTCTGAATCGAGACGAAAAGAATCGGACCGAACGGCGGTGGCAGCCGAAGCGCGACGAGCGCGGGAATGATGAACCCACTGAGAACCGTCGCCTCGAGATCGAGGAAGTTCTTGAGCGAGATGACTCGCACACTCTGCTTGGCGACGATGTTGCGCACCGCCCAGTCGGCTTCCTTCATCTGCCGTGCGCGGTCACGCTGACTGCTGTTGGCAGTCTCGTACGCGTCCGACCCCAAACCCTCCCACTCGTCGGTGGGAGAGGCTTGGTCCAGCGTCTTCATCACCGCGTGCGACTTCCGACTGCCCTCCCAGTACCGGTCGCCATTGTCCGGCGTTCCGATCCCGCATGCCATTTGCATGACGTTGATGGTCATCAGACCGGCACTGATGATCGGTGTCTGGGGAGCCTTGGGGAACATCTGAACGATTCCCAGAGCGTCTGCGCCGAGGCCGGCGATCGCCTGTTCGTCACCCTCCGCGGCACCGACGAGGTGCTCGATGAGACCTTTGCCCGCAAAGAAAATCTCGACCGGGTTGATCCCCATGACTCCTCCTCGGGTTGCGAGCCTAACAGCGCGTCGTACCTCGGTGACGCACCAATTTCGTTCCCCCGCGGCGGGCGGCTCGTCCACTGGAGGCTGTCGTCGAAGTACTTCAGTTACGTGATCGCCGCACCCGCGACCGCCTTCGGCGTATTAAAGTTCCTGGCGTGGTGAATGCGTCGCCGCCGTCCGGGAGTGAGTTTCTCGCGTTGTCGCGGCAATGGCCCGATTCATGGGCTGAACTCCTCGATGCCTGGCCTGCGATGGTGATCTTCGTCTGCCTCCTCGCCGCCGCGTCTGTTTTGGCGTACGTGTTTCGTCGTTCTTCCTTCAATCGGTGGGATGCAGAGGAAACCCGTCTCCGGCAGGACACTGCCTCGTTCATTGCAAGATGGCCCGCGGAGCGACTTTGGTACGCGCCGCACGCAGAACTGGCTGCTGAGTGGCGCCGATGCGACCACATGATCAACATCGTGCGGCGGCGCAGCGTATTCGCGAGACGCGGCGGGGTTCTCATGGTGAAAACCGGGACCCCGGGGCTTGACCAGCAGCTGGCCGAGATCCAGCGATGGCAGGCGACAGTCCATCACGCCATGACGATCGCCGCCCAGCGCGATGGATTGCGTTAGGGTCAAGGACCTGCCTTCTGGGGCTGCCGCGTCAGAGCGCGTGAAGACCCTTGTAGAGCACCAGAAGTCCGATGACGACAAGGATCACCGCCATCAGCGTCGCGTGATTGCGTTCCATCCAGTCCTTCAGCCGCGCGAGCGCGTCGTCCAACCGGCCGCCCGACACCGCGTACGCCAGGATCGGCACGGCGACGCTCGCACCTGCGATCGCGGCGAAGTACACCACCGCCGCCCACACCGAGCTACCCAGGCCGGCCGATCCGATCGCCAAACCCGCTGCGACGCATAGGAACAAGACCTTCGGATTCGCGACGGTGAGCGCGGCCGCGGTGGCAGCCGCCTTCGCGGGACTCAGTGTGGTCATGTTGCGCAACCACTTCGGTTGGTGCGCCGAGGAATGCCGGCGCGCGAACCGGACGAGGCCGAAGACGATGAGCGCCGCACCGACCACGATACGCAGCCAGGACGCCCAGCTCGGCGGCTTGTCGAAACCTCCGAGTGCCCCGGACACCGCCACGAAGATCGCCGTCAGCACGCCCAGCCCGATGAGCCAGCCCGCCACGAAGGCCAACCCGGTCGGGAGCGGGCGCGGCGTCTGGAGCATGAGCACCGCGGGAATGATGGACAGCGGTGACAACGCGATCACCAGTGCCAGTGGGACCAGCTCGGTCAGCACCGAACCCCAACTGCCCGACATGTGCGCTCCTCTGATCCGGTTGTCGCACTAAGGTAGCGGTGCGGCGCCCCGATCCGATGCCCCCGCGCGCCGGCGGTTACCGTGAGCCGTCGTCGACGAGGGGACTCATCCATGGCCACCGCCGTCACCGTCTTCCATCCGGCCGCCACCCGCGCCCGGTTCGCCGAATACGTCGACGCATTCGCCGATTCAGCGCGGGGGCATGCGGGTTTTCTGGCCGCCTCCGCCTCGCTCGCCGATTTCGACCTTGCCGTGGCGGTGACATTCACCGACGGCGAATCGCTGGAGCGCTGGCTCGACAGTCCCCGGCATGCGGAGGTGCTGCGACGCGGGGAGGCACTCGGGTTCTGGCGGGCCACAACACCCGTCGTGCTCAGTGACGAGGCGCCGCCTCCGCGCGGCGTCGCCGCGTTCCGGCACGACGTCGCCGAGGGCAGGGAAGCGGAGTTCGTCTCGGCGCAGCGACGTCTCGGCACCGCCGTCGCCCAGGCTCCGGGCTACGAGGGCACCGCGCTGTTTCCGGCCGACGACGCGGGCGACTGGCTGTCGGTGGTGCGGTTCCGGACCGACCGCCGATTGGCCGACTGGCTTTCGTCGGTGCGCCGCACCGAGGCGCTGCCTGAGCTGAGAAGCAGTCTCGCCGATGACTTTTCGTCGCTCGCGCAGACAACGCCGTTCGGCACCACGGTGCGGGTGGACGACGGCCGGCTGCGCATGACGCCGAACTGGAAGTCGGCGATGATGGTCATGCTCGTGCTCTACCCGACGGTGATGCTGCTGTCGCGCTTCTTCGGACCGGTGCTCGACGGGTGGGGCGCCGCGCCATGGCTGGCACTGTGGATCAGCCAGGTGGTCAGCGTCGTGCTGATGCAATGGTGGCTGATGCCGGGCGCGACGAGGCTGTTCCGCCGGTGGCTCGATCCGGTCGACGGGGCAGAGCGGGCGACGTCGCTGCGCGGTGCGGCGGTGGTGGTCACGGTGTACGTCGTGACGCTGGCCATCTTCGCGTCGATCACCTGGCTGCAGTACTGGGATTATCGCTGAGATCCGGGGTAACCACCCGGTGTTGGAACTTCGTCGGAAAAAGTTAAAGTTGAGCGGAACAGACTCAACCTTGATCGCGTTGCAGAAGACGAGAAGCATTCCAACCAGAGGATCGGAGGTGTCGTGGACTCTTTCAACCCGACGACCAAGACTCAAGCGGCGCTGACCTCGGCGTTGCAGGCGGCCAGCGCTGCCGGCAACCCGCAGATCGTGCCCGCCCACCTGTTGATGGCACTGCTCACGCAGAACGAAGGCATTGCCGCACCACTTCTGGAGGCTGTCGGCGTCGAACCCGCGACCATTCGCACTGAGACGCAGCGCCTCCTCGACAGGCTGCCCCGTGCCAGCGGCGCCAACGCGCAGCCACAGCTGAGCCGCGAATCGCTGGCCGCGATCACCGCAGCCCAGCATCTCGCGACCGAGATGGACGACGAATACGTCTCCACCGAACACCTGATGGTCGGCCTGGCCACCGGGGATTCCGACGTCGCCAAAATCCTGACCGGCCACGGCGCCTCGCCGCAGGCCCTGCGTGAGGCGTTCGTCAAGGTCCGCGGCAGCGCCCGCGTCACCAGCGCCGACCCCGAGGGCACCTACCAGGCGCTGGAGAAGTACTCCACCGACCTGACCGCCCGCGCCCGCGAAGGCGAACTCGACCCGGTGATCGGCCGGGACACCGAGATCCGTCGCGTCGTCCAGGTTTTGAGCCGTCGCACCAAGAACAACCCGGTGCTGATCGGTGAGCCCGGCGTCGGTAAGACCGCGATCGTCGAGGGCCTGGCCCAGCGCATCGTGGCAGGCGACGTCCCCGAGAGCCTGCGCGACAAGACCGTCGTCTCGCTCGACCTGGGCTCGATGGTGGCCGGCTCGAAGTACCGCGGTGAATTCGAGGAACGCCTCAAGGCCGTCCTCGACGACATCAAGAACTCGGCCGGGCAGATCATCACGTTCATCGACGAGCTGCACACCATCGTCGGCGCCGGTGCGACCGGTGATTCGTCGATGGACGCCGGCAACATGATCAAGCCGATGTTGGCCCGCGGTGAGCTGCGACTGGTCGGCGCCACCACGCTCGACGAGTACCGCAAGTACATCGAGAAGGACGCCGCGCTGGAGCGCCGCTTCCAGCAGGTCTACGTCGGCGAACCGTCGGTGGAGGACACCGTCGGCATCCTGCGCGGGCTCAAGGAGCGCTACGAGGTGCACCACGGCGTGCGCATCACCGACTCCGCATTGGTGTCCGCGGCCACGTTGAGCGACCGCTACATCACCGCCCGTTTCCTGCCGGACAAGGCCATCGACCTAGTCGACGAGGCCGCGTCAAGGCTGCGGATGGAGATCGACTCCCGCCCCGTCGAGGTCGACGAGGTCGAGCGCCTGGTGCGCCGCCTCGAGATCGAGGAGATGGCGCTGGCCAAAGAAGAGGACGACGCCTCCAAGGAGCGCCTCGTCAAGTTGCGCGGTGAGCTCGCCGACTACAAGGAGAAGCTCGCCGAGCTGACGACGCGGTGGCAGAACGAGAAGAACGCCATCGACGTCGTGCGCGAACTCAAGGAACAGCTCGACACGCTGCGCCAGGAATCCGAACGCGCCGAACGCGACGGCGACCTGGCCAAGGCCGCCGAGCTGCGCTACGGCCGCATCCCCGAGGTCGAGAAGAAACTCGACGCGGCGGTGCCGCAGGCCGAGGCGCGTGAGGGCGTCATGCTCAAGGAGGAGGTCGGGCCCGACGACATCGCCGAGGTGGTGTCAGCGTGGACCGGTATCCCCGCGGGCCGCATGCTCGAAGGCGAGACCGCCAAGCTGCTGCGCATGGAGGACGAGCTGGGTAGGCGCGTCGTCGGACAGCGCAAGGCCGTCGTCGCCGTCTCCGATGCGGTGCGCCGCAGCCGGGCCGGGGTCGCCGACCCCAACCGCCCGACCGGGTCGTTCATGTTCCTCGGCCCCACCGGTGTCGGTAAGACCGAGCTGGCCAAGGCGCTGGCGGAGTTCCTGTTCGACGACGAACGCGCGATGGTCCGCATCGACATGAGCGAGTACGGCGAGAAGCACTCGGTGGCCCGCCTGGTCGGTGCGCCCCCGGGCTACATCGGCTACGACCAGGGCGGTCAGCTCACCGAGGCAGTTCGCCGACGGCCGTACACGGTGGTGCTGTTCGACGAGATCGAGAAGGCCCACCCGGACGTGTTCGACGTGCTGCTGCAGGTGCTCGACGAGGGCCGGCTGACCGACGGTCAGGGCCGCACGGTCGACTTCCGCAACACCATCCTGATCCTGACGTCCAACCTGGGCGCCGGCGGAACAGAGGAGATGGTGATGGCGGCGGTCCGGTCGGCCTTCAAGCCGGAGTTCATCAACCGGCTCGACGACGTGATCGTCTTCGACGGGCTCAACCCCGAAGAGCTGGTGACCATCGTCGACATCCAGTTGCAGCAGCTGGCCAAGCGGCTGGCGCAGCGCCGCCTGCACCTCGAGGTGTCGCTGCCGGCGAAGAAGTGGCTGGCCCAGCGCGGGTTCGACCCGCTCTACGGCGCCCGGCCGCTTCGCCGCCTGGTGCAGCAGGCCATCGGCGACCAGCTGGCGAAGATGCTGCTGGCCGGCGACGTGCACGACGGTGACATCGTGCCGGTCAACCTCAGTCCGGACGGCGAATCGCTGGTCCTGGGATGAGCGCTTGCGCGAAGACCCTCGGCCTGGGCTGAGACCGCTCACGAGGGAACCCCGTCACGCTTCGGCATGGCGGGGTTTCTTGCGTTTGGCTGCCCCCGGCGCGACACCTTGCGCTGAGGGTCGTGATTCTGCTCGCGACCACGACCGTGAGCGCAATTTCCAGCTGCGGGGACAAGTGCGCGGGTAACCATGTGACCTATGAGGCGGATGCGTCCGAGACGGGGTTGTGACCAACTTGAGTTCGGGCGAAACCGGTACCAGCAAGTAGGCTAGGTGCGATGGTCCCGCTCTGGTTCACGCTGTCTGCGCTCTGCTTCGTGGGTGCAGCCGTGCTTCTCTACGTCGACATCGACCGTCGACGCGGGCTCGGCCGACGCCGTAAGTCGTGGGCCAAGTCGCACGGCTTCGACTACGAACACGAATCCGCCGACATCCTCAAACGCTGGAAACGCGGCGTGATGTCCACCGTCGGTGACGTCAACGCCAAGAACGTCGTGCTCGGTCAGATCCGCGGCGAGGCCGTGTTCATCTTCGACCTCGAAGACGTCGCCACCGTGATCGCGCTGCACCGCAAGGTCGGCACGAACGTCGTCGTCGACATGCGGCTCAAGGGCATCAAGGAGCCCCGCGAGAACGACATCTGGTTGCTCGGCGCCATCGGCCCCAGGATGGTGTACTCCACGAACCTCGACGCCGCCCGCCGTGCCTGCGACCGGCGGATGGTCACGTTCGCCCACACCGCGCCCGACTGCGCCGAGGTCATGTGGAACGAGCAGCACTGGACGCTGATCAGCATGCCGGTGACCAGCACGCGCGCCCAGTGGGACGAAGGTCTTCGCACCGTGCGGCAGTTCAACGACCTGCTGCGCGTGCTCCCGCCGATCCCACAGACCGATTCCGTGCAGGCCGTCGCCAGGCGCAGCGGGTCGCCGAGCCGGCCGATCAACCCGGCGCCGCTGCGGCAACCGGACCCGCCGCAGGGTCGCGGCGACGCCGGCCGCCCCGGCCCCGCCGGTCCAGCCCGCCCGTACGCCCAGCGTCCCGAGGCCGGCCGCCCCGACGGTCCGCCCGCCGCGCGCCCGGACTCCGCACGCCGGACGCCGCCGGCGCGCAACGGGCACCAGTCGCCCAACCTCCAGCGCTGAGTACTCTCACACGCAATGCCACGCCCCGTCGCTCTGATCACCGGACCGACCTCCGGCCTCGGTGAGGGATTCGCGCGGCGATACGCCGCCGACGGCCACGACCTGGTGCTCGTCGCCCGCGACGTGACCCGCCTCGAATCCCTCGCCCATGAGCTGCACGCCCAGACCGGTGCCGCCGTCGAGGTGTTACCCGCCGACCTCGCCGACGCAGACGGCCGCGCGAAGGTCGCCGAACGGTTGTCCGCAGGCGTGCAGGTGCTCGTCAACAACGCCGGCTTCGGCACGTCCGGCGAATTCTGGACCGCCGACTTCCCGGTGCTGCAGTCCCAGCTCGACGTCAACGTCACCGCCGTCATGCAACTCACCCATGCCGCGCTGCCACCCATGCTGGACGCGCGCAAGGGCACCGTGATCAACGTCGCCAGCGTGTCCGGATTGCTGCCCGGCCGGGGGTCGACGTACTCGGCGTCGAAGGCGTGGGTGATCGCCTTCTCCGAGGGGCTGGCCAACGGTCTCGGCGGCACCGGCGTCGGGGTGCACGCGCTGTGCCCCGGGTTCGTGCACACCGAATTCCACGAGCGGGCGGGGATCGAGATGTCCGGTCTGCCGTCGGTGATGTGGCTGGAAGTCGACGACGTGGTCGGCGACTGCCTCGCCGACGTCGCGAAAGGCAAAGTCGTCATCGTGCCCAGCCTGCAGTACAAGGCCATGACCACCGCCAGCCGGTTGATGCCGCGCAACGTGGTCCGCGCCATGACCAGGACCGTGGGCCGCGGCCGCGGGCGAACCTGATCGCCGGTGCGCGCACTTCTCGCCGTCGTCCTGACGGTTCTGCTCGTCGCGGTGTCAGGCTGCTCTGATACCGAAAGCCCGTCGGACACCTATGCCGCACCGACGGCGAAAGTCGGGGAATCGCTGCAGGTTTCGGGGTGGAACATCTCGGTGTCCAACCTGCGGTTCGAGGCCGAACACGTCCTCGTCGACGTCGACGCCGCCCATTCGGGCAGCGGTGAGCCGGTCAAACCGGAGTCGCTGCGGTTCGGCCTGTACGGGGCGCTGGCACATCCGATCGAGGCCAACGGCCTTGGCGGCTGCCAGGACGTGGACACCCTGACCGTCACACCGCTGTCGGCGCCCAGCCCCGACCGGCTCAGCGGCACAGTGTGTCTGGGCCCGCAACGCGATCAGAACCAGGTGCGTGGCGTCTACGTGTACTCCCCTCAGGACCGGATGCCCGGGAGCACCGTCGCCTATGCCGCGGCGTTCCCGATCGGTCTGCTGCCCACCAGCGACAGCGAGACCGGTCTCACGCTCAAGACGTCCAGCCTCGAGGCGTTCCGCGCCGACGGCGCCCAACTCACCCAGAGCGCGCTGGGCGATCCGGAGGCGTTCACCGGTGACGGCTACATGCTGCTCGGCCTCGAGATCGACGGGCTGGCAAGCCGGTACCGCGAGGACTCCGCGCGGCGGGGCGGTCCGCTGATGGTCGTCGTCGCACCGAGCGTGCCGGGTAAGGGCTTGAGCTACGCGTGTTCTGCGTACGGGGCGTCGGTGCTGGTGCTCCCAGATTCGTCGCGCGACGCGGTGGCCATGCGCGCCTCGCTGTGCACGCAGGGGGAGATCAACAATGCGCTGCTGTTCGCATCGGTGTCGGTGATCGGGACCCACGCCGCCCTGTGGACCACCGATGACTGAAGCACCGGGCCCGACCGAGTGGGGTGAGGGCCCCGGCGTCGGTCCCTGGCCGGGGCCTGCGCCCGACGATCCGCGCTACGATCCGGAACTGTTGCGCGCCGGGGACACCCGCAATGTCGTCGACGCCTACCGCTACTGGACCCGCGAGGCGATCATCGCCGACATCGACCGGCGCAGGCACCCGCTGCACATCGCGATCGAGAACTTCGGCAACGACGCCAACATCGGGGCCGTGGTGCGCACCGCCAACGCGTTCGCGGTGGACACCGTGCACATCGTGGGGCGCCGTCGCTGGAATCGCAGGGGCGCCATGGTCACCGACCGCTACCAGCGGCTGCGCCACCACGACAGCACCGCCGACCTGCTGGACTTCGCCGCCGGTGCCGGCCTGACCGCCGTGGCCGTCGACAACATCCCCGGTGCGGTGCCGCTCGAACACACCGAGCTGCCGCGAGACTGCCTGCTGATCTTCGGGCAGGAAGGTCCGGGGATCACCGACGATGCGAAAACCGGTGCGTCACTGACGGTGTCAATTGCCGCGTTCGGCTCCACACGCAGTATCAATGCGGCCGTCGCCGCGGGCATCGTCATGCACACCTGGATCGTGCAGCACGCCGACCTCGACACCTCGTGGTAGCCGGTCGCGCAGCAGCAGCCACACCGTCGCCGCCGAGGTGAGCATCAATGCCGCCCCGACACCGGAGGCGATCGCCAGCCCGCTGCTGAAGGACTCCCGCGCCGCGTCCAGCAGCGCGGCGGCCTCGGCCGGCGGCAAATCGGTCGCCAGGTCGTTCGCCGCGGCCAGCGAATCCCGGGCCTGTGTCACCACAGCGTCCGGAAGACCCGGCGGCACAGTCATGGTGCGGTACACGCCGGTGACGATCGACCCGATCACCGCGATGCCCAACGCCATCCCCAGTTCGTAGGCGGTCTCGGAGACCGCGGCCGCCGCACCGGCGCGTTCGCGGGGGACACTCGCCAGGATGACGTCGCTGGCCACGGCGAACGCCAGCCCGAGACCGATTCCGACGACGAAGAGTGCGAAACCCAGCTGTGGATAGGGCGTCTCGGTGTGGATCGTCGTGAGCGTGGCCATCGCGATCCCAACCAGCGCCAGCCCCGTCGTCAACACCGCTCGTTTCGTCCAGCGGCGCACCGCGAACCCGGCTAGCACACCGAACACCGTCGCGGTGAGCGCCGCGGGCAGTTCGGCCAGACCGGCACCCAACGGGCTGTAGCCCCGCACCAGCTGGAAGTACTGGGACAGGAAGAACACCAGACCCGAAAGGCCGAGCACGGACAGCAGATTGGCGCTGACCACGCCAGAGAAAGCCCGGTTGGCGAACAGCCGGACATCGATCAGCGGGCTGGGTAGCCGCAGCTGCCTGCGCACGAACGCCGTCAACGCGAAGGCGCCGGCGGCCGCGGCCATCACTGCGCTGAGCTTCAGACCGTGTGCCGCGGTGTCCTTGATCGCGTAGACCACGCCCAGGATGCCGGCCATCGACAACCCTACGCTGGGCAGATCCCATGGTCCCGGTTCGGGATTGCGGTGCTCGGGCAACAGCGTGAGCCCGCCGACCAGCAGCACCACCATGACCGGGGCGTTGATCAGGAACACCGAACCCCACCAGAAGTGTTCGAGCAGAACACCACCGACCACCGGGCCGAGCGCGGCACCCGCCGAGAACGCCGCGGCCCACACGCCGACGGCCAGGCTGCGCTGCCGGGAGTCGGTGAAGATGCCGCGGATCAGCGCGAGGGTGGCCGGTGCGAGGGTGGCACCCGCGACGCCCAGCAGCGCCCGGGCACCGATCAGTGCCTCCGCCGAGGGTGCGTATGCAGTCGCGATGGATACCGCCGCGAAAAAGGTTGCGCCGCAGAGCAGGAGCTTGCGGTGGCCGATACGGTCGCCGAGGCTGCCCATCGTGATGAGCAGGCTGGCGAGCACGAATGAGTAGATGTCGCCGATCCACAGCAGTTCGATGCCGGAGGTGTGCAGGTCGCTGCTGATGAACGGCGTCGCCAGTGCCAGCACCGTGCCGTCGATGCCGATGAGCAGGACAGCCAGGGTGAGGACGCTGAGCGCGAGCCAGCGGCGGGTCATGAGTTTCGTACTCCGCTCAGAAGTAGTTCGGTGATCATGTGCTCGAAGTCGCGACTCGCCGCGCGGCCGACCTGAATGCACCAACCGGCGCCGCCGACGAGGCTGTACAGCGCCTCGGTCAGCCACGCCGCGGTCAGGTCGGGGCGGAACTCACCGGTGCGCTGGCCGCGTTCGAACAGCGCGGTGATCGAGGCATCGGTTTCGGCCCACCCGTCGATGGACTGGGCCTCGTCGAGGTCCTGGCTCTGGCTGTAGAGCAGCGCCAGATACGGCGACACCGGCCGGCACGCGGTGACGAGCCGGCGCAGCGCGTCGGCCGCCGAACCCTCGCCGAGTCGCGCGGATTCGACCGCCGCGCGCATCTCCGAGATGGCCAGCTCGTCGAGGGCTGCCATCAGCGCGGGCTTGCCCGCGAAATGCCGGTGCAGTGTCGCCCGGCTGACTCCGACGGCGGCCGCAATCTCGTCCTGCGTCGCGTTCGGACGGCGGCCGAGGAAGTCCGCGGCCGCGCGCAGCAGCCCCTCACGATCAGTCACCATGAGCCAAGAGTATCTCATCTGAGACATAAGCGTCTCATTCCCCTGGTCCGGACTGGTTTCCGCCGCGTGCCCGGTGAGGCAGGATCAACCCATGGATCAGCTGTGGGCCAACCGGGCGGCCAGCGCCGAAGCGGCGATCACCCAGCGGCACCTCAGGCGGCTCTGGGGGCTGCCCGGCACTCAACTCGGCGTCGTGGCCTGGCCGGCAGGCGCACCGCACAAGCGGTTCGGGACGTGGCACTACTGGTGGCAGGCCCATCTGCTGGACTGCCTCGTCGACGCCCAACTGCGCGACCCCGACCCGGAACGCCAACGGCGCATCACCCGGCAGATCCGCGGGCACCACCTGCGCAACCTCGGCCGGTGGGTCAACGACTACTACGACGACATGGCGTGGCTGGCGCTCGCCCTCGAGCGCGCGGACCGGATCGCCGGTGTGGCGAAGCCGCGGGCACTGGCCACGCTGAGTGACCAGTTCGTCAACGCGTGGGTGCCGGAGGACGGCGGCGGGATCCCGTGGCGTAAGCAGGACCAGTTCTTCAACGCCCCCGCCAACGGCCCGGCCGGGATCTTCCTGGCCCGATACGACGACCGGTTGCGTCGGGCCCAGCAGATGGCCGACTGGATCGACGACGTCCTCATCGACCCGGACACCCACCTGGTGTTCGACGGCATCAAGGCCGGCTCGCTGGTCCGGGCGCAGTACACCTACTGCCAGGGCGTGGTGCTCGGGCTGGAGACCGAGCTGGCGGTGCGCACCAGCGACGACGAACACGCCATGCGCGTGCACCGGATGGTCGGCGCCGTCGCCGCGCACATGGCACCCGACGGTGTCCTCAAAGGCGCGGGCGGCGGGGACGGCGGCCTGTTCAACGGGATCCTCGCGCGCTACCTCGCCCTGGTCGCGACCACGCTGCCCGAACACACCGCCGACGACACGACGGCACGCGACACCGCACGCCGCCTCGTGCTCGACTCGGCCGAGGCCGCATGGGCCAACCGGCAGACCGTCGAGGTCGATGGGGCCGGACTTCCGCTCTTCGGGGCGTTCTGGGAGCGCACCGCCGAACTGCCCACCGCCGCCGGCCGCCAAGCCGAGTCCGTCGAGGGTGCCGTCAACGCCTCCGAGATCCCGGAGCGCGACCTGTCGGTGCAGCTGTCCGGGTGGATGCTCATGGAGGCCGCACACGCCGTGAGCGATCAGACCACCGACGCGGGTTCCTCCGATACGGAGCCCACCGAAACGTGACCGAGGCGACCGCGCGCATCACCGGCTCGCTGCCCAGTCGCTACAGCCGCGACCCCAAAACCCCGCCCTCGACCGGCAGTCGAGCCGCCGCACTGCTGCTGGCCTCCACCGTGCTGGCAATGCTGTGGGCGAATTCGCCGTGGGCGCAGAGCTATTCGGCTTTCTGGGATACCCACGTCGCGCTGAGCTTCGGCGACTACCGCGCCGAGATGTCGGTCAAACACCTCGTCAACGACGGCCTGATGGCGTTCTTCTTCTTCATCGTCGGGCTGGAAGTCAAGGGCGAGTTCGTGATCGGTGAACTGACCGACCGGTCGCGGGCAGCGGTGCCCGTCGTCGCGGCCATCGCCGGCCTCATCCTTCCCGCCGTCATCTTCCTCGCGTTCAACCCCTCCGGGGACGACGCGCACGCCTGGGGTGTGGTGATCTCCACCGACACCGCGTTCCTGGTCGGCGCGCTGGCGGTGATCAAACCGAAATTCCCGGCGCGACTGCGGATCTTCCTGTTGACGCTGGCGGTTGTCGACGACGTCGGCGCGCTCGGGGCGATCGCGCTGTTCTACACCGACGACCTCGCGCTCACCCCGCTGGCCGTCGCGGTACTGCTCATCGTCGCGCTGGCCCTGGTGCGCCGCCTGCCCACCCTGCGCGGACCCGCCTACGCCGTCCTCGGTTTCGCGCTGTGGATCGCGCTGTACATGGCACATGTGCACCCGACGCTGGCGGGTGTGGCTGTCGCCGTGCTCATCCCGGTCTTCACTCCGGAGCGCAGGCGGGTCGAGCAGACCGTCGACCTCGTCCGGGCCTTCCGGCAGTCACCCAACCCGCACTATGCCCGGGCGGTGACCCGCGGTCTGCGCGAATCGATCTCGATCAACGAGCGGTTGCAGACCACTGTCGGGCCCTACGTGTCGTTCGGGGTCCTGCCGGTCTTCGCCCTGGCCAACGCCGGTGTGCACCTCGACGAGGACACCGTCACCGCGGCGCTGACGTCCACGCTGACGTGGGGCATCGTCGCCGGCCTGGTGGTGGGCAAGTTCGTCGGCATCACCGCGGCCACCGCGCTGATGCGTGCCACCGGATGGGGGCAGCTCGCACCCGGCCTCTCGCTGAGCCGGGTGGCCGGGGGAGCGGTGCTGTCCGGAATCGGTTTCACCATCTCGCTGTTCATCGTCGATCTGGCCATCGAGGACCCGGCCCGCCAGGACGAAGCCCGTGTCGGCGTGCTGATCGCCTCGGTGCTCGCGTTCGCGTTGGGCTGGGCGTTCTTCCGCGTCACCGACTGGGTCAGTCCGCCGCAACCTGTCGGGCTCGAGCTGGTGCGGCCGGTCGACCCGCGCCGCGACCACGTGAGGGGAAACCCGGACGCGCCCCTGGTCCTCGTCGAATACGGCGACTACGAATGCCCCTTCTGCGGCCGCGCGACGGGCGCCATCGACGAGGTGCGCGCCCACTTCGGCGACGACCTGCTCTACGTGTGGCGCCACTTCCCGCTCGAACGCGCGCATCCGCGGGCCTTCGACGCGGCCCGGGCCGTCGAGGGCGCCGCGCTGCAGGGCAAGTTCTTCGAGATGGGCGTCGAACTGTTCGGCCACCAGGACGATCTGGAGTGGTCGGACATGTACCGGTACGCGGTCGCGATCGGACTCGATATCGAGAGGTTCGACCAGGACGTGCGGGTGCACGCCTCGAAAGTGCTGCACCGGGTGCGGGACGATGCGCAGGACGCGGAGGCGATGGACCTCAACTCCACACCCACCTTCTTCGTCAACGGGAAACGGCACAGGGGACCGTGGGACGCCGCCAGCCTGATCCGCGCACTGGAAGCCGGCAGACCCCCGCGCTGAGCGTTCGCTCAGAACACGCCTAGGTTGGTACACGTGAGGGATGTGCTGGCCGATCTCATGGCGATCTGGCGGTCCGGCGGCACCGCGGCCGTGGCGACGGTGGTGCGCACCTTCCGGTCCGCACCGCGCCCGCCCGGCGCCGCGATGGTGGTGAGCCCGGACGGCGCGGCCAGCGGTTCGGTCTCCGGCGGCTGCGTCGAAGGCGCGGTCTACGAGCTGGGCAACGAGGTGATCGCCGACGGGGTGGCCAGGCTGGCGCGCTACGGCGTAAGTGACGACGACGCCTTCGCCGTCGGCCTCACCTGCGGAGGCATTCTCGACGTGTTCGTCGAACCGGTGTCGCAGAACGTCTTTCCCGAGCTGGCCGCCGTCGCCGAGGACATCGACGAGCACCGGCCGGTCGCCGTCGCGACCGTCATCGCGCACCCCGATCCGGCATGGATGGGCCGGCGGCTGGTGGTCCGCGGCGATGAGGTCGTGGGCAGCCTCGGGTCCGCTCGCGCCGACGCGGCCGTCACCGATGATGCGCGCGGTCTGCTGGCGACCGGCCGCAGCGAGGTGCTGACCTACGGGCCCGACGGCGAGCGCCGCGGCGAGGGTATGGAGGTGTTCGTCGCCGCGCACGCGCCCCGCCCGCGCATGCTGGTCTTCGGCGCCATCGACTTCGCCGCCGCCGTCGCCCGGCAGGGTTCGCTGCTCGGCTACCGGGTCACCGTGTGCGACGCGCGGCCGGTGTTCGCGACGCGTGCGCGGTTCCCCACGGCCGACGAGGTCGTCGTCCAATGGCCGAACCGCTACCTGGCCGCGCAGGCCGAAGCGGGCACCCTCGACGGCCGCACCGTCATCTGCGTGCTGACCCACGATCCGAAGTTCGACGTTCCGCTGCTCGAGGTCGCGCTACGGCTGCCCGCCGTCGGCTACATCGGCGCGATGGGCTCCCGCCGCACCCATGAGGACCGCGTGCAGCGGCTCCGCGAAGCCGGGCTGACCGACGACGAACTCGCCGGCCTGGCCAGCCCGATCGGCCTGGACCTCGGCGCGCGCACACCGGAGGAGACCGCCGTGTCGATCGCCGCGGAGATCATCGCCCGCCGGTGGGGCGGCACGGGACGTCCGCTCGGCGGCATCGGCGGACGCATCCACCACGAACACGACGAGCACACCCGTTCCGCGAACTGACCCGAAGTGCCATGCTGAGCGGTATGGATCAGTACCGGCGCGACGACCTGGTGTTCGACGTCCGCGACGCCGGCCCGCCCGACGGCCCGGTCGTCGTGCTGCTGCACGGGTTCCCGCAGCGCAACACCAGCTGGGACGCCATCATCGAGCGTCTCACCGCGCAGGGATACCGCTGCCTCGCCCCCAATCAGCGGGGGTACTCACCGGGGGCGCGGCCGTCTCGACGGCGTGATTACCGCATCCCGGAACTGGTCGCGGACGTCGGCGCGCTGATCGACGCCAGTGGCGCCGACCGCGTGCACGTCGTCGGCCACGACTGGGGTGCCGCCGTCGCCTGGGGAGTCGCCGCCGAGATGCCCGAGCGGCTCGCCACAGTGACCCCGGTGTCGGTGCCCCATCCGGCGGCGTTCCTCAAGGCCATCGGGACCAGCAGGCAGGGTTTGGCGTCCTGGTACATGTACTTCTTCCAGCTGCCCTGGCTGCCCGAGCGGGTGCTGCTGAGCCGCGGCGGCGGGGTCGCCAAGGCCTCGCTGACAAGGATGAGCCAGACCCCGGCGCTCGCCGAACGTGACATCGCCGCGATGCGCGAACCGGGTGCGCTGACCGCCGGCCTGAACTGGTACCGGGCGATGCCGTTGATGGATCCGCGCGCCACCGGCGGCAAGATCACCGTGCCGACGATGTTCGTGTGGAGTGACGCGGATCCGGCGCTGCTGGCCAAGGGTGCCTACGACACGGAGCGCTATGTCGCCGGGGAGTACCGGTTCGAGATCATGTCGGGTGCGTCGCACTGGATCCCCGAGGAGCGGCCCGACGAGCTCGCGGGACTAATGCTCGACTGGTTCGCAGCCCACCCGACGGCCTGAGGTCCACGAGTTCCGGTTAGGTTGAGATGGTGAGCGAATCCAGCAGGCCCAACATCGAATTCCCTGCCCGGATCGGTGTCTGGTGGGCCAGTGAGACCTGGTCGATCACCGACGCGCAGGACGTCGCGCGGGAGATCGAGGCGCTCGGCTTCGGTTCGCTGTTCCTCCCCGAGGTGACGGGCAAGGAGTGCCTGACGCAGTCGGCGGCGTTCCTCGCCGCGACCGATCGACTGGTGGTCGGCACCGGCATCGCCAACATCCACATCCGGCTGCCCTCGGCCGCCGAGACCGGTGGGCGCACGCTCAATGCGCTGCACCCGAACCGCTTCGTGCTCGGTCTCGGCGTCAGCCACGCCCCGCTGGTCGAACATGCGATGGGCGGCACGTACTCCAAGCCGTTGGCGACGATGCGCAACTACCTCGAGAAGATGGCGGCGGTGTCGGAGGCGATCGAACCCGGCGCGCCGCGGCCGGTCCGGCTCCTCGCCGCGTTGGGGCCGAAGATGATCGAGCTCTCCGGCACGCATGCCGACGGCGCCCACCCCTACCTCGTCACGCCCGAGCAGACTCACACCACGCGTGACATCCTCGGGCCGGACAAGTGGATCGTCTCTGAGCAGGCGGTCGCGATCGGGGGCGACGACGCCGACCAGTTGCGCCGCGCGCACCAACACCTCGACGTCTACAGCGGACTGCCGAACTACCGGAACTCGTGGCTGCGTCAGGGATTCGACGAATCCGATCTGGTGCGTGGCGGTTCGGACCGGCTGGCTCGCGGTGTCGTCGGCATGGGTTCGGTGGAGCAGGCCGCCGCGTCGGTGACCGCGCATCTGGACGCCGGCGCCGACCACGTGGTGCTGCAGGTGCTGGGCGACGATCCGATGGCCGATCCGCGGCCGGCGCTGCGGGAGCTGGCCGGCGCGCTGGGGCTCAAGGGGTAGAACCGGCCGGCTGGTTCATTCGCGGATCTGCAGTGTCGGCCGGGACTACGATCACCCCATTGGGGAGGTCCTCACATGGCTCATCCATCGATCGATCCGACGTTCTACCGCACCGCCGCAGAGGCGGCAGCCGCTCCCGGCGAGCAGCTCGCGTACGTGGTGGCCTTCGACCGCACCGCACAACAGCACGATGCGATGACCGTCGTCGATGTGAACCCGGACTCGGACAGCTACGGGCGGGTGGTCGGCTGGACCGAGGTCCCCGGCCACGGCGACGAGCTCCATCACTTCGGGTGGAATGCCTGCAGCAGCGCCCTCAAGCACGAGGGTCATGACATGCACGGTCTGGAGCGCCGTTACCTGTTGGTGCCGGGCCTGCGGTCATCCGATCTCCACGTATTCGACACCCGGCCCGACCCGCGCAACCCGACGCTGGTCAAGACGATCGACGCCAGGACCCTGTCCGAGACGGCCGGCTACTCGCGTCCGCACACCCTGCACTGCGGACCCGACGGCGTTTTCCTGACCTGTTTGGGCGGCCCCGAGGGTGACGACGACGGACCGGGCGGGATCGCCCTGCTCGACCACGCGACATTCGACGTGCTGCGGGCGTGGGAGACCGATCGCGGACCGCAGCACTTCCACTACGACGCCTGGTGGCATCTCAATCAGAACGTGCTGATCTCGAGCGAGTGGGGCAGCCCGTCGATGATCGAGAACGGCATCGTGCCGGACTTGTTACTCGGCCAGAAGTACGGGCATGCCATTCACTTCTGGAACCTCGCCAAAGGTGAACACGTGCAGCGCGTCGACCTGGGCGCCCAGCATCAGATGGCGTTGGAGGTGCGCCCTTCTCACGACCCCGAGGCGACCTGGGGCTTCGTCGGGGTGGTCATATCGACCGACGATCTGTCCGGCTCGGTCTGGCGCTGGTTCCGCGACGGGAACGAGTGGAAAGCGGAGAAAGTCATCACCATCCCCGCCGAACCCGCCGACCCGGACCTGCTGCCTCCCGCACTCAAGCCGTTCTCCGCAGTGCCACCGCTCATCAGCGACATCGACCTGTCGGTCGACGACCGGTTCCTGTACGTATCGTGCTGGGGCACCGGGGAGTTGAAACAATTCGACGTGTCGGACCCCGCGGCACCCAAGCAGGTCGGAGCTGTGCGGCTCGGCGGCATCGTCGACCGCGCACCGCATCCGGCGATGCCCGATATGCCACTGGCAGGCGGACCGCAGATGGTGGAAGTCAGCCGCGACGGAAAGCGGGTGTACTTCACCAATTCGCTGTACGGAGCGTGGGACGACCAGTTCTACCCCGACGGCGTGGGCGCGTGGATGGCCAAGCTCGACGCGGATCCCGACGGCGGGCTCAGTATCGACGGGAACTTCTTCCCCCACGGCGCGGAGTTCCGTGGGCTGCGGGTGCACCAGATCCGGCTGCAGGGTGGCGACGCTTCGTCGGATTCATACTGCTACAGCTGATTTCGTCCGTTCCGACGCAAAGGCCTCAGCGCGGCGCTCCCGACAGTCCCGCCTTCACCGCGCGCGTGTTGGCGTCGCCGAGGATCTCGTCCTCGCCGGCGAACAGGCCGTCGAGCGCGAGCTTGGCGACCACACCCGGGTCTGTCTTCTGGTCGGCAGGGATGTAGGGAACCATATCGGTGTCCATGTAGCCGACGTGCAGTGCGGCGACGTGAATTCCTCTCGGCGCCAACTCGGTTCGCACCGCATCGGTCATCGCCCAGCCGGCCGCCTTCGCTGCTGCGTAGGCGCCGCTGGTCGGTGGATGTGCCCAGGACAGTATCGACAGCACATTGAGGATCGCTCCGCCGCCGTTGCCTTCGACGATCGGCGCGAACGCCCGGATCACCTGCAGGGTGCCGAAGTAGTGAGTCTCCATCTCCAAGCGGATGTCGTCGAGCGATCCGTCGAGCAGCGTGGATTGTGTGGAGACCCCGGCGTTGTTGATGACGACATTGACATCAGCGGCGAATTCGGCTGCGCGGCGGATCGATCCGGCGTCGGTGATGTCGAGTTGCACCGGTATCACCCCTGGCAGGTCGACGGTTTCGGGTCGGCGGGCGCCGGCGTAGACCTTGGCGCCTTGGGCGACGAGTTGTTCGGCGAACCGGCGGCCCAGTCCGCGGTTCGCTCCGCTCACCAGCGCGACGATGTTCTGTGTTTTCATGATTCTCTCCCTTTGTGTTGCAATGGTTTCGACGATCAGCGCCCGGGCAGGCGATCGGTGATCTCCTGCAGGAACCAGGTGTTACCGTCTGGGTCCTGGAAGCTTGCGAACGACGAGTAACTGCGGCGATCCGGATCCGGCCCCGGAACGGGCAGAACGACGACTTCGAGTTTCATGCCCATGACGGCTCCTCTGGCCGGGTTCGAGCCGTGGCGCGTCGCGGTTCGGACGGTGTCCACCGGATTCTTCACCGGCGTGTCCGGGGGAACGCCGATATCGACGGACTTCATTCCCCCGACCTGGGAGGTTGCGCCTCTCAGTAGGGAGGAAACCGGTCCTGTCGATGTGGCATGTCCGCTTGCGCAGCACCCGTTCCACAGAGCAACATCCGCACAGAAGGCGAGGAGCAGGCGATGACAACACCACTGGACGATCTGGGCGTACGGCTACCCGTGCTCGCCGCACCCATGGCGGGCGGGGCCACGACCACTGACATGGTGAGAGCCGCCGCCAGCGCGGGCAGCATGGGACTTCTCGCGGCGGGCTACAAGACGCCGGAAGCCCTGCAGGCCGAGATCACGGCCGTTCGGGCCGCATCAGTTCCGTTCGGCGTCAACGTCTTCGCGCCGAACCCGGTACCCATCGATACCGAGGCGTACCGCCGCTACGCAGCCGCCGTCCAGGTCGAGGCAAACCGGTACGGCGTCACCCTGCCCACCGGCCCGGTCGACGACGACGACGCATTCGACGCCAAAGTCGACCTGCTGCGCTCCGAGCCGGTGCCTGTCGTGAGCTTCACCTTCGGGTTGCCCGCGATCGACGTCATCCGCGCGCTGCAGAAGGCCGGCACCACCGTCGTGCAGACGGTCACGTCACCGCAGGAGGCCGAGGCGGCCGCCGCGGCGGGTGTCGACATGCTCGCCGTCCAGGCGTCTGTCGCTGGTGGACACTCTGGAACCTTCACCCCGGACCGAATGCCCGCATCGGTGCCGCTGACCGAACTGGTCGCCCGGGTCACCGAGGCCGTCCGCCTGCCCGTCATCGCGGCCGGGGGACTGGCCACCGCCGCCGACGTCGCCGCGGTGCTGCGCGCCGGTGCCTCGGCCGTGGCGGTCGGGACGGTGCTGCTTCGCGCCGACGAGAGCGGCGCCTCAGCCACCCACCGGGCTGCGCTGGCTGACCCGTCGCGCACCGAGACCGTCATCACCCGCGCGTTCACCGGACGCCCGGCACGGGGACTGCGCAACCGGTTCATCGACCAATTCGAGGCGTCGGCCCCGCTCGGCTATCCCGCGATCCACCATCTGACGAGTCCGCTGCGCAAGGCCGCGGCCGCCGCCGGGGAGGCCAACCTGGTCCATCTGTGGGCGGGCACCGGCTTCCGCCACGCCGCCGAGAAGCCGACGGCGACGATCCTGACCGAACTCGCGGGTTAGGGCTCGATCGGCGGCGCGACGATCCCCGCCCGCTTCGCCGCCCGGCGCCGCTTGTAGTACTCGATGAACATCGGCGCGACCGAGGCGATCACGATGGCGATGAAGATCGGTTCGAGCAGCTTTTGGATGATCTCGAACTGGCCGAGGGTGTAGCCGAGCAGCACCAGCCCGACGCCCCACACGACGGCGCCGAGGATGTTGAACAGCGCGAACACCGGGTAGCTCATCCGGGCGGCGCCCGCGGTCAGCGGGGCGAGCGTTCGCACGATGGGGACGAACCGGGCGATCACGATGGCGAACGGGCCGCGCGCCTCGAAGAACAGGTGCGCCTCGTCGAGATACTTCTGCTTGAGGAACCGGGCGTCCGGTTTGAACATCGCGGTCCCGACGTTCCGCCCGATCCAGTAGCCGACCTGGCCGCCCAGGATCGCCGCGATGGGGATGAACACCAGCAGCTGCCACAGCTGGAAGTTGACGGCCTCACCGCCCTCTTCGGCCACCGCGGCGGTGCCGGCGGCCAGCATGCCCGCCACGAACAGCAGCGAGTCGCCGGGCAGGATCGGGAACAGCACCCCCGATTCGACGAAGATCACGACCAGCAGCCCGACCAGCGCCCACGTCCCGAAGTAGCCGATCAGGGTCATCGGATCCAGGAAGTCGGGCATGAGGGCCAGATGGGTGGTCGTCATGGGTACCCAAGATACCGCCCGAAAATTGCCGTCAGGCGCTACGCATTCGGGCGGCGCCCACGCGTCCGCGTCACTAGGGTTTCGATCATGCCCACGCACAGAGCCATCCACGTCGCCGGAGCGGGTGAGCCGTTGACCCTCGTGGACGTCGAAACCCCCGCCCCGCCGCCCGGCCACCTGCGCATCGACGTCGCCGCATGCGGCGTCTGCGGTACCGACCACGGATTCGCCACCGGCAACTTCCCCGGCATGACGTGGCCGCTCACTCTGGGTCACGAGATTGCGGGCACCGTCGCCGAGGTCGGCGACGGGGTCGACAGATTCGCGGTCGGTGACCGGGTGGCGGTCGGCTGGTTCGGCGGCAACTGCAACACATGCATCCCGTGCCGCAGGGGCCAGTTCATGCAGTGCGTGAACCTGCAAGTGCCCAGTTGGCACTATCCCGGCGGGTACGCCGAATCGGTGATCGTTCCTGCCACCGCGCCGGCCCGCATCCCCGACGGGCTGTCGTTCGTGGAGGCGGCGCCGATGGGCTGCGCCGGGGTGACCACGTTCAACGGCCTGCGGCAGACCAGGGCGCGCGCCGGTGACCTAGTTGCCGTCGTCGGCATCGGCGGCCTCGGCCACCTCGGCCTGCAGTTCTCGCGGGCGATGGGGTTCGAAACGGTCGCAATAGCCCGTGGTCCTTCCAAGGAGGGCGACGCCAAAGCTCTCGGTGCGCACCACTACATCGACTCCACCGCCGAGGACGTGGCCGCGACGTTGCAGAAGCTTGGCGGCGCCGCGGTGATCCTCGCGACCGTGGCGAGCTCGACCGCGATGGGGCAGGCCGTCGGCGGGCTGGGCCCGCAGGGGGAACTGATCACCATCGGCGTCACCCCGGAGCCGTTGCCGATAAGCCCGCTCGACCTGATCAACGCGGGGCTGTCGGTGACGGGGCATCCCTCGGGCACCTCACGCGACGTCGCGGAGACCATGCACTTCGCCGTGCTGTCGGGAGTCCGGGCGCAGGTCGAGGAGCGGCCGCTGGCCGACGCCGCAGAGGCCTACGCCGCGATGGACGAGGGCCGGGCGCGGTATCGGATGGTCCTTACGATGTGATCGCGCGGCGATGGGTGGATACTTCTCGTATGCCGATCGCTACGCCCGAGGTCTTCGCCGAGATGCTGGACCGTGCCAAGCAGCACTCGTTCGCCTTCCCCGCCATCAACTGCACATCGTCGGAGAGCATCAACGCCGCCATCAAGGGGTTCGCTGACGCCGGCTCTGACGGCATCATCCAATTCTCCACCGGTGGAGCGGAATTCGCGTCCGGGCTCGGTGTGAAGGACATGGTGACCGGTGCTGTGGCGTTGGCCGAGTTCGCCCATGTGATCGCCGCGAAGTACCCGGTCACCGTCGCCCTGCACACCGACCATTGCCCGAAGGACAAGCTGGACACCTACGTACGGCCGCTGCTGGCGATCTCCGCCGAGCGGGTCGCCGCAGGTGGCAAACCGCTGTTCCAGTCGCACATGTGGGACGGGTCGGCCGTCCCGATCGACGAAAACCTCACGATCGCACAGGAACTACTCAAGCAAGCCGCTGCGGCAAAGATCATCCTCGAAGTGGAGATCGGCGTGGTCGGCGGTGAAGAGGACGGCGTCGAGGCCGAGATCAACGACAAGCTGTACACCACCGCCGAGGATTTCGAGAAGACCGTCGACGCCCTCGGAACAGGTGACCACGGTCGGTACCTGCTGGCCGCCACGTTCGGCAACGTGCACGGTGTGTACAAGCCGGGCAACGTCAAACTCAAGCCCGAGGTGCTGGCCGAGGGCCAGAAGGTGGCCGCAGCGAAGCTCGGATTGGATTCGGACGCACAGCCTTTCGACTTCGTGTTCCACGGCGGCTCGGGGTCGCTGAAGTCGGAGATCGAGGATTCGCTGCGCTACGGCGTGGTGAAGATGAACGTCGACACCGACACCCAGTACGCGTTCACCCGCCCGATCGCCGCGCACATGTTCGCGAACTACGACGGTGTGCTCAAGATCGACGGCGAGGTGGGCAACAAGAAGTTCTACGATCCGCGCAGCTACCTGAAGAAGGCCGAGGCGGGGATGACCGAGCGTGTCATCGAGGCGTGCCGGGATCTGCACAGCGCCGGGCGGTCGGTGTCAGCCGGCTAGGGCGTGGGGGCCTGGCAGATCTTCCACTGCTCGTCACGAAACATCAGGTCGAAGCTGCGCGTCGAGCGGGTCTGTGGCGCGAATGCCATGAAGGTGGTGACGTTGGCTTCGGCGTGGTCGCCGTTGACCACCACCTGGTCGACGCTGGCCACCACGGGGTACTGCTTCGCCGCGGCGACACGCTCGTGCGTGTCTGCCCACGACTTGTCGTCGTACTTGACGTAGTTGTCGCGCGTCACACCGCATGTGATGCCGCGCAGCGTGGCCAGGTCCCCGTTCTGAATGGCGGCGTCGAACTGCTCGATCGTCGCCCGGACCTGGTCTTCCTGCGACGCTGTGGACCCCGACCCGCGGGTCAGCAGAAGGGTGCCCAGGATCGCGATCGCCACGAGCGCCGCGATCACCAGCACGACAGCCACCACCCAGCCCCAGCTGCGCCGGCCCTGCTGCGGCGGGCGTGGCGTGTCACCCCGCGGCGGAATGACCTGCGGGCTCGCGGCCTTCTGCGCGGCGAACGGGTCGGTGTCGGCACCCGTGCCTGCGGTCTCCGACCTCGGGAACACCTCGGTGGCCGGCTCCGGTGGGGGGTCGATCTTCTGGGTGGACCCCGCGTCGAAGCCCGATGGCGCGGTGAAACGTCGTTCGGCTTCCTCTGGTTCGGCCGGCTGCCGTTCGTCCGGCCGCGCCGACGAGATGATCTCGGTGGCGGGTTCGTGATCGGCTGACGGCGACGGCCGCGTGGCGTCATCCGGACCGCTCTGCTCACCGGGACCACCCGCTGCCGACTGCACGGTCGGCTCGTCGCCCTGCTCGGGCCCTCGTGGGTTCGACATCCCTGCTGCGTTCCTCCTCCAACGACGCTACCGGGTGGAGCTTATCGACCGATCCGAGCCGATGACCGATCGCCGCGGCGGGCACGGCACAATGTTCGTCATGACGCGGATGGGTGATCTTCTCGGACCAGAGCCGGTACTGCTGCCGGGTGACCCCGACGCGGAAGCGGAACTCGACGCCAGTGAGAACCCGGCGATCGTCGCGGCCGCTCACCCGGCGGCGTCGGTGGCGTGGGCCGCGCTCGCCGAGGACGCACTCGCCGACGACAAGGCCATCACCGCCTACGCGTACGCGCGCACCGGCTACCACCGTGGCCTGGACGCGCTGCGCCGCAACGGGTGGAAGGGCTTCGGCCCGGTGCCCTATCGGCACGAACCCAACCGCGGTTTCCTGCGGTGTGTGGCGGCGCTGGCCCGCGCAGCCGACACGATCGGCGAGACCGACGAATACCAGCGGTGCCTGGATCTGCTCGACGACTGCGATCCGGCCGCGCGCGGAGCACTCGGCCTGAGCTGAGGCCTTCGCTTCGGGCCGGCCTTCGCCGAGATCTACGTGGGGGCTGTCAAGCCGTCGGCTTAACAGCCGTGGTGTCGATCTCGGCGCCCAGCGACAAATGGCCCATCTACCAGTCGTTCTTCTCGCAGTTGCTGCAGTCGGCGGCGTCTTCGGGCGGTTCCACCTGCACCGTCGCATGGTCAAGACCGCGGGCGGCCAGCACCGCGCGGGCGTCGTCGAGCACGCGGGCGGAATCGCGGGCCGAGGTCAGGTGCGCGGTGACGACGTCCTTGCCCGGCACCAGCGTCCACACGTGCAGATCGTGCACCTCGGTCACCCCGTCGACCGCGCACAGCGCGGTGCGCAGTTCGTCGACGTCGATGTGGGCGGGTGACGACTCGGACAGGATCCGCAGAGCCGCGCGGGCCAGCGAAATCGCCCGCGGCAGCACCCACAGCGCGACGAACACCGCGACCACCACGTCGGCGTACGGCCAGCGCGTCGTGACCGTCACGATGCCGGCGATGAGTACGCCGATGCTGCCGACCGTATCGGCGACCACCTCCATGTAAGCGCCTTTGACGGCGAGGCTGTCCTTGGAGTGTGCGCGCAGCAGCAGCACGACGACGGCGTTGGCGGCCAGACCGGCCAGTGCGACCACGATCATCGGTACGCCGGGGACCTCGGGTGCATCCCCGAGGCGTTCGATCGCCTCGTAGAAGATGAACACCGCCATCGCGAGCAGCAGGGCCGCATTGGCCACCGCGGTAAAGACCTCGGCGCGGTGCCAACCGTAGGTGCGTGCGGGTGACGCGCTGCCGTGCCGGGCGAGCAGCACGGCCGTCAGCCCCATGAACATCGCGACGAGGTCGGTGAGCATGTGCCCGGCGTCGGCCAGCAGGGCGATCGAGTTGATCCACAGCGCGGTGGTCAGTTCAAGGGCGAAGAACGCGGTGAGGATCGCCGCGGCGATCAGCATCCTGCTGACGCGGGCGTCGGTCCCGTGCTGGTGATCGTGACCCGCGCCCATGCCTGCAATCTATGCGTGAAGTCGCATATATCGCAAGGGTCCGTCTGCTCGCGGGGAGGTGCGGGGACGAGCCGGGAGGAGTGCTACCCCCACGCCGACCAGAAGCGGGTCAGCTGGCCGCCGATCGAGACCAGCGTGCTCGGCACCCCGGACAGCTCCGTGAGCCAGTACACGCCGCCGAAGAACCACTGGTTGAGCACGGGGGCGAGCAGCAGGATCAGCAGGATGAAGAACCCCCACTGCTTGACGGGGTCGAGCGCCCGCTGCGTGTCGCGGCCCAGATGCGGTTCGAGTGCGCCGTAGCCGTCGAGCCCCGGGATGGGCAGGATGTTCAGGACGAACGCGGTGACCTGCAAGAAGCCCAGGAACGCCAGCGCCGCCCAGAACACCCCGTGGGCCGGGTCGTAGAGCAACCGCGTCAGCCCCAGCAGCACGATCGCCAGCAGCAGGTTCGCGGACGGTCCGGCGAGGCTGACCAGTGTCTTCTGGCGGGGGGTCATCCACCCCGTGCGCAGATACACCGCCCCGCCGGGCAGGCCGATCCCGCCGAGCGCGATGAACAGCACCGGCAACCCGAGCGAGAGCAGGGGATGGGAGTACTTCAGCGGGTTGAGCGTCAGATAGCCGCGCATCTCGACATCGCGGTCCCCGAAGCGCCACGCGGTGAAGGCGTGGCCGAACTCGTGGAGGGACAGCGATACCAGCCACCCCGCGATGACGAAGACGAACACACCGGCGTAGGCCAGCGGCCGCACCGTATCCGCTGCGATCCACGCCAGGGCGCCCCCTGCGGCGGTGATCGCCAGCACGGCGAGGAAGACGGGGCTCGGCCGCACCGACTGGCGCAGCGGGCGGATGCTCACGATTCGACGGTACCCACGTCTCCGTCAGCCGACCCGTAGCCAGCCTTCGGTGTGCCGGTAGAACGTCGACCGTTTGACCTCGCGCGGGCCCTCCACACCGTCGCGGATCACCCGCGCGCCCGTCGTCCCCAGCTGTGCAGCCCGTCCCGCCACCCAGCGCTGCGGGCGGCCGCGCCCGGACTGCACTGCCGCGCGCAACCCCGGCATCTCCGCCGTCGGCTCGATCCGTACGCCCGCGACGTCGCCGGTGAACAGGGTCGTGTCGTCGACCACCGCCTCGCCGAAAAGCCCCTGCTCAAAGCCCCGCCACTGCGCGGACCCCACGATCGCGATCCCGGCGTCGTCACGGATCAGCGGCACCCGTCGCGCCTCGCCCGTCACGGCGGAACGCGGGAAGAACCCGCGCGCGGCGGCGAGCTCCACGCCGAGGCGTTCGGTGCGCATCAGCCGGGTCAGCACCGTCGCCAGATCGGCGTCGGCGCCCACCACGACGAGCCGGCGCGCACCGGCCGCGGCCGCGTCGACGTCTGCCGAACCCGCGACGTCGACGGTGTCCAGGCCGGTGAGACCGCGCGGTACGCGGTGCTCGCCGAACCGGAGCACGACTACGCCCGCGGCTCTGTCACTGGCACTCAAGAGAGATCCTTCCGACCTGCTGAGATAGGGTGTGTCACCGGCTGCACCACATCAAGCGGGAGATTAAGCCATGCCGGCAATCGTGCTCATCGGCGCCCAATGGGGCGACGAGGGCAAAGGAAAGGCCACCGATCTACTCGGTGGACGTGTGCAGTGGGTCGTGCGGTACCAGGGCGGCAACAATGCCGGTCACACCGTCGTGCTTCCCACTGGCGAGAACTTCGCCCTGCACCTCATCCCGTCGGGGATTCTCACCCCCGGCGTCACCAATGTCATCGGCAACGGCGTCGTCGTCGACCCGGGGGTGCTGCTCACCGAGCTGAAGGGCCTCGAGGACCGCAGCGTCGACACCTCGCGCCTGCTCATCTCGGCTGACGCGCACCTGCTGATGCCCTATCACGTCGCCATCGACAAGGTGACCGAGCGCTACCTCGGCAACAAGAAGATCGGCACCACCGGCCGTGGCATCGGACCGTGCTACCAGGACAAGATCGCGCGCATCGGCATCCGCGTCGCGGACGTGCTGGACCCCGACTCGCTGACCCAGAAGATCGAAGCCGCACTGGAATTCAAGAACCAGGTGCTGGTCAAGATCTACAACCGCAAGGCGCTGGATCCCGCCGAGGTGGTCGACAACCTGCTCGAACAGGCCGAGGGGTTCACCCACCGCATCGCCGACGCCCGGCTGCTGCTCAACGCCGCCCTCGAGCGGGGCGAGACGGTGCTGCTCGAGGGGTCGCAGGGCACGCTGCTCGACGTCGACCACGGCACCTATCCGTTCGTCACGTCGTCCAACCCGACCGCGGGCGGCGCGGCCGTCGGCAGCGGCATCGGGCCGACCCGGATCACGACCGTGCTCGGCATCCTCAAGGCGTACACCACGCGGGTGGGGTCGGGTCCGTTCCCGACCGAACTGTTCGACGAGCACGGCGCCTACCTCGCCAAGACCGGCGGGGAGGTCGGGGTGACCACGGGACGCGCCCGTCGCTGCGGCTGGTTCGACGCGGTGATCGCGCGGTACGCGACCCGGGTCAACGGCATCACCGACTACTTCCTGACCAAACTCGACGTGCTCTCCAGCCTGGAGACGGTGCCGGTGTGCGTCGGCTACAAGGTCGACGGTAAGCGCACCGACGACATGCCGATGACGCAGAGCGACATCGCGCGGGCCGAACCCATCTACGAGGAACTGCCCGGCTGGTGGGAGGACATCTCCGGCGCCCGCGAGTTCGACGACCTGCCCGCCAAGGCGCGCGACTATGTGCTGCGCTTGGAAGAGCTTGCAGGAGCCCATGTTTCGTGCATCGGCGTGGGACCGGGGCGCGATCAGACGATCGTGCGCCGCGACGTCCTGGCGGCTGATCGGTGACCGACCCGCATCTCGAAGACCCCGAATACGACCGGCACGGCGGCTTCCCGAACTTTCAGCCCGCCACGCCCGGACCGGGTTTCGGGCGGTTCCTCACCGCGATGCGCCGCGCCCAGGATCTGGCGGTGTCGGCTGATCCGGACCGCGAAACCTGGGACCGCGCGGCCGATCTCGTCGAAGAGCTCGTCGCGCTGCTCGGGCCGACCGAAGCCCCGGAGGGCGTCGGGCCGGCCAACCGGGTGCCGGCTCTGCCTGGTGCGGGCAGCCTGCTCATGCCGCCCTACCACGTGACCAGATTCGACTCCGACGGCGTCGAGTTGTCCGTCCAGTTCAGCCGCTACCACGTCGGCGGTAACAGGGCGGTGCACGGCGGGGTGCTGCCGCTGATGTTCGACTCGACGTTCGGCATGGTCATCCACGCCACCGGGCGGCCGATCAGCCGCACCGGCTTCCTGCACGTCGACTACCGCAAGATCACTCCCATCGACACCCCGCTCACGGTCCGGGGCTGGGTGCGCGAAGCCGAGGGGCGCAAGGCGTTCGTCAACGCCGAACTGCGCGACCCCGACGACAACCTGCTGGCCGAGGCGCACGGGCTGATGATCCGGCTGCTGCCCGGCCAGCCGTGACGCCCCACGCGCTGACGACACCTCGGGCGGCCGCGTTGGCCGGCGTGCTGTTCGCGCTGTTCTTCGGCGCGGCACTGATCCTCATCCGCACCGCCCTGCCCGAGGGCGCCGAGCCGGGTTCGCAGTGGGTGGACGGCGCCGATCACCGGTTGCGCGTGGCGGCGCTGCTCATGCCGTTCGCGGGGATCGCGTTCCTGTGGTTCATGGGCGTGATCCGCGACGGGTTCGGCCGCTACGAGGACCGGTTCTTCGCCACCGTGTTCCTGGGCAGCGGTCTGCTGTTCCTGGCCATGATGTTCCTCGCCGCCGGCGTGGGCGCGGCGCTGGAGGCCATCGGACCGCATCTCGACTCCTCGGACCGCTCCGCGGCGGCGGCCTTCGGGCAGGCGCTGGCCGTGGTGATCTCCAAGACCTACGCGCTGCGGATGGCGGCGGTGTTCATGATCTCGCTGGCGACGATCTGGCTGCGGACCGGGCTGATGCCCCGGCCGCTGGTGTGGGGCACCTACCTCGTCGCGCTGACGTTGATGGCGGCCGCGGAGGTCAGCATGTGGCTCACGCTGGCGTTCCCGGCGTGGGTGCTGGTGATGAGCGTGCTGCTGTTCAGCGGCCGGCTCACTCCGGCGCCAACCGCAGCGCCGTCGCCGGACACAGTTTGACCGCTTCGCGGGCGTGCTCCTGCTCGCCCTCGGGCACCGGATCGGCGAGCAGGACGACGATGCCGTCGTCGTCCTGGTCGAACACCTCCGGCGCGCTCATCACGCAATTGCCCGCGCTGATGCAGGTGTCGCGGTCCGCCTCGATTCTCATCCAGTCACCATCCCACCAGCAGTGACCGCAGCCCGTAGATGAAGTGGAACGACCGGAACTGCACATCCTCGAACGGTTCGGCCAGCGCCAGATTCGGGAAGCGGCGCAGCAGCGCAGGCAGGGCGATCCGCATCTCCATCCGGGCCAGCGGCGCACCGAGGCAGTGGTGCACACCGTGGCCGAAGGCGAGGTGTCCGGGGGCGCCGCGGACGATGTCGAGCGATTCCGGCGCGTCGACGAAGCCGGGATCACGGTTGGCCGACGGCAGCGACACGAACACCAACTGCCCCTTGGGAATCGGCACGCCCGCCACCTCGACGTCGGTGGTGGTGATCCGCGGGATGCCACTGTGCACGATCGACAGCCACCGCAGCAGCTCCTCGATCGCGGGGGCGGTGGCCGCCGGGTCGTCACGCACCGCGGCGAGCTGTGTGGGATGGCGCAGCAGCGCGAGCACGCCGAGTCCGAGCATGTTGGATGTGGTCTCGTGGCCGGCGAGCAGCAGCAGCCCGGCGATGCCGACCAGTTCGTCGTCGGTCAGCTCGTCGCCGTGTTCGCGCACCAGCATCCCGAGGATGTCGTCGTTCGGGGTGTGCCGGGCCGCGCTCACCAGGGAGTACATGTAGTCCCGGCCCTGCCGGGCCAGCTCGAGCCGCTCCGGGATGGGCAGCGACAGGTCGAGCTGCCGGGCGCTGCGGCGCTGGAAGTCCCCCCGGTCGGCGTACGGGACCCCGAGCAGTTCGCAGATCACCAGCGACGGTATCGGCAGCGCGAAGGCGGCCACCAGATCGGTTGGCGGCCCGGCCTTTTCCATCGCATCGAGGTGCTCCTCGACGATCGCGACGATACGCGGCTGCAGCCGGTTGATGCGGCGCAGCGTGAACTCCGGGGTGAGCATCCGGCGCAGTCGCTGGTGTTCGGGCGGATCGTTGGCGAGCAGGTTGCCCGCCTGCGCCCTGGCCTGTTCGGCGTCGGACACGGGCGCCCCGGCGCCGACGAAGCCGGGCGGACGCGTGTTGGAGAACCGCTCGTGGTCGGCGAGCACCGCCTTGACGTCGTCGTGGCGGGTCACCAGGTAGATGTCCATCCCAAAGGCGTTCTTGGTGACGCGCACGCCGGTCGACTCCCGGATCTCGCGCAGTTCCGCGGTCGGGTCGAAGCCGTTGCGCTGCATGTGCAACGGCGGAAGTGGGGGAGCCGCAGTCATACCGTCCGAACGTACGCCAGCCCAGCCGAACGTGACCGCCGAAACTGCGGTGAGATCACGATTTCCCGTCGCGAGGCGATCTGGCAGCAGTCTCGGCGGTAGGCGCGTGCTATGGCTTGGCGTGCAGCGCCGGCCACCAGATCTTCGGTCCGATCAATGTGAACAGGGCGGGGATGATGACCGTGCGCACCAGGAATGTGTCGAGCAGGATGCCGAGGCCGACGATGATGCCGAGCTGGGTGAGCACGATCAGCGGCAGCACGCCGAGCACACAGAACACCGCGGCCAGCACGATGCCCGCGCTGGTGATGACGGCGCCGGTCGCCGACACCGCGCGCACGATGCCCTGGCGGGTGCCGTACTCCGGCGTCTCCTCCCGTGCCCGGGTGACCAGGAAGATCGTGTAGTCCACACCGAGGGCCACCAGGAAGAGGAACGCGAACAGCGGCGTCGAATTGTCGAGCGCCGGAAAGCCGAACAGGTGCACGCTGGCCCAGCCGCCGAGACCCAGCGCGGCCAGTGCGCTGAGCACCGTCACCCCGACGAGGATCAGCGGGGCCAGCGCCGACCGCAGCAGCACGTAGAGGACCACCAGCACGACGGCGAGGATGCTCGGGATCACGACCATGCGGTCGTGCGTCGCGGCGGTGCTGATGTCGCGGGCCTGGGCGTCGGAGCCGCCGACCAGTGCCGACGGATCCACCGCGCGGACGTGTTCGCGGAGTGCGTCGACGGTCGAGAACGCCTCGTCGGAGGCGGGTTCGGCGGACAGCACCACCGACCACTGCGTCAGACCCGTCGCCGAGGTGCCCGCGGGAGCCGCGGAGACGACGCCGTCGGTGTCGGAGATGGCGCGCTGGATTTCCGCTGCCTTGTCCGAGGGTCCGATGACGCGCGTCGGATCGGTCAGGCCGCTCGGGAAGTGGGCCGCGAGGGTGTCGTAGCCGGTCACCGATTCGGCCTGGACGCGGAACTGCTCGGTCTGCGTCAGGCCGATCGGGGTGAACAGCAGGCCCGTGCACAGCACGGCCAGCGCGCCGATCGACAGCACCGCGACGCGGGCAGGGCGGTGCGCCACCGACGAGGCGATGCGGTGCCACAGGCCGCTGTCGGTCAGCGGTGCGGCACCTTCCTTCGGGATCAGCGGCCAGAACAGTTTCTTGCCGAACAGTCGCAGCAGCGCGGGCAGCACCAGCAGCACGAAGACGGCGGCGACCACGAGCCCGGAGGCGGCCTGCACGCCGAGGCTGCGGGTGCTCGGCGCGGAGGCGAAGACGAGTGTCAGCAGCGCCAGCACGACGGTGGCGTTGCTGGCCAGGATCGCCGGGCCCGCGGCCCGTACGGCGACGCCCAGCGCCTCCCGGTGGTCGCCGTTGCGGCCGAGTTCCTCCCGGTAACGGGAGATCAGCAACAGCGCGTAGTTCGTACCGGCGCCGAACACCAGCACGCTGGTGATGCCGGAGGTGGATCCGTCGGGAGTCATGCCGACGGCTTCGGCGATGGCGGTGCCGACCACGGCGGCCACTCGGTCGGCGAAGCCGATCACCGCCAACGGCACGAGGAACAGCACCGGCGAGCGGTAGGTCACGATCAGCAGCAGTGCCACGACCGCGGCCGTCACCGCCAGCAGCGTGATGTTGGCGCCCGAGAACGAGTCCGCGATGTCCGCGCCGAACGCAGGGCCCCCGGTCACCTCCGCTTGCAGATCGTCCGGCAATCCGTCGGTGGCCGCCGCACGTAGCGCCTTGACCGCGTCGTTGAGGGCGAACCCGGACAGGTCGGCGGCCAGCGGCACGGTGGCGACGGCGGCCTTGTCGTCCTCGGACACCAGCACCGGAGGGCCGGACGGGGCACTTCCGGCGGCGTTCAGCATGCGCTGGCGGGCGGCCTCGGTGGCGGCGACGTCGGCGGGGGACAGTGGTGCGTCGTCGGCGCGGGTGACGACGAGGATCGCCGGCGCCTGATCGCCGCCGGGGAATTCGGTGCGCAGGGCGTTGACCTTCGCCGATTCCGAATCGCTCGGCACCGACACCGGCGACTGCGAGCTCGATTCGCCACCGCCGAGCAAGCCCATCAGACCGCCGGAGACGAGAACCACCAGCAACGCCACGACCCAGGAGAAACGACCCGCCATGCCACCCGATATTCCCGATATTTCAGAAACTGAACATCTTCGCCGAACTATCCTCGTCGGGTGGCTGATGCCGACCGCGCCGCGCTCGAAGCGCTGATCGCCGCGGACGTGCGCGCGCTGTCGGCCGAGTCCGAACAGATCGGCCGGGTGTTCGCGGCACGCCATTCCTTGGCGTCCAACGACTTTCGTGCGCTGCTGCACATCATGGTGGCCGAGACCGCCGGCACCCCGCTGACGGCGGGCGAGCTGCGAAAGCAGATGGGCATGTCGGGTGCGGCGATCACCTATCTCGTCGAGCGGATGATCGCCTCGGGGCATCTGCGGCGCGACTCCGACCCGGCCGACCGGCGCAAGGTGATCCTTCGGGTCGCCGAACACGGCAGGGGTGTGGCCGGCCAGTTCTTCGCACCGCTGGCCGAGCACACCACCCGGGCGATGGCCGGGATGCCCGACGGCGACGTCGCCGCCGCGCACCGCACGTTCGAGGCGCTGATCGACGCGATGGCCGCCTTCCGTCGCGACCTCGGCGATTAGCGCCGGTTGAGCGTCGCCTCTTCGAGGTCCAGGCCGTAGAGCACCGACCGCAACACCTCGTCGTCGATGTGCCCGGCGTCGCGTTCGGCGATCAGCGTCGCGCGTTCGGCGGCCAGCATCTCCAGGCGCAGCCGACGGAACGTCGCCGCAGGGCTCTCGCCGATGTCGGCCTCGTCGCGTCCGAGCTGCTCCCAGGCGGAGTTGCGCCGCCGGGTGTTCCAGCTGCGCAGCACGTCGGCCGCGCGTTCCTGCACGTCGTCGTGGGTGGCGTCGGACCGTTCGGCGAGGACCTCGTCGAGGCGCTCGGCGGCCGCCCGCGACGCCTTGTCCTGCGCGGCGGCGGCAGCGACCGCATCGGTGTGGGCTTCGTCGCCCCGCACCCCGAGCCGCCGCACCAGCCACGGCAGCGTGAGCCCGTGCAACAGCAGGGTGCCGACCACGACCACGAACGTGAGGAACACCAGCTGCGGCCTGCCCGGGAACTCTTCGCCGGTCAGCGTGGTCGCCGGGACCGCGAACGCCGCCGCCAGCGACACGACGCCGCGCATACCGGCCCACGCCACCACGAACACCTGCGCCGGCCGCGGGCGGGGCTCACGGTCACGTACGCCGCGTGAGAGCAGCCGCGGCAGGTAGGCGAACAGGTACACCCACACGATCCGCACCACGATCACCGTCGTGAGGACCGCCAGCGAGGAGACGGTGAGAACGACCGCCGAGATCCCGGCGAGTTCCTCGATGACCTTCGGCAGCTGCAACCCGATCAGCAGGAACGCGAACGATTCCAGCAGCAGCTGGACGGCTCTCCACACCGCGGAGTCCTGCAGGCGCGTCGCGTAACTCGCCCTGGTGGAGTGCTGCCCGAGGATCAGTGCGGCGACCACCACCGCGAGCACCCCGGATCCGTGCACCTCCTCGGCGAGCAGGTAGATGCCGAACGGCGCGACGAGGCCCAGCGCGCTCTCGACCACCGGATCGCGCAACCGCGACCGGACGTAGACGATCAACGCGCCGAGCACCCCGCCGACGACCACACCGCCGACCGCGGCCAACGCGAACGTCCCCAGACCGCCGGTCCAGCTCGCCGTGCCGCCGATCGCCAGGCCGAGCGCCACCTTGTAGGCGGTCAGCGCGGTCGCGTCGTTGAGCAGGCTCTCACCGCCCAGCAGCGTCATCAGCCGCCGGGGCAACCCGAGCCTGCGGCCGACCGCGGTCGCGGACACGGCATCGGGAGGGGCGACGATCGCGCCCAGCGTCAGCGCCGCCGCCACGGTCAGCTCGGGCACCGCCCAATAGGCCACCACCCCGACCGCGAACGTCGTCGCCAGCGGCAGCCCCACCGCGAGCATCCCGATCGACCGCACGTTGCGCCGCAACGCCACGTAACTGCTCTCCAGCCCGGCCGACCACAGCAGCGGTGGAAGCACCACGTACAGCACCAGGTCCGGGTCCAGCTGGATGTCGGGCACCCCGGGGATCAGGCCCGCGGCCAACCCGGCGACCACCAACGCCAGCGGGGCCGACACATCCGCGCGGCGGGCCACCGCGGCCAGCAACAGCGCGGCGACCAGTACGGCCAGCAGCGGGGCACCCACGTCGGGAGTCCTCCTTGTCTCATCGCGTCCGTATCCTCGACCACCATGCGCAGCAGAGCACGTCGAGCCACCCGGCGCGCGCAGGATACGGCCACGCCACCCGGGTGTGAGCACCTGGCCGCGGACAACACCGATCGGCAGCCGAATACTCCCGCCCGCTGTGAAGGATGCGCCGAACTCGGTGAGCTCACCTGGGCGCACCTGCGGCTGTGCATCACCTGTGGGTATGTCGGGTGCTGCGATTCCAGCCCGCACCAGCACGCCACCGAGCACTTCCGCACCACCGGCCACCCCGTCATGCGTTCGGCGGAGCCGGGGGAGTCCTGGCGGTGGTGCTACATCGACCTCCGGGTGGGTTGAGCATCTGGCAGGCTGGCGAGCGATGACTGAACCAACCGACGCCGACTCACCCGTCACCGACCCCGACATGGGGGTCGTGGCGGCGACCACCGCACCGGAACCGGTGGCGACGCAGGCCGCACCGGCCGACCCGAGGAGCACGGTGCTGCTCCTCGGCGCGGGCGAGCTCAGTCGCGAACTCGCGCTGGCCTTCCAGCGGCTGGGCGCGGTAGTGGTCGCCGTCGACCGATACGCCGACGCGCCCGCGCACGGCGTGGCCGACCGCTCCGCCGTCGTGCGGCTGACCGACGCCGAAGCCCTCGCCGCGCTGATCGACCGGGAGAAACCGCGCTACGTCGTCGCGCAGTCGGGTGCCATCGCCACCGACGCGCTGATCGCCGTTGCCGAACGCGGTGGGGTCGACGTGTTCCCGACACCGCGCGCCACCCGCCTGGGACAGGACCGCGAAGGGCTCCGCCGGCTGGCCTCCGACGAGCTCGGCCTGCCGACTGCGCCGTTCTGGTTCGCCGGCTCGGCCGAGGAGTTGGCCGCCGTCGCTGCGCACGCCGGGTTCCCGCTCGTCGTCAAACCGATCTCCGCGGCGCCCGGGGAGGGTCAATCGGTCCTGCTGCGCGCCGACGACGTCGAACCGGCCTGGCAGCGTGCGATCGCGGCGGGCCGCATCACGCACAACCGGGTGGTGGCGGAGACCGTCGTCGAGGTGGACTACGAGGTGACGCTGCTGACAGTGCGCAGCACCAGCGCGACCGGCCCCACGCTGACGTTCTGCGAACCGATCGGCCACCGTCCAGGTGACGGGGAGGCGCTCGAATCCTGGCAGCCGCAGCAGATGACGCCCGCTGCGCTCGACGCCGCGAAGTCGATCGCCGCCCGCATCGTCAACTCGCTCGGCGGACGCGGGCTGTTCGCGGTGGAACTGCTGGTGCGCGGCGACGAGGTCTACTTCTCTGATGTGCGGGCCCGGCCCGTGGACATCGGGCTGGTGACACTGCGTTCGCAGCGCCTCTCGCAGTTCGAACTGCACGCGCGGGCCATCCTCGGCCTGACGGTCGACACGATCATGATCTCCCCCGGTGCGGCGGAGGTCCGTTACGCGGGCACCGAGGCGCCGGTCGCCGAACCGTCGGGTGCAGACGTCGCCGCGGTGGTGGCCGAGGCGCTGGCCACCCAGGAGAGCGACGTGCGGTTGTTCGGCAGACCCGACGAGACCGACGGCAGGCGGCGCCTGGGAGTCGCGCTGGCCACCGCGCCGGACGTGATCATCGCCCGGGACCGGGCCCGTCGGGTGGGCGCCGCCCTGCGCAAGCTGTGGTGAGCCATGCCCGCTGAATCCGACCCTTACACCGGCCGTCCGAGCGACCGGCCCACCGCCGCCCCGTTCATGGCCGCCCTGGTCCTGGTTGTCCTCATCGTGATCGGTATCTGGCTGGCCAACCTGTTCGACGGTGACGAGCCGACCCCCGAACAGCAGATCGGCCGCGCCGCCGCGGCGCAGAACGACGCCCTGCAACGCGAGAGCTACGAGGACTTCCGCGCCAACACGTGCCGCGCGGACCAGGGGACCGAACGCGACGTGCTTGACCGGCAACGGATTTCGTCAGCCGAGCAGGGTGCCAGGTTCATCGACGGGGTGAGCGGCGTCGTGGTCCAGGGCGACCGGGCCACCGCCACCGTCACCTACCACTTCGACAAGGCCGAGGACGACAAGATCGCGGTGCCGACGACGTTCGTCCGGGAGGATGGGGCGTGGAAGGTGTGTTCCACCGGTTCTGAGTAGGTGTGATACATGTGCGAGACTCACGGCCGTGAGCTATGCGGGAGACATCACGCCGGAGGAGGCCTGGCAGCTACTCGACGACAACCCCGATGCGGTGCTGGTGGACTGTCGTACCGATGCCGAGTGGCGGTTCGTCGGGGTGCCCGACCTGTCACCGCTGTCCCGTGACGCGGTGTTCATCGAGTGGAACCGGACCGACGGCAGCCGCAACCATGGGTTCGTCGACGATCTGAAGGCCGCGGGCATCGCGCCGGGTGAGCGCCCGGTGGTGTTCCTGTGCCGCTCCGGCAACCGGTCGATCGGCGCCGCCGAAGCCGCGACCGCGGCCGGGATCGGGCCGTCGTACAACATCCTCGACGGCTTCGAAGGTGACCTCGACGAGCAACGGCACCGCGGCCGCACCGGCTGGAAGGCCGTCGGACTGCCCTGGCGGCAGTCATGAGCGATCAGGTCCCATCGGTGCGGCGGCCGGCGGCACTGCCCGACGGCGTCGGCCAGGCCACCATCGGTGTGCGCGGCGGACTGCTGCGGTCGGGTTTCGAGGAGACCGCCGAAGCCATGTACCTGACGTCGGGGTACGTCTACCCGTCGGCCGCGGAGGCGGAGAAGGCGTTCACCGGGGAGATCGACCGGTATGTGTACTCGCGATACGGCAACCCGACGATCTCGATGTTCGAGGAGCGGCTGCGGCTGATCGAGGGCGCGCCGGCCTGCTTCGCGACCGCGACCGGGATGGCCGCGGTGTTCACCTCGCTGGGAGCGCTGCTGGGTGCGGGTGACCGGTTGGTCGCGGCGCGCAGCCTGTTCGGATCGTGCTTCGTGGTCTGTAACGAGATCCTGCCGCGGTGGGGTGTGGAGACGGTGTTCGTCGACGGCGACGACCTCGCGCAGTGGGAGGAAGCGCTGTCGGTGCCCACGCAGGCGGTGTTCTTCGAGACCCCGTCGAACCCGATGCAGTCACTGGTCGACATCGCCGCGGTCTGCGATATGGCCCACGCCGCGGGCGCAAAAGTTGTGTTGGACAACGTCTTCGCGACGCCGCTGCTGCAGCAGGGGATGCCGTTGGGCGCCGACGTGGTGGTGTACTCCGGCACCAAACACATCGACGGGCAGGGCCGGGTGCTCGGTGGGGCGATCCTCGGGTCGCAGGAGTACATCGACGGGCCGGTGCAGAAGCTGATGCGCCACACGGGTCCTGCGCTCAGTCCGTTCAACGCCTGGACGTTGCTCAAGGGGCTCGAGACGCTGGCGGTGCGGGTCGACTACGCGAATCGCTCAGCGCAGCGGATCGCGGAGTTCCTGGAGAGCCATCCGTCGGTGGGTTGGGTGAAATACCCGTTCCTGAGCAGCCACCCGCAGTACGACCTGGCGAAGCGGCAGATGCGCGGCGGCGGCACCGTCGTGACGTTCGAACTGGCCGGCGGCAAGGACCGGGCCTTCGAGGTGCTCGACAAGCTGCAGTTGATCGACATCTCGAACAATCTCGGTGACGCGAAATCGTTGATCACCCACCCTGCCACCACGACTCACCGGGCGATGGGTCCCGAGGGCCGCGCCGCGATCGGTCTGGGCGACGGTGTGGTGCGGGTGTCGGTCGGGCTCGAGGGCACCGAGGACCTGATCGCCGATCTCGACCGGGCGCTGAGCTGAGTGTCGAAGAGTTCGCAGGCGAAGAAGGCGCGCAGGCTTAAACGGCAGGCGGGCCAGGAGCGACGGCGCATGTTCGGCGAGATCATGCGTGAGATTACGAGTTTCGAGAGCATCGACGAGCTGCTGACCGACGGTGGCTGGGAGTTCGACGTCGACAACTCCACCGACGATCTCGCGACGTGGTTCTACCCGCCGTCGGGCATCGACACCGAGGACGAGACCGTCGAGACGGTGACGCGGATCTGGGTGGGCGCGGACTCCGAGGACGTTGACGACAGTGATCTCGAGTGGCACGTCATCTTCGTTGGCGCAGGCGACGGTGCGATCGACTACATATTCTCAGCGGAGTCGCTGGTGGAGAATCTGCTGACCATCGAGGCGTATCGCCTCGGCGACGCAGAACCGGATTTCCAGGGCTGAGTCCTGAGGAGCTCGGGGCCGCGCGGCGCGCGAGACGGAGGTGGCGCAGGTCGGCTCTCGGGCGGATTCATACGGTCAATGCAACATCCGTCTATGTGTGGGGGTTGCAATGCCGACTGGGTATCCGGCGCCGTGGTGGTTGAAGCGCGAGTTCTTTGATCTGGTGTGTGCGGGTACGCCTGTGCTGCAGGCCGAACGTCAACTTGGCGTGTCGCGCAATGTCGGTTCAGAGTGGTGGCGCAAAGCTGGCGCGATGAAACTGCGCAACGGCAAAGGCGATCTTGGGCTGGCTGAACCCGGTGACCGCACTAGGGCAGGCGGGCGTGGTCATCGCCTGAGCTACGACGAACGGGTCCTGATCATGCGGGGTCTCGATCAAGGACTCAGCCAGGCGCAGATTGCGCGCCAACTCGACCGCGATCCCAGCGTCATCTCCCGTGAGATCCGGCGTAACAGCACCCCATCCGGGGATTATCACGCAGGATTGGCACATGCCCGGGCTTGGCAAAATGCTAAGCGGCCCAAGGATTTCAAGCTCAACGACACTCGGTTGTGTGCTGCCATCGAGGCCTGGATGGACCAGGGGTGGAGCCCGAAGTTGATCGCCGAGATGTTGGCACGTGATCACGGCGATGACAGGCTGGCACGGGTGAGCCACGAGACCATCTACCAGTGCCTCTATGTCCAGGGTCGTGGCCATCTGCGCTCCGATCTGAGCAGGTGCCTGTCGACCCGCCGCGGCGCCCGCAAGTCTCGTGGCCGTACCGAACGCCGCGGCACATTCAGCGATGTGATCACCATCAGTAAACGCCCGGCCGAGGTCGCCGACCGTGCCGTGCCCGGTCATTGGGAAGGCGACCTCATCGTGGGGCTCGGGCATCGCAGCGCCATCGGCACGCTGGTGGAGCGCAGCACCCGTTTCACCATCCTGCTGCACCTGCCGCACGACCACACCGCCGAGTCGGTGGCCACCGCGATGATCGACGCGATGAACCAGCTGCCGGCCCATCTGCGCCGCACCATCACCTGGGACCGCGGCAGCGAAATGGCCCGCTGGCAGGACATCAGCTTGCAACTGCATGCCCCGGTCTACTTTTGCGATCCCCACTCACCCTGGCAGCGCGGCAGCAACGAGAACACTGTGAGTATCAAACAGGCTCGGTTGGGCTGAGTCAGGCTGGTGTCGGCAACTCGAGGCGACTCTCGAGAATACTGACCACTCTGCGGGGTGTGTCTTTCGTTTGACCTGTCACTGGGGTTGCCGGCACCGACCTGTGCCCACTCGTCTTGGCTTGATTAGGAGCCTGTCCGCCGTTGCCCGGCGTGACTCCTCACAGTGCTGCCGCGACCAGTGACCGTTACCCAGGCCGATGCCTTCCACGTTCGCCCTCGAATGCAAGGACAACCGCAATGGCAATGCTGGCAGAGAATTATGAATACGTCATCGGAGGAGACCCCGACCGCGACACCATTGACCTGGCCGTGCTCGACACCGCTACCGGCCGAGTTCGTGCTCATCTGGCCGATGCCGCCGACGGTGCCGGGTATCAACGAATGCTTGCGTGGGCGAGTGATAACGCCCCGGGCCGGCGGGTCTGGGCATTGGAAGGGACTGGCAGCTTCGCCGCCGGGTTGTTCGTGTGCCTGGTCGATGCGGGCGAAACAGTCGTCGAAGTCGGCGCGCTAAAGCGCGCCCGCGGAGCGAAGAGCGATCGCATCGACGCCATCCGCGCGGCTCGCCAGGCACTATCCCGCGACGAGCAGGGGGCACCCCGATCTCGCGGGCTGCGGGAGGCTCTGAGGATGGTATTCGCTTGCCGGGAAGGCGTTCTGGTGAGTCGCACCAAGGCCATCAACGAACTCAAGAGCTTGATCGTGGTCGCCCCCGAGCATCTCCGCGCGCCACTGCGTGGCCGTTCTCTGATCACTCAGCTCGAGGCCATCGAGCACCTGCAGACGACGACGGCGGCGCCGGTCGAACACCGTCTTTCGGTGCTCAGTCTGCAGTCGATCGCGGCACGGATTCGGTTCCTGTCCGCGCAGCTCGCTGAACTCGATCCCCAGCTGCTCGACCTCATTAAGCAACACCCCGCAGGGCCAGCCCTGCTCGCCGAGCCTGGGGTCGGCCCCGTCGTGGCAGCGCAACTGCTGATCAGCTGGTCCCACCACGGACGAGTCCGCAACGAGGCAGCGTTCGCATCACTGGCCGGAGTCGCTCCGCTGGAGACCAGCAGTGGACAACGTTCCCGACACCGCCTCAACCGCGGCGGTGACCGTGCCCTGAACCGGGCCCTGCACACCGTCGCGATCACCCGGATGAGATGCCATCCTGAAACCCAGGCTTACGAGGCCCGACGCAGCGCCGAAGGCAAGACTCACCGCGACGTCCGGCGCTCAGTCAAACGCGCACTCGCCCGGCGCCTCTACCGAACGATCGAGGCCGCAATCCGCATCCACGACCCCTCCCTCGCCGCTTGACAAACATAGGAGCGTCCAACCGGCTGCTGCGGTTCTGGTTCGAAAAAGGCACCGATCTGTCCGGCTACACCAAGGACGACCTCAAAGCGATCCAGGACAAACTCAACACCCGGCCCCGGCCCACACTCGACTTCGACACACCCGCCCAACGCCTGGCAGCCCTGCTCGACCAAGCGGCATAACCAGAAATTGCGATAACCGCTTGACTTCAAGTCGCACTTTCGCTGCGTAGTTTCAGTCTCGCGGCTGCCGGCGGGCGGGAGATGGGACCTCAGCCCTTGTCGCCCTCGACCACACCCAGCGCCGTCTGCGCCCGATCCTCGTAGCTCTTGCGCTTGGCGGCGTCGAACTCGAGGAACACGTTCTCCAACCCGAGTTTCCTGTTCATCCACCGACGCCCGCGCGGGCCGAGCAACTGCGCGGCCTGCGCGGTGAACCGCAGGAACGGCGGCACCGACACGTGGGTCTTCGGCTTGTCCAGTGTCTTGATGATCGCCGCCGCGATGTCCTCGGGCTCGACGGGCTTGGTGCCGGGGGTCTCCGCCGTCCCGGAGATGAGCTCGGTCCGGGTGAACGGCGGCATCACCACCGACACGTGCACGCCGTGCGGAGCCATCTCGTCGGCCAACGCCGCCGACAGCCCCACCACACCGAACTTCGCGCCCACGTACACCACCTGACCCGGCACCGGGATCACCCCGGACAGCGACGCGATGTTGATGACGTGGCCGCGTCCGCGGGCGACCATATCCGGCAGCGCCAGCTGGCAGCCCGCGATCACTCCGTAGAGGTTGACCTCGATCGACGACCGGATCGACTGCTCCGACTGGTCGAGGAACGGCCCGATCGGCATCACGCCGGCGTTGTTGATCAGCACGTCGATGTGCCCGCCGCCGTCGGTGCGGGCCTTGTCCAGGAACGTCGCGAACGATTCACGGTCGGTCACGTCGAGCGGGTAACCCGACACCTGTCCCAGCTTCGTCAGCTGGGCGACCGCAGACTCCTGCAGCGCCACCTCGCGGTCGCCGATGACGACGCGGGCGCCGCGGGCGAGCAGGGCCTTGGCGGTGGCGTAACCAATACCGCGAGCGGCGCCCGTGATCGCGATGGTCTTGCCCCGTATGTTGTCCATGTCGCCGGACTTTACAGGTGTCAAGTTTTGATCGGAAGAGGGTCTGAAAGGGTGTGCCGATGACCGAGGGCCTGCGGTTCGTGGCAGTGGATCAGCAGGACCCACTGGCCGAGCCCCTGCTCGGCGAACTCGCGGTCGAATACGCCGACCGCTACGACGGACGGGCCGAGGCGGTCCTGGCGTGGCTGCGCCGCTATCCAGCCGAGGAGTTCGCACCGCCCGACGGCGCCATGCTCATCGGCCTGCTGGGCGACACACCCGTCACCGGTGGCGCGTTTCGACGATTCGACGCCGCGACCGCCGAACTCAAACGCATCTGGACCGACAGCGCATACCGTCGGCGTGGTTTCGCCCGTGCGCTCCTGGCCGCCCTGGAGACCGAGATCGCCGCGCGCGGCTACCGGAGGATCTACTTGACGACCGGCGACCGCCAGCCCGAGGCCGAGGCCCTCTACCTCGCGACCGGGTACGAGCGGCTGCCCGAACCGCTGCCCGCTGAGGACGAGGTGTATCCAGTGGCGTTCCTCAAGACCCTGCCGTGAGGACGGCCTCGGTGGTGTGCGGGCTGTGCCTGACGGTGGTGTTCCTGCTGGGCTACCGGATCCTCACCTGAGCGCGAGCCGCGCCGCGCGTGCGGCCTCGCAGACCGAACCCCGCCACAGCGGGCCGTGCCCGGGCAGCAGGACCTCGGCGTCGAGCGTCTCCAGCGCCGCGAGGCTGCGCACGCACCCCGCCTGGTCGTGGTTGAACACTGCGGGCAGCAACTGCGGGCGGGTGTCGGTGAGCAGCGGGTGGCCGGTCACCAGGGCGTCGCCGCTGATGAGCACGCCGTCGACCAGGTAGGAGCAGTGGCCGCCGGTGTGCCCGGGGGTGGGGATCGCCTTCGGCGTCCCCGGCAGCGCCGCCGCCGCCTGCTCGGTCAGCGCCTGCGCGGTCGGGATGCCGCCGCGCTGCAGGCCGCCCTTGCGGCTGATCGTCAGCGTCCACTTCAGCCAGCGTGGCTGCCAGACATTCCTGGCCACGTCGACCGGCGAGACCTGCTCGAGGTAGTCGCGCCTGGCGTGACCCACCTCGTCGAGGTGGGCGTACACCGGCACGCCGTGGGTCTCGGCGAACCAGATCGCCGAACCGAAGTGGTCGACGTGGGCGTGGGTCAACAGGATCGCCCGGATGTCGGCGATCCCGAAACCCAACCGCCGCACCGAATCCACGACATCGTCGCGGTGGCCGGGAAAGCCGGTGTCGATCAGCAGCACACCGCCACCGTCGGTCACCAGCGTCCAGTTCACCAGGTCGGTCTGCGCCAGATGGACACGGTCGGTAACGGCCGTGACGACTGCTGCCATGCCGCGAGTCTAGGGAAGGGGAGTAGAAATTAGATGTGGCTGAACTCAAACTCGGATACAAGGCGTCGGCGGAGCAGTTCGCGCCGCGTGAACTCGTCGAACTCGCGGTGGCGGCCGAAGAGCACGGGATGGACAGCGCGACGGTCAGCGACCATTTCCAGCCGTGGCGCCACGAGGGCGGCCACGCCCCCTTCTCGCTGGCGTGGATGACGGCCGTCGGTGAGCGCACGGAGCGTCTGCAGCTCGGCACGTCGGTGCTGACCCCGACCTTCCGCTACAACCCCGCCGTCATCGCGCAGGCATTCGCGACGATGGGCTGCCTGTACCCCGACCGCATCTTCCTCGGCGTGGGCACCGGAGAGTCGCTCAACGAGATCGCGACCGGCTACGAAGGCGAGTGGCCGGAGTTCAAGGAGCGTTACGCGCGGCTGCGCGAATCGGTGCGGCTGATGCGCGAACTCTGGCTCGGCGACCGGGTCGACTTCGACGGCGAGTTCTACAAGACGAAGGGCGCCTCGATCTACGACGTGCCCGAGGGCGGCATCCCGATCTACATCGCCGCGGGCGGGCCTCAGGTGGCCAAGTACGCCGGCCGCGCGGGCGACGGCTTCATCTGCACCTCGGGTAAGGGCGAGGAGCTCTACCGGGAGAAGCTCATCCCGGCCATGCGTGAGGGCGCGGAGGCGGCGGGTAAGAACCCCGACGACGTCGACCGGATGATCGAGATCAAGATCTCCTACGACACCGATCCTGAACTGGCGCTGGAGAACACCCGGTTCTGGGCGCCGCTGTCGTTGACCGCCGAGCAGAAGACCAACATCCACGATCCGCTGGAGATGGAGAAGGCCGCCGACGAGCTGCCCATCGAACAGGTCGCCAAGCGCTGGATCGTCGCCTCTGATCCCGACGAGGCCGTCGCCAAGGTCAAGGACTACGTCGACTGGGGTCTCAACCACCTCGTCTTCCACGCCCCGGGCCACGACCAGCGCCGGTTCCTCGAACTGTTCCAGCGGGATCTGGAACCGCGGCTGCGCAAGCTGGCCTGACCTCAGGCCGGCGGCGCAGGCCGCCCGGTCACCCGATACACCCGGAACATCTCGTCGGGCGTCGAACCGTCGGTGGACAGCACCAGGTCGGCGATGCCGGCGCCGTCGTCCCACATCGAGTCGTACCGGCGGTTGACGGCGTCCGCGACGTTGAGCCGCGGGTTGGTCGCGACGATGTAGCGCACGCCGAAGTCCCATGGGCGGTTGAGCGCTGCGGTGAAGTCGTAGTCGCTGGTGATCACGAACTGCTTCGGGTCCGTCGACGACAACCAGATGCCCCAGGTGAGGAAGCTGTCCATCAGCACCGAACCGGGCGGCAGGTCTTTCGCGTCGAACCACTGCGCGAGGTTGCGCTCGCTGATCAGCCGGCGGCGGGCCGGTTGTTCGGCGTGCGGGTGCCCGACGGGGTCGACCAGTGAGACGAACCCCGACTCGAGCTGCCCGTAGGCGACGTCCTCGTCGGTGACGAGTTGCCCGGTGAACGGGATGGCCACCACCAGCGAGGCGGTGAGCAGCAGCGCCGACGGCCATCGGGCCTTGTGCCAGCATGCCAGCGCCACGCAGATCACCAGCGGGATGGCCAGCAGGTAGAACCGGAACCACCCGAAAGTCGACGAATTCGCCTGCGCGACAACGGCGAACGCCAGCGTGCTGCCGAACACCGCGACCGGTACGACGGTCCCGACGTTGCGGCGCACCGCCGCGACCACCACTGCGACCGCGACCGCCACCCCGATCAGCGGCTGCATGCCGAACAAGCGGGAGGCGATCACCGGCCACGTGGAACCGGCGTCGTGTCCACCGGCGTGGGCCAGCCGTCCCGCCACCTGGCTGGAGTTGCCGTACTGCGAGGACAGTGTGGCGAACAGCTCGTCGTTGATGATCCACCCGGTGACCGCCCACGCGACGAACGCGGTGGCGAACGGGAACATGGCGATCAGCACGTTGAGTACCGTCGAGGATCTCCGGAGCCCGCGGGGAGAACGCACCCAGGTGACGGCGGCGACCATGGCGAAAACCCCGACAGCTGCCGGAAGTGCCTCGTAGCGTGCGAGATAGCCGACGCCGAGCGCGATTCCGGTCAGCGCCAGGTCGCCGACGCGCCCGTTCTCACACCACAGCATGAGGTGCCGCACGCACCACAGCAGGCTGAACACCTGAGCGGCCTCGCTCAGCCCCGACGCCCCGTAGAGCCCGATCATCGGGTGGAGGGCGAAGGCCGCGACGGCGACCCACTGCCATCCCCGGCCGACACCGCGGTCGATCGCGATGCGCCGGAGCACCACGGCCGCACCCGCCATGAACAGTGCGCTCTGCACCACCCCTGCGAGCCCGGCGTGCTTGAGGGCCGGCCACCACTGGCTCAACCACACCAGGGGAATCTCGACGATGCTGGGCAGCGGGTTCCACACGAACCCGATCGCCGACAGGTGCGGGTTCCTGGACTGCAGCGCGAATCCGGCGTTGGCCACCCGGTTGGGCGCGTCGGGTTCGAAGATGTTGTACCGCAACACCAGAACCGCGCCCACGGCGAAGTAGCCGACCGCCAGCGTCCAGAACAGGACGACGCCGGGCCAGCGGGCGGGGCCGGTGGCCACCGCCCGCCGAGCCGGTGCGACGTCGGGCAGCGTCAGCGTCACGGGTCAGGCTCTGCCGCGCGACCGGCGGTACCGCACGGCGAGAACCCCGCCCGCGGCGAGCGCTGCCAGTCCGACCACTGCGGCGCTGAGCCACGCCCACACCTGCCAGACCTGACCCGGCGCCGGCTGGTGCGCCATCGGACCACCCTGTGCGACAGTCAGATTGACCGTCTCACCCGCGGCACCGGTGGCCACCACGTCACCGGACAGCGACGCCCAGCGGTCCGGAAGCCCGCGGATGTACCGGAACGACTCGTCGAGCAGTGACCAGTCACCGCCGCCGGACACCGCGAGCACGATCCGTCCGCGGTCACTGAACGCCTGCAGTGAGCCGACCGGTCCGCGGAAGTCCACCTCCGTGGAGGTGCTGCCGTCGACGGTGAGGCGATCCGGTGACTCCGCGGCCAGCGGCGGAGCCATCCCCGCCCGGATCAGCTCCGGCCCGTCGACCACGGCGAGAAGAGCGGTGCGCGAGCCGAGCGCCTCGTCGAGGGAGGTGAGGTGCGGCCGCAGGAGCATCGCCGTCTGCTGGCCCATCAGGTTGATCGCCTGTGCGGCGTAGCCGATGCGATCGGGGCTGTTCAGCGTGACGTCGAAGTCCGGCGTGAAGGCCATCGGGAGCACCGGGAACCCGCCGCGGTTGTTGGTTCCCGGCGTCACGCTCACCGTGGACTGCGGGTCGAGCGCGAAGGTGAGGCGGTCGGTGAGCGGTGCGCATTCCTGGCGGGGGATGTATCGCAGTTCCAGGGCGAGGCCCACATTGGAGGTGATGGCCTCGGCGGGAATGGTGGCGCTGACGTCGAGGCTGCCCGATTCGTCGAGGGTGTGGGTGGCCACCACCGTGCCCGCCGACCGGATGAGCACCGACGCCTCTCCGCCCACGACGGGGGTGTACTTGGCCTTGATGTGGACGTCGGCCCGGGTGACCGGTCCGACACCGAAGGCGCTGACGTCGAATCCGGCGTAGAGGACGGTGTTGCCCAGCACCGACGTCTGACCGGTGATGCCGAGTTGGTCGAAGGTCTTGACGGTCGAGGTCACCTCGGGCCGCCGGTCGGAGGAAAGCACTGCGGCCGTCGATGATTGCGCGAGCTTCACCCGCTGGTCGGTGAACAGCTCCACCTGGTCGAGCAGCTTCTCGCCGGTACCGGCGATCAGGAGTGCGGCGGCGGGGGTGCCGGCGTCGGTGATGGTGATCCCGGGCGTCGCGCCGTCACGGATGTCGATGACGCGCCGGGCGCCCGCGGCCGGCGGGAGCGCGGCGGCCGTGGTGACGCCGATGCGCACCGGCATCGGGCGGTAGAGATGGGTGAGTTCGGCGACGAGGTCGAGTGCGGCCTGCTGCTCGTAGGCGGTCGGGGCGGATCCGACGCGGATCGCGATCTCGTCGAGATACCCGGGCAGGAAGCCGGCTACCGAGACCGGATCGGGGGTGGGTCCGGAGAAGGTGTTCGCGAGCTGGGTGAGGGTCAGCGCCGGCGGCTGTGTGCAGCTGTTGGCGTCCCGGCCCGGCTCGCGCAGAACGAAACTCACCCTGGCGCGGTCGTCGACGACCTGGGCCGGTGAGATGTTGACGCTGAACGGGGTGGTGTCGCCGTCGGCGGGAGCGGGGAACGATCCGAGCACGATGCCGCGGCCGTCGATCACCTCGACCCGGCCGTTGGCGACGTTGACCACCGACCCGATCCGGCCGCTCAGCGTTCCGGGACCCACACCGTCGGGAACCGGGATCGCGGACTCCGCCGGCTGATTGGCGCCGATCAACTCCATGCGGTCCGACATCCCCAGCTGCGCCCACCCGATCGGCGGCGTCGCCCGGGTGTCGAGCACAGCCTTGTTCACCGGTTCGGCGTGCGCGGCGGGCGGCGGGGATCCGGCCAGGCTGCCCGCCACCGCGACACCGGCGGTGGCGAGGACGGCGAGCGCGCGCGTGGATCTGGTCATTGGAGTCCTTCGGTCAGCGGTGTGTTGTCACGAGACGGGGAGAGCCCGTGAATGGTCTTCTCCCAGAACGACGGTCGGAACACGAGTTGGTAGATGGCCTTGATCGCGGCCACCGACTGCAGCACCCAGTACAGCGGCGAGAGCAGGGCTGCCACCCACAGGTGCGGTTTGCCCAGTGCCTGGGTGACGATCAGCCCGGTGAACACCGACAGCGGTGCGCAGATCACCAGGAGGGACAGGCAGATGTAGTAGGTGAGCGGAGGGAAAAGCATCCCGATCACGTCGGGCCTGCCGACGATCCACAGCAGCATGGTGAACCAGAACACGACGTTGAGCGCGCTGGTCAACGGCACACCGCCGGTCATGTTGAGCATCCGCAGGAACGCCTTCGTGCCGATCGCGCGCTGCAGACCCCGCGGATCGCGCAGGTGCACGAGCATGGTCTGCAGGTAGCCCTTGTACCAGCGGGACCGCTGGCGGATCCAGTTCACGACGTCGGAGTTGGCTTCCTCCAACGTGATCGAGTCCAGGATCATCGTGCGATAGCCAGTGCGTGCCAGGCGCACGCCGAGGTCGGCGTCCTCGGTGACGTTGAACTCGTCCCAGCCGCCGACGGCACGCCACACCGCGGTCGGCATGTGGTTGGAGGTGCCGCCGAGCGGAACCACGCACCGCGCCTGCTCCACGGCAGGCAGCACCACGCCGAACCACTGGTCGTACTCGAGCGAGAAGAACCGGGTGAGCAGGTTCTGCTTCTCGTTGAAGTAGCCGAGCCGCCCCTGCAGACAACCGATGTCGGACGGAACCCGGCGGAACGCGGCGACCGCGCGCCGAAGCTGCAGCGGATCCGGGATGTCCTCGGCGTCGTAGATGGTGAGGTATTCACCGCGCAGGTCGGGCAGCGACATCCCGTAGTTGCACGCCTTCGGCTTCGTCTTGGGCTGGCTGTGCGGGACGATGACGATGCGGACCGACTGCATGTCGGCGCCGAGGAGAGCCTCCTGGGTCGCCAGGTCGTCCTCCTCGACGAGCAGCAGGATCTCCAGTTTGTCCGCCGGATAGTCGAGGCGGCCGACGCCGTTGATCAGGTTGGCCACGATGGTCGGTTCGTCGTAGACCGGTAGCAGCACGGTGTAGACCGGCAGCTCCTCGTCGGGGATGGCCAGCGCCTCACCGGCGCTGATGGAGACCAGGGCATTGGACCGAAGTCCCTTGAGCAGCAGGTAGTTCCGGTCCAGCGTCGACACCAGGTAGAGGACCGCGAACACGCCGGTCAGCACCGGCGCCACGATGTGCGGCCAGTTGGCGATGCCGGCTGCGTGCAGGACGACCACCGCCGCCAGCAGCAGCAGGGACCGGCGGCCGAGCAGTCCGCGCGCCGACAGGTGGGCCGGCAGCACGACCGGAGTCGGTTCAGGCATCGGCCGCCGCACCGTCCGCCGGTCCGGCAGCGGCGTCGTCGAGCGATGCCGACAGGGTGGCCGCGCGCTGGAGCACGACCTCGTCGACGTCACCGGCGTCCTTCGGTTGCTGGCGGGCCAGCCACAGCGCGGGTCGCAGCGATACGTCCAGCGTGCGGACGGGTTGCGGCTCCGGAGGTAGGCGGTCGCCGGTCAGTGATTGGCTGGCGACGACGTGCACCCGCTGAAAGACGTTGTCCGTCTTCCATTCCCAGGTGATCACCAGCCAGTCGGAGTGCGCACCGTCGGTGGCCGCGTCGGCGTTGCTGTACGCGATGCGGCTGCCCGCGGGCAGGTCGGGCCGATCGGTCACCGCGCGGTAGTCCACCGGCCGCGTCGACGGGTACCAGATGATGTCGGCGGTCTCGGCCAGCGCGGTGCGGTCGGACGTGGTGAGGACGTCGACGGCCAGTGCAGGGAGGCCGCGCTGTGCGGGGGTGCGGTACCGCACGAAGGTGGCGCCGGGCCCGGCGTAGCGGGTGATGAAGTCGTAGGCGACGGGTCCGTGCAGCGTGGCCTTCTCGGTCCAGTCGGCGGAGACGGCGGGCAGCGCGGCCGCGCGGGCGACGGGTGGGTTGAGGGACGCCAGCGCGACGGCGGTCACGGCGAGTGCGCCCAGCGCCCGCGCCGTGTGCTGGTGCGGTTCAGCCCAGCCCTGTGCGACGAGGTTCGTCCGCGCCGGCCGCGTCGTCAGCAGGGCGGCTGTCACCAGGGTGGGGAACACGGCTCCGACGAACACGGTGACGGTGAGGAGCGGCAGCTGCGCACCCACGGTGAGCACCGTGAGACCGGAGACCGCGAAACAGACCAGGGCGGCGAGGGCGCGATAGGCGGGCGGCGTCATCCGGCCGGCGAGGAGAACCGCGACCGCTCCGGCGAGCGCAGTGAGCAGGCCCGCGGCGGTGTCGGACCCGCCGAGCGCCGCGGTCGCCAATGTCAACGGCAGGGGGCTGACGCAGCACACCGCGAAAAGCCACAGCGGCCACATCCGAACGGTGTGGCGCACGCCGAACAGCACCGTCACGACGCACGCGAACCAGATCGGGGCGCCGACGTCCTGCAGGTGCCAGAGGCCGGCCAGCGTCGGCATGCGGTGGCTGAGCAGTTCGACGCCGGCGAGCGCACCGGCCCCGACCAGCGCGGCGATGATCCAGTTCGACTCGGTGTCGGCAACGCCACGCGGCGGCGTGCGGTAGCCGAGCGCGATGAGGATGACGAGAACGGGCAGAACCGCCGGAAGCGGCGCCCGGGAGCCGTGGACCGCGAGCGCGACGGTGTCGGCGTAGGGGATGGCGTAGGCGATCGCCGTCAGACCCACCGCGATCGCCAACCGCAGATGGAACCAGCGTGTGATTGCCGTTAGGGACCCTAATGGCTTCGCGAATGTGTACTCAGTAACGCCAGCAGAGGATGGCTGCGTCGTCGGAGCCGCGGCCAGATCAATGGTGAACCCAGTCGAAGACGCAGTTCCCACGGCATTCCTGACTCTGAGGTAAGTTATTGACGCGAGCGACTGTGTCGCGTCTGTGCGAAGTTAGCAAATAATTGCGGAATAACCAACACAGCGCAAGCCGGGCGAGTTCTGTTCCGGTCGGCGGTCTGCTGGCCGCGATGCCGCCGATGCGGCAGGCTGTGAGGGTGCCCGCTGATAGTCGTACCCACGTGACCGACTCTCGCGTTTCCGCCATTTACGTCGCATCGCCGGAAGGTGACACAGGAAAGTCGACGATCGCGCTCGGACTGCTCGACCGGCTGACCGCCACGGCCGCCAGAGTCGGGGTGTTCCGGCCCATCACCCGCCAGGGGCCGGCGCGCGACTACATCCTCGAATTGCTGCTCGCCCACACCACGGCAGAACTGCCGTATGAGGACTGCGTCGGCGTCACCTATCACGAGCTGCACGAGGATTCCGACAGCGCGCTCGCCGACATCGTCGACCGCTTCCACCGCGTCGCCGACCGATGCGATGCGGTGTTGATCGTCGGCAGTGACTACACCGACGTGACGAGCCCCAGCGAGCTGTCGATGAACGCGCGCATCGCCGCCAACCTCGGCGCGCCCGTCGTCCTCGCCGTCAAAGCCCGTGGCCGGACGCCCGACGAAGTGGCGCAGGTGACCGACGTATGCCTCGACGAGATTGCCGCCCAGCATGCGTTCACCGCCGCGGTCGTGGCCAACCGGTGCGACCCCGCGCAGCTCGCCGAGGTGCGCGAGGCGTTGCAGCGCAACGGCGGACCACAGGCCTATGTGCTACCCGAGGAGCCGCTGCTGGTCGCACCGTCGGTCGCCGAACTGCGTGACGCCGTCGACGGCACGGTGATCAGCGGTGACGAGACGCTCCTGAACCGGGAGGCCATGGATGTGCTGGTTGCGGGTATGACCGCGGAGCACGTGTTGGAGCGGTTGACCGAGGGCGTCACGGTGGTCACGCCCGGAGATCGGTCCGACGTGGTGCTCGCCGTCGTGAGTGCCCATGCCGCGGAAGGCTTTCCGTCGCTGTCGAGCATCATCCTCAACGGTGGGCTCGAACTGCATCCGTCGATCGCCGCGCTGGTCGCCGGGCTGGGGTTGCGGCTGCCTGTGGTCGCCACCGGGTACGGCACGTTCGAGACCGCCAGCCGGGTGGCGGGCACCAGGGGGCGGGTGACCGCCTCCTCGGCGCGAAAGATCGACACCGCGCTGGCGTTGATGGAGACCCACGTCGACACCGCGGACCTGTTGAGCCGGTTGGCGATTCCCATCCCGACGGTCACCACGCCACAGATGTTCACCTATCAGCTGCTCGATCAGGCCCGCGCCGAACGCAAGCGCATCGTGCTGCCCGAGGGTGACGACGACCGCATCCTCAAGGCTGCGGGACGGCTGCTGCAGCGTGGCGTCGCCGAGCTGACGATCCTCGGGGAGGAGGCGCGGGTCCGGGCCCGCGCTGCCGAACTGGGCGTCGACCTCACCGCGGCCGCGGTGCTCGACCCGCGCACCAGCGAGCTGTGTGACCGGTTCGCCGAGGAGTACGCAGAGATCCGCAAGCACAAGGGTGTCACCGTCGAGCAGGCCCGTGAGATCATCCACGACGTCTCGTACTTCGGCACCATGTTGGTGCACAACGACATGGTCGACGGCATGGTGTCGGGGGCGGCGCACACCACCGCCCACACCGTGCGCCCCGCCTTCGAGATCATCAAGACCCTGCCCGACGTGTCGACCGTGTCGAGCATCTTCCTGATGTGCCTGGCCGACCGCGTACTCGCCTATGGTGACTGCGCGATCGTCCCCGATCCGACGGCAGAACAACTGGCCGACATCGCGATCTCGTCCTCACGCACCGCGGCCCGCTTCGGTATCGAACCGCGGGTGGCCATGCTGTCGTATTCGACGGGTACTTCGGGAACCGGCGCCGAGGTCGAGAAGGTCCGGGAGGCAACCGAACTGGTGCGCAAGCGTGAACCCGACCTGCTCGTCGAGGGGCCCATCCAGTACGACGCGGCCGTGGAGCCGTCGGTCGCCGCGACCAAGATGCCGGACTCGCCCGTCGCCGGCCGGGCCACGGTCCTGATCTTCCCCGACCTCAACACCGGCAACAACACCTACAAGGCGGTGCAGCGCAGTGCTGGAGCGATCGCCATCGGCCCGGTGCTGCAGGGGCTGAACAAACCGGTCAACGACCTGTCGCGAGGGGCGCTGGTCGAAGACATCGTCAACACGGTCGCGATCACCGCGATCCAGGCCCAGGGGATCTGATGAGCCGCACCGTCCTGGTTCTCAACTCCGGATCGTCGTCGGTCAAATTCCAGCTGGTCGAACCGGATTCGGGCCGTGCCCTGGCCGACGGCATCGTCGAGCGCATCGGCGAGGAGTCGTCGGCGGCGACGCTGACCTACGGCGAGCGGGAGGTGAGCCGCGACGACCCGGTCGCCGATCACGAGGCCGCTCTGCGGGCGGTGTTCGACCTGTTCGACGAGGCGGGCGCGGACCTGGGCACCGGCCTGGTCGCCGTCGGTCACCGCGTGGTCCATGGGGGTCCGGACCTCTACCAGCCGACACTGGTCGACGATGCCCTGATCGCGTCACTCGAGGAGTTGGCTCCGCTGGCGCCGCTGCACAATCCGCCCGCGGTGCTCGGAATCCGGGTGGCGCGCAAGGTGCTGCCCGACCTGCCGCATGTGGCGGTGTTCGACACGGCCTATTTCCACGATCTGCCCGCCGCCGCCGCCACGTACGCGATCGACCGGGATGTCGCCGAGCAGTGGCACATTCGGCGGTACGGGTTCCACGGCACCTCGCATCAGTACGTCAGCGAGCAGGCCGCACTGTTCCTCGACGTTCCGCTGTCCTCGCTGAGCCAGATCGTGTTGCACCTCGGCAACGGAGCGTCGGCGTCGGCGATCCTCGGTGGCCGCCCGGTCGACACGTCGATGGGGCTGACGCCGATGGAGGGTCTGGTGATGGGCACCCGGTCCGGTGACATCGACCCGGGCCTGTTCGTCTACCTGTGGCGAGCAGCCGGAATGGGCGTCGAGGAGATCGAGACGATGCTCAACAAGCGCGCCGGGGTGCGCGGTCTCGGCGGCGAGATCGACTTCCGGGTGCTACGCGAGCGGATCGATAGCGGTGACGAGGCAGCGCACCTCGCCTACGACGTCTACATCCACCGGTTGCGCAAGTACATCGGCGCCTACCTCGCCGTGCTGGGCAGCGCCGACGTGATCACCTTCACCGCCGGCGTGGGTGAGAACGACGCCGTGGTGCGACGGGATGCGTTGTCGGGGATGGGACGCCTGGGCATCGAGTTGGACGAACACCTCAACGACAGCCCCTCGCACACGGCGCGGCGCATCTCCGCGGACACGTCGCCCACCACGGTGCTCGTCATCCCCACCAACGAGGAGTTGGCGATCGCGCGCGCGTGTACCGGAGTCGTCTGAGCTCGAACGCATTCATGCGCAATGTCACAGACGTATCGGGCTGTGAGCAATAGCAGGCCGCCTTCACGAAGATTTCACACCCGCGGACGACGAAACCCGCACATCCGCCGGTAAACGTGGAAAGAGCGCCCGCACACCGATACTTCGAGGAGCACCCCACTTGCCGGACACCACGACGCTTCGTGAACGTACGAAATCCGTCATCCGCTACGACATACCGGCATCCTTCGTGGTCTTCCTCGTGGCGTTGCCCCTGTCACTGGGCATCGCCATCGCCTCCGACGCACCGATCATGGCGGGGCTCATCGCCGCCGCGGTCGGCGGCATCGTCGCGGGTGCCCTGGGCGGATCACCGCTCGTAGCGACCGGCCCGGCCGCCGGGCTGACGGTGGTGGTCGCCGAGATGGTCAACACGTTCGGCTGGAAGGTGACCACCGCGATCACCGTGGCTGCCGGATTGCTGCAGATCCTGTTCGGGCTGAGCCGCTTCGCGCGCGCCGCGCTGGCCATCTCCCCGATCGTGGTGCACGCGATGCTGGCGGGCATCGGTCTGACGATCGCCCTGCAACAGGTCCATGTGCTGCTCGGCGGGACGTCGGAGAGCTCGGTGTGGGCCAACATCGCCAGACTGCCCGACCAGATCGCCGCCATCCAGTTCGGCGACGTCCTCGTCGGGCTCACCGTCGTCGCGATCATGCTGGCCTGGCGGTGGGCGCCGGGCGCCCTGCGCAAGGTCCCCGGCCCGCTGGCGGCGATCGTCGTGGCCACCCTGTTGTCGCTGGCGCTGCCGCTCGGCGCCGACCGCATCCAGCTGGACGGATCGCTGCTCGACGCGATCGGTCTGCCCGAGCTGCCCGACGGTGGTTGGGGCGCATTCGGCTTCGCGGCGCTGACGATCGCGCTGATCGCCAGCGTCGAGAGCCTGCTGTCCGCGGTGGCGGTCGACAAGATGCACGACGGCGCGAAAACCGACCTGGACCGCGAACTCATCGGACAGGGCGCGGCCAACGTGGCGTCGGGCATGCTCGGCGGGCTGCCCGTGACCGGGGTGATCGTGCGCAGCACGGCCAACGTCACCGCCGGTGCCCGCAGCCGCGCGTCGGCCATCCTGCACGGCGTCTGGATCCTCGTCTTCTCGATGCTGCTTGTCGGAGTGGTGGAGCAGATCCCGAAGGCCGCGCTGGCCGGTCTGCTCATCGTCATCGGCATCCAGCTGGTGAAGCTGGCGCACATCCGGCTGGCCCGTCGCACCGGTGACATCTGGGTGTACGGGGTGACCGTCGCCGGTGTCATGTTCCTCAACCTGCTCGAGGGTGTCGCGATCGGGCTCGCGCTCGCGATCGCGCTTCTGCTGTGGCGGGTGGTCCGTGCCTCCGTGCACGCCGAACCGGCTGACGACGCCGGTGCGTGGCGGGTGATCCTCGAGGGGACGTGCAGCTTCCTGTCCCTGCCGCGACTGTCGCGGGTGCTCGCCTCGGTCCCGCAGGGCAGCGACGTCACCGTGGAGATGACCGTCGACTTCATCGACCACGCAGCCACCGACGTCATCGAGGAATGGGCCCGGCGCCACCGGGCCGGCGGCGGCACCGTGACCATCGACGAGCTCGGCCGAGCCGCGCTGCAGGACGCCACCGACGGCCCGCCGGCGCGCCGTCCCTACACGGCGATCGCGCGCGGACTGCTGCCGTGGCGGGCGCGCGGAAAGTCCGACGGCGACGGCTCGACGCTGACGCCCGTGGTCGACGGCATCGAGCGCTACCACCGACGGCAGGCCTCGGTGATGCGGGACCAGCTGACGGAGCTGCAGGACGGACAGCGGCCCCACGCGCTGTTCCTCACCTGCGCCGACTCGCGCGTGATCCCGAACATCATCACCGCGAGCGGACCGGGTGACCTGTTCACCGTGCGCAACGTCGGCAACCTGGTACCGGCCGGGGGTGCGGACATGTCCGTCGAAGCCGCACTCGCCTTCGGCATCGACGAGCTCGACGTCAACTCCGTGATCGTGTGCGGGCACTCCGGGTGCGGCGCAATGACGGCGTTGCTCGCCGAGGCGGGTGGCCGCGACGAGATGGCTGAACAGCTGGAGGCGTGGATCGATCACGCCACGCCGAGCCTCGACGCCTACCTCGCCGGGCATCCGGTGGCCCGTGCCGCGGCCGACGCGGGATTCGACGCCGTCGACCAGTTGGCCATGGTCAACGTCGCGACGCAGCTGACGACACTCGACGCCCACCCGGCCGTCGCGCCAGCGCATGAGGCGGGCCGGCTCGAGGTGGTCGGGCTGTTCTTCGACATCGCGTCGGGCCGGGTCCTGCGGATCACCCCGACGGGGATCGAGACGTTCGAGTCGTCCGCCGCACGGACCTGACGGCGGTCCGCGCCTAGAACGTGCTCATCGGGCGAACGCTGTTGGCCAGGTCGATCAGCGCGTAACGGTGCGCCTGGGTGGGCGCGACGCGGGCCAGCGCGCGCAGCGAAGCCTCGACGCCGAGCTGTAATCCGTACTCGGTGAACGGGAACCCGAGGATGTGGTTGGTGCTGGCCGAGTTGTCGACCAGCCAGTCCATCGCGGTGCCCAGCACCAGCGCCCGGATCTGCAGCACCCGTGGTTCGGTGTCGGGCAGGGCCTCCACCCGGCGGGCGGCGTCGCGGATCTGCTGTTCGGTGATCTCGCTCGACGACCGGCCGGACAGTAGCGTCACCGCACTGGTCAGCCGTGCGGTGGTGAAATGCCGTGAGGTGGCGGGTACTTCGTCGAGCGTCCGCACAGCACCGTCGCGGTCCCCCTCGGCGGACTGCGCCCGCGCCAGCCCGAACCCGGCCGAGATGATGCCGTGGTCGGTGCCCCACACCGTCTCGTAGAACTTGCGCGACGGCGCGTGTTCGAGGCCGGAGCCGGCGAGTTCGGCGGTCGCGGCCAGCGCCAGCTTGGGCGCCAACTCGCCGGGCAGCGTGTCGAGCACCTCGGCGAAATGTTTTGTCGCCGCGTCATAGTCGGCCGACAGCAGTGCGGCAGCGGCGCGGAACCACATCAGGCGCCACCGCCAGCCCAGCCGGGTGGTCAGGTCGTCGAGCTTGCGCGTGGCCTTCTCGACGTCCCCCAGGTCGAGCAGCGCGCGCACCTCCATCAACGGCAACTCCACCGACTCCGACAGGTCGATGCCCTCGGAGTCCAGTGCACCGTGGCGTGCCGCACGCAACTGGTCCAGAGTCTGCACCGGTTCGCTCAGCACGCTGGCCGACAGCACCGCCGCACCGACGTCGGTCGGATCCACCAACGGAACGGGCAGCGCCCTCACGATCTCCCGCGCGGTGAGTTTCTCCGAGTGCACCTGGCCGTCGACGTAGACGTCGGTATGCGCGACCAGCAGATCGATCCCGAACGTCGAGCGGGTCGGTGAGAACACCGTCGACAGACCGGGTCTGGGCAGGCCGGTGTCGCGGGCCACCACCTCGCGCAGCACGCCGAGCAGCTGTGAGGCCATCTCCTCGGAACTGGAGAACCGGCGCCGCGGGTCCGGATCGATCGCGCGGCGCAACAACCGGCCGAACGAGTCGTACTGCGTGAGCACCGGGTCGTCCTCGGGCAGTCCGTCGACGTAACGCCCCTTGCGCGTACGCAATTCGAGCGTCAACGCCGCCAACGTCCGGCCCACGGTGTAGATGTCGCTCTGCACGGTCGGCCCGGTCCGCACGATCTCCGGCGCCTGATAGCCCGGCGTGCCGTACAGGTACCCGAACGAGTTGATCGTCGACACCGCACCCAGGTCGATCAGCTTGACCTGATCCTCGGTCAGCATGATGTTCTCGGGTTTGAGGTCGTTGTAGGTCAGCCCGAGTGAGTGCAGATAGCTCAGCGCCGGCAGGATCTCCAACATGTATCCGATGGCCTGGGCCACCGGAAGCCGTTTGCCCTTGGCCTGTTTGAGCGATGTTCCGCCGACATACTCCATCACGATGTAGCCGACGGGGCTGCCGTGCTTGTCCTCGTGCTCGACGAAGTTGTAGATCTTGACGATCCCCGGGTGCGTCACCTCCGCCAGGAACTGCCGCTCCGCCATCGCGATGGCCTGCGCCTCGGCGTCGCCGGAATGCACCAGACCCTTGAGCACGACGGGGCGTTCGCTGACGTTGTGGTCGAAGGCCAGATACACCCAGCCCAGTCCGCCGTGGGCGATGCAACCCTTGATCTCGTACTGGTCGGCGACCATGTCACCCGGATTGAGCTGTGGCAGAAACGAATACTGACTGCCGCAGTGCGGGCACCACCCCTCCGACAGCGCCTTGCCATCCGACGACGACCGCCCGACCGGCCGCCCGCAGTTCCAGCAGAACCGCTTCCCCTCGGCGACCACCGGATTCGTCATCAGCGCTTCGAGCGGATCCTTGGTGGGCACCCGCGGAATCTCCACCAGCCCGCCGCCGAGCCTGCGCACCGGCGACGGCCTGCGCACCACCGTCGTCGCATGGTCCTGGGGTTCGGTGTCCCCGGTGTGCACGGTGATGCCGTCGGAGTCGTCGAAGTTCGGCCGGTACACCGCCTGGGTCGCCATCGGCCGGACGGTCGACGCCGAATCGAGATCCAGGTCGTCGAGGCTCGCCGGCTGGGTGCCGGGCTCTTCGTCGAGGTCGTGCTCTGACGTGGCCATCAGTCCACATACCTCGCGGCCGGGGGTGCGGGCGCCGGGCCCAGCACCGTCAACCACTTGCGGTACAGCGCATACCAGGTGCCGTCGTTGCGGATGCGCTGCAGCGTCCCGTTGACGAACCGCACAAGCCCCGTGTTCTCCAGGTTCACGCCGATCCCGTAGGGCTCCTGGTTCATGCTCGGCCCCACGATGTGCAGGTACGGGTCCTGAGCCACCAGCCCGGCCAGGATCGCGTCGTCGGTACTGACCGCGTCGACCTGCCGCTGCTGCAGCGCCACCAGACAGTCCGCCCAGGTGACAGTGGACACGATCATCGGCGGCGGGCTGATCTGCTGGACCCGCCGCAGCGACGTCGTCCCCTTCACCACACAGACCCGCCTGCCCGACAGGTCGGCGGCCCGGGTGATCGCCGAATCGCGAGGAGCGAGGATGCGCTGGTTGGCGTTGAGGTACACCGTCGAGAAGGCGACCTTCTTCTTGCGTTCACAGGTGATCGTCATGGTCTTGACGACGACGTCGACCTGGTTGTTCTCCAGCGCGGTGATCCGGTCCGCCGACGACAGGATCCGGTAGTCGACCTGTGCGGGGCTGCCGAAGATGTCGCGCGCGATCTCGCCGGCGATGTCGACGTCGAATCCGGTGATGTCACCGGTGATCGGATCGCGGAAGGAGAACAGGTTGCTGCCGATGTCCAGGCCGACGATCAGCCTGCCGCGCTCGCGGATGTAGGCGACCGCGTCGTCGGCCTCGACCTGGGTGGGGAAGGGACGCAGGCTCGCCCTGCGGTCGCAGTCGTCGTTGTCCGGCATCGGCAGCCGAGCCTGCTCGGGCGGAAGCTCCTGCATCCCCGCCGGGGTGGGCGGCGCGAGCGTCACACCGGGGGTCGGCACCACCGAGGCCGCCTGCCCACACCCCGCCAGCACCACCGCAGTGGTGAGCAGGGCCAGCAGCCTCGCGCGAGCGCTTATCACCTGTTGTCTGTTCTTCGCGCGAGCGCTCATCACCGGTACTCACTTAGTCGCGGCCACAACCCCAGCGCCACCGCCACCGCCGCGATCACGCTCAGCGCGGCTGCACCTGCCGTCGCACCCGACAGCACCCGTCGGGCGTTGAGGATGTCGTTGCGCAGTTGGCTGCGGCTCTGCTCGATCGCCTTGCTCAGCGCCTCGTTGAGCTTGTCGAACGCCGGGGTGGAGTCGTCCTCACCGGTGCCCAGCGCGACCTGGGTTGCGGCCTGATAGTTGCCGACCGCGATGTATGCGTTGATGCGGTCGTCGGCGGCGCGCCAGCGCGACAGCAGCTCCTCCGCGGCTGCGAGATCGCTGCTGTTGATCGCGTCGTCGCGGGCGAGGTACTCGGCCAGCTTCGTCTGCATACCGTCGATCCGCTGGTAGTACGACTGTTTGCGGACCTCTTCGTCACCGCGGCGGATCAGCGCCAGTGTCTCGTCGGCGCGCGCCTGCTGCGCGGTGATGGCCAGCGTGGTGATCGTCTTCAGCGATTCCGCCCCGGCATCCTTCGCGCTGCGGCTGTCGGTGGTCGAGATGGCCAGCGCGGTCCCGACCCACAACACCATGATCAACACCGCCAGCCCGCCGGCGACGAACCCGATGTTCACCCGCCTGCGGGTCCGGCGTGCCAGCCAGCGGTTGGCGAACAGACCGAACAGCAGCGTCGCCAGCACCACGAGGATGACCGGCGCCGGGATGCGGGTCGATGCGGTGGTCTCCTCGTCGACCTGCGCGGACGTCCGCTCGTAGAGGGTTTCGGCGTCGGGCAGGATCTTCGTCTGCATCAGCGACGACGCCTCGGACAGATACGACGAACCGACCGGGTTGCCCGCCCGGTTGTTGGTGCGCGCCGTCTCCACGAGTCCGGTGTACACCGTGAGTTCGGCGTTGATCCGGCCGAGCAACTGCACCAGGTCTTCGTCGGTGAGCCCGCTCGAGGCACGGGTCAGCGCGACCGCGGCGTCGGTGATCGCCTGTTCGTAACGCTGCCGTACATCGCGCGGTTCGGTGCCGGCGATGAACGCCGTCGCGGCGGCGGCGTCGGCCACCGACAACCGGCTGTAGAGCTCGCCGGCGGCGAACGACAGCGGTTCGGTGTGGTTGAGCACCGTGGTGAGCGCCTGCTGGCGGTCGTTGATCGTCGTCGACGTCGCGAAGGCGCTGGCGATCGCGAGCGCGGCGAGCACGACGCCGATGGTCAGGATGCGGCCGGGCGTGGTCCACAGGAACCACCAGCGGGGGTGGGCGGGCGTGGTCGGTGACCGGGACGCCAGCGGCTCGGTCGATGGGTGCGCCAACTCCACAGTCACGTGCGCGCCGTCCTCATCTTTCCGGCTACTTTCCGACCGTCCGACTCTATAAAAGAATCCTAAGAGGTTCTGTCACGGCGCGCGCCCGATCGGGCGCAGCCGCACAGGATGTTGCGGCTCTATCCTGTACGAATGCGTGGCGACGGTGACGGCTGGGTGTTCTCCGACGGAGGCGGCCGCTTCTGGGGCCGGCATGGCGCGGCCGGTCTGCTGCTGCGTGCCCCGCAGTCCGACGGGTCGGCGGCCGTCCTGTTGCAGCACCGGGCGCCGTGGAGTCATCAGGGCGGAACCTGGGGCCTGCCCGGCGGTGCGCGCGACAGCCACGAGACACCGGAGCAGGCCGCGGTGCGGGAGGCGCACGAAGAGGCCGGGCTCTCAGCCGATCAGGTGACCGTGCGGACCACCGTGGTGACCGCCGAAGTCGCGGGCTCCGGCGGCCCGTCGTGGACCTACACCACCGTGATCGCCGATGCGCCGGCCCTGCTGCACACCGTGCCCAACCGGGAGAGCGCCGAACTGCGCTGGGTCCCCGAGGACGACGTCGTCTCCCTGCCGCTGCATCCCGGATTCGCCGCCAGCTGGGAGCGCCTTCGGACGGTCACCGCGACGATCCCGCTGCTGGTCAACGGCCAGCAGTGAGTGCCGCCCGCAGGCGCGCAGCGGCGGCCTGCGGATCGCCGGCGGCGGTGATCGCGCGCACCACGACGATCCGGCGGGCACCCGCCGCGAGCACTTCCGGCAACCGTGCCTCGTCGATACCGCCGATCGCGAACCACGGCTTGTCGGTGTTCAGCGCGGCCGCCTCCCGGACCAGATCCAGACCCGGCGCCGCCCGCCCCGGCTTCGTCGGCGTGGGCCAGCACGGTCCGACACAGAAGTAGTCGACCTCCTCGGCCACCGCGGCGCGGACCTGATCGCGGTCGTGGGTGGACCGCCCGATCAACGGGCGCGGGCCGATGATGCCGCGGGCCACCGGCAGCGGCAGATCGTCCTGGCCCAGGTGCAGGACGTCGGCGCCCGCGGCCAGCGCGATATCCGCGCGGTCGTTGACGGCCAGCAGCGCGCCGTGGCGGCGCGCGGCATCGCCCAGCACCTCGAGGGCGGCGAGCTCGTCGCGGGCCTCCAGTGGACCGAACCGCTGTTCACCAGGCGAACCCTTGTCGCGCAACTGGATCAGGTCGACGCCGCCGGCAAGCGCGGCATCGGCGAATTCGGCCAGGTCACCGCGCTCGCGTCGGGCGTCGGTGCACAGGTACAGCGCCGCCGAGGCGAGCCGGTCGAGGGGTTCAGGCACAGGGCGACGGTAGCGCCTCGGCGCGGGTAGGGTGGATGGCCGACACGGGAGTCCCAGGGAAGCGGGACTGAGAGTGGGCCCAATGCTCCGGCCCTTACCGTCGGACCTGATCCGGGTCATGCCGGCGAAGGGAGGTGCTCGTGCCAGCGGATAGGACTCTTGCCGTCATCGGCGGCGGCGTCATCGGCCTGTCGGTCGCGCGCCGCGCCGCGCTCGACGGCTGGTCGGTGCGGGTACACCGCAGCCCCGAAAAGGGAGCGTCGTGGGTGGCCGGCGGGATGCTCGCCCCGCACAGCGAGGGCTGGCCGGGAGAACACGAACTGCTGCGCATCGGACTCGACTCGCTGCGGCTGTGGCACGAGGGCTTCCTCGAGGGCCTGCCCGCCGACGTGGTCACCGCACGGGAGTCGCTGGTGGTGGCCGTGGACCGTGCCGACGCCGCCGACCTCAGGACCGTCGGCGAATGGCTCGCCGCGCAGGGCCATCCGGTCACGCTGACGGCATCGGCCCGCGACATCGAACCACTGTTGGCGCAGGGCATCCGGCACGGCTTCGTGGCCGACACCGAATTGGCCGTCGACAACCGTGCCGTCGTCGACGCCCTGGAGGCGCACTGCGCCCGACTCGGGGTGGCGTGGGCCCCGCCGGTCACCGACCTCGCCCTCGTGGACGACGTCGATCTGCGGGTGCTGGCCAACGGCGTCGACGCGCCGGCGTTGTGGCCGGGGCTGCCCATCCGCCCGGTGAAGGGTGAGGTGCTGCGGCTGCGGTGGCGCCGCGGCTGTACGCCCGCCCCGCGCCGGGTGATCCGGGCCAGGGTGCACGGCAGGCAGGTATACCTGGTGCCGCGCGCCGACGGGGTGGTGGTCGGTGCGACGCAGTACGAACACGGCCGCGACACCGCGCCCGCGGTATCCGGTGTGCGCGACCTGCTCGACGACGCGTGCACGGTCATGCCGGCACTGGGCGAGTACGAGTTCGCCGAATGTGCGGCGGGGCTGCGGCCCATGACGCCCGACGGGCTGCCGCTGGTCGAGCGACTCGACGAGCGCACACTGGTGGCCGCGGGGCATGGGCGCAACGGTTTCCTGCTCGCGCCGTGGACTGCCGAACGGATCGCCGCCGAACTGCAGACGACAGTGGGAGCCAGGACATGAATGTGACGGTCAACAACGAGGACGTCCAGCTCGACGAGCAGACCACCGTTGCGCAGCTGGTGGCCCGAATGGGGTTCCCGGACAGGGGGATTGCGGTGGCGGTGGACTGGTCGGTGCTGCCGAGGGGCGAGTGGGAGACACCGCTGCGCGACGGCGCCCGCGTCGAAGTCGTGACGGCGGTGCAGGGTGGCTAGCCTCGGGGGCAGGAGCGAAGCGACCGGGGGGATGGGCACTAGCCAGAAACTCACGATCGCCGGCCGCGAATTCGGATCCCGCCTCATCCTCGGCACCGGCGGGGCGGCCAATCTCGCGGTGCTCGAACAGGCGCTGATGGCGTCGGGCACCGAACTGACCACGGTCGCGATGCGCCGGGTCGACGCCGAAACCGGCACCGGCGTGCTGGAGTTGCTCAGCCGGCTCGGGATCAGCCCGCTGCCCAACACCGCCGGCTGTCGCGGTGCTGCCGAGGCAGTGCTCACCGCACAACTCGGCCGCGAGGCGCTCGGCACCGACTGGGTGAAGCTCGAGGTCATCGCCGACGAACGCACACTGCTGCCCGATGCGATCGAACTCGTCCGTGCCGCTGAACAACTCGTCGACGACGGGTTCACCGTGCTGCCCTACACCAACGACGATCCGGTGCTGGCGCGGCGGCTGGAGGACATCGGGTGCGCCGCGGTGATGCCGCTGGGTTCACCGATCGGCACCGGCCTGGGTATCGCCAACCCGCACCACATCGAGATGATCGTCGACGCCGCAGGCGTTCCCGTGATCCTCGACGCCGGGATCGGCACTGCCAGCGACGCCGCGCTGGCGATGGAACTCGGGTGTGACGCGGTGTTGTTGGCCAGCGCGGTGACCCGGGCCGCCGACCCGCCGGCGATGGCCGCGGCGATGGCCGCCGCCGTGACGGCGGGACACCTCGCCCGCCACGCCGGCCGTATCCCCAAGCGATTCTGGGCGCAGGCGTCGAGTCCGGCCCTGTGAGTCCAGACCTGTGACGCGGTACGTGGCGCTCGGCTCGTCCATGGCGGCGGGTCCGGGCATTCGTCCGTCGGCCCCCGGTGCGCCGTCGCGTGCCGGGCGGTCGGCCCGCAATTATCCGCATCTGGTGGCCGACCGGCTGGGCCTCGAGCTGACCGACGTCACCTACTCGGGGGCGACCACCTCCCACCTGCTCGACGAACCCCAGCACGGCACTCCGCCGCAGATCGAGGCGCTCGACGGCACCGAGACACTGGTGACCGTGACGATCGGCGGTAACGACGTCGGCTACGTGCCGATGCTGATGGCCGCCGGGTTGCCGCGGTTCGTGCGCTGGCTGCCACCGGTTCGCGCACTGTTCGACCCCACCGCCCGCGATCGCGCGCTGGTCGAGGTCGGCGAATCGCTGCGCCGCGTCGGCCGCACGGTGCGGGAGCGGGCGCCGCGTGCCCGGGTGTTGTTCGTCGACTACCTCACCCTGTTGCCGCCGCCGGCTGAGCCGGTGGCGCCGCTGTCGGGATCCGATGCGGCGCTGGGGCGCCGGATCGCCGACACGCTCGAGCGGCTGACCGGTCAGGCCGCCGCGGAAACGGGCTGCGGCTGGGTGCGCGCCGCACAGGCCAGCCGCGCGCACCACGCGTGGTCGGCCGACCCGTGGACCACGCGGCCCGGTCTGCCGTGGCCGGGCCGTCCCGCACCGCTGCACCCCAACGCCGCGGGGATGCGCGCGGTGGCCGATTTGGTGGTCGAACATCAAGAGGCCATGGGTGATTGAACTGGACGGTCTGTCGAAGCGGTTCGGTCGGATCCACGCCGTGGAAGACCTGACCTGCTCGATCGAGGCCGGCGTCGTCACCGGGTTCCTCGGACCGAACGGCGCGGGTAAGTCGACCACCATGCGGATGATCCTCGGGCTGGATCGCCCGAGTGCCGGGAGCGCCACGGTGATGGGCCGGCGGTACCGCGAGCACAGGTACCCGCTGCGGACGGTGGGCGCGTTGCTGGATGCCCGGCAGGTCCATCCCCACCGCACCGCCCGTGCGCACCTGCACTGGATCGCCGCGAGCAACGGATTGCCGCGCAAGCGAATCGACGAGGTCCTCGACATGGTCGGACTCACCGAAGTAGCGGGCAATCGCGCCGGGACCTTCTCGCTCGGCATGTCACAGCGGCTGGGAATCGCCGCGGCGCTGCTCGGCGACCCGCCGGTGCTGCTGTTCGACGAACCGGTGAACGGACTGGACCCCGACGGCATCCGGTGGATCCGCACCCTGATGCGTGACCTCGCCGAGGAGGGGCGCACGGTGTTCGTGTCCAGTCATCTGCTCGCCGAGATGGCGCAGACCGCCGACCGGCTACTGGTGATCGGGCGGGGCAGGCTGATCGCGGCGACCACCGTCGCGGAATTCGTCAACCGGGCCGGCCTGGACGCCGTCCGGGTGCGGACACCCCAACGAGACCGGCTGTGCGAGGAGCTGACTCGGGCCGGGCTGGCGTCGACGGTCGAGGATTCGGCCGTTCTGGTGCGCGGCGCGTCGACCGAGCAGGTGGGTGAGCTCGCCGCCCGGCACGGCCTCACCCTGCACGAGTTGAGCGTTGCGCGGGCGTCGCTCGAGGAGGCGTACATGGCACTGACCGACGAGGCCGTCGATTTCCGGGCGAAGCGCTGATGCTGCGGGCCGAGCAGATCAAACTGGGCACCACCCGTTCGCCGCTGTGGACGGTGGTGGCCGTCGTCGTGCTGAGCCTGGGCTTCGCCGTGATCCAGGCGTGGGCCGGCAGCACCGCTGTGCCGTTGGCGCCGGAACGCGCAGCGGTGGGGGTGGCCACGTTCGCGGTTCCGGTGTTGATGATCCTCGCGGCGTTGACCGTCACTGGTGAGTACCGCACCGGCATGATCCGCACCACCTTCCTCGCGATGCCGCGCAGGACACGGGTACTCGCGGCGAAAGCAGGTGTGACAGCGATGTTCTCGGCGCTGTGCGCGGTCGCGATGGTACTCGCGTCGGTGTTGGCGGTCCGGGTGGTGGGCACACCGCAACAGGGCACGGAACTGTCGTTCACCGACGTCGCGGTCTGGCGGACCGTGGGTGCGATCGGTCTCTACGCGGCGCTGGGCGCCGTGCTGGCAGTCGGGCTCGGGACGCTGGTCCGGCACAGCGCCGGGGTCATCGCGATCCTGCTGCTGATGCCCTTCGTCGTGGAGCCGCTGCTCGGGTCGATACCGCGAGTCGGCGCCCGGGTCGGCCCGCTGTTGCCGTTCGCCAACGTCAACACCTTCACCGAGGTGCCGTGGGTGCAGACCTTCCCGATGTGGTGGGGTCCGCTGGGGGCGCTGCTCTACTTCACCGCAGTGGTGGCCGTGGTGTTCGGCGCCGCGGTGGTCGACATCAACCGCCGCGATCCATAACGACGCGTATCGAGCGCGCATGAAGTCCGCCGGGCTCACAGCCGCAGCCGCTAACGTGGATGCAATGGTGCGCAGGATGCTGGTGGTGTTGTCCGTTGCGGCCCTCGTGGCAGGTTCGGCCGGTTGCGGCGACGACAAGGAATCCGCACCGGCCCCCGCCCCGTCGACGCAGGAGACCGCGCCCGAGGCCGAGGAGTTCGGCGCCGCGCTGCGGGGCAAAGTGACCGTCGACGCGATGATGGGGCACCTCACCGAGCTGCAGGAGATTGCCGACGCGCACGGCGGCAATCGCGCGCTGGGCACACCGGGTTACGACGCGAGCGTCGACTACGTGGTCAAGGCGCTGCGGGACAAGGGGTTCGACGTGCAGACCCCGGAATTCGAGGTGCGCCTGCCGTTCGCCGAGAAGCCACAGCTGACCGTCGACGGGCGGACCGTCGAGGCCAAGCCGCTGGAGTACACCATCGGTACCCCGGGAGTGGCCGGTCCACTGGTGCCCGCGCGTGTCGAAGACTCGCCCGGTTGCACCGAGACCGACTACGACGGCCTGCCGGTGCAGGGTTCGGTGGTCCTGGTCGACCGCGGCGAATGTCCGTTCTCCGTCAAACAGGCCATCGCCGCCGAACGCGGTGCGGTGGCGATGGTGGTGGTCAACAACGTCGACGGTGACGTGGTCAGCGGCACCCTGGGCGACATCACCGACGTGAAGATCCCCGCCGTGAGCGTCACCAAGGCGGTCGGCGCCGAGCTACGCGACAACCCGGGGCAGACCAGCTTGCGGCTCGACGCCGGTGTGCGCACCGAGCGCACCCGCAACGTGATCGCCCAGACCACGACCGGCTCCACCGCCGATGTGGTCATGGCGGGCGCGCACCTCGACAGCGTGCCGGAGGGCCCGGGCATCAACGACAACGGGTCGGGCGTCGCGGCGGTCCTCGAGACCGCACTGCAACTGGGACCCGAACCCGACGTGCGCAATGCGGTGCGGTTCGGATTCTGGGGCGCCGAGGAGGACGGCCTGCTCGGCTCGCTGGACTACACCGAGTCGCTGGACGAAGAACAGCTCAAGGACATCTCGCTCTACCTCAACTTCGACATGCTCGGCTCACCGAACCCCGGCTACTTCACCTATGACGGTGACCAGTCGGCACCCCCGAACCCCGAGGCGGGGTCGCCGCGCGTGCCGGAAGGTTCCGCGGGCATCGAGCGCACCCTGGCCGCGTACCTGGACGATGCGGGTAAACCGGCCGAGGACACCAGCTTCGACGGCCGCTCGGACTACGACGGGTTCACGCTCGCCGGCGTTCCGGCGGGTGGCCTGTTCTCCGGGGGCGAAGAGAAGAAGACGCCGGAGCAGGCGCAGCGTTGGGGTGGCGAAGCCGACCAGCCGTTCGATCCGAATTATCACAAGAAGGAGGACGATCTGGCGCACATCGACCGCACCGCGATGGAGATCAACGGCGGAGGCGTGGCGTACTCGGTCGGGTTGTATGCCCAGGATCAGCGCGGTCGCAACGGTATCCCCATCCGTGATGACCGCACCCGTCACCCCGCCGGCGCCTGATGAGAGTTCGCTGGGCTCTCACTGCCGTGGCGGCGGCGCTGGTCGCCGCGTGCTCGTCACCGCCGCCGCCTCCGGCTGATCCGGCGGCGGAACTGGCCGCCAAGGTCACCGTCGATGCGCTGTACGCCCACCTCGAGGCGCTACAGGACATCGCCGCGCGCAACGGGGGCAACCGGGCCCAGGGCAGTCCGGGATTCGACGCGAGCGTCGACTATGTCGCCGACCTGCTGCGCGACAAGGGTTTCGACGTCCAGACCCCGGAGTTCGACCGTTACGGCGGTACCCGCGGCGGTGAACCGAGGTTGACCGTCAACGGCCGCGGCCATCCGGTGGACAAGGCGTCGTTGCTGATCGACACCGGTCCCGGCGGGATCAACGCCGTCACCCTGCGCCCCGCGCGACCGGCCGGATGCAGCGCGGGCGACTACGGGAGGACCGACGTCCGCCGCGCGATCGTGGTGGTCGACGACACCGGGTGCTCGGTGGTCGTGAAGCAGAACGTCGCCGTCGGCAAGGGCGCCGCCGGAGTGCTCGTCGTCACCGCGGGCGGCGGCGCGGGCAGCCCGGCGGGCCTGTTCACGCCCGGGTACTACCGCGAGCTCACCGTCCCGGTCGGGATCATCGGCCAGGAGGTGAACGGGGCGCTACGGCGCACGTCGGCGCCGGTGCGGTTACGTCTGGACGGCCGGCCGGTGATGGCCAGGTCGCGGAATGTGCTGGCGCAGACGAAGACCGGGGACGCACGCAATGTGGTGATGGCCGGTGCGCATCTCGACAGCGTGGCCGGCGGGCCGGGTATCAACGACAACGGCACCGGCGTCGCCGCAGTGCTGGAGACAGCGCTGCAACTCGGCGCCTCGCCGCAGACCGGCAACGCCGTGCGGTTCGCGTTCTGGGGCTCCGAGGAGATCGGTCTGGAGGGATCGCGGGCCTACCTCGGCGGACTCGACGCCGAGCGCCTCGACGACATCGCGGTGTACCTCAACTACGACATGCTGGGCTCACCCAACGCCGGATACTTCACCTACGACGGTGACCAGTCCGCCGCCACCGCACCGGTGCCGGTGCCCGAGGGCTCGGCGGGCGTCGAGCGCATCATCGCGGCGTACCTCAACCAGGCCGGCGTCCGGCCCGCCGATATGCCGTTGAGCAATACGACCGACTACCACCCGTTCATGGCCGCCGGCGTGCCGTTCGGTGGCGCGACCACCGGTGGGGCACAACTGAAATCCGCGGTGCAGGCGAGGCTGTGGGGCGGGCGGGCCGCTGCCGCGTTCGATCCGAACTATCACACCAGGCGCGACACCGTCGACAACGTCGACCGCCGGGCGCTGGGCATCATGGGTCCAGGGGTGGCCTTCGCGGTGGGCACGTACGCACAGTCGACCGACGGTGTGAACGGCGTTCCGCCGCGGGACAAGCGGAATCGCAAGGCGCCGTAGTCAATTCATCGTCGTCACCGGCTACCTCTGGCATCGCGTTAGTGAAGGAACCAGTCGAGGGCCCGCCTCGCCCGGTCCGCAGGCACCACGTGGCCACCCGGGAACTCCTCGTACAACACCTCGTAACCGGCGTCGCGCAGGCGCGGCAGCAGTCGCCGGCTGGTTCGGTCGATGGGCAGCACGCTGTCGGCCACACCGTGCGAGATGTAGATCCGGGGCCGCCCGACGGCCTCGCCCGGCGCCGAGAAGCCGGGGGAGAAGCCCAGCACGTCGGTGAAGAGGTCGCCGTTGGTCAACCCGACCGAAAGCGCGTAGGAGGCGCCGTCGGAGAACCCACCGATGCCCACGCGCTCGGCGTCGACGGCGTGGCGGGCGAAGACATGCGACAGCCCCTCGTCGAGTGCGGTGATGTCCTGGCCGAAAGAGCGCACGATCACGTCCCAGGTTCGACGCCGACTGGCTGGTGCGAGCAGGATGAGCCCCGCCTCGTCGGCGTAGGACAGCAGCGGGGTGATCCCGCCGCGGGCGTCGCCGCCTGCGCCGTGCAGGAGGACGACGAGGGGCGCCGGCTGATCGGGTCGGTAGTCGGCGGGAACGTAGAGCAGCGCGGTGCGGTCGCTCCCGGTGTCGACTTCGTGCAGTCCCGGCGGATACGGCGGCAGCGTAGGCGGCGCCGGGCGTGACCGGAGCCGTCCGCCCGACGGATCCGCAGGCGTGGTCGCGGGTGCCGCTTCCTCGAGATGCGGGCGCGCTCCGGGCCCGGGCGACTCCATGCCGCAGGCGACCGCAAGCAGCAGAAGGAGGAGGGCCGGGCCGGTGCGCAACACCCGGCGGTATTACCCGGCTTCGGCGGTGATACTCGCGTCAAGCCCGACCGTTTGCGCCTGTCCGGTCAGTGGCCGGGCGGCCGTATGACGACATTCGCCGCCTCCAGGTCGGCGGATCTGCTGGTGCGCAGCCCGAGCAGGCGCATCCCGTGGTACACCAACAGCGCGGCGATCGAACCGAGCGCGATGCCGGTGAACGTGAGTTCGCCTGCCTGCCAAGTGAAGTCGGCGATCCCGATGATGAGCGGGATCGCCGCGGTCATCTGGTTGACGGGCAGGGAGAAGTCGACGTGGTTGGTCAGCCAGATCCGCACACCCAGCACGCCGACCAATCCGTAGAGCACCACCGTCGCACCGCCGAGCACACCGGCCGGGGTCGCCGAGATGGCCGCACCGATCTTCGGGCACAGCGACAGCGCGATGGCCACCACGGCGGCCACCCAGTACGCGGCGGTCGAGTACACCCGGGTGGCGGCCATGACGCCGATGTTCTCCGCATACGTGGTGGTCGCGGATCCGCCGCCGAACCCGGCCAGCGTGGTCGCGACACCGTCGGCGGCCAGCGCCCGCCCGATCAGCGGGTCCATGTCGGTCTTCGTCATCTGACCGACCGATTTCACGTGTCCGATGTTCTCGGCGACGAGCGCGATCACCGCGGGCAGGAACATCGGCAGCACCGCGAGCGAGAACGACGGCATCTGGAAGTCGGGCAGCCCCAGCCAGGGCGCCGCCGCGATCGCCGAGGTGTCGACATCGCCGAGCGCCAGCGCCAGCAGGTATCCGAGGAGTACCGCGAGGAAGATCGCCAACCGGCCGATCATGCCCCGGAAGAACGCCAGCGTCGCGACCAGCAGCACCAGGGTGACCATGGCGACCACCGGGCCGTCCTCGAAATTCGCCTTCGCGGCGGGTGCCAGGTTGAAGCCGATCAGCGCCACGATCGCACCGGTGACCACCGGCGGCAGGGTGGCGTCGAGCCAGCGGGTGCCGACCAGGTGGACGACGCCGCCGATCACGATCAGCATCAGGCCGAGCGCGACGATACCGCCGAGCGCGCTGCCGGTGCTCTGGGCGGCGACAGCCCCGGTGACGGGGGCGATCACCGAGAAGCTGGAGCCGAGATAGCTGGGCAGCCGGTTGCCCGTGATGATCAGGAACAGGATGGTGCCGACGCCGGAGAACAGCAGCGTGGTGGCGGGCGGGAAGCCGGTCAGCACCGGTACGAGGAACGTCGCACCGAACATCGCCACCACGTGCTGGGCGCCGAGGCCGACGGTGCGTGCCCAGCTCAGGCGTTCATCGGGAGCGACGACGAAGTCGGCGTCCGACCGGGATTCGACGGGTTTCCAGGTCCAGTTGGCTGTCCACCTGCTCTTCGCTGGCATCACGGTTGCCTATCTTGCACCGCCGCCGGTCCTCCGCGCGCGGCGTACGGCATACGCGAGAGCTCCCGCCGCGAGCACGGTGGCGCCGGCGAGCACCGACGTCCACGGCAACGCGAACGCCAGCACCAGGCAGCCGGCCAGCCCGACGGCGGGCACCACCCGGTGGCCGAGTGTCCACGCCGAGGCGTTGGTGACGGCGTAGTAGAGCAGCACGGCGAACGACGAGAACCCGATGGCCTCGCGCAGGTCGACGGTGGCGGCGAGCACGGCGACGACCATCCCCACCGCGACCTCCGCCCGGTGCGGGCTGCCGAACCGGACGTGCACCACGGCCAGACCCGCGGGCAGGTGCCGGTCGCGGGCCATCGCCAGCGTCGTCCGGGAGACGCCGAGGATCAGCGCGAGCAGCGAGCCCAGCGCGGCGACCGCGGCGCCGGCCGCCACGACCGGCACCAATCCGGGAAATCCGGCCACCCGGACCGCCTCGGTGAGCGGGGCCGCCGCCCCGGCCAGCCTGTCGCTCCCCAGTTCGGCCAGCACCGCGACCGCCACGACCGCGTACACGACCAATGCGATACCGAGTGCGAGCGGGATGGCCCGGGGGATGGTCCGCGCCGGATCGCGCACCTCCTCACCGAGGGTGGCGATGCGGGCATAACCGGCGAACGCGAAGAACAGCACTCCGGCCGACTGCAGCACGCCACCGACGGTGACGTCGGGCGGAACGGTCAGCCGGCCGACTGCGGGATCGCCGAACCCGAGGGCGATCACCACCACGACGGCGAGCACGGCCAGGACGACCGCCACGATGAGACGGGTGAGCAGTGCGGATTTCCGGATGCCTGCGTAGTTGACCGCCGTGAGCGCCACCACGGCGGCGACCGCGATCAGCCGTGCGCCGTCGGGCCATACATAGACCCCGACGGTGAGCGCCATCGCTGCGCAGGACGCGGTCTTGCCGGCGATGAAACCCCAGCCCGCCAGGTACCCCCAGAACTCGCCGAGCCGTTCCCTTCCGTACACGTAGGTGCCGCCGGACTGCGGGTGGAGTGCGGCGAGGCGAGCGGACGAGGTGGCGTTGCAGTACGCGACCACCGCCGCCACCGCCAGCCCGATGAGCAGTCCGCCGCCGGCCGCGGCCGCAGCGGGCGCGAGCGCGGTGAAGATGCCCGCACCGATCATGGCGCCGAGTCCGATGACGATCGCGTCGGTCAGGCCGAGCCGTCGCGGCAGCGCGGCACCGGGCGCGTTCACTGACGTGATGCTAGGGAGTGTCGCGCTCGCTGACGAGCGCTTCGGAGTCTTTGTGGTCTTTGTGACTGACCGTCGCGCCCAGCAACACTGACACCAGGGCGAGGACACCGACCGCGACCAGCGGGATGGTCCACAGTCGGCGGGCCAGCAGGGCGTCCTGGCACGAGGCGACGAAGTCGGTGCCCTCGACCTGAGCGTTCTCGGCCTGCGTCAGGTTGGCGACGAATCCGCTACCGCATTCGATCTGCCAGCCCCACTGGTCATACCCGTCGATGAAGACCGGGAAGCGCAGCGCGAACAAACCGATGGCCAGCAGGACGGCGCCGCCGATGCCGATGTGCCAAACGCGTGGTCGCATGTTGCCCCCTCGGGAAACCCGCCAACTATGTTAACGAGCATTCCCGTCGGTGGGGACATCGGCGAGAATTCCTCTCTCACCCCGGCTTGCACGCCGACGTGCAGGGATAGTGTGTTCGGCATGGCGCCCACCCCGCCCGGTCGCGGCGACGGCATACGACGCCGTCCCAAAGACCGCAAAGCCCAGATCGCCCGGGCGTCCGCTGAGGCGTTCAGCCTGCTGGGGTATCACGGCGTCAGCATGGACGCCATCGCTGCGCGGGTCGGGATCTCGGCGGCCGCCCTGTACCGCCACTACACCGGCAAGTACGAGTTGTTCCGTGACGCGGTGCTGGCGCTGGGTCAGCAGTTGGTCGACGCCACCGCATTCGCCGACGACGGTGACGCCGCCGGTGACCCTCGGGACACACTCGTCCACCTGGCCGGCGCACTGTGCGACACGGCGCTGGCCAACCGGGAGTCCGGGGGGCTCTACCGCTGGGAGGCGCGCTTCCTGCGTGGCGACGATCAGGCGACGCTGGATTCGCAGATCCGCACGGTGCACCGCCGCTTTCAGAAACCGCTGCGCGCGCTGCGCCCGGAACTCGACTCCCGGCAGCGGTGGACGCTGTCGACGGCGATGATCAGCGTGCTGGGCAGCGTCGTGGACCACCGGGCCAAGCTGCCCGCGGGCCAGGTCCGCCCGCTGCTCGCCGAACTCGTCGTGACATTCGTCCCCGCCGAATTCCCCACGCTGTCCGACGTGCCGGAGCCTCGGGGCTCGACCGCTCCCGCGCACCGGTCGAAATACGAAGCGCTGCTGGTGGAATCGATGCGGCTGTTCAACCAGAAGGGTTATCGCGACACCTCGATGGAGGACATCGCCGCCGCGGTCGGGATGCCGGCCTCGGGCATCTACCGGTACTTCTCCGGAAAGAGCGACATCCTGGCCGGGGCGTTCCGCCGGTCGGCCGATCGGTGGTCGGCGGAGATGTCGACGATCCTCGACGGCACGGCCGACCGTGAAGAGGCGCTGACCCGGTTGATCGACGGGCATGTGGCCAGATCGTTCAGCGAGCCCGAACTGGACTACGTGTACTACACCGAGCGCCTCAACATGTCACCGGCCGATCAGCAGATCCTGCGCAACCTCCAGCGCTCGACGGTCGAGACGTGGGCGGACCTGGTGGCGACGCTGCGCCCGGAATGGACTGCGGGACAAGCCCGTTTTGCGGTCTACGCCGCGATGGCCGTGACGATCGATCTGGGCAGGCTGGTCCACTACCGCAACTCGCCCTACTCGCGGGCCCTCGTCGCGGGGTTGATGGACCTGACGCTGCTCGGCCGCTACCGGTTGCGAACGGTGTTGCCGGCCAAGTAGGCCGCGTATCCGAGCAGACCGGCCACCCCGAGCTTGCGCGTCGTGCGTCCGGCCAACGCCAGACCGATCGCCGTCTCGATGCTGCCGTTCGTGTAGACGTGGCGACGGGTGTTCTGCGGGAACGACGCCACGGTGATCGGTTCGAACAGCTGCGGTCGGACGAAATGCACCAGTCCGGTCGCGGCGAGAGCGAGACCGGTCAGTGTGACGGCGCGCTTGTCCTGCTGGGGCACGAGGGGTCCTCTCTCAGGCGAACTGGTAATCGGTGAACGGGAATTCGGACGCCTCTTTGATGGCTTCCCGCGTCGACATCGGGCGGAGCAGCGACGGTTCGCCGCTGGGGTTGAAATAGTAGGACCGCGACGACGCGCAGTTGCCGATCGTCCACAGGGAACTGCCGAGCGCTTCGGTCATCCGCTCGAGGTAGCGGGAGTTGGCTTCCTCGGTCACTTCGAAGGTCGTCGCGCCCCGGCGGTGCATCGCGGTGAAAAGCCGGTCCATCAACCGCATCTGGTATTCCATGTTGTTGAAGAAGTTCAGGCCCAGGAACGCGTACGGGCTGGCCAGGCTGAGGTAGTTCGGGAAGTACGGCATCGACACACCCTGGTAGGCCTGGAAACGCGTCTCGCGCCACCACTTTCCGAGATTGCGGCCGTCGCGCCCGATGACCTCGATGGCCGGGAAGTTGGCCTCCCACAGGTCGAATCCGGTGGCCAGCACGAGGGTGTCGACGACGGTCTTGGTGCCGTCGGCGTTGACGATGCCGTCGGCCTCGACCCGTTCGATACCGTCGGCCTGCAGATGGACGTGTGGTTTGGTGAACGTCCGGAAATAGCTGTTGGAGAACGTCGGTCGCTTACAGCCGATGTCGTAGTCGGGGGTGAGCTTGCGCCGCAGTTCCTTGTCGCGGATCGCGATGAACTGGTTGAACTTGCACAGATCCCTGGCCGCCATGTTGAGCCGCCGGAACAGCGGCACCTTGTAGTGCACCACTCCGATGGTGATCATGAGCTCGTAGATCGTGTCGGTGACCAGGCGAAGCAGCCGCTGCGCCAACGGAATCCGCGCGAACAGCCGTTTGGTGCGCTCGGAGATCCGCAGGTCGAGCTTGGGGGAGACCCAGATCGGGGTGCGCTGGTAGACGGTGAGGTCGCCGGCCGTCTTCGCCAGTTCGGGGATCAACTGCACCGCGGTCGCGCCCGTCCCGATGACCGCGATCCGCTTGCCGGCCGGGTCGAACGTGTCGTCCCAGTCGGTGGTGTGGATGACCCTGCCCTCGAACGCGGTGATGCCCGCGATGTCGGGCACGCGCGGCTGGGACAGGAAGCCCGTCGCCGTGATCAGGTAGCGGGTGCTCAGCGTCTCTCCGCCGGCCAGGGCGACGCGCCAGAGCTTGGCCTCTTCGTCCCAGCGCGCACCCTCGACGGTGGTGTTGAAGCGGATGTGCCGGCGGACGTCGTACTTGTCGGCCACGTCGTCGGCGTACTGCTTGATCTCCGCACCGGTGGAGTACAACCGCGACCAATTGGGGTTCGGCTCGAAAAAGTAGCTGTAGGTGGTGGTGGGGACGTCGACGGCCAGGCCCGGGTAGTGGTTGACGTACCAGGTACCGCCGAGATCGTCTTCGCGGTCGAGGATGACGAAGTTCGCGATGCCCAGGCGTTTGAGCTGTATCGCGGCGCCGATCCCGGCGAATCCCGCACCCACGATGACCGCGTCATACTGCTCCGAAGTCATGAGTAGACGGTACCCCAGGTATCGGTTGAACCTGCGTCCCCTCAGCCCTTGAGTGACCCGGTCCGCGGCGGGTCCAGCGTCGCGATGCAGGTCACCGCGCGGTCGCCGTCGGTCCACGTCTCGTCGGTGGGGTAGAGCACGTACAGCTGCACGGAATCGTCGGTGACCGCGGCCGGGGAGTAGGTCGCCAGTTCCGGCCCGCAGCGGTTGGCGTACTCGGTGACGGCGTCCTCACCGGGGAAGTCACCGTCGGGCATCATCAGGACCGCGAACACCTCGCCGGCGTGGGGTTCGCCGCAGCTGACGGTCTTCACGGTCATGACCCGGGTGCCGTCGGGGATCTCCGACAGGCAGTCACCCAGCTTCACCTCCGTCGCCGTCACCGTCCCCTGACGCACCACCAGGAAGATCACCAACACCACCGCGATGACGGCCACCACGGCGACGAGCGCCACGATGCCCAGGATCAGCCACAGTTTGTTGTTCTTCTTGGGAGGCGGCCCCGCCGGCGGCATTTCGGTGTACGGCTGCGGCGGTGGCGGCGGGTAGTACGGCTGACCGTAGGCGGGCTGGCCGTACTGCGGCTGGCCGTACGGCGGTTCGCCATACGGGGGCCGGCCGGGTGGCGGGGGTGGCGGACCCGGCGGCATCGTCATGCGAAAGACGATAGCCCGGTCAGGCCAGCAGCCGCAGCGCTGCGTCCACCGCCAGCTTGGGGACGTCGAGTGTCTTGGAGCCCAAGTCGTGTCGCGCGCCGGTGATCTCGACGAGTTCTGTCGGGCCGCCGACGAGCGCGGCGGCGGCGGTGAGTTCGTCGATGCTGCCGAACGGATCCGCGGTGCCGTGGGTGAACACCGTGGGCACCCCGATGCGGGGCAGGTGTTCGGTGCGGGCGCGTTCCGGCTTGCCAGGGGGGTGCAGGGGATAGGAGAACAGGGTCAGCACGTCGACGGCCACGCCGTCACCCGCGACAGTCATCGACGTCATCCGGCCGCCGTAGGAATGACCACCGGCGATCACCGGGCCGTCGGTCAGGCCGCGGGCGACAGACACCGCCTCGGCCACACCCTCCCGATCGGTGGCCGCCGCGCCCTGCCGCGGTGGCCCCTTGGGCCGCGCGCGCCGGAAGGGCAGGTTGTAGCGGATCGCCAGCCAGCCCCGGCCCGCCCACTCGTCGCAGATCCTCACCAGCATCGGTGCGTCGCTGCTGCCACCCGCGCCGTGCGTCAGCAGCACCACGCCCGCGGGGTCCCCGGCCGGTTCATGGGCGATACCCGCGATGTCATCGAGGTGCATCGGCACGCAGCCTGAACATGGCGGACACCGGACCGTGGCCGCCGCCCAGCGGGTAGGCCGCGCGCAGGCTCTCGGTCACCCACCGTTTCGCGAACGCCACCGCATCGGGGACCTCGTAACCGTTCGCCAGGGCGCTGGCCACCGCGGCCGCCAGCGTGTCACCCGCACCGTGATCGTGCACCGTGTCGATGCGTGGCCCGTCGAATTCGACGAAGTCGGTGCCGTTGAACAGCAGATCCGGACTGTGCGGGGACGACCGCAAATGCCCGCCCTTCACCAGCGCCCACTGCGGTCCGAGGGCGTGCAGTGCCTGCACCGCCGCCCGCTGGGACGTCTCGTCCACGACGTCGATACCGACCAGCAGGCGCACCTCGTCGAGGTTGGGCGTCACCAATGTCGCCAGGGGCAACAACTCCGTGCGAAGGGCGTTCAGCGCGCTGGGGTGCAGTAGCGGATCGCCGTGCATGGAGGCGCACACCGGGTCGACCACCAGCGGCACCGAACCAAAAAGCCCCTGCGCCCGCCAGGTGTCGGCGATGGCCTCGATGATCTCCGAGGACGCCAGCATGCCGGTCTTCGCGGCCTGCACTCCGATGTCGGAGGCCACCGCCTCGATCTGTCCGGCGATGACGTCGACCGGGATCTCGTGAAAACCTCTGACACCCAACGAGTTCTGAACCGTCACCGCAGTGACCGCCACCAGGCCGTGCACGCCGAGCAGGGCGAACGTGCGCATGTCGGCCTGGATGCCGGCCCCGCCGCCGGAATCCGATCCGGCGATCGTCATCACCCGCAGCGGCGTCCGGCCCGGTTCGGGCAGGGGAAGGAACCTCGTGTCGGTCATCGTTACTCCCTACGCCGGCATTACCCGGTCAGGTTCCTACGGTCGACAACCCCAGTTGTCCTCTCAGCACGCTCGGTGCGCGCTCCCGCGTGGTCGGTGGTGCGTTGCTCAACCTAGCGCAAGAGGCCGAGGCGAGGAGATAGGAATTGCCGAGCGATTATTTGTATAGCTAATATATGTGTTCTGTGGCGCCCGGGTCGCGCCGCTTCCGCGTCGGATACGAAACGAACGAAGACTGCACATGACAACAGGACTCGGCCGCCGCCGGATGGCCACCGACCTCGACCACCCGCTCTACAAGTGGGTGGTGCTGTCCAACACCACGCTCGGGATGCTGCTGGCGACGGTCAACTCCTCGATCGTGCTGATCTCGCTGCCCGCGATCTTCCGGGGCATCGGGCTCAACCCACTGCAGCCGGCCAACGTGAGCTATCTGCTGTGGCTGCTGATGGGGTACATGGTGGCCACCGCGGTGCTCGTGGTGTTGTTCGGACGACTGGGCGACATGTTCGGCCGCGTCCGCATCTACAACCTCGGCTTCGTCGTCTTCACGCTGTGCGCGATCGCGCTGTCGTTCCAGCCTTTCGACCTCGACGCGGGGGCGTGGTGGCTGATCGGGTGGCGGGTGGTCCAGGGTGTCGGCGGGGCCATGCTGATCGCCTCCTCGGCGGCCATCCTCACCGATGCGTTCCCCGCTCATCAGCGCGGGATGGCGTTGGGCGTCAACATGGTTGCCGCCGTTGCAGGGTCGTTCCTCGGACTCGTGGTCGGCGGCGCGCTGTCCGAATGGCACTGGCAGGCGATCTTCTGGGTGGGCGTCCCGATCGGCATCCTCGGCACGGTCTGGGCGATGAAATCACTGCGCGAACTCGGTGAGCGCAGCCCGGGCCGGCTGGACTGGGCGGGCACGCTGACGCTCGGCCTCGGCCTGACCGTGCTGCTGACCGGGATCACCTACAGCATCCAGCCCTACGACGGTTCGCCCACCGGATGGGGCAACCCGTGGGTGCTCGGCGCGATCGCCTTCGACGTGCTGGCACTGGTGGCGTTCTGCGTCATCGAACTGCGGGTCGACCAGCCGCTGGTCGACATCCGGCTGTTCCGCATCACCGCCTTCGGCATGGGCAACCTCGCCGGGCTGATGTCCTCGGTCGGCCGCGGTGGGCTGCAGTTCATGCTGATCATCTGGCTGCAGGGCATCTGGCTGCCGCTGCGAGGTTACGACTTCGAGGCCACCCCGCTGTGGGCCGCGATCTACATGCTGCCGTTGACCTTCGGCTTCCTGGTGGCCGGACCGCTCTCGGGGTGGTTGTCGGACCGCTACGGCGCCCGGCCGTTCACCGTCGGCGGCATGCTGCTGATGTGCGCCACGTTCGTCGCGCTGGTCATGATTCCCGTCGACTTCGACTACTGGCTGTTCGCGCTGCTGATCTTCCTCAACGGGGTCGGGGGCGGCGTGTTCACCTCGCCGAACTCCGCCGCGATCATGTCGAGCGTGCCGCCGAACGCGCGCGGCGCCGCTTCCGGGGTGCGGGCCACCTTCTTCAACGCCGGCGGATCGCTGTCGATCGGCATCTTCTTCTCCCTGATGATCGTCGGGCTGGCCAACACGCTGCCGGCCGCGATGAGCGCGGGTCTACAGGCCGAAGGCGTGTCGGCGGCAGTCGCCGAGGAGGTCGCGGGGACCCCGCCCGTCGGCAGCCTGTTCGCGGCGTTCCTCGGCTACAACCCGATCGGGGAGCTGCTGGAACCCTCGCACGCACTGCAGCAACCCGGCGTCAACGCGGACGTGCTGACCGGTCAGACGTTCTTCCCGCACCTCATCACCGGACCGTTCCACACGGGGCTGGTGGTGGTGTTCATCGCCGCCGCAGCGATGATGCTGCTCGGTGCGGCGGCGTCGCTTTTCAACGCGGGACGCTACGCCGAGCAACGATGACGATCTGGCACGCAACACCGCCCATCTGCTGCGAAGATACCTAGGTGCCCCTGCAGCTCATCAGCCGCGATGCGGAGTTGAGCGCCGTCGACACATTTCTCGCCGCGGTGCCGTCGGGCACGTCCGTGCTGATACTCGAAGGTGACGCCGGAATCGGCAAGAGCACCGTCTGGCGCGCCGGCATCGCCCGCGCCCGCGCGCGCGGCTTCCGGGTGCTTTCGGCGCGCCCGGTGTCGAGCGAGTCGGCGTCCGCGTACTCGTCGCTGGCCGAGCTGTTCGCCGACGTGGGCACCGCCGTGCTGGACCACCTGCCCGCACCGCAGCGGCTCGCGATCGATCGGGTGCTGTCGCGAGCCGACGACACCGGCCCCGGCACCGATCAGCGTGCGGTGGCCGCCGCGGTGCGGTCGGTGATCGAGCGGCTGGCGCAGTCTGCTCCGGTGCTCGTCGCGATCGACGATCTTCAATGGCTCGACCCGCCGACGGCCCTTGTCGTGGCGGCAGTGGCCCGGCGGTCGTCCGGGCCCGTCGGCTTCCTCGTCACGGTGCGCGCCGGTGAAGGCGCCCGCACGGATGTGCTGGTGGAACCGTCGCGTCCGGAACGGTTGCAGAGGGCGCAGGTGCATCCCATGCCGGTCGGTGCGTTGCACGCTGTGATCGCCAGCCAGCTGGGAAAGTCGCTGCCCCGGCCCAAAATGGCGTGGCTCCACGAGGTTTCGGCGGGCAACCCGTTCCACGCGCTGGAACTGGCGCGGGCGCTGGCCCGGGATTCCGGGGCCACCGGGCCGCTGCCCGGCACGCTCGCCGAGCTGGTCAGGACGCGGATCGCCGGGCTGCCCGGCCAGACCCGCAATGCGCTGCTCGCCGCGGCCTGTATGGCGGCGCCCACCGTGGATCACGTGGCGCAAGCCATCGGCGACGACGTCGAGCGGACGGTCGCCGCCCTCGAGGAGGCCGAACGGCACGGCATCGTCGAGATCAACGGCTACCGGCTGACGTTCGGCCATCCGCTGTTCGCCCGCGGCGTGTACACCGATGCACCGGCCGGCGAGCGCGCCGCGATGCACCGGCGCCTCGCCGACATCGTCGAGAACCCCGAGTCCAAGGCGCGCCACCGCGCTTTGGGTGGTGACGACGATGACGACGAATACACGATCCTGGCCCTCGACGAGGCCGCGGAATCGGCGTGCATCCGTGGCGCCCCCGCGGCGGCCGCTGAACTGCTCGACATGGCTCGTGCCCGGGGTGGTGGTGACACACCCGAGCGGAGCCTGCGCGCCGCGGGGTGTCACTTCGAGGCGGGCGACACCGCTCGGGCACGAGAGTTGTTGGAAGAGAACATCGGCCGAATGACACCCGGTGAGATGCGGGCCAGAGCGCTACATCTGCTCGGCCTGGTCCGGCTGTGGGACAACAGCTCCGCCGACGCGGTGCCGCTGCTGGAACAGGCCGTCGACGAAGTGGGTGTCAGCCCGGACCGCCGCGTGCAGATGCTCGTCATGCTCGCGTTCATCGAGTTCAACGCGGGACGGGCGGACCGGGCGGTGCAGCGCGCGGAAGAGGCGGTGGCACAGGCGAACACGCTGGAGCGAGCCGATCTGCTGAGCCAGGCCCGGCCGATGCGGGCGATGCTGCGGTTCCTGCTCGGCGACGGGCTCGACGAAACCGAACTCGACGGCGTGTTCGACTTCGACGAACCCGACGACATGCCGCTGGCCGCACGGCCGAGGACACTGCACGCCCTGCTGATGTTGTGGACCGGCCACCTCGACGAGGCGGCGGACCGGTTCGCGGCGATTGCCGAACGCTGTATCGAGCGCGGCGACGAGAGCGAGCGGTTCTTCGTCGATTTCCACCTCGGCCAGGTCCACCTGTGGCGGGCGGACTTTGCCGCGGCGGAGCGGGTCGCCGAGGACAGCGTCGAACGGGCGTTGCAGTCCCACAGTGACCTGCCGCTGTTCATCGCGCTGATCGTGCGGGCCATGGTGAGCGCGCACCTCGGCCGGGTGGATCAGACCCGACGCTTCGCCGCACAGGCTTTCACCGTGGGGGAGCGCTGCAGCTCGAGCCGTCTCGGGGTGTGGGCGGTGGCCGGCCTCGGTTTCCTCGAAGTGTCCCTGCGCGACTATCAGGCTGCGGTCGATGTGCTGGCCCCGGCGGTCGAGGGCTGGTCGGCGATGCCGTCCTCGACAGAACTGGTCACGGCGCCATTCCTGCCAGACGCGGCGGAGGCGCTCATCGGGGTCGGGCGGCTCGACGACGCCGAACGGCTCGTCGAGACGGTGGAGAGCAACGGGCAGCGACTCCATCGGCCCTGGATGCTCGCCGTGGGCGCCCGCTGCCGCGCGCTGCTACTCGCCGCACGCGGGGACCTCGCGGGCGCCGTCGCCGCCGGCGAGCGCGCACTGGCCGAGCACAAGCGGTTGCCGATGCCGTTCGAACTGGCCCGGACTCAGTTGACGGTGGGCCGGTTGCAGCACCGGCGACGCCAGTACGACGCCGCCACCGACACCGTCACGGCCGCGCTCACCGCATTCGAGCGGATCGGCGCCGCACTGTGGGCCCAGCAGGCACGCGCCGAACTGGCCGGGCTGGCCGGCCGCCAGACCGCTGCCGGGCTCGCCGAATCCGAGCGCCGCTTCGCCGACTTGGCCGCCGAGGGCCTGACCAACCGGGAGATCGCGGCGGCGCTCTTCGTGAGCGAGAAGACGGTGGAGGCCAACCTGTCCCGCATCTACCGCCGACTGGGCATCCGCTCCCGCGCTGAACTCGCGCGGGCCCTCAACTCCTGAGGTCCACCAGCACCGGAGCGTGATCGCTGGCGCCCTTGCCTTTTCGTTCCTCACGGTCGATCTCGGCGTGGGTGACCCGGTCGGCGAAGGCCGGCGATCCGAGGATGAAGTCGATGCGCATCCCGCGCCGCTTCTGGAACGCCAGCCGGGTGTAGTCCCAGTATGTGTAGACACCGGGGCCCGGCGTGAACGGCCGCACCACGTCGGCATATCCGGCGTCGACGATGGCGTTGAACGCGGCACGCTCGGGTGGTGTGACGTGGGTGCTGTCCCGGTAGGCCTCGACGCTCCACACGTCGTCGTCGGTCGGGGCGATGTTCCAGTCGCCGACCATCGCGATGGGCAGGGACGGGTCGTCGGTCACCCAGCGGTGGGCGGTGTCCCGCAGTGCGGCAAGCCATTCCAGCTTGTAGGCGTAGTGGGGTGAGCCGACGAACCGGCCGTTGGGCACATAGAGGCTCCACACCCGCACGCCGCCGCACGTCGCACCGAGCGCACGGGCCTCGGCGACCGCCTCGATGTCGGGTTTGTCACCCCAGGTGGGTTGGCCGTCGAATCCGACCTGCACGTCGTCGATGCCCACCCGCGAGGCGATCGCGACGCCGTTCCATTGGTTGAACCCGCAGTGCACGACGTCGTAGCCGAGCGCGGCGAACGGCATGCTGGGGAACTGCTGCTCGGAGCATTTGGTCTCCTGCATGGCCAGCACGTCGACGTCGGCCTTCTGCAGCCATTCGGTCACCCGGTCCACCCGGGCGCGAATGGAGTTGACGTTCCAGGTGGCCAGCCGCATGCGCTACAGCTTAGAAGCGTCGAGGTAGCGCTCCCGGTGCTGTGCGGTGAAACCCATCGACTCGTAGAGTGCGATCGCGCCGTCGTTGTCGGCCAGGACCTGCACGTAGGCGTGCGTGGCGCCGCTCCGCGCACCCCATGTCAGCAGCCCCGCGCACAGGGTGCGGGCGTGGCCGCGGCGGCGCCGGTCCTCGGCGACCCGCACGGCCGACAGGCCCACCCACCGGGTGCCGTCGTGTGCGGGTGTGACGGCGGCGCGGCCCACCGCGGCGTCGTCGATGCGGCCGAACCCGACCTGCCCGTCGACGACCGCGGTCAGCACGTCGACGGGTACCTCACGCTGGTACACCGCCAGCCACGTGGCGTCGGGCCGCGAGCTGACCGCGACGTCGACGGCGCCCGCGTCGGTGAGGGCGCGCACCATCACGATGCTCTCGAGATGGATCTCGGAGTCGGGCAGCCGCACCAGCCGGTCGGGTAGGGCCAGCCACGGGGTGAGGCCGCGCCGGGCATACCAGTCCCTGATCGCGGGCACCGCGGCGGTGTTCGAGGTGATATCAAGCGGCACAGCGGAATTGCCGCGATGGGTATGGCCGTCGGAGGCGCGCAGCAGCCAGCCGTCGAGCCATTCGCGGTGCAGGCCCGGCCACGCCAGCGCGGCCGCGTGCTCGACCGCCCGGATCTGGGACGCCTTCACCGGAACGTCGGTCAGCACCCGCACCGTGACCACATCGGCCGGTGAGATCTCCACGATGTCACCGGATTTCGTCCGCACCCGCACCACCGGGTCACGGTCCAGCAGGTGGCCTACCACGTCGTTGAGCGGCGGCACCGAACCGGCGGGCAACCGGTAGCGCAGGCTCACCCGCGTGCCGGGCCGGGGCAGACCGGGCACGAAGCTCAGTGACCGAACGGATCGGGATCGGTGCCGGGCGTCCAGCTCAGTCCCGGCGTACCCCAGCCGTTCTGCTTGACGGCGCGTTTGGCCGCCCGCGCGTGCCGGCCGATCAACCGGTCGAGATAGAGGAACCCGTCGAGATGTCCCGTCTCGTGCTGCAGCATCCTCGCGAACAGCCCGGTGCCCTCGACGGTGATGGGGGTGCCGTCGGCGTCGAGTCCTGTCACCCTTGCCCAGTCGGCGCGGCCGGTCGGGAACTGCTCGCCGGGAACCGACAGGCAGCCCTCTTCGTCGTCGTCGGGGTCGGGCATCGTCTCGGGGACGTCGGAGGTCTCGAGCACCGGATTGACCACGACGCCGCGGCGCCGGCCCGCGCGGCCGCGCGAATCCGGGCAGTCGTAGACGAACACCCGCTTGGAGACTCCGATCTGGTTGGCGGCCAAGCCGACACCGTTGGCGGCGTCCATCGTCTCGTAGAGATCGCGGATGAGATCGGCGAGATCCTCGGGGAGGGAACCGTCCTCGCCGACGGGGATCGGGGTGGTTGCGGTGCGCAGGACGGGATCTCCCACGATGCGAATCGGAACGACGGCCACGGTGGTGCAGCTTAGGACGAGCAGCTTACGTGAGCCGACTCGCCCGCCTCAGTGACGCCTCATCTCTCGCCGCCGTGATTGAATGAGCGCCGAACCACATGGGTGTCATTTTCGAGTGTCGGAGGGTCCGAGGAGCAATATGGACGGCGCCAGGGCGCAGACTGAGCAATCCGGCGACGACTCTGATCTGCCCGCAGGACTGACCAGGCGCGAATTCGACATATTGGCCTTCGAGCGCCAGTGGTGGAAGTACGCCGGCAGCAAAGAGGACGCCATCAAAGAGCTGTTCTCGATGTCGGCGACCCGCTATTACCAGGTACTCAACGCCCTCGTCGACCGTCCGGAGGCGCTTGCCGCGGATCCGATGCTGGTCAAACGCCTGCGCCGGCTGCGCGCCAGCAGGCAGAAGGCGCGGGCGGCACGACGGTTGGGCTTCGAGGTCACCTGATCCCGCGCGTCGTGCGGGGTGGCTCCGCCCGCTAGATACAGTGGGGCGTGATGAACCAGCGAGAATCCTCCGGACTGCCTCTGCGCGCCATCGTGATGGTGCTGCTCTTCCTCGGCATCGTCTTCCTCCTGGTGGGGTTCCAGGCGCTGGGGTCCGACGACGATTCGGCGTCCGACGAGACCACGGTGGCCACCACGACGGTCACCCCGTCACCGGAGCCCTCACCGGAAGCCGCGGTCCGGCCCGAAGTCCGCGTCTTCAACATCTCCGAGGTCCAGGGCGCCGCCGAGGGGGTGGCGACGCGGTTGCGTGACGACGGCTGGAACGTCGCCGAAACCGGCAACCTCACCATGGAGGGTGTCCCCGCGACGACGGTGTACTTCGGCGAGGAACCGGGGGAGCGGGAGGCCGCCGACGAGGTGGGCCGACTGCTCGAGGCGCCCGTCGAACCTCGCGTGCCCCCGCTGACCGAACAACCACCAGGCGTCATCGTGGCGGTCACCGGTTAGGCTCGTGACCATGCTCAAGCCCGGTCTCACATCCGCCGCCGTCGCCGCCATGTTCGCCGTTCCCGCGCTCGCGCTGAGCGCCTGCACCCCCAACGAGCCGGTGTCGAGCGAACCAGGCACCACGCCTTCGGTGTGGACCGGTTCACCGTCGCCGTCGGCAGCGCCGGGTGAAGGCGAAGAGGGCGGGAGCGGCTCCGAAGGCCACTCCGAGGGTGGCGAGAAACTGGTCGCCGAGCTCAAGAGTCCCGACGGCACCACCGTGGCGAATGCGGAGTTCGACTTCAGCGGCGGCTACGCCACCGTCACCGTCCAGACGGTCGCGTCGGGACAGCTGGAGCCGGGCTTCCACGGCATGCACGTCCACCAGGTCGGTAAGTGTGAGCCCAATTCGGTGGCGCCCGCCGGCGGTGCGCCGGGCAACTTCCTCTCCGCGGGTGGGCATTTCCAGGCCGAGGGCCACACCGGGCATCCCGCCAGCGGCGACCTCACCTCGCTGCAGGTCCGTGAGGACGGTTCGGCGATGGTGGTGACCACCACCGACGCGTTCACCGCCGAGGAGCTGACCTCCGGGCAGGGCACCGCGATCATGATCCACGAGAAGTCGGACAACTTCGCGAACATTCCGCCGGAGCGCTACAACCAGGTCAACGGCACCCCGGGGCCGGATCAGGCGACCATGGCCACCGGTGACGCCGGTGGGCGGGTGGCGTGCGGTGTTATCCGTCCCGCCGAGTAGTCGCATCGACTTCGCCGGGTCACCCCGGCCTACCGTCGGCGTGGAATGGGAGTTCGCCCTCGTCGACGCCCACACCCGCGACCTGAGCAACGAGGCGGCCACGGTCATCGCCGAGATCGGCGAAAGCCCGCACGTGCACAAGGAATTGCTGCGTAACACCGTCGAGGTCGTCACCGGTATCTGCGAGAACTCCAGTGAGGCGATGGCGGATCTGAGCCATACCCTGCAGACCGTCCGGCGGATCGTGCGCGGTCGCGGCATGGAACTGTTCTGTGCCGGCACCCACCCGTTCGCCAAGTGGTCCGCGCAGCAACTCACCGACGCACCGCGCTACGCCGAGCTGATCAAGCGGACGCAGTGGTGGGGCAGGCAGATGCTGATTTGGGGCGTGCACGTCCACGTCGGGGTCTCCTCGGCGCACAAGGTCATGCCGATCATCTCGTCGCTGCTCAACCAGTATCCGCACCTGCTGGCGCTGTCGGCCTCGTCACCGTTCTGGGACGGTGCGGACACCGGTTACGCCAGCAACCGGGCGATGATGTTCCAGCAGCTGCCGACGGCGGGTCTGCCGTTCCAGTTCCAGTCGTGGCCGGAGTTCGAACGGTTCGTCCACGATCAGCGGAAGACCGGGATCATCGACCACATGAACGAGATCCGATGGGACATCCGGCCGTCGCCGCATCTGGGGACCATCGAGATCCGGGTCTTCGACGGGGTGTCCAACATCGCCGAACTCGGCTCGCTGGTCGCGCTCACCCACTGCCTTGTCGTCGATCTCGACCGCCGGCTCGAGGCGGGTGAGCAGCTGCCCGTGATGCCGCCGTGGCATGTGCAGGAGAACAAGTGGCGGGCCGCGCGTTACGGGCTCGACGCCGAGATCATCCTCGACGCCGACAGCAACGAGCGGTCGGTCACCGACGATCTCGACGATCTGCTGACCCGGCTGCAGCCGGTGGCGCAGTCCCTGGACTGTGCCGACGAGCTCGCCGGGGTCGCCGACATCTATCGCAACGGCGCGGGCTATCAGCGGCAGCGCCGCGTCGCCGAGGAGAACGACGGTGACCTGCTTGCGGTCGTCGACGCCCTGGTCGCCGAACTGGAGCTATAAGGTGGCCTGATGACGGTGCGGCAGTGGGTGCTGACGGCGTGTGTGGTTGCCACGCTCACCCTCGCCGGCTCTGTGGCCGGCTGCAGCAACGTCACCACGGGCACCCCGATGGCCGACCCGGATCAGACCGGACAGACCACGCCCCCGTCCACGTCTTCAGCGAGCCCTTCGCCGACGACCCGGGCGCGCGTGCCCGACCCGACGACGCCAGGACCGCGGCCGCCGGGTGCGCCGCCGGCCGGCCTGGCCGCCACCGCGTGCGGTGAGTACATCGCCATGGACGAGGCGACGCAGCGTGAGGTGATCGTGGCGATCGGCGAACAGAACGAACTCGTCGCGCTCAACCCGGAACTGTGGATCACGATGGCCAGCGCGATGTGCACGTTCGCCGACCCCGCGACGCTCGTCGAGGATGCCGTCGTCGGGGGCGGCTTCAACTGATCGTCATCGGCTTCGAGCCGACCACGTCACAATCCGCGCGGACGTCGAATCCGGCGTGCTCTGTGAACCTCGTGTAACCAACGCAACAATTGCGATTGCGGTCATTCAAGCAGCCGATAGTTCGAAATGCGGTCTTGACGGGACCCTTAGGCGCGCATAGCGTAAGCGCGCCCCACAAGGGTGTTGCCCAGCCCACTCAGGAGTTCGCAGTATGACCGCCACCGCAGGCGCGCTCGACACCGTGGCCGACACCGGTGGTGACATCGCGTTCGGTGGCTCCCGGGTCCTCGGCAGCGGGTTCTTCCTCGAACCGACCGCCGTCGTCGGACCCGCCGACACCGATCCGGCGCTGACCGATGAGATCTTCGGACCGGTCCTGGTGGTGCAGCCGTTCGACTCCGTCTACGAACTGTTGCCGCGTGCCAACGGTGGCCGCTACGGGCTGACCGCCGGCGTGTGGACGACCGATGTCCGCAAGGCGCACGCGGTGTCGCACCAACTGCAGGCCGGCACCGTGTGGGTGAACACCTTCGCCGACTACAACGCTGCCGCGCCGTTCGGTGGATTCAAGGGCTCCGGTGTCGGAAAGGACTGCGGCCCTGAGGGTCTCGACAAGTGCCTGCAGACTCAGACGGTCTGGATGTCATTGTCGTGAGCCGTCAGCCCGTCACTGTGGCGGGGGCGGACGGCCTTGTAATGCAACGCGATGTAGGACCACGACTCGAGGGTGGCGACGCCCTCGATGCCGCGGATGTCGTCGTCGAGCACCGACAGCAGGGCCTCCCCGCTGCCGGTCACCACTTCGGCCAGCACATCCCAACGGCCCGACGTCAACGCCACATAGGACACCGGCTGCAGCCGGGTCAGCGCCTCGGCGACGTCCTTGGCGCTGCCGCGCCCGTCCACCCGGATGGTCACCCAGCTCGACGAGCGGTAACCCAGCCGCAGCGGGTTGACGATGCACATCACCCGCACCGCACCGGATTCCACCAGCCGGGCGTAGCGGAACCGGATCGTGGTCTCCGAAACCCCCAGTGCGGAGGCGAAATCGCGGAACGCGGCGCGGCCGTCGACGGCGAGCCGGGAGATGATGGCGCGGTCGGTCTCGTCGAGGTGACGTGGCCGCACGCCGTCGCGCCCGCCGCGCACCGCCGAGAACCGGGCCTGCTGATAGTGCAGCCGAAGGTAGGGCAGCAGCTCCACCGAGGCGACGCCGGCGGTGGCTCCGATCTTGCCGAACGCGACGTCGTGCAGTTCTCGGGCGTCGGTGCAGACCAACTCGACCTGCACGGCGAACGGACCGGTCGTGACCGTCACGTAGTCCGTCTCCGGCAGGAGCGCCAGCTCGTCGGCCAGTTCGACAGGCGACCGCGAACCGTCGACGTTGACCAGGGCCAGCGCCATCGAACCGAAACCGAGCAGGCTCGGATCGGTGACGGCCGCGATGGTGATGTAGCCCTCGTCGATCAGCCGCGAAACACGGCGCCGCACAGTCTTTTCCGTCACCTCGACTCGCCGCGCCAACTCCGCGTACGGGATGCGGCCGTCAACCTGAAGATGGTCGATCAGCTGCAGGTCCAGAGTGTCGAGATCCCCAGCACCGGGTTCGGACTGCATGCCCTGAGGCTACCGCCACGACCCATGAACAAGGAGTACACACCATGCGGGTAGAACTTCTACAAGAAGGCGACCTGACCGGGACGACCGCCTACGAGCGTTACCACCAGTTGATCGGTGAGGTCGAACTCGCCGACCGGCTCGGCTTCTCCACTTGGGGCACATCCGAACAGCACTTCAGCCCGCCCAGCTTCTCGATCGCCGCACGCGAGGTGCTCTACTCGGCGATCGCCATGCGCACCAGCAGGATAACGCTGCGCACCATGGCGTCGGTCATGCTCAGGTGGAACCATCCGATCCTGGTGGTCGAACGGCTCGCGACCCTCGACATCGTCTCCCACGGACGGGCCGAGGTCTGCACCGCGCGGTCCAACAACCTCACCACGCTCGACGCCTTCGGCGTCGACCCGGCCGAAACCCGCGACCAGTGGGAGGACGGCATGGACGTCACCGTCCCGCCGAGAAGGAGCGAACGCGTGTCAGAAGAAATACCGGCCGAACTGCGGAATCGCTGTGCCGCCGTGCAGGACTGCGATGCACAGGGCATACCGCTGACGGCATCGGACTACGTCTGGCTCGCCGTGGCCACCGTCGTCGTACCGGTCCTGCTGGTGATCATCGGGTTGATGCTGTGAACGCCCCGGTGACGCTCGGCGATTGGAAGATCGCCGAGGAGAACGGCTGGCCGCTGCTGCGCGGTGAACGCGGCTTCGGCAAGCTGGCGATCTTCCTCGCCGCGTTCTCCGCGACGATGGCGACCTGGTGCTTCTCCATCGGCGGTTTCGTGTCGTACTACCTCGGCGCCACCCCCGGGGACGTTCGCGGTGCTCGCCGGATCGCTCATCGGCATCCTGATGGTGACGCTGCCGATGTGCGCGAAGTACGGCATCGACTCGGTGTGGCCAGCCGCCTCTACCTGCCCGACCGGTCGTCGAAGTACTACTACCTGGCCGGTTTCAATCCCGTCGGATTCGTCGCCTTCGCGGCGGGCATCGCCGTCTACATCTACCTGCTCGACCCGATCTCGTATGTGCACCGGGCCCCGTTCCAGTACCTGTCGGCATCGTTCCCGTCGGCGATTATCGCCGGGGCGGTCTACATCGTCGGCACGCTGCTGTTCCTGCGGCCGAGAGGAATCGGCGGATACGGGGCGTCTGCACCGGCCGAGCGCGTCCGGTCAGACACCACCCCCGTGGCCTGACCCCTATCAATCTGATCTGACACACCGAAAGGCTCGACATGCACGACGTATTCGTGATGTACAACCACCCCGCCGACACCGACGCGTTCGACGCGCACTACCGCGGCACCCACGTCCCACTGGTCGAGCAGATGCCGTTGCTCGAGGAGTTCACGTGGGGGCACGTGCACCGCGACGAGCACGACTCCGGTTACTACCTGGTGGCCCGGTTGACTTTCGAAAGTGCCGAGGCCGCAGCCGAATCGATGGCGTCGGCGCCGGGAAAGAAGTCGGTGGAGGACCTGGCGAACTTCGCATCGCGCGGCGTCACCGTCCTCAACGTCACGCGTCTCAATGCCTGACGCTGATGTGACGTTCTACCGCGCCGACACCGTACTCACGCTGACCGGCAACGAGTTCGACGGTCCGGGTGGCGTGGTGGTGCAGGACGGAATCATCCGTGCGGTGTTCGTCGACCCGCACGCCCACGCCGAATTGGCTGCCAAGGCCACCTTCGGCATGGCCGACGTACGGGCTCCGGGCTGTCGGAGCGTCGTGGACGTGCTGGACACCCTGCGCGCCATCCTCGGCCGCGCCAAGGACGGCTGGGTGGTGGCCCAGGCCAACCTGTTCTTCGACCAGAAGCTGGCCGATCGCGAGTGTGGTGGCGCGACGGACGTTCCACGGTCACGAGCTGGATCCGGGCCAGTGGGTGAGCGTGTACGACGCGCTGCGGATGCACACCGTCGGCGGCGCGTATGCGCTCGGCGAGGGAGACCAGCCGCGGCACGCTGTTGGCCGGCAAGCTCGCTGATCTGATCGTCCTGGACCGAAACCCGCTGACCATCGATATCGACGCGCTGACCGAGATCGCCGTCGACGAGGTGGTGCTGGGCGGCGAGCAGGTGCGGATTGACCATCCCTCGGGAGCAGGTCCATATTGGGGGTGTGACTGTGACGCCGATGTTCCCGCTCGAGGTGGCGATGCTGCCCGGTGAGGAGCTACCGCTGCGCATCTTCGAGCCGCGCTACGTCGCGCTGGTGCAGGACTGCCTTGCGATGACGGATCCGGCGTTCGGCGTGGTGCTGATCGAGGCGGGGCGCGAGGTCGGCGGTGGTGACCGGCGCAACAGCGTGGGCGCGCTGGCGCGCATCGTCGATTACGCGGATCTGGGTGTCGACCGCTTCCGGCTCAGATGTGTGATGGGCGAACGGATCCGGGTGATCGAGTGGCTCGACGACGCACCGTACCCCCGCGCGGACATCGAGGTGTGGGAGGACGAAGCAGGCGGCCCGATCGAGTCGGCGGCCGTCTTCGACGTCGAGGACCGCATCGTCGCGCTGTACGAACGGATCGCCGCCGCGCGCGGTGCGGAGTTCGCCGGCCGCTCGGCGGTACTCGGGCCGGAGGAATCCGACGTCGTGAAGCGGTTGTACGGCTTGGCTTCCCGCGTGCCGATGGGGCAGGCCGACAAGTACGCCGTGCTGTCGGCGCCCTCGGCGGCGGCGCGGTTGTCCGCGCTGAGTGAGGCCGTCGACACCGTCACGGCAATGGTGGAGTTCCAGCTGTCGGAGTGACCGCCGCGCATCAGAACGGTGGGGGTTTGGTGCGTTCGGCGACGAAGGCGTCGTTGAGGCGGCGTTCGAGTTCGATGCGGTAGGCGCGGTCTTTGGCGCGGGTGCGGCGGCGTTTGGGCATCTTGAGGCCGCTGTTCGGGGTGTGCACTTTCGCGCTGGTGATTGTGGGGATTGGCGCGGTGGGTGTGCACAGGGTGGGGAAGAGCAGTGCGCTGCCGGGTTGGGTGATGTGGGTCTGGCCGCTCGGTGCGGTCCAGATGACGGTGCCGTCGGGGAGTTGTTCATCGCGCCAACCGGTTTTGCCGGTCCAGAAAGTCTTCAGTAAGTGGTGTTTTCGGCATAAACATTTGAGGTTCGACGCGCATGTCGGGCCGGCGGGATAGGGCACGGTGTGGTCGATGTCGGTGAGGTAGGCGGGTTTGTCGCAGCCGGGGAAGCGGCAGGTCAGATCGCGGCAGCGCACGAAGTCTTGGAGCGCTGTGGAGGGTACGTGGCGGGGTTCGGGGGGAGCGTCGCCGGGATGGGTGAGTTGGCGGATCTTAGCGCGGTCGAGGAAGGCGGGCAGGATCACCGGGCTCAGTACACCGCCGCCGATGACGAACGCCAGTGCGGGAGTGGGCGACGGCGTTGGTGTGGGCGCAGGCTCGAGGTCGACCGGCCTGCACTCGGCCGAGAAGTCCTGTTGCGGCGCAGCGTCGGACTCCTCGGGATCGGGCCCGGCGTCGGCCGGCTCATCTTCGCGCGCAGCGTTATCCGGCTCGGAGGCTGCCGGCTTGCACTCAGCCGAGAAGTCTTGTTGCGGCCCGGCGTCGACCGGTTCATCTTCGCGCACAGCGCTATCCGGCTCGACAGGTGCGGGTTCTGTCTCCGTGCCGCCCGACCCGGCGGCGGGCTGGTCGCCAATGTCTTCTTGTGCAGTGCTGTGGTGCTTGGCGGCGGCGAGGGCTTCTTCGGTGGTGATGAGGTGGATGACGACGGTGGGGGCGGGGCGGTCGGGGGTGGTGGCGGGGCAGTCGGGGTTGTCGCATTCACACCGCAGCGGCTGTCCGGTGGACAGGGCGGCGAAGGCGTCGTTGCGGCGTTCTTTGAGGGTGCGGGGGTCATCGGGGCATACGGTGCGGGCCAGGTCTTCGACGTGTTGTTCAAGGGCGACACCGTCGGGGCTGTACATGCGGGCGTAGACGGTCATCATCCCGGCGGCATCGGTGATGGTGCCGAATTGCAGGTCGCGGGTGTGGGTGGCGGGTTCGCGGCGGCGCAGGGCGGCGGGGTCGTGGATTTCGACCAGGGCGTCGATGGCTTCTTCGGTCTTGGCCTGGGATTTGGGTCCCCAGCAGAGGACTTGCTCGGCCAGGGCGGCGTCCACGGCGGCCATGGCGTCGGGGTTGGTGATCAGGTAGGTGCGGTAGACGATGGCGCGGATCAACAGGTCGCTGATCAGGCCGGCTTCAAAGAGTGCGGCGACTTTGGGGAATCGGTTGGCGAGCAGGACTCCGCGTTGGGTTTGGGTTGAGGCGAGTCGGTCGGTGATGTGGTGGGCGGCGGCCAGTTCACTCAAGACGGAGGTTTCGGGGTCGATGAACCAGTCTTCGCGGTCGGCGGCGTCGTCGATGCCGGTGCGGCGGCGGAACACTTCGGCCATCGCGGCGAGCTTGCGGGCGGCGGCGGCGGATTCGACGCGTCCCCACCCGGCAGAGGCGGCGACGATTTCCGCGTCACTCAACGCGGAGAAGGCCCCGATCTCGGGTAACGAACCATCGAACATACTGGCGATTCTAGCGACGGGGTCTGACACGCCTCGAAGCGAAAACTCAGAGCCTGTGGACGAATTCGCCGCTGGGGAGAATCGAGCCTCAGCGGAGCCGTTTGGCGTCGACGAATACGGTGTCGGTGCCCGTATCCACCACACCGTGATCGCCGCACCGCCCGTAGCGAGTCATCAGCTCCTGCGCGCTGAGCGTGGTGACCTGCCAGCCCTGCGCCGTCAGCCAGTCGGCCACTCCCGTACCGACTGCTTCGACTGCCAGCCGGCTTCCCGGCGTACTCAGCTCGTGGATCCGGTTGAACAGCAGGTGCGGGCCGTCCGCGATGTAGGGAAGCAACCCCTCCACGGCCCAGGCGGTCGGCTCGGTGACGTCGAATCCTGCGTCCCGCAACACTTCCGGCCAATCATCGATCAGATTCGCAGGCACCGGCACATAGCGGGACACCGACGGGCTGTCACCGTGCTCGCGCAATGCGTCGTTCTTGAAATCCAGCACTCCGGGGTGGTCGATCTCGAAGACGGTGGTGCCGCGGACCCAGGGCAGCCGCCATGCCCGCGCATCGAGTCCGGCGGCGACGATCACCATCTGCTCGATCCCGTGTGCGCCTGCGGCGATGAAGAATTCGTCGAACCACTTGGTGCGCGACGACGCGTAGTTGGCGATGCCGTCGATCCGCTCAAGCGACTCGTCCGTGGGGAGCTGGCAGCCCCGGCTCCGCGCGGCGTCGATGAACACCTGCGCGTAAGGATCGTTGAACAAGGGACATTCGGTGTGCGACTCCTTCTGCCTTGCCAGCGCGACGGTCAGCGCGCTCACGAGGGCATCAGGGGTTGTCATTGCCGCGGTGTTCCCTTTCCGCGGTCATCTCAAGCATCTCGTCCCTGGTCAGCAGGTCGTCACGGATGTTCTGCTCGCGGTAGGCGAGTTGGCCCACGCGATTGGCGATCACCGGCGCGGTGATGACGGTGAAGAGTCCGGCAAGGATGAGCATGCCGACGTCGACGTTGCCCCGCAGACGGATCGCCGCGCCGGCGAGCACCAGCAGCAGACCGAGCACCTGCGGCTTGGTCGCGGCGTGCATCCGCGACAGGGTGTCCGGGAACCGGACGACACCGATCGCAGCGGTCAGCGCCAGCGTCGACCCACCCAGCACCAGGACGCTGGCAACGATGTCGAATGCGCTCACAGGAGCCTCCGCGAACCGCGCGGCTTGCGGACGTCGGGGACGCGGAAGCGTGCCACGCTCACCGAGCCCACGAAACTGATCAGGGCCAGTGCGGTCAGGCTGTAGGTCACCGTGGTGTCGAGGCTGAACGCCGCCCAGGTGCCGATCGCACACATGGTGACGGCGACCAGGGTGTCCAGCGCGACGAGGCGGTCGAGCGTGCTCGGGCCGGCCAGTAGGCGGAACATGGTCGCGGCCGCGGCGCCAGTGAGCATCACTCCCGCGGTGATCCAGACCCAATTCATGACGGATCCGCCTCCTTGTCCGTCGATGGTCGCCAGTCGGCCTCCCGCTCGAACGCCGCGATCAACAATCGTTCGAACTGCCCGACCTGGCGGTAGAAGCGGCTCAAGGCGCGGTCGGAGCCCACGTCGATGACGTGGACGTAGACCATGCGCCTGGTCTGATCGATCTCGAGCACGATGGTGCCGGGCGTCAGGTTCATGATGTTCACCGCGAGGGCGAGCACCAGGTCCGATTTGACCGCGAAGTGAGCCCGCAGCACCGCTGTCAACGGTGGCGGCCCCGGTTTGATCGCCAGCCACGCCACCTGCACCGAGGACGCCAGCAGGTAGTACGCCACGGTGGCGATCAGGCGTACCAGTGACAACAGGTGCACGCGGCCTTCCACGGGCACCGGCGGCAGTGGCAGGAGCAGCGTGATGAGCAGCGCGACGGCCAGCCCGCTGACGATGTTGGCCGCAGAAAGCGTGCCCCACAACAGGATCCACACCAGGGTCAGCCAGCACAGTGTCCACGCGCGCAACGCCAGCCGCCGTGGGGACCACGTCATCCCGTCGAGAACCTTCATGGCCCCTCACCCAGAACCGCGGCGATGTAGTGGTCGCGTTCGATGATCTCGTCGGCCGCGCGAACGCTGTAGGCGAAGATCGGCCCTGCCGCCACGGTCAGCGCGAGGCCCACGGCGATCAGCGCGGCGGTCGGCACCAGCATGCCGACGGGCATGCGGCCGACGTGGTCGCGGTCCACGAACTGGATGTCCTCGGACTCCGCGGTGTCGTCGAGCAGTGCCGCGGGCGCGGTGGTCGACAGGTGGCCCTCCGGCGCGTCGACCCGCGACCGCCAGAACGCCTTCGTCCAGACCCGGGCGACCACGTAGAGCGTCAGCAGGCTTGTGACCACCCCGCCACCCACCAGCGCCCAGGCCAGCGGTGTGTCGTTCGCGGCACCGGCTTCGAGCAGCGCGACCTTGCCGATGAACCCGGAGAACGGCGGTATGCCACCGAGGTTCAGCGCCGGCACGACGAAGACGAATGCCAGCACCGGGCTCGCGGCGGCCAGCCCGCCGAGGCGGTGCATCGTCGAAGCGCCGGCTTGCCGCTCGATCAGGCCGACCACGAGGAACAGCGTGGTCTGCACGACGATGTGGTGTGCCACGTAGTAGATGGCGCCGGCCATGCCGAGTTGGTTGGACAGCGCGATGCCGAACACCATGTATCCGATGTGGCTGACGAGCGTGAAGGACAGCAGCCGCTTGATGTCGCTCTGTGCGATGGCGCCGAGGATGCCGACCAGCATCGTCAGCAACGCCGCCCAGAGCAACATCTGGTCCATGCCGCCGCCCGGGAACAGCAGCGAATGCGCCCGGATGATCGCGTACACGCCGACTTTCGTCAGCAGGCCGGCGAACACCGCCGTCACCGGTGCCGGTGCGGTCGGGTAGGAGTCGGGCAGCCACGTCGACAGCGGGAACACCGCGGCCTTGATGCCGAACGCCACCAGCAGCACGGCGAACAGCGCCATCCGCGTCCCGTCCGAGACATCGTCGAGGCGGACGGCCAGTTCGGCCATGTTCAGGGTGCCGGTGGCGGCGTACACCAAGCCGATGCCGAGCAGGAAGATCAGCGACGACACCATCGACACCATCACGTACGAGATGCCGGCCCGCACGCGCTCGGCGCTCGCCCCGATCGTCAGCAGCACGAAGCTGGCGGACAGCAGGACCTCGAACCCGACGTACAAGTTGAACAGGTCGCCCGCCAGGAACGCGGTGCACACACCCGCCGACAGCACCAGATAGGTGGGCAGGAAGATCGACACCGGTTGACGGCCGTCGCCGTCGCGGATGCCCTGTCCGATCGCGTAGGCGGCCACCGCCAGCAGCACGATGGACGACACCATCAACATCAGCGCCGACAGCCGGTCCACGACAAGGGTGATGCCGAGCGGCCCCATCCCGGGGACGCTCTGACCCCAGCCGCCGACATGCAGCGCCAGCGTGCCGTCGCGGTCGGTGAGGTAGACGAGCACCGCGCACACCACGACGACGGCCACCAGCGCCAGCTGGGCGATCACCCGCTGCAACACCGGGCGGCGGCCCGCGAACAGCGTCAGCGCGGCGGCGATCGTCGGGATCAGCACGGGCAGCGGCGTGAGCACCGAGGCCAGTGTCATGCGCGATCCGCCTTCGCTTCTCGCTGGGCGGTCACCGGGAGCCCTCCCTGCCCGGCAGCGCGTCCAGTTCGTCGGGCAGGTCGGTGTCTCTAGCCAGATCGGGTTCGGGTGGCCGGTCTTCGTCGAGAGATGCGGCGTCTCGGCCCGCCATCTCCGACACCCGGGTGTCCTCGGGGTCGTTGCCGACGTCCTCGGCGGTGTTCAGCCGGTAGGACCGGTAGGTGAGTGCGAGGACGAACGCGGCGATCCCCATGCTGATGACGATCGCGGTGAGGATCATGCCCTGCGCCAACGGATCCGCGGTGGTGGTCTCCCCGTCGCTGATCCGTCCCCGCACCGGCGGATTGCCCGACGGACCGGCGACCGTGAGGATGAGGAGGTTGATGGCGTTGCCGATCAACAACAGCCCCAACAGCATTCGGGTGAGGTTGCGTTCGAGGAGCAGGTAGACGCCGATGCTGGTGAGCCCGCCGATCATGATCAGCGGTACGAGGTAGGTGGTCACCGCGCACCCACCTTCGCCGCGCTCTTGCCCGGGCCGGACGGCTGGGACATCTCCACGTCCACCTGGGCGCCCAGGCTGCGCAGTACATCGAGGACCAGTCCGACGACGATCAGATACACCCCTAGATCGAAGAACAATGCGGTCACCAGTTTGACGGTGCCGAGTACCGGCAGGTCGAATTCGATGACCGCGGAGGACAATACGGGCGCCCCGAAGAACAGCGAGGTCACCGCGGTGCCTGCGGAGAGCGCGAGGCCGACACCGAGGATCTTGCCCGCGTCCAGCGGCAGCGTCTCGCCGAGTTCGTAGCGGCCGCCGGCGAGGTAGCGCAACACCAGGGCGAGGCCTGCGGTCAGACCGCCGGCGAACCCGCCACCGGGAGTGTTGTGGCCGGCGAAGAAGAAGTACGCCGAGAGCACCATGATGAGCGGGAAGATGACGCGCGTCGCCACCTCCAGCACGAGCGACCGGTGTCGCGGATCGCGCAGTTCGCTGCCGCGCAGCCACGTGATGTCGCCGACGGCCGGACTGGTGGCGTGGCTGCCGATGCGCCCGATGTCGGGCTGGCCGGCGTCCGCGACGCGCGGCGCGGTACCGAAGCGGCGATTGCGGAACACCAGTGAGGCGACACCGGTGGCGGCGACGAGCAGCACCGAGATCTCGCCCATGGTGTCCCAGGCGCGGATGTCGACCAGCAGGACGTTCACCGCGTTGGCGCCGTGACCGCGGTAGTAGGCTGCATCGGGAATCAGTTCGGCGATGCCGGCGCCGGTGCGGGCGGCCATCGCGTACACGGCGAGCGCCGTCACCGTCACGCCGACCGCCAGCGACAGCAGGGCGCGCGGCAGGCGTTTGTGGTTGATGTGGGCCCTCTCGGCCTCCGCGGGCAGTGTGCGAAGTACCAGCACGAAGATGACCAGCACCAGCGTCTCGACCAGGAATTGGGTCAGCGCCAGATCGGGCGCGCCGTGCATCGCGAAGATCGCACCGCACCCGTAACCGCTCACGCCGATCAGCAGGACGGCGGCCAGGCGGTTGCGCATCACCGCGGCGCCCAGCGCCGCGGCGAGCATCAGCAGCCCGACCACGACCTGCCAGGGCGAATCCCACAGCGCGAATTGGGGACGGTCACGCGCGCCGAGGGCGAGAGCGGCCGTCGGTAGGACGACGAGGGTGCAGAGGATGACCGACTGGGTGGCCGGGATGGAACCGCGCTGGGTGATCGCGGTGAGCCGGACCGACACCATGTCGAGGCCACGGATGAAGGCGTCGTAGACGTGGTCGGCGTTGCCGAGCGGAAGGTAGGCGACCCGGGCCCGGCGCAGCCTGGACCGCTCGAAGAACGCGGCGACACCGGTCGCGATGACCAGCGCCGACAGCAGCAGGGGCAGGTTCACCCCGTGCCACAGGGCGAGTTCGTAGTCAGAGCCACCCGGGACGGTGTCGGCGTAGTCGTCGAGGACGGCGTCCAGCGGTGCGGGCCACAGACCCGCCAGCAGACCGGCGGTGGCGAGGACGGCCGGTGCGGCGAGGAACGCCACCGAAGGACGGTGCATCTCGCGAACACGCACGCTCGGTTCGTGTAAACCTTTGCGGCTGAACGCACCCCACAGAAAACGCAGGCTGTAGATGGTGGTGAACACCGAACCCAGTGCGATACCGGCCAGCACCCAGGGTGCGGCGGCACCGAGTGCGGCGCTGTGCAGCACCGTCTCGAAGTCGGCCTCTTTGGCGACGAAGCCGAGGAACGGCGGGAGTGCCGCCATACTCGCCACGGCGCCGACGGCGATGATCAGCAACGGTTTGTTTCGGTCCCCGAGCCAGGCCAGCCGGCGGATGTCACGGGTGCCGGTCGTGTGGTCGATGACGCCCACCACCATGAACAGCGACGCCTTGAACATCGCGTGGGCGACCAGCATGGCCAGCCCGGCGAGCATCATGTCGCGCCCGCCGGTGCCCACCATGATGGTGATCAACCCGAGCTGGCTCACGGTGCCGAAGGCCAGGATGAGTTTGAGGTCGTACTCGCGCACCGCGCGCCAACCGGCGAGCAGCATCGTCGCCAGACCGAGCGTGATGATCATCGGCCGCCACACCGGAGAGTCGGCGAACCCGGGCGTCATCCGCGCGATCAGGAACACACCGGCCTTCACCATGGCCGCGGCGTGCAGGTAAGCGCTGACGGGGGTGGGGGCGGCCATGGCGCCGGGCAGCCAGAAGTGCATCGGGACGATCGCCGATTTGGACAGCGCGCCGACGAGGATGAGTGCCACCCCGACGGCGGCGGCCACCCCGGACGGCGGTGCGGCGACCAGCTCCGAGAGCAGATAGGTGCCGGAGAGGTTGCCGAGGATGATGATGCCGACCAGCATCGCCAGACCGCCGAAGGTGGTGACGAGCAGGGCCTGGGTGGCGGCCCGGCGGCTCGTCGCGCGTTCCGCGTAGTGGCCGACCAGCAGGAACGACAGCACGGTCGTGGTTTCCCAGAACACGTACAGGATCAGCATGTTGTCGCTGATGACGAGGCCGAACATCGAACCGGCAAAGGCCACCATCTCGGCGGCGAAGCTGGGCAGCCGCTTCTCGGTGTGGCCGTCGCGGTGGTGGAAGTAGGTCGCGCAGTAGAACAGCACGAGGGCGCCGATACCGAGGACGAGCACGCTCATGATGGCTGCCAGGGTGTCGAACCGCAGCGAGATGTCCATCGACAGTTCGGGCAGCCAGACCAGGTCGACGGTCTGTGCGCCACCGGGCGGCGGCCAGTTCAGCACGACCCAGACCAGTGAGATCAGCGGGACGAGCGCCAGCGGGTAGAACGCGACCCGCCCCCATCTAGCCACCAGAAGCGGCGCCAATGCGGTCGCGACCGCATGGGCACAGAGGATGGCCAGCATGGCACTCCGATCTTGATTGGGGTCGGGGTGTCAGCCTCAGCTGCTGCTTTGGATTGCGTCAATTCTACGTGGGCTGCCGACGTGATCGGCAGCCCACCGCGGATTGACTCAGTGGCTACGACATGCGGGGCCATCCGGGTGGTGTCGCTTCCGCCGTGAGCCGGCCGCACACCGACCCGCCCACCAAGCGCATCGGCAGCGCGTGGGCCACGACGCCGATCCCGGCGCCGAGGATCGGCCAGATCGGCCAGAAGTACCACGCGCCCGCGGTCAGGCCGACAGCCAGCCACACGGTGAGGACGATGACGACCATCGTCAGGTAGCCGGCCAGATGCCAGTGCACACTGCGCTGGGCGACACGCCGGCGGGCGGCCCGCCGCGCCGGATCGTTGCGTCGCAGGGTGGAGACCGGCAAATCGGCGGTGAGGGCGTAGAGCTCGGCGGCGGTCTGTGCGGTGAAGGCCGACTGGAGACGTTGCTCGTAGTCGGCCATGTCGAGGTAGCCATGGGTCAAGGCCAGGCCGAGCAGGCTGGCGGCGCGTTCACGATCGCCGTCGCCGACGCGGATGTGGGTTGCGGTGGGAACGGTCATGATGCCTCCCGCGCATCTAGACAGTGACTAGTTCGATGGTTCAACTGTCCCACTTCAACTTGTCAGTGTCAAGATCTATTCCGGCGTCGCCGAAACTGCTCAGAGATCGCGTTTGCGGCCTGGGGAGTGATCTCCCAGCAGTCTCGACGCAAGGCGGCGAAGCTAGCGGCCTTCGGAGAAGGCGCGCAACGTGTCGACCTGCGCCGGATCCAGCGACGGGCGCACGGCCTGGCGTGCGGCCTCGACGTCGGCGGCGGTGACGTCGGCGGCGTCGATGGACCGCCGCATCGCCGTCATCGCCGCCTCACGCAGCAACGCGACGCAGTCCGCGGCGCTGTAGCCGTCGAGTCCGGCGGCCAGGGCATCGAGGTCGACGGCCTCATCGCCCTCGTCGACCAACGGAATCGATTTGCCCGCGGTCCGCAGGATCTCGCGGCGCGCTTCGGCGTCGGGCGGTTCGACGAACACCAGCCGCTCCAGTCGGCCGGGGCGCAACAGTGCGGGGTCGATCAGGTCGGGTCGGTTGGTGGCGCCCAGCACCACCACACTGCGCATCGGTTCGATGCCGTCGAGTTCGGTCAGCAGCGCCGCGACCACGCGGTCGGTCACCCCGGAGTCGAAGCTCTGTCCGCGCCGCGGCGCCAGCGCATCGATCTCGTCGAGGAACACCAGTGACGGCGCGGAGTCACGCGCGCGGCGGAACAGTTCACGCACGGCCTTCTCGGAGGCGCCGACCCATTTGTCCATCAGCTCGGCGCCCTTGACCGCGTGCACCGAGAGGCGCCCCGAACTGGCCAGGGCGCGCACCACGAACGTCTTGCCGCAGCCGGGCGGTCCGTAGAGCAGCACACCGCGCGGCGGTTCGATGCCGAGGCGTTCGAAGGTGTCGGGATGCTGCAGCGGCCACAGCACCGCCTCGGTCAGTGCCTGTTTCGTCTCGACCATGTCACCGACGTCGGCCAGGGTCACCGACCCGACCGAGACCTCTTCGGTGGCCGACCTCGACAGCGGGCGGATCACCGTGAGCGCACCCGTCAGATCCGCCTGGACGAGTTGCGGTGGTGCTCCGTCGGCGCTGGCGCGAGCCGCCGCCCGCAGGGCCGCCTCGCGGACCAGTGCGCACAGGTCCGCGACCACGAATCCCGGTGTGCGCCCGGCGATCTCATCAAGTTCCAACTCCTGGGCGGGTACGCCCCGCAGCAACACCTCCAGCAACGCCCTGCGGGTGGCGGCGTCGGGCAGGCTCAACCCGAGTTCGCGGTCGCAGAGGTCGGGATCGCGCAGGCGCGCATCGGCGTTGTCCGGCCTCGCCGACGTCGCGACGAACGCCACCCCGGGAGTGGCCACGGCGGTGCGCAATTCGGTGAGGATCAGCGTGCCCACCGGTTCGGGGGTCGCGGGCAGCAGGGCGTCGATGTCTGTGATGAGCAGGACACCTCCGCCGTCGCGCACCGTCGACACCGCCGACGAGACGCTGTGCAGCCGATCCTCGGCATGCAGGGCACCGACCTGCGGCCCGTCCAATTCGACGACCCGCCGTCGGGCGCACACGGCCCGCACCAGCGTGGCCTTCCCGACTCCCGCGGGGCCGGACACCAGGACGCCGAGATTTGCTGTGGCGCCCAGGGTTTCGAGCAACGACGGTTCGTCGAGGGAGAGTTTGAGCCATTCGGCGAGCCGGCCGGCCTGGGTGTGGCTGCCTTTGAGGTCGTCGACCGTCACGGCCGGTTCGTCGCGCGACCCCAAGGTGACGGTGGCCTGACCGATCGTGTCACCGTCTGTGGGGGCCGACGTCCCGGCGTCGGACACCGCCCCGTCCCCCCACGTGACCGACGAATTCGGCTGGATGCTCACGGTGCCCGCGGGGTCCACGCCGGTCACCGTCAGCAGCTCCGAGGTCCATGTGATTCCCACCGACGACGCGAGCGCGGCGGTCGCCGCCGATGTCGACGTGCCGGGCCCGAGATCGCGGGGGAGCAGGGAGACGGTGTCGCCCACCGTCATCACCTTGCCCAGCAGGGCCTGGCGCAACGTCGCCGGTGAGATCGAGTGGGTGGCGAGTCGCGACCCCGACACCGTCACCGACCTCGCCCCGTGGACGGTCACCGGCGCCACGATGACACTGCTGTTCTCGCGCAATCCCGCATTGGACAGCGTCACGTCGTCGAGCAGCGCCGTCCCCGTCGGAGTGCCTGCCGGGGCGATACCGACCACCGCGGCGGTGGTGCGTGCGCCGGTGAGCGACACCGCATCCCACTCGCGCATGCCGAGTGCGGCGATCACCTCGGGGTGCAGCCGCACCACCCCACGCCGGGAATCGAGTGCCGAGGTGTTCAGCCGCGCGGTCAGACGCAGATGGCTCAGGCCCGGCTCGTCGCCGAACAGTTCGGTCTCGGTCACGTCAGCCGCCGGGCTTGCGCAGTCCCAGGCGCGCCATGGACCGCCGTTGCGGCTGGGCGCGGCGGCTGGCGCGACGTGCCGCGCGTCGTTGTCGCGGTTCGACATCCCATGCCTCGGGTCGGGCGGCCACCCATCGCTGACTGCGGACGGTGAAAGGGATGATGCACAGGTAGCCGACGATGATCAGCAGCACGAGGATGTAGGGGAACAGCAGCAGGGCGGCGGCGGCCAGCGCCACCATGATGAGCAGGATCGGCGCGGCATTGGGGGGCACCGAGATGGCCTTGAGCGCGATCGTCGGCACTCGGCTGACGAGCAGCGCCGAGTTGAGGGCCAGCCAGGCGCAGACGAACCACTGCGAGGTCCACCATCCGTCGCCGAACTGGAGCATGGCCGCCAGCGGGCCGATGGAGCCGACCGCACCGCACGGCGCAGGGATGCCGACGAAGAACTCGCGGGTGTACGCGGGTTGAGTGTTGTCGTCGAGCAGCGCGTTGAACCGGGCCAGCCTCAGGACGATGCACACCGCGTACAGCAGGACGAAGATCCAGCCCACCGGTGAATCCGGGAGCAACGTCACGTACACCACCAGCGCGGGCGCCACCCCGAAATTCACCGCGTCGGCCAGCGAGTCGATCTCGGCGCCCATCCGGGACTGGGCGTCCAGCGCGCGGGCGATGCCGCCGTCGATCCCGTCGAGGACCGCCGCCGCGCCGATCAGCGCCAGCGCGATGTGCGGCCGGTCGTCGAGCGCGAACTTGATCGAGGTGAGGCCGGCGCAGATGGCGAGCACCGTGGTCGCGCTGGGCAGGATCCGCAGGCCACGGGGGCGACGGCTCACACCTTTGCTCACGGCAGCTCCGCAAGGATCGTCTCGCCGCCGATGGCGCGCTGGCCCGGCAGCACCTGGATCTCGGTGCCCTCGGGCAGGTAGGTGTCCAGCCGCGAGCCGTAGCGGATCAGGCCGTAGGTGTCTCCGATGGACACCTTGTCGCCGGGGGTGAGGTCGCAGACGATGCGCCGGGCGACCAACCCGGCGATCTGCACGGCGATCACCTCGACGCCCGTGGCCGTGCGGATCACCATGCTGTTGCGTTCGTTGTCCTCGCTGGCCGCCGCCAGCTCGGCCGAACCGAACAGGCCCGGCCGGTGTTCGACGGCCACCACCTCACCGCTGATCGGGATGCGCTGCACATGGGCGTCGAAGATCGACAGGAAGATGCTGACGCGCGGCAGCGGCCGGGGGGGCAGGTTGAGCTCCGCGGGCGGTTCGGCCTCCTCCACCAGGCAGATCAGGCCGTCGGCGGGGGCGACCACCACGCCGGGTCGGGTCGGTGGCACGCGGGGCGGATGCCGGAAGAAGGCGGCGTTGGCGCCGGCGGCCACCAGCCCCGCGCCGCGCACCCACCGGTTGCGGCGGCCGGCGGCGGCAACCGCGAGGCCGGCGCCGATGAACGGCAGGCCGGCCGGATGCACCGGCGGGACGGTGGTCTTCACCAGCGCCATGAACCGCTCTGGGCCGGATCTCAGGTCGTCGGTGCGGGGGCGTCTGGCCATCGGCTGGATTCTACGTGCGTGCTGGGTCGGACTTGCTAGCTCAGGTCCCATAGGTCCACCCGTGAGCCGGCGGGCAGCTCATGGGTGTCTTCGGGAATCTCGAGCAGGCAGTTGGCTGAGGCGAGCCAGCGCAGGTGGTGTGATGCCGGCGGGCCGTAACTCGTGACCTCGCCGGTGGCCGGGTCGAACACTCCGCGGCGGAACTGGCGCTTACCGCGTGGCGACGTCAGATCCTCGGTGAGCACGGCACTTCGGCGCGGACGTTCCGGTGACACCGCACCCATCGCGGCCCGCAGCGGCACCCGTAGGAAGACCTCGAACGAGACCAGCGCGCTGACTGGGTTTCCGGGCAACGTGATGACGCGTGTGCCGCCGACGCGGCCGGCGCCCTGCGGCATGCCGGGTTGCATGGCCACCTTGGCGAATTCGACCTCGCCGCCGCCTCCGAGGGCATCCTTGACGACCTCGTACGCGCCGGCGCTGACTCCACCGGTGGTGACGATCAGATCGGCCTGCCCGGCGAAGCGGTTCAGCGTGTCCCGGAAGACGTCGACGTCGTCGCCGCACATCGGCGAGGCGACGACCTCTCCGCCGGCTTCCCGGACCGCCGCGGCCAGCATGACCGCGTTGGACTCGTAGATCTGCCCGGGTTGCAGCGGCGTGCCGGGAGCGACCAGTTCGGTGCCCGTCGACATGACCAGCACCCGCTGCCGGGGGATGACCGACAACTCGCCGAGGCCGAGCGCCGCGGCCAGACCGAGGGCCGCCGGAGTGAGCTGGACCCCGGCCCGCAGGACCGTGGTGCCCGCGGTGACGTCCTCGCCGGCGGTGCGGACATGCTGTCCGGGGCGCGCGGCGGCGCGGATCTCCACGATGTCGGTGGCGCCGTTCGTCGCCTCCACCGGAACGACGGCCGTCGCTCCGCGCGGCAGCGGCGCGCCCGTCATGATGCGGTGGGCGGTACCCGGTTGCAGCACCAGCGGATCGGTGCGCCCGGCCGGGATGTCCTCGGCGACCGGCAAGGACACCGGCCGGTCCTCGCTCGCGGACGCCACGTCCTCGGCGACGACGGCGTAACCGTCCATCGCGGAGTTGTCGAACCCCGGCAGGGACAGTAGCGCGACGCTGTCTTCGGCCAGGGTCAGGCCGAGCGTGTCCGCAATCGGCAGCCGCACCGGCGGACGCCTCTCGATCAGCCCGGCGACGACGCGCTGGTGCTCTTCGACTGTGCGCATCACTACACCGGGAACGTGACGCCGGTCAGCTCTTCGGACACCGTCCACAGGCGCCGCGCGACCGCCTCGTCGTGTGCGCGGGCGATGGACTCGACCAGTTTCGGATGGCCGCGTTGTTCGCCGAAGCCGTCGGGTCCGAAGTACTGCCCGCCTTGCACCTCGGGGTCGGTGGCGGCGCGTAGCGTCGGCAGGGCCCCCATCTCGGCGCTCTGCGCCAGCAGCCCCCAGGCCAGTTGGATGGGCAGGCGCAGCGCCGGCCACAAGTTGCGCGTCAGCTCAGTGTCGGAGCCACCGGGATGGGCGGCGACGGCGATGGTCGGCGCACCCTTGGCCGAGAGCCGGCGGTTGAGCTCGTAGGTGAACAGCAGGTTGGCCAACTTGGACTGCCCGTAGGCGGTGACGCGGTTGTAGCTGCGTTCGGACTGCAGGTCGTCGAAGTTGATGCGTCCCATGCGGTGTGCGCCGCTGCTGATCGTCACCACGCGCGAACCCTCGACCGGAAGGAGGTTGTCGAGCAACTGTCCGGTGAGTGCGAAATGGCCGAGGTGATTGGTGCCGAACTGCAGCTCGAAGCCGTCCTTCGTGACGCCCTTGGGCGTCATCATCACCCCGGCGTTGTTGATCAGCAGGTCGATGCGAGGGTAGTCGGCGCGCAGTTCGTCCGACGTCGCGCGGATGCTGTCGAGCGACGTCAGATCGAGTTCGCGCACTGTGACGTCGGCGTGCGGTGTGTCGGCGGTGATGCGGTCGGCCGCGGCCCGGCCCTTGTCGGTATTGCGCACCGCGAGCACCACGTGGGCGCCCCTGCCGGCCAGCACCGCGGCAGCCTGGTAGCCGATACCGGTGTTCGCTCCGGTGATGACGGCGATGCGGCCGTCCTGGTCGGGCACGTCCGCCGCAGTCCATTTGGTGTTCGCGCTCATGGGAGAACCCTACTCAGATCCCCAACTCGGTCACTCGATGAGCCATGCTCGAACCATGGACAGCGCCCATTCCGAAGCCCCGCTCGTACTGGCGGATCCGGCGAACCGGCCGAGCACCAAGGCGCCCCTGTTGTGGGCGACGTCCGCGGCGCTGCCGTGGGTGGTTCTCGTGGGGGCGCAGGCCGCCTGGTGGATGGCGGATCCGAAGCTCGAATGGCTGCACACCCTGGCGGCGGCGGGCACGGTGCTGGGCATCGTGCTGTTCGTCGGTGTCGTCCCGGTATGGCGTTATCGCGTGCACCGCTGGGACATCGACGCACGCGCCGTCTACACCCGCACCGGTTGGCTGGTGCAGGAGCGCCGGATCGCCCCGATCTCCCGGGTGCAGACGGTCGACACCCAGCGCGGACCGCTGGACCGGCTGTTCGGACTGGCCAGCGTGACGGTGACGACGGCGTCGTCGGCCGGGGCCGTGCGCATCGTCGCCCTCGACGCCCCGGTCGCCGAACGGATCGTGGCGCAGCTGACCGACATCGCCGCCCTCGGCGAACAGGACGCCACGTGACGGCCCCGGACTCGCCGTGGCTGCGCTTGAGTCCGCGAATGCTGCTGGTGCATCCGGTGCACGAGGTGCTGCGGCAGATCCCGGTGCTGCTCGGATCGGTGGTGCTCGGTTCGGCGACCGGGAACCCGTTGTGGGCGGTGGCCGCGCTGGTGGCGACGGTGGGCGTCGGGATCGCGCGGTGGTTCACCACGACCTACCGCATCGACGCCGAGGAGGTGCAGCTGCGCGCGGGCGTCCTGCAGCGACGCGTGCTTTCAGTGCCGCGCAACAGGATTCGCTCGGTATCCACCGACGCCAGGCTGCTGCACCGGTTACTGGGTCTGACCGTGCTGCGGGTCAGCACCGGTCAGGAGGCACGGGGTGACGACGCCTTCGCGCTCGACGCCGTGGAGGCCGGGCAGGTGCCGCATCTGCGGGCGGACCTGCTTGCCGACTCGCTCGCCGTCGCGGTCGACACCGGATCCCCCGGCAGGGTGCTGGCGCGGTGGGAGCCCGCGTGGCTGCGTTACAGCCCGCTCAGCTTCACCGGTCTGGCGATGATCGCCGCCGCGGCGGGTCTCCTCTACCAGGCGGGAGCCGGTGCGCTGCTGCGCAATTCCGGTCTCGCCGAGGACGGACGCGATGCGGCGCAACGCTTCGGGGTCGCCGCCACGGTCGCCGCCGTCGTGATCGTCGTTCTGGTCGGTTCGGTGGTGCTGTCGGTGCTGCGGTCGCTGGTGAGCTACGGCAATCTGCTCTTGCGCCGCGATGCGGATGTGCTGCATCTCGAGCACGGGCTGCTGCGCAGGCAGGAGCACACCTACGACATGCGCCGGTTGCGGGGCGGCACAATGCGGGAACCGCTGCTGGTGCGGGCGTTCGGCGGTGCGCGGTTGGACGCCGTGATGACGGGGGTCGGCGGTGCCGGGGAGGCGTCGCTGCTGTTGCCGCCGTGTCCGGCCGCGACGGCGCGGGACGTGCTGAGCGATCTCATCGACAGTGAGGATGAGGTCACCGGACCGCTGCGGGGTCACGGTGTGGCCGCGACACGGCGGCGGTGGACGCGGGCGCTCGTGCTGCCCGCGCTGATCGGCGTCGCACTGGTGGTGGCGGGTGTCGCCGGAACTCTGTCGATCTGGGCGTGGGTCGCGTGGGTGGTGCTGACGGTGTGCTGTGCGCTGCTCGGCGCCGACCGGGTGCGCTCGCTCGGGCATCGTGTCGGGAACGGCTGGCTGGTGGCGCGCGCCGGCAGCATTGAGCGGCGTCGCGACTGCATTGCGGGCGCCGGGATCATCGGGTGGACGGTGCGTCAGACGTTCTTCCAGCGGCGGTCCGGCGTGGCGACGCTGATCGCCGCCACCGCGGCGGGGGAGAAGGCCTACCGCGTCCTCGACGTTCCCGCCGAGGTCGCGTGGTCGATCGCCGCAGCGGCGTCCCCGTGGGTGAGGGATGTGCCCTGGGCGGGTGAATAGCCGGGTCCGAGTTGCGTGGCGTCGGCGGCCGTTTACTGTCGGCGCATGGCGATCGGTGGAGTGCTCTTCGACATCGATGGCGTGCTGGTGACGTCGTGGCGGCCGATCGACGGTGCGGCGGAGACGTTGCGGGTACTCGACGACCACCAGATCGCCCGGTCTTATCTGACCAACACCACGACCAAGACGCGCAGGCAGATCGCCGACCTGCTCGTCCACGCCGGTATGCAGGTCAGCTCCGACGAGGTGATCACCGCGGCGGCGCTGACCGCCGAATACGTCCGCGACCGCTATCCGGGCGCTCGGTGCTTCCTGGTCAACAGCGGCCGGATCGGTGAGGACATGCCCGGTGTCGACCTGGTGTACGCCGGTGAGTACGGCCCCGACAACGTTCCCGAGACGCCGGATGTCGTGCTGCTCGGCGGCGCCGGTCCCGAATACGACCACCTGACGTTGAGCTGGGTGTACGACTGGATGGCCCACGGCGTGCCGGTCGTCGCCATGCACCGCAGCACGTCGTGGAACACCGCCGACGGTCTGCGCATCGACACCGGGATGTACCTGCTGGGTATGGAGGAGACGTCCGGGCGCAAGGCCACCGCGGTCGGGAAACCCGCGCCCGAGGGGTTTCTGGCCGCGGCGAGCCGGCTCGGCGTCGACCCGGACGAGATGTACATCGTCGGTGACGATTTGAACAACGACGTGCTGGCGGGACAGGTGGTCGGCATGACGGGTGTCCTGGTGCGGACCGGAAAGTTCCGGCAGGACACGTTGGACCGTTGGGCGGCCGACGAATTCGCGATGCAGCCCGGCCACGTCATCGACTCGGTGGCTGACCTGCCCGGGTTACTCGAGCTGTGAGGCGACGGGCTGTCGCTACAGCCGCCGGACTTCGAGCCGGCTCTCACCCTCGGCGTCGACGTAATAAGCCGCAGCACGGTTGTTTTCGGTAACCGCCTCGACGTAGTCGGTTCCCCGGTAGAGAATGCCGGCACCGTCGTCGGTGGCGTAACCGGGTGGCAACGTCCGGTCGGCGATCAACCGCTGGAAGAGGGGCCGGCGCTGCGCCTCGGAGTCGTAGTGCACGCCGTTGGAGTACGGCACCATTGCGAGCCCGTCGGTGACCGGCCGCAGGTCGGGGCCGAACGAATCCGTCGTACCGCCTGCGTGCCAGCAGATCGATCCGGCCGAGACGCCGGTCATGACGACACCGGCCGTCCAAGCGGTCCGGATGGCCACATCGACGCCGTGCAGCCGCCACATCGCGAGCAGCCCGGCGACGCTGCCCCCGAGCACCCACACCACATCCTGGTCGAGCAGCAAGGCCTCGATGTCGTCGACGTTGGGCATGGGGAACAGGGCCAACTCCGAGGGCCGCCACCCCCGCAGGTGCGCGGCTTCCCACAGGTGGTGCCGCACAGCGGGATCGTCGCCGATCGCGGTGGCGACGAAGCATACCCGCGGAGCCCGGCCGGTCACTCCGGACAGTTCGACGGCGTACTCGCTGAGCGCACTGAACTCGAACCGCGTGCGGTGCCCGGCCCGCAGGCCACCACTGGTGGCCAGGATGGTCGGAACGTCGGCTGTCATGTCGTGAACCTAGGTGACCACCGGCGTTGCGGCAATCGATTTCAACCGTTCGGCTGAGGCGACACAGCCCATGCGGTGATTGGGTTCACCACATGCCCACGGGGGAGGAGTGATCGATGCCGAGAATCGGTCAGCACGCGGTGGTGTGCGGGGCGAGTATGGCGGGTCTGTTGGCGGCCCGGGTCCTCACGGAACACTACGACCGGGTCACCGTGGTCGAACGCGACGTCCTGACGGACGACCCCACACCCCGTCGCGGCGTCCCGCAAGGCTGCCAACCCCACGCCCTGCTCGCCCGGTGCGCGCAGATCGTGGAGGAGTTGTTCCCTGGTTATCTCGACGAACTGGTCGAGGCGGGCGCCCATCGGTGGGACGACGGTGACATGTCGAGGTTCGACGTCAGCTTCGGCGGCCATGTGCTCAAGCGCGACGGCCGACTCCCGAAACCCGGAATCCTGATCCAGCACTACAGCAGCCGGCCACTGGTCGAACAACTCGTGCGCCGCCGCGTGTTCGCACTGCCGCAGGTGACCGTGCGCGACGGACACCATGTCAGGAGCCTGACCACGGCCGGATCGCGCGTCACGGGAGTGCGCATCTCCGACAACTCCTCTGTCACAGTGAGTCTCGATGCCGATCTGGTCGTCGACGCCTCCGGTCGCGGGTCGCGCGCACCGGTGTTCCTCGCCGAACTCGGTTATGGGCGACCGGAGGTCGAGGAACTGCTCATCCGCGTCGCATACGCAAGCATGCCGGTGCGGATGCCGCCCGGAACGCTGCGGCAGCACATGGTCATCCGGACGTTCGAGCCGGGACGCCCGCGCACCTTCGCCCTCTTCCGCTGCGAGGGCGACACCTACTTGGTGTCCGCCGCCACGCTGGGCCCGATTCGCCCGCCGACCACACCGGCCGAACTCCTCGATTTCGGTGAAGGCATCGCTCCCGCGTACGCTCTCGCCGCCGTACGGGCCGCAGAACCGCTGGCCGGTGTCAGCGTGCACCAGTATCCGAGCAACCGCTGGCGGCGCTACGACAAGATGAGGCGCCTGCCGGAGGGTTTCATCGTCCTCGGGGACGCGCTCTGTAGCTTCAACCCCGTCTACGGGCAGGGTATGACGGTCGCCGCGATCGAGGCGACGATCCTGCGGGACTGCTTGCGTGGCGGCGACGCCGACTTGCCGCGTCGCTTCCACCGCGCCGCCGCCAGACCCGTCCGGGTGGCGTGGCAGACCGCGGTCGGATCCGACCTCGCGCTGCCGGAAGTGCACGGCCGGCCGTCACCGTCGATGCGGTTGACCAACGCCTACACCGAACACGTGCTGCGGGCCGCCGAGGTCGATCCCCTTGTCGTCCAGGAGTTCCTGCGCGTGGTGGGGATGGTCGCGCCTCCCGCGAGCCTGCTGCACCCGGCGTTCATGATGCGGGTGGCGCGGGCAGGGCGGCGGCGCGCAGGGGCGCCGGGGGCGGGTGCTTCGGTCCTCACGGCAGCAGGGCAGTGAGGAGACGGACCAGTTCGGCCTGCCGGTGCGTGTCCGTTTTGTCGAAGACGTGCTGCAGGTGGGTCTTGACCGTCGCGACGGACACCGACAGCTCCTCCGAGATCGGCGCCAGCCCCTGACCGCTCGTGACTCGTAGCGCGACGTCGGATTCACCGTTGGTGAGGCCGAACAGGTTGCGCAGCATGTCCTTCGGCGGCTGCGGCCGGTCGTCGGGATCGACGATCACGAGCAGCGCTCTGGGATCTTCGCCGTCGTGGTCCGCACCTGCGGGGAACGGGAACGTGTGTACGACGTAGGTCCGCCCGCCCGAGGGCCTCGGGCACAGCACCGACGCACCACTTCGGGCGCCGCCGACGTCCATCCCGAGCGCGGCGGCTACCGCCCGCTGGAGCGCGCCGTCCACGTCGGATCGGGCCGCACGAAGCCGGCCTGATCGCACCGTGAGGCCGTCGGCCCGGTGCAGTAGGTCCGAAGCTGCGGAATTACAATGCAGGACAACGTTGTTCGCGCAGAGCACCAGAACGGCCTGCCGCATGCTGTCGATGGCTCCGGCGAGGTCCGCGGCGTCACGCCTCAGGTCGTCGAGGTGTTTCTCGGTGCGCAGCGTCTGTTGCAGGTGGGGGACCAGCGCGCGAACCAACTCCACCCGGTCGGGACCGGCGAACGGTTCGTCGAGCAGCGGCGCCGCGACGAGGAAACTGGTCAGCGACGGGGCGTCGGACAACCGCACGAAGACGCCGTCCTGCACGTCGAACCTGCGTATCCAGTCGAGGTTGAACTCCGAGCGGGCATCGATCGCGATCAGCGACTGGCCGTCACGGATGGTGCCGACGGGCGAGCGTTCGACGGCTTCCAGGACGTAGTCGATGCTTCGGTAGTAGGCGTTGTACGAGCTCTGCGCCTCCGGCACGATGCTGGCGTACTTCGCCAGGCGACTCGATCCGTCCGCGGTGATCATCGCGGCGGTGGTGGCGCCCAGCATGCCCCGCACCGCGTCCATGGCGTCCACCCACTGCTCGGGTGTGACAGCGGCGTCGTAGATCGCCGAGACTAGGCGCGAGAACTCGTCGAGTGTGACCATCTCCGGCACCCCTTGCGGACAACCGTTCTCATCGCAAAACCCCCGTTTGTGCGTACACCGACTGTAGTTCGTACCGGGCACGCTGACAGTGCTCGCGAAGAGGCTGCTTCCATCGTCAAAAGCAGAAGCGGGACTACGCCTTGAGCGTGCGCACCGCCTGGATGCGAGCCTGCAACTGATCTGACGTCGCTGCGGCCACCGGCGGCCCGCCACAGATACGGCGCAGCTCGTTGTGGATCCACCCGTGCGGCTTCCCGAGACGGTGATGCGCCAGCGACACCAGGGTGTTGAGTTCCGACCGCAGCTCACGGAGCTGGCCGTAGGGGGTCACCGGCGGTGGCTCGCCGGAGGCGGTGCGCCTGGTGAGCTGCTCTTCCTGCCTACGACGCAACAGGTCTCGCATCTGAGCGGAATCGAGCAGCCCCGGTATCCCGAGGTAGTCGGCCTCCTCGTCACTGCCGGCCGGGGTGGCGGTGCCGAACGACGACCCGTCGAAGATCACCTGATCCAGTTCCGCGCTGGCTCCCAGGGATTCGAACCCGCGGTCCTCGTCGGTGGGCTCGCTGCGCCGGCGCTCGACGAGCTCCTCGTCGCCCATCGACTCCCGGTGGGGTTTGCCGAGCACATGGTCGCGTTGCGCTTCCATCTGGCTGGCCAGATCCAGCAGGGTCGGCACCGACGGCACGAAAATGCTCGCCGTCTCACCGGTGCGCCGCGACCGCACGAAGCGTCCGATCGCCTGAGCGAAGAACAGCGGCGTCGACGCACTGGTGGCGTAGACGCCGACCGCCAGTCGCGGCACGTCGACACCCTCGGACACCATCCGGACCGCCACCAGCCACGGGCTGTCCCCGGCCGCGTACTCCGCGATCCGCGCCGACGACCCGGGGTCGTCGGAGAGCACCACCGTAGGAGCCTCGCCGGTCATCTTCGTCAGCAGCGCCGCGTACTGGCGGGCAGCGGTCTGATCGGTGGCGATGATCATCGCGCCGGCGTCGGGCATACCGCCGGCACGCAACTGTCGCAGCCGGGTGTCGGCGGCCTTGAGCACCGCCGGGATCCACTCGCCGTTGGCGTCGAGCACGGTGCGCCACGCCCGCGCGGTCTGTTCGGCGGACAGGGGTTCGCCGAGACGGGCGGCGTGCTCCTCGCCCGCGCTGCTGCGCCAGCGGGCCTCCCCGGAGTAGGCGAGGAAGATGACCGGCCGCACGACGCCGTCGGCCAAAGCGTCGGCATAGCCGTAGGTGTGGTCGGACTCCGAGCGCAGCAAACCCTCGGAGTCGGGGACGTACGAGACGAACGGGATGGGGCTGTCGTCACTGCGGAACGGTGTCCCGGTCAGCGACAGACGGCGGGTGGCGTCGTTGAACGCCTCACGCATCGCCTCACCCCACGTCTTGGCGTCACCGCCGTGGTGGATCTCGTCGAAGATGACGAGCGTCCGATAGTTCTCCGTGCGCACCCGGTGCCGCGTGGGGTGGCTGGCGACCTGGGCGTAGGTGATCACGACCCCGTGGTACTCCGACGACGTCTGCGCCGAGGAGTTGCTGAACTTCGGGTCGAGCGCGATGCCCACCCGGGCGGCGGCCGTTGCCCACTGGATCTTGAGGTGTTCGGTGGGCACCACGACGGTGACGCGCTCGACGGTGCCGTCGGCCAGCAGTTCACCCGCGATGCGCAGGGCAAACGTGGTCTTCCCTGCGCCAGGGGTCGCGACCGCCAGGAAGTCGCGTGGTTTGGCGCCAAGATACCGCACCAATGCCCGACGCTGCCAGCCACGCAAAGCCTGGGTGTCGGGCGCTGCATATGCCCGCACCCAGAGACTCCTCACTGATCGGACAGAGCCTAGCGCAACGGATTCCGGCCGCGCACTTCCGCATGGCGCGTCGCCGGACAGACGGTGTGTCGCCGTCACTCGCGATCGGGGCTCGGCAATTCGCTGCCCGGCGAGTCGTGCCGGCGCCCGCCGTGGCGTGCAGGGTGCAGCAAACGCCATGCGTGCCAGGGGACAACGTGGGTACTCTTCTGCGCACGATGACGACCACCTCTGATCCGCCCAGCGACGAGCACGATCCGTGCGTGCGTGTCTATGGCACGCGGGTGCACAACCTCAAAGGCGTCGACGTCGCCGCTCCGCGTGACGCGCTCGTCGCGTTCACCGGCATCTCCGGGTCGGGCAAATCGTCGCTGGCGTTCGGCACCATCTACGCCGAGGCGCAACGCCGATACTTCGAGTCGGTCGCCCCGTACGCGCGGCGGTTACTGCTGCCGACCGGCGCCCCGAAGGTGGACGACATCACCGGGTTGCCGCCCGCGGTCGCGCTGCAGCAGCGGAGGGGGACGGCCACGTCGCGGTCGACGGTGGGCACCGTCACAACACTGTCCAACCTGCTGCGGATGCTGTTCTCGCGTGCAGGCACCTACCCGCACGGTGCTACCGAACGCCTGGACTCTGACGCGTTCTCACCGAACACCGCTGTCGGGGCATGCCCGGAGTGTCACGGCCTGGGCCGGATCCATCAGGTGACGGAGGAGACGCTGGTTCCCGATCCGTCGCTGACCATCCGGGAAGGCGCCGTCGCCGCGTGGCCGGGGGCGTGGCAGGGCCAGAACCTGCGCGACATCCTCATCACCCTCGGCTACGACATCGACAAGCCGTGGCGGAAACTGCCGAAGCGGCACCGTGATTGGATTCTCTTCACCGACGAGCAACCGACCGTCGAAATCGATCCGGGGCAGCACCCCGTCACCGCCGACTACCACTACAACGGGACGTTCTCGAGTGCGGAACGTCACGTCCGGCACACCCTGGCCAACTCGCAGAGCGCGACGATGCGCCGCCGGGTGCTGCAGTACGTCAACAGCGTCGCGTGCGGGTTGTGTCACGGGTCGGGACTGCGCCCGGAAGCGTTGAGGGTCACCTTCGCGGGCCGCACGATCGCCGACTACGTGGCGATGCCGCTGGCCGAACTCGCCGACACGCTACAACCGATCGCCGCGCGCACCGATGCGGCGGCGGCGTTCGAGTCGACGGCGTCCGGTGAGCTGACCGAGGTCGCCACGATGATCGCCACCGACCTCGTCGCCCGCATCCAGGTGCTCATCGACCTGGGCCTGGGTTATCTGACACTCAACCGCCGCACCCCGACCGTCTCGCCGGGGGAACTGCAACGGCTCCGGTTGGCCACTCAGCTGCGCGCCGGGCTGTTCGGGGTGCTCTACGTCCTCGACGAACCGTCCGCGGGTCTGCACCCCGCCGACGCCGAGCCCCTGCTGGACGTGCTGGATCGCCTTCGGCGAGCTGGCAATTCGGTGTTCTTGGTCGAACACGACATGGACGTGGTGCGCCGCGCCGACTGGATCGTCGACGTCGGTCCCGGCGCAGGCGAACTCGGCGGGCAGATCCTCTACAGCGGTCCGGTGCCGGGTCTCGCCGACATCAGTGAATCGGTCACCGGCAGATACCTCTTCGACACCGCACCGACGAGGGCCCGGTCGCCGCGCGCACCGTCGGAATGGCTACGGCTGCGGGGGATTTCGTCGCACAACCTGCGCGACGTCGACGTCGACCTGCCTCTCGGCGTCTTCACCGCGGTCACCGGTGTGTCGGGATCGGGTAAGTCGACGCTCGTGGGGAAAGTGCTCGGCGACGTGGTGAACCGCCATCTGGGCCGCGCGGTGTACCAGCTGGATTCCGACGCCGACGGCGAGGACTCAGACGCCGAGGTCGTCGACCTCGAGCACGATGCGTCCATCGGTGTGAGCGCCGAAGGAGTGGAGGCGATCACCCGGTTGGTGGCGGTCGACCAGCGGCCGATCGGGCGGACCCCCCGCTCGACGCTGGCCACCTACACCGGACTCTTCGACGCCGTCCGGCGCGAGTTCGCGGCGACGCCCGCGGCTCGTCGGAAAGGCTGGACAGCGGGCCGGTTCTCGTTCAACGTCGCCGAGGGCCGCTGCCCGACCTGTCAGGGCGAAGGCTTCGTATCGGTCGAATTGCTTTTCCTGCCAGGCACATACGGCACCTGCCCGACGTGTCAGGGAGCTCGCTACAACGAGGCCACCCTGGGGGTGCGATACCGCGACCGCACGATCGCCGATGTGCTCGCGATGACCGTCGACGAGGCGTCGGAGTTCTTCGCCGACAACGCGGGCGCCTCGCGCAGCCTGACGACGCTGCGCGAGGTGGGGCTCGGCTATCTGCGGCTCGGGCAACCCGCGACTGAACTGTCCGGCGGTGAGGCGCAGCGCATCAAACTGGCGTCGGAGCTTCAACGGCCCCGGCGCGGTCACACGCTCTACGTGCTGGACGAACCCACCACCGGGCTGCACCCGGCCGATGTGGACCTGCTCGATGCACAGCTGCACCGCCTCGTCGATGCGGGCAACACGGTCGTGGTGGCCGAACACGAGATGCGGATGGTCGCGGGGTCGGACTGGGTCGTCGACCTCGGACCCGGCGCGGGCACCGACGGCGGGCAGGTGGTCGCGACGGGAACGCCGCAGGAGGTAAGTAGGTCCGAGCGCAGCCGTACCGCTCCGTACCTGGCCGCGCGCCTGGTCACCCGGTGACGCTCACTCGACGAAGAAGTTGTCGTTCTTGACGAACCACTCTCGGCGCTCGTCGTCGGTCAGCTCGCCGAGCTGGGCCAGGCCTTCGAAGTAGTGCTCACGCGGGGCGCCCGGAGCGAACAGCATCAGGAGCGACGCGGCCTCGTCGGCCTCGTTGCGGAAGCCGTGGATGCCACCGGGCGGCACGTAGAGGAAGTCGTTCTTCGTGCCGTCCTTCCAGTCGGTGCCGTCGTAGAGCCTGATGCTGCCCGACAGCACGAAGAACGCCTCGGACATGGCGCGGTGGAAATGCGGCCCCGGTCCGCCGCCGCGCGGGGCGATCTCCACGCGGTAGAGGCCGTAATCCCCGCCGGTCGCGTCCTGGTCGGCGAGATAGTGGTACTGGACCAGACCGAAGGAGTCGTAGTCCGGCGGCTCGTCTCCGCGCTTGAGCCACGCGCTGACCTCCGGTTCGTCCTTGGTGTAGCGCGGCGGGGGATAGGGCGGCACGACCAGGGACACAGGAGGAGAGCCTAGAGCGGAAACGTCACTCCGGTGAGCTGTTCGGAGACCGCCCACAGCCGGCGCGCCAGCGCTTCGTCGCGTGACTGGCTGCTGGAACCGACGAGCTTCGGGTACCCGCGCGTTTCGCCGATGCCGCTCGGCCCGTAGTACTGCCCGCCGCGCACCTCGGGGTCGGTCGCGGCCCGCAGCGTGGGCAGGGCGCCCATCGCCGGGCTCTGGGCGACGAGGGGAACCAGCGGGTTGAAGACGGACGGGAGGTGTCGCATCAGCTCGGTGTTGGACAGACCCGGGTGGGCGGCCACGGCGATGGTGCCGGTCTCGCCGAGGCGGCGCTGCAGCTCGTAGGTGAACAGCAGGTTCGCCAGCTTCGACTGTCCGTAGGCGCCGACCCGGCTGTAGCTGCGTTCCCACTGCAGGTCGTCGAAGTGGATGGCGGCCTGGATGCGGTGCCCGACGCTGCTGACCGTCACCACCCGCGAATCCGGTACCGCCAGCAGGTTTTCCAGCAGCAGCCCGGTGAGTGCGAAGTGGCCGAGGTGGTTGGTGCCGAACTGCAGCTCGAAACCGTCCTCGGTGGTCTGCTTCGGCGGGTACATCACCCCGGCGTTGTTGATCAGCAGGTCGATGCGCGGGAACGCGGTGTTGAGTTCGTCGGCCGCGGCGCGGACCGACCGGAGCGAACCGAGGTCGAGGCTCTGGAGCGTGACTGTTGCGCCCGGCTGGGCGGCGGCGATCTCGTCGGCGGCCTTCTTGCCCTTCTCGGTGTCGCGCACCGCGAGCACGACGTGTGCGCCGTGGGCGGCCAGCGCTTTGGCGGTGGCCAGGCCGAGGCCGGTGTTGGCGCCGGTGATGACCGCGGTGCGGCCTGACTGGGCGGGGATGTCGGCTGCGGTCCACTTCGGCATGGGGTCCTCCTACAATGAAAGCGGGACTTGCGGTCCCGGTCGACAAGATCGCCCGGCGCGCCGGCGTCGGCGCCGGCACGATCTACCGTCACTTTCCCACCAAAGAGGCGTTGTACGCGGCCGTCGTCGAACACCGTCTCCACGAGATGGCCGACCGGGGCAGGCAGCTGCTGACATCCGGCGACCCCGGCGAGGCGCTGTTCGCGTTCCTGCGGGCGATGACGCTGGAGTGGGCTGCCTCCGACCACGTGCTGATCGATGCGCTGGCCGGGTGGGGTATCGACGTCCACACCGTCACCCCCGAAGCGGACCGCGCCGCCCGCGCGCTGCTCGCCGAGCTGCTGGCCGCCGGGCAGGAGGCGGGTACCGTTCGAAGTGACGTCGATGTGCCCGAACTCAAGGCGATCCTGGTCGGGTGCCAGGCCATCGGCGCGTACGACGGCGATGTCGCCGAACGGGCGACCACCGTGGTGATGGACGGTTTGCGCCCGCGCTGAACGGTATGGCCGTGCCTTGCACTCTCCCTGGTCGAGTGCTAAGAATGCATTGGCACTCGCGACCGGTGAGTGCTAGGTCGGGACGGTGAGGCGAGGGCCGCACCTGCGGGAGCACACCCAAGCCGTCCGTCGCGGGCACTGGACCCGACCGACAAGAACGTGCATCCGTTATCGGAGGAAACACTTCGCAATGGCCAAGACAATTGCGTACGACGAAGAGGCCCGCCGCGGCCTCGAGCGGGGTCTCAACGCCCTCGCCGACGCCGTAAAGGTGACGTTGGGCCCCAAGGGTCGCAACGTCGTGCTGGAGAAGAAGTGGGGCGCCCCCACGATCACCAACGATGGTGTGTCCATCGCCAAGGAGATCGAGCTGGAGGACCCGTACGAGAAGATCGGCGCTGAGCTGGTCAAAGAGGTCGCCAAGAAGACCGACGACGTCGCAGGCGACGGCACCACCACAGCCACCGTGCTCGCCCAGGCGCTCGTGCGCGAGGGTCTGCGCAACGTGGCCGCCGGAGCGAACCCGCTCGGCCTCAAGCGCGGCATCGAGAAGGCCGTCGAGAAGATCACCGAGACGCTGCTGGCCTCTGCCAAGGAGATCGACACCAAGGAGCAGATCGCTGCCACCGCCGGGATCTCCGCCGGTGACCAGTCCATCGGTGACCTGATCGCCGAGGCCATGGACAAGGTCGGCAACGAGGGTGTCATCACCGTCGAGGAGTCGAACACCTTCGGCCTGCAGCTCGAGCTCACCGAGGGTATGCGCTTCGACAAGGGCTACATCTCGGGTTACTTCGTCACCGACGCCGAGCGTCAGGAAGCGGTCCTCGAGGATCCGTACATCCTGCTCGTGTCGTCCAAGGTGTCGACCGTCAAGGACCTGCTGCCGCTGCTGGAGAAGGTCATCCAGTCCGGCAAGCCGCTGCTGATCATCGCCGAGGACGTCGAGGGCGAAGCCCTGTCGACCCTGGTGGTCAACAAGATCCGCGGCACCTTCAAGTCCGTCGCCGTCAAGGCTCCGGGCTTCGGTGACCGCCGCAAGGCGATGCTGCAGGACATGGCGATCCTCACCGGTGGCCAGGTCGTCAGCGAAGAGGTCGGCCTGTCCCTGGAGACCGCCGACGTCTCGCTGCTGGGCAAGGCCCGCAAGATCGTGGTGACCAAGGACGAGACCACCATCGTGGAGGGTTCCGGCGACGCCGAGGCCATCCAGGGCCGCGTGGCGCAGATCCGTGCCGAGATCGAGAACAGCGATTCCGACTACGACCGCGAGAAGCTGCAGGAGCGCCTGGCCAAGCTGGCCGGCGGTGTTGCGGTGATCAAGGCCGGAGCTGCCACCGAGGTGGAGCTCAAGGAGCGCAAGCACCGCATCGAAGATGCCGTGCGTAACGCCAAGGCTGCCGTCGAAGAGGGCATCGTCGCCGGTGGCGGCGTCGCGCTGCTGCAGGCGGCTCCGTCGCTGGATGAGCTCAACCTCACCGGTGACGAGGCGACCGGTGCCAACATCGTCCGCGTGGCGCTGTCGGCTCCGCTGAAGCAGATCGCCTTCAACGGTGGGCTCGAGCCCGGCGTTGTCGCCGAGAAGGTCACCAACTCGCCCGCCGGGACCGGCCTCAACGCCGCGACCGGTGAGTACGAGGACCTGCTCAAGGCCGGCGTCGCCGACCCGGTGAAGGTCACCCGCTCGGCGCTGCAGAACGCAGCCTCGATCGCGGCGCTGTTCCTCACCACCGAGGCCGTCGTCGCCGACAAGCCGGAGAAGTCGGCCGCACCTGCGGGCGACCCGACCGGTGGCATGGGCGGTATGGACTTCTAAGTCCCTTTTGCGAGAGGCCCGGCTTGCTTCGGCGAGCCGGGCCTTTTCGTATCCGCCTGCGGCCCGCCGCCTGCGCCGAGTGTGCGGTTTCATCCGCGACTCGCAGCGGCGGGAGTATCGATCCGCACACTCGAGGCCTGTGGATGATGCGAGGCCTGTGGATGACCCAGCGCTGAGGAACGCATACCGTCGGATGCCGCTGAGACCGTCGGCCCATGCAGATGATCAACGGCCCGTTTCTGGCCCGAGGCGCTCGACGACGGCGTGCTCACCTTCCGCGAGTTGCGACGGTTCCATCGCGCTGACTTTCCCGGCGTGTGGACGGTTCGCGGTAGCGACCCGCCGACGGATCAACGTGCCGGCGCGGCGTGGCTCTGGTCGGGCCGCAGAGCCGTGGTCGCGGGACTCTCCGCCTCGGCGTTGCACGGCGCCAAGTGGATCGGGTCCGACATCCCGATAGAACTGATCCACACCAATCGGCGTCCCCCGGCCGGCGTCATCGTCCGCACTGAAAGGCTTGCTGCGGAAGAGGTTCAGACCATCGGACAGCTGCCGGTCACGTCCGCCGCTCGCACCGTCTTCGATCTCGGCCGGCGAATGTCGCTGCGCGACGGTGTGCAACGCATCGACGCGCTCCTGAATGCGACCGATGTCAAGATCCCCGAGGTCGAGACGGTCATCGCTCGACATCCGGGGGTTCGGGGGCTGCGGCAGCTGCGCGCGACACTCGGCCTCGTCGACGGCGGCGCGGAGTCGCCCTACGAATCCCTCACGCGCCTTGTCCTCGTGCAGGCCGGCTTTCCGCCCCCGCAGACTCAGATCGAAGTGTTCGACGACTACGGATGGGCCTTCGCACGCATCGACATGGGCTGGCCGGAGTACCTCGTCGGCGTGGACTTCGAGGGGGCGCACCACTGGACGGACCCCGGACAGCGGTCGGGGGACGTCGTGCGATACGCCCGCCTGTCGGAGCTCGGATGGATCGACGTCCGGTTGACCAGCGGCATCCTGCACACTCGCACGCAGTGGTTTCTCGACCGTGTCGGGGCAGCGCTCGAGTCCCGTGGGTGCCCGAAGACGTGGTGACTGTGCGGATCGATACGCCGGCGGTGGCGAGTCGCGTATGAAACCGCACAGTCGCGCGGGGAGCGGAGCTGAGCCGGCGCAGGCTGCCGTCCGCGGACCAGCCTGGCGGGCCGCGCCTCGGTCAGACCAGATGGCCGACGATGGTGCCGTTGCGAATGACGAGATCGGATGTCATACCCGGAATGTACGGTGACGGAGTGATCGATCACTTCGGAATCAACTGCGCCGATTTCGACAGGTCAAAAGAGTTCTACGACAAGGTGCTCGGCGTACTCGGCTTCACGCGACAGATGGATTTCGGGGTGGCCATCGGCTACGGCACCGAAGGCCATGCTGCTTTCTGGATCGGCGATATGAACGCCGGCAACGTCCCCGGGCCGAACCGCGAGATGCACGTCGCGTTCATGGCCAAGGACCCCGAGAGCGTGCAGGCGTTCTTCCGCACCGCCCTCGCGCTGGGCGCCGAGCCGCTGCACGAGCCGCGACTGTGGCCTGAGTATCACGAGAACTACTACGGCGCGTTCGTCCGCGATCCGGACGGAAACAACGTCGAGGCCGTCTTCCACGGCGGCGGTCCGCAGACCTGACCTGCGGTGGGTAGGTTGACCGTATGCCTGACTCGGATGCGCCCGCCGCCCGCGAACTGTTGCGTGACTCGTTCACCCGCCTGATCGAGCACGTCGAGGAGCTGACCGACGATCTGACCGATGAGGTGGCGCTCTACCGTCCGACGGCGACAGCGAACAGCATCGCGTGGTTGCTGTGGCACAGTGCCCGCGTCCAGGACGTCCAACTCTGCGAGATCGCCGGGATCGAACAGGTGTGGACGCGGGAGGGGTGGGTCGACCAGTTCGGGCTCGATCTGCCGCGCGACGACACCGGCTACGGCCACAGCCCCGAGGACGTCGGCAAGGTGCGGGTCGCCGCCGACCTGCTGGCCGGTTACTACTCCGCCGTGCACAAGGCCACGCTGGCCTACGTCGCGTCAGTGACGCCCGAAGACCTCGCCCAGATCGTCGACCGCCGCTGGGATCCGCCGGTCACCGCCAGCGCCCGCCTGGTCAGCATCATCGACGACTGTACCCAGCACCTCGGTCAGGCCGCCTACATCCAGGGCATCTCGCGCTGAGATGAGGACAGCGTTGCATTGGTGGCCGGTGGTCGCCGTGGCCGGATTGTTCGCGCTGGGCTGGCTGGTCGGTAAGGGTTCGACCCCGCTCGACGACGATCTCCTGGCGTTCGACGTCCCGAACTGGCTGCTGGTGTACGTCAAGGCACCCGCCCTGGTGGCAGTGCTCGCCGTCGCGGTCGGCTACGCGCTGTGGCGCGGGCGGTGGCGGCTGGCGGTGGTGGCGGCCCTGTGCCCGCCGGTGGCCGTCGTCTCTGCGCAGCTGCTCAAGCGGGTGTTCGGCCGTGGCCGCGACGGGGAACTCGCCTACCCCAGTGGGCACGTCACTGCGCTGGTCGTGGTCGCCGGAATGGTCGTCCTCGTCGCCGGCGGTCGATTGTGGGCGGTGGTGCTGGCGACAGTGGCCGTCGTGGTCGGAATGATCTTGGTCGGGATGTCCTTCCACTACTTCACCGACACCGTGGGGGCGCTGCTACTCGGTAGCGCCTATGTGGCGGTGGCGGCTCGCCTGGTGACCGGGCCGCGTTGCGTCACTTGACACGTGTCAACCCCGATGCGATCTGCGTCACAAAGGGTGGTTAACATAGCCCTATGACCGCGACGCCTGAGCTCGACCACAGCACCATCCGCAATCCCGCGACGGGTGCCGTCGCCGGGCAGGTGCGCTGGACCGACCCGGCCGACGTACCGCGAATCGCTGCCGGTCTACACGCGGCGCAGAAAGAGTGGGAGGCGCGGGGCGCCAAAGGGCGCGCCAAGGTGCTGGCCCGCTACGCCGTCTGGATGGGCGATCACCGCGCCGAGATCGAAGATCTGCTGATCAAGGAGACGGGCAAGTCCGCCGTCGACGCGGCGCAGGAAGTGCCACTGATCCTGATGATCACGTCGTACTACATCCGCACGATGGAGAAGGCGCTGGCGCCCGATCCACGTCGGGCGGCGCTGCCGTTCCTGTCGATCAAGAAGATCGACGTGCACTACCGGCCGCGCCCGGTCGTCGGGATCATCGCGCCGTGGAACTATCCGGTCGCCAATGCGCTGATGGACGCCATCAGCGCGCTGGCCGCCGGTTGCGCGGTGCTGCTCAAACCGTCGGAGCGCACGCCGTTGACCGCAGAGCTGCTGCTGCGCGGCTGGCAGGACTCCGGCGCCCCCGAGGTGCTCGCGCTGGCCCAAGGTGCCCGCGAGGTGTCCGAGGCCGTCATCGACAACTCGGACTTCATCCAGTTCACCGGGTCGAGCGCCACGGGCGCGAAGGTGATGGAACGCGCCGCGCGCCGGCTCACCCCCGTCAGCCTCGAACTCGGCGGCAAGGATCCGATGATCGTGCTCGAGGACGCCGACGTGGAACTCGCCGCGCACGCCGCGGTGTGGGGTGCGATGTTCAACGCCGGCCAGACATGCGTGTCGGTGGAACGGGTGTACGTCCTGGACTCCGTCTACGAGAAGTTCGTCGACACCGTCGTGCGTGACGTCAAGAATCTCAAGGTGGGTGCGGGCGAGGGGAACGATGTCGGGGCGCTCATCGACGACGGTCAGGTGGCCGTCATCGAGCGGCACGTCGAGGACGCGGTCGCCAAGGGCGCCAAGGCACTCACCGGCGGCAAACGGCGCAGCGGCCCGGGGAGCTTCTACGAGCCCACAGTGCTCGTCGACGTCGACCACTCGATGGCGTGTATGACCGAGGAAACCTTCGGTCCGACGCTGCCGATCATGAAGGTGTCCTCGGCTGACGAAGCGGTCCGCCTGGCCAACGACAGCCCGTACGGACTGTCGGCCGCCGTCTTCTCCAAGGACATCGAGCGGGCGAAAGCCGTTGCGCTGCAACTGGACTGCGGCGGTGTGAACGTCAACGACGTCATCTCCAACCTGATGTGCACCACCGCCCCGATGGGCGGCTGGAAGACCTCGGGTATCGGTGCGCGGTTCGGCGGACCGGAGGGCCTGCGCAAGTACTGCCGCATCGAGACGGTGGTCGCCCCGCGGACGAATGTCGGTGCCGGCGGCAACTACTACAACAACTCGCCCAGAGCGCTCAAGCGGATGAACACGATGATGACCAAGCTCGCGCTGATCCGTCCGCGCCGTATGGCCAAGTAAGGCGGCGGCGCACGGCGTGCGGTTTGTCCTGACAGCCCTGCTGTGGCTGCTGACGACGGTGATGTTGGCCGTCGCCGTGCCCGCAGTGTGGGCGCAGCAGAACGTGGTCAGTGAGCAGGGCTACGCCGACCTCGCCGCGTCGGCGGCCACCGATACGCGGCTGCAGGACGCGATGGCCGACGAGCTCACCACGCAGATCACCGCGCTCGTCGCCGATCGCGGGTACGGGCTGAATGAGATGCTGGTGCACCAGGTCGCCGCGGCCTACACCGGTAACGCCGGCTTCCCGGGTCAGTTCGGGCAGGCCAACCGCATCGCGCATCGGTGGATGTTCACCGACGACATCCCGCACGCCAACACCGACGATCAGTGGTTGATCGATATCGCCCCGATGCTCTCGGATCCGTCGCTGGCGGCCACACTCGGCAACCTCGACCTGGACGTACCCGACACGCTGATGGTCCCGGTCACCGTGCCCTCACCCGAACTGCGGCCGGGCCGTCTCCAGACGATCGCGACGTGGGGCCCATGGGTCAGCATCGGCACGGCGGTGCTCACCGGGGTGCTCGCGCTGCTCACCCTCGCGAGTTCCCGACGCCGCGGTAAAGGACTTGCGGCGCTGGGTGTTTCGGCTCTGCTGGTCGGTGCGGCAGGCTGGGCCGGCCTCGAGGTGGCCAACCGCTACGTCGACGATGCGCTCAACCGCACCGAGGGGAACTTCCGCCGGATCGCCGAGGAGATGGTCATCCACGCCGAGGACAGCCTGCACCACTGGCTGAACCTGACACTGATCGGCGGTGTGGCATTGGTGGTGATCGGTGTGGTGGCGTCGATGCTCGGTGGGCTGCGGCGCCAACCGGAGTTAACAGGCGGGGTCGAGCGGTAGCGCAGGTCCCGAACTCCAGCGCCTCTGCAGTTTGGCAGGGTGCCGCCCGGGGAAACGCAAGATCATGGGAGCGAGTGGGCATCGACTGACCGGGGTGCGGGCGGCCACGGCGCTGGCCGATCTTGGTTCGGCATCGATCGCCGCCGGCGTGATCGCCCGGCGCCGGCCCGCTGTGCGGGCGCTGGAGACCGTGCAGGCCGACGCCAGGGCGGTCCGTCGGATGCAGTTGCTCCGAGAGGAATTCGGCGCCGGACCCGTTGAGCTGGTACTCCCCGGCCGGCGCATGGTGGTCGTGCTCGACCCGACAGACGTGGGCCGGGTGCTCGCCGAAGCGCCCGACCCGTTCCACCCCGCCAACCGTGAGAAGCGCAAGGCGCTCGAATGGTTCCAGCCGCACGGTGTGCTGATCTCCCAGGGACCCATTCGTCAGCAGCGGCGCGTCCTCAATGACTCGGCGCTGGACTCCGGCGCCGAGATGCACCGGCTCGCCGGCGCCTTCGCCGACGTGATCACCAGCGAGGCGCGCGAGCTGGTGGACACGGTGACGGTCCGCGGCAGCATGGACGCCAACCAGTTCATGGCCGCGTGGTGGCGGATCGTGCGCAGAGTGGCCCTCGGCGATCGCGCCCGGGACGACGAGGAGATCACCGATGCGCTCCTGCGACTGCGCAGGGCCGGTAACTGGTCGTTCCTGTCGCTGCCGCACTACCGCAAACGCGCTAAGTTCCTGGAGCGGCTCTACGACTATGTGGAGGATCCGCAGATCGGAACGCTGGCCGCCGCGGTGGCAGACGTGCCCACCCGCGGCGCCGTCGACCCGGTGGGCCAGCTGCCGCAGTGGCTGTTCGCGTTCGACGCGGCGGGGATGGCGCAGCTGCGGGCGCTGGCCGCGCTGGCCACCCACCCCAACGCGATGGTCAGGGCCATCGAGGATTCGGCTCAGCCCGATCAGCTGCGGTTGCGGCCGTTCCTGCGGTCATCGATCCTCGAATCGGTGCGGTTGTGGCCGACGACGCCGACGATCCTGCGGGATACGACCGCGGACACGACATGGCGCGACGGTGCGGTCACCATCGAGAAGGGCGCCGGAGTGATGATCGTGACGCCGGCCTTCCACCGCGACCCGCAGTTGCTGCCGTTCGCGCACGACTTCGTGCCGGACATCTGGCTCGACGGACGTGCCCGGTCCTATCCGCAGCTGGTGCCGTTCTCGGCGGGTCCGGCCGAATGCCCCGGGCGCAACCTGGTGCTGTTCGCGACGAGCACGCTGCTGGCGAACCTGTTGAACGCGTTGGACTTCCGCTTGTCGTCGACGCCGCAGCTGTCACCGGAGGAGCCGCTGCCGGTGACCTTCAACCAGTACGGCGTGGAATTCACGGTTCAGCCGGTGACGTCGTCGGCAGGGTCGCTGTCGTGATCGGTGGCGCCAGCGAGCCAGTAGTAGGTGACTCCGTAGGCCAGCACGGGTGCCAGAAACAGCGGGAGTGATGCGACGGCGACCACCGCAAACGGCACGTTTTTGCTTGCGGGCCACCGGAAACCCGTCGCGCACATCGAGATGGCCCGTCACCAACAGCATCGTGGCGAGGACTGCACCTATCCCGACGGTCGTGCCGCTGAGGCCAGCCCGGAGAGCTGAGGCGGCCGCGGCGATGCTGAAGATGGCCAGTGTCCACCACACCTTCCGGGCGGTGACGAGACCGGCATACGCGTCCGGCGGCGGGGGAGGCGCCTGAGCCGGTGGGTCGGGACGACTGTCCACCAGCGTGTAGGCGTGAATGGTGTTACCGATCTTGAGGAACGGAGTGCGCATGTAGGCCACACATACGGCTGCAATCAAACCGACGGCCACGGCGGCGGCTGCCATTCGCCACCCGCGATCTGCGAACGCACAGGAAATAACGGATATGCCGATGAACCAACTCCACCAGTAGAGATGACGCGCGACACGGCGGCTTCCGACAATTGCGGCGGCGAGGCAGCCAGCGACGACGACGACGCCACCGACCAGGATGAGGTGGTCAGGCGCCATCAACGAGAACTGCACCTACCCGTCATAGTCGTCGCCCATATTCCCGCCGAGTCCTTACCGCCCGCGCCAAACGCGAGGGCTCCGGTGATGGCGCCGATGATAGACCTCACGACGGAAATTTCTTGCGCAAGTGTGGATGAGCGCGATACTCCATCGACCGCTTGGGTCGCAGCGGCCATCGCCTGCCTAGCGCATAGCCCCCGCCGTACAGCGCGGCGAAAGTGCCCAATGTCGCCACGGCGATGAGCGTGAACGGCACCCATTGCCCCCGGGCGACTCGGTACTCCCACGACGAATCCTGGTGTCCCGCAATCAGAGGAACAAGCACCATCACTGCGCCTGCACCGAGCGCGTACAGCGGGCCTTCGCGCTGTGTCACGAACACCACGATCACGAACGCGCAGGCGATCATGATCACCGCGAACAACCACCAAGTTTTTGTGGCAGTGGCGAACCCACCGTAGGAGTCGGGAGCCGGGTCGTGGCCAGGTTGCCCATTGGGGCGCGAATCACCTCCGGCGTCGACGTTGTCCCAGACGCTGAAGGCGTACGTGCGCCCCCGGATCCTGATATGCGACGTGCTCATGTAGGCCCTGATTGACATCCCGACGGCTAGCGCGACCGCAAGACCGAATCCGCCACCCAGCTGTGGGGGATACAGCACGAAGAACGCAGACACCGAGGCGATGACGGTTCCCGTCCAGTAGAGGCGTCGCTCAGTGCGTTCATTGTTTGAGGGCAGAAGCGGTAGAAGCACGCCGAGGACCGCTAGAACCGCGAAGACTGGGTTGACCATGGGCTTACTTCGCCACTGTCGCGGTCCTGAGCGGTCTGCAGAGCCAGGCGTCGGAATGATCACCGCTCATCGGCTTGGGCGATCGCGGGCGGCGGGTCCGGCTTTCTGTCGCGCTCATAGAACGCATACGTCGTTCCGCGAAGCTGATGTGAGAAGTGTAGGCAAATGCGATGAGGGCGATGACAACGACGGCTGCCACTCCAATGAATACGGCAGATCGCCAGTCCGGCAACCGGGAAGCGGATACAAGCCCGATGCCGGATAGGCACCCGAACCAGTACACGCGACGCTCAATCGAAGCGGGAGAAAGTGTTCGCGACCTCCACAGCGGGAACATGCCGCCAACTACTCCCAGCGCTATGAGACCTACTCCAACCTTTCCTACGAGGTCGTCATCTATCATCGGCTGAATCTCCAAGCCTTACTTGGCAACTGGCACAGGGATCGCCGCCGGCGGACCCAGTGAGCTGACCGACGTCCAAATATTGAGCCCGAGGGCCATCCGCAGGCGAGCTCTCTGCGCACGGAGCTGACATGTGACGCGCTCGTCTCATCCTGTGCGAGGAAGGCTGCGGCACCTGCACTCGCCTTTTCAGACAGGTCGCTCAATCTCGCGTGGTGCTCTTGCATGGTGGTCGTTTGTGCTTCGTCTGCGCGGCGCAATGCGGCTTCGAACTCGTTTGCGGTATCGAAATCGCCGAAGATGCCATTTGTCATCTGTGTTGCTGCAAACCGCCCCGCGCCTCGGCGGACGATCTCGCCCGCGCTTCTCGAGAAGCCAGCACCCATGCGTAGCAAATCGGCATCAACGAACAAGTGGCCCTCCCATGCTTTGCTGAAACCATACCGTCCGTCGTCCGTCCGGCATGTCGGTAATTAAGGCCGCAAACACCATGAACGCGCAGCAGAAGTTCGCGACAACGCGCGGCTCTCGTCAAGGCCACCGTCTCCGGCACATGCTGAACATTGACATCCGCGAGCTCTAAGCGAGAGCCGCTTTGTCGACGTCTCGCGCGGACATCGCTGGGCCATCGAGAGGGCTCCGAGCTGCCCGCGCTGTTATGGGTTGTTCCTCGCGATGATGAGTTGTGTGCGTTGTGCCCATCGATCGCTGCCAAAGGTGGCACGCAGACTTAGCCGGCGAGTTGGAAGTGGCGATCCCGGTCGAGGCCGGTTTACCGTCGAGCTGTTCGGAAGTTCTCGAGCATCGCATTGGCGAGGTCGATTGCCCGATTCTGTTCCCGCGGCGTATCAGGGGAAGGGTCTGTGATCGGCAGCGATATATCGACGATGCCGTTCTCGGTCACTCCCAAAGCGCGCTCATCTCGAACCGGCACACCCGTCGGGGAGGTCGAGTTCACAGTCACGACGGCCGACAGGACGTTGCCCGTCACCTCGACGTCGGCGATGGTGTCAGTGAACGTGCCATAGGCATCGGAATCCATGACCGTCTTACCGTCACACTGCTTCCATTGCTCCACGAACTCGGCGAACAGCGAGCCGGCGTCCGCTGCGCTAGCCAGAACTACCGCGCCGTAGGTCATCGGACCGTCGGTCACGAAAGTCGTCGCTTCGACGGAGGCTGCGTTGTAGGTCTGCACCTCGAGGGGGGCGGTCACCGCAAAGCACTGAGGCTCGGTGATCTCACCCTTCACCGCGGCCGTGTTGCGAAGATCAGTGACGCCACGTACGGGCGGGTGCTCGCCGTCAGTGGTGATTTGGTAGCCAACTGCCCGGGACAGATCGTCGTCGCTCGGGAGTGCGTTGGTCAACCAGCCATACTCATGTGCCAGCGAAGTGCTGCGCTCAGGCAGTACTTCTCCCGGCGCCGGCTTTCCGTTGACGGAGTCGGTACAGCCCAGTGTCAACAGGCCTGCGCATACCACTGTGCACATCCGCGCCGAAGTTCGGGACATGATCACCGGGTAATCGTCATAGATCGCGGCGTCACGCCCCCAGCGTCCGCAACAGGAACTCGTAGATCAGCGCCGCTCGGAACGCCGCCTGCGAATTGTCCGCGGCGCCGCCGTGTCCGCCCTCGATGTTCTCGTAGTACTGCACCGGCTGACCCGCGTCTTCCAGCGCCGCGGTCATCTTGCGGGCATGGCCGGGGTGCACCCGGTCGTCGCGCGTCGAGGTGGTGATGAGCACCGGCGGATACCTGCGCTCGGACGAGATGTTCTGGTAGGGCGAGTATTCCGAGATGAACTCCCAGTCACCCGGATCGTCGGGGTTGCCGTACTCGGCCACCCACGACGCTCCGGCCAGCAGCAGGTGGAACCGACGCATGTCGAGTAGCGGCACGCTGCACACCAGCGCTCCGAACAACTCCGGATACTGCGTGAGCATGATGCCCATGAGCAGCCCACCGTTGCTGCCGCCCTGGGCGCCCAGCTGGTCGACCGTGGTGATTCCGCGCTCGACGAGATCGGCTGCCACAGCGGCGAAGTCCTCGCCGACGAGGTGCCGGCCCTCGCGCATCGCCTGGGTGTGCCACGTCGGCCCGTACTCGCCGCCGCCGCGGATGTTCGCCAGCACGTAGGTCCCGCCCCGCGACAACCACAGCCGGCCCAGCACACCGTCGTAGCCGGGCGTCCGCGCCACCTCGAAACCGCCGTAGCCGCCCAGCAGCGTCGGCCCCGGTGCCTGCTTGTGCCGGTGTCCGACCACGAAGTACGGGATCTTCGTGCCGTCCGCTGACGTGGCGAAATGCTGGTCGACCTTCAGGTCGGCGGCGTCGAAAAATGAAGGCGCACGCTTGATCTCGGTCAGCTCGCCGCCAGCCATCCCGTGCAGCAGCCGCGAGGGGGTGTCGAAACCGCTGGAGTCCAGGAAGATCTCGTCACCGAGGTCGTCGGCGGCCACGATCACGGTGTTGGTGTTGTCCGGCAACCCGGGCACGGGCTGCGCCGTCCACGCACCGGGGGTGTACACGTCGACCCGGCTCGCGACATCGGCGAGGGTGACGACGACCAGCCGGTCGCGGGTCCACGCGTAGTGGTGCAGGCACGTGTGCTCGTCGGGCTCGAACACCACCTGCAGCTGCTGTGTCCCGCTGCGGTATTCGTCGTAGTTCGCGGCGAGCAGCGACCCCGCGCGGTACTGCTCGGTGCCGGTGTCCCAGTCGGTGCGCAGCTCGATGAGCAGCCACTCCCGGTGCGCCGACACCGTGGCGTCGGTCGGCGCGTCGATGCGGATGAGCTCACCGCCGCGCAACTCGTAGACCTCGTCGTTGAAGAAGTCGACGGCGCGACGCACCATCGTGCGCTCGAAACCCGGGGTGAGGTCTACCGACGCGGTGACGATGACGTCGGTCGCGTCGCCGGAGAAGACCGTCTCCGCCTCGGCCAACGGCGTGCCGCGGCGCCACCGCTTGACCAGCCGCGGGTAGCCGGATTCGGTCAGCGCGCCCTCCCCGAAATCCGTGCCCACCAGCACGGTGTCCTCGTCCTCCCAGCTGATCGCCGTCTTGGCTTCGGGGAGTTCGAACCCGTCATCGACGAATTGCCGTGCGGCGATGTCGAATTCCCGCACTATCGCGGCGTCCGCACCGCCGCGTGAAAGGCTCACCAGTGCGCGGGTGTGGTCGGGTTCGAGGACGTCGGAGCCCGCCCACACCCAGTTCTCGTCGTCGGCCCGCGCCAGCGCGTCGACGTCGATGACGACGTCCCACTCCGGTTCCTCGGTGCGGTAACTCTCCAGCGTGGTCCGCCGCCACAACCCCCGCGGGTTGGCCGCATCGCGCCAGAAGTTGTAGAGGTATTCGCCGCGGCGGCGGACGTAGGGGATGCGCGCATCGGTGTCGAGCACCTCGAGCGCTTCGGTGCGCATCTGCTCGAACCGCTCACCGCCGAGGTCGGCAAGGGTCGGTTCGTTGTGCCGTCGCACCCAGTCCAGGGCGTCGTCGCCGGTGATGTCCTCGAGCCACAGGTACGCGTCGTCAGTCACGCACCCATTGTGCGCGACCGCCTCAGCTCAGGTGGTGCACCTCCTGCAGCCCGTACACCGGTGTCGGGACTCCTTCGAAGCGGGCCTTGAGTTGCAGTGCCAGATACAGCGAGTAATGCCGCGACTGGTGCAGGTTGCCGCCGTGGAACCACAGGTTCTCCTGCTGCGTCGGCTTCCACATGTTGCGCTGCTCACCCTCCCACGGCCCGGGGTCCTTGGTGGTCGACGAGCCCAGACCCCACACCTTGCCCACCTTGTCGGCCACGTCCTGGCCGATCAGGTCGGCGGCCCAGCCGTTCATCGAGCCGTAGCCCGTCGCGTAGACCACCACGTCGGCCGGCAGTTCGGTGCCGTCGTCCAGCACCACCGAGTTCTCGGTCAGATGCGACACCTGACCGTGGGCGAGCCTGATCGTCCCGTCGGCCACCAGATCGCACGCCCCGACGTCGATGTAGTAGCCCGAACCGCGGCGCAGATACTTCATGAACAGGCCGGAACCGTCGTCGCCCCAATCCAATTCGAACCCCGCGGCCGTCAGCCGTTCGTAGAAGTCCTTGTCCCGGTCCCGGATCGCGTCGTAGATCGGCTTCTGGAACTCGTGCATGATCCGGTACGGCAGCGACGCGAACGTCAGGTCGGCCTTCTCCGTCGTCATCCCCGCTGCGAGGGCGCGCTCCGAATACAGGTCCCCGAGGCCGAGATCCATCAGCGAATCCGATTTCACGATGTGCGTCGACGAGCGCTGCACCATCGTCGTGTCGACGCCGTTCTCGACCAGCGCCTTGCAGATGTCGTGGGCGGAGTTGTTCGACCCGATCACGACGGCGTGCATCCCGACGTAGCGATCCGGTCCGGGATGGGCGCTGGAGTGGTGCTGCTCGCCGCGGAACACGTCCTGGCCCGGCAACGTCGGGACGTTGGGTTTGCCGGACATGCCGGTGGCCAGGATCAGCTGTGTCGGGCGCAGCGTGAGGCGCTCCCCGTCGCGGTCCACCTCGACCGTCCACGTCTTCGTCTCCTCGTCGAACGAGGCCGACAGGCAGGACGTCTTCGACCAGTACGGCACCTCCATCACCCGGGTGTAGAACTCCAGCCAGTCGCCGATCTTGTCCTTCGGCGCGAACACCGGCCAGTTCTGCGGGAACGGCAGGTAGGGCAGGTGGTCGTACCACACCGGATCGTGCAAACACAGCGACTTGTAGCGCTTGCGCCACTGGTCGCCCGGCCGCTCGTGGCGGTCGACGACGATCGCGGGCACCCCGAGCTGGCGCAGCCGCGCGCCGAGCGCGATACCGCCCTGCCCACCGCCGATCACCAGCGCATAAGGCTGCACCGTCCGCCCGAGCGCCGCTTCCTCTTCGGCGCGCTTCTCCGCCCAGGACCGCGGATCGGGATCGGACCCGTGGACCGCGCCGAGCACCCGCGACGGCCCCTTCGGCTCCTCGTGGTCCTTGAGCTCCTGCATGGCGGTCAGCAGCGTCCAGGCCACATCATTTCCCGCGGAGTCGCCCCGCAGCCGCAGGTGCCCGACGCCGCGGCCGACGGCGGTCTCGAACTCGATGAACGCCGTCGTGACGTCGCCGTCGGCCGTGGGGGCCTCCCGGGTCCGGAAGTGCGCGGGATCTGTCTCGGCGAGCCGGGTGATGAGCATGTCGGCGATACCGTCGCGACCTTCGAGGGTCTTGAGGTTCCAGGTGAACGCGACCAGGTCGCGCCAGAAGCTGTCGGTCGCGAACTTCGCCACCACGCGCTCGATGTCACGCACCGCCAGGGCGGCTTCGAAGTCGGCGAGCCAGGCGTCGACGCGCTGCTGCGGGGTCAGGTCCGTGGTGGGTTCCAGGGTCTGTGTCATGTGACACAGGGCACACCGCGGGACGGGGTGTGCACAAGGGTTGCACGCCGTTGCACCGCCGCGTGCAACCCGATGCAGCTCTTTCGAGATGTGGCCGCGGTCACATAGAACAGCGGGATGGCAACCGCATTGGCGCGCAGCTGTGACGGGGAGCACAATCGGCTGTGATGCCTCGTCCGCCTGTTCCCGAGCCCGCTGTCGCAGCGGGTGAGGACCCGCGTCAGTACGCCCGGCTGATGTCGGCGGTCTACGACGCCACCATGGCGGGTGACCGCGCCCCGGCGCGACCCCGCAGGGTCATCGAGGAATCCTGGCACCGGCTGATGGCGCGTGGCATCGAGCCCGACGCGCTGCCCGAACCCGAGGTGGAGGGCACCACGCTGGAGGAGTTGCGCCAGTCGTCGGGCCTGATGTCGGTGCTCGAGGATCTCTCGCGTGGGCTGGAATCGCTGATCGTCGAAGGCGCCAACATCCTGGTGGTCGCCGATGCGCGCGGGCGGGTGCTGTGGCGGGCGGGTTCCCGTGCGGTTCTCGGATCCGCGGATCGGCTGGGCTTCATCGAGGGTGCGCACTGGGGCGAGAACGCGGTCGGCACCAACGCCATCGGCACTGCGCTGATGTCGAACACCGCGGTGCAGGTGTTCTCCGCCGAGCACTACTCGCGCAGCCACCACCCGTGGACGTGCGCCGGCGCCCCCATCAAGGACCCCCGCACCGGCCACGTCATCGGCGTGGTCGACGTGTCCGGTCCCGCAGCCACCGTGCATCCGACGACGGTGGCGCTGGTCGACGCCGTCGCGCGCCTCGCCGAATCCCGTCTGCGCGAACAACACAACCGCACACTGAACAGCCTGCGGATGGTCGCCGCGCCCATCCTCGCCCGCATCGGCAGCCCCGCCCTTGCGGTCGACCCCGACGGCTGGGTAGCCGCGGTCGACTCGCTTCCGCCGCACCACCGGATCGCGCTGCCCCGCGAGGTCGCGCCCGGCCGCCTGCTCGTCCCGGCCCTGGGACTGTGCGACGTCGATCCGCTGCCCGGCGGATGGCTGGTCAGGTTGGCCGACGACCACGAAGCCGCCGCCGGGGTCGGGGCGCAGGTCGCGCTGGACCTGCGCAACCCTGACGCGCCGGCACTGCAGATGGTCGGCCAGGTCGGCGGCTGGCGCCGTTCCCTGAGACTGCGGCACGCGGAAATCCTTCTCGCACTGTCGATTCGATGCGAAGGACGGTCGGCGCCCGAGTTGGCCGTCGACCTGTACGGCGATGCGTCGCGGGTGGTGACGGTGCGCGCCGAGGTGTCGCGGATGCGCAAGCAGTTCGGCGGACTGCTCGCCGCACAGCCGTACCGCATCGCCCACTCCGTACGTCTCGACGTGCAGTACCCCGCCGACATGATGCGGCTCCTGCCCACGTCGACCGCTCCCGTCGTCCACGCCGCCCGTCTCGAACGCCCGAATTCCCAACCCCTTCAAGGAGGAAACGCATGACTGTTTACGCCCGTCCGGGTGCCGCTGATGCATTGATGGCTTACGAGTCGCGGTACGGCAACTTCATCGGGGGTGAGTGGGTGGCGCCGGTCGGCGGCGAGTACTTCGAGAACCTGACACCCGTGACGGGGCAGGCGTTCTGCGAGGTCGCCCGCTCGACGGAGTCCGACATCGACAAGGCGCTCGACGCCGCGCACGCCGCGGCCCCGGCTTGGGGGAAGACCTCACCGGCCGAGCGGGCAGGGGTCCTGCTCAAGATCGCCGACCGGATGGAGGCGAACCTCGAATCGCTCGCGCTCGCCGAGTCGTGGGACAACGGCAAACCGATCCGCGAGACACTCAACGCCGATATTCCGTTGGCAATCGACCACTTTCGCTACTTCGCCGGGGCGGTCCGCGCCCAGGAGGGCGCGCTGTCCCAGATCGACGAGGACACCGTGGCCTATCACTTCCACGAACCCCTCGGCGTCGTCGGCCAGATCATCCCGTGGAACTTCCCGATCCTGATGGCGGTGTGGAAGCTGGCCCCCGCCCTGGCCGCGGGCAACGCGGTCGTCCTCAAACCCGCCGAGCAGACCCCCGCCTCGATCTTGTACCTGATGTCGTTGATCGGCGACCTGTTGCCCGCCGGTGTCCTCAACGTGGTCAACGGATTCGGTTTCGAAGCGGGTAAGCCACTGGCGTCGTCGAACCGGATCGGGAAGATCGCGTTCACCGGCGAGACCACCACGGGCCGGCTCATCATGCAATACGCGTCGCAGAACCTGATTCCCGTCACGCTGGAACTCGGTGGCAAGAGCCCGAACATCTTCTTCTCCGACGTGATGGCCGCCGGCGACGATTTCCAGGACAAGGCGCTCGAGGGATTCACGATGTTCGCCCTCAACCAGGGCGAGGTGTGCACCTGCCCGTCGCGCAGCCTGATCCAGGCCGACATCTACGACGAGTTCCTCGAACTGGCGGCGATCCGCACCAAGGCGGTCCGCCAGGGCGATCCACTCGACACCGAGACCATGATCGGCAGCCAGGCGTCCAACGACCAGCTCGAAAAGGTGCTGTCCTACATCGAGATCGGCAAAGATGAGGGCGCACGCGTGGTCACCGGCGGTGAACGCGCCGAGCTGGGTGGCGACCTCAACGGCGGCTTCTACGTACAGCCGACGATCTTCGAGGGCACCAACAAGATGCGCATCTTCCAGGAGGAGATCTTCGGACCCGTCGTGGCGGTGACGTCGTTCAAGGACTACGACGACGCGATGGGCATGGCCAACGACACGCTCTACGGTCTGGGTGCCGGGGTGTGGAGCCGCGACGGCAACACCGCCTACCGCGCCGGGCGGGACATCAAGGCCGGCCGGGTGTGGACGAACTGCTATCACATGTACCCCGCACACGCGGCGTTCGGCGGCTACAAGCAGTCCGGCATCGGGCGCGAGACCCACAAGATGATGCTCGACCACTACCAGCAGACGAAGAACCTGCTGGTGAGCTACAGCAACAAAGCGCAGGGCTTCTTCTGATGGATGCCGAACGTGAGCTCGTGCGCGACGATTCGCCCGGATCTCGTGCACAAGCTCACGTTCGCCCGCCCCGGGCGCTCGTCACCCAGGCCGCGGCGGACCTCCTCACCGGACTGCAGGGGCGTCACGGCGCGTTGATGTTCCACCAGTCCGGCGGCTGCTGCGACGGGTCGTCGCCGATGTGCTACCCCGACGGGGAGTTCATCGTCGGCGATCGCGACGTCCTGCTGGCGGTGCTCGACGTCGGAGTCGACGGCGTGCCGGTCTGGATCTCCGGCCCGCAGTTCGACACGTGGAAACACACCCAGCTCGTCATCGACGTGGTTCCCGGCCGCGGCGGCGGGTTCAGCCTCGAGGCGCCCGAAGGGATGCGGTTCCTCAGCCGAGGGCGCGCCTTCACCGATGGGGAGAACACCGCCCTCGACCAGGAACCGCCGCTGACGGGCGCCCGGTACGCCGACGGAGACCGCCCGCCGAAGCGTGCTCCGGTCGTCGCGGTGGCCGAAGACGCGTGCCCGATACCCGGGAGGCGCGCCGCGCGCGTGCAGGGTTGACGGCGCCGGCGGCGTTATCGTCGAATGCGTGATACCGCTGCCGCGCCCCTGGCTGCTGACCAGTGCGATGTTGGTCGGCGCCGCGGTCGGGTTGGTGGCCGCCGTCACGTCGACACTGCTGATCACGGCCACCGTCCGCCCTGACGTCGTCATCGCGCTGGCCGTCGGCGTGCCCAGCGTGCTCGGCGTACTCATGGTCCTGATCGCGGGCAAGCGCTGGGTCACCACAGTGGGGGCGTTCGTGCTGGCCGTCGCGCCGGGCTGGCTGGGCGCACTGGCGCTGATCGAGGTGGTCAACGGTGGCTGACAAGAAGAAGGACACCACTGTGGCTGAACACGTGGGGGCCGAACACGCGGGGGCCGAACACGCGGGGGGCGAGCACACGTCGCCGTACCTGCCGACATTCGACACCGGCGGATTCAGCCGACCCGACCCGGTGGGGCCGCTGGCCGCGAAGCCCGAACACACGCTCACCCTCGACCGGGATCCCGACCCCGACCCCGACCCGATCGCGTACCAGGCGCTCGAGTTCGACCCCGAGTCGGAGCCGTTGGTCGTCCCGCCCGCGCAGCCGCTGTCCCTGCCGGGTTCCTACCAGTTCCTCAAACGCTGGGTGTTCGCGCTGGTGCTCGCGGCGGTGTGGGTGGTCGCCGCACCCGTCGGAGCAGGTTTCTACTACTGGTGGGTCGGCGACCTGGATCCCGACAAGACGTGGCCGGTCTACGGCGTCCTGGTCTACCTCGTCTGCTGCACGGTCGCCGGTCTGGTCGTCGCCATGGTGGCGAGGAAGCCGGTGATCTCGGCGCTGGCGATCGCGCTGATGTCGGCGCCGCTCGCGTCCACCGCCGGTGCGGCCGCGCTCTACGGCGGCTACGTATTCGGTTGGATCGCACGCTGACATAGCCGCCCCGACCATTAGGGTGGTGAACGTGACCCACTATGACGTCGTCGTTCTCGGAGCCGGTCCCGGCGGATACGTCTCGGCTATTCGCGCCGCCCAACTCGGGCTGAACACCGCCATCATCGAACCCAAGTACTGGGGCGGCGTGTGTCTGAACGTGGGGTGCATTCCCTCGAAGGCGCTGCTGCGCAACGCCGAACTGGTGCACATCTTCACCAAGGAGGCCAAGACCTTCGGTATCAGCGGTGAGGCGAGCTTCGACTACGGCGCCGCCTACGACCGCAGCCGCAAGGTCGCCGAAGGCCGCGTCGCCGGCGTGCACTTCCTGATGAAGAAGAACAAGATCACCGAGATCGGTGGGTACGGGAAGTTCACCGACGACCACACCATCGAGGTCGACCTCAACGACGGCGGCACCGAGACGGTCACCTTCGACAACGCGATCATCTCGACCGGCGCCAGCACCCGACTGGTTCCCAACACGTCGCTGTCGGAGAACGTCGTCACCTACGAAGAGCAGATCATGGAGCGGGAACTGCCCGGCTCGATCGTCATCGCCGGTGCCGGCGCCATCGGCATGGAGTTCGGATACGTTCTGAAGAACTACGGGGTCGACGTCACGATCGTCGAGTTCCTCCCGCGCGCGCTGCCCAACGAGGATGCCGAGGTCTCCAAGGAGATCGAAAAGCAGTTCAAGAAGCTGGGCGTCAAGATCCTCACCGGCACCAAGGTCGAGTCCATCAAGGACGAAGGCGGCGACGGCTCCGTCATCGTCACCGTCAGCAAGGACGGCAAGTCCCAGGAGCTCAAGGCCGACAAGGTGATGCAGGCCATCGGCTTCTCGCCCAACGTCGAGGGCTACGGCCTGGACAAGGCCGGTGTCGAGTTGACCGATCGCAAGGCCATCGGCATCGACGACTACATGCGCACCAACAAGCCGCACATCTACGCGATCGGTGACGTCACCGGCAAGCTGCAACTCGCTCACGTCGCCGAGGCGATGGGTGTGGTGGCGGCCGAGACCATCGCCGGCGCGGAGACGCTGCCGCTGGGCGACTACCGGATGATGCCGCGCGCCACGTTCTGCCAGCCACAGGTCGCCAGCTTCGGGCTCACCGAGGAGCAGGCCCGCGAGGAGGGCTACGACGTCAAGGTCGCGAAATTCCCCTTCACCGCCAACGGCAAGGCACACGGGATGGGCGCCCCGGCCGGTTTCGTCAAGCTCATCGCCGACGCCAAATACGGTGAGCTGATCGGCGGCCATCTCATCGGCCACGACGTCTCCGAACTGCTGCCCGAACTCACCCTCGCGCAGAAATGGGATCTGACCGCCAACGAACTGGCTCGCAACGTGCACACCCACCCGACGATGTCGGAGGCGCTGCAGGAAGCCTTCCACGGCCTCGTCGGCCACATGATCAACTTTTGAGAAACGAGATCGTCGCCGGTGTCGGCGGATTCGTGGTCGGCCACATCCTGTGGCTGATCGCGATCTCACTGGCCACCAACGCCACCGACGTCAGCACGTGGGTGCTGGTGGTGGCCGGTCTGTCGTTCGTGCTGGGCGCCGTCGCGGGCTATCTCGGGTGGCGCAAGTTCCAGCGCACGTCCTATGTATGGTCGACGTTCCTGTGGGGCCTGGCGGTCTCGCCGGTGCTGTTCTCGATCATCGTCCTGGGCGTGACGTACCTGTAGCGGTCAGTCCGGGAAGTCCAGCGGCACCTGCAGCGTCGCGATCGTCGCCGCCAGACCGTCGTAATGTGCTGCGAGCAAGCAGAATTCGATGAGCTGCGGTTTCGTCAGATGCCGGGCCAGTATCGCCCACGTCTGTGGCGACACCCCACGGGTGACCACGAACTCGTCGGTCGCGGTGACGAGCACCCGCTGCCGGTCGGTGAGGCCCGCGGCGTCGGGGCCCTCGAAGATCCTGGCCTGCAGCTCGGCGTTCAGGCCGCGACTGCGGGCCAGCCGACGATGCTGCTGCAGCTCGTATTCACACTCCCGCAGATGGCCCACCCGCAGGATCACGATCTCGGCGTCCTGGCGGGACAACTTGCCCAGCGGGCCGAGCAGCACACCGCTGTAGGGCAGGAACGCCAGGAACAGCAGACGGTGCTGGCCCAGCACGGTGAACAGGCTGAACCGTGGCGCGCGGATGGCCCGTGCGCCGGCCTTCGCGATCACCCAGTTGAGCGGTCCGAGTTCCCGGAACCCCCCGGGCGCGATACGGGTCACGACTGCTTCACCAGATACGGCGAGACCGTGGACCGGTGCTCGTCGAGGTCGAGGGCCCGGCCGAGAGCGGGGAACGCCCGCTGCGGACAGTTGTCCCGCTCGCAGACGCGGCAGCCGGCCCCGATGGGTGTCGCATTGTCACCAGAAAGATCCAATCCCTCCGAGTAGACCAGCCGATGCGCGTGGCGCAATTCGCAACCGAGGCCGATCGCGAACGTCTTACCCGGCTGACCATAGCGCGAGGCGCGGCGCTCCACCGTCCGCGCCACCCACAGGTAATTGCGGCCGTCAGGCATCTGGGCGATCTGGACGAGGATCTTGCCCGGGTTGGCGAAGGTCTCGTAGACGTTCCACAGCGGGCACGTACCGCCGCTGGACGAGAAGTGAAAGCCCGTCGCGGACTGGCGCTTCGACATGTTGCCGGCACGGTCGACCCGGACGAAGGAGAACGGCACTCCCCGCATCGACGGCCGTTGCAGCGTGGAGAGCCGGTGCCCGATCGTCTCGTAGCTGACCGAGTAGAACGCCGAGAGCCGTTCGACGTCGTAACGGAAGTTCTCCGCGACGTCGTGGAACTGCCGGTAGGGGAGCACCGTCGCGGCGGCGAAGTAGTTGGCCAGGCCGAGGCGGGCCAGGGTGCGCGACTCGTCGCTGGTGAACATGCCCTCGTCGACCATCTTGTCGATGAGGGCGCCGAATTCGAGGTAGGCCAGTTCGGCGGCCATCTTGAACACCTGCTGTCCGACCGACAGGTGGGTGCTCATCTCGAGGGTCTTGGTGCCGGGTTCGAACCGGTGCAGCACCGTGTCTCCCAGGTCGATGCGGCGCACGATGTGCACACCGTGGACCGTCGACAGCCGGTTGGAGAGTTCGCCGGCGAGGTCGCCGCGGTGCATGCGCATGCGGACCGTCAGGTCCTCGGCGGCGCTGTCGAGCTCGTGCAGGTAGTTCTGGCGTTGGTAGAAGTAGTCGCGGACTTCCTCGTGGGGCATCGTGATCGACCCGGAGCCGCTGCCTCCCATACTGGCACCGCTGTAGCGGTCCTCGGTCGCCGCGGCCAGCTGCGTCGTGGTCAGCCGGTAGCGGCGGTGCAGGTTGACCATCGCGCGGGCCAGCGTCGGATGCGCCATCACCATGTCGGCGATCTCGGATACGTCGACGTCGACGCCCAGGTCGCGGTCCATGGCCACCTCGCGGAGTTCGGCGACCAGCCGGGTGTCGTCCTGGGAGGCGAAGAAGGTCGCGTCGACACCGAACACCTCGGTGATGCGCAGGAGTACCGCGACCGTCAGAGGACGGACGTCGTGCTCGATCTGATTGAGGTAGCTCGGTGAGATCTCGAGCATCTGCGCCAGCGCGGCCTGGCTGTATCCCCGTTCGCTACGCAGTTGCCGAACCCGCGACCCCACGAACGTTTTTGGCACGTCAACCAGCGTAACAACGTTGCGAATCAGTTGCTTCGCAGTCTTGGCACGGGGCAGGCTGTGGCAGTATCGGGGCGCCTGGTATCAACACGCCGGGCAGTGAGCCAGGGAGGACCGCAGGTGGCCGGCACGATGTCCGCAGGCACGGGGCTGAGCAAGACCATGATGCCGGTGCCCGATCCCCACCCCGACGTCTTCGACACCGGCTGGCCGCTGCGGGTCGCCGACGTCGACCGCACCGGACGGCTGAAGTTCGACGCCGCGACCCGCCACATTCAGGACATCGGGTCCGACCACCTTCGCGAACTCGGCTACGAGGCGACGCACCCGCTGTGGATCGTGCGGCGCACGATGATCGACCTGATCCGCCCCATCGAGTTCCAGGACATGCTGCGGCTGCGGCGCTGGTGCTCGGGCACGTCGAACCGGTGGTGCGAGATGCGGGTCCGCATAGACGGCCGCAAGGGCGGGCTGATGGAGTCCGAGGCGTTCTGGATCAACATCAACCGCGAGACCCAGGGGCCCGCGCGTATCTCCGACGACTTCATCGCCGGGTTGCAGCGCACCACCGACGTCAACCGGTTGCGCTGGAAGGCATACCTGAGCGCGGGCAGTCGCGACGACGCCCGGGAGATCCGTGAGTATCCGGTGCGGGTCAGCGACATCGACATCTTCGACCATATGAACAACTCGGTGCACTGGTCGGTGGTCGAGGACTACCTGTACCACCATCCCGAGTTGCTGCGGGCGCCGCTTCGGGTGACGATCGAACACGACCTTCCCGTGGCTCTCGGCGACAAGCTCGAGATCATCTCTCACGTCCATCCGGCCGGATCGACCGACAAGTTCGGTGTGGATCTGGTGGATCGGACTGTTACAACGCTCACATATGCGGTCGGCGACGAGACAAAAGCCATCGCATGCCTGTTCGCGCTCTGACGTTCCCGGTTTAACAGTACGAGCGTACTGACCAGCGGAAACCGGTTACTCGCGAGTAGCTACTGAACCGGTCAAGCAACGTGCGTCTTCGCAACCTTCGCAACTTCCCGAACGCGCTTGGCAAAAGTTGGCGACTGAAACGGGTGGACCTGCGGTTATGCGGTAGTGCATCCTCGGATTAGCACAGCAGTGAAGTCGTGCTGGTGTTAACAAGCCGGGAACTCCGGCAGCACCGGTAGCGATGCAAGTAAACGAAGGAGCTCCCATGTCGAGCGTTGGCACGCCGAAATCACCGGACCAGATCAAGCAGGACTGGGACACCAACCCCCGGTGGAAGGGCATCACCCGCGAGTACTCCGCCGAAGACGTCGTCGCCCTGCAGGGTTCGGTCGTCGAGGAGAACACCCTGGCCCGTCGCGGCGCGGAGGTGCTCTGGAACCAGCTGCACGACCTCGAGTACGTCAACGCGCTCGGTGCGCTCACCGGCAACATGGCCGTCCAGCAGGTCCGCGCCGGACTGAAGGCCATCTACCTGTCCGGCTGGCAGGTCGCCGGTGACGCGAACCTGTCCGGCCACACCTACCCCGACCAGAGCCTCTACCCGGCCAACTCGGTGCCGCAGGTGGTTCGCCGCATCAACAATGCGCTGTTGCGTGCTGACCAGATCGCCAAGGTCGAGGGTGACACGTCGGTCGAGAACTGGCTCGCCCCGATCGTCGCCGACGGGGAGGCCGGCTTCGGCGGCGCGCTCAACGTGTACGAGCTGCAGAAGGCCATGATCGCCGCCGGTGTCGCCGGTTCGCACTGGGAGGACCAGCTGGCCTCGGAGAAGAAGTGCGGCCACCTCGGTGGCAAGGTGCTGATCCCCACCCAGCAGCACATCCGCACGTTGACGTCTGCCCGGCTCGCGGCTGACGTGGCTGACGTGCCGACCCTCGTCATCGCCCGTACCGACGCCGAGGCCGCCACGCTGATCACCTCCGACGTCGACGAGCGCGACCAGCCGTTCATCACCGGTGAGCGGACGAAGGAAGGCTTCTACCGGGTGAAGAACGGCCTCGAGCCGTGCATCGCCCGCGCCAAGGCCTACGCGCCGTACTCGGACCTCATCTGGATGGAGACCGGCACGCCGGACCTGGAACTGGCCCGCAAGTTCGCCGAGGGCGTCAAGTCGGAGTTCCCCGACCAGATGCTGTCCTACAACTGCTCGCCGTCGTTCAACTGGCGCAAGCACCTCGACGACGCGACCATCGCGAAGTTCCAGAAGGAGCTCGGCGCGATGGGCTTCAAGTTCCAGTTCATCACGCTGGCGGGCTTCCACGCCCTGAACTACTCGATGTTCGATCTGGCCTACGGCTACGCCCGCAACCAGATGACCGCCTACGTCGAGCTGCAGGAGCGCGAGTTCGCCGCCGAGGAGCGGGGTTACACCGCGACGAAGCACCAGCGCGAGGTCGGCGCCGGTTACTTCGACCGGATCGCGACCACCGTGGACCCGACGTCGTCGACCACGGCGCTCACCGGCTCGACCGAAGAGGGCCAGTTCCACTAAGAGCATCCATCGCCGAGCGCACGGTTGTTGCACGCAAACGTCGAGTAGACGTGACAACAACCGTGCGCTCGTCGTCTGTTAGGAAGTAGCAGTGAGCAATCCCATTGAACGAGTAGGCGTGATCGGTGCCGGGCAGATGGGCGCGGGTATCGCCGAGGTGTCCGCCCGCGCGGGTGTCGACGTGCTGGCGTTCGAGACCACCGATGCACTCGTCACCGCGGGCCGCAACCGCATCACCAAATCGCTCGAGCGCGGCGTGAGCGTCGGCAAGGTCACCGACCGCGAGAAGTCCGCGGCGCTGGGGAAGCTGCGCTTCACCACCTCGCTGGCGGATTTCGCGGACCGCCAGCTGGTGATCGAGGCGATCATCGAAGACGTGGCGATCAAGGCCAAGGTCTTCGCCGAGCTCGACAGGGTCATCACCGACCCCGACGCCGTGCTGGCGTCGAACACCTCGAGCATCCCGATCATGAAACTGGGTGCGGCCACGCAGAATCCGGCCCGCGTGCTGGGCCTGCACTTCTTCAACCCGGTGCCGGTGCTGCCGCTGGTCGAGCTGGTCGGCACGCTGACCACCTCTGAGGCGGCGATCGCCCGGACGGAGCAGTTCGCCAGTGACGTGCTCGGGAAGCAGGTGGTGCGCTGCAGTGACCGGTCGGGTTTCGTGGTGAACGCGCTGCTGGTGCCGTATCTGCTGTCGGCGATCCGGATGGTCGAGGCGGGCTTCGCCACCATCGAGGACGTCGACAAGGCCGTCGTCGCGGGCCTGTCGCATCCGATGGGGCCGCTGCGGTTGAGCGATCTGATCGGCCTGGACACCATGAAGCTGATCGCCGACGCGATGTTCGACGAGCTCAAGGACGCCCACTACGCCCCGCCGCCGCTGCTGCTGCGCATGGTCGAGGCGGGTCAGCTGGGCAAGAAGAGCGGCCAGGGCTTCTACAAGTATTAGCTATTGCGCCGAGCGCACGGTTGTTGTACGCAAACGTCGAGTAGAGCCGTCAACAACCGTGCACTCGGCGAGCCTTCATCACCCGGTCGATGATCTCGGCCCTGCGGTAGCGGAGCTGGGTAGCACTCACACGAACGATCAGCCAACCTCGCGCCGCGAGGAACTCGAGGCGTTCGATGTCCCCGGCGTAGTCGTCGGGATTGGTGAAGTGCTGTTCGCCGTCGTACTCGACACCGACCCGGATGTCCGGCCAACCCAAGTCGATGCGGCGAACGACTCGTCCGCGGTCGTCGTGCACCGGTATCTGTGTCACTGGTCGCGGCAACCCTGACCGCACGAGCAGTAGACGCAGTCGGGTTTCCTGCGGGGACTCGGCGCCGGCGTCGACCAGTGTCATCGTCCTGCGCAGCCGGCGAATGCCCCTGGCCCCGGAATGACGTGCGGCGACCGCGTCGACGGCCGGGGGTGCCACGCCGGTCGCGTTGAGCAGTGCGTCGAGGCGGATGACGCCCATCTGTTCGGTGAGTCGGCGCCCGAGGTCGTAAGCCGTTCTGGCGACGGTCGTGCAGCGCATGGCGTCGACCACGCACACCTCGTCGTCACGAAAGTTGTTGCAGCGCGCGATCATTCCTCTGGCTGCCGGGCGGCGGGAATGGGCGATCTCCACGGGTGCATCCGGCGCAATCCAACGACTGCCGAGCACAGCCGCCGCGCAGTGCCCGGTGAGCGTGGCCCGCCTTCCCGACCAGAGCCAGGCCGCCCGTGCCCGGTCCGCAGCAGTCAGTTCGGCGCCGTTGGGCACGTAAACATTGCGATAGACCATCGTGTAGCGCCGCCGGATGTCCCGGCGCGTCAGTTCGCCCGACTCGAGCGCTTCCGTGGCGACGACGAGTGTGGCTCCCACGCCTCTCATCGTCAGGCCGCCGGGGCGCCCGACCCGACGGCAATTGCTCAACCTGTGGACAACTGCGGCGACTGCACGGTTGTTGTACGCAAACGTCGAGAGGGGGTGTCAACAACCGTGCAGTCGGCGCAAGCTAGGAACGCTAGGCGTCGGCGAGGCGCTTCTTCTCCGCCTCGACGTCGAAATCCGCTGGCGGCCACGAAAGATCGAGACGTTCGAGCGCCTCGATCAGCAGCTCGGTCACGGCCAGGCGCGCGTACCACTTACGGTCGCAGGGGATGACGTGCCACGGCGCGTATTCGGACGATGTGCGCTCGAGCATCGCTTGATAGGCCTCTTGGTAGCGCGGCCACAGCATCCGCTCGTCGACGTCGGCGGGGTTGTACTTCCAGTACTTGTCTGGCCGGGAGAGGCGCTCGGCCAACCGCTTCTTCTGCTCGTCGAGTGACACGAACATCGTGACCTTGACGATCGTCGTGCCGTCGAGGACGAGCCGCTTCTCGAAGTCGTTGATGGTGTCGTAACGGGTGCTCCAGACCTCGGGTGCCACGAGGTCGTGCACCCGCACGATCAGCACGTCCTCGTAGTGTGAACGGTCGAACACCCCGATATGTCCCGGCGTCGGCAGCTTCCGCTCGATGCGCCAGAGGAAATCGTGGGCCAGCTCCTCATCGGTCGGCTTGCCGAAGTTGGCGTACTGAATTCCCTGCGGATTGCCAGCTCCCACAACGTGTTTGACGATGCCGCCCTTGCCTGCGGTGTCCATTCCCTGCAGCACCAGCAACACCTTGCGATTGTCGCCGGCAAGGCTGTTGGCGTAGAGCATCTCCTGCAGTTCGGCGAACCGTTCGGTCCGCTTCGCCAGTAGGTCGACCGCGTCGCTCTTGTTTCCCTTGAACCCCGGCGTCGCATTGGTCTCGATGGTGGCGACGGAGTCGCCCGGTCTGAACGCCAGATGGATGTGCGGCTCGTGCGTCCACAGCTCGGGCAGGTCTTCGGTCACGACGCCAGTCAAGCAGCTATGGCGGCAGAATCGGGGACGGATGCGGTTCGGACCGGAACTTGTCCAGCGAGCCACCCACTTCGACGATGCCGCACAACGCACTCCACGACAGCATCGTGAGGTAGTCGATGAGTTCGTCGGCGGTCATCCGCGGATGCGACATCCACGAGTGCGTGGCCAACTGCACCCCGCCGACGATGTGATAGGCCCACGGTTCGACACCGCCGGTGTCCATCCCGGCCCCGGCCATGCGGCGGCGCAACATCACCGCGAGCATGCGCGCGATGATCTGCTCGGAGTTGGCGACGGCCTTGCTCTTGCTGGCCGAGTTGTTCGCCATGACGAAGCGGTAGGGCTCGGGCTCGTTGGCGACGGTCTGCACGTAGACCTTGATGATCTCGCGGGTCAGGTCGTAGCCGTCGAGGTTCGAGGTCAGCGCGGCGGCCATGTTCGGGATCAGAGTGATCTGGGCGAAGCGCATCATCACTGCGGTGGTGAGGTCGTTCTTGTCTACGAAGTAGCGGTACAGGACGGTCTTGGAAACCCCGATCTCGGCGGCGATCTCGTCCATGCTGACGTTGCTGCCCAGCCGACGGATCGCTTCGAGGGTGCCGTCGACCAATTCGTTGCGGCGTTCGACCTTGTGCTGATGCCAGCGCCGCTTCCGACCATCGGTCTTGACCGCCAAAGGCGGGGTCTGTTGTGCCACTATCCCCGGAGTCCCATTCACTAGTCCTTCTCGATACTACGGCCGATGGGCTCCGGCAGCCGCGTTTGACCGAGGGGCTCGCGCGATAGCGGATGATGGACAACGTGTCATCCACACAGCACGCCGACCCGGCCGCACCGCGGTCCAGCTTCGCCGAGGCGATCGCGGGCGCGGACTCGGCGGCCGACGCCGAACGCCGCCGCGGTCTGCGGCGCATGAAGTCCGTCGCGCTGGGCTTCCTGCTCGGTGCCACGGCGATCTTCCTGCTCTGCACCTGGGTCCAATCGCAGGGCACCGCCGCGCCGTGGGTCGGTTATGTGCGCGCCGCCGCCGAGGCCGGAATGGTCGGTGCGCTCGCCGACTGGTTCGCGGTCACCGCGCTGTTCAAGCATCCGCTGGGCATCCCGATCCCGCACACCGCGATCATCAAGCGCAAGAAGGATCAGCTCGGCGAGGGGCTGGGCGAGTTCATCCGCGAGAACTTCCTGTCCGCCGAGAACGTGGAGACCAAGCTGCGCGACGCCGACGTGGCGGGCCGGCTCGGCAAGTGGCTGTCCGACCGCTCGCACGCCGAACGGGTGGCCAAGGAGACGGCCACCGTGCTGCGGGTGCTGGTGGAGATGCTGCGCGACGAGGACGTGCAGGACCTGCTCGACCGAATGATCGTCAAGCGGATCGCCGAACCGCAGTGGGGCCCGCCGGTGGGGCGGGTGCTGTCCGAACTGCTGCAGGCGGGCCGCCAGGAGGCGCTCATCCAGCTGCTCGCCGACCGGGCGTTCGAGTGGTCGCTGAACGCGGGTGAGGTCATCGAGCGGGTCATCGAGCGCGATTCACCGCAGTGGTCGCCGCGCTGGGTCGACCATCTCGTGGGGGACCGGATCCACCGTGAGCTGATGGACTTCACCGACAAGGTGCGGCGCAACCCCGACCACGAGCTGCGCCGGTCGGCCACCAAGTTCCTGTTCGAGTTCGCCGACGATCTGCAGAACGACGACGCGACCATTCGGCGCGCGGAGAACGTCAAGGAACAGATCATGGCGCGCGACGAGGTGGCGCGGGCGGCGGAGACGGCGTGGACTGCGGCCAAGCGCATCATCCTCGAGTCCGTCGACGATCCCTCGTCGACGTTGCGCGCCCGCATCGCCGATTCGGTCATGCGGATCGGGGAGAGTTTGCGCGACGACGTCGACATGCGGGACAAGGTGGACGGCTGGATCATCCGCGCGGCCCAGCACGTGGTGGGCGAATACGGCGCCGAGATCACCACGATCGTCACCGACACCGTCCAGCGCTGGGACGCCGACGAGGCCAGCCGGCGCATCGAGTCGCACGTCGGCCGCGACCTGCAGTTCATCCGGATCAACGGCACCGTGGTCGGGTCGCTCGCCGGCCTCGCGATCTATTCGATAGCTCAGCTACTGTTCTGACCTGCGCTAGCTAGTGCTTGCAATTGTTAGCACCCCCGCGTACGGTGGGTTTGTCGTCGATCGGATACCCGCGTTTCGAGGGGGTGACCACCATGCCGCAGGACGAGAATCTTGCCGCCGTGGTGACCAACGCCGCGCAGGACATCGGGAGCTTCATCCGGAGTCAGCGCGAGGCGGCGCAGGTGTCCGTACGGCAGTTGGCCGAGAAGGCAGGGGTCAGCAATCCCTACCTCAGCCAGATCGAGCGGGGATTGCGGAAACCGTCCGCTGACGTGCTCAACCAGATCGCCAAGGCGTTGCGGGTCTCGGCCGAAGTGCTCTACGTCCAAGCCGGGATCCTCGAACCCAGCGAACCCGGACAGGTCCGCGACGCCATCGTGAACGACACGGCGATCACCGAGCGGCAGAAGCAGGTGCTGCTCGACATCTACACCTCGTTCTGCCAACAGAACGAGGCAGCCGTAGGCGACGTGGATGAGGAGCCGACGAGTGACCACCCACCGGTCGACGTCGACCTGATCGAACGCGCACTAGGAACCACCCCCCAAGATCCCGGAAAGGACATCCACCATGGCTGAGAAGAACACCCAGGTCGAGATCGAAGACCTCAAGGCCCCGCTGCTCGCCGCGGTCGGCGCTGCCGATCTGGCCCTGGCCACCGTGAACGAGATCGTCGCGAGCCTGCTCGAGCGCGCCGAAGAGGCCCGCGGCGACGCCAACAGCCGCGTCGAGGAGAGCCGCGCCCGCATCAACAAGCTTCAGGGAGAACTCCCGACCCAGGTCGTGGAGCTGCGCGAGCGGCTGACCGCCGACGAGCTGCGTCGTGCCGCCGAGGGCTACGCCGAGGCCGCGCAGAGCACCTACGCCAAGCTCGTCGAGCGTGGCGAGGCCGCACTCGAGCGCCTGCGCAGCCAGCCCGGCTTCACCGACGCCGCCAACCGCGTCGAGAACTACACCGATCAGGCCGTCGACTTGACCGAGCAGGCCCTGGGCAACGTGGCGTCACAGACCCGCGCCGTCGGTGAGCGCGCCGCCAAACTCGTCGGTGTCGAGCTGCCGAAGAAGACCGAGGAGGCTGCCGCGCCGGTCAAGCAGGCCGCCAAGAAGGCGCCCGCCGCCGAGAAGACCCCCGCCAAGAAGGCTCCCGCCAAGAAGGCGCCGGCCAAGAAGGCTCCGGCCAAGAAGGTCACGCAGAAGTAACTCGAATTCGACCGCGCGATGACGCCCGCATAGGCTGGTGAGGTGATACTTGCCGACCTTGCGGGCGTCATCGTCCTGGGTCTCGTCCTGATCGTGTTGGTCGTGGGTGTTTACTCCTTCGTCCACGCCGCGATACAGCGCACCGACGCCTACACCGCGGCCGGGAAACTCACCAAGCCGGTATGGCTGGCGATCCTCGGCGGCGGTGTTCTCGTCTGCCTGCTCTTCCGCGATGCGTTCGGCGCCGCGGTCTGCGCGTGCGCGGCCGGTGTCTACCTGGTCGATGTCCGGCCGAAGATCCTCGAGATCCAGGGAAAGTCGCGGTAGGTCGGTGCGTTTCTCCCTCGCTGCCGTGACGGCGGCCCTGGTCCTGCCGCTCTCGGCGTCTCTTTCGATGTCTCTTTCAACGGTCGTCGCGCCGTCCGCTTCCGCGCAACCCGCCCCGCCGCCGCCCTACATCGACCACGTCACGTGGGCCAAATGGGGCGACCTGTCCAGCCTGCGCGTCTATCCGACGGCCGCGGGCAGACGGGCCGCGGGTCAGGTCGGCACCGTCACGGAAGCCGAGCACGCCTGGGCCGAGGTGCTGGCCGCCTCACCCGACGCCGCCATCCCCGGCATGCGTGAACAGTTCGACTGCCACTGGCAGTTCGCGGAGTTCGCCCAGCCCGGAAAGACCAGCTGGAACCTGGAGCCGTGGCGGCCTGAGGTCCCCGTCGAGCAGATGGTGGCCGCCGGCTGCAATCCCGGCGGTACCGAAGAGCCGTTCTGATGGGCAGGTGGAGCCGCGAACGCGTGGCCGGACTCGTCGACCACACGCTGCTCAAGCCCGAAGCGACCGAGGGCGACGTCGACACGCTCGTCCACGAGGCCGCGGAACTCGACGTCTACGCGGTCTGTGTGTCGCCGTCGATGGTGCCCGCCGCCATGCGCGCGCGTCCGTTCATGACGAAGGTCGCCGCCGTCGTCGGGTTCCCGTCCGGTAAACACCTGCCCGGCGTCAAGGCCCACGAAGCCGCGCTCGCCGTCGCCGCGGGCGCCGACGAGATCGACATGGTGATCGACGTCGGCGCCATGCTCAGCGGTGACGTGGCCGCGGTGCACGCCGACATCGCCGCCGTCCGCGCCGGCATCGGGGAGCGCGCCCTGCTCAAGGTGATCGTGGAATCCGCCGCGCTGCTTCAATACGGCGGCGAGCAGGTGCTGATCGACGCGTGTCTGGCGGCGAAGTCGGCCGGCGCCGAATACGTCAAGACCTCGACGGGCTTTCACCCCTGCGGCGGCGCCTCGGTGACCGCGGTGGAGATCATGGCCGCGACCGTCGGCCCCATGATCGAGGTCAAAGCCAGCGGCGGTATCCGCACCGCCGCGGACGCGGTCGCCATGCTCGACGCGGGCGCGACCCGGTTGGGACTGTCCGGTACCCGCGCCGTGCTCGACGGGCTGGACTGAGCGTCACAGCCCGTTGAAGCAGGGGTCCTCGCCGCTCTTGGGGATCTCCGCGTTCTGCGTCGCCAACAGCGCCGTGATTCCGGTGTCGGTGACCTCGATGCTCTGCGCCTTGATGTCCATCGGATAGTTCTCCGTCAGCCCGGCGGTGAACGCGTTCAACGCGGGCTGCACGGCTTCGCGGGGGAGCGTGAACCCCAGCCCGGTCAGCTGCTGCACCTGCAGCGTGATCCCGCCGTTGGCGACCTCGGGCTTGGCCGTGATGCTGCCCAGCGCACCCTCCAGCTCGATGGTGCCATCTGACGGGTTGGTGCTCACCCCGGTCAGGAAGCTGCCGAACAGCGGAATCGCGTCCTGGACCGTCTGGGTGATGCCCTCCGACGCCCAGGTGACGTTCACGGCCATCGAGCCGATGCTGCCGCTGGAGTTCGCGGAGTCCTCCAGGCGGACGTCCTTGATGTCGATGCCGACCTTCATACCCTTGGCGTTACGGATCTGATTGCCGGCGGTCTCGATGTCGATGTTCGTGTAGTGGCCGGTCATGTGCTGCAGCAGGAACGGCGGCATCGCCCCGAACGACGCGGTGGCCTGGTCCTCGACGATGCAGGACACCACGCGCGAGACCACGTCGTCGGCGCGGTTGCGGGCGTACAACTCCCCGCCGAGCAGACCGGCCGCGATCAGCGCCACCACGATGACGACGGCCAGCACGATCGACAGCGGATCGCTGAACACGTCCTTGAGCTTCGCCAGGACGGAGCCGCGTTCCTTCGGCGGTTCCCCGCCCGGGCCGGGCGCCGACGGCGGTCCACCCTGCGAAAACGGCGGGGGAGGCGGGACTGGCGGCTGGCTGGCCGGACGGGCCCAGGGATCGGTCACGCCCGCGATTCTGCCCTACCCGGTGAGTCGACCTCCGCGCGGTTGTCCAGCACGGCGATGGTCTCGCGCACCGTGCGCGCGGCGTCCAGATCGAGGTCGGCGACCAGCAGTTGAGGGTCGGGACCCGCCGCGGCCACCACATCTCCGGTCGCCGAGGCGACCAGGCTGCCGCCGATCCCGGTCGGTCCGGACGCCGCCACCTCGTCACCCGGATAGGCCTGGTCGACGGCCGCGAGGTAGCCGGTGGTGTCGAGCGCGCGGGCCCGCGCCAGCAGCGTCCACTGGTCGAGCTTGCCCGGACCCGCACCCCACGAGGCGTGCACGGTGATCAGCTCCGCACCACGACGGGCCAACTCGACGTAGAGCTCGGGAAAGCGGATGTCGTAACAGGTCGTCAAGCCGACCTCGACGCCCGCGACGGTGATCGTGACGGGCTCCGAACCTGGTGCGACAGTGCGGGATTCGCGGAATCCGAACGCGTCGTAGAGGTGGATCTTGTGGTAGTGGGCGTCCACTCCGCGGCCCGCGGCGATCAAGGTGTTGAGGACCCGGCCGTCGCCACTCGGGGTGAACATCCCGGCGACGACAGTGACGCCGGCGCGGTCGGCGATGGACCGCACCGCACCGGCCCACGGTCCGTCGAGCGGTTCGGCGACCGGAGCCAGCGGGACACCGAACCGGCACATCGTCGCCTCGGGGAACAGCACCAGTTGCGCGCCGGCGTCGACGGCGCGACGGGTGAAGTCCTCGACCACCTCGAGGTTGGCCGCGGGGTCGGTGCCGGCGGCGATCTGCGCACACGCGATCCGCATGGCTCTGGACATGGCGTCAGCCTACGGGCGCGATCCGGTTGCAACACGTCGTTAACGCCGGTCGCGAACCGCTGTAACGACGCGGGGTTTGTCTGTCGGGCGAATCGCAGGGCAAGGAGGCTTTCCGATGGTGCTTCTCGGAGTGGGGATCAGCATCGCCGTCGTGGTTTTCGTCGGTTTCCTCGTCTCCCGGCGGATCGCGGGCGACAGCGCCAACTTCCTCGTCGGCGGCCGGACACTGCCGCTCGTGCTGGTCGGCGGCGCGCTGATGGGTTCGGCTGTCGACACCAACGCCACCCTGGGCAACACCGACCTGGCTTCGCAGTTCGGCTTCTGGGCCGGTGCCTGCCTGCCGCTGGGCCTGGCCCTGTGCCTGTTCTTCACCGGCCTGTTCTTCGCCAAGCCGATGAACCGGATGGGGCTGACGTCGTTCCCCGACTACTACCGGCTGCGGTTCGGCCGTGGCGTGGAAGTGGCCGCCTCGGTCATGCTGATCCTCGGCTTCTGCATCCTCGTGGCGGGCAATCTCGTGGCGGGTGGATTTCTGTTCAACTACTTCCTCGGCATCCCGTACTGGCTCGGCACGGTCATCATCGCGGTGCTGGCCGTGGCCTACGCCGGGACCGGCGGGCTGCTGGCCGACGCGTACACCGCGATCATCCAGATGACGATGATCCTGGTCGGCGCGGTCGGCCTGCTGATCTGGATGGCCACCACCCACGGTCTGTCGATCGAGGAGGGGATGGGTCCGCTGGACCTCGGCCAGATGACCGATCCCGCGCAGGGCGCCACGGTCAACTGGGCGACGCTGATCGCGCTGGGCATCGGCGACATCGTGGCGATCGATTTCATGCAGCGGGTCTTCGCCGCGAAGTCGCCGGAGACGGCGCGGCGGGCCTGCTTCGGGGCGGCGGCCGGCGTGGTCGCGATCTGCGTGCCGTTCGGACTCGTCGTGCTCTCGGCGAAGGCGTTCCTGCCCGAAGAACTCGACGGGCCGATCCTGCTGGTACTGCTCGACGGGTACGCACCGCTGGCGCTGACGGTCCTGGTGCTGTGCGGGCTCGTCGGCGCGTCCATGAGCACCGCCAACGGCGCGATCCTGGCCATCTCCAACGTCTCCGTGCGCAACCTCGGCGGCGTCCGACGCATGCGGGTGCCGGATCAGGTCGACCCGCTGCTGCGGGCCACCCGCATCGCGATGGTCCCGGTGACCCTGCTGGCCATCGCGATCGCGATCTACGTCAAACAGACGGGAATCCTGCTGACCCTCGCCTTCGACCTGCTGCTGGCCTGTCTGGTGGTCCCGTTCGTCCTCGGCCTCATCTGGCGCAGGGGGACGACCGCCGCTGCCCTGGTGTCCATCGTCGTCGGCCTGACGGTGCGCCTGGTGCTGTTCGTGATGACGCCGACGATGTACGGCCTGGACAACACGATCCTCTACGTCCCCAACGGCGTCTTCGACGCGTCGTTCGACGGCTGGCCGACGTTCATCGCGTTCGCCGCGTCGCTGGCCACCTACGTCGTGATCGCGCTCGTCAGCCCGCCCGCGCCGATCCGTGGACTCGACATCCAGGTCGCCGAGGATCTCGACGATGCGCTGGCCGGTGCGCCCGGCCGGGAGCCGGTCGCCTCACGGTGACGGAGACACGGTTTCCCACGGCACCGTGAGCACCCCGTCCCGCATCCTGCGCCGCGGCTGTTCGACCGGGATGCCCTCGTCGGCCAGCAGCTCCAGCATCGCGCGCCAGCGGATCCGCGGTCCGAAGACGCCGTGACCCGCCGCGCTGGCCCACGCCCGGTCCGCCGCGGTGAACAGCCGGTGGATCGGCTGACCGGGCACGTTGTGGTGGATCAGCACTTTCGGGAGGCGTTCGGCGAGATCGGACGGACGCTCGATGGCGAACGGATCGCACGCCAGCGTGAGGCTGACCGGGCCCGCGGCGTCCAGCAGCACCCACGCGCACCGACGGCCCAACTCGTCGCAGGTGCCGTCGACGATGAGACCGCCGGGCGCCAACCGGCTCCGCATCACGTCCCACGCCCCGCGGACCGCCTCCACCGGGTACTGCCGCAGCACGTTGAACGCCCGCACCAGCACCGGCTGCAACCCCGCCAGCTCGAAGCCGCCGAGCGCGAACTCGACCTCCGTCGCCGCGACGGCGCGGGCGGCCGCGACACGCTCCGGGTGGATCTCCAGGCCGACGACGCGCGCATCGGGACGCACCGAGCGCAGCCGGGCCGCCAGCTCCAGCGTGGTGACCGGGAGCGCGCCGTAGCCCAGGTCGACGACCAGCGGATCGGCCGCCGACAGCAGCGCCGTCCGCACGCGCGGGGAGTGCACCAGCCAGCGGTCACTGCGGCGCAGCCGGTTGTGCCCCGTCGTGCCGCGGGTGAGAACGCCGATCGGGGTGTTCGGACGCTGCATCATCGGCTTCAGCGGCGGCCGCTGACCCGTTCGGCGGTGAACCGCTGTTCACCGTCGAACAGGTGGCGCATGTTGGTCAGAATGAGGTCTTCGAGGGTGCCGCCGACCAGCGGGATGGAGACCTTGCAGGAGCTGCGCACCCGCAACTGGCTGCCGGTCGCGGTGTCGGCCAGTTCGTAGCGGCCGTCGAGCCGCCCCGGCGCACGGGGCATCGTGGCGGCGAAGGTGCCCTCGGCGCGCGCGGCGGCGGCGTCGAACGGAGCGAAGTGCTGTTCGCGGGTGATCACCAGGTCGACCGGCATCACCTTGCGGGCGATCGGCGGCAGATCGTCGCGCGGCATCACCTGCCGCAGCGCGATGTCGGTGCCGCGCGCATCGGACCGGAACAGGGTCAGCTCGGTGCGCGGATTGAGCTCCCGGTAGACCTCGGCCAGCGTGCGCCAGTACTCCTCGGAGGTGAACTGCGCGTGGATGTGTGCGGCGGGCGCGTCGAACGTGACGGTGTGTTCCATCCGCCGACTCATGGGAGCTCAGGCTACGCGCCCGCTCAGACGTTCTCCGTGATCCACACCGTGGTGAACCGCTGCTCGGCGATGATCAGGTCGACCAGCCCGTTGCCGATGAAGTTCTCGATCTTGCCGCCGACGAGCGGCACCCGCACCTCGACCGTCGCATTGAGTTCGAGCCGGGACCCGCCGGCGGCGCCGGGGACGAGCTGCGCCGTGCCGGTCAGCGTGACCGGCGCGCCGGGGATGGAGCCGGTGACCGTCGCGGTGGCCCTGCCGTCCTGCACGGCGGTCCAGGTCTCCTCGCGCTGGATTGACAGGTCACCGCGGTGGAACTGCGCGACCACACCGGGCAGCCGGTCGGCGCGCAGCGTCTGCGTGGTGGTGACCTTGACGGTGCCGTCGTCACCGACGGTCATCCCGTCGAGCGTGGCGTCGTCGGCGCCGGAATCCGCGAGCCGCGCCAGCCAGTACCGTTCGTCGCTGAGCGCTCGGTGCACCTGGTCGACGGTGCCCTCGTAGTCGGCGGCCAAGTCGAATGAGCGCGGCATAGCTGGCCAGGCTACCGTTACCGGCCGTGGGTAGCGGCGGGCAGGAGCGAAGTGACCCGGGGAGGAACTTCGGTCAGGAACTCGCGGGCGCGGTGGTCGAGGCCGACGTCGCACTGGCCCCGCTGACCACGTTGCGGGTCGGGCCCGTCGCGCGCCGGCTGGTCACCGCCGCCAGCAGCGAACAGCTCATCGCGGCCCTGCGTGCACCGGCTTTCCGGGACGGGCTGATCCTGGCCGGCGGGTCGAACGTGGTGCTGGCCGACGACCTCGACGAGCTCACCGTGATCCGCGTCGCCAACACCGAGATCACCGTGCGAGACGGCCTCGTGCTGGCGGAGGCCGGCGCGAACTGGGACGACGTCGTGGTCACCGCACTGGCGCACGGCCTCGGCGGGCTGGAGTGCCTTTCGGGCATCCCCGGATCGGCCGGTGCCACCCCGGTACAGAACGTCGGCGCCTACGGGGCCGAGGTCGCCGACACCATCCGGCGCGTCCGGCTGTTCGACCGGCGCACGGGACGCGACGTCTGGGTGGCGCCGCAGGAGATGGCGTTCGGATACCGCACCAGCGTGCTGAAGCACTCGCCACATGCCGTGGTGCTCGAGGTGGAGTTCTCCCTCGACGTCGAGGGGCGCAGCGCGCCGCTGCGCTACGGCGAACTCGCCAGGGCGCTGGACGTCGCACCCGGCGATCGTGCCGATCCGGTCCGGGTGCGCGAGGCGGTTCTGGCGCTGCGCCGCGGCAAGGGCATGGTGCTCGACGACGCCGACCCGGACACCTGGAGCGTCGGGTCCTTCTTCACCAACCCCGTGGTGACGGCGGCGGAGTACCAACGCCTCACCGCCCAGGTGGACGGCCCGGTGCCCAGCTACCCGGCCGCGGACGGGGTGAAGCTGGCGGCCGGCTGGCTGGTCGAACGCGCGGGGTTCGGCAAGGGCTACCCAGCCGACGGTGCCCCGGCCCGGCTGTCGACCAAACATGCGCTGGCTGTGACCAATCGGGGCCACGCCAGCACCGCCGACGTGATTGCGCTGGCCAGAACGGTGCGCGACGGTGTGCGCACGGCCTTCGGAATCGAACTCGCCCCCGAGCCGACACTGGTCGGCTGCTCGCTCTAGGTATCGTCGCTATACGTGAGTGCCGCCGACAAGTCGCCGCCGATGACCAGGCGGCGTGCCCTGACCGCGCTGGCGGTCGGACTCGTCGCGCCCGGTGCGCTCGCGGCCTGCAGCCGGTCGGCCAGCAACACCCCTGACCCGGCGGAAGCGCCGGCCTCGGCCTCGCTGTCGTTCGAACCGGCAACCTCGGCCACCGACGTCTTACCCACGGATCCGGTGCGGGTCGAGGTCGCCGGCGGCTGGTTCCAGCGGGTGGCCCTGACCAACGCCGAAGGCCGGCCCGTCGCGGGCGCGCTGAACCACGACCGCAACGTCTTCACCGTCGGCGAACCGCTCGGCTACGGCGTGACCTACAGCTGGTCCGGTTCGGCGGTCGGCGAGGACGGAAAAGCCGTACCCGTCCGGGGTGAGTTCACCACGCTCGATCCGTCGACCCAGGTCAACGGGCAGTTCCAGCTGTCCGACGGGCAGACCGTCGGCGTCGCCGCTCCCGTCATCCTGCAGTTCGACGCGTCGATCGACGACAAGGACAGGGCGACGGTCGAGAAGGCGCTGTCGGTCACCACGAACCCGCCCACCGAGGGCAGCTGGGCGTGGCTGCCCGACGAAGCCGCCGGGTCACGGGTGCACTGGCGCAGCAAGGAGTACTTCGCTCCCGGTACGACGGTGCGGGTGGACGCCAGGCTCTACGGGGTGAAATTCGGCGAGGACGCGTACGGCGCCGCCGACTCGTCGCTCGACTTCAGCATCGGCCGCCGGCAGGTGGTCAAGGCCGAGGCATCGAGCCACCGCATCCAGGTGATCGACCAGGCGGGCGCGGTGATCATGGACTTCCCGTGCAGCTACGGCGAGGGCGACCTGGACCGCAACGTCACCCGCAGCGGCATCCACGTGGTCACCGAGAAGTACGAGGACTTCTACATGACCAACCCCGCCGCCGGATACGCCAATGTCCGCGAGCGGTTCGCGGTGCGGATCTCCAACAACGGCGAGTTCATCCACTGCAACCCCAACAGCCTCGGTTCGCAGGGCAACAGCAACGTCACCAACGGATGCATCAACCTGAACCTGGAGAATTCGCAGCAGTACTTCAACTCCGCGATGTACGGCGATCCGGTCGAGGTGACGGGCACCCGCATCCAGCTGTCCTACGCCGACGGCGACATCTGGGACTGGGCCGTGTCGTGGGACGAATGGAAGTCGATGTCGGCGCTGTCGGAGGCGAACGCGCCGACGGGCATCCCCAGCACGGCACCTGTCACGCCGACGGGCGCCCCGCAGCCGGTCGACAGCCGTCCCGGCGGGTAGGTCTCTCGTCGGTTCGGCAGCGATGGGTCAGCGTCGGTTGAAGCGTGATCCGCTCGCGCCGCTGACTTGATCACGTGGCCGGACCACGATCAGGTCCAGGTCGACGTGGGACGGTCGGCTCGCGACGAACCCGATCACCTCGGCGATGTCCTCGGCCACCAGCGGGGTGACCCCCTCGTAGACCTTCGCCGCGCGTTCCTCGTCACCCTCGAACCGGTTCAGCGAGAACTCGGTCTGCACCATGCCGGGCGCGACTTCGGTGAGCCGCACCGGCTTTCCGAGTAGCTCACTGCGCAGCGTGCGGTGCAGGACGCCCTGGGCGTGTTTGGCCGAGGTGTAGCCGCCGCCGTTGTCGTAGATCTCCACGGCGGCGATCGAGGTGACGGTGACGATCAGTCCGTCGCCGGAGGCGATCAGCTTCGGCAGCAGCGCACGTGTCACCAGCAGCGTGCCGAGCACGTTGGCCTCCCACATCCATCGCCAGTGCTCGATGTCGGCGTCGGCGATCGGGTCCAGTCCGCGGGCGCCGCCGGCGTTGTTGACCAGCACATCCACGCGGTCCAGCGCCTCGGCCAACGCGGAGACCGCCTCGGCGGAAGTGACGTCGGCCACAATCGCCGTGCCGCCGATCTCCTCGGCGATAGCCGTGATGGGCTCTTCGCGACGGGCTACGCAGATCACGTGAAAGCCTTGTGCGGCAAGGGTTCTCGCAGTGGCGGCACCGATACCCGCACTGGCGCCGGTGACCACTGCGACGCGCTGGTCGCCTCCTGGAGTCGTCATCTGCCCAACTCTAGTCAGCGTGCTAAATTCGATTCGTGTTCTCCGGTGGTCAGGGCTTCGACGCACGGCACTGTTGTTGTCGTCGCGTACTTCGCCGCGCCTGACCGAACCCAGGGATCCGTTTCCCGTTGAGTCGTAGGTGTGGCCAGAACCCACCCGCCGACTCTCCCGAAGGACAATCCCGTGCGCGCCACCCTCACCCCCGCCCCCGTCGTTCCCGCCGCGGTGCGTCGTCGGCCCGCATCCAAGCGGCCGCTCGTCGCGGCGCCGCCACCGCGGATCCCCCATCAGCGCCACGTCGTCGCTCCGGCGCTGAAAGTCGCTGACGCAGCGGCTGCCTCGGTCTTCGCCGCCGCGCGTCTGCGCGGTCCGATCGCCCGCGATGCCATCGCCCGAGTCACCGGTCTGAGCATCGCCACCGTCAACCGTCAGGTCAGCGCGCTACTCGACGCCGCGATCCTGCGGGAGCGCGCCGACCTCGCCGTATCGGGCGCCATCGGTCGCCCGCGGGTGCCCGTCGAGGTCAACCACGAACCGTTCCTCACCCTGGGCATCCACATCGGCGCCAAGATCACGAGCATCGTCGCGACCGATCTGTTCGGCCGGACGCTCGACGTGGTGGAGACCCCGACGCCGAGAGGACCGCAGGAGGCGGCGCTCACGGTGCTGTCGGTCAGCGCCCGCAAATACCTGAGCCGGTGGCACCGGCGCCGTCCGCTGTGGGTCGGCGTTGCCGCCGGCGGTGTCGTCGACGGTGGCAGCGGCTATCTGGACCACCCGCGGCTGGGTTGGTCGCAGGCCCCCGTCGGGCCGGTGCTCGCCGAATCGCTGGGGTTGCCGGTATCGGTGGCCTCACACGTCGACGCGATGGCCGGGGCCGAGCTGCTGCTGGGCTCGCGCAGGCCCGCCGCCGCGTCCTCGTCGACGAGCCTGTACGTCTACGCCAGGGAGACGGTCGGCTTCGCGTTGTCGATCGACGGCCGGGTGCACTCGCCGACCAGCGGGCCCGGCACCATCGCGGCGCTGCCCGCCCAGTCTGAATTGCTCGGCGGCAGCGGGCAATTGGAGTCGACGGTCAGCGACGAGGCGGTGCTCACCGCCGCCCGCGGGCAGCGCATCATCGCTCCCGAAGGGCCGACGTCGACGATGGCGGCGGTGCTGCGCGCGGCGCGTCAGGGCAACGAGTCGGCGCAGGCGTTGTTGGGTGAGCGGGCACGGGTGCTCGGCGAGGCGGTGGCGTTGCTGCGCGACATGCTCAACCCCGACGACCTGGTGGTCGGCGGGCAGGCGTTCACCGAATACCCCGAGGCCATGCCGCTGGTCGAAGCGGCGTTCGCCGCGCGTTCGGTGCTGCCCTCGCGCGCCATCCGGCTGACCACTTTCGGCAACCGGGTGCAGGAGGCCGGCGCCGGGGTGGTGTCACTGGGTGGGCTCTACGCCGACCCGATCGCCGCGATGCGGCGGGTGTCGCCCCGCCGTCCCGAAGCGGCGTCGTGACAGCGCCGTCGTGACGGCGTGCCGATGACCGGGGTGTAGACATGAGTGCGTGCGCCTAGCAACGGACCAGCTCGGTAGGCCGCCCCAGCGAGTAGCCGTGTTGTCGGTGCACACGTCGCCGCTGGCGCAGCCCGGCACCGGCGATGCCGGCGGTATGAACGTCTACGTTCTGCAGAGCGCGCTGCACATGGCGCGCCGCGGTGTCGAGGTGGAGATCTTCACCCGCGCCACGTCGTCGGCCGATCCGTCGGTCGTGCGGGTGGCGCCGGGCGTCCTGGTGCGCAACGTCGTCGCAGGGCCGTTCGAGGGGCTCGACAAATACGATCTGCCGACCCAGCTGTGCGCGTTCACCGCCGGCGTGCTGCGCGCCGAGGCGACCCACGAACCCGGCTACTACGACATCGTGCACTCGCACTACTGGCTGTCCGGTCAGGTCGGCTGGCTGGCGCGGGACCGCTGGGCGGTGCCGCTGGTGCACACCGCGCACACGCTCGCCGCGGTGAAGAATGCCGCACTGGCCGAAGGGGACTCACCCGAACCGCCGCTGCGTGCCGTCGGCGAGCAGCAGGTGGTCGACGAGGCCGACCGGTTGATCGTCAACACCGAACTCGAAGCAGAGCAACTGGTTTCGCTACATCACGCCGATCGCTCGCGGATCGACGTGGTGCATCCCGGTGTCGACCTGGAGACATTCACACCCGGTGACCGGGGTGCGGCCCGCGCCGCGCTCGGACTGGACCAGCGCGAGACCGTCGTCGCGTTCGTCGGACGCATCCAGCCGCTGAAGGCCCCCGACATCCTGTTGCGCGCGGCGGCGAAACTACCCGACGTGCGGGTGGTCATCGCCGGCGGACCGTCGGGCAGCGGTCTGGCCGCCCCGGACACCCTGGTGGCGCTCGCCGACGAGCTGGGTATCTCGGCGCGCGTGACGTTCCTGCCGCCGCAGTCTCGGGAGGATCTGGTTCGGGTGTACCGCGCCGCGGATCTGGTTGCGGTGCCGAGTTACTCGGAGTCGTTCGGGCTGGTCGCGGTCGAAGCGCAGGCGTGCGGAACCCCGGTGGTTGCCGCGTCGGTCGGCGGGCTGCCGGTCGCGGTGCGTGACGGGGTGACCGGCGCGCTGGTCGACGGCCACGACGCCGGAGACTGGGCGCACACCATCGACTCGCTGCTGTCGCGCGGTCCGGACACCATGCGGCAGGCCGCGGTCGAGCATGCGGCCACCTTCTCGTGGGCCACCACCGTAGACGACCTGCTGGCCAGTTACGGCCGGGCCATCAGCGACTACCGCGACCGGCGTCCCCGCGACGAGGGAACGCTCTCGCGCCGCACCGCGCGGCGGTTCTCGCGGCGGCGGGGAGTGCGGGCATGAGCATCAGGCAGACGATCGTAAACACGTTGGAGGAACACGATCTGGCCTACACGTTCCACGACGGCGCGCACGGCGGACTGCCCGGCATCATCGTCGAACTGCCCGGCGAACGCCGCCTGAAGACCAACACGATCCTGTCGATCGGCGAGCATTCGGTCCGCATCGAGGCGTTCGTCTGCCGCAAACCCGACGAGAACCACGAAGGCGTGTACCGGTTCATGCTCAAGCGCAACCGGCGCCTCTACGGGGTGGCCTACACCCTCGACAACGTCGGCGACATCTATCTCGTCGGGCGGATGGCGTTGCACTCGGTCACTCCCGACGAGATCGACCGCATCCTCGGCCAGGTCCTCGAAGCCGTCGACGCCGATTTCAACACCCTCCTCGAACTCGGGTTCCGCACCTCCATCCAGAAGGAATGGGAGTGGCGGGTCTCGCGCGGTGAGTCGCTGAACAACCTCAAGGCGTTCCGCCACCTCATCGACGATCCCGACGGTGAGCAGGGCGCGGGCGGCGCAGCCCCCTGACGGTGAAGGTGCGCTTCGCGGTCCCCGTGAGAGGATTCAGCCATGGGAGATTCGACGCTGATCCTGCTCCGTCACGGCGAAAGTGAATGGAACGCGCTCAATCTGTTCACCGGGTGGGTCGACGTCGACCTGACCGAGAAGGGCAGGGCCGAGGCCGCGCGGGCGGGTGAGCTGATCGGCGACCTGGACCGGCTGCCCGACGTGCTCTACACCTCGCTGCTGCGCCGGGCCATCACCACCGCGAACATCGCGCTGGACAAGGCGGACCGGCACTGGATCCCGGTACACCGCGACTGGCGGCTCAACGAGCGGCACTACGGCGCGCTGCAGGGGCTGAACAAGGCCGAGACCAAAGAGAAGTACGGCGAGGACCAGTTCATGGCCTGGCGGCGCAGCTATGACACGCCGCCCCCGGCGATCGAGGCGGGCAGCGAGTACAGCCAGGACAGCGACCCCCGCTACGCCGACATCGGCGGCGGGCCGCTCACCGAATGCCTCGCCGACGTGGTCGCCCGCTTCGTCCCGTACTTCGAGGAGACGATCGTGCCGGACCTGCGCGCGGGCAAGACCGTGCTGATCGCCGCGCACGGTAACTCGCTGCGCGCGCTGGTCAAGTACCTCGACGGGATGTCCGACGACGACGTCGTCGGCCTCAACATCCCCACCGGCATCCCGCTGCGGTACGACCTGGACTCGGAGCTCAAGCCCACCGTGGCGGGCGGCACCTACCTCGATCCGGACGCCGCGGCGGCCGGCGCGGCGGCGGTCGCCTCGCAGGGTGCGAAGTAAGGCGTAATGCGAACACGCGGTGAACTGCGGCCGAACTCCTGCGTTTCAGACTGTGACTTGTCTTGATTTGGCCGCACGCTGCTGGGATGACGTTCACCGCATGCGTACGATTTTCGCGTGAGTGTGGTTTCCGCGCTGCTGATGACGGCAGTCGTGGCGCTACTCACGCTGCTGGTGGGCGTGGGGGTTGGCGTCGCGCTCACCCCACGGGTGGAGAAGCGGCGCCGGCGGCGGGCGGCCGAGGCGGCGGGTATCACGGTGTCGCAGATGCTGGCCCACATCGTGTCGTCGTCGCCGGTCGGGATCGTGGTCGTCGACAAATTCCGTGACGTGGTCTACAGCAATGCCCGGGCGGCCGAACTCGGCCTGGTCAGGGAGCGGTTGCTCGACGAACGGGCGTGGCAGGCCGCCCAGCGCACCCTGAGCGCCGGGGAGGACATCCAGGTCGACCTGTCCCCGCGCAAGGTCGCCCACCCCGGCCGGTCGGGTCTGTCGGTGCGCGGCACGGTGCGGCTGCTCACCGCGGCGGACCGCCGCTTCGCGGTCGTGTACGTCGACGACCAGTCCGAATACGCCCGCATGGAAGCCACTCGCAGGGACTTTGTTGCCAACGTGAGCCACGAACTCAAGACCCCGGTCGGCGCGATGGGGTTGCTCGCCGAAGCGCTGCTGGCCTCGGCCGACGACCCCGAGACCGTGCGGCACTTCGCCGACAAGATGGTCGCCGAAGCCCACCGCCTCGCCGACATGGTGGGCGAGCTGATCGAATTGTCCCGGCTGCAGGGCGCCGAGCGGCTGCCGGACCTCGGCGCCGTCGACGTGGACACCGTCGTCTCCGAGGCGCTGTCGCGACACAAGGTGGCGGCCGACAACGCCGACATCGCGATCACCACCGACACCCCGACCGGGTACAAGGTGCTGGGTGACCAGCCCCTGCTGGTCACCGCGCTGGCAAACCTCGTGTCGAACGCCATCGCCTACTCGCCGCGCGGCACGTCGGTGTCGGTGAGCCGGCGGCGCCGCGGCGACAACATCGAGATCTCGGTGACCGACCGCGGGATCGGCATCGACAAGGACGATCAGGAGCGGGTCTTCGAACGCTTCTTCCGGGTCGACAAGGCGCGGTCCAGGGCGACCGGCGGCACCGGGCTCGGCCTCGCGATCGTCAAACACGTCGCCGCCAATCACAACGGAGCCATCCGGCTGTGGAGTCAGCCGGGTACCGGATCGACGTTCACCTTGTCGATTCCGGCCCACCCCCACTCCGAAGATCCGGACGATGTAACGACCCAATAGGAGGACCAGAGACCTATGACCAGTGTGTTGATCGTGGAGGACGAGGAGTCCTTGGCCGATCCCCTGGCCTTCCTGCTGCGCAAAGAGGGGTTCGAAACCACCATCGTGGCTGACGGGCCCTCGGCGCTGGCGGAGTTCGACCGTGCCGGTGCCGACATCGTGCTGTTGGACCTGATGCTGCCCGGGATGAGCGGCACCGACGTCTGCAAGCAGCTGCGTGCCCGGTCCAGTGTGCCGGTGATCATGGTGACCGCCCGCGACAGCGAGATCGACAAGGTCGTCGGGCTGGAGCTCGGCGCCGACGACTACGTCACCAAACCGTATTCGGCCCGCGAGCTGATCGCGCGGATCCGGGCGGTGCTGCGTCGCGGCGTGGACGCGGACGACCCCGGCATTCCCGACGGGGTGCTCGAGGCCGGACCCGTCCGGATGGACGTCGAACGCCACGTGGTCAGCGTCAACGGTGAACCGATCACGTTGCCGCTCAAGGAGTTCGATCTTCTCGAATACCTGATGCGCAACAGTGGGCGGGTGTTGACCCGCGGTCAGCTCATCGACCGGGTGTGGGGTGCGGACTATGTCGGTGACACCAAAACCCTTGACGTTCACGTGAAGCGGCTGCGGTCGAAGATCGAGGCGGATCCCGCCAACCCGGTCCACCTGGTCACGGTGCGGGGCCTGGGGTACAAGCTCGAGGGCTGAGCCCACCGCTCTGCTCGACCGCCGCCGTCGGCCGGCACAGTGACGGGAAGAGGAGCGCACTGCCGGGGTGGGTGGTGTGGGCCCGGCCGCCCGGCGACCGCCACACCACCGTGCCGTCCGGCAGCTGCTCGTCGCGCCACTCTCCGGATCGCTTGAGCCGCTGGTGTTCCCGGCACAGCGCTTTCAGGTTGGCCGCCTGGGTGGGGCCTGCCGGCCACGGGATCGTGTGGTTGATGCCGCACTGCTGCGCCGGCTGATCGCACCCGGGAAAGCGACACGTCAGATCGCGGCACCGGACGAAGTCGGCGAGCGCCTGCGACGGTGTGCAGCCCTTCTCCGGTGGCGCGGCGCCCGGGTGGACCAGCCTTCGGATGGTCGCCGAACGGCCCACCTCGGCGAGCACCGGTGCGGGCAGTATGCCCCCGCCGAGCATCACGCCGGGGCCCGCGATCGTCGGCCCGGTCGGTGCGGGCTGCCAGAAGGCCTCGCCCAGCGTCATCTGCCGCAGCGTCTTGCCTGGCCCCTTGCGCTCCGGGTCGGCGCCGTCGAGCTGTGCGCCGACACTGGCCGAAAGGCTTGTCTCCTCGGCGATCACGTGCACCACCACGCAGCCCGGTGTCGTTATCGCGGCGGCACACCGTGTGCGACCGCAGCGGCATTCGAGTCCGTCGTCACCGCTGACCAACGCCCCGAGCGCGTCGGCGCGGCGTTGTCCGAGGTCCCGCGGATCGTCGTCGCACACCGCGCGCGCCATGCTGTCGAGGCGGTTGTCGAGTACCGCTGCGTCGTCGGCGTACAGCGTGGCCCACACCGCCCCGGTGCCGCTGCCGTCGGGCACGTCAACCGTCACGCCGCGGGAACGCGCCGCGATCCCGGTGCGGCGCAACGCATACGGATCGTGACGGTCGACCCAGTAGTCGATCGCCTGCTCGGCTCTGTCGGCGGTCAGCCGCATCCAGGTGTCCGCGTGCGCCGCGACGGCGGAGTCGACGGCGGCCATCGTCTCGGCGTCCTTGATCAGCGCGGTGCGGAAGGCGACGGCGTTCACCAGCCGGTAGGAGACCGCGCCGGTGGCGAACACCTCGGCGAGGCGCGGCAACCGGTCGTGCAGCGCCTTCGCCACGGTCAGCTGATGCGATGCGACGCCGAGGGACACGTTCATCTCCGCGCCCACTTCGGCGCTGACCGCATCCCAGTTGGCCAGGCACCGCTGCTCGCGTTCGGCGGCGTCCACCTCACCCAGGCGCGATTCGAGCAGCTCCGCGACGGCCTTCAGTCGCCGCGCGCATGCGGCGTTCTCCGCCTGTGCCCACGCGCCGACGGCCGCGGCACCGGATACACCTTCGACCAGTTCTTCGAACATGCTTGCGAACGCTAGCCGCGGGCGCTGACACGCCGACGCGTGGACTCGGCGATCTCGCCGCCCTGTGGATGCACCCGCCGCTGTGGACGAGCGGGGTCAACCCGCGAGGCCGCCCATGATCTCGAACACCTCGAAGGTGTTCACCCCCGCAAGCACCGACGGGTCGTGTCTGCCGATCTCCAGGACCTCGGCCCGGTCGGCCGCGCGCACCACGCCCAACCCCCAGACACCCTCCGGATCGGCCACCGGACCGTAGACCACGACCTTTCCGGCCTGCAGCAGCTCGCGCCAGTAGTCCTGGTGCCCGGCCATCGCCTGCTGTTCGTCGGCCGTCATCGTCTGCGCGAAGTCGGCGCGCGGCGGCACGAGCTTGAACAGGAACAACCCCTGTGTGCTCACTGCGCCGCCCGGGTCGCGGGATGCACCGCGATCAGTCCGAGGCCGCTGCGCCGCCGGCACATGGCCGCCATCTCTGCATAGGCCTTCTCGCCGAGCAATTCGGTCAGCTCGGGGCCGTAGGACTCGTACACCTGCCGCGCGCCGACGTGCGCGGCCGGATCGCCGGTGCAGTACCAGTGCAGATCGGCACCGCCCTCACCCCAGCCGCGGCGGTCGTACTCGGTGATCGTCGTCCGCAGGATCTCCGAACCGTCGGGACGCGTCACCCAGTCCTGTGTCCGGCGAATCGGCAACTGCCAGCACACGTCGGGCTTCATCGTCAGCGGTTCGACGCCCAGTTTGAGGGCCTTGCTGTGCAGCGCGCAGCCGATGCCGCCGGGGAAGCCCGGCCGGTTGAGGAAAATGCAGGCGCCCTTGTACTTACGGGTCCGCAGGTTGGGTTTGTCGTCGTATTCGTCCATCTCGAGATAGCCCTTCTTACCCAGGCCTTTCTCGCGGAACTGCCAGTCGTCGGCGGTCAGGTGGGAGACGGCGTCGTCGAGGCGGGCCCGGTCGTCGTCGTCAGACAGGAACGCTCCGTGCGAGCAGCAGCCGTCGTCCGGCCGGCCTTCGACGGTGCCCTGGCAGGCCGGTGTGCCGAAGACACACGTCCACCGCGACAGCAACCACGTCATGTCCGCGGCGATCAGGTGCTCGGAATTGTCCGGGTCGTAGAACTCGACCCACTCACGGGCGAAGTCGAGCTCCACCTCGCCGGGATGGGCTGGCATCACGGATGCCAACGCTACCCGCCCCACCGGGGAGCCGCGCCGCACCTGAAGAGGGGTGTCGGCGCGAGGACGGGCAGCGCCGACGGGATAGGTTGGAACCGTGCGACTGGGCGTTCTCGACGTGGGCAGCAATACCGTTCACCTGCTTGTGGTGGACGCTCGGCGGGGTGGCCACCCGACGCCGATGAGCTCGACCAAGGCGTCCCTGCGGCTGGCCGAGGCGATCGACAACTCCGGAAAACTCACCCGCAAGGGGGCCGACCGGCTCGTCGACACCGTCGACGAATTCGCCAAGATCGCCGCGAGTTCGGGCTGCGCGGAGTTGATGGCGTTCGCCACCTCCGCGGTGCGCGACGCCACCAACTCCGATGATGTGCTGGCGCGCGTGCTCGCCGAGACCGGTGTGCGGCTGCGGGTGCTCAGCGGCGTCGACGAGTCGCGGTTGACGTTCCTGGCCGTGCGGCGCTGGTACGGCTGGAGCGCGGGCCGCATCATCAACATCGACATCGGCGGGGGCTCGCTGGAACTGTCCAACGGCGTCGACGAGGAACCCGAGGTCGCGCTGTCGCTGCCGCTGGGCGCCGGCCGCCTGACCCGCGAATGGCTACCCGACGATCCGCCGGGCCGGCGCCGGGTGGCGATGCTGCGGGACTGGCTGGCCACCGAACTGTCGGATGCGGGCACCGAGCTGCTCGAAGCGGGCAGCCCCGACTTGACCGTCGCGACGTCGAAGACGTTCCGGAGCCTCGCGCGCCTCACCGGTGCCGCGCCGTCGGGGGCGGGGCCGCGGGTCAAGCGGACGCTGACGGTGACAGGGCTGCGGCAGCTCATAGCTTTCATCTCTAGGATGACCGCGGCCGACCGAGCGGAATTGGAAGGGGTGAGTGCCGAGCGAGCGCCACAGATCGTGGCCGGAGCGTTGGTGGCTGAGGCGAGTATGCGGGCGCTCGGAATCGAGTCCGTGGACATCTGTCCGTGGGCGTTGCGGGAGGGTCTGATTCTGCGGAAACTCGACAGTGAGGCCGACGGGAGTCCGTTCGTCGGCGTCAGCGGTGTGGGTGAACTCGCCGCGGTGGAGACGCCCGTGCGGGATGCTGGACACAAGGCGCTCAGCCCAACTGCCACTAAAGGCAACACACGATGACAGAACCAGATAACAGCTCCAGCAACACCCGGCCGATCTCCGTCGCCGAGTTGCTGGCGAAGAACGGCAGCATCGGCGCGCCTCCCGTCGGGGGCCGGCGCAGGCGTCGCCGCGGCAACGCCGATGCGGTGACCGTCGCTGAACTCACCGGTGAGATCCCGATCATCAGCGACCGCTCGCACGACGCCCGCGAGGAACCGGCCGCCGACCACCACGCCGACGAGACCTCCCGCATCCCGCTCAACGGCGCCGGGCAGCAGACGGTCATCGAGCCTGAACCGCAGACCACCGAGGCCGACGTCATCGAGGCCGACGTCATCGAGGCCGACGTCATCGAGGCCGACGTCACCGAGACCGCTGATGTCACCGACACGGTCGGTGCGAACGAGACCACCGACGTCACGGAACCGGTCGACAGCGAGCCGGCGGCCGACGTCATCGACGTCATCGAGGCCGACGTCATCGAGGCCGACGAATTCGAGGCCGACGAATTCGACGCCGATGTCATCGTCGTCGAGGTCATCGAGGACGAGGACGACGACGAGTCCGTCGATCTCACACCGGGCAGCGCTGTCGGCGCCGAGGAGATGAGTCCCGACCCGCTCCTCGATGACGACGACGAGACCGCGGCGGATCTGGGCGATCCGCCGATGGACCTCGACGAGCCCGCGCGGCTCGAACGCTCCGACGACGACGAGTTGCCGTCCTATCTGCGGTCCTCGGCCGGCCCGTTGTTCGGCGGTGGCACCGTCGCCGACGACCTCGCCCGGCGGGGTAAGCGCACCCGCACGATCAACGAGGACGACCTGGTCGACGTCGAGGTCGAGGACGCCGACGAAGAGGACCTCGAAGAGGAGGACCTGCACGACGAGGTCGCGCCGGACGGTCGTATGGCGGCGTTCCTGCGGGGCGCCTGGATCGTCGGGCAGTGCATCATCGCGGTCGCATTCGGTGCGGGCCTGTTCATCGCCTTCGACCAGCTGTGGAAGTGGAACAACATCGTCGCCCTGGTGCTGTCGGTGCTGGTCATTCTCGGATTGGTGGTGGGGGTGCGCGTGGTGCGCAAGACCGAGGACATCGGCAGCACACTCATCGCCGTGGCGGTCGGCGCCTTGGTCACGCTGGGGCCGCTCGCGTTGTTGCAGTCCGGCTAGTCACCCTGTGCGCCCCGCGATCAAGGTCGGTCTGTCGACGGCCTCGGTCTACCCGCTGAGGACCGAGGCCGCTTTCGAGTACGCCGCACGCCTCGGCTACGACGGTGTCGAGCTGATGGTGTGGGCCGAGGCCGTCAGCCAGGATGTCGACGCCGTCGCCAAGCTGTCCGAGCGCTACGGCATGCCGGTGCTGTCGGTGCACGCGCCGTGCCTGCTGATCTCCCAGCGGGTGTGGGGCGCCAACCCGATCCCCAAACTCGACCGCAGCGTGCGCGCCGCCGAACAACTCGGCGCGCAGACCGTCGTCGTCCATCCGCCGTTCCGATGGCAGCGCCGCTACGCCGAAGGGTTCAGCGAACAGGTCGCCGAACTCGAGGCGGGCAGCGACGTGATGGTCGCCGTGGAGAACATGTTCCCGTTTCGCACCGACCGGTTCTTCGGCGTCGGTCAGACGTCGATCGAGCGGATGCGCAAACGCGGCGGCAGACCGGGGCCGGCCATCTCGGCGTTCGCCCCGTCCTACGACCCGCTCGACGGTGAGCACGCGCACTACACCCTCGACCTGTCCCACACGGCGACCGCGGGCACCGACGCGGTCGAGATGGCGCAGCGGATGGGCATCGATGGTCCGGACGGGCTGGTGCACCTGCACCTGGCCGACGGCAGCGGCGCCTCGGCCGACGAGCACCTCGTCCCCGGCCGCGGCACCCAACCGACCGCCGAGGTGTGCCAGATGCTGGCCAACGGTGACTTCAGCGGGCATGTGATCCTCGAGGTCACCACGTCCGGGGCGCGTACCGCCAACGAGCGCGAGGCGCTGCTGCGCGAATCGCTGCAGTACGCCAGGGCGCACCTGCTGCGCTGAGAAGACGGAGGACCACGGATGTCTAGTTCGACCCTGTTCGCCGATGCGATGGCGCTGACCGCGCTGGGCGACGGCGTCTACGGCGGGCAGCTCAACGAGCACTGGACGATCGGGCCGAAGGTGCACGGCGGCGCCATGCTGGCGCTGTGCGCGAACGCCGCGCGCACTGAGCACGGCGGCGAGGGCGTGGAACCGATTGCGGTGTCGGCGAACTTCCTGTGGGCGCCCGACCCGGGGCCGATGCAGGTCGTCACGACGGTGCGCAAACGCGGCCGCCGGGTGAGCCTGATCGACGTCGAACTCCTCCAAGGGGACAGAAGTGCGGTGCGCGCGGCGATCACCCTCGGGGAGCCAGAGCACGACGTGGCACCGCTGCTGTCGGCCAACCCGGTCGTGCCGTTGATGACGCCGGAGCCCCCGCCGGGGCTGGCGCCGATCGGCCCGGGTCATCACATGGCCGACATCGTGCACCTCGCGCACGGGTGCGACATCCGGCCGTCGCTCACCACGATGGCGCCGCGCTCCGACGGCGGGCCGCCGGTGATCGAGTACTGGGTCCGGCCCCACGGCGCCGCGCCCGACGTCCTCTTCGCGCTGCTGTGTGGCGACGTGTCGGCTCCGGTGACGTTCGGGGTCAACCGGTTCGGTTGGGCGCCCACGGTGCAGCTGACGGCCTTCCTGCGGGCCCGGCCCGCCGACGGCTGGCTGCGGGTGATCTGCACGACGACGCAGATCGGCCAGGAGTGGTTCGACGCGGACCACATCGTCGTCGACTGCGAGGGCCACATCATCGTGCAGAGCCGGCAGTTGGCGATGGTGCCCGCCGCTTAGTGACGCGTCGGATGGCGCGCGCCGGATGATGACGTCCGCGCCCGACATGCCATGCTTTGGCGCATGGCCAGAATCGCGATCATCGGTGGCGGAAGTATGGGCGAAGCACTGCTGTCCGGCATGCTCCGGGCGGGCAGACAGGTCAAGGATCTGGTGGTCGCCGAGAAGCATCCGGAGCGCGCGAAGTTCCTCGCCGAGAAGTATTCCGTCTTGGTCACCTCGGTCGTCGAGGCCACCGACAACGCCAACTACGTCCTCGTCGCGGTGAAACCGGCCGACGTCGAACACGTCATCGACGACATCGCCGAAGCCGCCGCCAACGCCGAGACCGACACCGCCGAGCAGGTCTTCGTGACCGTCGCGGCGGGGGTGCCCACCGCCTACTACGAGAACAAACTCCCCGCGGGCGCTCCGGTGATCCGCGCGATGCCCAACGCGCCGGTGGTCGTCGGCGGGGGAGTCAGCGCGCTGGCAGCAGGACGCTTCGCGACCGCGGAGCATCTCCGAGAGGTCTCGGCGATCTTCGACTCGGTCGGCGGGGTGCTGACGGTGCCGGAGTCGCAGCTGGACGCGGTCACCGCGGTGTCGGGGTCCGGGCCGGCCTACTTCTTCCTGATGGTGGAGGCGTTGGTGGACGCCGCCGTGGCGAACGGGTTGTCGCGGACGGTGGCCACCGATCTGGTGGTCCAGACGATGGCGGGTTCGGCCGCGATGCTGCTCGAGCGCCTCGACGACGCGCAGCCGGTGGGCGATGCGGCCATGGGTACGTCGATGGACACCACGGCGGCGCAGCTTCGCGCTACGGTTACCTCACCGGCCGGTACCACCGCCGCTGGGCTGCGGGAACTCGAACGCGGTGGTTTGCGGTCGGCGGTGGCGAATGCGGTCGATGCCGCGAAAACCCGCTCTGAGCAGCTAGGAATTACAACAGAGTAGTTCGTGGATTTCCGATGGATTAGCCCACACCCGTCGCAGTAACCCCATCCGCCACGCTATTCTCCTCGTGTATGCACGGGTCGGTGCCAGCGGTGGGGAAGCCGCTGGAACTGCCCGCGCCTGATGGATTGGGTTGCGATGACGTCTATGAACGGGCCATCGGCACGTGACTCGGCTGGCGGTAAGCGGGACAGCAATGCTCCCGACGGCCAACAGCCACGGGCGCAATTTCTCACGGTCGCCGAAGTGGCGAGTCTGATGAGGGTCAGCAAGATGACGGTGTACCGCCTGGTGCACAACGGTGAGCTGCCCGCGGTCCGGGTGGGCCGGTCGTTCCGGGTGCACGCCAAAGCCGTCCACGACATGCTGGAGAGTTCGTACTTCGACGCTGGCTGACCGGGTCGGCTGACCCGACGTTTTCGTTCACCTGCGCCTCTTGGGTAAGGTGTCCGGGTTGGACGTCAATCCGGACGTCGGGCCGATCGTCGGGTCGGGACCCGACTCGGACCGAGGAATACGTAGGTAGCGGAGTCAATGGGTTCAGTCATCAAGAAGCGGCGTAAGCGCATGTCGAAGAAGAAGCACCGCAAACTGCTTCGCCGGACACGGGTGCAGCGCAGAAAACTCGGCAAGTAACCTCACGGCCGTCTCCGGGGTGTCTCCCAGCCGCAGCCGTTAGGCTGGCGTGGTGGATTCCAGCACCCCGGGTGACGCCGTCCAGTACCCGAAGGTGGTGCTGGTCACGGGGGCATGCCGCTTTCTCGGTGGGTACCTCACTGCGCGGTTGGCACAGAACCCGTTGATCAGCCAGGTGATCGCCGTCGACGCGGTCGCACCGAGCAAGGATCTGCTGCGGCGGATGGGCCGTGCCGAGTTCGTCCGGGCGGACATCCGGAACCCGTTCATCGCGAAGGTCATTCGCAATGGCGACGTGGACACGGTGGTGCACGCCGCCGCGGCCTCCTACGCGCCGCGGGCCGGTGGCCGGGTCACGTTGAAAGAGCTCAACGTGATGGGCGCGATCCAGCTCTTCGCGGCGTGTCAGAAGGCGCCGTCGGTACGGCGGGTGATCCTCAAGTCCACCTCCGAGGTGTACGGCTCGAGTCCCCGGGATCCGGTGATGTTCACGGAGAACACCGATGCGCGCCGGCCGCCGGGGGAGGGCTTCGCCCGCGACAGCATCGACATCGAGGGCTACGCGCGCGGGCTCGGGCGGCGCCGATCGGACATCACGGTCACCATCCTGCGGCTGGCCAACATGATCGGTCCGGCGATGGACACCGCCCTGTCGCGGTACCTGGCCGGGCCGGTGGTGCCGACGGTGCTCGGACAGGACCCCCGGCTGCAGCTGCTGCACGAACAGGATGCGCTCGGTGTGCTGGAGCGCGCGACGATCGCGGGCAGGGCGGGCACGTTCAACGTCGGCGCCTCCGGGATCATCATGATGAGCCAGGCGATTCGGCGCTCCGGGCGGGTCCCACTGCCGGTGCCGCGGTCGGCGCTGACGCTCGTGGACTCGCTGCGACGGGCAACCCGATACACTGAACTCGATCGCGAGCAGCTGAACTACCTGAGTTACGGCCGGGTCATGGACACCACGCGGATGCGGGAGGTCCTCGGTTATAGCCCAAAGTGGACTACGGCGGAGGCTTTTGACGATTACGTGCGCGGTCATGGACTGACGCCGATCGTTGATCCACGATGGGTACGCTCGGTGGAGGGCCGCGCAGTCGCTGCGGCGCAGCGTTGGGGACGTTAGAAAAAACTGACGGAATCGGTGGGGTGAAGAGTACGTGTCGGGTGAGTCTAAAGCCAAAGTCATTCCACTGCATGGCAATTCGGGTCGGGGCGCCGCGAGACGGGCGGCTCAGCGCACGGACAGCGCGCGTCGTCATCCCTCGCTTCTCTCCGACCCCGGTAGCCGGGCCTCGGCCGAGCAGATCGCCGCGGTGGTGCGCGAGATCGACCAGCACCGCGGCGCCGCCGCCGGCGGCTCCCCACTAGAGGACACCCCCAACGAACTCGCCCAGCGCATCGCCGCGGTCGCCGAGTTCGTCCGCAAGCGGATGTCGGGTGACTACACCGTCGACGAGTTCGGATTCGACTCGCACCTCAACAGCGCCGTGTTCCTGCCGATCCTGCGGGTGCTGTTCAACTCGTGGTTCCGGGTCGAGGTCAGCGGGATCGAGAACCTGCCCGCCGAGGGTGCGGCCCTCGTGGTGGCCAACCACGCCGGCGTGCTGCCGTTCGACGGGCTGATGACCTCGGTCGCGGTGAAGGACAAGCACCCCGCCCACCGCGATCTGCGGCTGCTGGCCGCCGACCTGGTGTTCGACCTGCCGATGGTCGGACAGGCCGCGCGCAAGGCCGGCCACACCATGGCGTGCACCTCAGACGCGCACCGGCTGCTGGCGGCCGGTGAGCTGACCGCGGTGTTCCCCGAGGGCTACAAGGGGCTCGGCAAGCACTTCAAAGACCGGTACAAGCTGCAGCGGTTCGGCCGGGGCGGGTTCGTCTCGGCGGCGCTGCGCACCCGCGCGCCGATCGTGCCGTGCTCCATCGTCGGGTCCGAGGAGATCTACCCGATGATGGCCGACGTCAAGCTGCTCGCGCGGCTACTCGGCCTGCCGTACTTCCCGGTGACGCCGCTGTTCCCGGTGGCCGGTCCGCTGGGTCTGGTGCCGCTGCCGTCGAAGTGGCACATCCAGTTCGGTGAGCCGATCTACACCGAGGAGTACGACGAGTCCGCCGCCGACGATCCGATGATCACCTTCGAACTGACCGACCAGGTGCGCGAGACCATCCAGCACACGCTCTACCAGTTGCTCGCCGGCCGCCGGAACACGTTCTTCGGCTGACCGCCGGGGCTACTTCGCGTTCTGCCCGGAGACCATCTTCGCGATCGCCGCATCGCGGCGGGCCTTGATCGTCGCGCTGATCTCGTCGGCCTCGTTGTCGTGGGCGGCCTCGCCGATCACGGTGACGATACTGGTCAGCACCGGTTGCCCGGCCTCGTCGCTGACCTCTCCGCGGACCTCGGTGACGACGGTGCCGTGCGCCTCGATCACCGAGTCCAGGTAGGAGTCGAAGAACAGTTTGTCGCCGGCCAGGACCGGCCGGTGGAAGACGATCTTCTGGTCGCGGTGCAGCATCCGCTCCATGTTGATCGGCACGTCGAACTGATTGAAGATCTCGGCCTGGACCTTGCGCCCGGCCACTGCGAGGAACGTCAGCGAGGCGATCAGCGCGTCGTAACCGGACTCCTCGGCGGCCGCTTCGTCGTGGTGCGCCGGATGGTCGTCCTTGACGGCGCGGGCGAACTCGCGGATCTTCTCGCGGTCCACCTCGAAATAGTCCGGATACCGGTAGTGGGTGCCGATGATTTCTTCAGCGATGGCCATGGCTTCGCGTACTCCCCGCGTCGACGTGCTTGGCGGCGCGAGCCTATCAGCGCCATCCGGTGTGGCCGTCCTGGCGGCGTGACACCACCGCCGCCAGCGCACCGCCGAGTGCACCCAGCGCGACAGCCGACGGCACCCCGATGCGGGCCGCTTTGCGGGCGGTGCGGAAGTCGCGGATCTCCCACCCGCGTTCGCGGGCGACGCCGCGCAGTGCGGCGTCCGGGTTGATCGCGACCGCCGTGCCGACCAGCGACAGCATCGGCACGTCGTTGAAGCTGTCGGAGTAGGCGGTGCAGCGCCGCAGGTTCAGACCCTCGCGGATGGCCAGGGAGCGCACGGCGTGCGCCTTGCCGGTGCCGTGCAGGATGTCGCCGACCAGCCGGCCGGTGAACACCCCGTCCACCGATTCGGCGACCGTGCCGAGTGCGCCGGTCAGGCCGAGGCGGCGGGCGATGGTCGCGGCGAGTTCATAGGGCGTCGCGGTCACCAGCCAGACCTGCTGGCCGGCGTCGAGATGCATCTGCGCCAGCGCGCGGGTGCCCGGCCAGATCTTGGAGGCGATGATCTCGTCGTAGATGTCCTCGCCGAGGTCGACCAGCTCCGCCGTCGAACGGCCCTCGATGAACGCCAGGGCCTTGCGCCTGCCCGCCGCGACGTCGTGGCTGTTCTCTCTGCCGGTGAGCTGGAACTTCGCCTGTGCGTACGCGAAGCGCCCGAGGTCGCCGTAGGTGAAGTACTTGCGGGCGGCCAGGCCGCGGGCGAAGTGCACCAGCGACGAGCCGTGGACGAGCGTGTTGTCCACATCGAAGAACGCCGCGGCGGTCAGATCCGGCGGCGGTGCCGCGGGCGGCGCCGGGACGGGTTCGGCCGCCAGATCGGTGACTGCGGCCTCCGCGCTGGCATCCCCGGCGATCTGTTGCCGCTCGGCGTGCGTACCCCCGATTTCGGACACGACTCAACCCTAGGTCACCGGCCCCGGATACTGGGGTGGTGGATCACGCAATCGAGTTGCTGACGCGGGCCGGCTGCAGTGTGTGCGAGCAGGCGGCCGGCCGGCTGGCGGAGCTGGCAGGCGAGCTGGGTTTCCGTCTGACCGTCACCGATGTCGACGTGGCGGCGGCCGACGGGAACTCGGCGTTGCGGGCGGAGTACGGCGACCGGTTGCCGGTGGTGCTGCTCGACGGCGCCGAACACAGCTACTGGGAGGTCGACGAACCTCGACTGCTGGCTGATCTGGGATCCGCCCAGTGACAAATCCTCGCCGGGGTGACAAAGATGACTAGGTGAAATTTGGTCGGCGCGCTCGTGAACGGATACCGTGGATGACGTGGTGATGAGGCCATGAGCGTGTTGTTGTTCGGGGTTTCGCACCGCAGTGCCCCCGTGTCGGTGCTCGAGCAGTTGAGCACCGACGAATCCGACCAGGCCAAGATCGTCGACCAGGTGTTGCAATCGTCGCTGGTGACAGAGGCGATGGTGCTGTCCACCTGCAATCGCGTCGAGGTCTATGCCGTCGTCGACGCATTCCACGGTGGGCTGTCGGTGATCGGCCAGGTCCTCGCCGAACACTGCGGCATGTCCCTCAACGATCTGACTAAGTACGCCTACGTGCGCTACGCCGAGGCCGCCGTCGAGCATCTGTTCGCCGTCGCGAGCGGCCTGGACTCCGCCGTCATCGGCGAGCAGCAGGTGCTCGGCCAGGTCCGCCGGGCGTACACCTCCGCCGAGGCCAACCACACCGTCGGCCGGACCCTGCACGAACTGTCGCAGCGGGCGTTGTCGGTGGGGAAGCGCGTGCACTCCGAGACGGGCATCGACGCGGCAGGCGCCTCGGTGGTCTCGGTCGCCCTCGACATCGCCGAAGCCAAACTCGGCTCGCTGGCCGGCCGCACGGCCGTGGTCATCGGCGCCGGATCCATGGGTGCCCTGTCCGCCAAGCACCTCGTCCGCGCCGGCGTCGACCGTGTGCACGTGGTGAACCGCTCGTTGCCGCGGGCCCGCCGGTTGGCGCAGAGCCTGCTCGAGCAGGGCGTGACCGCTGACGCGCACAACCTCGACGACATCGCCCACGCGCTGGCCGACGCCGACGTGGTGGTCTCCTCGACCGGCGCGGTGCGGCCGGTGGTGTCGCTGGCCGACGCCCACCGCGGGTTGACCGGACGGCCCGAGCACCGCGAACTGGTGATCTGCGACCTCGGAATGCCCCGGGACGTCGAACCGGCCATCGCCGGGCTGCCCGGCGTCTACGTCATCGACATGGAGCGCATCCAGCGCGAACCCTCGGCGCGGGCCGCGGCGTCCGATGCCGACGCCGCCCGCGCGATCGTGGCCGCCGAAGTCGCCAACTACCTGGCCGGCCAGCGGATGGCCGAGGTCACCCCGACGGTCACCGCGTTGCGGCAGCGGGCCGCGGACGTGGTCGAGGCGGAGTTGCTGCGCCTGGACAACCGGTTGCCCGAACTCGACGTCGCTCACCGCGACGAGGTCGCCAAGACCGTCCGCCGGGTCGTCGACAAACTCCTGCATGCCCCCACGGTGCGCGTGAAGCAGCTGGCCAGCGCACCGGGCGGGGACAGTTACGCCGAAGCGCTCCGCGAGCTGTTCGAGCTCGACCAGCAGGCGGTCGACGCGGTCGCGGCAGGCGAGTTGCCTTTGCTGCCCATCGAACTCGACAGGTCCGAGTAGCGCTTGAGCAACGCCGACGCGCCCATCCGGATCGGCACCCGGGCCAGCCTGCTCGCGAAGACGCAGGCCGGCACCATCCGCGATGCGCTGATCGAAAAGGGCCATCCCGCCGAACTGGTGCTGATCTCCACCGAGGGGGACCGCAATCAGGGTCCCATCGCCGACATCGGCGTCGGGGTGTTCACCGCCGCCCTGCGCGAGGCGATCCATGACGGCCGCGTCGACGTCGCCGTGCACTCGTACAAGGATTTGCCGACGGCCGCCGACGAGCGGTTCACCATCCCCGCGATCCCGCGTCGTGAGGACCCCAGGGACGCCCTGGTGGCCCGCGACGGCCTGGTGCTGGGGGAGTTGCCCGTCGGCTCCACCATCGGCACGTCGAGCCCGCGACGGGCCGCGCAGCTTAGAGCACTGGGTCTCGGTTTGGAAATTCGCCCCCTAAGAGGCAACCTAGATACCAGGTTGAACAGGGTCGGCAACGGTGAGCTCGACGGCATCGTGGTTGCCCGGGCGGGTCTGGCCCGCATCGGACGGCTTCGCGATGTCACCGAGACTCTCGAGCCGGTGCAGATGTTGCCAGCGCCGGCTCAGGGTGCCCTAGCGGTCGAGTGCCGCGCAGGCGACACCGGACTCGTCGCGCTACTGGCGGAGTTGGATGACGCCGACACGCGCGCGGCGGTCACCGCTGAACGGGTCCTGCTCGCCGAACTGGAAGCGGGTTGCGCCGCACCGGTGGGCGCGATCGCCGAGGTGGTCGAGTCTATCGATGAGGACGGCCGCATCTTCGAAGAGGTGTCGCTACGCGGCTGCGTGGCGGCGCTGGACGGATCCGACGTGATCCGTGCGTCTGGCATCGGAACTCCGGGCCGCGCCGCAGACCTCGGGGTCTCGGTCGCCGCGGAGTTGTTCGAACTGGGGGCGCGCGAGCTCATAGCGGATCACCACTGAGCAGTAGAGCGGGAGTGAGCGACAGATGACTCGGCAGGAGAGCGGGCGTGGGCGCAGGATGAAGCCCGGCCGCATCACCTTCGTGGGATCGGGCCCGGGTGACCCCGGCCTGCTGACCACGCGGGCGCACAGTGTGCTCGTCAACGCCGCGCTGGTGTTCACCGACCCGGACGTGCCCGAGGCTGTGCTGGCCCTGGTGGGGGCGCACCTGCCGCCGCCGTCGGGCCCGGAACCGGCGGAGCCGGTCAACGCCGCCGACGGCGCCGAGGAACCCGCGGTGTCGACGATCCCCGGTGGCCCCGACATCCGGCCCGCGCTGGGTGACCCGTCCGAGGTCGCCAAGATCCTGGTCGGCGAGGCCAGGCACGGAGTGGACGTGGTCCGGCTGGTGGCGGGCGACCCGCTGTCGCTCGACGCCGTCATCGCCGAGGTGAACGCGCTGGCGAAGAGCCACGCGAACTTCGAGATCGTGCCGGGTCTGCCCGACACCACCGCGGTGCCGACGTACGCCGGTCTGCCGCTGGGCTCCACCCACACCGTCGCCGACGTGCGCGGTGACGTGGACTGGGCCGCGATCGCCGCGGCCCCCGGTCCGCTGATCCTGCACGCGACCGCGTCGCATCTGCCCGACGCGGCCCGCACTCTGATCGAGTACGGCATCGCCGAGAGCACCCCGGCGGTCGTCACCGCCAACGGCACCACCTGTCAGCAGCGTTCGGTGGAGACCACGCTGTCCGGGCTCATCGACAAGAACGTGCTGACCGGTCCAGAGCAGACCGGCGCACCCGCGGGTCCGCTGGCCGGGCCGCTGGTCGTCACCATCGGCAAGACCGTCGCCAACCGGGCCAAGCTGAACTGGTGGGAGAGCCGGTCGCTGTACGGCTGGACCGTGCTCGTGCCGCGCACCAAGGACCAGGCCGGGGAGATGAGCGACAAGCTCGTCGGCCACGGCGCGCTGCCGATCGAGGTGCCCACCATCGCCGTCGAACCGCCGCGCAGCCCCGCGCAGATGGAGCGTGCGGTCAAGGGTCTTGTCGACGGCCGCTTCCAGTGGGTGGTGTTCACCTCCACCAACGCCGTGCGTGCGGTGTGGGAGAAGTTCAACGAGTTCGGGCTCGACGCCCGCGCGTTCTCCGGGGTGAAGATCGCCTGCGTCGGTCAGGCGACGGCCGAGCGGGTGCGCGCGTTCGGCATCAACCCCGAGCTGGTGCCGACGGGCGAGCAGTCCTCGCTGGGTCTGCTCGACGAGTTCCCGCCCTACGACGACATCTTCGACCCGGTGAACCGGGTGCTGCTGCCGCGCGCCGACATCGCCACCGAGACGCTGGCCGAGGGGCTGCGTGAACGTGGTTGGGAGATCGAGGATGTCACCGCCTACCGGACGGTGCGCGCTGCACCGCCGCCGGCCACGACCCGCGAGATGATCAAGACCGGCGGCTTCGACGCGGTGTGCTTCACCTCCAGCTCGACGGTGCGCAACCTGGTCGGCATCGCGGGTAAACCGCATGCCCGCACGATCGTCGCCTGCATCGGGCCGAAGACCGCGGAGACCGCGGCCGAGTTCGGCCTGCGCGTCGACGTGCAGCCCGAGGTGGCCGCCGTCGGTCCGCTGGTGGAGGCGCTCGCCGAGCACGCCGCCCGGCTGCGCGCCGAGGGTGCGTTGCCGCCGCCGCGCAAGAAGAGCCGTCGCCGGTGAAGATCAGCCGCTGATCATGCGCCAGCGTCCACGCAGATTGCGTTCGACGCCGGCCATGCGCCGGCTGGTTGCTGAAACTTCCTTGGAGCCACGGCATCTGGTGTTGCCGATGTTCGTCGCCGACGGGATCGACGAGCCGCGGCCCATCTCGTCGATGCCCGGGGTGGTTCAGCACACGCGCGACTCGTTGCGCCGGGCGGCTGCCGACGCGGTGGCCACAGGGGTGGGCGGGCTGATGCTCTTCGGTGTGCCCCGCGGCGAGGACAAGGACGCCCGCGGTTCGATCGGCATCGACGCGGACGGCATCCTCAACGTTGCTCTGCGCGACTTGGCCAAGGACCTCGGTGAGGACACCGTGATCATGGCCGACACCTGCCTCGACGAGTTCACCGATCACGGGCACTGCGGAATTGTCGACGGGTCGGGAAGGGTTGATAATGACGCCACCAATCATCAGTACGTGAAATTGGCTGTGGCGCAAGCACAATCGGGCGCCCACGTGGTGGCTCCGAGCGGGATGATGGACGGGCAGGTGGGCGCCATCCGCGACGGACTCGACGCCGCCGGACACACCGACGTGGCGATCCTGGCGTACGCGGCCAAGTTCGCCTCGGCGTTCTACGGCCCGTTCCGCGAGGCCGTCGGCAGCAGCCTGCAGGGTGACCGCCGGACGTATCAGCAGGACAGCGGGAACGCCCGCGAAGCGTTACGTGAAATCGAACTCGACCTCGCCGAGGGCGCTGACATGGTGATGGTCAAGCCGGCCATGTCGTATCTGGACGTCGTGCGGGCGTGCGCGGACATCTCGCCGGTGCCGGTCGCCGCGTATCAGATCTCGGGTGAGTACGCGATGATCAGCGCCGCGGCCGCCAACGGGTGGATCGATCTGCAGGCCTCGGCTCTGGAAGCGCTCGTCGGCATCCGGCGTGCCGGCGCCGACATCGTGCTGACCTACTGGGCGGCAGACGCGGCCGGTTGGCTGGCATGAGCGAACCCAATGTGCGCCCGGCCGGGCCGCCGTCCACCCGGCCGCCCGATGTCGACACCGGATTCTGGTTGTGGGCGGCCGCACTGCCGCTGCTGGTGATCGGCTACCTGATCGACAACCTGATGGTGCCGGTGGAGGGCGCGTCGCTGTTCCTCAAGGGGATGGCGGTGATGATTGTGGTGGTGGTCGCGTCGATCGTGGTGACGTTCCTTCTTCTGCTGCGTCAGGGCTACCGCTGGACCCGCACGCTGCTGACCGCCGGAGGCTTCGGATCGGTCGCCTACACCGCCACGAATCTGTTCACCGTCGAGCGGGAATCTCCCGTGGCGGCCTTCGGGTACGCGGGCACCGCGATCATCGGTTCGGTGCTCATCGCGGGTGGCATCTTCCTGCTGCACCGCAAGGACGCCAACGCCTTCTTCACCCGGTGACCGCGCTAGGCTGACGCGACCATGACCGCTTCGCCAATACCGTCGCGGCCGCGCGTCGTCGAGATCGCATTCTGGGCCCTGGTCGCCGGCGCCGTTCTGCTCATCGTCGGAGGACTGCTCGCCGCCACCGTGACGTTCGAGACCGCCCGCTCGGCCATGGATCCGGAAGTGACGAACGAGAAGGTGCGCGACTACCTGACCGTCTATCGCGGGATGGGGATCGGCGCGGTGTTGGCCGGTGCCGGGTTGGCCTTCGTCGCGGGCCGGGCACGCCGAGGTGACGCGAAGTTCCGGCGGGCCACGGTCGCACTCGCGCTGGCGATCGCGGTGGTGCTGGTGATGCTGGCGGCTGGAGCCGGTGTCGGCCAGCCCATGACGCTGCTGGCGCTGCTGCCGATCGTTGTCGGCACCGTATTGCTGACGCGCCGCAGTGCCGCCGGGTGGTTCGAACCCCGGGCCGCCCGATGACCGGCCCGTCGACCACCGCGTCGAGTGAGCGGCTGTTCTACGAGCCGGGCGCGAGCTGGGCGTGGCTGCTGGCCGGGCCCGCGGCGGGGGCGGCGATGCTGGCGATCCAGATCTCCGCGGGGTACGGGCCGCAGCCGCTGGTGCCGGGGCTGTTCCTGGTCCTGGTGTCGGGGTTCCTGACCGTCCAGATCAAGGCCGCGCGGATCCACACCTCGGTCGAGCTGACTCGCGACAGCCTGCGCCAGGGCGCCGAGATCACGAAGCTGACGGAGATCATCGAGGTGTACCCACCCGCGTCCGGTCCCGATATGCCGAAATGGCAGGCGGCGAGGGCGCTCGGTGAGCTGACCGGCGTCCCGCGCGGGCGTACGGGCATCGGCGTCAAGATGTCGAACAACCGGACCGCCCAGGCGTGGGCGCGGCGGCACGCGAAGCTGCGCGAGGAGCTGACCAAGCTCGTCGAGGACCGCGCGTCGTGAGCGCGCGGGGCCGCGCGCTGCTCGAATTGGTGTTGGCCGCAGCCGCGGCGGCCGGCTGTGTCGCGAGCTGGATGGCGGCCGACAGGCCGGCGACGGCGGCGCCGGTCGCACCGGGAGAACCGGAGACCGCGGTGACGGTGTACTCGGCCCCGCTGCTCACACTCGCACTGCTGCTGGTGACGACCGCCGGGGTGCTGCTCGTCGTGGGGGTGGCCCGGCTGCGGCGTGGCTGACTGGCTACCGGTCACGACCGGAGAATCCGGCGCGCGGGTGTTCCGCAGCGCGGACGGCAGCCGCTACCGCAAGGTGGTCGACGCCGCCGGCGCCGCGGCGCTGGCCGGTGAACGCGACCGGATGAGATGGGCGACCGCGCACGGGGTGCCCGGTCCGGTCGTCCTCGATTGGCGCACCGACCGCGCGGGTGCCGAAATGGTCACTGGTGCGGTGCGCGGAATCCCCGCGGACCAGTTGGGCGCCGAGGCGCTCGCCGAGGCGTGGCCTGCGCTCGTCGACGCCGTGCGGACACTGCACGCGATGTCCGTCGTCGGCTGTCCGTACCGCCGTGACCTCGACACGATGCTGGCGATGGCCCGCGACGTCGTCGCCCGAGACGCGGTCAACCCGGACTTCCTCCCCGACGAGGACCGCGGGGTTCCCGGGACGGCGTTGCTCGCCCGGGTGGAGCGGGACGCGGGGTTGCGACGCCACCAGGAACGCGCAGACCTCGTCGTATGTCACGGCGACCTGTGCCTGCCCAACATCCTCGTCGACGGGTCCAGCGTCGGTTTCGTCGATCTGGGTCGACTGGGCGTCGCGGACCGGCACGCCGATCTCGCGTTGTTGCTGGAGAGCGCTCGGCAGAGCTTCCCGGGGATGCCCGCCCGCAGCGGGGTCGAGGAGCGTTACCCCTGGGCCGTCGACGACGAACGACTCGAGTTCTACCTGCGGCTCGACCCCCTCACATGGTGACCCCGCCCACACCCGGTTGGTACATAGTTCGAATTCTGTAACACTGTGCCACATGACGGAGTTGGCGGAGAACAGCACCACCGGGGTCGACGCGCTGCCGCTGGGACCACAATCGCTGGTCTGGCGCTATTTCGGCGACAACCGGATGTACCTCATCGGCCCCCGGCCCGCGGTCCTGCAGAACATGCTCGCCGAACTCGGCCAGGGCGTCCTCGACCACTCGGTGTTCTTCTCCGACACCGCCGCCCGCGTCAAGCGCACGTTGCCGCCGATCTTCATGACCGTGTACGGCTCCGATGACCAGCACGAGGGCTCCAACGTCCGCGATTTCCACCACGACATCAAAGGCACCATGCCCGACGGCTCCCGCTACCACGCGCTGGATCCGGAGACCTACTTCTGGGCGCACGCGACGTTCGTCGAACAGGTGCTGTACTTCGCCGACACCTTCGTCAAGCGGCTCTCCGACGCCGAGAAAGAGCAGATCTACCTCGAGTCGAAGACCTGGTATCGCCGCTATGGGGTCAGCGACCGGCCGATGCCCGCGACCTACGCGGAGTTCGAGCGGTACTGGCAGCGCATGCTCGACGAGAGCGTCGTCGCCCATCGGACCGCGAGATACGGCGTGGGTTACGTGACCAAGGGCTTCCCCTGCCCGAAGGGGGTGCACCCCGCGGTGTGGCGGGTCCTGTCGCTCGGGTTCAACCCGATCGCCGCGTTCCTCACCGCCGGCGGTCTGCCGCCCCAGGCCCGGCGCCTGCTGGGTCTGCCGTGGAGTGAGCGCCAAGACCGGCGGTACCAGCGTTTCGCGGCGGTCTGGCGGTCGCGGCCGGTGAACTGGCTGTGGGACAGGCTGCCGATGAGCGTGCGCTACAACAAATTCGCCCAGCGGGGCTATGCCCACGCCTGACCGCTCGATGCCTGCGATCCTCGACGCCGCCGTCGCCGAGTTCGAGCGGCACGGCTTCCGGCGGGTCGCCCTCGACAACGTCGCGCGGCGGGCGGGGGTCAGCCGCACCACGATCTACCGACGGTTCGCCAACCGCGACGAGCTGGTGGCCGCCGTGGTCGAGCGCGAGAACGCCGCGTTGTTCCTCGACATCGCGCAGGAGCTGAAAAGCGCTGCACCGCAGTCGAACTACTATGTCGAGGCGTTCACGCTGTCCATCCTGAAGTTCCGAGGGCACCGGATCCTCAATGGCATGCTCGCCGAGGATGCCGGCTTCGTCCTCGCGCTCGCGCATCAGCACTGGGCGGCGGCCGTCGAGCGGATGGCCGAAGCGTTGCGGGTGATCTTCCCGGCCGGCTTCGCCGAGCGGATCGGTCCGCAGGCCGTCAACGAGCTCGCCGACACCATCCTCCGATACGCGGCGGTGGTGCTGTTGCTGCCCAGCATGCAGCCGCTCGACACGGCCGACGAGCTTCGTGCGTTCGCCACCCGGCATTTCCTGCCCAGCCTGCCCGCCGCAGTGAGAGCTGTACCGGCGTAAGACGGCTTCTGTTTCGCAGATCACACTTTCGGGCAGTCGTTAGCTCATGAGCAGCGACGACAAGGACGACACGGAAGAACGGTCCGGAGCCGAAAAGAACGCGTCACAGAACGTGGCCGACGACCCCGACGCCAAGATCACGGAGAAACCCGAGATCACCGACGAGCATCGCGCCGCGGCCAAGGAGATGCGCAAGGAGTACGAGGAAGAGCGCCCGACGATCGTGATGCCGGGTACCGGCGGCACGGTGGCGGGAACCGCCGTCAACGAATGGGTCGACGAGAACGGCGAGCCCAAGTTCGGCAAGGACGAGGGCGGCGAGGCCGAGGGTGGCCAGGACGAGGGTGGCCAGGACGAGGGTGGCCAGGACGAGGGCGGGCAGGACGACAAGCACGCCGAGACGGCCCAGGCGGGCTCCGAGTCGAGCTGACCTGCTCTGGGCCCTGCGCGAGACTGACGCTACGCAGGCAAAGTGCGAGAGAGCCGCTGCGTGAATGCAGCCTCGCGACGCCACGACTCTCGCGCATAGGGTGAATCGGTGTGAGCACCCTGGACACCGTGGCACCCGCGTTCGTCGGCATGGCCCATTCGATCGTGTGGGCATCGGCGGCCACCGTCGACGCCGACGGCCGTCCGCGCTCCCGCATCCTGCACCCGATCTGGGAGTGGAACGGCACCGACCTGTTCGGCTGGATCGCGACCGTGCCCTCGCTGGTCAAACGCGCGGATCTGCATGCGCACCCGTACATCTCGCTGTCGTACTGGTCGCCGAGCCAGGAGACGTGCAGCGCGGACTGTCTGGTGGAGTGGTATTTCGACGACGACACCCGCACCGCGGTGTGGCAGAAGTTCGCCACCGGGCCGGAGCCGGTCGGGTACGACCCGCACATCATCCCGCAGTGGAGCGGCGGTCCGGCCTCGCCGGAGTTCGCGGCGCTACGGCTCACGCCGTACCGGCTGCGGGTGATGCCCGGCAGCGTGATGACCCAGGGCGCGGGTCAGGTGCTCAGCTGGCGGGGCCGGTTGCCCTGAGACGAACTACACCCTGTAGTTGACGCGCTCGGTGCGGCTGGGACACTGGGATGCATGGGTGCTGACCACACCGCGACCGAGAAGTCGGCGCGGCTGTTCGCCGATGCGTGCGCTGTCATCCCCGGCGGGGTAAACTCCCCGGTCCGGGCGTTCAACGCCGTCGGCGGCACGCCTCGCTTCATCACGTCGGCGAGCGGCTACTGGCTGACCGACGCCGACGGCAACCGCTACGTCGACCTCGTCTGCTCGTGGGGCCCGATGATCCTCGGCCACGCCCACCCGGCGGTCGTGGAGGCGGTGCAGGGCGTCGCCGCCCATGGTCTGTCCTTCGGCGCCCCGACTCCCTCGGAGACCGAGCTGGCCACCGAGATCATCGGCCGCGTCGCGCCCGTGGAGCGGTTGCGGATGGTCAACTCCGGCACCGAGGCCACGATGAGCGCGATCCGGCTGGCCCGCGGATTCACCGGCCGCCCCAAGATCGTCAAATTCTCCGGCTGCTACCACGGCCACAGCGACGCCCTGCTCGCCGACGCCGGATCCGGTGTCGCCACGCTGGGGCTGCCGTCGTCGCCGGGCGTGACCGGCGCGGCCACCGCCGACACCATCGTGCTGCCCTACAACAACGTCGCCGCGGTCGAAGAGGTGTTCGGCGAGCTCGGCGACCAGATCGCCGCCGTCATCACCGAATCCAGCCCCGGCAACATGGGCGCGGTCCCACCGGAACCCGGCTACAACGCGGCGCTGCGCCGCATCACCGCCGACCACGGCGCGCTGCTGATCCTCGACGAGGTGATGACCGGTTTCCGGGTCAGCCGCTCGGGCTGGTACGGGCTCGATCCCGTCGACGGCGACCTGTTCGCCTTCGGCAAGGTCATGAGCGGCGGCCTGCCCGCCGCGGCGTTCGGTGGCCGCGCTGAGGTGATGGAACGCCTCGCGCCGCTGGGCCCGGTGTACCAGGCCGGCACCCTGTCCGGGAACCCCGTCGCGATGGCCGCCGGCCTGGCGACGCTGCGCACCGCCGACGACAGCGTGTACGCGGCGCTCGACGCCAACGCCGACCGGCTGGCCGGCCTGCTCACCGGCGCGCTCACCGGCGCCGGCGTTACCCACCGCGTCCAGCGGGGCGGCAACATGCTGTCGGTGTTCTTCTCCGCCGAACCGGTCACCGACTTCGCCACCGCCCGCGCCACCGAGACCTGGCGCTTCCCGCCGTTCTTCCACGCCCTGCTCGACGCCGGCGTCTATCCGCCGCCCAGCGCGTTCGAAGCGTGGTTCGTCTCCGCGGCCCTCGACGACGAGGCGTTCGACCGCATCGCCGCCGCGCTGCCCGCCGCGGCCCGCGCCGCAGCGGAAGCGACGAAGCCCGCATGACCGACAAAACGATCGTGCACGTGATGCGTCACGGCGAGGTGCACAACCCCGACGGCGTCCTCTACGGCCGGCTGCCCGACTACCACCTGTCCGAACGCGGCCGGGCGCAGGCCGAGGCCGTCGCCGCATGGCTTGCCCACCGCGACATCGTCTACGTGGTGGCCTCTCCGCTGGAGCGCGCCCAGGAGACCGCAGGCCCCATCGCCGCGGCGCACGGGCTGTCGATCGACACCGACGACGAACTGATCGAATCGCTCAACGTCTTCCAGGGCAAGAAGGTCTCACCCGGTGACGGTGCGCTGCGCAATCCGGTCAACTGGCGTCACCTGCGCAACCCCCGCACCCCGTCGTGGGGTGAGCCGTACAACGACATCGCCGCGCGGATGACGGCGGCGCTGCACCGGGCGCGGGAGAAGGCCGCAGGCCACGAGGCGGTGTGTGTCAGCCATCAGCTGCCGGTGGAGACGCTGCGCCGCGCGATGACGGGCAAACCGCTGCACCACTTCCCGACCAGGCGGCTGTGCAACCTCGCCTCGGTCACCTCGTTCTATTTCCACGGCGACGCCTACGTCGGGTGGGGATACGCGGAGTTGTCCGGACAGTGAGGCGGTGGTGGATTGTGCTGGCTAGCGTGGCGGTGGTCGCGCTCGCCGGCTGCTCCACCGGTGACGACGCCGTCGCGCAGGGCGGCACCTTCGAATTCGTGGCACCCGGCGGCAAGACCGACATCTTCTACGATCCGCCCGCCGACCGCGGCCGGCCCGGCGCGCTGACCGGCCCCGACCTGCTCGACCCGGCCAAGACACTGTCGCTCGACGACTTCGCGGGCCAGGTCGTCGTGATCAACGTGTGGGGTCAATGGTGTGCGCCGTGCCGCACCGAGATCGGCGAGCTGCAGAAGGTCTACGAGGCCACCCGCGCCGACGGCGTCGCATTCCTCGGCATCGACGTACGCGACAACAACCGCGAGGCCGCCGTCGACTTCGTCCGCGATCGCGGCATCACGTTCCCGTCCATCTACGACCCGCCGATGCGCACGATGATCGCGTTCGGCGGCAAGTACCCGACCACGGTCATCCCGTCGACCGTCGTCCTCGACCGTGAGCACCGGGTCGCGGCGGTGTTCCTGCGGGAACTGCTCGCCGAGGACCTGCAGCCCGTCGTCGAGCGCCTCGCCGCACAGCCTCAACCGGGGACGCAGCCGTGACCGGGTTCGCCGAGATCGCCGCGGCCGGGCCGGTGGTGCTGGCGCTGGGCGTCTGCGTGCTGGCCGGGCTGGTGTCGTTCGCGTCGCCGTGCGTGGTGCCGCTGGTGCCCGGCTATCTGTCGTATCTGGCAGCGGTGGTGGGGGTCGACGACGACAAAACCGACGGCACCGAGCCGCAGCCCGGTGGTGTCGCCGTGCGCGCGCGGCGGCTGAAAGTCGCGGGCGCCGCCGCGCTGTTCGTCGCCGGTTTCACCGCGGTGTTCCTGCTCGGCACCGTCGCGGTGCTCGGTATGACGACGACGCTCATCACCAATCAGCTTTTGCTGCAACGTATCGGCGGCGTGGTCACGATCCTGATGGGCCTGGTGTTCGTGGGGCTCGTCCCCGCGCTGCAGCGCCAGGCCCGGTTCACCCCGCGGCAGCTGTCCACCGTCGCCGGTGCGCCGTTGCTGGGCGCGGTGTTCGCGCTGGGCTGGACGCCGTGTCTCGGGCCGACGCTGACCGGGGTGATCACCGTCGCCTCGGCCACCGACGGCGCCAGCGTCGCGCGCGGTGTGGCCCTGGTCATCGCGTACTGCCTCGGCCTCGGCATCCCGTTCGTGCTGCTGGCCTTCGGTTCGGCGCGGGCGGTGCACGGGCTGGGCTGGCTGCGCCGGCACACCCGCACCATCCAGATCTTCGGGGGAGTGCTGCTGCTCATCGTGGGCACCGCTCTGGTGACGGGGTTGTGGAACGACTTCGTGGCCTGGGTGCGTGATGCGTTCGTCAGCGACGTGAGGCTCCCGATCTGATGGTCACGTCCTCCCCGCGAGCAGACACAAAACTGCCCGAAAATCGCCGAAAATGGACACCTTTGCGTCTGCTCGCGTACGGGCGCAACACCTGGCGGACGCTCACGTCCATGGGCACCGCACTGGTGCTGCTGTTCCTGCTGGCGCTCGCGGCCATCCCGGGCGCCCTGCTGCCGCAACGCAGCCTCAACGAGACCAAGGTCGCCGAATACCTCGCCGAACACCCCACACTCGGCCCGTGGCTGGACCGGCTGCAGGCCTTCGACGTGTTCTCCAGTTTCTGGTTCACCGCCATCTACGTGCTGCTGTTCATCTCGCTCGTGGGCTGTCTGACACCGCGACTCGTCGAGCACGCCAAGAGCCTGCGGGCGGTTCCGGTGCCCGCCCCGCGGAACCTGAGCCGGCTGCCCAAACACCACACCGCGCAGGTCGCAGGGGATCCGCAGCAGGTCGCGGCATCGATCAGCGAGCAACTCAAGGGGTGGCGCAAGGTCACCCGAGCCGAGGGCGAAGCGACCGAGATCTCCGCGGAGAAGGGTTATCTGCGCGAGTTCGGCAACATCGTCTTCCACTTCTCGCTGCTCGGTCTGCTCGTCGCGATCGCCGCGGGCAAGCTGTTCGGCTACGAGGGCAACGTCATCGTCATCGCCGACGGCGGCCCCGGCTTCTGTTCGGCCTCACCCGCCGCGTTCGACTCGTTCCGCGCCGGCAACACCGTCGACGGCACCTCGCTGTATCCGATCTGCCTCAAGGTCAACGAGTTTCAGGCCGACTACCTCGACAACGGCCAGGCCACGTCGTTCTCCGCGGACATCGAATACCAGGCCGGCGACGACCTGACGACGGGGACGTGGCGGCCCTACGAGCTCAAGGTCAACGAACCACTGCGCGTCGGCGGTGACCGGGTGTACCTGCAGGGCCACGGGTACGCGCCGACGTTCACCGTCACCTTCCCCGACGGGCAGACCCGCACCCAGACCCTGCAGTGGCGGCCCGACGACCAGTCGACGTTCCTGTCGTCGGGGGTGATGCGCTTCGACCCGCCCGCGGGCACCTACCCCGACGCCGACGAACGCCGCAAGAATCAGATCGCGATCCAGGGGCTGTTCGCGCCGACCCAGTCGTTGCACGGCACGCTGTTGTCGTCGAGCTTCCCCGCGCTGCGCGACCCCGGCGTCGCGATCGACGTCTACCGCGGGGACACGGGGCTGGACTCCGGCAGGCCGCAGAACATCTTCACCCTCGACGAGCGCCTGATCGGCCAGGGCCGGCTCACCCGCGAAGCCAGGGTCAACCTCAGCGTCGGCGGCGAAACCCGCCTCGACGACGGCACCGTCATCCGGTTCGACGGTGCGGTGCCGTTCGTCAACGTCCAGGTGTCGCACGACCCGGCGCAGATCTGGGTGCTGGTGTTCGCGATGACGATGATGGCGGGTCTGCTGGTCTCGCTGATCGTGCGGCGCCGCCGGGTCTGGGTTCGGATCACCCCGGCGCATCCGGGTACCGTTAGCGTCGAATTGGGCGGGCTGGCCCGCACCGACAACTCCGGGTGGGGCGAGGAGTTCGAGCGGTTGACGGTGCGGCTGTTGGCCGGCCACCCCGACGCTGGTCACACTGACGCCGGCCACCCCGACACGAAAGCCGACGCCGTGTCAGGAGAGAAGGTCACATGAACAGTCCCGAGATCGACCTCGGTCTGGCCCGGTACTCGGACTGGGCGTTCACCTCATCGGTGGTGGTCCTGGTGGCGGCGCTGCTGCTGCTCGCGGTCGAACTGGCCTACAGCCGCAGCCGCAAGGTCGACGACCGGGAACTGGTCGGAGCCGCCGCGGCGGCGACATCGGGCGCTGCCGTCGGCGCCGACAGCGCGCGCCCGGGCATCGTCTCCGACGTCCCGCGGCGTCCGCTCGACGAACGCATCGGTTCGGCCGGGTTGGCGCTGGTGTACGTCGGCACCGCGTTGCTGCTGGCGTGCATCGTGCTGCGCGGACTGTCCACCTCACGGGTGCCGTGGGGCAACATGTACGAGTTCATCAACCTGACGGCGTTCTGCGGTCTGGTGGCCGCCGCGGTGGTGCTGCGCCGCCCGCAATACCGCGCGCTGTGGGTTTTCGTGCTCCTCCCGGTGCTCATCCTGTTGACGGTGTCAGGGCGCTGGCTGTACTCCCACGCCGCACCCGTCATGCCCGCGCTGCAGTCCTACTGGCTGCCCATCCACGTCTCGGTGGTCAGCCTCGGCTCGGGGGTGTTCCTCGTGGGCGGTGTGGCCAGCATCCTGTTCCTGGTCAAGATGTCGCGGCTCGGACAACCCGGACACGACGGGGTCGTCGCGCGCGTCGTCCAGCGGCTGCCCGACGCACAGACCCTCGACCGCATCGCGTACCGCACGACGATCTTCGCGTTCCCGGTGTTCGGTTTCGGCGTGATCTTCGGCGCCATCTGGGCCGAGGAGGCCTGGGGCCGTTATTGGGGCTGGGACCCCAAGGAGACGGTGTCGTTCATCGCGTGGGTGGTCTACGCCGCCTATCTGCACGCCCGGTCGACCGCGGGATGGCGCGACCGCAAGGCCGCCTGGATCAACGTCGCCGGCTTCGTGGCGATGGTGTTCAACCTGTTCTTCATCAACCTCGTCACCGTCGGCCTGCACTCCTACGCCGGAGTGGGCTGATGGGTGACCACTCGCCGGGCGGGTTCCGGGCTCAGCAGCGGTTCCGTGATCCGGCCGCCGAGGAGCCGCAGGCGCCGCCGGAGTGGTCTGCCCCCACCCCGCCGGCCGGGATGCCGGTCGTCGATCCCGCTGCGGTCCAACCGGTGCCGCCGACGCCCGCGGTCGCCCCGCCCGTCACCGAACCGCAGCATCCGGTGTCGCAGCCGCTGCCGGTCCCGCCGACGCCGTACCTCGATCTGTCCACGGTGGCGCTGCTCGGCCAGCCCAAACCCGCGCCCTCGCACGGCTGGCGCAAGTGGCTGTATCTGGCGACGTTCAAGACCGTCAACATCGGCGAGAGCCCCAAGGCCGCGGAACAGGACAGCCTCATCACGCGGGTCAAACAACCGCTGGGCGGCTGCTATCGGATCGCGGTCCTGTCGCTGAAGGGTGGCGTGGGCAAGACCACGATCACCGCCACCATGGGCGCGACGTTCGCGTCGATCCGCGGTGACCGGGTGGTGGCCGTCGATGCCAACCCCGACCGGGGCACGCTGAGCCAGAAGGTGCCGTTGGAGACGACGGCCACGGTGCGCCACCTGCTGCGCGACGCCGAGGGTATCGAGCGCTACAGCGACGTCCGCGCGTACACCTCGCAGGGGCCGAGCCGCCTGGAGGTGCTGGCCTCCGAGACCGATCCGGCGGTGTCGGAGGCGTTCAGCTCTGACGACTACACCCGCACGCTCGAGGTGCTCGAACGCTATTACAGCCTGGTGCTCACCGACTGCGGAACCGGGTTGATGCATTCGGCGATGACGGCCGTGCTGGCGAACGCCGATGTCCTGGTGGTGATCAGTTCCGGTTCGGTCGACGGAGCGCGCAGCGCATCAGCGACCCTGGACTGGCTGGACGCACACGGCCACCAGGCGCTGGTGGCCAACGCGATCGCCGTCATCAACGCGGTACGGCCGCGCTCGGGCAAGGTGGATCTGCAGAAGGTCTCCGACCACTTCTCCCGGCGGTGCCGCGCGGTGCGGGTGGTGCCGTTCGACCCGCATCTGGAAGAGGGCGCCGAGATCAGCCTGGAACGGCTGAGGCCGACGACCCGGGATGCGTTGCTCGAACTGGCGGGTGTCGTGGCCGACGGGTTCGCCGGGGCCGCGCGCCGCGACGACGGACGCGGCTAGCCGGCCCGGCCGACAGCGGGCGCCGGCGATCGCCGCGGTGCTACTGCCGCGGGTTGTTGTCGTCCTGACCGAGACGCCGGAGAAAATCCGGGTCGTCGTCGGGTCCGATCACCCGCGGCTGCGGCCGGCTTCCACCGGACCGCATGAGCCGCCAACCGATGTAGAACAGACCGGCCAGAACGAGTAACAGGAGCAAATACGCCACACAAACCTCCTGACATCGAATATACGCGCCGTCGGTAGGCTCAGGTGCGTGTCAGAAGGTCGGCAAGGTCCCCGTCTCGTCGCCGATGTGCTCGTCTACGTCGGGGCGCGTCTGTTACTGGTTGCGGTGCTCGCGGCGGCGATCCTCGGGGTCGGTCGCCTGCTCGGGCTGCAAGACTTCCCGTTCGTCATCGCGATCCTGTTCGCGATCGTGATCGCGTTCCCGCTGGGCATTTGGCTGCTCGCACCGCTTCGGCAACGGGCGACGGCGAGCATCGCCAGGTTCGACGAGCGACGGCGCCTGGACCGCGAGCAGCTGCAGGCCAGGTTGCGTGGTGACGAGCCCCCCGGTGACCCCGGGGCATGACGGCGCGGCAGGCGTTCGGCGCTGAATTCGACGGGGCCGCAGGGTTTCTCAACTCGCCCACGTACGGGTTGCCCCCGAAGTTCCTGATCCGGGCGCTGCACGACTGTCTTGCCGCGTGGCAGGCCGGAACCCTCGACGCGACGTCGTTCGATCAGCCCGTGCGCGACGGCAGGGCGGGGTACGCGGCACTGGTCGGAGTGCCCGTCGAATCGGTGGCGATGGCCGGTAGTACGTCGACGGCACTGGGTTTGGTGGCCGCCGCGATTCCGGACGGCAGCCGCGGCGCCACGCTGGCGGCTGAATTCACCAGCACCACCTTCCCGTTCGCCGCGTAGGCCGCCCGCGGGGTGTCGATCACCGAACTGCCCGCCGACGAACTCGTCGCGACCGCCGGTGATTACGACTTCGTGACGGTCAGCCTGGTCCAGTCGGCGACCGGCGCCGTGCTGGACACCGAAGCGCTGCGGGCGAGTGTGGCGGGCATCGGGACGGTCACGATCATCGACGTCACCCAGGCCGTCGGATGGAAGCGGTTGGACCTCGGATGGGCCGACGTGACTGTCGCGTCGGTCTACAAGTGGCTGCTGGCCCCGCGCGGTACGGCGTTCCTCTCGGTGAGCGAGCGCCTCGCCGGATCCATGACGCCGCACGCCGCGAACTGGTACGCCGGGGAACTGCCGTGGGAGTCGATCTACGGGCTGCCGCTGCGGTTGGCCGCCGACGCGCGGCGCTTCGACACCTCACCCGCGTGGTTCGGCGCGCTCGGCGCGGGGTTGACGCTGCCGTGGCTGGCGGGGCTCGACGCGGTGGCGGTCGAGGCGCACACCGTCGGCCTCGCCGATACGCTGCGCGCCGAACTGGACCTGCCGCCGAATCCGTCGGCGATCGTGTCGCTGCCGTCCGGCCGCCACGAACACGCCGCCGAGCGCCTGCAGCGGGCCGGCGTTCGCGCCTCGGTGCGGGCGGGGGCGGTCCGCGTCGGCTTCCACCTCTACAACACCACTGACGATCTGGATCAGCTGCTCACCGCGCTCGGGTGAGTAGAGCCCCTCCGGCGGGTATGCGTGGGTCGAAGAACGTTCCGGTTAGCGGTAATGAATCGCGACCGGTCGTCTGGAAGGCTGGGAATGTGAGTCGCTGGAGTTTGCGCTGTGCGCTGTCTGATCGTTGACGACAGCGCAAACTTTCGCGACGCCGCACGCTCGATGCTCCAGCGGGCGGGGATCGACGTGGTTGCGGTCGCATCCAACAGCGCTGAGGCGCTGATCTACTCCCGGGAGCTGGAGCCCGATGTCGCCCTGGTCGACGTGGATCTCGGTGGGGAGAGCGGGTTCGATCTCGCCGAGGAGCTCGGCCGGTCGGGTTTGCCGACAATCCCCGCGGTGATCCTGGTGTCCACCTACGCCGAACAGGATCTCGCCGAGATGATCGCCGTCAGCCCGGCCATCGGGTTCGTCTCGAAGATCTCTCTCTCTGCCAAAGCGATCCGTGACCTGTTCGTCGCCGCGAGGGGGCCGCTCACCGAGCCTCGAGGTACGTGATCACCGCACGCACCCGTCGGTGATCGTCGCCGGTCTCCGGCAGGTTCAGCTTCGTGAGGATGCTGCGCACGTGCTTTTCGACGGTGCCTTCGGTGACCCACAGCCGCCGCGCGATGCCGGCGTTCGAGCGTCCTTCGGCCATCTGCATCAGCACTTCCTGCTCGCGGGCGCTGAGCACCGCGAGCGGATCGTCCCGGCGGCGGGCCGAGACCAGTTCGTGCACCAGGGCCGGGTCGATGATCGACGCGCCCTTGGCGATGCGCTCCAGGGTGTCCACGAAGTCGGCGACATCGGTGACGCGGGTCTTGAGCAGGTAGCCGATGGAGCGTCCGGTCGCGAGCAGTTCGGTGGCGTGCTCGACCTCGACGTGCGCCGAGAGCACCAGGATCCCGGTGTCCGGGAATTCCGAGCGGATCACCCGAGCGGCGTCGAGGCCCTCGGTGGTGTGCGTGGGCGGCATCCGGATGTCGACGACGGCGAGCTGGGGCTGCGTTGCCCGCACGAGGTCGAGCAGTTCGGTGGCGTCGGCGGCCTGGCCGACGACCTCGAATCCCGAGCGGTCGAGCAGGCTGGCGAGTCCTTCGCGCAACAGCACATCGTCGTCTGCCACCACGACGCGCAGCGCACTCATGACGCGCAGCTTAACCGGCGCGGTCGCTGGGTAGCCGGTTGATCATGACGACTCACGAGGCGCTCTACGAACAGTGGATCACCCGATTGTGGGCCGGGGAACCCGTCGCCGCAGAACTGGTGACCGACGATTTCGTCGGGCACTGGCCCGATCGGGAGGTGCACGGACCCGCGGAGTTACAGGCGATCATCGACCAGACCCACGCGATGCTCTCGGACCTGACGTTCGAGATCGAGGTGGGACCGTTGATCGACGGCGATCTGGTGGCCGGGCGCTGGGTCGGCAGCGGCACCAGCGAACAGGGTCCGGCGCGCTTCACCGGCAACGACATCCTGCGGGTGGTCGACGGCAGGTTCGCCGAGTACTGGACAGGAACGTCGACGGGCTGACCGGCTCAGCCGAAGGTGAGCGCGAGCGCCACCGCGACGGCCCACACCAGCATCGTCAGCCCGGTGTCGCGCAGGACCGGGATCAGGTCTTTGCCGCCGAGGCCGCCGCGCACCGGCCGCGCCGCCCGCACGGCCAGGGGCAGCGCGACGAGGCCGGCCGCGCACCACGGTGTCGCGAGCATCAGCACCAGGGTGAGCGCGAACGCGATGAGTAGCAGCGCCTGGTAGAGCAGCCGGGTGCGGGCGTCACCGAGGCGCACGGCCAGAGTGATCTTGCCCGATTCGCGGTCGGTGGGGATGTCACGCAGATTGTTGGCGACCAGCACCGCCGACGACAGCGCACCCATCGCGACGGCCAGCGCGAGCCCGACCCAGTCGACGCGAAGCGCCTGGGTGTACTGCGTGCCCAGCACCGCCACCAGGCCGAAGAAGACGAACACCGCGATCTCGCCGAACCCGATGTAGCCGTAGGGTTTCGACCCGCCGGTGTAGAGCCACGCGCCCGCGATGCACGCCGCGCCGACGGCGATCAGCCACGGCGCACTGCTCACCGCGAGGACCAGACCGGCCACCGCGCCGACGGCGAGGCTGATCATCGCGGCGGTGAGCACCGCGCGCGGAGACGCCAGCTTGGCGCCCACCAGGCGCAGCGGCCCGGCCCGCACGTCGTCGGTGCCCCGGATGCCGTCGGAGTAGTCGTTGGCGTAATTCACCCCGATGATCAGCGCGACGGCGACGACGAGCGCCAGCAGCGCCTTCCACCACACCGCACCGTCCAGCCACGCGGCCGCTCCGGTGCCGGCGATCACCGGCGAGACGGCGTTGGGCAGCGTGCGGGGGCGGGCGCCTTCGACCCATTCGGCGAAACTTGCCACGGGCGCAATCGTCGCACGGCGGGCGTCACCCCTCTCTCACCGCGGCGGAATCCGGATGGTCGACAATGGGCGGATGCTTGGAGTGATCGGCGGAAGCGGCTTCTATTCGTTCTTCGGCCCGGATGCGCGCAGCGTCAGTCTCGACACCCCCTACGGCGCCCCGAGCGCGCCGATCACGGTCGGCGCCGTCGGTGCGCACGAGGTGGCGTTCCTGCCCCGGCACGGCGTCGACCACGAGTACTCCCCGCACACCGTGCCGTACCGAGCCAACATGTGGGCGTTGCGCGCGCTGGGCGTGCGGCGGATCTTCGGGCCGTGCGCGGTGGGCAGCCTGACGCCCGAGCTCGGCCCGGGCTCGATGGTGGTGCCCGATCAGCTCGTGGATCGCACGAGTGGGCGTGCCGACACCTACTTCGATTCCGGCGGCGTGCACGTCAGTTTCGCCGATCCGTATTGCCCCTCGCTGCGCGCGGCGGCCACCGGACTGCCCGGTGTCGTCGACGGCGGCACGATGGTGGTCATCCAGGGCCCGCGGTTCTCCACCCGCGCGGAGAGCAAGTGGTTCGCCAACCAGGGTTTCACGCTGGTCAACATGACCGGTCACCCGGAGGCCGTGCTGGCTCGTGAGCTTGAGATGTGTTATGCCGCAATCGCACTGGTGACCGATCTGGATGCGGGTATCGATAGCGGAACGGCGGTCCGGGCTGTTGATGTCTTCGCCGAGTTCCAGCGCAACCTCGTACCGTTCAAGAAGCTGGTGTTCGAGGCGATCGACCAGGTGGCCGTCGAGCGGACGTGTGCGCACTGTCTGCCGCACGACGGGGTGACGCTGCCGATCGAGTTGCCGTGAGGGTGCTGCTGACCGGGGCGGCCGGGTTCATCGGCTCCCGGGTGCGCGCGGCGCTGGAAGGAGCGGGCCACGACGTCGTCGCCGTCGACGCGATGCTGCCCGCGGCGCACGGCCGGGGTGCGCAGGCCCCTGCGCAGACACACCTCGTCGACGTCCGTGACGCCGCCGCGCTGGCCCCACTGCTCGACGGTGTCGACGTGGTCTGCCATCAGGCCGCGGTGGTCGGTGCCGGGGTCAACGCGGCCGACGCGCCGTCGTACGGCAGCCACAACGACTACGGCACCACCGTGCTGCTCGCCGAGATGTTCGCCGCGGGCTGCCGAAAACTGGTGCTGGCGTCGTCGATGGTGGTCTACGGCCAGGGCCGGTTCGACTGTCCCGAACACGGCCCCGTCGACCCCTTGCCGCGTACCCGCACCGATCTGGACGCCGGTGTGTTCGAGCACCGCTGCCCGGTGTGTGGTGCGGAACTGCAGTGGCGGCTGGTTGGCGAGGATGAGCCGCTACGCCCCCGAAGCCTCTACGCGGCAAGTAAAGTCGCGCAGGAGCACTACGCGCTGGCTTGGAGTGACGCTGTCGGAGGCTCCGTCGTGGCGCTGCGCTACCACAACGTCTACGGCCCCCACATGCCTCGCGACACCCCCTACAGCGGGGTCGCGGCGATCTTCCGGTCCGAACTCGAGAACGGCGACGTGCCGAGGGTTTTCGAGGACGGCGGGCAGATGCGCGACTTCGTCCACGTCGACGACGTCGCGGCGGCCAACCTGGCCGCGGTCGAGGCGCGGGTTGCGGGGTTCGAGGCCTTCAACGTGTGCTCCGGCCGGCCGATCTCCATCATCGAGGTCGCCACCGAACTGTGCGATATCCGCGGCGCCGCAGCACCATTGGTCACCGGACAGTACCGCAGCGGCGACGTGCGCCACATCGTCGCCTCGCCGCTGCGGGCGGCCGAGGAGTTGGGTTTCCGGGCCGCGGTTGACCCGCGGGACGGGTTGCGGGAATTCGCTTACGCGCCGTTGCGGATGTGATGTGCGCCGCTGGACACGCATCCTGGTTATCGTCGTCCTCGTGGCGACAGGAGCGTTGGCGCTGCTGTGGACACAGCAGCGCCGGTTGATCTACTTCCCCGCACCGGGTCCCGTGCCGTCGGCGACCGCGGTGTGGTCCGGCGCGCGCGATGTCGTGGTGCGCACCGCCGACGGTGTGGATCTCGGCGCCTGGTTCTTTCCGGCCGCCGAGCGAGGGCCGGCGGCAGTCGTGTTCAACGGCAACGGTGGCGACCGGTCGATGCGTGCGGCGCTGGCCCTGGCGCTGCGACGGACGGGGCTGTCGGTCCTGCTGTTCGACTACCGCGGCTTCGGCGGCAATCCGGGCCGACCCAGCGAGGAGGGGTTGGCCGCCGACGCCCGCGCGGCCCGCGACTGGTTGGCCGCGCAACCGGAGGTCGACCCGGGCCGTCTGGTGTACTTCGGCGAATCGTTGGGCGGCGCAGTCGCGGTGCGTCTCGCCGTCGAACGACCGCCCGCCGCGTTGATACTGCGGTCGCCGTTCACCTCACTGCCCGACGTGGGCGCGGTGCACTACCCGTGGTTACCGGTGCGGCGGTTGCTGATCGACCGCTACCCGTCGATCGACCGGATCGCGGGGGTGGATGCTCCGCTGTTGGTGATCGCGGGGGACCGTGACGACATCGTCCCGATCGAGCTCAGCCGGCGGCTGTTCGACGCCGCGGCCGAACCCAAGGAGTTCGTGCTCGTACCGGGTGCCGGGCACAACGACCCGGTGATGCTCGACGGGCGGCTGATGATCGAGGGGATCGACCGATTCCTCGGGCACACCTCGGTGCTGGGCCCGTAGCGCGGGGCGATACTGACTGCGTGAAAACCGGCATATGTGAACAGTTCGGCATCGACTTCCCGCTCTTCGCGTTCAGCCACTGCCGCGACGTCGTCGCCGCGGTGACGAACGCCGGCGGTTTCGGGGTGCTGGGGGCGACCGCCTACACCCCCGAGCAGCTGGACCGGGAACTCAGCTGGATCGACGCGCAGGTCGGCGGTAAGCCGTACGGCGCGGACATCATCGTGCCGGCCAAGTTCGAGGGCAAGGGCGAGAACCTCTCGCGCGGTCAGCTGGTCGACCGGATCCCTGCCGAGTACCGCGATTTCGTCACCCAGCTGCTCGCCGACCACGACATCGAGCTCGACGCCGCGCCGCGCCTCGGCGGGTCGTCGCTGTCCGGTGACACCGGCCGCGAACTGCTCGACGTCGCGATGAGCCACCCGATCAAGCTGATCGCCAACGCGCTCGGCGTCCCGCCGGACTACATGATCGAGGCGGGCCGCGAACGCGGTGTGCCGGTCGCCGCGCTCGTCGGCGCGCGTGAACACGCCGTCAAGCAGGTCGCCGCCGGCGTCGACCTGATCATCGCGCAGGGCACCGAGGCGGGCGGGCACTGCGGCGAGGTCTCGACGCTGGTGCTCATCCCCGAAGTGATCGAAGCCGTCGAAGCAAGGGTGCCGGTGCTCGCCGCGGGTGGCATCGTCACCGGCAGACAGATGGCGGCGACGGTCGCGATGGGGGCCGACGGGGCGTGGACGGGTTCAGTGTGGCTGACCACCGAGGAGGCCGAGACCGCGCCGCACACAGTGCAGAAGATGCTTGCCGCCACGTCGCGGGACGCGGTGCGCTCGGCGGGCCGCACCGGTAAGCCGGCTCGCCAGCTCCGGTCGGACTGGACCGACGCGTGGGCGCCGCGGGGGAGCATGCCGCCACTGCCGTTGCCGCTGCAGAACATGCTCGTCGAACCGCTGCTGCGCCGTGTGGATGTGCTTGCCGCGCAGGGCCATCCAGGCGCGCAGGCGTTGGCGACCTACTTCGTCGGCCAGGGTGTCGGCCTGATGGACAAGGTGAAGCCGGCACGCGAGGTCGTCCGCGAATTCATCGAGGACTATCTGGCCGCCGCCGAACGGCTGGGCGACTCGCTGCCCGACTGACGGGCAGGTGTCCGCTTCGCGGTCGAGGTGTCGGGGAATAGCGTTGTGGTGATGAGTCGTGAAAGACCTCGGGTACTGATCATCGGCGGCGGGTTCGGCGGCTTGTTCTGCGCGCGGCGGTTGTCCCGCGTCGACGTGGACGTCACCCTCCTGGACCGCGCCGCCGGGCACCTGTTCCAGCCGCTGCTGTACCAGTGCGCCACGGGCAAGTTGAGCATCGGACACATCAGCCGTTCGTTACGCGAGGAGTTCGCGGGCCACCGCAACATCAGGACGCTGTTGGGTGAGGCCGTCGAACTCGATCCGGTCGCCCGTTCTGTCACCGTGCTGCGGCCGGACGAGACCACGTTCACCATCGATTACGACGTGTTGATCCTCGCCGCCGGGATGCGGCAGTCCTACCTCGGCAACGAGCATTTCGCCCAGTGGGCCCCGGGCATGAAGACCCTCGACGACGCACTCGACATCCGACAGCGCCTGTTCACCGCATTCGAGATCGCCGAGACCCTGCCGCCGGGACCGGAACGGACCAGTTGGCTGACCTTCGCGGTGGCAGGTGGCGGCCCCACCGGGGTGGAACTGGCCGGCCAGATCCGTGAGGTGGCCACCCGCACGCTGGCGAAGGAGTTCCACAGCATCGAACCGGAAGAGGCCAGGGTGCTGCTCTTCGACGGCGGCGACCGGGTGCTGAAGAGCTTCGCACCCGACCTCGCGCTGAAAGCCAACGACACCTTGCGAGACCTCGGTGTCGAGTTGCATTTCGGGGTGCATGTGACGGACGTGGACCGCGACGGCATCGCCGTCACACCGAAGAAGGGCGGCCCCGAGGAGCGGTTCGCGACACGGACCGTGCTGTGGACCGCCGGTGTGGAGGCCGTCCCCTTCGCCCGCCACGTCGCGCAGGTCCTCGGCGCGGAGACCGACCGCGCCGGTCGGATCGCGGTCGAACCGGACCTGACCGTCGCCGGACACCCCGAGATCTTCGTCATCGGTGATCTGGCCGGACGTGACAAGCTGCCCGGCGTCGCGGAGAACGCGATGCAGGGCGGCCTTCACGCTGCTGCCTGCATCCGCCGTGACCTCGCGGGTCGGTCCCGACGTCCCTACCGGTACCGCGATCTCGGGTCTGCCGCCTACATCAGCCACGGGCACGCACTCCTGCAGGTCGGGCCTGTTCGCCTCTCCGGATACGCGGGGTGGGTGGCGTGGGGGCTGTTGCACATCGCCTTCCTCACCGGAGTCAGCAATCGCATCAGCACGGTCGCCACCTGGCTGGCGTCGATAGCCCGCGCCGACCGCTACCACCGGGCGTTCATGCTCGGCGCCGCGGACCGGCACGCCGAGCGGTACACGTATTCATCGTGGGATCTGCCGGACCCCGCACCGGAAGACCGAGGTGCCTCGACGCAACCGGGCTCAGTCGTCGACGGCCAGCGGTAACCGCACCTCGAAGCGGGCCCCGGTGTCGAGGTTGTGCGCCGAGAGGGTGCCGCGGTGGGCTTGCACCAGGCCGGCCGCGATCGCCAGTCCCAACCCGGACCCACTGGGCAGTGACGAATCGTCGCGCGGCACCCGGTCGTTCGATCCGCGGTAGGCGACGTCGAACACCCGCGGCAGGTCGGCCTCGTCGATGCCGACCCCGGTGTCGTCGACACGGGCCCATGCCACGTCCTCGTCGGAGCCGAGCGCCAACTGCACGCGGCCGCCCTCCGGGGTGTGCGCGATGGCGTTGGCGACCAGGTTGGACAGCACCCGCACCAGCGCGCGATCGCTACCGAGCACTCGCACGGGTTTGTCGGGCAGTTCGGCGCGCAGCAGCACGCCCGCGCGTTCGGCGGCGATCCGGTGCGCGGCCAGCACGTCGTCGACCACTTCGTCGAGGGCGACCCGGTCGAAGGTCGGCTGGACCGCGCCTGCGTTGATCTTGCTCATCTCGAACAGGTCGTCGACCATCTCCGACAGGCGGATCGACTCCTGTTCGATGTGCTTGGCGTGGGCGCGCACCTCGTCCCCGCCGACCAGACCGTCGGCGATGGCCTCCGACACCGCCCGGATCCCGGCCAGCGGTGTGCGCAGATCGTGGCTGACGAACGCGACCAGTTGCCGGCGCGACATCTCGGCGGCCCGCTCGGAGTCGCGGATCTCCTGTTCCCACACCGTGCGGCGAGCCTGGTAGCGGCCGAGCATCACCGCGCCGGGAATGGTGACCACCGCGACGACCACCAGCACGACGGCGATCGGCTCGAAGGTCTGGGTGATCATGAAGCCGCTCGCGCCCAGCACGCCGGTGAAGGTGGCCAGTACGGGGATCAGCACCAGCACGACCATGCTGACCGCCAGCGACCACGTCCGGGCCAGCCGGATGATCAGCGCACCGGCCAGCACCACGGGTATCGAACAGGCCAGCGCCCAGGCGCCGATCTCCCAGAGGTCAGTTGTCGGCACCGGTGCTCTGGCCTTCACGAGCACCGGGGGCGTCGCTCCACATGTAGCCGCGGCCCCACACCGTCTGCACCCGGTGCTGATCGCCCAGCTTCGAGCGCAACCTCTTGACGTGCACAGTCACGGTGGACAGATCACCGAAATCCCACCGCCATACCTGTTTGAGCAGCTCTTCGCGGGTGAAGACGGTGTCGGCGTGGGTGATGAAGAAGAGCAGCAGATCGAATTCGCGGTTGGTCAGGCTGACCGGCTGGCGGTCGACGGTCACCGACCGCGCGGCCGCGGAGATCGTGAGGGCGCCGACCTGCAGGTCGACCTGTGCCGCCCCGACCGGAGCGGGTGCGCGGCGCAACACCGAGCGCACGCGCAGCGCGAGTTCGCGGGGGCTGAACGGTTTGGTCAGGTAGTCGTCGGCGCCGGCTTCCAGACCGGCGATGCGGTCGTCTTCCTCGCCGAGTGCGGTCAGCAGGATGACCGGGACGGCGTGGTCGCCCCGCTGGCGCAGGGTCCGGCACAGCGTCAAGCCGTCGGGTCCGGGCATCATCACGTCGAGCACCGCCACGTCGATCCGCTCGGTGCCGAGCAGTCGCAGCGCTTCGGTGCCGTTGCGTGCGATCGCCACTTCGAGGCCGTCGCGCTCCAGGTAGCGGCGCACGACGTCGCGGACGACGGTGTCGTCATCGGCGATCAGCACCCGTGTCACCCTTTCGAGGTTAGCCGCCGGCGCCCGCTACCTGCGCCGATGTCACGGATTCGTCACTGTTGCCCCAGGTCGCTCCTGGCGGGCGTGGTTAGCCTCGTGCTCATGCCCGAAAGTCCCGTGACGGTGATACTGCCGTGCCTCGACGAAGCGGCGTCCCTGCCGGCGGTGCTCGCCGCACTCCCCGCCGGTTATCGGGCCCTGGTGGTGGACAACAACAGCACCGACGGCACCGCGGAGGTGGCGCGCCGCCACGGCGCCGACGTCGTGCACGAGGCGCACCCCGGCTACGGCTCCGCGGTCCACGCGGGTGTGGTTGCGGCGGCCACCCCGGTGGTCGCGGTGCTCGATGCCGACGGTTCGCTCGACCCGCGGGAACTGCCCGCTCTGGTGGCCGAACTCGACCGGGGCGCGGACCTGGCGGTCGGTCGGCGGCGGGCGGTGCCCGGGTTGCGCTGGCCATGGCATGCCCGCCTCGGCACCGCGGCGGTGTGCTGGCGGCTGCGCCGGCGGCACGGTCTGCCGGTCCATGACATCGCACCGATGCGGGTGGTCCGCCGTGCTGATCTGCTCGCGCTCGGGGTTGCCGACCGCCGATCCGGGTATCCACTCGAACTGTTGGTTCGCGCGGCCGCGGCGGGCTGGCACGTCGTGGAACGCGACGTCACCTACGGCCCGCGCACCGGCGGGAAGTCGAAGGTCAGCGGCTCGTTACGCGGCAGCGTGGTGGCCGCGCTGGACTTCTGGCGGGTGATCGAGTGACGCGGTTGCCCGTGACGGCGCTCGTCGTCGCCAAGGCTCCGGTTCCCGGGCAGGCCAAGACGCGGTTGGCCGTCACCGTCGGGAACGAGATGGCCGCGGTGATCGCCGCCGCGGCGCTGCTCGACACGCTCGACGCGGTCCTCGCGACCCCGGTGGCCGCGCGTGTCGTCGCGTTCACCGGTGACCTCGACGAGGTGCACAACGCCGCGGTGTTGCGCGCCAAGCTCGCCGACTTCATCGTGGTCGGCCAGCGCGGTGACACGTTCGCCGAACGGCTCGCCAACGCCCACCTCGACGCGGCCGCGGCGGTGGGGGACCGGCCGATCGTGCAGATCGGCATGGACACTCCGCAGGTGAGCGCGGATCTGCTGGCCCGGTGTGCGCAGACGCTGCTGGGCGCGGATGCGGTGCTGGGTCCGGCCCGCGATGGCGGCTGGTGGCTGCTCGGCGTGCGGACCGCGGCGATGGCCGACTGCCTGCGCGATGTGCCGATGTCGCGCTCCGACACCGGGGCGCTGACCCGCAAAGCGCTGCAGGACAGGGGGATCGGTGTGGTGATCGTCGACGAGCTCGCCGATGTGGACACGGCCGCGGACGTGGATTTCGTCCGGCGGCGCTGCCCGCAGGGCGGGCGCTTTCCGTTTGCGACCGCGGCGGCGGGCCTGTGACCGATGCTGGGTAACCTCTACGACCGCGCGCTGGACGGGGAACGATGCTGGATCCGCCACGACGACGGTGAGGTGAAGACCCTTCCGGTGCGCAGTTGGCTCGGCGGACGCCACGCCGACCGGCTCTTCGATCGGGCCGTCGTCGCGCTCTGCGAGGGGCCGACGATCGACTTGGGTTGTGGCCCAGGGCGTTTGGTTGCCGATCTGATTCGTCGCGGCATCCCCGCGCTGGGCGTCGACCAGTCCGCCACCGCGGTCGAGCTGGCTCGGCGAAACGGTGCGCCGGCACTGCGCCGCGACGTGTTCGGGGCACTGCCCGGTCTGGGGCGCTGGCAGACCGCGCTGCTGGCCGACGGCAACATCGGCCTCGGGGGCGATCCGGGCCGGGTGCTGCGGCGCGCTGCCGAACTGCTGCGGCCCGGTGGCCGGTGTGTGGCCGAGTTCGACGCCGAAACCCAAGGGGTGCAAGCAAATCTGGTGCGTCTCGAATCGTCGAACACGGTGGGGCCGTGGTTCCGGTGGGCGTCGGTGGGGGTGGATTGCGCGGCCGCGCTGGCGGCGGAGGCCGGGTTGGCGATGACGGGGCTGCATCCGGTCGGGCGGCGGGTGGTCGCTACGTTGGCAGCGCCGTAGACCGTCGTGTCGTCGCGAGCCGGACCGCGTACACCGCGGCGCTGGCCCCGAACATCGCGGCGACCAGGAGCAGCCACCGGCCGAGGAACGGTTCCTGCGTCAGGCCGGTGGCGGCGGTGTAGGCGGGCGCGCCCTGTTCGAGGATGCCGGGGGAGAACACCAGGAAGGTGAGCGCCGAGCCCACTGCGGGCACCCGAAGGTGATTCACGACAGGCACGGGCGCCGAGATGCGTTGGGAAAAGGCGAGAATCCGGTCGGCGAGCGCGTAGAGCGGAAACAACACGAGGTCGTGGACGACGACGGCCGCGACGAACCACACCACGATCGACTGCCACCAGGTACGCGGATTCCACAGGGCCGGAAGGCCGAGCGTGACAATGACGTACCCGAACAACGCGAAGCCGGCGATCAGCGTCAGCAGATGCAGCGGATGCGCTCCGTACACCCTGCGGAAGGCGGTCATCTCAGCCGGTCTCGAAGTCGATGGCGGCCACCCACTTGGTGTTGTGCACACCGGGCAGCGCGGGCACGATCACCCGGGCCGGGAACCCGTGGTCGGGCGAGAGGTCCACACCGTTGACGCGCAGCGCCAGCAGCGCATCGGCATGGGCGATCTGGTTGGCCTGCAGGCGCGCCCGATTGAACGCCCCCCGTCGCTCCACCGACGACACCCGGGCCGACGCCGGTTCGGGCACCCCGGCCAGCGCGGCGAGGTCGCGCAGTCGCACCCCGGTCCACGTCTGGGTGGTCGACCAGCCCTCGACACACGCGATCGGCAGCCGGGCGGTGTGCTGGGGCAGCGCTGCCAGTGCATCCCGGTCGAGAACGACGGGGCGCGGACCGCCGCGCAGCGTGAGCCGCCACGCCGCACCCGTCGCCGCGGTCGTGATGCCGGCGGCGCGGGCAGTGCGGTTGATCTGGAAGTCGCCTGGGCCGTCACCGTAGGAGCGGCCGCGGGGGAGCAGCAACGCCGCCTGCCGGGTGAATCCGCCGATGCTCTGCCCCGCCGTCAGGACCGTCATCAGCAGCGCGCCGCCCCCGACGAGTGCGAGGGCACCGCGCCGGCTGATCGTCGGCGGCGTCGGGTCCACCGGTGCCAGCCCGTCGATGTCGGGTTCTTCCGGCCGCGTGCCGGCGCGGTCGGTGCGCAGCACCTCGAGCAGCGGCATCGATCGCAACCCGGCGCGCATCCGGGGGATCTTGAGCGCGATGTGGACCAGGAAGCCCGCGATGAACACCCACGCCCCGAAGTAGTGCGCGGTGTAGAAGCTGAAGCCGAAGATGTAGTCGTACTGGATGTTGAGCACGCCGGTGACGATCTCGAACAGGATCCCGCCGACGAGCATCAACAGCGAAACCCGTTCCAGCAGTTGGGCGATCGATGTCGCGGGCGGCCAGACGAACAGCTTCGGGATCACCGACCACAACTTGGCCAGCACCACGGGGATCAGCACCAGGCCCAACCCCACGTGCAGCCCCTGGGTGAGCCGGTACAGCCACGCCGGGTCGGTGGGCCAGTCGAACGTCGGCAGTTTCAGCCACCCGACATCGGCGGGGATGGCCTGGCCGAACCGGGGGCCGTAGGCGATGTAGGACAGCAGGCCGGTCACCGTGACGATCGGCAGCGTCACCAGCAGAACCGAACCGAGGACAGAGGTCAACCACAGACCACGCAGCGGGCTGCGCCACCGGAGCGGGCTGCGGGCCGGCGGATGCTCGGGACCCATGCCTGCATTGTGCCGATTCGCATGTGCGGCGCGCACGGCCTTTCAGCGCAGTGTCACGACAATGTCAGCGCGTCAGTTGATCATCCCCGGCGACGCACCGGGGGAGGGGTCTTCGGCGTTCACCGCGGACGATGCGGGACGACGACGGGGGCGGCCGAGGGTCAGCCCGTAAACGGCCGGTCACCAGTTGGTCAGCATCAGATGGCTGATCGCCAGGGCCCCGAGCACGTTGAGCGCCAACCACCACCGCTGCGCGCGCACCGGGAGCAGTGCCCCGGCGGCGACCAGCCACATGGTGAAGGGCAGCCAGATCCGTTCGGTCTCGGCCTTGCTCAGCATGCTCAGGTCGGCGCAGACGATCGACGCCAGCGCCCCGAGCATCAGCACGTGCAGACCCGAGCGGGAGCGGATAGCCGCGATATCGAACACCCGGCCCAGCCCGGCGACGCTGCCCAACCCGATCGCGCAGACGACGGAGGCGAAATTGGCCCAACCCCAGTACTGGAACGGCCGGTCGTTCGCGATGCCCTGCCAGTAGCGTTCCTGCACCAGGTGATAGCCGTCGAACCACCAGAAGCCCGCGACGACGAACACCAGAACGACGGCCAGCGCGGCGCCCGCCGCAGGCGCCAGGGCCCGCAGTGCCGAGCGCCGGTCGGCCGCACACACCAGCACTGCGACCGCGGGCAGCGCCATCAACGCCAGGCCGTAGTTGAGGAAGATCGCCCACCCCAGCAGCAGGCCCGCCCCGACCGCGAAGAGTTCGGGAAACCGTCCGCGCCGCCGCACCGCGAGCGCCAGCAGTGCGATACCCCAGGCGGCGACACCGGCGAAGTAACCGTCGGCCGACACCGCCACCCAGATCGCGGTCGGCGCGACCGCCACGAACGGGGCGGCCATCCGGGCGGTGCGCTCGTCGGCCAGAGCGCGCACGGCCACCAGGATGGCCGCCGCCACACTGGAACCGGCAATCAGGCACAGGAGCCCCGCCCAGGCGCCGCCGCCGAGGCCGATACGGTCCAGCCAGACGAACGTCAGCAGCGCACCCGGTGGGTGGCCGGACACATGGGTGATCCACGAATCGGGCTGGTAGTCGAGGATGCGGCCGGCGAAGGTGCGGACGGCCTCGGGGATGTCGGTGACGGTGGGCACCTGCCGCAGGTATTCGTGGCGGGCGGTCAATCGGCCGGCGAACCCGCGCTGCCAGCCGTCGACCATCGCCAGGGAGAACGCCCACGCCGCCGACGCCGCCCACGTCGTCAGGACCACGGTCCGCCAGTTCAGCCGCAGCGCCAGCGGCTGGCCCCACACGACGGCGCCGACGCCGAGGACGACGGCAGGCACGGTGCCCCACCCGATGTGGGCGTCCCACCAGCCGAACAGGGGCGCGGTGCCGGCGAAGTCGCGGAACCGCTCCGGGGTGGCGTTGATCAGCGGTGTGACGATACCGAGCCCGAGATGGGGCACCACGAACGCCGCGACCACGAGCACCACGCCGCACGCGGCGGCGAGCGTCTCCTTGCGATAGGCCCGCATCGGGCCAGCCTAGGGGCCGCACCGACCAGCGATGTGAACCACGTCACCAGCGATGGAGTTCACGGCTGGTCACCAGCTTCGGTGAAGGAACCGTGACCCGTTGTCAAAGTCGCGTTACGTGCCGGACATATGCGGTCGCCAAGCTGAGTGTTCAGTGCCGTCGTCTGCCGCTGTCCCGCCATCCGAAAAGGAGCGACGACCCATGTCCTATGTGAATCCAGCTCAGTTCGTCACGAAGATGATCGACGCCGGGGAGAGCAAGGCGTTCATGTCGACCCGCGACACGGTGATCCGCGCCTACATGGCGGGGGCCATTCTGGCGCTGGCCGCGGCGTTCGCGGTGACCATCACCGTGCAGACCGGTAACGCACTCGTAGGTGCGATTCTGTTCCCGGTCGGGTTCTGCCTGCTGTATCTGCTCGGATTCGATTTGCTCACCGGGGTTTTCACCCTCGTACCGCTCGCGCTGCTCGACAAGCGGCGCGGCGTGACGGTGCGCTCGATGCTGCGCAACTGGGGGCTGGTGTTCCTTGGGAACTTCGCCGGGGCGCTGACCGTCGCGTTCATGATGGCGATTGTCTTCACCTACGGGTTCTCGGTCGATCCCAACGAGGTCGGCCTGCGGCTGGGGGAGATCGGCCACGCCCGCACCGTCGGATACGCCGAACACGGTGCCGCCGGCATGCTGACGCTGTTCATCCGCGGGGTGCTGTGCAACTGGATGGTCTCCACCGGTGTCGTGGCCGCCATGATGTCGACGTCAGTACCGGGCAAGGTGATCGGGATGTGGATGCCGATCATGGTGTTCTTCTACATGGGCTTCGAACATTCGGTCGTCAACATGTTCCTCTTTCCGTCCGGTCTGATGCTCGGCGGTGACTTCTCGGTGATGGACTACCTGGTGTGGAACGAAATCCCCACCGTCGTCGGCAATCTGGTCGGCGGTGTGGCCTTCGTCGGGTTGACGCTGTACGCCACGCACGCCCGCACCGGCTCCGAGAGGAACCGGCCTGTCGAACCGGAGCAGTTCACCCTTCCGGTGGAGGCGCGCGCATGACCCGCGACCAGATCAGCGCCGAGATCGTGGCGGCGCGGTTGGCGAAACAGCTGACGTGGCAACAACTCGCCGACGCCATCGACAGACCCGTGATGTGGACCATCGCGGCACTGCTCGGTCAGCACCCCATACCGGTGGACTGCGGCAAGGTCCTCGTGGACATGCTCGGTCTCGACGAATCCGCGGTGCCGGTGCTCGCGGCGGTCCCGATGCGCGGGGGCCTTCCCACCGCCGTACCGACCGATCCGACGATCTACCGGTTCTACGAGGTGCTGCAGGTATACGGCGGCGCCATCAAGGAGTTCATCCACGAGGAGTTCGGCGACGGCATCATGAGCGCCATCAACTTCAGCATCGACATCGAGCGCAAGCCGCATCCGGCCGGGGACCGCGTGGTGGTCACGCTCGACGGCAAGTTCCTGCCGTACGACTGGACGGCCGCCGAGGGCTGATCCGATCAGTACAGCTGCTTGCGCATGGTGTCCTCGGAGTAGTACTCGTCGAGTTCGGCCTGCGTCAGATCCGGTTTGAACGTCTTGGCCAGTTGCGCGACGCTCGGCACGGCGGTGGGGTTCCACGACTCCGGCTTCCACGCACCGGAACGCAGAAACGCCTTGGCGCAGTGGAAGAACACCTCCTCGACGTCGATCTCCAGCGCGAGAATCGGCCGCTTCCCGTTGACGGCCATCGCGTCGAAGTAGTCGGCGTCGGCCAGAACGCGGGCGCTGCCGTTGATGCGCAGGGTGTCGCCGCGGCCGGGAATCACGAACACGGTGCCGACACGCGGCCGCTCCAACACGTTGAGGTAGCCGTCGACACGTTTGTTGCCCGGCCGCTCGGGAATCGCGATCGTCCGGTCGTCGATGACATGGACGAAGCCGGGTGGGCCCCCTTCGGCGACACGTCGATGCGGCCTTGCGCGTCGGTGGTCGCCACGAATCCCAGCGACGCAGCGTGTAGCCACTCCTGCTGCACCGACGACAGGTGGGGGCCCACCTTGTTGGCGACGTAGCTGTTGGGATGGCCGACGATCGCGCGCAGTTCGTCGACGGTGGTCACTTCTCGGCGCATACCGCCATCATGCCGATCCGCCGAACCGCGCGCTCAACCCGCGGCGGTCCACCTTGCCGATCCCCCTGCGCGGCACCTCCTCGACCACATGCACCTCACGCGGGGCCGCGGTGGCGTCGAGTTCCGCCGCCACGTGCGCCCGAACCTCCGCCACCGTCGGCGCCGTCGCACCCGCGGCGACGACGATCGCGGCCGCCACCCGCTGCCCCAAACGCTCGTCGGCCACGCCGAACACCGCACAGTCCGCGATCGCGGGGTGGCGGGACAGCACCGCCTCGACGACAGGGGGCATCACCGTCAACCCACCGGTGCTGATCGCATCGTCGACGCGGCCCAGCACGCGCAGCACGCCGCCGTCCAGCGCGCCGACGTCATCGGTACGGAACCAGCCCGCTTCGGCGAACGGGTCGGGCTGCACGCGATTGCGATAGCCCCTCGCCAGGGTCGGCCCGCCGAGCAGGATCCGCGACCCGTCGAGACGCACCCGCACACCGTCCAGCGGCACACCGTCGTAGACGCACCCCCCGGCGGTCTCGCTCATCCCGTAGGTTCGGACCACCGAAATGCCTGCCGCAGAGGCTCTTTCGGCCAAGCCGGCGGGCATCGGGCCGCCTCCGATCAGGACCGCGTCGAACGTGGCCAGCGCGTCGGCGGCGGACGGCGAGCGCAGCACCTTGTCGAGTTGCACGCTCACCAGCGAGACGTACCGTCGTCCCCCTCCCATCGCCGCGACCGCCGACACCAGGTCGCCCGCCTGGAAACCCGCCGGCATCGCGACCGCCCGTTGACCGGCCACCACGCTGCGGACCAGCACCTGCAGCCCGGCGATGTGATGGGCGGGTAGCGCCAGCAGCCACTGTCCGGGACCGCCGAGGCGCGTGTGGGTGGCGTGCGCGCTCGCGGTCAGCGCGGCGGCGGTCAGCATCGCGCCCTTCGGCGTGCCGGTGGTGCCCGACGTCGGCACCACGACGGCGACGTCGTCGTCGATCGGCGCACCGACACCCAGCGCCTCACCCAGCCGCGCGCCGTGCCCGGCGTCGTCGGCCGGTGTCGGCAGCAGTGCGGGACCGCGGCCGCGCACCATGTCCTCGATGACCGGCAGCACCTCGAGCGCCGCGGCGCCGGACGGGACGGCGAGGGCGCGCAGGACGGCTATCCGTCCTCCTCGGGGTCGTGCCCGAGCCGGGCGCGCACCCGCTCGATGTCCGCCGGCGTGGGCATGTCGTCGGTGATCGAGGTGATCATCACGGCGATGTCGACCTGGTCGAACTCACCGCGATCGATGAGTGTCTGCGCCACGGCGGTGACCTCGTCATCGGTCAACTGCCTGCGCAGCAGCGCGAGCAGCGGCACCCGGTCCGGTCCCGGCACCCCCTCGGGGTAGCCGGCCGTGATCCACGCGACGATCCTGACTAGGAAGTTGGGCACTGACGTCACTTTCCCGGGCACGTCACAGACCGGTGTGCCCGCCGGCAGTGATGTTAGCGCTGGTGAGCGCCCGGCGCCGCCGGCCAACGCCGACTGCACGCGGCATGAACACTCGGTGAACATCGCCGCGTCGCCGACGAAAGCCCAGGACACACCCCTGATTCGGATGACCGGTGATTGGTGTTGCGGGTCGCGGCCACGCAGAATGAGGACTCGTGAGTTCCGAGTTGATCATCTTGGTGCTGCTGGTCGCGACAGCACTGGCCTTCGACTTCACCAACGGTTTCCACGACACCGGAAATGCGATGGCCACGTCGATCGCCACCGGCGCGCTGAAGCCCAAGACGGCGGTGCTGCTGGCCGGCGTCCTCAACCTGGTCGGCGCCTTCCTGTCGGTCGAGGTCGCCCTCACCGTGACCACTTCGGTGCTCAAGATCCAGGACAGCGAGACCGGTTCGCTGCTGCCGAACATCGACGCATCCACCGGGCTGACCATCATCTTCGCCGGCCTCGTCGGCGGCATCCTCTGGAACCTGCTGACGTGGCTGTTCGGCATCCCGTCGAGTTCGTCGCACGCCCTGTTCGGCGGGCTGATGGGCGCGGGTCTGGCGGCCATCGGCCTGGCCGGGGTGAACTGGGCCGGCGTCACGCAGAAGGTGCTGATCCCGGCGATCGCCGCACCGGTCATCGCAGGTCTGGTCGCCGGCTGCGGCACCTGGCTGGTCTACCGGATCACCCGCAGGGTGGCACCCAAACGCCGGGAGGGTGGCTTCCGCTGGGGACAGATCGCCACGGCGTCACTGGTCGCGCTGTCGCACGGCACCAACGACGCGCAGAAGACGATGGGCGTCATCGCGCTCGCCCTGATCACCACCGGCCACCTGACCGGCGACGTCGCCGAGGACGGTCTGCCGTTCTGGGTCATCGCCAGCTGCGCGCTGGCCATCGGCCTGGGCACGTACCTCGGGGGGTGGCGCGTCATCCGCACGCTCGGCAAGGGTCTGGTGGAGATCCAGTCCCCGCAGGGCCTGGCCGCCGAAGCGTCGTCGGCCGCGATCATCCTCAGCTCGAGCGCCGCGGGTATGGCGCTGTCCACCACCCACGTCGCGACCGGCTCGATCCTCGGCAGCGGGGTGGGCAAGCCGGGCGCGCAGGTCCGTTGGGCCGTCGCCGGCCGCATGGCAGTGGCCTGGCTGGTCACGCTGCCCGCGGCGGGCCTCGTTGGCGCGCTCGCGTTCTGGCTCTCCCACTCGGTGGCCGGAATGACCACACAACTCGCGGGTGACGGGCTGATCTTCCTGATCCTGGTCGCGCTGTCGTTCTACATGTGGCGGCGCGCGCAGCAGCAGAAGGTCGATCACTCCAACGTCAACGCGGACTGGGACGACACGACCAATTCGGTCGTGCCCGCGGATGTTCGCGAGGCCCCGAAGACGTCCGCCGCCGTCTGACCGATCGAAGGAATAGTCGTGAGCTATCTGGAAAGCATCCTGCGTGTGCTCGGGGTGGGCCTGCTCCTCGGTGCCGGTCTGCCCGCGTTGTTCGCCTACGGGCTGGTGGCGTACTCCGCCGGAGCGGGCAACACTGACGCCGACGGCACTGTCCACGCGCCGAACCCCGCGCTGAAATTCGTCGGCGTGGCGCTGTTCACGATCGTCGCGGCGGTGATCCTGCTGGCGCTGCTGTGGATCACGAGGTCGACGATCGAGCATCACGTCGGTGTCAACCTGTTCCCGTTCGCCAAGTGAGGGTGTGGTGATGACTGACAACGCCGGCATGATGGACAAGGTGCTCACCTGGCTGCGCGAGGGCTACCCGCAGGGTGTCCCGCCGAAGGACTACTTCCCGCTGCTGGCGCTGCTGAAGCGATCGCTCAGCGAGGAAGAGGTCGTCCGGGCCGCGCAGTCGATCCTGCGGTCGAGCGACTCCGAGACCGTCACCGAGCACGATATCCGCGCCGCCGTGCACGAGGTGATCGCCAAGGAACCCAATCCCGAAGAGGTGCAGCAGGTCGCGGCGCGGCTGGCCTCGGTCGGCTGGCCGTTGGCCGCACCGGTTCGCTGACGCTCCTCAGCCGCGGGTGTCGCGGCGCAACGGATGGTCGTCGGGCACCTGCACGAAGATGAGCGTCACACCGTCGGGATCGTTCACGTGCATCTCGTGCAGCCCCCAGGGCTCCTGCCGGGCCTCCCGGGAGATCTCGACCCCGCGTCCGCGTAACTCGTCCTGGACCGCGTCGATGTCGCGCACCTGCAGCCACAGCGCACCGCACGCGTCAGGGCCGCCGTGGGCGGCCAGCTCGATCAGCGACTGGCCCGCGTAGAACACGGTGCCGCCGCCGTATTCACGGGCGACCGCGAGCCCGAGGTCGTCCCGGTAGAAGCGAAGCGACCGCTGGTAATCCGTGGGCCGGAACAGCACCCGACTGGCCAGGATCTCCATGGGCTCTGTCTATCACGGCGGTCAGGCGCCCGGCTGCACCTGCTGGCGTTTGACGATCGCGTTCAGCCACGTCGGCGCCAGCGAGTCGACGGCCCTTGCGGTCACGGCCATCCGCGGAGCGATGCGCACCGGCCGGCTGCGCGCCGCGTCGATCATCCAGTCGGCGGCCTCCTGCGCACTCAGTCCCGGCACCCCGTCGTAGGCCCGCGTCGGCGCGATCATCGGTGTCTTCACCAGCGGGTAGTACAGCGTGGTCGAGTGCACACCCTTGCCGGCCCATTCGGTTTCGATGACCCGGCTCACCGCTGACAGCGCCGCCTTGGAGGCGTTGTAGACGGCGAACAGAGGTGAAGCCTCGCTGAACACACCCCAGGTCGCGACGTTGATGATGTGGCCGTCACCGCGCTCGATCATGCCGGGTGCCAGTCCGCGGATCAGCCGCAGCGGTGAGTAGTAGTTCAGTGTCATCGTGCGTTCGACGTCGTGCCAGCGGTCCAGCGATTCGGCCAGGGGCCGGCGAATCGACCTGCCCGCGTTGTTGATCAGGATGTCGACGCCGCCGAGTTGGGTTTCCACCTCGGCCACCAGCGCGTCGACCGCGTCGAGATCCGACAGGTCGCACGCTCGCGCGGTCGCAGCGCCGCCGGCCTCGGTGATGCGTGCGACGAGCGCGTCGAGCAGGTCTTGTCGGCGGGCCACCGCGACGACCGTGGCGCCGCGTCGGGCGAGCTTCTCCGCCGCGGCCTCACCGATGCCGGAGGAGGCGCCCGTCAACAGGATGCGCTTGCCGGCGAGCTCGATCGATGAACGCGGCTGCAGGAACTGTTCGGCCATCGAGGGCCGCATGCTGGTCAGCATCAGGCTGTCGGACAGGCGGCGCAGCGGGTTCTTGCTCACTGGAGGAGTCTAGTTCCCGGCGACTTGTGCACGGTTTGGAGCGCTGACCGCTCCAAACCGTGCACAACCGACCGTCAGATCGCTTCCTCGCTGAGCTTCCACAGCCGCTCTGCCGATTCCGGGTCGACGGCGTAGCGGGTGACGCCGACGGTCATCTCGAACGGACCGCTCCCGAAATCGCCATCCATGCTGACGGGCTCGGTGATGTCCTCCAGTGGTGCGATGTCGTTGTTCTGCAGATACACCCCGCCGATGTCGGCCAGCAGCGGACTCGTCGCGGCCCACACCGTCGTCGAGGCGCCCTGTTGCGGTGTCTTCATGTCACGGTCGGGGTCGATGACCGGCTGTCCGGCATCGTCGACGAGACCCATGGCGCGCCAATCGTCCTCGGTCAGCCACGGCGCCAGGTTGGTCCCGAAGATTCCGCCGGGATGCAGGGCATACCCGCGGATGCCGTCATCGGCGAAGCGCCGGTCCAGTTCGACCGCGAACAAGACGTTGGCGGTCTTGGACTGGCCGTAGCCGATCATGCCGTCGTACGGACCGACCTCGAAATGGGGATCGTCCCAACGGATATCGGACAGATGGTGGCCCCATGACGATAGGTTGACCACTCGTGCGCCGCCGGCGGACCGCAGCGCGGGGAGCAGTGCCCGGGTGAGCTGGAAGTGGCCGAGATGGTTGGTGGCGAAGTGGGATTCGTAGCCGTGAGTGTTCCGTACCAGAGGCACTCCCATGATTCCGGCGTTGTTGATCAGCATGTGCAGCGGCCGACCCGAGTCGAGGTAGCGCGCGGCGAAGGCCTCGACCGACGCCGGGTCGAGCAGATCGAGTTCGCCGACCTCGACGCGGTCGATGCCGGCGACCGCCGCGGCGGCGCGGCGGGGATCGCGGGAGCCGACCACCACGGTGGCGCCCGCCGCGCTCAGCGCGCGGGTGGTTTCGCGGCCCAGGCCGACGTGGCCGGCGGTGACGATGGCGGTGCGGCCGGACAGATCGATGCCTTCGAGGACGTCGTCGGCGGTGTTCGCGGCGGTGAATCCTGATCCCAAGGGGTGCTGTTTGTGTGTCATGCCCGGAACAACATCGGGGGTTGGCGACTTCGCATGATCGTGAGTCCGCGTTTTCTGCGCGACAGTACGGAGCCTAGGTGGACGATTCCACCGCCTCGCGATGGATGCGCAGCATCGCGACGAAGGCGAACACAGCCGCCAGCGCCCCTGTCGCGATCTGAACAACAGAGCGCCGGCCGCCGCGATCACCCACCACCGGACGCCCGGATCAGCTCCTCACTGAGGGCCCAGAGGCGCTGCGCCGCCTCGGGGTCGACCGCGTACGGCGCGACGCCGAGGTTGGAGTCCTGGGGACCGGCGGTGATGTCGGTGTCGAGTGCGGTCACCGCGCCCACCGGCGCCACATCGCAGTTCTTCAGGTACACGCCGCCGACGCCGTCGAGCAGCGGGCTGGTCGCCGCCCACACCGAGGTCGCCGCACCCTGCTGCGGCGTCTTCATCTCACGCTCCGGGTCGAGGATCGGCTCGCCGGCATCGTCGACCAGACCCATTCGGCGAAGTTCGTCGTCGGTCAGCCACGGGGCGAGATTCGTACCGAAGATCACGCCGGGGTGCAGCGAGTAGCCCCGGATGCCGTCGCCGGCCCAGCGCCTGTCGAGTTCGACGCCGAACAGGATGTTCGCGGTCTTGGACTGCCCGTACCCGAGCATCCCGTCATATGGTCCGGTCTCGAAATGCAGATCGTCCCAACGGATGTCGGAGTAGTGGTGCCCGCCGGACGAGACGTTGACCACGCGGGCGCCGTTCGCATCGCGCAGCGCGGGAAACAGCCCGAGCGTCAGCTGGAAATGACCGAGGTGGTTCGTCGCGAATTGCGCTTCGTAACCGCGTGGGTCGAGGGTCCGCGGTCCGCCCATGATGCCGGCGTTGTTGATCAGCATGTGCAGCGGCCGCCCGGAGTCGCGAAAGCGGTTGGCGAAGGCGTCGACCGATACCGGATCCAGCAGATCGAGCTGCTCGACCTCGACACCGTCGATTGCGGTCAGCGCGGCCGCGGCCCGGTCCGGGCTGCGGGACCCGACCACCACGGTGGCGCCCGCGGCGCTCAGGGCGCGGGTGGTCTCGAGCCCGAGGCCGACGTGGCCACCGGTCACGACGGCGGTTCGGCCGGTCAGATCGATGCCTTCGAGGACGTCGGCGGTGGTCGAGGCGGCGGTGAATCCTGATCCCAAAGGGTGTTGGTTGTGTGTCATGCCTGGAATAACCACGCCGAACACGGGCTTTCCTTGAGCATGCGTCCCCACTTTTTGCGCGACAGTACGGAGACGTCGACCGATCAGCTCTCTGACGTACTGCGGCTGGTCGAGGTGAATAGTGTGATCTCCGGAGGGTTCGGGGTCGCAGGCGCCTGGTCGACGCGTTTCGAACTGTCATCCCCGCTGAAGTTCGTCGCCATGGTGGCCGGCCGCGCGACGCTGGTGGCCAACGGCGTGAGCGGCCCGATCGACATCGGAACCGGCGACGTGGTGGTCCTGAACCGCCGGTCGTGGGCGACGATGAGCGGGGGACCGGACGGGCTGGCCAGGCAGTTCGCGCTGACCGAGCCGAACACCTTCGTGCGCATCGACGACGGCGACGACGACGTCATTCTCGGCGGGCACATCGACGCGAACCGGGTGGGGATGGACCTGCTGGCGGCCGGCCTGCCGCCGGTCCTCCACGTGCGGGCGTCCGCCGCCGACGCCACGCACCTTCGCGAAACCCTCGAACGCATCTGGGAGGAGGCGACCGCCCGGCGAGTCGGCGCCGAGTTCGCGATCAACCAGCATGCACAGTTGCTGGTGCTCACGCTTCTGCGGGCGCACCTCTCACAGGCCGACGAGCTTCCCGTCGGTTGGCTGCGTCTGCTGGCGGACGAGCGACTACGGGCAGCGGTATCCCTGATGCACACCGAGCCCGGACGGCAGTGGCGGCTGGACGAGCTCGCCCGCGTCGCGATGATGTCACGCACCGCGTTCGCCGAGCGGTTCCGAGACGTGGCCGGGTCACCGCCGCTGGCCTACCTCAGCGCCTGGCGGATGCGGCTCGCCCAGCGCGCGCTGCGCGACGGCGACGTACGGATAGGGCCGTTGGCGGTCGAGCTCGGGTACACCTCCGAGAGCGCATTCAGCACGGCGTTCAAGCGGGAGGTCGGGATGTCGCCGCTGCGCTACCGCAACTCGTCCGTCTGAGTGATTTGGGCGCGCTTACATGCGCCAGGCGTCGATCACCGCGCCCGAATCGCCTCAGAAGTAGCGCGGGAACGCAGACCAGTCCGGGTCGCGCTTCTCCAGGAAGGCGTCGCGGCCTTCGACGGCCTCGTCGGTCATGTAGGCCAGCCGCGTGGCCTCCCCGGCGAACACCTGCTGACCGACCAGCCCGTCGTCGATGAGATTGAACGAGAACTTCAGCATCCGCACCGCCTGCGGTGACTTGCCGTTGATCTCGGCGGCCCACTGCAGCCCCTCGTTCTCGAGTTCGGCGTGGTCGACGACGGCGTTCACCGCGCCCATCGCGTACATCTGCTCGGCGTCGTACGCGCGGCCGAGGAAGAAGATCTCGCGGGCGAACTTCTGGCCGGTCTGACGGGCCAGGTACGCGCTGCCGAAGCCGCCGTCGAAGCTGCCGACGTCGGCGTCGGTCTGCTTGAAGCGCGCGTGCTGTTGGCTCGCCAGCGTCAGGTCGCACGTGACGTGCAGGCTGTGCCCACCGCCGGCCGCCCACCCGTTCACCAGGCAGATGACCACCTTCGGCATGAACCGGATCAACCGCTGCACCTCGAGGATGTGCAGGCGGCCCGCGCGTGCGGCGTCCACGGTGTCGGCGGTCTCGCCGTCGGCGTACTGGTAGCCGCTGCGGCCGCGGATGCGCTGGTCACCGCCCGAGCAGAACGCCCAGCCGCCGTCCTTGGCCGACGGGCCGTTGCCGGTCAGCAGCACCACGCCGACGTCGGGCGACATCCGGGCGTGGTCGAGCACCCGGTAGAGCTCGTCGACGGTGTGCGGCCGGAAGGCGTTGCGCACCTCGGGCCGGTCGAACGCGACCCGCACCGTCGGCTGCGGTGTGCCGTCGACGACGTGGCGGTGGTAGGTGATGTCGGTCAGATCGAACCCGGGGACCGGCTGCCAGACCGACGGGTCGAACGGGGTGTCGCTCATGGCAGGAAACCTACGTGATCGGGTCGAAGCGGAAGACGGCGCAGCGGCCGGCGAGCGCCTCGAACTCCTCGGGGGTCGCCTCGGTGACCAGTCCGGCGTTCTTCATGAAGTCGACCCCGGTGGGCACCAGCGTGGGGAACTCGCGAAGCAGGGGCCGGGCCTCGTCGTCGGACATCTCCACCATCCGCGCCCGCTCGCTGCGGCGGTTCTTCGTCAACGTCACCTCAGGGTTTGCCCGAGCGTTGCGCACCCAGTCCGCACCCGGAAAGCCGCCCACCACATAGCGTTTGGCGTCGACGTACATCGGCGTGATCGGTGTGGACCGCGGCCGCCCGCTCTTGCGGCCGGTCACGGTCAGGATCAGCGGCCCCTCTTTACCGAAGATCGGCAGTCCCAGCTTCGTCGAGGCGATCACCACCTTGTTCATCGGCTTGAGCCACCACGGCGGCCGGATGCGTTCCTCGGGCATATCCCTCCTATACCTTTATTCCGATGTCTGCCAGCGCATCGCGCAGACCGGTGGGACGCTGCTCGGTGGGCAGCGGGTCGACGAGCAGGAACCGGCAGCCCACGTCGCGCGCACCGCCGTCGGCCTCATCGCTGTCACCGATCATCACCGCGTCCGATGCGTCGACCCCCAGCCGTGACAGTGCGGTGGTGAAGATCTCGGGCGACGGCTTGGTCGCGCCGACTTCGTACGACAGCACGAACTCGTCGACGTCACTGTCGGCGCCGACCGCGGCGAAGGCGGGCCGCACGTCGAACGCGATGTTGGACACGACCGCGGTCTTGATGCCCTGCCTGTGCAGGCAGGCGAGGACCTCGGCGGTGTCGGGATACGGCGTCCACGACGACGGATCGATCACTCGCCGGTAGAGCTGCTCGGCGTGGTGGTCGGCGAGTCCCGACTCCCGAAGCACGTGCAGGTAGGCCTCGCGGTGCAGATGCGGGGCGAGGTCGCGGTTGACCCACGCGTGGTCGGCTTCCGGGGTCATCTTCACCGTGCGTCCGGTCGGCGCGGTCAGGCGACGCAGCAACTCGGCCTGCACGTGCCCGTCGATCTCGCGGGAGTGGACCTCGATACCGGTGAACCAGCTGTCGTCCTCCTCGAGGCGGAAGAGTGTTCCGGAGAAGTCGAACAGCGCTGCTCGTACAGTCATCTCCGCCATGGTGCCACGTCATCCGCGGCGGATGCGAGCCAGTTTGTCCGACAACACCTCTCGTTCACGCGCATTGTCGGTCAGTGCGGCGGCCCGGTCGAATTCGGTGGCGGCCTCGTCGGTGCGGCCCAGGCGGGCCAGCAGTTCACCGCGCACGCTGGGCAGGAGATAGGAGTCCTCGAGTCCGGTGAGCCCGTCGACGATCTCCAGTGCCGCCGCCGGTCCGGAGTCCATCGCGACGGCGACGGCGCGGTTGAGTTCGACCACGGGTGACGGGGTGATCTGCAGGAGGGCGTCGTAGATGGTGACGATGCGGTGCCAGTCCGTCTCGGCGGTCGACGGGGCGGTGGCATGGCATTCGGCGAGCGCGGCCTGCAGCGCGTAGGGACCCCAGCCGGTGCCGCGCCGGTCGATGGCCGCGGCCGCGCGGTGCAGTGCGGCCACTCCCCGGCCGATCTGGCCGCGGTCCCATTTGGTGCGGTCCTGGTCCTCGAGCAGGACGGGGCGGCCGGTGCTGTCGGCGCGGGCCGCGAATCGCGACGTCTGCAACTCCATCAGCGCGACGAGGCCGTGTGCTTCGGGTTCGTCGGGCACCAGGGCGGCGAGGATGCGGCCCAGCCGTAACGCCTCGCGGCACAGTTCGTCACGGATCCAGCGCTGCCCGAACGACGCCGAGTAGCCCTCGTTGTAGATGAGGTAGATGACGCTCAGTACCGTCGACAGGCGTTTCGGGTACTGGTCGCGGGGCGGCACCTCGAACGGGATCTGCGCCTCGGCCAGCGTCTTCTTGGCTCGCACAATCCGCTGTGCCACGGTGGCTTTCGAGGTGAGGAAGGCCCGGGCGATCTCCTCGGTGGTCAGCCCGCCGACGACGCGCAGGGTCAGGGCGATCTGGTTCTCCCGCGACAGCATCGGGTGGGTCGCGACGAAGATCAGCCGCAACACGTCGTCGTCGATGTGGTCGGGATCCCACGCCGGTTCGTCGAGCCGGGTCTCCAGGTCGCGGGCGATTTCGGCGTACTTGGCGCCGAGGGTGTCCTGCCGCCGCCAGTGGTCGATCGCCTTGCGCTTGGCGACGGTGGTCAGCCAGGCGGCGGGGTTGCGCGGCACCCCGGACGACGGCCACTGCGAGAGCGCGTCGACCAGGGCGTCGGCGGCGAGGTCCTCGGCCATGCCGACATCGCCGACAGTGCGGGTCAGTGTGGCGACGATCTTGGCGGCTTCCATCCGCCACACCGCATCGACGGTCTCGCGAATCTCGGTGTCCACAGCGGCCACGTTAGCGGTCACCGTTCGCGCCCGGGCCCGACCGCTACGACTCCTGCGCCGATAGTGCTTCGGTATCAGCGACTTTGGCGCGGTGACGGCGAGGGGAGGCGCCGTGCGCGGTGCCTCCGGACCGCAGGGTCAGCCTCGCACGCGTTCGACTGCGACGCGCTGGATCTTCTCGCCTTCGATGTCGACGTTGGGCACGAGCCGGTCCAGCCAGGGCGGTAGATACCAAGCCCGTTCGCCCAGCAGGGCCATGATGCTCGGGACGATGACCATGCGCACCAGGAAAGCGTCGAACAGCACGGCTGCTGCCATCGCGAAGCCCACGCTCTTGGCGACGGTCTCGGGCGAGAGCATGAAGGCGGCGAACACCGAGATCATGATGATCGCGGCCGCGGTGACCACCCTGGCGCCGTGCTGGAAGCCCACGGCCACTGCGGTGCGGGCGCCCTCGCGTGTCTGCGGCCCGTGGATGTACTCCTCGCGCATCCGCGTCACGAGGAACACCTGGTAGTCCATGGCCAAGCCGAAGACGATGCCTATCAAGAACACCGGAAGAGGGAGGTTCGATACCGCGACATGATGAACAGCGAATAGTCGATCGACACCGCGATCCCGATCATCGACGCGATCAGCAGTGACGAGGTGTCCAGGTTGGAGAAGAATGTCGACCCGGTGATGAGCGCTACCGAAATGCCCACGCCGAAGATCGCGGTGATGATGGGGACGGTGGCGGCGACCAGTGACGCGAACGCGATGACCATCACGATCAACGCGACGCCGAAACCCATCGCCTCACTGGCGCCCTGCTGTGGTGGCTGGCCGTTGAAGATCGTGCCGGTGGCTTCGACCGTCAGGCCGTCGTCACGCCCGGACTGCAGGACCTCCTTGAAGGCTTCGACGGTGGCAGCATCGACGTCGGTGAACTTCTGGTCGTACACGACGTCGACATAGGTGATCGTGCGATTGCTGTTCACCTGCGCCGCCAAAGCCGGGGTGCTGAGCGGATTCTGGATCGACTGCGGTGCGGCGAGGTGGTCGAGACCGCGCAGTCGCTGAACCAGAGCGTCGAGCGCTGCGGCCATCTGCGGGTCGTCGAGCCGCGTACCGGCGGGCGTCTGGATGACGACCTTGGCCTGCGCAATCTCCTGCATGTCGCCCTGGCCGGGGAACTTCTCATCGAGAAGGGTTGCCGCGCGGTCCGTTTCAGTTCCGGGTAGTGAGAAGTCCATCTGGTAAGGCTTGGCCAGGAGCGTCGAGGCGCCGGCGGCGAACAACAACACCACCCAGAGGGCGATCATCAAGAGCCGATGACGGAACGCGAAGTTGCCGATCCGATAGAGCAGCGCTGACATCGGCGCTACCGTCCTTCCACTGATGCCGACTATTCACGCCCCTACCTACCCCGCGGCGGCGCGGTGGAATCTGTCCTGGGCCTACACGAAAGCGACGTTGTCGCTGATAGCCGGGCGCATACACACCCAATCCCCCCAGAGACAGATGGGGCGGGTGTGACGTCAGCCCACCGCCCGCGACGCGCCCTCCCAGAACTGTGCCCGCACGGCCTTCTTGTCCGGCTTGCCGAGCCCGGTCAGCGGCAGCGCGTCGGCCACGACGACCTGCTTCGGCGTGTGCACCGACCCCTTGCGTTCCTTGACCGCGGCCTGGATTTCGGCGGTCATGGTCGCCACCGACTCGTCGTCGGACCCCGTACCGCCGCGCAGCACCACCACCGCGGTGACCGCCTCGCCCCACTTGTCGTCGGGCGTCCCGACGACGCACACCTGCGCCACCGAGGGATGTTCGGCGATGACGTCCTCGACCTCACGCGGGAACACGTTGAAGCCGCCGGTGACGATCATGTCCTTGACCCGGTCGACGATGAACCAGAAGCCGTCCTCGTCCTCGCGGGCCATGTCGCCGGTGCGCAGCCAGCCGTCCTTGAACGTCTCCGCGGTGGCCTCGGGCAGTCCCCAGTAGCCGCCGGCCAGCAGCGGACCGCTGACGCAGATCTCGCCGGCTTCGCCCTGCGGCACCGGTTTGCCGTCCTCGCCGAGAAGGGCGGTGCGCGCGAACAGCGTCGGCCGCCCGCATGACGACAACCGCTGCTCGTCGTGGTCGGCCTTCGACAGGTAGGAGATCGCCATCGGCGCCTCGGACTGTCCGTAGTTCTGCGCGAAGATCTTGCCGAACCGCTCGATGGCCTCGGCCAGGCGTACGGGGTTGATCGCCGAGGCGCCGTAATACACCGTCTCCAGCGACGACAGGTCACGGGTCCGCGAGTCCGGGTGGTCCATCAGCGCATACAGCATCGACGGCACCACGAACGTCGCCGTGATCCGTTGCTCCTCAATGGTCTTCAACACCTGACCGGGGTCGAACTTCGACATCACGTACATCTGCCCGCCCTTGACCACCGTCGGCAGGAAGTATGCGGCACCGGCGTGCGAGAGCGGCGTGACCATGAGGAACTTCGGGTTCTCCGGCCAGTCCCACTCGGCCAGCTGAATCTGCGTCATCGTCGTGGTCGCCTGGCTGGTCATGATGACGCCCTTGGGTTTACCCGTGGTACCCCCGGTGTAGGTCAGGCCGGTGATGTGGTCGGGTGCCAGGTCCGCCGCGACGAGCGGACGCGGTGAGTACTTGTCCGCCTCGGCGTTGAGGTCGACCACCTTCGCGCCGGATTCGGCGAGCTCGGCGGGCACCGGTCCGATGGTGAGGACCTGCTCGAGCGAGTCCACCTTCGAGAGCAGGCCCAGTGCCCGCTCGGTGAACATCGGATTGGGATCGATGATCAGCGAGGTCACGCCGGCGTCGGTCAGCACGTAGGCATGGTCGTCCAGCGAGCCGAGAGGGTGTAGTGCCGTGCGGCGGTATCCCTGGGTCTGTCCGGCGCCGACGATCATCAGCACCTCGGGCCGGTTCAGCGACAGCAGCCCGACGGCGGCGCCGGTGCCCGCTCCGACCGCCTCGAACGCCTGAATGTACTGGCTGATGCGGTCGGCGAGCTGGCCGCCGGTCAGCGTGGTGTCGCCGAGGAACAGCAGCGGCTTGTCGCGATGGCGCTTCAGCGCGCCCGCGAGCAGGTGGCCGGAGTGGATGGGGTGGCGCAGCAGATCGTCACTCATGGGCCTAAGACTAGAACGTGTTCCAACTTTGTAGCCAGACCCAGGTTGGATCGAGCCGAACTCAGAAGCGAGTGGGAACGCGACCCTGTTCGCGCAACCATCCGGCGCGCGCGGCCGGATACCACGTGAACGACGCGGGCACGTACGCCCACCCCGTGCGGACGGCGGCACGGAGCGCGCGGTAGCGGCGTTCGTCACCCCGCGTCCACCGGATGCCGAAGCGTCTACGCACCACAGGAGGGAGGCCGCCGAAGATCACCAACCGCATCGGGGGCGCCAGTGCCATCCGCACCGGCAGGGTCGGCAACAGCGCGTCGGACAGCGGGCGTAGACGCGGGTGAGTCGGGTAGTCGGGTGAGGCACTCATGTCCGGGATCGCGCGCCTGCCGATGAACTCGATCAGGTAGTCCGAGGCGGGGTTGGGCTGCAGCACCTCGTGGCAGTAGCGCTCGACCTCGCGCTCGAAGGCGGCCCGGTCCGCCGGGACCACGGTTGCCGTCATGCCGTAGCGGCGGTACCACTCGCAGCCCTCGGCGTAGATCTGTTCGCTTTCCTGCGCGGTGAGGCCGTGAGGGTCCCAGTGCAGCGCAATCCGGTCCACCATCCGCTGGAAGGTCGCGTGCGCCCACCAGAAGGTTTCCGGATTGAGGGCGTGATACCGGTCCCCGCCAGCCAGTGTGCCCTTGATGTCGTGGTGGAAGTCGCGGACTCGCAGACCTGTCGCCTCGGCGTCCGGGCCGTCATACACGGTGCCGAGAATTCCTGGGAGGGAACGGAACACTCGATCGACCGGGTCGTCGAAGAAGTCGGAATGGTCGATCAGACCCTGCCCGATGGCGGGATGCATGGTCTGCAGCAGACCAGCCGTGCCGCCCTCGAAGGCGATACGCATGTCTCCGGCCCACCGCCACAGCAGCGAGGACGGCCCGAGCGCGGTGCCCTCAGCAGGGGAGTTGGCCGATGCCATGCTGCTGCTCTCCGAAGTACTTGTCCAACAGTCGCGCACTGGAGCGCTCCCCCCAGCGCTCCAGGTGTTCCCTTCCGCGTCGGGTGCGTGAAAGCACCTGATAGCGAACGGTGTTCCTGGCGATCACCGGTAGCACCGCCCAGGGTAGTGCGTGAGGCAGATGCAGATCATCCATACCCTCTGCGCGCAGGAAGTATCGCAGCATGCTGAGCAGCCGCGCACGCTGGTAGGCGCCGCGTACCCTCGCCAGATTCGGGTAGTGCAGGGCGCGTTGCGCATCGACGATTGCGTTGGCCAGCGCAGGTCCGGCCGCCGTCACGGTCGATTGTGTGACGAGCAGGTGGTAGTTCAGGCGATGTTGCTGAGCTTCGTTGTCGCACAACCAGTCTTCGTCAACCCCCATCAGCCAGCCGACGTACTTCCACATGTGCATGATCGCGCGCGACTCCTCGGGGCTGACCCGTACGCCCAGCATCCGCACTCCGAGGAGCAGTGCTCCGTTGAACAACCCGAGTGTCGCCGCCTGGTCCGTCTGATTGATCGGGAGTCCCCACCGCTCGATGTCCCAGCGGCCGTTCGTCTCGAACTGGTGATTCACCAGCGCATGCATGAGCCGCACGTGGACGGTGAGTTTGAAGCCCTCCCCGTCGCGACGCATGGCGTCGGGCTGGGAGACGGCGACGGCCCATTTCTGCGTCTCCGCGAGTCGCCGCACGGTCTTGCGGCCGGTCAGTCCACCGGTTTCGACAAGCAGGTCCGTCGGTCCGCCGAACCGGTAGCCCCCGATGAGCGAGAGCTGCAACATCACGTCGGCCGCGTTGGTGCCGAGGCGCCGGTACGCCGCTGCGCCGCGGTCGACGAGGTCGAAATCGACCCAGGTGGGTGTGTCTTCGACGACCGCGAAGAAGTCACGCAGCGCAGCGGGGCACCCGGGCACGCAGGCGGCGCCGTGGTCGAGGGCGTCTTTGAACTGCCCCATCGTCACCCGCTCCGCCTGATCGGGGTCGGCCGGCTTCATCGCCGCGACCAGCGCGGCTCCGAGTTCGTCGCGATGCCTCAGCCGTTGCCCGATCAAGCCGGTCAGCTCGGGGTCCAGGCGCACGGTCCGGGTCAGCACCCGTAGCGGTCGGCCCAGGCGGCGGTTACGCCGCTCGGCCTCCATGAAACGCCGGGGGTATGCGGTGGCTGCCTCCTGTGTCACCATGGCGCCATGGTCACACGAGCGATCATTCGCGTTCAATTCGCGTTCGCATGAGAGGCGACGCGTCCTCCCGGTTGCGACGGGCCCCTCGTCAGGAGCGGTCCCGCGCGATGGTCGACCGCATTCTCGACGCGGGTGAGCAGGTGTTGATCGCTCATGGTTTCGACGGTGCTTCCACCAACCGCATCGCCAGTGCGGCGGGCATCAGCCCGGGATCTCTCTACCAGTACTTTCCCAACAAGGACGCGATCGCGGCAGCTGTCATCGACCGGTTCAGCGATCAGTTGTCGGCCCGCGTGGCGGCCAGGGTCTCGGAGCGGTTGGACCAGCCGGCGCCCGACTATGTGCGTGAGTCGATCGCTGCGCTCGTCGACGCGCTCGACGTACACCCGGAGTTCCTGCGGGCGGTGATGGAGCAGACGCCGCGGCTGGGCGCGGGGAGCAAGTTGGTCGCCTTCGAACAGCGCATCGGCGAACTCACGATTGCCTATCTGACCATCAACAAGCAGCAGGTCAGATCCGATGCACGACTGGACACAGCGGCATGGATGCTGGTGCGGATGGTCGAACATCTCTGTGTGCGTTACATCCTCGACCAGCCTCCGATCGAGCGTGAGACGTTCATCGACGAGATCACGCTCATGGCGCTCAACTATCTGCGACCTTGGGCGTCTCCGCCGCAGGACTGCTTCGGCCCGACCGGCTGAAGGCGGGCGCGCGGTCCGCCGAGCCTCCTGCACGAACGCGAATTGAAGACGAGCCTCTGCTCGTGTCAGCCTTCGCGCCATGCTCGGTCGACGAGTTTGCCGGTTTCGTCGCCCAGCGCCTAAGTGAATGTGCATACTCGTTTCCGACGGGGCGATGACTCATCGGCATCCTCAGTCATCGGGTGGTCGATCTCGTCGGTAAGACGGCCAGAGAGCAGGAATCTCGCATGAATTGGTGTCGTGAACATCTCTTCAGCACGAGCGTTGAGGCCTGATGTGAATGAGTATTCGTCACAGGTAGCACCGCGTGACAGTGCCGACACCATCGCCGACTGGGCCGGTGGCTACCTCAAGCGGCACCCGCTGGCTTCGCTGGCGACCGTCGGCGACCAGTTCGTCCTGGGCGCCCGCACCGTGCAGTTCTTCGTCATCGACCTCTTCACCGGCCGGTTCCAGTGGCAGGAGTTCGTGCGGCAGGGCGCCTTCATGGCGGGTACCGCCGTGCTGCCGACCGTCCTGGTCGCGCTTCCGATCGGTGTCACGCTCTCCATCCAGTTCGCCCTGCTGGCCGGACAGGTCGGTGCCACCTCGCTCGCCGGGGCGGCGAGCGGGCTTGCGGTCATTCGCCAGGCGGCGTCGCTGACCGCGGCGATTCTGATGGCCGCGGCCGTCGGTTCGGCGATCACTGCTGACCTCGGCTCGCGAAAGATGCGCGAAGAGACCGACGCGATGGAAGTGATGGGCGTTTCGGTGATCCGCCGTCTGGTGGTGCCCCGTTTCGCTGCCGCGATCATGATCGGCGTGGCGCTCACCGGAATGGTGTGCTTCGTCGGCTTCCTCGCCAGCTATCTGTTCAACGTGTACTTCCAAAACGGCGCCCCCGGCACCTTTGTCGCCACCTTCGCCTCTTTCACGACGACCGGTGACATGGTTGTCGCTCTGGTGAAAGCCGTGATCTTCGGGGCCATCGTCGCCGTGGTGTCCTGTCAGAAGGGGCTGTCCACGAAGGGCGGTCCCACCGGCGTCGCGAACTCGGTGAATGCCGCGGTGGTGGAGTCCATCCTCATCCTCATGGTCGTCAATGTCGTGATCAGTCAGCTGTACATCATGTTGTTCCCGCGGATCGGGCTGTGACATGGCGTCGACCTTCGTACCGCCGCTGCTGGCACCCTTCGTCCGCCTTTACGGCAAGAGCGTGCGGCCAATCGGCCGCCTCGGCCACATGCTGGTGTTCTTCGTCCGGGCGATTGTCGCGATCCCGTTGTCGCTTAGGCACTATCGCGCCGAGTTCGTTCGGCTGCTGTCGGACGTCGCGTGGGGCAATGGCTCCTTGGTGGTGGGCGGCGGAACCGCCGGGGTGGCGATCGTCCTCGGCATCACCGTCGGCGCACTCGTCGGCATCGAGGGGTACAACTTCCTCGACCTACTCGGTTTGGGGCCGGCGACGGGAATCATCTCTTCGCTGGTGAACACCCGCGAACTGGCCCCGATCGCGTTGTCGTTGGCCTTCGCCACCCAGGCCGGCTGCCGGTTCACCGCACAGCTGGGGTCCATGCGTATCGCCGAAGAGATCGACGCCTTGGAATCTCTTGCGATTCGCCCGATTCCGTATCTGGTGACCACCCGACTGATGGCCTCGGTGGTCGCGGTTGTCCCGCTTTACGTGGTCTGCCTCGCGGTCAGTTATCTGACCACACAGGTTGTGGTCCGCATCATCGGCGGGGGCTCGACCGGCTCATATCTGCACTACTTCACCCTGATGCTGTCCGGTCAGGACATCCTCTACTCGCTGCTCAAGGCCATCATCTTCGTGTGGATCGCCACGACGATCCAGTGCTACTACGGGTTCTATGCCAGCGGGGGCCCCGAGGGCGTGGGGGTCGCCGCCGGCCATGCCATGCGTGCCAGCATCACGGTGGTGATCATCGTCAACATGCTGCTCACCTTGGCGCTGTGGAACATCGACAGCGGAGCAAGGTTCGGGGGTTAGGTGGCGAACAATTCCTTTGACCTGGACGGGCGCGGACCCAGCGATCGCCGGCTGGCCGGTGCCGGGCTCGCGGTTGTGCTTGTGGCAGTGGTGATTACGACGGCTCTTTTGGTGAAGGCAACGGGACGGCTGGATCCCTTCGTGCGCGTGGTCGCGAATCTCGTCAACGTCGGAGACGGACTGCCGCAGCGATCCGACGTCAAGTACCACGGCGTGCTGGTCGGCGCCGTCGAGGGTGTGACCCCGGCCGCGCATGGCCACCCCAACATCGTCCAGATCAACCTCAACCCGGAGTACGCCGGATCGATCCCGGCCACCGTCACCGCGCGGGTGGTGCCGAGCAACGTCTTCGCGGTGTCCTCGGTGCAACTGGTCGACCGCTCCGAGGGTGGCGGCCCGGCGATCAGCGCGGGCGCGCAGATTCCGGAGGACACCGAGTTGCCCACCGTGTTGTTCCAGACCACCATCAGCAAGTTGCGCGACGTCCTGGCCGCCACCGGGCGCGGCCGCGAGGACAAGACGGTGGGCATCCTGGCCGCGGTGAACGCGGCCACCGAGGACCGCCGCACCGAGTTGCTGGCCGGCGGTGCGCAGCTGAACAGGCTCGTCGACCAGATCGATGCGATCGTGGCCACCGATGCAGGTCCGACCACGGTTTCGGCACTCATCGAGGCCACTCGGGGATTGCAGGCGACTGCGCCGGAGTTGATCGACGCGCTGCACACGGCGGTCGGGCCCATGCAGACCCTGGTGGAGCAGCGTGCGCAACTCGACGCGCTGGTCAGCAGCGGCGTGCACACCGTGGGCACTACTCGTACGGCGCTGAACAACCACACCGACCGGCTGGTCACGATCACCACCGAGATGACCCCGGTGATCGGCAACCTGGCCGACACCTCGCGCCACTGGTTGCCGGCCTTCGTCAAGCTCAACGGGCTGTCCGACAAGTTCTTCACGGAGGTTTGGAAGTCCGAGCGCGACATCGGGAACATGCGGATGAATCTGTCGTTCACCCCGACCTACACCTACACACGAGCCGACTGCCCGCGGTACGGCGAGTTGAAGGGGCCGAGCTGCTACACCGCACCCCTGGTGGTCACTCGACCCGAGCTGCCCGATGTGCTGCTGCCGCAGAACTATCAGGCGCCCGCTGATTTGGCACCTCCGCCGGGAACGGTGGTCGGGGAGAACGGCAATCTGGTTGCCGTGGGTCCGCCGCTGGTCAACCCGAATCCGAGTTTGGCCGATCCGAATCCGCCGCTGCCGCCGTGGATGTCGCCTGCCCCACCGGTGCCCGGAACGGCGAATGACGCATTGGTCCCGATACCGCCGCCGCCGGTGAATCAGTCTCCGCTCGCCCCGGTGGCGCCGAAACCGGGTGACCCGCCCCTGCCAGCGCCCCCCGGCCCGCCACCGGCACCGGTGCCGGTGCTGCCCGCCGAAGCCGCGCCGGCCTCGTTCGGAGGCAACGTCGGTCCGGTCGGCAGCGCGCAGGAGCGCGCGGCGCTCAGCGCCGCCACCGGCCAACCGGTCACCACGGCAACGCAGTTGCTGCTCGGCCCGGTGGCCCGCGGTATGACGGTGAGGTCGGTGGAATCGGCTGTGGGAGAGGAGCCCCGATGAAGTCGCGCGGTGCACTGATCGGGCTGTCGCTGTTCATGGTCCTTGCTCTGACGTTGACCTGGCTTGTCTACGTCACTCTGCGTCGGGACGTGGCCGGGTCGACGGCGCCCTACGCGGCAGTGTTCACCGATGTGTTCGGGCTGCGCGACGGTGACGACGTGCGGATGGCCGGTGTGCGGGTGGGACGCGTGGAAAGCATTGAACTGCAGGGCAATCACGCCAAGGTGTCCTTCGTGGTGCAACGTGACCAGCAGGTGCTCGGCACCACGGTGGCCTCGGTGACGTACCAGAACATCGTCGGTCAGCGGTATCTCGGGCTGTCGCTGGGCAGCCTCGGTGAACCGGATCCGCTGCCACCCGGCAGTGTCATCCCGGTCGAACAAACGGACCCGTCATTCGACGTGGGCACGCTGCTCAACGGGTATGAGCCGCTGTTCAGCCTGCTCGACCCGCGGCATGCCGACAATCTCACCCAAGGGGTCATCCAATCGCTGCAGGGCGACGAGGCGTCGATCACCGCCCTGATCGACCAGACCGCACAGCTGACCGACGCGTTCGCCGGGCGCGACGAGGAACTCGGCGGTGTGATCACCGACTTGAACGTGGTGGTGGCCAATCTGGCCCAACACAACGACGACCTCGATCACATCGTCGGCGAGGCCAGGTCGGTGGTATCGACCTTCGACGCGCGTCGGCCCGAGCTGGTGGAGTCGATGGGCTCGATCGCGGCGGTGGTACGTCAACTGTCGGCGATCTCCGACGAGGTCTACCCGCCGCTGAACGAGCTCGTCCAACGCCAACCGGGCTTCGCAGCGCACATGCTCGGCATCGAATCGCAGTTGGCGTTCGTCGGTGCCAATCTGCCGCTGATGCTCAAGGGGTTTGCGCGCATCACCGGCGAAGGCACCTACGCCAACGCCTACGCGTGCAACCTGGACGCCACCGCGTTCTTCCCCGGACTCAACGACGTGACACCGATCGTCGTCGACGCCGCCACCCCCGGCAACAAAGCCCGCTACACCCCCAAGTGCAGGAACATGGCCAATGGCTGATCAGACATCAGGGACCCGACGCAAGCGCCGCCCGCTGGAGAACTACAACAAGACCTGGCTGGGAGTCGTTGCCGTCGTGGTGGTCTCGGCGCTCGTCGGAACACTATTGTTGTTCAAGGTGGCCGATTTCGGCTACCGCCGCTACACCGCGCACTTCCTGCAGGCCGCAGCGCTGCAACCGGGCAACCCGATCACCGTGGCCGGGATCCCGGTGGGCGAGGTGGCGAGCATGGACCTTGCGGGCGACCACGTCGAGGCCGGTCTGAGGGTGCGCGACGACGTCGTGCTGGGCGAGAACTCCCGGGCCTCGATCAAGATCACCACGATCCTGGGCTCGCGCTACCTCGCGCTGTACCCCGACGGCCCGGGTTCGCTGCCGGACGCCACCTTTGACCAGACGCACACCGAGGTGCCCTACGACCTGCAGGAGGCGCTGTCCGACGTCTCCACCACTTTCGAGCAGGTCGACTCCGACAAGTTCGCCCAGACGTTGGCGATTCTCGGAAAACAGCTGGAGACGCTGCCCCCGGTGGTTCCGCAGGCGCTGGAGAACACCCACACGCTGTCGACGATCATCGCGCAACGCCGTGACCAGTTGGGTGAACTGCTGAAGACAACCGAATTGGTCAGCACCACCCTGCGCCGGCAGCAGTCCACCATCGGCAATCTGGTGGATCAGGGGAACTCTCTGCTCGGAGAGTTCGTCGCACGGCGCGCCACCTTCCACGCGATGATGGACGCGCTGACCAACCTGGTGGAAACCTTGAGCGGCATCATCATCGACGACCGCCCCGAGTTGGAAAAGCTGCTGACCAACTTGGGTGAGCTGTCCACCCTGCTGGGTCGAAACGACGGCATGGTGCGCAGCATCCTTCAATCCGGCCCGATCGCGGTGCGCAACCTGACCAACGTCACCGGCACCGGCAACGCCATCGACTTCAACGCCTCCAGTGGTCTGCTGGTCGACTCCTGGATGTGCGCAATCAGCGGCCGGGCCAAACAGTTCGGCCTGATCGAGTACTACCAGGACTGCAAATGAGCGCCATGAAGAGCACCAGGTCCAAGGTCATCGCCATCGTCGCCGTCGGCCTGGCCGTGGCACTGGTGGTCGGTGTCGTGGCGGTGAAGTTCGTCAACGATCAGCTCGACAGCATCACCGTGACGGCCCAGTTCGACAGCGCGGCAGGCCTGTACGAGGGCAATGTGGTCGCGGTGCTCGGGATGCCGGTGGGCAAGGTCACTCAGATCAGCCCGAAGGGCGGATACGTCGAAGTCGAATTCACCGTCGACAAGGACGTCAAGGTTCCCGCGGATGTCCAGGCCGCCACCATCTCGAACTCGATTCTGACGGATCGCCAGATCGAGTTGACCCCGCCGTACCAGAGGGGCCCGGCCCTGCAGAACCATGACACCATCGGCCTGAACCGCACCCGCACGCCGGTCGAATTCGCCCAGGTGCTCGATGTTCTCGACAAGCTGGCCCTCTCGTTGCGCGGCGATGGCAAAGGCAACGGGCCGATCGCCGATGTGATCGACGGAAGCGCCGCGGTCGTCGACGGGCGAGGTCAGCAGATGAAGGACGCACTGGGCGAGCTGTCGAATGCGTTGCGGCTCAGCGCCGATCGCGGCACCGTGACCAAAGATCACCTGACGGCCATCATCCGCAACGTGAGCTCGCTGTCTGATGCCGCGGCTCGCAACGATACGACGATGCGGGAGTTCGGTTCGTCCGTGCGGGCACTGAGTCAGATCCTCGCCGACGAGGATCTCGGTAGCGGCACCACCGGTAAGAAGATCAACGAGGTGCTGACCCATACCGGTGAGGTCCTGGAGAAGCACCGGGAATCCATCAAGGATCTGGTCGCCAACGGCGACATCGTCTTGAAGACGACCGTCGACCACGAACGCGACCTGATGGAGTTCCTCGATGTCGCGCCGATGACCTTGGACAACCTGTACAACGTCGCCGACCAGAAGAACGGTGCTCTGCGGGTCAAGGTGGTCACCGACAAGATCTTGTTCGACAACCAGTTGATCAAGGAGGTCTGCAACATGATGGGCCTGCGCCAACTAGGTTGCAGCACCGGGACGTTGCAGGATTTCGGACCCGACTTCGGGTTGAGCTACATGCTGGACGGACTCGCGGCGATGGGGCAGAAATGACGGCGACGATGCAAATCCGCGCCAAGGCCGCGGTCGCGATGACGGCCTGCCTGACTATTTCCGGTTGTGCCACAGACGGGTTGGCCAGTCTGCCGCTGCCGGCACCGGGTGCGGGATCGGGCGGATATCGGCTGACCGCGGTGTTCTCCAACGCACTGAACCTGCCGGCGAACGCGAAGGTGAGGCTCGCCGGTGCCGATGTCGGTCAGATGGAATCGATGGTGGCCCGCAACTACACCGCGGTGGCCACGCTGCGGATCATGGACGGAGTGCTGCTACCGCAGGGCAGCACCGCCGAGCTGCGCTCCGCGACACCGCTCGGAGATGTGTTCGTGGCCATCCAACCGCCAAGCCCGGCGCAACCGGGTGCGCCGCTGCTGGGTGACGGCGACACCATCGACCTGGAATCGACGAGGGCCGCGGCCACTGTCGAATCGCTATTGGGTTCGGCGGCGATCCTGGTCAACGGCGGGGCAGTGCGCAACTTCACCAACGTCATCAACGGCCTCGGCAAGGCGACCGGAGACCAGGGCGAAGCGTTCGGAACCCTCATCCGCAAGACGAACCACACCCTCGGCAAGCTGAATGCGCGATCGGAAGAGATTTCGACCGCGATGACCGAGACCTCACGGCTCGCCTCCGAGATCGCCGCCAAGAATGACGTGATCAGCGAGGTGATGGCGCAAGCACGTCCGGCCACCGACACCCTGGCGACCCACACCACCCAAATCGCCGATCTCGTCGAACAGCTCGGCGATGTCTCCGTCCAGTTGCGCAAATTCCCGTCGATCGCGGGTACCGACACCAGCGGTCGCAGCGTCATCGCCGATGCCAACACCATTGCCAAGGCCTGGAACGACGTCGCGCTCGCTCCGGACGCCACGCTCTTCGCGCTCAACCGGCTGATGCCGCCGTTCATCAAGACCCTGACCAGCAACGCCATCGCGTTGGACGCCAGCGTCGACCGGCTGGTGCTCGGATCCATCCCCGACATCGGCTACGACGGTGACACCGGTTTGCACGGGCCGAAGCGGCACGACTGGCACCAGCTGGTGGGCACGTTGAAGTACACGCTGTGGCGGCTGCAGGAGAGGGTCGTGGGGAAGGGACCCGGGGTGCCGCAGATCCCGGTGATCCCGAGTCCGACCGAACCCGGCGAGATCATCGCGGTTCCGCAGGCGCCGACACCGGCGCCGGTTCCGCCGACCGCCCTGCCCGCAGAGGCCCCACGATGATCGCCGGCGCCGCCGATCGAATCCTCGGTGTCGTCCGGTTCGGCTATCGCCGCCGCGCCTGGCTGTCGGCGCTCGGGTTGGTCATGACACTCGTCGTGGCGACGGCCTACCTGTTGTTCGGCGCGCTACGGGTGAACCCGTTCGCGTCGAGCTACCGTCTGATCGTCGCGTTACCGGCGTCGGGAGGGCTGTTGCCCGATCAGGACGTGACCATGCGGGGTGTGCCGATCGGACGGGTCGAACGCCTCGACATCACCCCGGCCGGCGTCAACGCGGTCGTCAATGTCCAGTCGACGGTGCAGATACCGAAGTCCAGTGACGTCCGGGTGTCGGGGCTGTCCCCGGCTGGAGAGCAGTACATCGACTTTGTCGCCGACGGGAATTCGGGTCCGTTCCTGGCCGACGGCGCCACCATCGGCCAGCGCAGGGCCACCGTTCCGGTCGGCCTGGCCGATCTGCTGGCCAACGCCGACGGGGCGCTGGCTCAGGCGGACATCGCCAAACTCGAAGTCATCAAGAAAGAACTGAGCCTCAGCGAAGCCGGACCGCAGAAGCTCGCGGACATCGTGGACGGGGGCACCTTTCTCCTGTCCACCCTCGATTCAGTGTTGCCGGAGACGAGCTCCATGTTGCGGACCAGCCAAGTGGCGTTCACGTTTCTCGCCGACAAGAACGCTGGAATCGACGTCGCCTCAGACAATCTCGCCGAGAGTTTCGCGGGTATCAACACGATGCGCGAAGGTTACCGCCGCCTGACCGACCAAACGCCGGACACGCTGGCAGCGGTGGACAACCTCTTCCTCGACAACTCCGACACCATGGTGCAACTGCTGGGCAATCTCACCAACACCTCCCGGCTGCTGTATCTGCGAGTGCCGGCGCTCAACGCGCTGTTCCCATCACACCGCACATCGGTGCTCGACGCACTGGGTTCCGCGATGCACACCGGCGGGCTGTGGGGCACCGCCGAGATCTATCCGCGTTACACGTGCGACTACGGCACGCCGAAGCGGCCACCGTCGTCCGCGGACTTTCCGGAGCCGTTCATGTACACCTACTGTCGAGACGACCATCCCGGAGTCCTGGTCCGCGGGGCGAAGAATGCGCCACGGCCTGCGGGCGACGACACCGCCGGACCGCCACCGGGTGCCGACCTCGGCCGCCAGACAGATCCGAGCCCCAAGGGGCGCTACACCATTCCGACGCCCTACGGCGGCCCGACGCTACCCATCGAACCGCCCCGCTGACCGAGCCATCCGCTAGGAGTTGATGATGCCCGTGAACACCGAAGACCGCGATACCGGCGAAAAGCCTGACGCCGCAGACACAGCAGAGAAATCCGCAGCTCCTGCCGAGGCCTCCCCGGAGACCTCCGCCGAGGCCGAGGCCGAACCGGACGACGACGGCGACGGCGGTGGTGGGAGCGACGGCGTCGAGACGGCCCGACGCGGTTGGCGCCACCCGGTGCTGCGAGGCGCCGTGGTTGCGGTGTGCGTGGTGCTCCTCGCGGCGACCGGTTTCCTGGGTTGGCAACTGTGGCAGGAGCGTCAGATCGCGCAGGCCGGCGAACAGGCCCGGCAAGCGGCGGCGGACTACGCAAAGATCTTGACGAGTATCGATTCGGCGAAGGTCGATGAGAACTTCGACGCGGTGCTCGACGGAGCGACCGGTGGGTTCAAGGACATGTACTCGCAGTCCAGCACGCAACTGCGGCAGTTGCTGATCGACAGCAAGGCGACGGCCAACGGGGTCGTGCTGGATTCGGCAGTCCAATCGGCAACCAAGGAGAAGGCGGTCGTGCTGCTGTTCGTCGATCAGTCGGTCTCCAACACCAACGTGCCCGACCCGCGTATCGACCGCAGCCGCATCAAGATGACCATGGAGTACGTCGACGGACGTTGGCGGGCAAGCAAAGTCGAACTTCCGTAATGATGCGCCGGTTCATTCGCGGGGGTGCGGTCGCTGTGGTGGCGACGGCCGTGTTGGCCACCGCATCACCCGTGTCGGCGTCAGCACCCTCGTTCTGTGATGAGCTGGGCGGTCAGTGGGACGGGCAATTCTGCACGACATCGGTGGTTTCGGAGCGCAAAGCGGTCCGAAACATCAGGATGGCGCTGCCCGGCGATCTCGTGGAGAACCCCGTCATCCGGGAGTACCTCACCAACCTGATGAACAACTGGCGCAACGCGGCGAAGAAGCAGGTCCAGAACAGCTTCGGAGAGCAGCAGTTCCAGATCTTCCAGCACGGCGAGGCGATGACGGCCGTCTTCCACGAGATGTACTCGGGTACGGTCGGTACCGACGCCCTGGCGCATCCGAATGCGCCCATCGTCAGCGATGCCTACCGGACCTTCGCCTTCGCCGGCGGGCGGCAGTTGCAACTGGCCGATCTGTTCAAACCCGGCGTCGACCACCTGGCCGAGATCCCGCGCCTGGGTGCGCCGTTCATCGTCGCTGCCCTCGATGCCGCACCGCCGCCGCACCAGCCCGGCACCTATCCGTTCACCCCCGACCGCTGGACCCCGGACAAGGTGTACTCCGGCGCGTACAAGGCGTGGGCGCTGACGCCGGACGAACTGGTCATCTACATGCCGGATTATCCGGTGGGCCGGGACCGCCCCACCAACTTCACCCCGGGGATCATGCAGTGGTCGATGGACGGGGGGACGGTGCGGGCCCACATACCGCTTGCGGCGCTGGCGCCGATCCTGCGCCCCGAATTCGGTGGTGGGTAGGCGTGTTCCGTTGGGTGGTGACGGTTCTGGCGGGGCTGCTGCTCGTCACGGCAGCGCCGGGCCAGGCGGAGCCGGCCACGCCGACACTGCCGGTCTTCACCCCGTACCCGTCGGACTGGCAGCCCGACTACCGGCCGTTCCCGTACAACCTCTGGCAGATCCGCGTCACCCCGCAGCAGATCACCGCGCAGCGCGAATCCTGCCAGTGGATCAACGCCCAGTACGGCGATCTGATGAACCAGGTCTACGGCTTTCAGCACTTCCTCGCCGACCGGGGTGACAACTGGTCACGGCCCGGGGTCACCGAGGCTGGCGACATCGTAGCCGCGAACCTCGACCAGTCCGCGGCGTTCCTGGACCCGCGAGCGCACACGCTGTTCATCGTCAACTATCCGGATCAGAGCGAGTATTCGCCGCTGTTCCACGGCGATTCGATCTACCGGCTCTGGTACCAGTTCACCCAGATCAGCGACAAGATCACAAAGCGGATGCCGTCCGGGCAGATCAACGCCAACATCGCGACCGCCAACGTCTACGGTCGAGTGATCCGGGATTCCGCGGTGTGCACCGGCGCGTGACCGAATCCGGCGCCACGCGCCCGTAGGCTTGCCGCAACGACGACGCCGGGAGGTCCCATGGCCCCAGTCGACGGGGACACGCTTCGAACGGCGATTCTTCGGATGGCGCGCGACCGCGGCCCGAAGAGCAGCATCTGCCCGTCCGAGGCGGCACGCGCGGTCGGCGGCGACAACTGGCGCGATCTGATGGATCAGGCGCGTGATGCCGCCCGCGAACTGGCCAGGGCCGGCGAGGTGGAGGTCACCCAGAAGGGCGAGGTCGTGGACCCGGATGCACCCTGGCGCGGACCCGTTCGGATCCGCATCCGGTAGTTGCGATCGACCGGACCTCCTCTGTCGTAGGGAAACGCCCGATTTAACTGGGCCTGTGGCTCCTTAGCGTCATCGCTTGAGATCGATCGCGCCGAGCGGTGTTGTGGCCGCCCGCCCAAAGGAGAAACACGGTGGCACACAGTCTCTTGCGGCATTGCGTGTTCGCCGCCCTTGCGGCGGCGGCTGCTGCCGCTCTCGGCGTGGTCGTGCCACCGGGCATCGCCGCGGCCTCCCCCGACACGTGCGTGCAGGGATTCGTCTGGCGGGAGGCCTCACCGAGCGACCACGTCTGCGTCACTCCAGCCGAGCGTAGTGCGGCCGCACAACAGAATTCGCTCGCTGCGCAACGTCGCGAGCCGGCCGGCGGTGCTTTCGGTCCGGACACCTGCAAGCAGGGCTTCGTCTGGCGTGAGGCGTTCGCCGGCGACCACGTCTGCGTCCCAACGGATGTTCGCGATCAGGCGGCCGCCCAGAACGGCGCCGCGGCGTCGCGGGTGGTCAAACCCGCACCGCTGCAGGGACCGGGTGTGTCCTGGGAGCAGAGGCCCGTCGGCGGGCTGACCGCCCACATCCAGGACCGCAGCGGGAAGGCCGCGCAGTGCACGTACACGTCGGACTGGTACTCGCGCGGGTTCTTCCTTCCCGCGAACTCCACCTTTGATCTGGTGATCTTCCCGGCGGTGCCGAAGTTCCAGAACTGGGACATCACCATCTCGTGTGACAACGGTACGAAGACTCAGACCACGACGTTCTTCTGACTCGCCTGCGCTCACCGGCGGTGTCAGACTGCCCCGCCGGTGAGCGCTGCGGACCGTCAGCGGGTCAGCTTGTCGGCCTCAGCCCGCGCCTGTGCCGCGACCTTCTCGGCGAGTTCGGCCTTCCACTGCAGTTCCTTCTGGACCCACGGATTGTCCTGCGGGAACTCCTCGGTCTCCGACACCCGCCGCACCTCGAGCTTCACGCCCGGTCCCAGCGGCACCTTGCGCGCCCATTGTTTGGCCTCCTCCTTCGACGACACGTCGAGGATCCAGAAGCCGTTGAACAGTTCTTTGGCCTCGGTGTAGGGGCCGTCGGTGACCGCCGGTGGGTCGGAGTTGAAGTCCACGACGAACCCGTCCTCCGGCCCGGTGAGGCCTTCGCCGGCCAGCAGCACACCGGCCTTGATGAGCTCTTCGTTGTAGCGACCCATCGATTCGATGACCTGGTCGAAGTCGATCTCCTGCTCGGCCATGACCGCCTCGGCCTCCGGCCCAACCCGCATGATCAGCATGTAACGCGCCATTGTCGTCTCCTTCTCTTTCAGTGGTGAAGGGGCTGGTTCGTGTCTGTGTTCAGGGTGCCCCTCGCAACTACGTCGAACGGCGACCCCCGGATTTCGACACGGCGACGAAATTCCTCCGAACTTTCTGTTGCTACCGGGAAACCGCAGGTCATGCCGTTAGCATTCGCCCATGCCCGCCGCTGACCTTGTTCTGACCGGGACCGTGCTCACCGTCAACGACGCACAACCGACCGCGGAGGCGCTCGCGGTCTCCGACGGGCGCATCGTCGCCGTCGGGGACCGCGCCGACGTCGAGTCCTGGATAGGCCCGGAGACCGAGGTTGTCGATGTCGGCGACGGCTGCGTGCTGCCGGGTCTGGTGGAGGCTCACGGGCATCCGCTGATGGAGGCGATCGCGGTGTCCGAGCGGATGGTCGACATCCGCCCGGTCACCGTGACTTCCGCCGACGCCGTCGTCGCCGCGGTTCACACGGAGGTGGCGCGCCGCGGACAGCAGGGCGCCTACCTCAACGGGTGGGATCCATTGCTGCAGAACGGGCTTCCGGATCCGACGCTGGCGTGGCTCGACGGCATCGCGCCGGACAGTCCGCTGGTCATCCTCCACAACTCCGGGCACAAGGCGTTCTTCAACAGCGCCGCAGCCACACGGGCGGGGCTCCACCGCGACATCCCGGATCCGAAAGGTGCTCGCTTCGGCCGTGACGCCGACGGCGGTCTGGACGGGACCGCGGAGGAGGCGGCAGCGGTGTTCCCCCTGCTCGCCGGTGTCGTCTCACCGAGCGACTATCCGTCGATGTTGATGGCGGAGTGCGCCCGGCTCAACCGTGCCGGACTGACGACGTGCTCGGACATGGCGTTCGATCCGGTGTTCCGGCCGCTGCTCGACGGTCTGCGTGGCGATCTGACAATTCGGCTGCGCTCCTACGAGATCTCCAACCCTCAGATGACGAGCACCGCGCGACCGGGCGACGGGGACGACATCGTGCGCCAGGTGGGAATCAAGATCTGGGTCGACGGCTCACCGTGGATCGGCAACATCGATCTGACGTTCCCCTACCTCGACACCGCCGCCACTCGGACCATCGGCGTGGTGCCGGGCTCCTGCGGGCACGCCAACTACACCCGCGAACAACTGCGCGAGATCGTCGGCGCCTACTTCCCGCTCGGCTGGCAGATGGCGTGCCACGTCCACGGCGATGCCGGGGTGGACACGATCCTCGACGTGTACGAGGAAGTGCTGCAGGAACATCCCCGGCCCGACCACCGGCTGCGTCTCGAGCACGTCGGCGCGATCACCGACCAACAGTTGGAGCGCGCGCACGCGCTCGGCGTCACCTGCAGCATTTTCGTCGACCAGATCCACTACTGGGGCGACGTCATCGTTGACGGCCTGTTCGGGCCGGAACGCGGGAACCGGTGGATGCCGTGCGGATCGGCTGTCGCGACCGGTATGCGGATCTCGCTGCACAACGATCCGCCTGTCACCCCGGAGGAACCGCTGCGCAACATCAGCGTCGCGGTCACGCGTACAGCGCCGAGCGGACGGGTGCTGGGCCCGGAGGAACGGTTGACCGTCGATCAGGCGATCCGCGCCCAGACGATCGACGCCGCGTGGCAGTTGTTCGCCGACAATGTGATCGGTTCCATCGAGGTCGGCAAGTACGGTGACCTGGTGGTCCTCTCGGCTGATCCGCGCAGTGTGGCGCCCGAGCGGATCGCCGAACTCGACGTCCGCACCACGTATCTCGCCGGCCGTTGCGTTTACGCCAAACACAACTGACAACGGCCATTGTCGTGGCACGCTTTCGATATGTCTGCGCTGCCGGAACCGCGTTTTCTCGATGACCGACTCAGCCACTGGGCTCGCACCACACCCGACGCTGAGGCCATCGTCTACCTCGACCGGACCTGGACGTGGGCGCAGTGGGACGACCGGGTCCGTCGGCTCACCGGGGCGCTCACCGAGTTCGGTGTCGGGCATGGTGACGCCGTGGCGTTCCTCGACAAGAACCACCCCGCGTGCGTCGAGCTGACTTTCGCCGCGGCGTCGCTGGGCGCGGCGAACGCGGTCGTCAACTTCCGCCTGGCCGGTGACGAACTCGACTACGTCCTCAACGACAGTGGGGCCAGAGTCCTGATCGTGGGTCGCGAACTGCGACCCGCCATCGACGGAGTCCGGGACCGGCTCACCCACGTCGAGCACGTCATCGAGGTGACGCCCGACGGTGAGGACGGTGACGAATACGAGGCGCTGCTGGCCGGTGCCACACCGACCGGCCGCGCCGACGACGTCGAGCCCGGCGACGTCTGCGTGATCATGTACTCCTCGGGGACCACCGGTAAGCCCAAGGGCGTCGAGCTGACGCAGACGAACCTCATCGCCCACACCGTCAACGGCCACGAAGGGTGGAGTTTCGACGAGGGCGACAAGAACATGGTGTCGATGCCGCTGTTCCACGTCGGCGGCCAGTCCTACGTGCAGGTCGGCATCCACGACGGCGTCCCCACCGTGATGACGCGCGAGGCGGACGGAACCGCGCTCGCCGGCGCGATCCTCGCGGGAGCCAACCGCACGTTCCTGGTGCCTGCCGTGCTCGCGAAGGTGCTCGACGCCGGTCCGGACGCGGTCAAGCTGTTCGGTGCGCTGAAGACCTTCTGCTACGGCGCGTCGCCGATGCCGCTTCCGCTGCTGCGGCAGGCGCTGAAAGCCTGGCCCGACACCGATTTCAGACAGGTGTACGGGTTGACGGAGGTGTCCGGGGTGATCAGCCACCTGATGCCCGAGGCGCACCGAGACACCGAACATCCGGAGCGGCTGGTCAGCGCCGGTCAACTGATCCCGAACGCCGAGTTGCGGGTGACGAACCCCGACACGGGTGAAGAGGTCCCGACCGGACAGCAGGGCGAATTGTGGTTCCGCACGCCACAGCTGATGAAGGGTTACCACAACAAGCCGGAGGCGACGGCAGACGCCGTCACCGCCGACGGCTGGTTCCGCACCGGCGACGTCGGGCGGATCGACCCGCAGGGTTACCTCTTCGTCGAGGACCGGCTCAAGGACATGATCATCTCGGGTGGGGAGAACGTCTACTCGATCGAGGTGGAGCGGGTGCTGGCGGAGCATCCGGCGGTGACGGAGGTGGCGGTGATCGGCGTGCCCGACGAGAAGTGGGGCGAAGCTGTCAAAGCGGTTGTGGCGGTGGAGGGGTCAGCATCTGAGGAGGAGTTGACCGCATGGTGCCGCGAGCGGCTGGCACGCTACAAGTGCCCGCGGACCGTCGGCATCGTCGACGAGTTGCCGCGCAACCCGACCGGCAAGATCCTCAAGAAGGAACTGCGCAAGCCGTTCTGGGAGGGCCGGGACCGGGCGACGGTGTGAGGTCGGCGAGACTGGCGCTGTGACCCCGACGCTCGCCGACCTCCTCGACCGCCTGCACGTCGTCTCGCTGCCGATGCGGGTGCGCTTCCGCGGCATCACGGTCCGCGAACTGGCGCTCATCGAAGGACCGGCCGGGTGGGGGGAATTCGGGCCGTTCCTCGAGTACGCATCGCCGGAGGCGGCGACGTGGCTGGCGTCCGCGATCGAGGCGGCCTACTCCGCACCGCCGGCCATCCGGCGCGACCGGATCCCGATCAACGCGACGGTACCCGCAGTGGACGCCGCGCAGGTGCCCGAGGTACTGGCCCGCTTTCCCGGCGCGCGGACCGCGAAGGTGAAGGTCGCGGAGCCCGGGCAGACACTGGCCGACGACATCGCCCGGGTCAACGCCGTCCGTCGGGAGGTGCCGACGGTGCGGGTGGACGCCAACGGCGGCTGGACCGTCGACGAGGCGGTGGCCGCCGCGGCGGCGCTGACCGCCGACGGACCGTTGGAGTATCTCGAGCAGCCGTGCCGGACGGTGCCCGAACTCGCCGAGTTGCGTGCGCGCACCACGGTTCCCATCGCCGCCGATGAGAGCATCCGCAAGGCGGACGATCCGCTGCACGTCGTCCGATCCGGAGCCGCCGACATCGCGGTGGTCAAGGTCGCGCCGCTGGGCGGGGTACGTCCGCTGCTGGACATCGCGTCGCAGATCGACATCCCGATCGTGGTGTCCAGCGCGTTGGATTCGGCGGTCGGGATCGCCCGCGGACTGTACGCGGCGGCGGCGCTACCGCGGTTGGAGCACGCGTGCGGCCTGGGCACGGGTGGGTTGTTCGTCGAGGATGTGGCCGCGCCGCTGGTCCCGGAGGACGGCTTTCTGCCGGTCGGACCCGTCGCACCCGACGCGGACCGCCTGGCGGCGCTGGCTGCGGGTCCCGAGCGCCGACAGTGGTGGATCGACCGCGTTGCTGAATGCTTGCAGGTGCTAAGAGGCCGAAGCCCGTCTGCTTGAGCGACTTCCGGGCGCCGCGCGCAGTTGCGATGATAGAACAAGATCACGTGCGGTAGGGGGTCGCCATGCGTATTGGTCTGATGGATCCGATCATCGCGTCGCGGCCTGCAGCCGACAGCTTCACCCGCGCCAACTACCTCAATGCAGTCGCCAACCGGGTGGACTCTTTCTGGGTGCCGGACCACCTGAACGCGCTGTTCCCCCGAGCGCTGTGGCGGCCTGAAATCACCGCCGCAGCAAGGGTTGTGCCGTCGGCCGATGCTTACCTCGAGCCCTGGACGGTGCTCGGGCATCTGGCAGCACGCAACCGGATCGCCAAGCTGCGCCTGGGTGTCGGCGTCACCGACACAGGACGCCGGAATCCCGCGGTCACCGCGCAGGCCGCCGCCACCTTGCAGCTGCTGACGAAGGGCCGCGCCATCCTCGGCATCGGGTGCGGTGAACGCGAGGGTAACGAGCCCTACGGCGTGGAGTGGACCCGCCCGGTCGCCCGATTCGAAGAGGCGATGGCGACCATCAGGGCGCTGTGGGACTCCAATGGCGAACTGGTGAACAGGGATTCACGCTTCTTCCCTCTGCGTAACGCGGTGTTCGACCTGCCACCGTACAAGGGTGAGTGGCCGCAGATCTGGATCGCCGCTCACGGGCCCCGCATGTTGCGCGCAGCCGGGCAGTACGCCGATGGGTTCTTCCCCGCATTCGCGCACACCCCGCAGGAGTACGCCCGCCGGCTGGAGGTCGTGCGGACCGCGGCCTCCGATGCCGGGCGGGACCCGATGTCGATCGTTCCGGCGATGTGGGTCATGACCGTCACCGGGCGCACCCGCGACGACGTCGACGAGGCATTGGAATCGGTGGTGGTCCGGGCTGGGGGTCTGAACTTCTCAGACGACTTCTACGCGCTGCACGGGGCCGCGCATCCTCTCGGCGCAGGCTTCTCGGGAGCGCAGGACATCCTGCCGCAGGGATGGGACACCGAGACGGCGCTGTCCTACGCCAAACGGGTGCCGGTCGACGTGCTGAGGTCCGGCATGTTGAGCGGGACGCCCAAGGAAATCGTCGAGCAAGCGGCCGAATGGCGTGACTGCGGGGTTTGCTACCTGGTGCTGGCAGACGTGACGTTGTTGCAGCGCAGTCTTCGCAAGGGATTGGCCGGGCTCGCGCTGTCCCACAAGGTCGTGCGAGGCCTCAAGCGGCTGTGACCAGACGTTGACATGTTGAGACAGACGCATAGTCTTTGTGTCAACACACCCGACGCCTGGAGGCGACATGGTCGCAGTGGCCCACCCTCACACCCAGCGCCCGGCCGCGGCGGTGCGGCCGAAGGTGATGCGCGAGTTCCGCAAGCACAGCGGCAGCGTGCTCGGCGGCTTCTTCGGGGCGGCCGCCTTTGACGAGGTGGCCCTGGTCCCGGTGGCAGCCGCGGTCGACAGGACCGGACGCTTCGCCGCGAACTTCGCCGACCGCGGTGTGCGCAGCGGCTTTTCGGCATTCCTGGCGATCTGGGGTGACGCCGAGGACCGGATCGCCGAATCCGACCGGCTCAAGATGCTGCACCGCGACGTACGGGGTCGCGGCAGCGGTGAGTTCGCCGACGTCCGCTACAGCGCGCTCGACCCCAAGCTCTGGAACTGGATCGCGGTCAGCGGCATCTTTCTCGTGCTGAACTCGTTCACCCCCTGCACGGGCATCGTGCTCTCGGAGGCCGAGCGCGACGCCGCCTACCTGCAACTGCTCGACGCCTTCCGCGGTCTCGAACTGCCCGGTGAGACCGCGAAGCTGCCCACCACCTACGCCGACGCGGCCGACTACTACGACACGATGGTTCGCACCGAACTGAAGGCCAACCCCTTCCTGCAGCGGGTGACGGCCGATCTGACCCGGCTGCCGTTGCCGACCCTGCTGCTGCCGGCTCCGGTGCGCCGCGCACTGACGCCACCCTGGCTGCTACTGCGACCGGTCGCCGGACGCGTGGTCAGGGTGTGCTCGTTCGGCATCCTGCACCCGGGGATCCGCGAGATGACCGGCTTCGACTGGCAGGCGCGGCACGACCGGGAGTTCGAGCTGTACTCCCGCCTGCTGCAGGTGGCGTGGCGGGTGCTGCCGGACAGGGTGTTGTTGATCCCGTTGGCGCGCAACCGGATCGAATACGAAAAGCTTGTCCGGTTGCACCGGTCGGTCGCCCTCGAATCGTTTGCGCCACCGCCCGGGTGCCCGGCGGGCTGATCCGATGCGACGCACCAGTGCCAACCGCTCCGAACAGGAAGCCGCGATCCTCAAGGCCGCCGCCGAGGAGGTCGCGCTCGTCGGCGTCGGCCGGTTGAGCATGGACGTCATCGCCCGCCAAGCCGGTGTCAGCCGCAGCACGCTGTACCGACGGTTTCCCAGCCGCGATGCGCTGGTCACCGAACTCGGCAGGCAGACTTTCGAATTCGCCATGGCGCGGTTGCAGACGGTCAGTGTGAACGCGGGCCCGCAGGACGCGGCGGTCGCCGCGTTCCGGGAGGGCGTGCGGCTGCTGACCGGGGAACCCGTCATGCGGCGGTTCCTGCAACTCGACGGCGACTTCACCGCCACGACGGGCATGTTCGACGAGGCGCGGATGTTCCTCGTCAGCGCCGCCACCGCGATGGCCAGGGCGCTGCGGGCCGCGGGCGCCACGATGCCCGACGAGCAACTGCTCGCCGTCGCCGAGGTGCACATCCGCCTCGCGGCGTCACTGGTGCAGGTGAGCACGCCCGTCCTCGACGTCACCGACGACGATGCGGTGACCCGCTATGCCCGCGCGTACCTCGCTCCGCTGGTGCGCTGAGCGTCAGTACATGCACACGTCGGCGATGAGGACGGCGGGCCACCCGGCGACGAGAACGCCGAACGACAACAGCTGGTCGCGATTGCCGTAGAGCGTCTGCATGTGGTGAAGTTGCTCGGCGCGCAGGCCGATGACGACCACGCCGATGATCACGTAGGGAATCGACGACCACAGGATGATCTCCAGTAGCGCTCCCACCGAGACCTCCCGATCGAGCATTCGCCGGAGAAGCCGCATCATCCGTCGAGTCTGGCACCGGTCGCCGCGGGTGATGATCGCTTTACCGTTTGCGTGACGTCACGGCGGAATTTTGGGCTGCCCACCGCCACAGCGTTACGTGATCTCGCATCTCGCCCGGCCGCTCCCACGAGTCACTTCCTGGAGCCGGCGCAGCCTGGATGCCAAAAAGGGGCGCCCCGGGTGGGGCGCCCCTTTTCTCAGAGCGTCAGCGGGTGGTGACGTAGACGACGCGGTCGTTGTTGTCGTAGCGAACCGAGACGATGCTGGACTGGTCGAGGGGCTTGACCATGCCCTGGTGATTGACCCGTACGGAGTAGCCGCGGTCGTCGAGCTGTTCGATGCTGTTCTGGGCGTTGCCGGCGCCTGCGGGGGCGGCCTGTGCGGAGGCGGCGAAACCGAGGGCGGCGGTGGCCAGTGCGCCGGCGGTGAGGGTGGTGAGTGCGAGTTTGTTCATTTTGAGGCCTTCCTCTTTTTCGATTCTGTGGTTCTGGTCGGCATAACCTGCAGGTCATTGGGATCGATGCCCGGTGGCGGTGATTGCCCGGCGGTTGGCAGGAAGTGTTCGGTCACCCGCCCCTACTTCTGTGGAACACCGCACTGCAGGCCGTGCGGTCCCGCCGGCGTCGCGCACGGTCTGCATAGGATCGGCCAATGGGCATACCCGAGGTGGATCCGACCGCCGGCTCGCCGATGCTGAAGATCGGCGCACGGCTGCTACGGCCCCGGCCGGTGCGGTATCTGGTTCGTCACATCGTGCCGCGCATCGACCCACCGCTGCTGCGCGTGTCCGGCGGCCGGGTGTCCTCGGCGATGGTCACCCCCGAGCTGCTGCTCACCTCTACCGGCGCGAAGACCGGCGAACAGCGGGTCACGCCCCTCACCTACTTCACCGACCGCGGCCGGGTGATCGTCGTCGCGTCGAACTACGGCGGCCGTCGCCATCCCTCCTGGTACCACAACGTCAGGAAGCAGCCCCGCGTCACGCTCACCGCCGGTGGCTACGAGGGCACGTTCGTCGGCGAGGAGGTCACCGGCGCGGAGCGGGACCGGTTGTGGGAGCTGGCCAAGAACTGGATCCCCAGCTACGCCGACTACGAGAAGCTGACCCAGGGCCGCACCATCCCGATCCTCGCGTTCACCGAGACCGAGTGATTACGGCGCGCCAACCGACGCTGCGCGCACGTCAGCGCGCCCGAATCGCCGTCGAGTAGCGTCGAGAACCGTGAATCTCGCTTACGACGATCGCGGCAGCGGCATCCCTGTGCTGTTCATCGCCGGCCGCGGCGGCGCCGGCCGCACCTGGCACCTGCACCAGGTCCCGGAGTTCGTGCGCAACGGCTATCGCGCCATCACCTTCGACAACCGCGGCATCGGCGCCACCGAGAACGCCGAGGGTTTCGGCGTCGAGCAGATGGTCGCCGACACCGCGGCGCTCATCGAGGAGCTGGGCGCCGCACCCGTACGCATCGTGGCGGTGTCGATGGGCTCCTACATCGCCCAGGAACTCATGCTCGCCCGCCCGGAGTTGGTGCGGTCTGCCGTGCTGATGGCGACCCGCGGCCGCCACGACCGGGCCCGCGAGTTCTTCGGTACCGCAGAAAAAGAGCTGATCGCATCGGGTGTCGCGCTGCCCGCCCGGTACGACGCGAAAGTGCGTGTGCTGGAGAACTTCTCACCCAAGACCATCAACGACGACCGCGCGATCGGCGACTGGCTCGACATGTTCACGATGTGGCCGACCAAACACACCCCCGGACTGCTCGCGCAGGGAGACGTCGGCCCGAAGGAGAATCGGCTGCCGGCCTACCGCAGCATCCGCATCCCCACGCTGGTGATCGGGTTCGCCGACGACGTCCTGCTGCCCGCGCACCTGGGCAAGGAGGTCGCCGACGCGTTGCCGCACGGGCGCTACCTGGAGATCGCCGACGCCGGCCACCTCGGCTTCATCGAGAAGCCGCAGGAGGTCAACGCCGCGGCCCTCAAGTTCTTCGCCGATATCCTGTAGCGATGAACCCCTCGACGGCACAGGCACGTGTCGTCGTCGACGAACTCGTTCGCGGCGGCGTGCACGACGTGGTCCTGTGCCCGGGATCACGAAACGCGCCGCTGGCCTTCGCTCTGGCCGACGCCGATCGTGCCGGCCGGTTGCGTCTGCATGTCCGCATCGACGAACGCACCGCCGGGTACCTGGCGATCGGGCTGGCGGTCGCCGACCGCGCCCCGGTCTGTGTGGCGATGACGTCGGGCACGGCGGTCGCCAACCTGGGCCCGGCCGTCGTCGAGGCGAACTACGCTCGTGTGCCGCTGATCGTGCTGAGCGCCAACCGGCCGTATGAATTGCTGGGCACCGGCGCCAACCAGACCTTCGAGCAGCTCGGCTACTTCGGCAACCAGGTCCGCGCGAACATCAGCCTCGGCCTCGCGGAGGACGCCCCGGAGCGGATGGACTCGCTCAACGGGCAGTGGCGGTCGGCGACGTGCCGAGTCGTGGTGGCGGCCAGGGGATCTCGCAGCGCCAACGCCGGGCCGGTGCAGTTCGACATCCCGCTGCGGGAACCGCTGGTGCCCACCTTCGACGACGACGGCTCCTGCCCGCCGGGGCGGCCCGACGGAAGGCCGTGGACCTACACCCCGCCGGTGACGTTCGACCAGCCACTCGACATCGACGTCACCCCCGACACCGTGGTGATCGCCGGCCACGGCGCGGGCGTGCACCCGAACCTCGCCGAGCTGCCCACCGTCGCCGAACCGACCGCACCGCCCGCAGCCAACCCGTTGCACCCGCTGGCGCTGCGGCTGCTGCGGCCAAAGCAGGTCATCATGCTCGGCCGCCCGACACTGCACCGGCCGGTCTCGGCGCTGCTCGCCGACCCGTCGGTGCCGGTGTACGCGCTGACCACCGGTCCCCGCTGGCCCGATGTCAGCGGCAACTCGCAGGCGACCGGCACCCGCGCCGTCACCAGCGGGACGCCCGATCCGGCCTGGTTGCGGCGTTGTGCGGAGGTCAACGGGCACGCGGTCGCCGCGGTCCGGGGGCAGTTGAAGGCCAATCCGCTGACCACGGGCCTGCACGTGGCCGCGGCGGTGGCCGACGCGATGCGGCCGGGTGATCAGCTGGTGCTGGGCGCCAGCAACCCGGTGCGCGACGCGGCGCTGGTCGGTTTCGCCCCGCACGGTGTGCAGGTGCGATCCAACCGCGGCGTCGCCGGTATCGACGGCACGGTGTCGACGGCGATCGGCGCGGCGCTGGCCCACGACCGCACCGGCGGACGCACGGTCGCGTTGATGGGTGACCTGACCTTTGTTCACGACAGCTCGGGGCTGCTCATCGGCCCCACCGAGCCCAGCCCGCGGGATCTGACGATCGTGGTGTCCAACGACAACGGCGGCGGCATCTTCGAGCTGCTCGAACAGGGCGATCCGCGGTACAGCGACGTGTCCTCGCGGGTGTTCGGCACCCCGCACGACGTCGACGTGGGCGCGCTGTGCCGGGCCTATCACGTCGACAACCGCCAGATCGAGGTCGGCCAGCTCGCCGAGGCGCTCGACGAACCGCACGAAGGGATGCGTGTGCTGGAGGTGAAAGCCGACAGGTCGTCGCTGCGCGCGCTGCACGCCTCCATCAAGGCCGCGCTGTGAAAGCGGCTGACCGGCTGGCGGCTGTCCGCCGGGTGGTGATCCCGCACCTGTGGGGCGACGGCAACGAGACGCGCGCCGAGCGGATCATCCGGCGGGTGCGCATCGGCGTCATCCTCGCGGCCTGCCTGGTGACACTGCAGTCGACGCTGATGGTGATCGGCGCATGGCGCAACGACCGGCAGATCGAACGCCACATGGGGGTGGCCGAGGCGACGGTGCTCAGCGCCGGCCCGCGCCGCTCGACCATCGAATTTGTCACCCCTGACCGCGTCACCTACCGTCCTGAGCTGGGCGTGCTGTACCCGTCGGAGCTGGAGACGGGGATGCGCATCTACGTCGAATACGACCGCAACAATCCTGATCTCGTGCGGGTGCGCGACCGCGACGCGTCGCTGGCGATCATCCCGGCCGGGTCGATCGCGGTCGTCGGTTGGCTGGTGGCCGGTGGTGCGCTGATCGGCCTGGCGGCGCTGCAGAAGCGGCTGGCCCGGGAACCTTCCCTCGCCGAGCAGACGTAAACCTGTCCCGACACGCCGGGTTCGTGGGCAGCTTTGCGGCTGCTCGCGCACCGGAACTGTTTGGCCGTCCCCTCGCCGGGTATCGCCCCGCGCGACGGAGGGAGCCCAACATGTCGATTCTGGACACGGCCAAGGACCGGGCCACCAACCTGGCCGCGGGTGTGGTCAACATGGTCGGGGACAAGAAGTCACCCGACTCTGCCAACGGCCAGTCGGTCACCATCAAGGCCAGCGTCGTCGAGGTCGAGGAACTGTGGCGGGACGCCCGGCGGATGTCGGTCGTGCTCGGCGAACTCGGCGACGTCGAGAACACCGGACCCGACCGGTACCGGTGGAACCTGAAGGCCGGACCCGTTGCGACGACGTGGGAGTGCACGGTCCACACCGACAACGGGGGTCTGCGGTTCACCGGCGACGACGGCAACGAGATCCTGCTCAGCTTCCGGCCCGCGCCCAACCATCTCGGCACCGAGGTCACCCTGCGGACCAAGACGCCCGCCCCCGGCCTTCTCTCCGGCGCGCTTTCGTTCAAACTGCTCTACCGCGCCCGGGCGCTGCTGCAGACCGGCGAGGTGCCCACCATCCGAAACAATCCGAGCGCGCGGCCGTCCGCGCGGTAGGGAGGCCACTCATGCGCGCACTGTGCTGGAACGGCGTCAACAAGCTGTCCGTCGAGACCGTCGACGACCCCGAGATCATCAACCCGCACGACGTCATCCTCAAGGTCACGCTCACCACGACCTGCGGATCCGATCTGCACTTCATCGACGGCTACCTGCCCGGCATGCGGGAGGGTGACGTGTTCGGCCACGAATTCATGGGCGAGATCGTCGAAGTCGGGCGCGAGGTGCGCGACGTCACGGTCGGTGACCGTGTCGTCGTCCCGTCGTTCATCGGGTGCAACCGGTGCTGGTACTGCGACCACGAGCTCTACTCGTGCTGCGACACCACCAACCCTAACGCCGAACTGCAGCAACCACTTCTGGGCTATCCGTCCGGCGGCATCTACGGGTACACCCATCCGTTCGGGGGCTACGCAGGCTCGCACGCACAGTTCGTGCGCGTACCGTTCGGCGACACCAACTGCTTCAAGATCCCCGGCGACATCACCGACGAGCAGGCACTGTTCCTGTCCGATGCCGTGCCGACCGGGTTCATGGGCGCGGACTTCTGCGATGTCAGCGGCGGGGACACCGTCGCGGTGTGGGGCGCCGGGGGAGTGGGCCTGATGGCGGCCAAGAGTGCGTTGCTGCTGGGCGCCGAACGGGCCATCGTGATCGACCGCATCCCCGAACGACTCGCCCTGGCCCGCGAATTCGGCTTGGAGACAATCGATTACGGCCAGGCGGACAGCGTGCAGGAGTCGTTGCGCGAGATGACGGGTGGCCGCGGGCCCGACGCGTGTATCGACGCGGTCGGCATGGAGGGCCACAGCAACGGTCTGCAACAGGTCTACGACCGGGCCAAGCAGATGCTGCGCCTGGAGACCGACCGTGCGAGCGCGCTGCGCCAGGCGATCCTGGCCTGTCGCAAAGGCGGTGTGGTGGCCGTGCTGGGCGTCTACGGGGTGACCGACAAGTTCCCGATGGGTGTGGTGACCAACAAGGCGCTGACACTGAAATCCGCTCAGCAGCCCGGTCAGCGGTACATGGAGCGGTTGTTCGACTACGTCGAGCAGGGTGACCTCGACCCGGCGAAGTTGATCACCCATGACCTCCCGCTGGAACAGGGTGTGCGCGCCTACGACATGTTCAAGAACAAACAGGACAACTGCATTCGCGTGGCGCTGCGTCCCTAGATCGTGGAGATCAGCTTCGACAGCCAGTCCTCGTCGTCGATGTCGAGCACCTCGTTGTCGACCAGGTCGTAGACCGTCGGCGTACCGACCCCGTACACGTTGATGTCGGTGAGCAGTTCGACATTGAAGTCGGACATGTCCAGGGTGTCGACGGCCTGCCCGCCGCCCGCGACGGCCTGGACGCCCGTGGCCGGTATGCCGCTCTGTCCTGCCATATCGGCCATCTCGGTATCCGACGGGCCGGTGCCGCCGGGTTGTTGATGGGCCCAGAGTTCTTCGACGAATTTCTGGAACGCGACGGCGCGGGGTGCCGCGTCGGCGGCGGCGAACATCGCGTTGCTCACCCGCGCCGAATGGTCGCCGGTCTGATCGAGGAACGTCACCGGCCGGTAGGTGACCGCCAACTGCCCGAGGCTGATGTAGCTGGCCATCTCGCGGCCGTAGTCGGCTTGAAGGGTCGCGCAGTGCGGACACTGCGGTTCGGTGAACACTTCGATCCGGGCGGCGGCCTCGGGGTCGCCGACGAGGATGCCGTAGCCGTCCTCGGTCACCGCGGTGCGGGGCTGGTTGGGATCCTGGCGGGCGGTGCCGGTGACCTCCCGCGTGCACGCGACCGTCAGCAGTAAGAGTGTCGCCGTGACGAGCGCGATCCAGGTCCGCACACGGCAAACGGTACCGCGACTGTTCTTCGTGTCGCGTATCCCGGCACGCAACCTGGGCGACAGCTTCCACTGAAACCCTCGGTTCGTGCGCGTCGCGATCGTCGCAGAGTCCTTCCTCCCCAACGTCAACGGTGTCACCAACTCGGTGCTGCGGGTGCTCGAGCATCTGCGCCGCACCGGCCACGAAGTGATCGTGATCGCCCCGGACACCCTCCGCGGTGACCCGCCGGCCGAACGGGTGCACGACGGCGTGCGGGTGCACCGGGTGCCGTCGCGGATGTTCCCGAAGGTGATCTCCCTGCCGCTGGGGGTGCCACGGCCCCGCATGGTGGGGGTGCTGCGCGGGTTCGACCCCGACGTCGTGCACCTCGCGTCGCCTGCGCTGCTCGGCTACGGCGGGCTGCACGCCGCGCGCCATCTCGGTGTCCCGACGGTGGCGGTGTTCCAGACCGACATCGCCGGATTCGCACAGAGTTACGGCGTCGGGGCGGTGTCGCGTGCGGCGTGGTCGTGGACCCGGCATCTGCACAGCCGTGCCGACCGCACACTTGCGCCGTCGACGTCGGCGATGGAGAACCTCGCGGCGCACGGCATCCCACGGGTGCACCACTGGGCGCGCGGTGTGGACATCACCGGTTTCGCGCCGTCGGCGCGCGACGAGGGGTTGCGCCGGCAGTGGTCACCCGGGGGGCGGCCGGTCGTCGGGTTCGTGGGCCGCCTCGCGCCGGAGAAACACGTCGAACGGCTGGCGGCGCTGAGCGCACGCGACGACGTCCAGGTCGTGGTCGTCGGCGACGGCATCGACCGGAAGAAGCTCGAATCCGCCATGCCGACAGCAGTTTTCACGGGCGCGCTCTACGGTGGGGCGTTGGCGGCCGCGTACGCCAGCATGGATGTGTTCGTCCACCCCGGTGAGCACGAGACGTTCTGCCAGGCCGTCCAGGAGGCGATGGCCTCGGGACTGCCGGTGATCGCGCCGAACGCCGGCGGACCCCGCGATCTGGTCGCGCCGTACCGGACCGGGCTGTTGCTGGACGTCGGCGAGTTCGAGGCCAGGCTCGGCGAATCCGTCGCCCATCTGATCGCCGAGCGCCAGCGGTACTCGGTGGCCGCGCGGCGCAGCGTGCTCGGCCGCACGTGGCCGGCCATTTGCGACGAATTGCTCGCCCACTACGAGGACGTGCTGGGGCAGCCTCGCCTGCGCGCCGCTTAGGAGGGGTGTGCGTTACAGCGCCTTAGGCCCGGTTTCGTCACCACGGCTGTCGATCACCGGTCCGTACGCCAAACCACAGCCGTGGTGTCGAAATCGCGCATAAGGCCGGAAACGGCAGTGCCCTAGCCCTGCGCCTCGACGGCGACGGGCTGCCACTCCTCCCACGACGCCAACCGGTTCTCGTAGTCGGCTTTGGCGATGCCCAGCGGCACCTCCCCGAAGAACACGCGCAGCGGTGGGTTCTCGGCGTCCACGACCTTGAGGATCGCGCGGGCCGACGCCTGCGGATCGCCCGGCTTGGCGGTGCGCTGGCTGCGCGCCCGCTGCGCCTCCTCGTGGACCTCGGCATAGACCGGAAGCGGCGTCGCGTGTTTGGCCGACGGACCGGCCCAGTCGGTGGAGAAACCACCCGGTTCGACCAGCGTGACGTGCACACCGAACGCGGCGATCTCCTGCGCCAGCGCCTGCGAGAACCCCTCGAGCGCCCACTTCGACGCGTTGTAGATCCCGATGTTGGGGAAGGCACTGATCCCGCCGATCGACGACACCTGGATGATGTGGCCGCTGCGCTGCTCCCGCAGGTACGGCAGCGCCGCCTGGGTGATCCACAGCGCGCCGAACACGTTCGTCTCGATCTGGTCGCGCGCCTCCTGCTCGGAGAGCTCCTCGATGAACCCGAACTGTCCGTAGCCGGCGTTGTTGACGACGATGTCGAGCCGCCCGAAGTGGTCGTGGGCCCGCTTGACGGCCGCGAAGTCGGCGTCGCGGTCGGTGACGTCGAGCGCGATGGGCAGCAGCGCCTCGCCGAACTTGTCGACGAGGTCGGTCAGTGTCGCGGTGTCCCGGGCCGTCGCGGCCACACGGTCACCCCGTTCGAGCGCGGCGATCGCCCACTCCCGGCCGAATCCGCGCGATGTACCAGTGATGAACCAGACTTTGTCGCTCATGTCGGGGTTCAAGCCCATCCGGACCGCCCTCATTCCCGCTGACTGCAGATTCACAGGTAGCGTCGGCGTCGTGAGCCGGGCGACGTTGGACAAGAACCCCCACGAGGTTGCGTCGATGTTCGACGCGGTGGCACGCCGCTACGACCTGACCAACACCGTGCTGTCGCTGGGACAGGACCGGTTCTGGCGGCGCGAGACCTGTTCGGCGCTGCACATCGGGCCCGGTGACAAGGTGCTCGACCTGGCCGCGGGCACCGCGGTGTCCACGGTGGAACTCGCCGGCTCCGGCGCCTGGTGCGTGGCCGCCGATTTCTCGGTGGGAATGCTGTCCGCCGGCCGGGAACGCGACGTGCCGAAGGTGGCCGGCGATGCGACCAGGCTGCCCTTCGCCGACGAATCGTTCGACGCCGTGACCATCAGCTTCGGCCTGCGCAACGTCGTCGACCACGTCGCGGGTCTCAAGGAGATGGCCCGCGTGACACGGCCCGGCGGGCGGCTGGTGGTGTGCGAGTTCTCCACGCCGACGAACCCCGCCTTCGCCACGCTCTACAAGGAGTACCTCATGAAGGCGCTGCCGCGGATGGCGAGCGCGGTGGCGTCCAATCCCGACGCCTACGTGTATCTTGCCGAATCGATCCGCGCCTGGCCGGATCAGGCGGGTCTGGCGCGGCGCATCGAGGACGCGGGCTGGTCGGCGGTGCGGTGGCGCAACCTGACCGGCGGGATCGTCGCCCTGCACGCCGCGGTCAAACCGCCGGCCTGATTCCTGGCGGCGCGCTACTTCTCATGCGCCGCGGACAGCGTGACGGTGAGGGTGTCGGCGACCTTCATCGAACCCATGAACATCGAGTACGGTTTGACGCCGAAGTCTGTCTGCCGCAGCGTGGTTCGCGCCGCCAGCGCCCACCCGTCGTCGGCGTCGGCGACGTGCACGTCCAGCGCGTGCTCACGCCGGCGGCCGTGGATCTCGAGTTCGCCGGTCAGGCGGTAGCCGCCGTCGGTGGGCGTGACCGCGCTGGATTCGAACAAGACGGTCGGATAGCGTTGCACTGACAGCGTTTTCAGGGCGTATGAGCGCGCCAGCGCCCGCTCGGGACCGGACAGCGGTGTCACCCCGCCCGCACCGCCTTCGACCGACAGCGAGCCGACGTCCGCGGTCAACCGCATGGCGGAAGGTTCGACGCCGTTCCACTCGACGGTGGCGTTCCAGCTTTCGACCAGGATGCTCAGCCGGTGACCCATTCGGGCGGCGGGGCCCGCCACGTCGGTGAGGATGCGCAGGTCGCCGTCCGAGGCGTCGAGCGTCCAGGCCATGGGCGTGACGCTACCCGGCTGCGGTGCGGGCCTCCCACAGTCGCAGGCTCTCGGGTCCGACCGCGGCATCGTGAGTCTGCTGGAAGTTCCGCCCGCCGCGCCGATACGTCGCCAGCACCGCCGCGGGAACCTCCGATTCCAGGAACTGCGCGGCCAGCCACCGACACGGCCGCACGTGGACGAGGTCTACCGCTGATGCGGCGCTGGCGGAATCGTGCCGGTAGGGGCCTTCGATGCGGCCCAACCAGAACAGGCCCTCCGGGTCGCGGGTCCATACCAGCGCACCGTCGGGCACGTCGGCGAACCGGGCGATCCGCCGCGCGAGGCGGTCGTCGTCCACTCCGAGCTCACCGAACCCGCATACCCCGAGCCTGCGGCCACGCGCGATCGTCTTCCCAGCGTCGATGCCGTCGTCACGCGAGCGCATCGGCGCCCGGTACACCAAGACCATGGCTGACATCCTGGGGGATAGTCGGTGCGTGGGTGGGTACCCGCGTGGAATGGCGGAACATCGGAGGAGCAATGGGCAGCGCGTCGCGCAAGACCGCGCTGTGGGCCGGCGTTGCTGTCGCGGTGCTCGCCGCCGGCAGCGCCGGGTGCGGCTCCTCTGAGCACGACGAAGGAGCAGCGCCGATGGACCCCAGCACATTCGAGCGGTTGGGCACCGTTGACGAGCGCTACCAGTCCTACAACGTCGAGATGCTCGAGGTGACCGGCGGCGCCTTCTGGAAGCCCTACGGGTCGTCGACCGGTTCGTCGGAAGCGCCCGACTCGTCGGCCACGACCCCGGCAGGGATGAACTCCGACCTCTACCAGTACCGGCCACCACTGGACCTGGCCAACCCCCGCCTGCGCACACTGGCCGCGGCACTCGGCCCCGCCTACGTCCGGGTCAGCGGAACATGGGCCAACACCACCTATTTCGCCGATATGGACCCTGCGCCGGCGGAGCCGCCCGAGGGGTTCGACGGCGTGCTGACCCGCGATCAGTGGCGCGGGGTGGTGGATTTCTCGCGCGCGGTGGACGCGAACATCGTGTCCTCGTTCGCGATCAGCCCGGGAACGCGGGACCCGGACGGCGTGTGGACGCCCGACCTGGCCCGCCGTTGGCTCGACTACACCCGTTCGGTCGGTGGGCGGATCGCCGCGGCCGAATTCATGAACGAACCGAATGTGGCCGCCATGGGCGGTGCGCCGAAGGGGTACGACGGGGCTGCCTACGGCCGAGACTTCAAGGTGTTCAGGGAATTCGCCGACCAGGTCGCGCCCGACATGACGATCGCAGGCCCCGGCTCCGTCGGCGAGACTCCCGGAACCTGGGGGCTCACCTACGGTGCGCAGGGGACGATCCGCACGTCCGTCATGCTCACCGCCGGCGGCCGGGGGGTGGACGTGTTCTCCTATCACCACTACGGCGCCGCCTCGCAACGCTGCGCCGCCATCGGCGCGGCACAGACGACGGCCGACGACGCGTTGACCGAAGACTGGTTGGGACGAACCAGCAAGACCGCGGCCTACTACGCCAGTGTCCGTGACGAGTACCAACCGGGCAAACCGATGTGGCTCACCGAAACAGCCGACGCCGCATGTGGTGGAAATCCCTGGGCATCAACATTTCTCGACAGCTTCCGGTATCTGGATCAGCTCGGCAGGCTGGCACGTGCGGGGGTACAGATGGTGGCGCACAACACGCTGGTGGCCAGTGACTACGGCCTGCTCGACGACACCGACTTCACGCCCCAGCCGAACTACTGGGCGGCCCTGCTGTGGAAGCGGTTGATGGGGCCCACCGTGCTGGACTCGGGTGTGCCGATCGAGGAGGGCACGCACCTCTACGCGCACTGCCAACCGGGCACGCCGGGCGGGGTGACACTGCTGGCGATCAACAACGACCGCACCGCCTCACGGACGGTCGAGCTGTCGACGGCGGCCGAACGCTACACCCTTGCCGCCGACCCGCTGGACTCCCGGACGGTGAGCCTGAACGGGCACCCGTTGGCGCTCGGGCCCGGCGACGCCCTACCCACGTTGTCCGGTGCGCCGACAGCTGCCGGTGAGCTGATATTGGAACCCGCCACGATCACCTTCCTGACGATTCCCACGGCCGGCAACCAGGCGTGCAGTTGAGGTGCGGCGCTGACTAATTCGGATCAGGAGGGGAACCGGGCGGGCGTGGTGCGTTGAGCCGGTACTTGACCCCGAGCATCCGGATGACGAAGCAGACCGCCGCGGCGGCCAGCCCGGCCGGCAGGCCGTACACATCGAGTTCGATGGCCACCACGGTGAGCACCGCGGCGGCGAGGGCAGGGATTGCATACAGTTCGCTGCGCAACACCGTCGGGACCTGCCCGCACAGCGCATCCCGGATCGTGCCCCCGCCGACCGCGGTGATGACGCCGAGCAGAACCGCGGGTGCCATGCCGAGCCCGAACGCCAGCGCCTTGCTCGCGCCCATCACCGCGAACACGCTCAACCCGATCGCGTCGAACACGGTCAGCGACATCCCCAGTCTGTCCAGCCACGGGTTGAGGAGCAACGCGATGAGCGCGCCCCCCACGGCGAGTGCGAAGTAGGGCCAGTAGAGGAACGTCGCCGGGGGCAGCGCGCCGATGAGGACGTCGCGGATCACCCCGCCGCCCAACGCCGTCAGCATGCCGAGGGTCACCACGCCGACCACATCGAGCCGGGTGGCGCGCAACGCCGTCAGCGCCCCATTGAGACCGAAGGCGAAGGTGCCGGTCAGGTCCAGTGCGAACAGCAGCGGCGGGTCGGTGTTCACCGACCCTGCCTATCACGGCCTGACCTGGGATACCGGGCGGTGGCCGGTTTCCCTCGCCTCGACGTACTCTGCCGGTGCGGGCGGTCACCGGCGACGGGAGTACGGATGCGCACCTTCTGGCGGTACGTCCGCATTCAGCTGATGATGTTCGTATTCGGGTGCGTCGGGCCGATATTCCTGGTCCTGTTCTTCACCACCCGCCCTGATCCGTCGATGAAGTGGGCGTACTGGATCGGGCTGTTCATCACGACCGCCGATATCCTCATCGCCCTGGCGCTCACCGAGGCGAGCGGCAAAGACGCTCGGCCCGCCGATATGCGGATCGCGCTGGCATTCGCCAAACGGCGCGACGGCGGCTCCGGCGAGTGATCAGCGGAAGGGCTTGCGGGCATCCATACCGCGCGATGCCAGCCCACCGGCGCGCCAGACGCGGGCGATCCAGTCGGCGTCCTCGTCGGTGACCAGGTTGCCCATCACGCGCACGGCGATGCGCATCAGCGTCGACGACCTCATCGCGAGCGGACCGGTCACCGGGAGGAACCGCGGCAACGTCAGCAGCAGCGCCAGCCTGCGCGCCACGGAGAACCCCCGGGCGTAGTGCTCGGTCAGCACCGCGGGCCAGGCCTGCGACAGATCACCGGAGTCCAGCAGGTCGGCGGCCAGGCGCCCGGTCTCCAGGCCGTAGTCGATGCCCTCGCCGTTGAGCGGGTTCACGCACGCCGCGGCGTCACCGATCAGCATCCAGTTGGGCCCGGCCACCCCCGACACCGCACCGCCCATGGGCAGCAGCGCGGACAGCGGCGCGCGCGGTTCGCCTTCGAAGCCCCACTCCTCGCGGCGCAGCGCCGTGTAATACGACATCAGCGGACGCAACGCGGCATCTGCGGGGCGCTTATCGGTGGCCAGGGCGCCGACGCCGATGTTCACTTCGCCATTGCCCAGCGGGAAGATCCAGCCGTAGCCGGGCAGCACCTTGCCCTCCGGTGAGCGCAGTTCGAGGTGTGAGGTGATCCACGGCTCGTTGCTGCGCGGCGTGGCGATGTACCCGCGGACCGCGACGCCGTAGACGGTCTGCTGATGCCACTGCCGGCCCAGCGTGCGGCCCAGCGTCGAACGCGCCCCGTCGGCGACGATCAGTGTCTCGAGGCCGATCTCCTCACCGGAGTCCAGTGTCAGCGAGTCCACACGGCCAGCCGAACCATGCGAGACACCAACGACTTTCGCGCCGAGGATCATCTTCGCCCCGTCGTCGGCGGCGACCGAGCGGATCCGGTCGTCGAGTTCGGTGCGGGGGACCGCGCTGCCCGTCGACGGGAACGAGGGGCCGGGCCAGGCCACCTCCACGTCGGCGCCGAATCCCGACATGCGCAGACCGCGGTGGCGGATGCGGGTGTCGAGCCACGGTCCGAGGCCCAGGCGTTCGAGTTCGGCGACCGCCCGCGGGGTCAACCCGTCCCCGCAGGCTTTGTCGCGCGGGAATCGGGCGGCATCGACGACAAGGACGTCGCGGCCTGCGCGGGCCGCCCACGCCGCGGCCGCCGAACCCGCAGGTCCGGCCCCGACAACGACCACATCCGCCCGGGTCTTCATTGTCACAGTATGTTGGCAGGGTGAGGACACCGGCGACTGTGGTGGCGGGCGTGGATTTCGGCGACGCGGCTTTCGCGACCGAAGTTCGCGACGGAGTCGCCCGCATCGAGGATCTGATGTCCACCGAGCTGGGCAAGGCGGACGAGCTGATGGCCGAGGCCGTCCAGCACCTCTTCCAGGCCGGCGGCAAGCGGTTCCGTCCGCTGTTCACGGTGCTCTCGGCGCAACTCGGGCCGGATCCGAACGCCTGGCAGGTGTCGGTGGCCGGTGCGGTGATCGAGCTGGTGCACCTGGCGACGCTCTACCACGACGACGTGATGGACGAGGCGCAGATGCGGCGCGGGGCGCCGAGCGCCAACGCCCGCTGGGGCAACAACATCGCGATCCTCGCCGGTGACTACCTGTTCGCCACGGCCTCGCGGCTGGTGTCGCGCCTCGGCCCGGACGCGGTGCGGATCATCGCCGACACGTTCGCCCAATTGGTCACCGGCCAGATGCGCGAGACGCGCGGCGCGGTCGAGGGCGTCGACGAGATCGATCACTACCTGAAGGTGGTGTACGAGAAGACGGCCTGTCTGATCGCCGCATCCGGCCGGTTCGGGGCCACGTTCTCCGGCGCCGACGAGGCGCAGATCGAACGGTTGGCGCGGCTCGGCGGGATCGTCGGCACGGCGTTCCAGATCTCCGACGACATCATCGACATCGACAGCGATCCGGACGAATCGGGCAAGGTTCCGGGCACCGATCTGCGTGAGGGTGTTCACACTCTGCCCGTGCTGTACGCACTGCGGGAGTCCGGTCCGGACACCGACCGACTGCGCGAACTGCTCGCCCGCCCGATCGACAACGACGACGATCTGGCCGAGGCGCTGCGGCTGCTGCGCCGTTCACCAGGCATGGAGCAGGCCAAGGCCACCGTGACGCGCTACGCGCAGCAGGCCCGCGACGAGCTGGCCGCGCTGCCGGACGTGCCGGGTCGCCAGGCGCTGGCGTCGTTGGTGGACTACACGATCACCCGGCACGGTTGAGCGTCGCCGGAACCCAGACGGCTGTATGCAGCGTTGGATCAGCGAAGACTTCACGAGGAGGTAGCTGATGACGTGGCATCCGCACGCGAACAGGTTCAAGACGTTCCTGTTGCTCGTGGGCATGTCGGCGCTGATCGTGTTCGTCGGTTCGCTGTTCGGTCGGTCGATCATGGCGCTCGCGGTGCTGTTCGCCGTGGGCATGAACGTCTACGTCTACTTCAACAGCGACAAGATGGCGCTGCGGGCGATGCACGCGCAGCCGGTCAGCGAACTGCAGGCACCGGTGATGTACCGGATCGTGCGGGAACTCGCCAACGCCGCGCACCAGCCGATGCCCCGGCTCTACATCTCCGACACCGCGAATCCGAATGCGTTCGCGACCGGCCGCAACCCGCGCAACTCGGCGGTGTGCTGCACCACCGGCATCCTGCAGATCCTCAACGAGCGTGAACTGCGCGCGGTGCTGGGCCACGAACTGTCCCACGTCTACAACCGCGACATTCTGATCTCGTGTGTGGCCGGCGCGTTGGCGTCGATCATCACCGCGCTGGCCAACATCGCGCTGTTCGCCGGCATGTTCGGTGGTAACCGCGAGGGCACGAATCCGTTTGCGCTACTGCTGGTTTCGTTCCTGGGGCCGATCGCGGCGACGGTGGTGCGCCTGGCGGTGTCGCGGTCGCGTGAGTACCAGGCCGACCAGTCCGGGGCGGAGCTGACCGGTGATCCGCTGTCGCTGGCGTCGGCGCTGCGCAAGATCTCCGGCGGGGTGGAGGCCGCACCGCTGCCGCCGCAGCCGCAGCTGGCCGACCAGGCGCACCTGATGATCGCGAGCCCGTTCCGGTCGGGGGAGAAGATCGGCAAGCTGTTCTCGACGCATCCGCCGATCGCCGACCGCATCCGCCGGCTCGAGGACATGGCCGGGCGCGGCCCGGGCCACTACTGAGCGGCGCCCGCGCGTCGAGATCCACACCAGGGTCGTCAAGGCGCCCGCTTGGCAGCCCTCACGTCGATCTCGGCGAAAGGCAGCAGCCCCGGCCGCGAAACGAAATCCCCCGGCCGCGCGATGATCAACGCATGGGAAATCAGTCAGCCGATGCGCGCCGCGGCACCCGCACATATGGTGTGGGCGTGCTCAGCAGAATCCTGGCAGGCGCCGCGACCGTCTTCGGCGCAGCGGTCATGACGGCAGGCCTCGCCGCGGCCCAACCGCCGGCGCCCGCCCCGCCCCCCGCGCCCAACGTCAACGCGTGGCCGCCCGTGTCTCCCATGGAGTTCACGGCGATGAACGGCACGTGGTACGCGTTCGGCGCGCCCGGCGACCTCACGTGCGTCATCCAGCGCGGCGGCGCCTACGGCTGCAGCGGCCCCCTTCCCGCCGCCCCACAGGGCGCCAACCTGGTCAGCGGTGGCATCGGTGGTGTGCCGACATTTGCCAACGTGGGGGCCCCGTTCTCCAACGTCGTCGAAACCGTCAAACCGTTGCCGGCCAACACCCGGCTGAGCTTCCAGACGGTCAGTTGCGGCACCGACGGCACGATGACCACATGCGTCGACGCGCACAACGGCGCCGGCTTCGTCATCAGCCCGGCCGCCAGCTTCGTGCTGCAGCCCAGCAACCCCCTGCTGATGCCGCGCGAGGGCCGCAGCAACCCCTACTTCAACTGAGCATCGGCTCCGAGCAGCGCGCGTAGCAGCACGTCGGCGCCCAGCGTCAGGTCCTCGGGGGCGGTGGCCTCGCCGGGTGCGTGGCTGACACCGTCGACGCTCGGAACGAAGACCATGGCCGCGGGCGCGATCCCCGCCATGATCTGGGCGTCATGTCCCGCGCCGCTGCACATCGTGAGCGTTGTCGCGCCGAGCGCGTCGGCGCCGTCGACGATGTGACGGGTCAGCGACGGGTCCATCGGGACCGGCGGTTGCACGACCCCGCGCTCGAGCGTGATCGCGGTGCCGGTGGACGCCGCGATGTCGCCGGCCCATCGGTCCAGGATCTCCAGGCCGGTGCCGATACGCCCGGCGGCGTCGTCACGGATCTCGATCCCGACAGTGGCGACCCCCGGGATCACATTGCGTACACCCGGTCCGATGCCCAGCGTCCCCGTGGTGGCCACCCGGACGTAGCCGTCGTCGGCCAGCGCCCGCACCGCGAGCACGAGCCGCGCCGCCGCCACCGCGGCGTCCCGCCGAGCCGACATCGGTGTGGTGCCCGCGTGATTGGCCTCGCCGCTGATGGTCGCGGTGACGCCGGCCTGACCGGTGATACCGGTGACCACGCCGATCCGCGCCCCCGAATCCTCCAGCACCGGGCCCTGTTCGACGTGCAGTTCGAAGAACCCGGCGATGCGCTGCGGTGACCACGCGGCCTCGGCGATGCCCGCCGGATCACCGCCGGCGGCCCGGATCCGGTCGGAAAGCGTGACGCCCTCGGCGTCGACGTGCGCCAGGTCGGCCGCGGTGAGTGCGCCCGTCACCGCCTTGGAGCCCACCATGCCGGGAGTGCCGCGGGCGCCCTCCTCGTTGCTGAACGCCACGACGACGAGGTCGTGGCGGAGCTGTCGGTCCGCGCGGCGCAGCGCTTCGGCGGCCGCCAGCGCAGACAGCACCCCCGCGGGTCCGTCGAGCGGGCCGGCTCGCACCACGCTGTCCAGATGGCTGCCGGTGAGCAGCGCGGTCTCGCATCCACTGCCGGGCAGCCGGCCGAACAGGTTGGTGGCCGCGTCGACCCACACTTCGAGTCCGGCGTCGGCCATCCAGCCGGCGACCAGGTCGCGGGCACGTACATCCTCGGGCGAGTAGGCCAGCCGCGTCACTCCGCCCACCGGGTCGGCGCCGATGGACGCCAACCGGGCGATTCGGTCGTTCAGCAGATCGCCGGCGACCCGCAGCTCACAGACCGAGGAGTGCACTGGCTGCGCAGTTGGCCGAGAGATGCGCCTGGTAGGCCCGCCAGCCGCCGAAGTCGGCGATGTCGAGAACCTTGTCGCCGGGGCGGATCCGGTCAGGCTGCAGGATCATCGCGCGTACCGTCGACCCGTCGGACAGCTCGATCGACCCGATCTCCAACTCAGCGGGCTCCTGCGGCAGCAGGACGTCGAAGAGCAGCTCGTCGGACATCTCGTAGAGCTCGCCGGTGATGGAGGCACCGTCACCGTCGACGGGGAACAGGCCGGGGAACTCGTCACGGATTGCGAAGAACCGGTAGTGCGGCGCCGTGGTGACAGCCCCGACGAGCCGGGCCAGACCGGCGATCGCGCCGTGGTCCTTCTGCCCGGACATGGCGGTGCCGTTGAGGAACATCAGTTGCATGGTTGAGCCTTTCGGTGACAGCTGCATGTGCAGCTCGGTGTTTTCCGGATCAGGACAGGGTGGTGTCGGTGCTGGCCCGGTGAGCGTCATCGGCGCTGCGCCGCACGTGCGCCTCGGCGGCCGCGACGGCGCGGCTGACGTCTCCGCTGGAGAGTTCGGCGAGCAGTTCCTCGTGCTGTTGCACCGCGGGCAGCGCGCAGGCCGGATCGCGGTAACTCAGTTCGGCCGCCACATCCAGGCACTGCAGCAGGTAGTTGTCCAGCAGTCCGGCGAAGCGGTTGCCGAACGCGATCCGGTAGACGGAGGTGTGGAAAGCCAGATGGATTTCGCCGAATTCCTCAGACCCGAGCCCGAATTCGTCGATCGCGGCACCCATCTGAGCGATCAGCGAGCGGGGTTCGGCCCACTGCTCGGGTTTGGCCCGCTCGCAGGCCAACCGGGCCGCCAACTTCTCGAGCTCGGTGCGCACCAGGAACAGGTCGGCGATCTCGTCGGGGCCGATCCCGCGCGACCACAAGCCACCCGCCGTGCCGCGCGCGACGAAGCCGTCGCTCTCGAGACGGCGCAGCGCGTCGCGCACCGGCGTCCTGCTCACCCCGAGCTGGGCGGCCAGTTCCGTCTCCACCAGGTGCGTGCCCTCCGGGATGCGGCCGCTGATCAGGGCGTGCCGCAACGCGCGGTAGACGTGCTCGTAGGTCTTGCGACGCGACTGGGTGGGAAGTGATCCGATGGCCCGCAGGCCGTCGTTGTCAGTCAAGATCCACCCCTGCGCCGTCAGACCTGTCCACTGGCGTCCCGGGCGATATAGCACCCGGCACCGGGTTTGCCGGTGAAGACACCGTTGTCCACTATCACCCTGCCACCCGAGATCACCGTGCGCACCGCGCCGGTGAGTCGCCACCCCTCGTAGAGGCTGTAATCGACGTTCATGTGGTGGGTCTCGGCACTGATCGTCGTCGTACCGTTCGGATCGAAGACGACGAAGTCGGCATCCGAGCCGACGGCGATGGTGCCCTTGCGCGGGAACAGACCGAACAGCCGGGCCGGGGTGGTGGCGAACACATCGACCATGCGTCGCAGCGACAATCGGCCGGCGACCACGCCGCCGGAGTACAGCAGCTGCAGACGGTGCTCGACCCCCGGCCCGCCGTTGGGGATCTTCGAGAAGTCGTCCGCGCCGATCGTCTTCTGCCCGTTGAGGCAGAACGGACAGTGGTCAGTGGAGACCACCTGCAGGTCGTCGGTGCGCAACCCGCGCCACAGATGGGCGTGGTGGCGGGCATCCCGCAGCGGCGGTGTCAACACGTACTTCGCGGTGTCGAAACTCTCGTCGTCGTACACGCTGGAGTCCAGGAACAGATAGTGCGGGCAGGTCTCGGCGAACACCGGCCGGTTGCGATCACGGGCGGCGGTCACCTCGGCGAGCGCCTCCGCACACGACAGGTGCACGAAGTACACCGGGGATTCGGCCATCTCGGCGAGCGCGATGGCCCGATGCGTCGCCTCAGCCTCCGCCAGTTCCGGACGCGTGCGGCCGTGCCACGACGGGTTGGTGCGGCCCTGGGCCAGGGCGCGCCGCACCAGGACGTCGATCACCGGTCCGTTCTCGGCGTGGATGCAGCACAGTGCGCCCACCTGACCGGCCCGTTCCAGAACCTGGAACAGCGTGGCGTCGTCCACCATCAGCTCACCCGGGTACGCCATGAACATCTTGATGCTGGTGACGCCTTCGTCGACCAGCTCGTCGATCTGGCCGAGCGATTCGGCCGCCAGTTCGGTGATCACGATGTGCTGCGCGTAGTCGATGACGGCCTTGCCCTCCGCCGAGGCCAGCCCGTCGTCGACGGCGGCACGCAGGTGCTGACCGCGTTTCTGCTGGGCGAAGTTGACCACGGTCGTGGTGCCGCCGAAGGCGGCGGCGGTGGTGCCCGACGCGTAATCGTCCGAAGTGGTGGTCAGTCCCATGTTGAATCCCAGATGGGTGTGCGGATCCACCCCGCCCGGCAACAGGTAGCAGCCGGCGGCGTCGACGATGTGGTCGGCCGGAAGGTCCAGCGTCGCGCCGATCGTCGTCACCCTGTCATCGGCTACGTATACGTCGGCGAGGTAGTCGTCCGCGGCGGTGACCACCCGCGCGCCTTTGATCAGAAGGCTCACAGCGCACCCACCCAGGCGCGGTCGTCGTCGCTGAACCGGTTGATGCCCAACGGTTGCCCGCAGCAGCGCTGGTAGATGTCGCGGAAGTACGGTTCGAACACCTTGTTGGCGTCCTCCACCTTCGCGAACCGCTCCAGGTATTCGCCGCCGAGTTCCCGGACTTCGTCGAGCACGGCGTCCTCGTCGATCAGCAGGCAGCGACCGTCGCGCACCACGGGCTCACCGTTGACCCACACTTCGGTGATCGATTCGCCGTTCTCGACGTACACCAGGTGCTGGGCGATGTCGTTGGCGGGGGTGAAGTTCACCGAACGCAGATCCAGCATCAGGAAGTCGGCCTTGCGTCCGGGCGCGATCGCGCCGACCTGGTCGCCGACGCGGGCAGAGGTGGCGCCGCCGCGCGTCGCCGCCCACAGCACCTCGTCTGCGGTCGGCCAGGTGGTGTAGTCCGGTTGGGTCACCTTGTGCAGCAGCGCAGCGGATTTCACCACGTCGAACATCCGCGCCGAATCGTTGCTCGACAGTCCGTCGGAACCCAGACCGAGGTTGACACCGGCGTCGAGCAGCGCGCGCCACGGCGCGATCCCCGAACCGAGTTTGAGATTGGAGATCGGGTTGTGCGCCACCGACGCGCCGACCTCGCCGAGACGGGCGATATCGGTGTCGGTGAGCCAGATCCCGTGCGCCAGCGTCGCCCGGTCGCTGAGCACGCCCAGGGAGTCGAGGTGTTCGACAAGGGTGGAGCCGTAGAACTCACGGCCGGTGACGGCCTGCATCTTCGTTTCCAGGACGTGCACGTGATAGGTCGTATCGTGTTCGCGGGACAGCTCGTTCGCCGCGATGAACAGATCGTCGGTGCACCGCTGCGGGCCACTCGGTGCGATCACGTATCGCAGCCTGCCGGCTCGGCCGTCGTAGCGCGACAACGCCTCCTTGCTGATCGCCAGGTATTCGTCGACGGTGCGCGGGTCCACGGCGCGGGCTTCCGCGAGCAGCTCGGCGGGCAGCACCTCCTCGACGTAGGGGATCGAGTCGATGTAGGGCCGGTTGACGATGTTGCCCGAGCAGTTGGCGCGGATGCCGATGTCCTCGTAGCCGCGGAACACCTCGTCCAGCGCCGAGAGGCTCTGGGTGGGCATCTCGATGACGTCGTCGAGTAGGCAGGTGGCCCCGTTGCGCAGCGACTCCAGGCCGACCAGCAGAGTGCGCAGGTACACCAGCCGGTCCGACATCGGCTCGACGCCGAGGATCGGATACGACAGCAGCATCCACAGCTCGAGCGGCAGATTGTCGTAGCGGCCCTTGAACAGGGCTTCCCAGGAGTGGACGTGGGCGTTGACGAGGCCCGGCATGATCAGACGGTCGGTGCAGTCCACCACCGTCGCGCCCTCGGGTACCTCGATCTCAGGTCCCACCGCGTCGATGCGGTCGCCGACCACCAGCACGTCGGCACGGAACGGGTCACTGCGGTGCTCGTCGTCCATCGCGACGACGAGGGCATTGCGGAAAAGCGTGGTCACAGAATCTCCTTGGCGCTGGGAAACAGGTCAGTGCGGCGGTGCTCGAAGTAGCGCAACGCCTTTCGGGTGTCGGGAAGGGAACCCAGGTCCACTTCGGCGAGCAGCAGACCCGGTCCGGCCTCACGCGGTCGGCGGGCGACGAGTTCGCCGTCGGGACCGACGACGCAGGACTCGCCGAAGTTGTCGATCGGGTGCCCGCCCACCCATTCGACGCCGACTTTGTTCGCGGCGACCGCGAACACGCCGTTCTCCCGGGCATGGGTGCGCAGTTCGGCGTGGAAGAAGTCCGCGGTGTCACCGCCGCTGCCGGCTACGGGGACCACCACGAGATCGGCGCCGAGAGCGCGCAGTTCACGCCACGGCTCCGGGAAGCGGCGGTCGTAGCACACCAGCACGCCGATCCGACAGCCGTCGACAGAGTGCACGCCGAGCCAGCCACCCGCGGTGAAGTGCGCCGCCTCGTCGAATCCCGGTGCCGGGCTGTCGGCGACCGGCAGGTGCATCTTGCGGGCGACGGGATGCGCGGTGCCGGTGCGGTCCACCGACGGTGCGATCCGGCCACGGTCGATGACGACCGCAGAGTTGTGGAACGTCCCCTCGGCCGTGTCCTTCTCGAACAGCGGCAGCACGACGGCGACTCCGAGTTCGGCGGACAACTCCGCCATCCGGTCGCTGTGCTGACCCGGCACGGGTTCGGCCCAATCCTGGTACGCGCCGGCCGGTTCCCCGGCGAAGTACGGTGTGGTGGCCAGTTCCGGAAGCACGACCAGGTCCGCCCCGGCGGCGGCTGCGTCCCGGACCGCCGCCTCTGCCACGGCGAAGTTCTTCTCTCGATCATCCTCACATGCGGGGAGCTGCGCCGCGGCGACGACGACCACGGTCATGCACGGATCCGTTCCTGCTCGGCGAAGGCGCGGTCGACCTCGTCGGCCAGCAGGTCGACGAGCTGATCGTGCAGCGCGTGGTAGCCCGGCGAACGCGGATCGCGCGGCCGTTCGAGGTCTACGTTCACCGTGGCCTTGATCCGCCCGGGACGGGCGGTGAACACCACGATCCGGTCGGCCAGCGCCACCGCCTCGTCGATGCTGTGGGTCACGAAGATCACCGAGGCGCCGCTCTCATCGCGCAGTTGCGCGACGTAGTTCTGCATCTTGGCGCGGGTCTGGACGTCGAGTGCGGCGAAGGGTTCGTCCATCAGCAGGACGCGCGGCCGCATCGCGAGCGCGCGGGCGATGGCCGCACGCTGGCGCATACCGCCGGACAGCCCGTCGGGATGGTGGTCGGCGAACCCGCCCAGACCCATGGTGTGCAGCAGGTCGCGTGCGGTCTCGCGACGTTCGTTCTTGGGCACCCCGCGCAGCTTCAGGCCGAAGCCGACGTTGTCGGCCACCGACATCCACGGGTACAGCGACGACTGCTGGAAGACCATGCACCGGTCGGGTCCCGGCCCGGTGACGGGCTCGCCGTCGGCCTCGATCGATCCGGACGTCAGCGGTTCCAGACCCGCGATCATCGACAGCAGGGTGCTCTTACCGCACCCGCTGGGCCCGAGAATCACGACGAACTCCCCGGCCGCGATGTCGAGGTCGACGCCGTCCACCGCGACGAGTTCGGGAGTGGTTTGCTCGAACGTCTTGGTCACAGCGCGGCAGGCCACCGCACCGGTTACGTTGTCGGTCATCGCTTTCCGCCTCCATTGGTCATCGGTTGCCACCACAACAGCCGGTTCTGCAATTGCCGGAACAGGACGTCGAGCAGGTAACCGCTCAACCCGATCACGGTCATTGCGAAGAACACCAGGCTGGCGTTGAAGGTGTTACGCGCCAGCATCACGACCTGGCCGAGTCCTGTTCCGACACCGACGGCCTCGGCGAGTAGGACGACCATCCAGGCCGCGAACAAGTTCAGTCGCAGGCTCTGCATGAGACCCGGCAGGATGGAGGGCAGGAGGACCTGCCCGAGGATCTGCCGCCTGGTGGCCCCCATGGTGCGGGCGACGTTGACGTAGGTGGCGGGAACGTCGTTGATCAGGCTGATGGTGGCCAGGGTCATCACGAAGTACACCCCGATGAACACCATGAACACCGCGGGTGCGTTGCCGATCCCGAACAGGAAGATCGACACCGGCAGCCAGGCGATGGGGGAGATCGGGGCGAGCAGGGTGACGGCCGGCAGCACCAGTCCCCGCGCCACCCGGAACTGGCTGATCAGCACCCCGGTGATCAGGCTGGCGACGAATCCCAGGGCCAGGCCGGCGAGCACCCGCAGCACGGTGGCCATGACGGTGCTCAGGACGGCGACCACCGGCTGGGCCTGCTGCGCACCGATTGTCGAGGTGTCGAAGAACTGTGCCTGACTGGTGAAGTCCTGCAGGAAGATGTGCGGCGGAGGCAGCAGCAGTTCGGGCGCGAGGCCGACTGCCCAGGCAAGCTCCCAGATCCCGGCGAACACGGCGACAGATGCGATCCACCAGCCGGCGGCGGTCGCGATCCTGTGAAGGCGGGAGTTGGTTTTGCGTGGCGGAGTGGGCTTCGGCTTAACGGTCACGCCGACGGTGGTGGTGCTCATGCGGTTTTCACCTTGAGGGAGTCGTAGACGCCCTTGTTCTCGGCGATGACCTGCTCGAGCAGCGACCAGTCGAAGATCTTCTCGTCGGGCAGCGCCTTGAGGTAACCGAGGTCTTTCATCCCCACCGCGCGGTCGAGCATGAACTTCGACTTGGACCGCTGGTCGACGATGCAGGGCTGCTTGCTCGACGCGTCGCGAGCGTCTTCGGCGCTGGTCTTGAAATATGTTCCGACGGTCGCGTCCACGGCTGACGCTTGATCCTGCTCGACCTGCTGCTGGGCGACGAGGAGGCCGTTGATCACGGCCCTGACCGCGTCGGGGTTCTCGGCAAGCAGCGGATTGCGCACCGCGAGTACGCAGTCGGTGTAGTTGGGGCCGTAGACATCCTTGCCGTCGGACAGCGCCACCGAGCCGGAGACCGCCTTGAGTGCCTGGGTACTGTAGGGCTCGATGTGGCACATGCTGTCGATGGAACCGCTGATGAATGCCTGTGCGAGTTCGGGTGAGGTGCCGAAGTAGCGCACCTGGATGTCGTTGAACGACATGCCCGCCTTCTGCAGGTAGTCGTAGGGCAACATCTCGAGGGTGTCGGCCTGGAAGGTGCCCAGCGTCTTGCCCTTGAGGTCGGCCGCGGAGTTGATACCCGGCTGCGCGACGATCGTGCAGCCCTCCACACCACCGCCGGCGACGATGGTCACGGGGGCGCCGGCGTCGTAGAGCGTCAGGAACTGGGTGTAGGGGATCAGCGACATGTCGACCTGTCCGGCCCCGAACAGGGTCACGATGTCGGCATTCGTCGGCGTGACTACGAAGTCCACTGCAGCACCGCCGGGTTCGGCGAGGTTGCGCTCCTTGACCAAAAAGATGCCCAGGTTGCAGAAGCCGGTGCCGTGCGTGGCCTTGAGCGTGGTGAGGCCGCCCGGGCCGCCAGCGTTCGTGGGACCGGCGTTGGAACAGGCCGAAAGTAGCCACGACGGGACCGCGACCGCGGCGCCGGTCATGGCTGCGCCGCGGAAGAAGTTGCGGCGGTTGAACGATGGGATGGTGAACTTCTCGGTCATCGGGCGGTCTCCTCGGCATGCTGGGCATTGAGCTCGTCGTTGAGCAGGTCGAACATCACGGCGTCCACCGGTGCGATGGCGTCGGCGGGTACCAGGTCTAGTGAGCGCAGGGTGTCCCACCGTCCGAACACGGCGGACACCATGTCCCGGATGTCCACACGCGCGGGCTGACGCCGTGCGGCTGACAGGAGTTCGTCGTGTCCGAAGCCGGGGTAGAACTCCGCGGCATGCCGGATCGCCGCGGAGAGGTCGGCGGCGATGAACTCGTCGGCCCGCAGCATCGCCCGGATGGCGGCCCGCACCTGCTCGGGGCGCTCACGCAGGAATTTGGCCGAGACCACCAGGGTGGTGTCGGGGAACGGGTCGCCCCACAGTTCCGTACCGTCGGACAGCACATGCCCTCCGGCGGCCCGAACCCGCCCGGCGAACGGCTCGGCCAGCGACAGCGCGTCCAATTCCCCTGCGCGCCAGGCGTCGATGGCGTCGGTGAGGATGTCGAAGTAACGCAGCTCCACATCAGACATGCGAAGACCGCCCGCGGCGAGAACATCGTGCAGCAGCACCTCCATCGGGTCGGTGCGGAAGGTGCCCACGGGCCGACCCGCGAGCGCAGCGGCGTCGGTCATCGGGTTCCGGGTCAGCACCGAGATTCCCATCAGGCCGCTTCCGGCAACCATGACGGGCGGATCGGGCCGGAACGCGTCGATCAGGGGTTGGGTGAACGCCGCCGTCCCGAGGTCGGCGACTCCGGTCGCCAAAAGCTCAGCGGTGGAACTGATGTCGTCGAAATACGGCGCGACCACCTGCAGGCCTTCATCGGCGAACAGCCCCTCGCCGACGGCGACGAACAGCGGCAGGTTCGACAGCGAGCAGCCATGGGTCAGGACGAGACGGTCGTCGCTCATGCCGCACAACCCGCGAGGTGCGCGTCGGTGTCACATGCCAGCGGCACCGTCGTGGCGCCGGTCCGGACGACGTTCCAGCCCGGCGCCGCGGCCGCCTCCGCAACCACGGCGGTGGTCCGGACGGTGAGGTGCCGCGCGTCGGGTCCCGACAGCATCGCGACCGCATCGGCGAAGGTGATCGCGATGACCGGCCCGCCGAGGTCGGCCAGTCCCACGATCCGGATGTCGATGCCCGGGACGGCGATCCACCCCCCGGACAGCTCCGGAAGGTCGGTCGAGGCCACCGCGCGGCCCGGTGTCAGCGCACGCAGAGAAGTGCGCTCTGCCTCCGAAAGCGCCGGGTCGGCCGGGTCGGCCGCTACGAGGTCCAACGTGGCGCCGCAGCAGGATCGGGGGCTGCCCGCCGCGATGTGCAGCCGCCGGCTGAGGACCGGTCCCAGCAGGTCAAACGCATGATCGGGAGCCGCGCCCGGCCACTGCAGAGCGGCGAACCGGGACACTGTGTCCTGTATACAATGCATGCGGAGGATTACAGGGCTGCTGGATTGCCGGCGTGTTACCTCCGCAGGCTGCCCGTGTTAACAGTTGTGACGGCCACGTTTTTCGGTGCGCGGACCGCATGGCACCGCTCGGGCCCGAGCAGCGGCAACTGACCTAGAAGCCCTGGCCGTGCACCTCGTGGCCGGGCTTCTCGGCGACCAGGCCGTGGTAGGCCTGCTCCACCGTCGACCCTTGGTTGATCACCCCGTCGACCTCGCGGGCGATCGGCATGTTCAACGCGTACTCGTCGGCGAACTCCATCACCACCGTGGAGGCCTTCACGCCTTCTGCGACCTGGTTCATCGACGCGATGATCTCGTCGATCGATTTCCCCGCGCCCAGCTGTTCGCCGACATGACGGTTGCGGCTGCGCTGGCTAGTGCAGGTGACGATCAGATCGCCCATCCCGGCCAGTCCGGCGAAGGTGTCGCGGTGGCCGCCCATCGCCTCTCCGAGTTTCGACATCTCCCGCACCGCGCGGGCGATCACCATGGCGCGCGTGTTCTCCCCGATGCCGAGTGAATAGCCCATGCCGACGGCGATCGCGTAGACGTTCTTCAGCGCGCCGGCCATCTCGACACCCACCACGTCGTCGGTGGTGTAGGTGCGAAAACGCTTGGTGCGGAACAATTCTGCCAACCGTGCCGCGAGGTGGGGGTCCGGCATCGCCAGCACTGCCGCCGCGGCATACCCGTCTGCGACCTCGCGGGCGATGTTGGGCCCGGCGAGGATTCCCGCCGGATGCCCGGGCAGCACTTCGTCGACGATCTGACTCATCCGCATATTGGTGCCCTGTTCGAGCCCCTTGACCAGCGACACCACCGGCACCCACGGCCGCAGTTCGGTGGCCAGTTCCTCGAGCACCCCGCGGAACCCGTGTGACGGCACGCCCATGACGACGACGTCGGCGCTGTTGGCGGCCTCGGCGAAGTCGGTGGTCGCACGCAACGTCTCGCTCAGTACACAGTCGTCCCCGAGGTAGCGGGAATTGCGGTGGTTGGCGTTGATGTCCTTGGCGGTGTCCTCCGAGCGCACCCACTGGATCGTCGGCGCGCGCCGCGAGCAGATCGATGCGACGGTGGTACCCCAGGAGCCGCCTCCGAGGACGACGACGTTGGGCTGTCGATGCGCGTGTGCCATGGCGATCAGCGTAGGACGGGTGCCGCCGGCCGGAGGCCGATTCGATTGGTGCAGCAAGCGTGTCACGGGCCAGGTGATACTGAGATCCGGTCGGCGCAGGGGGTGTGGTGACGGTTTCACTGTCGGTGGTGGAGACGTCCAACCCAGACGGTCTCATCGACGCCGCCGGCCAGATCCGCGAGAAGATCACCCACCTCGACACCCTGCTGACCCAGCAGCGCCGCGCGCTGGCCGAGTTGCGCGCGAACTGGCTGGGCAAGGCCGCGGCAGCAGCGATCGCGAAGGCCGAAGCCAACCTCGACCAGCAGGAGACGCTGCGGGCGCGACTGCGGGCGTTGCAGTCGGCGTTGCAGTCCGGCGGTACGCAGCTGTCCTCGACGCGGCGCGGGCTGCTGATGCTGGTCAACACCCTGCGCGCCACCGGCTGGCAGGTCGCCGACGACGGCACCTGCACTCCGCCGTCGTACCTGCCCCCGGTGTTCAGCGGGCTGGCCATGGCGTGGACGGCCCTCATCAAGCGGCTGCGGTCGCAGTACAGCGAGATCGACCAGTCGACGGCTGCGGCGATCACGTCGGCGCTGGGCGGTCCGGTGCCGCGGACGCCGCCGGGAACGCTCGGCGATCCGCGTCAACTCCCGAACAAGGACACCGCACCCGAGGACGTCAAGAAGTGGTGGGACTCGCTGAGCCAGGCCGAGAAGGACGGGCTGATCGCCGAGCATCCGCCGGAGTTGGGCAACCTCAACGGCATTCCCGCCGAGGTACGGGACAAGGTCAACCAGGCGGTGATGAACGCGTGTGATCACCGATATCGCCACCGGCAACAGCGACCGCTTGGCGGCACAGGATCTGCTCGCCGAGGGCCGCCGCCAACCCCACATCACCACACCCGACCACATCGATCTACCGTTCGGCGGCAGAGTTCCGTTGCCGCACCTCGATACCGATATTCCGGGCAGTCCCGCCTTCATCGACCCGGAAGCCGGCCGACCAGGGAGCTCTGTGACCACTGACCATGAGTACACACCGGCCGGGTGAGAGAGTGCGGGCGGCGCTGGCCGTCCCGCTGCTGTTGTGCACGATCGCGCTAGGAGGGTGCTCCATGTCGAAGCCCGGCGCCGGTGGCGGCGAGCAGGTCGCCAGTCCGATGTCCGACGGACAGGCCGAAGCCCAGGTCGTCGATGCCGGCAGGCAGCTACGGACGGTCGCCGGTCTGCAGGACGTCGGCGGGGGGTTTTCGTTCGAATCCTGCAACGACCAGGGTGAGCCGCCCTATCGCGGGTTCGTCGAGATGAGCGCCCAGCTGCCTGCGGGCACCGACACCGACACCTATGCCCGCCAGGTCGCCGACGCCATGGTCGCGGCGGGCTGGACCGACGGTCCACCGCCGGGAAAGAAGCCGTACGGCACGGTCATCCACAAGGACGGGGTGATGGTCGTGATGGGGCCCGGCAACGTCGACGGTCTGCTGGCGTTCACGATCTCGGGGGAGTGCCGCAACACGACCGATCACCGCGACGACGGTAAGGCCGTCGGCCGCGACATCACCGCGGAGTTGCTCAGCGGTAGTTGACGAACTGCAGAGCCACGTCGAGGTCGGCCTGTTTGAGCAGGGCGATGATGGTCTGCAGGTCGTCGCGCTTCTTGCTGCTGACCCGGATCTCCTCGCCCTGGATCTGGGCTTTGACACCCTTGGGGCCCTCGTCGCGGATGAGCTTGGTGATCTTCTTGGCCTGCTCGCTGGTGATGCCCTGTTTGATGTCGCCGCTGACGCGGTAGGTCTTGCCGCTGGGCTGCGGGTCGCCGGCGTCGAACGCCTTCATGGAGATGTCGCGGCGGACGAGCTTCTCCTTGAAGACGTCGACGGCGGCCTTCGCGCGTTCCTCGGTGGAGCTGACGATCTCGATGGTCTCCTCGCCCTTCCAGGCGATGGTGGTGTCGGTGCCCCGGAAGTCGAAGCGGGTGCTCAACTCCTTGGCTGCCTGGTTCAGCGCGTTGTCGACCTCCTGGCGATCGACCTTGCTCACGACGTCGAAGCTGGAATCCGCCATGGACTCGCTCCCTCCTGGCTTGTTCGGGCGTTTTCGTCTTCGGACCATCCTCGTTGTACCCTGCTAGTCGCACCAAATCCGAGAGGACGGTGCGGACACCCGGCAGGTTGCCCGAGCGGCCAATGGGAGCGGACTGTAAATCCGTCGGCTTACGCCTACGCAGGTTCGAATCCTGCACCTGCCACGCACTGATCAGGCCCCCTCGCAGAGGGGGCCTGATTGCGTTGCGGGACGGAATTGTCACGGATTGTCACAGGCGCGGGGAACTGTGCGTCGGCGTGCTGACTGTGTCACGTAGGAATGAGATCCGCGGCATCGGACGCGTGACGAGGTGAGGAATCGCTAGGGCGACTTGAACTGCACCCGAGTCAGTGCGCTTTCGTTTTTTTCGAATTACGATGGCGGAATGACCGTGACAACCGAGCACACTGTCTTCCCGGCCGACGTCGACCGGGGACTCGCTGCGCTGCTCGTCGCACTGGAGACGGCAAAAGCCCTGGCCATCGAAACAACCGATGGCCAGTCGTTCCCCTTGACGCCCGAACTACGCGACATCCTCACTCATGCAGCACACGCGCTGATAGAAGGCCACGCAGTCACCCTCGAGCCGCAACGCGTCGTCTTGTCGACGCAGGAAGCCGCCGACCTTCTCGGAGTGTCTCGACCAACTCTGGTGAAGCTGCTCGAGACGGGCGCGATTCCCTACACGCAGCCGGGTCGGCATCGCCGGGTGCAACTCACCGATCTACTGGCCTATCAACAGCAAATCCGCCACGAGCGGCGCGACACGCTCGCTGCGATGAACGCTGAAACGGCCGCTGACGATGCGTACGGCCGCCTCGGCGAGTTCGGTGGGGCGCGCTGACCCGTGTCACGAGTACGGGTGATCCTTGATGCGTGCGTTCTGGTGCCCTACCAACTTGCGGACCTTCTGCTTCGCATCGCTGATGCCGAACTGTTTGAACCTTTGTGGTCAGACGACCTGCTTGCCGAAGTTGAACGAAATATCGTCAGCTCGGCGTCCAGCCTGACAAAGCCGCCCGCAGGATCGCGCAGATGGCATCGGCGTTCCCCAACGCGACCGTGACGGGCTTCGAACATCTTGTGCCTGCGATGAGCACGGACCCCAAAGACCGTCACGTCGCCGCCGCAGCCGTTCGAGGCGGGGCTGCCCTTATCGTCACGGCGAACACGCGGGATTTTCCACCGGAAGCCTTGGCGCGCTATGACATTGAGGTCATTCACCCTGACGACTTCCTTCAAGACCAGCTGGACCTTGCCGGGGCCACCGTGCTGACTTGCCTTCAGCAGCACCGCTCCGCCTATACCCGACCACAATTCACCGTTACCGAGTGTTACCTCGGTCTTGAGCGGACCGTGCCTGCTTTCGCCCGGGCGGCGATACAGGCTGAGTTGAGCCAGGCTGGCCACCAGCCGGGCGATCCACTGCCAATCGAGATACGCACCGGGGATGAGGCCTTTGGCGCCTTTTTCCCAGACGGCGAACCAACACCTGACGAGCCCCGCGGCGCTGCATTTATCTGGTGGGAGGCGCTGAGAGGCAAAGCCGAGTTCCTAGATGTTCTGCACGCTTTGACGTTAGATCCGTCTCTGTGGGACGACTACAACCAAGCCGAAGAGATACTGCGCGACCACGGCATGATGCAGTTCCCCGAGCGGTGTCCCGGCGACGATGACATCGCCTACATCAAGTTCATGCCGAACGCGGAACACGCAGCGGTTGCATTCGCGACCACGCCAATCTATGACGCGAAGATCCTGACGCTTCTTCGTTGCGCTGACGGAATCTGGCGTGTTTGGGGACTGAGCCCGAGTCGCTTTCCGTCGGCGGATGAAGTCCGAGGGTCGTGATGTCGCGCTCCGCCGGACACGGGCTCCTGCCGGCGAACCGTCCCTGATCAATCAGCGAGCTTGCGTTCCATTCTCGACAACTTTCGCGAAACTTTCGGCGGCAGTCGCCAACGCCTCAGGGCAGAGGCGCCGGCGTTACGGTGTCCGGCACACTCAGCGGAAGGTGTGATCGTCGACGACTTCGGCGATTCGGCGCAGCGCGTGGGCGAGGACCTCGGTGTCGACCGAACCCAGGGCCAGTCGTAGAGCGTGGGGGCTGTCTTTGGTCGTCGCGTACGGTTCGGCGGTCGCAACAGAGATCTTCTCGCGCAGCAGTGCGTCGGCGACGCGGTCGGCGCGCACGTCGTCGGGCAGTGGGAGCCACAGGAAGTAGGACGACGGGTGTCCGACGATGTCCCGTTCGCCGAGAATCTGCCGGGCCGTCGCGTTACGGCGTTGCGCGTCCAACCGTTTGGCGGCTTCGAGGCGGGTGACCGTGCCGTCCTCGAGCCACGACGTCGCGATCGCCGTGACGACCGCAGGCGTGTTCCACGTCGTCGCGCGAATCGCGCGTTCCAGCGGCTCGACGAAATGAGCTGGTGCGCCGAGGAATCCGAACCGGAGTCCCGTGGCGACGCTCTTGGACAACCCCGACACGTACACGGTCGACTCCGGCAGCATCGCGGCCAGGGGCGGTGGTGCGTCCTCGGCGAGGAACGCGTAGGCGGCATCCTCGATCACCAACACGTCGTGCCTGCGGGCGATGCCGGCCAGACGCCGCCGCGAATCCTCGGGGGTGATCCACCCGAGGGGGTTGTGCATGGTGGGCATCGTGTAGATCGCCCGCACCGGCCGGGTCGTGCACAGCCGCTCGAATGCGTCGAGGTCGGGGCCGTCGTCCGCCGCCGGTAGTGGAGCCAGCTCCAGGTGGTGTGCGTGGGCGAGCACCGTGAACCCCGGGTAGCTCAGCGCGTCGACGGCCACCACGTCGCCGGGCTGCAGGAGGGCCAGTACGGCGACGGACAGCCCGTGCTGGGCCCCGTTGACGATCAGCACCTGCTGCGGGTCGACTGTCACGCCGCGGGTCTGCAGATGCCGTGCCACAACAGCGCGTTCCTTGGGGCGTCCGGCGTGCGGTTGGTAGCGCAGCAGCGCGGCGAGGTCGCCGGTGGCCGCCAGGTCGCGCAGAGCGTCGCGCAGCAGGTCGGCCTGTTCGGACAGCGACGGAATGCTGAAGGTCAGGTCGATCACGTCTGCGGCCACGGTCTGCTGGTCGATGCCGTGCGTCAGTGGGAGCGCGGTCTCGCGGACGAACGTGCCGCGGCCTGTCTCGCCGCTGACCAATCCCATCGCGGCCAGTTCCGCATACACCCGCGACGCGGTCACGACCGCCAATCCTTCCCGGGCGGCCAGTTCGCGATGCGTGGGTAACCGGCTGCCGGCGGTCAGCCGGCCGGTACGGATGTCGGCGGCGAGGGTGTCCACCACCGCGCGGTATCGGGAACGAGGCACGCCGCATTGTATGCATGACAATTCTTTGATTGTCCTGTGTAACCGCTCGTATCGTCGGCGGTATGCACATCGCCATCCTCACCTTCGAGGGCTTCAACGAACTGGATTCGCTCATCGCCCTGGGCGTGCTCAACCGCGTGCGGGACGAGGATTGGCGGGTGTCGATCGCCAGCCCGTCCGCCCGGGTGTGCTCCATGAACGGCGTCGTGATCGAGTCCCACGTCTCCCTCGAAGAAGCCGGGCGCGCAGACGCCGTGATCGTGGGGAGCGGTATCCGAACCCGCGAAGTGGTCGCCGACCCCGACCTCATGGCGCGCCTGACGCTGGACCCGGGGCGCCAACTCCTGGGCGCGCAATGCTCGGGCACGCTCGTGCTGGCCAGGCTCGGACTCCTCGACGGCGTGCCCGCCTGCACCGACCTGACGACCAAGCCCTGGGTCCAGGCCGCCGGGGTCGAGGTCCTCAACCAGCCACTCTTCGCCAAAGGCAATGTCGCCACCGCCGGTGGTTGCCTCTCATCGGCGTACCTCGCCGGCTGGATGATCGCTCGACTGCGTGGCCTGCACGCCGCTCGCGACGCGCTGCACTACGTCGCCCCCGTCGGAGAGAAACAGGCCTACCTGGCCAACGCGATGAACAACATCACCCCCTACCTGACAGACAGCCGGATCAACGCGTGAAGGTTGCACCGGCCCGATCGGAATAGCCGCGACTGCTTCGCGGGTGCACCCAGCCACTATTTTGTAGATATGAACGTTGGCCGCGGCGAGACCGAGTGGAACGCGCTGCACGGACAACTCGACGAGCTGGTGGCAGCGCACCACCAACTCGAAGAACTGGTGCGGGTCATCGTCGAGATCAGTTCCGATCTGGACCTCGATGTGACGTTGCACCGAATCGTCAGTGCCGCCATGGAACTCACCGGCGCTCGGTGCGGAGCGCTGGGGATTCGCGGGTCCGACGGCGAGCTGGTCTCGGTCCTGAACAACGGACTCGATGACGACACGGCGTGGCGGCTCGGCACTCTGCCGGTGGGCGACGGTCTCCGCATCGACGACTTGAGTGCTTCGAGATATACCCGCGAGCAGGTCGGCGACGACTCACCGATACGGGCACTCCTGGCAGTACCCATCACGGTACGGGGAGCTGATTTCGGGAATCTCTACCTCGCCGATGACCGGCCCGGCCGGCTGTTCTCCGATTTCCAGGAGGGTGCCGTTCGGGCGTTGGCGACGGCGGCGGCTGCGGCGATAGACAATGCGCGACTCTTCGAGCGAGAGCGTGAAGCGGCGAAATGGACGAAGGCCAGCCGCGAGATCACGACGGCGATGCTGTCCGGCGACCCACAGACCGGGCCGTTGCAGCTCATCGTGAACCGGACTCTGGAATTGGCCGATGCCGAGCAGGCGATCCTGCTGGTTCCGAAGGAGCCTGATCGGCCCGGAAGTGACGTCGACACCCTTGTCGTGGCCGCGACGGCGGGCCGGTACGCCTCCGAGGTGATCGGTCGCCAGGTTCCCATGGACGGCTCGACCACAGGTGGGGTCGCGCGCCGGGGACTACCGCTGATCACCGACTCTTTTCAGTACCCGATCGAGGGCTTCACCGACGTCGGCGAGCGCTCGGCGATCGTCATGCCACTGACCGCCGACGATGCCGTACTCGGTGTGATCGCCGTTGCCCGCCGGCCCCACCAGCCGCCCTTCGACAACGACTACCTCGAGCTGGTCAGTGATTTCGCCCGGCACGCGGCGATCGCGCTGGCGCTGGCGGCTGGTCGCGAGCACGCGCTCAATCAGGAACTGTCGCAGGCGGACACCGTCGGTGACGCCGTCAACGCCGCAGCCGAGGAGTTGCGCCGGCTGTGGCGGGCGCGCCGGGTACTCGCCGTCACCTTCCCGACCCACGTACCCGCCACCCAGACCGCACCCCAGCTGGTGTCGGTCGGCGAGTCCGCGCAGTGGGTCGACCTACCACCCGAGACACAACGAATGCTGACGTCGTTGCGCGACGGCGACCTGCTGACCCCCAACACGACGCGGCCCGGTACGGCGGGGATCGCGATGCAGCATCCCGACGGCGTGCTCGTCGTGTGGATCGATCTGGTCGAGGAGCGGTCGTTCACCCTCGAGGACCAAACCTTGTTGACCGTGCTGGCGGGCCGGCTCGGCCAGGGTCTGCAACGGGTGCACCAGGTCGACCAACAGCGCGAGACCGCGCTGGCGCTACAACACGCGATTCTCGGCCCCGCCGATCTACCGCCGGGCTTCGCGGTGCGGTATCAGGCCGCCAGCCGACCCCTACAGGTGGGCGGTGACTGGTACGACGTCGTCGGTCTGGACGATGGGCGCATCGCGTTGATCGTCGGCGACTGCGTCGGCCACGGCCTCGCCGCGGCGACCGTGATGGGTCAGGTGCGCAGCGCCTGCCGTGCACTTCTGTTCGGCAACGCGAGCCCCGGCGCAGCCCTCGAGGGAATGGACCGCTTCGCTGCCAGACTGCCCGGCGCCCAGTGCACCACCGCGGTCTGCGCCGTGCTCAACCCCGACACGGGTGAACTGGTCTACTCCAGCGCCGGGCACCCGCCGCCCATCCTGGTCCTCGCCGACGGCACCACCCAGATGCTCGAGGAGGGCCACACCATCGCGTTGGGAATGCGCGCCCGGTGGCCCCGTCCCGAAGCCCGGCTGACCATGCCGGCGGGGGCGACCCTGCTGTTCTACACCGACGGTCTGGTCGAACGCCGCCGAATGGCCTTGGAGTCCGGCATCTCTCGCGCCGCCGACCTCGTTCGGGACCTCCGCGCCTCAGCGCTGGACGAGTTGGCGGACCAGATCATGACCGGGCTCGCACCGAGCGGCGGATATCAGGACGACGTCGCCCTTCTGCTGTACCGCCATCCCGCGCCGCTGGAGCTGGATTTTCCGGCCGACGCCAGCCACCTCGCTCCCACCCGCGCCGCCCTGCGCAGCTGGTTGACCCGCGCCCGCGTGGACCCGAACCTGGCCATGGACGTGCTCGTCGCCGCCGGAGAGGCCGTCGCCAACGCCATCGAACACGGTCACCGCCATAGTCCGGGCGGGATGATCAGCCTGCGCGCGATCGCCCTGGTCGACCAGTTGCGGTTGACCATCGTCGATACCGGCACGTGGAAGCCCCAGCAACAGGTTCCCAGCCTCCATCGGGGCCGGGGTATCGCCCTGATGAAGGGGCTCATGCACGACGTCACCATCGATCACGGCGCCGCCGGGACCACAGTTCACCTATCCGCGAGGATCACCTGATGACCATGTCGCTCACTTTCGAAACCGTGCGGTGCGATGACGGAGAGCGCATCTTGTCGGCAGCGGGGGAGATCGACATGAGCAACATCGACGCGCTCAAACAAGCCCTCGCCACGGCCACCACGGAGGCGGGTGGCGGAAGCGGAACACTGACTGTCGATTTCAGCGCGGTGGAGTACCTGGACAGCGCTGCCATCAACGTGCTGTTCGCCCGCGCGGACCACATCGAGAAACTCATCGCTCACCCGCTGCTGATGTCGACCCTCAGAATCAGCGGCCTGGCCGAACTGGTGACCGTCGAACGCGGGCACTGACCACTCAGCGTGTCGGCGTGATCGACTCCAGCACAACGACGTTGCGCGGTGCGGCATACATGTCCTCCGTGCGGGAGAGGTACTCCCGATAGAAGGGCAGCGCAAGGTACTCGTTGAGATACTCGAGGCCGTTTCGCCAACGCTCGGTGAGCACGAAAGTCCCTGGAGCCTCGACGCTTTCTCCGACCTCCAGAAGCAGGCAGCCTTCGAGCGCCCTGGCCTGCGGGACTACCTTCTGCAGCTCCTCCAGGTACGCCGAGCGAGATTCGGTGCGGATGGTCAGTGTATTGCTCATGTAGAGCTCATCGTCGGTGACTCGAGGCATCTTCTCGGGCACAGGGCAATCCCCTCACAGCGGTCAGTGGTTCTGTTCGTCAACACGGCATTCGATGAGTTGTGTCAACGCAGCAACCTGCCCCCGATATTCCGCGGCTCAGTGTGGTTGTGCGCCTGCCCTCAGTCGCCGACGCCCGCAGCGGCGGTGGCAGCGACGGCGACCGGCGGTGTGCGGGGGACGGAATAGCGACTCGCCATGACGATGCCGACCCCGGAGAGGACGACGAACACCACGATGGTGGCCCATTCGACGTACCACGGCGAGCCGGTGTCGCGCGGCCACGCCACGTTGACGAGTTCGAAGCTGCACCACAGGAATGCGGCGACCGCCAGCGGGGTCGAGGCGCGGCCCAATCGGTATCCGCCGGGGTGGGCCTGCCACCGTCCCCGGATCACCTGGTACATCCGGCCGTACAGCGCCAGCCACATGGCCTGGAAGAAGCCGAACGTCACGAAGCTCACCAGCATCGTGTAAATGGTGTCGGCGAGGGAGAGCACGACGATCACCGCCGCGACGATGCCGACCAACACCATCGCCGGAATCGGCAGCGCGCGTGCGGTCTTCAGCTGGCTGAGGTGCTTGGAGGCGGGCAGCCTGCCCTCGCGGGCGTAGGACCATGCGACGCGGGCGGCGCCGGCGACGATGCCCACCGCTCCGGCGAAGAAGCTCGTCAGCACCAGCCCGTAGAACACCGTGGGTGCCCACGCGCCGAGGTTGATCGCCAACGCGTACGCGGCCGGATCCTCGCCGCTGGCGAGCAGGGCGTCGTAGTCGGGGATGGCCAGCACGATCGCGATGTAGGAGAGCAGGACCAGCGCGCCGACGGACAGCAGCGCCCCGAGCATCGCCATCGGCAGCGCCTTCCTCGGGTGGCGGACTTCTTCCGCCAGGTCCGTGGCGCTTTCGAAGGCGAGGAACGCCCAGCCCGCGATGGCCATGACCGACAGGAGCGCCGTGCCCCCCGCGACGGTGCCCGCGCTCGACGGTAATGCCTCGAAGAGCGCCGAGAACGGTTGGTGGCGGTGGAAGATCAACAGCACCGCGCTGATTCCGATACTCGCGATCAACTCCATGCCGACGCTGACCACCACGACGATCTTGAGCAGGGTGGGACCGATGACGTTCAGGAGCACGGCCGCCCCGATGAAGGCCAGCGCGAACACCAGCTGCCCGGCCGTGCTCATCGTCACGCCAAGCACGATGTCGGCGAACCCCATGCAGGCCACCGCGAGTGAGGCCAGCGCGATGATCAGCGTCCACATGTAGAGGAAGCCGGAGACCCAGCCCGCCTTCACGCCGATCGCGCGGACCACCCACTGGTAGATGCCGCCCTGCACGGGCCATTTGGCGGCCATCTCGGCCAGTGAGAGACAGATCAGGATCTGCCCGACCAGGACGACGCCGACGCCGAGGGCGGCCCGCGGCCCGTCCGTCGCGACCAGCATGTGCAGGATGGCGAACAGCGCGATCACCGGCGAGACGATGATGAACGCCAGACCGAGTGCGGTGCCGGTCGAGTACTGACGGTTGACGGTGGCGTGCTCGCCGTGCTCGGCGGCACCCGGTGGGATCGTCGTGGTCATGTCATGCCTTTCGAGGGGTTAGAAGGCGCGGAGATTTTCGCGGAGAGTGCTGTGTTCGTATGACTCCCGCACGACCCCGAGGTCGCGCAGCGCCGGCACCAGCGCTTCGGTGATGTCGGTGACGTATCGACGGCTCAGGTGCTGGATCGGGGTGGTCAGCAGGAACCCGTCTCCGCCGACAGCGTCCATGGCCTCGGCCATTTGCCCGGCGACGCCTGCGGGTGTGCCGACGAGCGGCAGGCAGCTGGCGAATCCCGTTGCAGTAGTGGCCAGCTGGCGCAGCGTTTTCCCGCTGCCCGCCTGGGCGAACTTGGTCAGCGAACCCTGTTCACCGTTGGTGGTCAGTGGCGGTAGAGGTTCGTCGAGGGGGAAGGTGGAGAAGTCGATGTCGGTGACTGTCGAGATCATTCCGAGTTGGCCGGTGATGAAGGCGTCGGTGTTGACCATCTTGTGGCGCTTGGCTTCCGCGTCTTCGGCGGTGTCGCCCAACACGGGCGTGACCAGGAACAGGACCTTGATGTCGTCGGGATTGCGGCCGGCGGCCTGCGCCCGCGCACGGACATCGTTGCGGTACTCGATCATTCCGTCGATGCCCTCGGCGATGGCGACGATCGAGTCGGCCGTCTCGGCCGCGAACTGCCTGCCGCGCGGGGATCCACCCGCCTGCAGGTAGACGGGGCGCCCTTGCGGGGACTGCGGGACGTTGAGGGGACCACGGGATTTGTAGAACTTGCCGACGTAGTTGACCTCGTGGACCTTGGTGTGGTCGACGAACGTTCCCGTCTCACGGTCCATGACGACGGCGTCGTCGTCCCAGGAGGCAAGCAGTTTCGTGACGACGTCGACGTATTCGTCGGCCATGTCGTAGCGCATCTGCCGCGGTGGGAGCGCATCGAGTCCGACGTTGTGGGCGGCCTGTTCTTCGCCGGAGGTCACGATGTTCCACCCGAAGCGGCCGTCGGAGAGATGGTCGAGGCTGGCGATCATCCGGGCGAGGGTGAACGGCGGGTAGGACAGGATCGAGGCCGTGGCGATGACGCCGAGTCTGGTGGTCGCTTTGGCGACGGCGGCGGCCAGCACGGTGGCGTCGAGCTTGGGCACCTGCAGGGCGTGTTTCAGCGCGGCCTCGGTGGAGCCGCCGTATGCGTTGGACACCATCAGGGTGTCTTCGATCATCAGGTAGTCGAAGCACGCGCCCTCGAGCATGCGGGCCATCTCGATGTGGAAGTCGGCGTTCGTCCACGACGTGTTCACCCGGTCGAACGGATCGAGCCACTGCGGGGGCGCGTAGTTCATGAACCAACCGAGATGCATCTTCTTCGACACAACGACTCCAGGACCGTGGGGGTGGAGCGGGCGGCGTCGACCACTCGGGGTGCGTCGTGAGAGTTGACCGACTGGCCATTTCGACAGGGTGGCCGCATTCGAACGTCGGTATTGCGCCAGTGGCGGACGCCAAACCCTCAGGTCAGGCGGTCATGAATGGGCCATTGCGCCGCGCAGATACGACAAAAGCTTGTCTACCTGCCGCCCCGTCGGCAGGTAGACAAGCAATTGTGACGTCGCATCCCCCGGGCGACGCACCTGGACCAAGATCGCTCCTGCGTCCTTGTCAAGTGAACCAAGCGGCGGAACCGTCAGGAATCGGGGTTTTCCCTACGTTGCTCATATGAGTGCAGGATTCGTGTCCCGACCCTGCTGCTCAACCGCTGGGGCGCCAGGCCGGCTTGTTCACATGTGCGCGACACGAGCGCGGGTTCGCATCCGTCGAAGACTCCGTAGAGGACCTCGTCCGACGGCACGGCCAGGGTGAGGACCAGATGAATGTCGGTACCCTCGGCGCGCATCTGAGCGGCGACCGATTCGATTCGGGCGACGAAGGCGTCGATCAGCTCTTCGGAGAGGTCTGGCAGGTACCACTCGGCCAGACAACCCGACGGCTGAGCGTCGACAGTGAGCATATTCACACGCTAGGGCCTATCGGCTCGCGACGAATTGGGGGTTTCCCTACTCTTGCCGCCTCAGTTCTATGCGGTACCTGCGTCCCAGATCGCTACGCGCGGCCGGGCGGATCGACGCCGTCACTCGTCGAGCTTGCGGGCCAGGGCGACGCGTCCGCGCACGCCGAGCTTGCGGTACACCCGCCCGAGATTGGCCTCGACCGTCTTGATGCTGATGAACAGCGCGGCGGCGATGTCGCGGTTGCTCATTCCCGACGCGGCCAGTTCGGCGACCCGCCGCTCCGACGGGGTGAGGCCCTGATCCCGGGTGGGGCGCACGTTGACCCTGGCGAGCTCTTCGCGGGCCCGCTGCGCCAACAGCGTGGCCCCGATGCTCTCGAACGTCTCGAGCGCCTCACCCAGTGTCGCGGCGGCCGTTTCCTTCTGGCGTTGCCTGCGCTGCAACTGCCCGAGCAGCAGTGCGGTGCGTGCCCGTTCGAAGGGCATCGGTAGCCGCTCGTGGTGGTCCATCGCCTCGGTGACCACGGCGACCGCACCGTCGACGTCACCGCCAGCAGCCAGTTCCATTGCGCGGCAACGTCCTGCGACCGCCGACAACCACGGACGGTCGAGGCGCCGGCCGTCGGTCTCGAACCGTTCGATCAGGGGTCGAGCCTCGGCGGTTCGTCCCACCGCCACCAGCGCCTCCACTGCGTCGGGGACGAAGAAGGAGTTGAAGATCTCGTTGCCCGGCGCCGCCAGGTAGTCGACGAGCAGCGGCTCGAGGGTGGTGAGGGCCTGGGGGTAGTTGCCCAGCGACACCTCGAGGACGATCAGCACCCCGAGCGGCCACCACGACATCCGCATGGCCCCGCTGCGGCGCGCCATATCCAGCGCCGCTTCGGCATCCGCGCGGGCGGCGCGCACCCGGCCCGCGTAGGCGCTGACGATTCCGCGCACGCCCAGCGCCACCAGGCGGGAGTTCTCGCCGCCGACCTGTTCGGCGCGTTCGACGGCATCGTCGGCGTAGGTGGCCGCCTCGTCGAGCCGTCCGCGCCACACTTCGAGCAGGGTGCCGCTCACGGCGAGTGTGAGCAGGTCACGGTCGGCGCCGCGGTCCAGGCTGTAGCTCCGCAGGTCCTGCAGCGCGGCGTCCGCCTCGTCGAGGCGTCCGGTCCACGAGTCGAGCAGGCCGGCCACCGCGCGGGCCCGGAACGGCAGCGGCACTTCGTCGTTCGGGTCTTCGTAGTCGAGGGCCCGGTGCAGCTGCTGCTGGTCGACGCCGAATCCGAAGATGAATCGGATGAACACCCACACGGTCAGGGCATGCCCGATCAGCTGGTGCTGGCCGGCCTCCTCGGCGATCGCCACCGCGCGGTCGACATTGCGCAGGGCGGATTCGTGATCACCGCAGTTCGTCTGCGCCATGCTCAGCGAGAGCAGGCAGTGCACCTGGAGCGTGGGGTCGGAGTCACAGTCGGCGAGTGCCTCGTCGAGCAGCTCCATTCCATGCTGGAAGTCGTTGTGGTCCATCACGATTCCCGCAAGCTCCATCGAGGCGATCGCGCGTAGCGGGCCGTGTGGCATCCGGGGCAGCGTGGTGGAGAGCAGTTCCTCGGCGCGCACGCTGTCGCCCGCGGTGAAGTAGTGCGCCGCGGCCTGCAACCGGCGTAGGTCGGTGTCGCCTCCGAGTCGCATCGCGAATTCGAGGAGCTCGGCCGCCGCTGCGGGGGCGCCGCGGCTGCGGGCGGCGTCGGCGGCCGCGTCGAGGGCGGCGAGCGTGTCGTCGTCGTGGCTGGTCGCGGCGAGCGCGAGGTGACGGGCCTTCTGCTCGGGTTGGTGGATGACGCCGGCCAGCCGCCGGTGCATGTGGCGGCGCCGGGCGGGCCCCGCCTCGGAGTACACCCCTCGCGCGATCAGAGGATGGGCGAATCGCACTGTGAGGCCGTCGATCTCCACCAGGCCCTGCTTTTCGGCGGCTTCCAGCAGCTCGAGCACTTCCTCGGGAGATTTCTCGGTGGCACTGGCCAGGAGGTCGACGGTGGGCGCGGCGACGCATGCGGCGGCAAGCAGAACGTCGCGCACCACCTCGTCGATGCCGTGGATGCGCCGGCGCACGACGTCGGCCAGTGACGCGGGCAGCGCTGGTTCACCCGCCGCGGTCTGCTCGGACATGGCGCGGGCCAGTTCGAGCGCGTAGAGCGGGTTGCCGCCGGAAGTCTCGGCGATCCTGATCAGCGTGGGCCGCGGAAACGAGCGGCCCAGCCGCTCCGAGAGCATTGCGTGCAGGCCGCCCAGTGACAGCGGCGCGACGCGATGGTGGCGCAGCCGGTCGGGTTGGGTGAGCTGCAGCCAGTCGGTGCGGACGTTGCCGGGCTCTTCGGTGCGCTTGGTGAGCAGTAACCCGACGGGCCCGCTCAGCCGTCGTGCGACGAAGCCGATGACCTCGCGGCTGCACACGTCGAGCCATTGCACGTCGTCGACGGCCAGCACGACCGGCCGCTCCCGGCACAGGATCTCGACGGTGTTGAGTACGGCCGCCGCGGCCACCCGGTGGTCGGTGTCGGGACCGTCGGCGTCACCGCGCAGCAGCAGCCTGTCCAGGGCCAGGCGCTGCACTTCGGGGAGACTCTCGGTGACGGCGGGGTCGATGTCGTCGAGGAGGTCCGCGACCACCGCGTACGCCAGCGAGGTCTCGGCTTGACCGGCGCGGGCTGACAGCACCCGATATCCGCGCTGATGCGCTTCTTCGACGGCGGTGAGCCACAGCCGGGTCTTCCCGATGCCGGCCTCACCCTCGAGCAGCAGTCCAGCAGGTCCCTGGGCGACGGCAGCGAGGAACTCGGCGACGGCCGGCGATCCGGCCGGCGTGCTCCGCAGCCCGTCCACTACGCAATGATCGCAAACAGCAAAGCGACGTGGAAACCGACCCCCGGTATGTTTTGCCGCGGTGCTAGTGCTCAGGGCCGGTTTCGCCCAACCGTTTCTTGCATCTGCAACAGGAAGCCCTGCAAACTATCGTCGCCGTCAGTTCCGGACGGACGCGACGCCGCCGAATTCAGTTGGCCGCGCGCAGTTCGGGGGACAGGGCGGCGTTGATGCGACGGCAGTTCTCCGCCATCGCGGCGGTTTGGGCCCGGCTCAACGGGTCGAGGTAATGGGTGCGGACGGCTTGGCCGTAGACGGTCATCGCGTTGCCGAGCAGCGAGCGCCCCTCGTCGGTGATGGTCGCCAGGACGTAGCGGCCGTCCCGATCGCTGGACGCACGGTGGGCCAGGTTGCGCGCCTCGAGCCGGTCGACACGGCGGCTGACGCGGCTCGGAGTGGACACCAGCGTCTGCGCGAGCGCACCCATGCGGACCGAACCGGTGGCCGATTTCGCGAGCTCGTGCAGCAGTCGGACGTCTTCGAGGGTCAGCCGGCAGGCGTCGTTGAGTTCGTGGTTCAATGTGGCCTGCAGCCGCAAGGCGGCGTCCAGATAGTTCTGCCAGGACTTCAGCTCGCCGATGTCGAGACCCGGCATGTCGCTCGGGGTACGCCCCGTCGCTGTCACTTGTAAAGTTCCCCTACTGCCGGCGCGACGGTGTCCCCCGTCCGCGCGGTGGTCGATGCTGGTTTGTCGATCCGCGACCTGCTGTAACACTTTTCACCCCTTCGTCGCACTTGCGGATGACTGGCCGCTCCCCACGGCAGTTCGTTGCCACAATTGTCGAACACAGGTATGCACCGAGGAATCGGGGGTTTCCCTACCCTTCACCAAATTTGCCATAAGCGCACTTCTGTGGAAGTTTGACGGGTACGCAGATTGACTGGCGACAATTTCGGCAAACGTGCGGTAATTTCTCCTCGACACACCGATTGGCCGCTGCCGAGGAGTACAACGGTGGACGCGACACCATTCGGGCACTACCAGCTCCAGAAGCTGATCGGCCGGGGCGGAATGGGCGAGGTCTACCAGGCCTACGACACCCAGACCGACCGGATCGTGGCACTCAAGGTGCTGCCACCGCACATGGCGCAGGACTCGACGTTCCAGCGGAGATTTCGGCGCGAATCACAGGCAGCCGCCGGCGTCCAGGACCCTCACGTGGTGCCGATCCACAGTTACGGCGAGATCGACGGTCGCCTCTATATCGACATGCGCCTGATCGAGGGGCGCAACCTCGGCACGATCCTGCAGGAGGCGGATAAGCCGCTGCTGCCGTCCTTCGCCGTCAAGGTCGTCGAACAGGTGGCCACGGCGCTGCACGCCGCGCACGCGGCGGCCCTGATCCATCGGGACGTCAAGCCGTCGAACATCCTGATCAGCGAGCGCGACTTCGTGTACCTGATCGACTTCGGGCTGGCCCGCAGCGCCGGTGAGCCGGGCATGACGACGGCGGGCAGCACGCTGGGCACGCTGGCCTACATGGCGCCGGAGCGCTTCAACGGCGGCAAGATCGACCCGCGTTCTGACATCTACGCGCTGACCTGCGTGCTTTACGAGTGCCTCACGGGAGCGCGGCCGTATCCGGCGGACAGCCTCGAGCAGCAGATCGCCGGGCACATCGTGGCGCCGGTGCCCAAGCCGTCGGCGACCGATCCCCGACTGGCCTCCTTCGACGAGGTGATCGAGAAGGGAATGGCGAAGAAGCCCGAGAAGCGCTACCAGTCGGCAGCGGAGCTGGCCGCGGCCGCGAGGCGGGCGTTGACGTCGCCGGTGCGCTGGTCGAGCCGGGCGGGCAAGCACTCGGCGCGGTCGGCGCGGATTCCGGTGCGCCGCAGACTGACCAGGCGGGCGGCCGCGGCGGCCGCCGCCGGGCTGGTGTTGGTGCTGATCTCGGGTGCGGTGACCTGGCAGTGGAGCGGTTGGCCCGAACGCACCCGCACCCCGCGGCAGGTGGTGGTCTCCGAGGACACCGCGACGCCAGTGCCGGTACCGACCCCGGGTGCGGTGCCGTCCATCGCGGCGACGGTGCCCGCGGACGTCCGCGAGTCGGGCCGGCTGGTCATCGGGGTCAATGTGCCCTACGCGCCGAACGAATTCCGCGACGCCTTCGGGGAGATCGTCGGGTTCGACGTCGACCTGATGAAGGCCGTGACCCGCACGCTGGGCCTGGTGCCGGAGTTCCGCGAGACGGCGTTCGAGAGTGTGCTTCCGTCGGTGCAGTCGGGGGCGTTCACGGTGGGCATGTCGTCCATCACCGACACCGTCGAGCGCGAGAAGACCGTCGACTTCGTCACCTACCTGGAAGCGGGCACCCTCTGGGCGCAGCGGGCCGGGGCGACGGTCGACCCCTCGAACGCCTGCGGCCTACGAGTCGGTGTGGCCTACAGCGTGATTCAGGAGACCGAGGAGCTGCCCGCCAAGAGCGAGGCCTGTGTCGCAGCCGGGCGGGAGCCCGTCGAGAAGGTGGTGTTCACCGAACAGGACGACGTCACGGCGGCACTGCTCGCAGGCAAGGTCGAGGCCATGTCGGCCGACTCGCCGGTCACCGGGTTCGCCATCAAGACCTCCGGTGGCGCTCTGGAACCGGCCGGTGAGGTGTTCGACTCGGCGCCCTACGGATGGCCGGTGGCCAAGGGTTCGGAGCTGGCGGAGTCGCTGCGTCTGGCGCTCGAACACCTGATGGCCACCGGTGAGTACCGCACGATCGCCACCATGTGGGGTGTGGAGAAGGGCATGATCGACCACCCGGCAATCAACGGGGCGGTGCGCTGACCCCGAAACAGGGGGGCGAAAACAACACTGCCGCAGCGTATTCTCTTGTAGAGCACTCAACGTCGTCACGCGAGTAGTGAAGGAATTCGCAGTCATGGCCAAGTTGAGAACCGGTAGCGGGTTCGCCGACGTGGTGGTGACCGCGCTGGCGTCGACCACCGCATTGGCGCCCGACGCCGAGGACACCTGGCAGCAGTTGCTGGCCGGACACAGCGGTATCCGCCCACTCGATTCGTGGTTCGTCGACGAACTCGGCTCACCGGTGCGTATCGGCGGTCAGCTGCGGGAGAATTTCGACGAACACCTCAACCGCGTCGAGCTGCGCCGGCTGTCGTACATGCAGAAGATGTCGACGGTGCTGGGCCGGCGGCTGTGGGAGGCCGCGGGATCGCCGGACATCGACTCCCGCCGCCTGATGGTGTCGATCGGGCTCGCGCTCGGCTCGACCGAGGAGATCCCCGCGCAGTACGACAACTGGCGGAACAAGGGGATGCGCGCCGTGTCTCCGCTGGCGGTACAGATGTACATGCCCAATGCGCCGGCGGCGGCGGTGGGGCTCGACCGGCAGGCCAAGGGCGGCATCGTCTCCCCGCTGATGGGCGACGCATCGGGTGCGGCCGCCATCGCGCAGGCGTGGCGGCAGATCGTCCTCGGCGAGGTGGAGATGGCGATCTGCGGCGGGGTGGAGACCAGGATCGAGGCGGTCCCGGTGGGTTCGTTCACCCGCATGGGTGTGCTGTCCACCGGCAACGACGACCCGGCCGGCGCGTGCCGTCCGTTCGACAAGGACCGTGACGGCATGGTGTTCGGGGAGGGTGGCGCGCTGCTGCTCGTCGAGACCGAGGAGCACGCAAAGGCGCGCGGGGCGCCGATCCTCGGCCGGTTGATGGGCGCGGCCATGACCTCCGACGGATACGACATCGTGGAACCCGACCCGAGCGGGGTGCCGGCCGGCGACGCCATGACGCACGCGATCGACCTGGCCGGACTCCAGCCGTCCGACATCGACCACGTCAACGCCCACGCGACCGGCACCGCGTTCGGCGACGTGGCCGAGGCGCGCGCCATCAGCCATGCGCTGGGCGGCCACCGGCCCGTGGTGTACGCGCCGAAGGCGGCGCTGGGGCATTCGCTCGGCGCGGCCGGGGGGGTGGAGGCGGTGACCACGGTGCAGGCGTTGCGCGACGGGGTGGTGCCGCCGACGCTCAACCTCCGCAATCTCGACCCCGACATCGACCTCGATGTGGTGACCGGCGAGCCCCGTCGCGGTGACTACCGGTATGCCGTCAGCAACTCGTTCGGCCTCGGCGGGCACAACGTCGCGCTGGTGTTCGGCGCGTACTGAGCCCGAACCGCCCGCCATAACCCGACTTTCGCCCTAGCGTCGGGCGGTGTCATTGATCTCCACCGCCCTGCTCCCGGTCCGGGTCGCGCGCCGCGTCGCCGGTGCCGTCAGGAGTGCGATCGCGCCGGCGCCATCGCCCGCCGCGGACCTCGTCGTCATCGACGGGATGCCCGAGGGAGTGCCGCCGGCCGCGCTGCAGCGTGAGCCGCGCCTGCCCGCGCCCGCGGGCTGGCCGTTCGGGGAGGACTTCCCGCGCACGTGCGGGACGGGCCGGTTCGCCGGTGGGGCGCTGTTCTGGACCGACTTCCTCTACGACGACCACGGCGCCTCGGGGATCCCCGTCCAAGTTCCGACCGGAGGTGCGCCGGCGCGTGGCACCTACGTGTATCCCGACGGGCCCGCCGCAGGCAACGGTGCGGACATCTTCCGCGTCGCGGTCGGGCTGGACACCACCCACACGTGGTGGCGGATCGACTGGAACACGTTGGTGGACAGCTCGATTCCGATCGGTCTGTTCACGTTCGACACCGATCGCGGCACGGCGCCCACCAACGAGTGGCCGGCGAACGCCGGTGTCCGCTCCACCGGGATCGACCTGGCGCTGCTGATGTCGGGCCAGGGGGCGTGGCTGATCGACCCCACCACCGGAACACGCACCGGGGTGGAGCACCGGGTCGACATGGAGTCGCGCACGTTCCTGGCCAAGGTGCCCCGGGCGCTCGTCGAACCCGCAGGCACGTGGACGGTCCGGCTGGCGGCGGGGTTGGCCGACGACGCCGGCGACGGTTTCGCGGAGGTGCCGTTCGTCCGCGGCGCCGGGCCGGGACAGCCCAACGTCTACAACCTCGCGTTCCGCACGCGCGAGCAGGAGAAGGTCCACCTCAACTTCTGGTCGGATCACGCGCAGGCCGACGCGCTGGACGACGGGGACGTATCGCAGTTCTCGCTGGCAGTGCCGTGGGATCAGCTCGCTAAGCGCCGGGCCGACGACGAACCGGTGGTCACCGGTACGTCCACCCGCTGGTACGTGTCGTCGATCGAGCTGGGGCAGGGGGTGGCCGACGGGAACATCCTCGACACGAAGCCCCAGTTTTTGGGCCGCGTGCAGCCGTATTCGGTGTGTCTGCCCGCGACCTACGCACCGGGACGGCAGCTGCCGCTGACGCTGATGCTGCACTCGCTGGCGCTGGGACAGAACCAGTACGCCGCGTTCGATCCGAAGCTGCTGCACGAGGTGTGCGACGGCCGCAACTCGATCGTCGTGACGCCGCTGGCGCGGGGCCCGGCGTGCTGGTACTTCGACGAGGGCGAACTCGACGTGTGGGAGGTGTTCGCGCGGGCCGTCGAACAGCTCGGCGCCGACCCGAACCGCACGGTGGTCGCCGGGTACTCGATGGGCGGATACGGCACGTACAAGCTGGGGCTGAGCTATCCGGAGGTGTTCGCCCAGGCGGTGGTGCTCGCCGGTCCGCCGACGTGCGGGGTGCGGCTGGTGCGCGGGGTCGAGGCACCCGCGGATTTCGACCCGACGTCGCACTGCGCGCGGGAGGGGGACAGCTGGCCGCTGCTGGCGAACGCCCGCTGGCTGCCGTTCGTCATCGCCCACGGCGGGCTCGACCAGTTCGTCCCGTTTCCGGGGATCGTGCAGCAGGTGTTCGAGCTGGACCGGCTGGGTTACCGGTACCGGTTCGCCGCCTATCCGGTGGAGGACCACGTCGCGTTCCTGCTCAAGGACGATTTCGACGACCCGATCGCGCACATGGGAACCGGTCTGCGGCAAGCGGATCCGGGCCACATCACGTTCGCCTGGTATCCGCAGCTGGTGCGGGAGGACCTCGGGATCGGACCGCACCGGGTGTGGTGGGTGTCCGAACTGCGCGCCGCCGACGACGTGACGGCCGAGCGCGGGAAGCGCGCCAAGGTCGACGCCCGGTCCTACGCGCGCCCCGACCGCACCCGCACGATCCGGCGCCGTCGCGGAGTCATCCCCGACTTCGACCCCACGCCCGGGCTGTTCACGGAGATGACGTGGCAGCTGGGCGCCGACGTCGACCCGCTGCCACTGCTGACCCTGGACCTGAGCGGTGTCGCGGGGCTCGCGGTGGACGTCGTGCGGGCGGGGCTCGCGACGCTGTCGCGCTCGACGATCGCGGTGTCCACCGACCGCGCGGTGCGGATCCGGCTGGCGTCACTGCCGCCGGGCACGACGGTGAAGCTCGACGGCGCACCGGCGGGAGCGGTGGTCGACGTCCCCGTCGGTCGCTCTCAGCTCATGCTGACGGCTACTTGACGAGCGTGAACTGCTCCACGTAGCTGACGTTGCGGTTGAAGAAGTCCGCGCAGCCCAACAGGTACTTCATGTACCGGTCGTAGACCTCTTCGCTGGTCACGGCAATCGCCTGCTCGCGCTGCGCTTCGAGGCTCTGGGCCCAGGTGTTCAGGGTCCGGACGTAGCTGGCGGTGAGGTCGTCGCGCTCGGCGACGGAGAATCCTGCCGCCGTCGAGTACTCGATGACGTCCTCGTCGCAGGGCACCGAACCGCCGGGGAAGATCTCCTTGGCGATGAAGCGCATGAACCGCAGATCGGTCATCGTGATCGGCACACCCAGCTCCGGCCAGCGTTTGAGCGGGTGACCCATGATCGTCTGCAGCACCATGCGTCCGTCGTCCGGCATGATGCGGTGGCACAGATCGAAGAACGCCTTGTAGCGCTCCTTCGGGAACGCCTCGAACGCCTCGATGCTGACGATGCGGTCGACGGGCTGTTCGAATTCCTCCCAGCCGCGCAGCATGACCTCACGCGACCGCTGGGTGTCGAGCCCGTCGAGGATCTCCTGGCCCAGCGCGCGCTGGTTCTTGCTCAAGGTGAGGCCGATGACGTTGACGTCGTACTTCTCGATCGCGCGCTTCATCATCGCGCCCCAGCCACAGCCCACGTCGAGCAGCGTCATGCCGGGCTCGAGGCCCAGCTTGCCGAGCGCCAGGTCGATCTTGGCCAGCTGCGCCTCTTCGAGCGACATGTCCTCACGCTCGAAGAAGGCGGCGCTGTACGTCCGCGTCGGATCCTGCCAGAGCCCGAAGAATTCGTTGGAGATGTCGTAGTGGGCCTGGATGTCCTCGTACGCCACCTTCATCTTCGTCGAGCCCCCCGACCCGGTGTCCGTCATCTGCGTTGTCCTCCCGCGCTCATGTGTTGATCTTGTCGTGTCTATGACGCAGATACCTTAGCTTGACTAAGCGGGTGCTTTCTCCAGCGTGAACTGCACCACGTCGGTGTAGCCCTGACGGAAAAGGTCGGCGCAGCCGTCGAGGTACTTGAGGAACCGCTCGTAGATCTCCTCGTTCGTGACCGCGATGGCCTCGTCCTTCTTGGCTTCGAGGTTGCGCGCCCAGGTGTCGAGAGTCTTGACGTAGTGCGGCTGAAGGTGCTGCTCACGGGTGACGGTGTAGCCCGCCTTGACCGCGTGCTGCGTGACCATCGAAGCCAGCGGCAGACGGCCGCCGGGGTAGATCTCGTCCATGATGAACTTGATGAACCGCACCCGCGACATGGTCAGCGGAAGCTTCTTGGCCTTGATCTCCTCGTCCTCCGGGATGGTGATGGTGTGCAACATCTGCACGCCGTCCTCGGGGAGCCAGTCGAAGGTCTTCTTGAAGTAGTCGTCGTACTTGTTGAAGCCGAAGTGTTCGAAGGCGCCGATCGAGACGATCCGGTCGACGCGGCCGTCGAAGTCCTCCCACGGCTGCAGGCGGACCTCCATCTTGCGGTCGCTCTTCGAATTGGCGAACCAGTGGTCCTCGATGTGCTGTTTCTGGTTCTCGGAGAGCGTTAGGCCGATGACGTTGACGTCGTACTTCTCGACCGCCCGCATGATCGTGGCGCCCCAGCCGCAGCCGATGTCGAGCAGTGTCATGCCGGGCTCGAGTTTCAGCTTGCTCAGCGACAGGTCGATCTTGGCCATCTGGGCCTGTTCGAGGGTGTAGTCGTCCTTCTCGAAGTAGGCGCAGCTGTAGACCTGGTTGGGGTCCTGCCACAGCTTGAAGAATTCGTTGGAGATGTCGTAGTGGAACTGGACTTCGCCCTTGTCGGAACCACGGGTCTGCGAAGCGGACTTCGAGAGCCACGCGGACTCGGCCTTCGGGGCTGCGCTGGATGTATCTGCCATCGTCCGTCCTGGTGAAGTTGCTATTCGGTGGTGAACAAGGGGTGCCATCTGCTCGACACGGTGCCGAGACTACGCCTGCCGTCAATCGGCGAAAGCATTACGTCGTCACTATGGCTGGCGCACATGGGGATTGCCAATCCAGAGCCGCATCGGCGGCCCCGCGAGTCTTCAGGAGCTAACCGGACCTACCTGACCAGCGTAACGGTGGCTGCGGCTTCTCACCCGGTGTGACACTCGAGCAACGCGTGGGGATATGTCGGGGCGCGGTGCTGGAAGTCCAGGATCGCGGGGTTGAGCACGGTGCCGTCGCGGATCTCGATGGCCCGCGAGACGGTGGTGCTGTCCGCCCAGGCGGTCGGCCCGGCGAGGACGGTGTCCAGGTGGGGCAGCAGCGCCTCGCTGATCTCCCAGGTCGCCGAGTTCCAGAGGTAGGACGGGCTGTGGTCGACGGCGTAGTAGAGCAGTCCGTTGCCCATCTCGACGGCCGGTTCGCGGAACGTGGTGGGCCGTGACCAGCTGAAGCCCATGCCGACGTCGCAGGAGACGTCGATGATCAGGCTGCCCGGTGTGAACGCGGGCAGGTCCTCGGTGGTGAGGAAGATCAGCGGTGCCGCCGGGTTCTGCAGAACGCAGTTGACGACGATGTCGTGGCCGGCGAGGAAGTCGGCGAGCAGGATGCTGCCGTCCTCGGGCGTGTCGGCCCACATGCTGCCGTCTTCCTGCCCCATCTGCACGATCTGGGTGCCGGGAATGGGGGAGCCGACGGCGGCGACCTCACGGGTGGTGAGCACCCGCACGTCGTCGACGCCGTGGGCGTTGAGGGCGGTCACCGCACCGCGGGCGGTGGCGCCGAACCCGATGACGGCCGCGCGCAGCCGCCGGCCGTAGCTACCGGTGATGCCGGCGAGCTGCATGGCGTGCAGAACGGAGCAGTAGCCGGCGAGTTCGTTGTTCTTGTGAAAAACGTGGAGACCGAATCCGCCGTCGGCCTGCCAGTGGTTCATGGCTTCGAACGCGATCAGCGTCAATTTCCGGTCGATGGCGACCTGGGTCAGCGCCGTGTCCTGCACGCAGTGCGGCCAACCCCAGACGATCTGGCCCTCGCCCATTTCCGACAGATCCTCGGCCTGCACCTTGGGCAGCAAGATGGCACTGCACTGGTCGATCAGCTGCGCGCGCGTGCGGATACCGCCCACGAACTCGGCAAGCGCGTCGTCGGTGGCGCCGAAATCCGATCCGTATCCGGTCTCGAGGTAGATCCGGTCGCGGAGCTCAGGAGCGATTCGGCTCAGATGTGCCGGGTGAATCGGCAGTCGGCGTTCGTCCGGCTTCCGCGAGTGGGCCAGGACGCCGAGCGAAAGGTGTTCTGTCTCAGTGCTTCTTGGCATTGAAAAGAGCGTCGGCGGACGAGAGCTTGGCGGAGACCTTGTCCTGCTTGACGGCCCGCTTCTCCTTGAGGCTCTTGCCGGACTTCTTGCTCATGGTCGAACGGGGTGACTTGTCAGACATTGTCGGCCCTTTGAATTGGGGGCCTGAATGGTCCCGATCGTTTTGACCCTACCCTTGATCGGGAGTCCGTGGACCGCGACTATCGACCGCGACGCACCGCAGGGTGTACCGTGAAGGGGTTGGGAGCCCAGCCAGTCCGGACCGGGTCAGCCGTCCGCCGCTGATCTCACCGAGCAACCGCTCACGTCGACTGCGCCGATAATCAACCGCGAGTCGGGACCACCTTTGACTGTCTTATCCGCCGTTTCGTCGCAACGTGTTTCGCGTACGCCCAGTTTCGGCATCCTCAGCACCTACGCACCGACTCCGTGCGGGGTCGCGGCGTTCAGCGGGGCGCTCTGCGACGGGCTGAACGATCTCGGTGCCGAGGTCGGCGTGGTACGGGTGGCCGATGATACGGCCGCGACGGACCCGCGGGTGGTGGGCCAGGTCGGCGACGGGTCGGCGCAGGAGTGTGCGGCCCTGCTCAACCAGTACGACGTGGCTTTCGTTCAGTACCAGTACGGCATCTACGGCGGTGTGGCCGGCGAGCATGTGCTCGACATCCTCGATGGTCTGCACGTCCCGTCGATCGTGTTGGCGCACACGATCCCGAAAAACCCCTCGCCGCAAGAGCGTGCGGTGCTCGAATCGATCGTCGCCAAGGCCGACCGCGTGGTGGTGATCTCCGACGCCGCACACGCGCGGTTGCGCTCGAGCTACAACGTCGACCACGACAAGATCAGCACCATTCCGCACGGGGTCACCCTGCCGCGCGGTGCCGGGCCGAAACGCGCCGGACGCCCGACGCTGCTGACGTGGGGGCAGATCGGACCCGGTAAGGGCATCGAGCGAGTGATCGACGCGATGCCCTCGCTGAGCGATGTGCCGGGTCGGCCACAGTATCTTGTTGTGGGACAGACGGATCCAAACATTTCCCCCGAAGAGGGCGAGGCGTACCGGCAGTCGTGCATCGACCGCGCACAGCGGCTCGGTGTGGCGGACTCGGTCCGGTTCGACGACTGCTACCGAAGCCAGACGGCGTTGACGACCATGGCCCGCTCGGCGGCCGCCGTGGTGCTGCCCTACGACTCCACCGAACAAGCGGGCTCCGGCGTCCTCGCGCAGGCGGTGGCCAGCGGCAGGCCCGTCGTGGCAACCGCGTTCCCGCACGCCGTCGAATTGCTCGGCACGGGAGCCGGAATCGTCGTCGACCATGACGACCCGGCCGCGATGGCGCTCGCGCTGCGCCGGGTGCTGACCGAACCGCGCCTTGCCGGTGCGCTGGCCGGTGAGGGCCGGCGCCTGGCGCCGACCATGGCCTGGCCCGTGGTGACGGCCAGCTACCTCCGGCTGGCGCAGAAGGTGCTCGCCGGGCGGCCTGCGTTCGTCTGAGCAGCCCTTTCGCCGTTCGGAACTCCCACACGGCGCGCTGTGGTCATTACCAGGCAGCTCGGTTCGAGCGATTCAGCCTGGCGGTGAAGGACATCGATGAACGGCGCGAAGGAGTGGCACTCCTACGCGTCGGGTGACTGGGTGGACGTGGACGTGGACGGCGACGAGCGCAAGTCGCGGGGCTTCTGGCGCTGAGGCGTCAGACCGATACGGCGCCAAGGCGTTTGGCCGCGCGGTCGATCGCCTCGACATAGGGCCTGACGATAGCCGCACTGTGGTCGAGTGCGCGCTGGGTCAATTCGGGCCCGGCCAGGTCGGGACGGCCGACGCCGAAGATCGGCTGCGGTGCGTACTCGGCCTGCAATTCCATCTCTCGTGCCGCATCGTCACCGTAAAACCGTTGGGCCAGAAGCAGTGCGGCTTCGACGCTGCCGGTGAGTGGTCCAGCGGTGATGCGGTTGCGGTCGATGACGACGTTACCGTCGGCGGGTATGGCGCCGAATCGCTCCAGTAGGTACTTCTGCTGGAAGTTACTGGTGGCCCGGTATCCCTGCAGTAGGCCTGCTGCTCCGAGAAGCAGTGTGCCACCGCAGTTTCCACCGACCCAGCGGGCGCGGTTTCCGCGATCGGCGAGGAACTCCAGCGTCTCCTCGTCGTCGAAGATCTCCGGTGCGACGGCGCCGGTCCAGATGACGTCGAGGTCGGCAGGGCAGTCGGCGAACGTGGTGGTGGCCCGGGTGGGGAACGTCGGGAACCCCATGATCTCGTCGAGGTCCTTCCACACCAGGTGCACGGTGGCACCCGGTGCGGTGCCGAAGACGGTGTGCATTCCGATGATGTCGACGGGCATGTAGCCGGGGCAAACCAAGATGGCGACGGTCACCGGCGGCAAGTCGGTGTCGTGGCTGAAGGTCGTATCGGTCATGGGAGGCTCCTCGTGACGGTTTCAGTCAAACTAACAGTCCGACTGATAAACCGTCAACGGTATCGGCGGTACGGTGTCGCTGAACATCGCCGAGTCCGGGAGTGTGACGTGTCAGAGCCCGACGAGCCCAGCGTCGCCATGAGCACCACGATGCTGCTCATCGGCGCAGGCCGGCTGGCTCAACGCCGATTCGAGGCGGCGTTGGCCCGAGAAGGGTTGACCCTGCGGCACATCGGAGCACTCGGGCATCTTTCGCGGTCGCCCGAACTGTCGTACAGCGACTTGGCGCGTCGAGCGCGCATCACCCCGCAGAGCATGCATGCCACGATGGCGCAGCTGGTGGCGCTGGGCGCGGTGACGACCGAAGCGCGGGGGCGCGCGTCGTACCCACGGTTGACAGAACGCGGACGCGAGTTGTTGGCGTTCGCCGCCGAGGCGGCCGCGGCGTGTGATGAGGCCCTCGGTGTCGATGCCGAGGTGCGCTCGCAACTGGCGCGGCTTGCGCAGCAGGCCCTGTCGGAGGGTTAGTCGTCGAGGGCGCGGCCGACGATCAGCGGGTCCGGTTCGCCGACGACGTCGGGGTCTTTGTCGTCGTAGTCGTACTTCGAGAGCAGGAAGCGCATCGCGTTGGTCCGTCCGCGCTTCTTGTCGTTGGTGTTGACGACGATCCACGGTGCGTGGTCGGTGTCGGTCGCGACGAACATCTGCTCCTTGGCGTGGGTGTAGTCATCCCACCGCCGCGCGGCCTCGATGTCCATGTCGGAGAACTTCCAGTGCCGCAAGGGGTCGATGAGCCGGATCGCGAAGCGGGTGCGCTGCTCGGCCGGTGACACCGAGAACCAGAACTTGGTGAGGTGCAGGCCGTCGTTGACGAGCATCTTCTCGAATACGGGCGCCTGACGGATGAACTCGGCTTGCTGCTCTTCGGTGGCGAAGCCCATCACCTTCTCGACGCCGGCGCGGTTGTACCAGGACCGGTCGAACAGCACGATCTCACCGGCGGTGGGCAGGTGCGCGACGTAGCGCTGGAAGTACCACTGGGACCTCTCCTGCTCGGTGGGCTTCTCGAGCGCGACCGTTCGGGCGTGGCGGGGGTCGAGGTGCTCCATGAAGCGCTGGATGGTGCCGCCCTTGCCCGCGGCGTCGCGGCCCTCGAAGAGGATGACGTGGCGGGCACCGGTGCGTTTGCTCCACCGCTGCAGCTTGAGGAGCTCGATCTGCAGCTTGCGCTTCAGCGACTCGTATTCCTCGCGCGGCATGCGCTCGTCGTAGGGGTAGCGCTCGCGCCACGTCTCGATGGGGTTGCCGGCGCGGTCGAGCAGGACGGGGTCGTCGTCATCGTCGTCTAGGACGGTGAACCCGTGGTCGGTGGTCGAGAGGGTCTCGAGGTCGATCTGTGTCACGTCGCGGGGGTGAGCCGGATGGCGGCGATGCCTTGTTCAGCAGCGGAGACGAATTCGTCCTTCGACGGGACGGTGTTGTCCCGGAACTTGAGGCCCATGGTCTGCTGCGCCTTCTTGGCGCCGTAGGACGTCGCGACCCGGTGCACGATGTCGGCGACGGCCTCGGGGTCGTTGATGAGCTGCCCGTGCATGTGTGTGGTGCGGCCGTTGTGGAGGACGTCGGCGGGGGCGCCGTCGCGAAAGTTGTGCTTCCAGCCCGCCTCGAGGATGACGTAGAGGTCTCCGTCGAGGTGGTGGGCACTGACGGGGACGGAGTAGCGGCGGCCGGTCTTGCGGCCGGTGAAGCTGACGACCATGAACTGCTTGAGCGCGGAGCCCAGCGGCGTCCGCAGGGCGAACCGCAGCGCGGGGTTGACGACCTTGAGCAGCGCCTGCGGAGGGTGAGCGGCATCGATGTTTCCGGCCATGGGTTCCACGGTAGCGGGTTGGCGCTGCCGTTGAACTCAAAGCAGCCCGAGCAGCTCCAGGTCGGTGAGGTACTTGACGATCGCCGGCGCCGACAGGTGCGGGATGTCCTTGTCCGGCCCGATCTTGGCGTCCTGCACCGCGGCGCGGAAGTGATCGGCCGGCGCCAGTGAGCCGTTGATCGGGTGTCCGGGCTTCTGGTAGTTGTGGATGAGCGGCAGCAGCGATGCCTGGCGTTGCCTCTCCGGAAGCGCCCGCAGCGCCGTGTCGAAGCGATCCAGCCACGCCGCATATCCGGGCACCCGTGCGATCGGATAGCCGGCTTCGATCAGCCAGTCGACGAAGGTGTCCAGGCTGATGGCGTCGTCGTGGGGATTCATCACGTGGTAGGTTTCGAAACCCTCTTGTGCCGCCGCGCCGATCGTCGAGATGGCGTCGGCGATGAATTCGACTGGCAGACCGTCGAAGTGCGCACGTTGGCGGCTCCCGCCCGCGTCCAGCTCGTAGAACGAGTTCGGCGCGATGCCGGTTGCGGCCACGCTCAGCATCAGGCGGGTGAACATGTCCGGGACGTTGAGCTGCCCGGCGTAGCTGGTGTCGGCCATGATCATGTCGCAGCGGAACACCGCCACGGGCAGGCCGGCCAGGTCGTGTGCCTCGCGCAGCAGCACTTCGCCGGCCCACTTGCTGTTGCCGTAGCCGTTGGCGTAGCTATCGTCGATCGCGCGGGTGGGGCTCATCTGCCGGATGTCGGCGTTCTCGACGAAGCGGCCCGGTGCGATCCCGTCGGCCACACCGACCGTCGAGACGTAGACGAACGGCTTGATCCGGGTGGTCAGGGCGATGCGGATGAGCTCCGCGGTGCCGACGGCGTTCGGCCCGAACAGCTGGCTGTAGGGCAGTACGTGGTTCACCAGCGCTGCCGGGTCGACGATCAGGTCGACGGTGTCGGCCAATCGCTGCCAGGTCGCCTGCGCCAGGCCGAGATTCGCCTCGCCCTTGTCGCCCGCGAGCACCTCGAGGTGATCGGCGGCGAGTTCCCGGTAGTGGGTGAGCAGCTTCGGATCTCCGCTGTCGAACGTCGCGTCGAGGCGGGCCCGTGCGGCGTCGTCGTCCTTCGCGCGGACCAGCGCGATGACCTTGCCGCCGACCAGATTCATCCGCTCCAGCCACTGCAGGGCGAGATACCGGCCGAGGAACCCGGTGGCGCCGGTCAGCAGCACGGTGCGGACCTCGCCGCTCGGCGCGGGCAGCGACGGCGCGGCCGCCAGGGTGGCCTCGTCGAGGAACTTGTCCAGCGTGAGGTCTTTCGCGTGGACCTCGGTGGCGTCACGGCCGTGGACCGCGTCGTAGGTGGGTCGCTTGGAGCCGCCGGTGCGTTGCACCTCGATGTAGGCGGCGATGGCCGCGAGGTCGCTGGCCGGGCTGACGATCACGCCGACCGGCACGTCGACGCCGAAGATGTCGTTCAGCAGGTTGGCGAAGGTCAACGCTGACAACGAATCCCCACCGAGATCGGTGAACGCGGTGTCGGGTGCGGCGTCGGCGGTCCCGAGGAGCGCTTCCACGGCGCGGGTGACGGTCTGCAGGGCGGGGGCGTCGGCGCCATGCTGGCGGAGGTCACGCAGCACGTCGGCCTGTCCCTCGGCGAGGTCGGTGTAGAGCTGTTCGAGTGCCGGGCCGTAGTGCTCCTTGAGCTGTGGGCGGGCCAGTTTGCGGATGCCGGTGAGCAGGCCGTTGTCGAGGGTGAACGGGCGAGTCTCGACCAGGAAGTCGCGCGGGATCTCGTAGGACTGCAGGCCCACCTCGCGGGCGACGCTCTGCAACGCGTCGCTGAGCACCTTCTTGACCGCGGTGACATCACCACCGACGCCGGCCAGAGCGTCGTCCGTGGGCACGATGACGGCCAGCACGTAGGAGCGAGCACTGTTGCCGTACACGAAGATCTGGCGGATCGCGGGGTGTCCGCCGTAGGCGGCTTCCAGCTTCGACACCGTGACGAACTCACCCTGCGAGAGTTTGAGGACGTTGTTGCGGCGATCGACGTAGACCAGGTGGTCAGGTCCGGTCTCGGCCATCACATCGCCGGTGTGGTACCAGCCGTCGGCGTCGAACAGTTCGGCGGTGACGTCGGGCCGCTTGTAGTACCCAGGGATGAGATCGGTTGTCTTGAGGTACAACTCGCCGCGCGGATACGGTCGGTCGGTGGCGAAGTAGCCCAGGTCCGGTACGTCGACCAGCTTGTAGTCGAGGGCCGGTGGGCGCCGGATGTAGCCGTCGATGAGCGCGACGCCGGCCTCGGTGGAGCCGTACCCGTCGACGATGTGGGCGTCGATGAAATCCTCGGACCATGCGCGCAGTTCCGGTGACGTGGGGGCCGAACCCGTCATCGCCGCGAATTGCCTTCCGCCGAGCAGGCTCTCGCGTTGCTCGGCCATCACCTGGTGCTCGACCTCGTCACGGCTCAGGTCACCGGGGCCGCTCGCCATCCGCTTCTCGACTTCGCTCTGCACCTCCTGGAACAACATCTCCCAGATACGGGGGACGAAGTCGAGCCGGGTCGGGCGCGCGAGGGCGAGATCGTCCAGCAGCGTTGACAGGTCGCTGCGTGCGGCGAAGTAGACGGTGCCGCCGGCTCCGAGGGTGGAGTACAGGATGACGCGGCCCATCACGTGGCTCAGCGGCATGAAGTTCACGCTGATCGCAGGCAGCTTGTCGTCGACGTCCCAGTCCGGGCTGAACCAGCGACGCCAGCAGTTGGCCACCAGGTAGTCGGTGTACATCGCGCCCTTCGGGGCTCCGGTGCTCCCCGAGGTGTAGATCAGCAGCCGCAGGTCGTCGGGGTTTGCCCTGCTGATCTCCGGTGCGTGGGCGTCATTCGCGCCCTGGGCGATGACGTCCTCGAGGGTTTCGACGGTGAGGTGCTGTTCGCGCAGGCGGGCGGCGGCGTCGTCGAGGGCGTCACGGTGGTCGTCGATCTGCGGGCGGTAGTCGAAGACGATGAACCGCTGCGGCGCGTGTGCGGTGAGTGCGAGTTCGACTGCGTCGCTCAGGTAATCGACGCTGGTGAGGATCGCCACGGGCTCGGACTCGACCATGATCGGGTGCAGTTGCGTGAGCGGTGCGCTGGTCTGCAGCGGCACTGCGACGGCTCCGGTCAGGGACACGGCCATGTCGACGATGGCGTAGTCGGCGCTGGTGAACCCCAGCGTCGCAACCCGGTCGCCGGGCTGGACGGGATTGCGGGACAGGGCGTGAGCGAGCGCCTGCACCCGCGACCAGGTCTCGCGGTAGGTCAGGGTCTCGAAGCGGGGCTGCAGTTCGGCGACGGTGCGGCCGGATTCGTCGGTGACGAACTCGACGACGCGCTGGCCCAGAGCGGGCCGGTCGGCGTAGCCCGTCGTGACAGTGCGAATAACGTCGCTGAGGAGTATGCCGGGCTGGTAGATGGCGTCGGTGATAGCTGGATCAGGTTGGGCGGCAATGAGTTGCGCGTCACTTGAGGTCAACTGGGCGAAGCGGTGCAGGAGCCGCGCTTCGCGCTCGGTGGCTGGTGTTGACATGGGAGTCTCCCGTAGTCGATCTGTGCGACGGAGCCGTGCGGCTGTCACTAGGAGCAACGGGCGTGTGGAGCGGATGTAGTCCTGGGAATGTGCTGTGGGACCACTGTTTTACGGCTGTACGCAGGCAGAATGCGCTGTTCAGCGGAAGCCGTGGTGATCAGTCGGTGAGCGACATCACGGCGTCGTCAGCGGCGTAGCGGCGCCGCGGCTTCGAACGTGGCGGCTCTACCGGCCGATTGCCATTCGAGCCAGCGTTCCCACCGTCGGAGGTTGGCGAGCTGCCAACGGCGGTCTACTTGCGGGCTGAGGCGCCGGGTGAGTTCGAGGGCCGCGATGAGCGGGGCCTTCGCGAGGAGAAGCGCGATGCCGGGCAGGGCCGACGGCAGGCGGTAGCGGCGACGGTTCCACGGCAGCATGTAGAGACCGAGGTAACCCGCCTGTACCCGGTAGTGGTACTCGGCTCTGATTCTGGCGAGGCCTTTGTGCGCCGGGGTCGGCTCGAACGCGGGAACGAAGGATTCGACGAGTTCGGTGCCGCTGCGCGCACTGTCGTAGCTGCGGGCGGAGTCGGCCAGGAACAGGATGCGCCAGGCGTCGGCGACGGTTTCGGGGAAGTACCCGTCGCACCGGACGCCGACGAGGTGGCCGCAGTAGCGGTTGAAGTGCAGGACGGCGCGCATCTCCTGCGGTGAGGTGAGGTGCCCGAGCGCGAACAGGCCGAGGGCGGGGGCGACGCTGCCGCCGAGCAGGGTGAGCAGCATGGCGGACTGGCTGATCGGCAGACCCCAGCGGGTGGCATCCCATTCGGGGTGGTGTCTGACGCGGTCGCGGACGCTCACGTGCATGATGCGCACGTGCAGAGAGATGTTGCGGGCGGGGGAGTTCGGAGTGAGCAGGGCGCCGGGGCGGCAGACCTCGATCCACCACTTCGACGTTTCGAGGTAGCGGTGTAGCGCCCGGTCGCCGGCGTAGCCACCGCTCAGGCTCAGGGGGACGGCGAGCCAGCCCTCGGTGTAGGTGTCGTTGGTGCCGGCGTTACCGAGGGCGCCGAGCGCGTAGGCCCAGCGGCGCCAGACGGCTGCGCCCTGTTCGAGGAGGTCGGGGTCGAGCCAACCGGGGAGCTGTTCGAACTCCGCAAAGAGCTCGCGCATGGAGTCGGGTGCGTCGTCGATGGTGTCGATGCCGTGTTGTTGCGCCTGCTCGACGAGGTCGCGGGCCTTCCGGGCGCCGAGGTCACCGTGGTAGGTCTCGGCGACGAAGCGTTCGGCGGTGGGGTCGCCTTCGCTGAGGCCGTCGATGAACCTCTGGGCGACGGTGTCGTCGGGGAGGAGGTCGATGCCGAGCTTGCGTGCGGTGTTCGAGAGCCGGGTGCGGCGGCCGGTGGGCGGGTAGCGGAACGCGGTCGGCATGGGTCTGTCTTAGCGCACTGGGCACCGAAATTAGCGGAGTTGGGGGTGTCCGCGGTGCCGCAGAATCGAAAGATCATGGACGAGGGTGCGGGAGGTAGCGATGCTGGTCGACCCGGAGATTCTGCGCGCATTTGCCGGTCAGGTGGATATCGCGGCGGCGGATATCGGCGCGGTCGACGTGGGCGGCAAGACTTCTTCCGCGGGCGATGCGCTGCCTGGCTCGACGACGCAGTGGGCGGTAGGGGCGGTGGGGAAGCACTTCCAGCAGATGGCGACGCAGCTGGCGGAGAACGTGACGAAGATGGGCCAAGCGGTGCGCGGCGTGGGTGACACGTTCGAGGTGGCGGACGACGCGCTGGCAGGCCAGTTCGACGGGCTCTTCTGAACGATGTTGCCCTCGCGTCCCACGCTGAGGGGCTGGAATCCCGACGCGCTCGCCACGTCGACAGACGCAGTCGGTGCTGCGGCCGAATCAGTCGAGGGATCGGTGAAGGGGATCGACAGCGCGTGCGGTCGGATGCCGGAAACACAGGCCTGGGAGGGGCGCTCCCACGAGGCGGCGAGCGCGATGTTCGGGCGAGCGAACGCGGACGCCACGGAGCTGTCCGAGTACGCCCACGCCGTCGCTGCGGCATTGCGGACGGGAAGCTCGGCGATCGGAGGAGCCAGGTCGGCGCTTCTGAGCAAGGCTGACGCGGTCGACGCAGGGCCGCTGAGCGTGACCGATCAATGGGTGGTGCTGATCGATCCGGTGAAGATGTCGACTGAGGAATTCGCCGAGCTGGAGAAGCTCGCGGCAGCGGAGCAGAGCGCCATCAACAAACTGCTGACCGCGGTCGGAGACGCGGATGAGGACACAGCCAATGTCGTGACGGCAGCCGGCGGGCGATTCGGGTTCGTCGAAGCCAAGCCCTCGGGGGATCCTTCGCGATTCCTACGGCGCCGCAGAGGCCGCCCGACCAAGTCCCAAACCCTCGGGACCCGATGGGGATACTCGATCAGCAGGCCCTGCGGAATGGCGATATGGCGGTCACGGTTCGTGAAGTCGTCGAATCGGAGAATTCGCACGGCGAAGAGGTCACCACCGTCTACATGCAAGACGGCAGTAAGCAGGTGATCACCAAGAAGGATCCCTTCGACTGGCCGAGTCGACAGGACTTCATCACCGTCGAGCAGTTCGACAAGGACGGCGAGGAGACCTCGCAATCGAGCTCCTGGCACGACCTCGGAAACGATTGCGATTACACGTCGGTCACGTGGCCCGACGGATCGAACTTCACGATGTCCATGGATCCGACGGGCATCGCACCGCTGGCTTTACGACGGCGGGAGGTCGACATCAAGCGGTGCCGGTTCAATTGATCGACAACATGTCGCTCGGGGCGGGCACGGCTCTGTCACGCCTCGAGAAGCACGTGGTCAACGGCGGCAGCTTGCCTATGCTCACCGCGGAGTCCGTCGATGACATCGGTAAGGCCGCGAAGTTCGGTGGCCCGGCGCGGGGGTGGCGACGACGGTGTTCGACATGGTGATGGCTGAGTCGGGCCGGGATGCCTGCATCGCGGCGTTCGGTGGAATCGGTGGAGCTGGTGGCGGATGGGCCGGTGCTGAAGTCGGTGCCATGGCTGGTGCCGCGACGGGTCCCTTAGCGTGGTTCATGGTTCCCGTGCTGGCCGCGGGTGGTGCGGCGGGCGGCGGATACGGGATGGGAGAGCTCGGCAAGGTGATGGGGGACGTGGTTTGCCCGTATTGAGGCTTCCTGAACCAGCCGGTTGGCAGGCCAGTAGGCGTCGGCTGACATGGATCACCGTTGCGTCGTTGACATCCTTCTCGCCGGGAGTGATTTACGGGGTGCGATCGCTGCTACGCGGGCATTACCTCACGGTCCTCGCAATGTTCTGCCTGGTCGCCTGCCTGGTCCTAGTGCTAGTAGCGTTGCATCTGGTACAGAGCGGTCGCACGACCCTACGTGCAATCTACGACCGCAATGGGACCGAACTCCTCCCCGACAGACGGTTCGGTGTGCTCGTCATATGTGGGGCCGTTACGGCTGTTCCGGCGTTCCTAGCGTTGGCGATCTTCGTCCCGAGAGGAGGCATCGACATTCCCATGTCTCAAGGCATGCAGATGCTCTCGCCGTGGCTCGGTTGGTTCGGAGCGTCTATCGCGGTACTCGGGCTGATCACCGTGTGGCGGGGCGGCATCGGGTATGTCGGACTCACACCGGACGAAATCGACATCGTAAACGCAGCATTCACGGAGTCCGTCCAATGGGATGACATCGCTGATGTCACGGACAGCACTGAGACGAAGAAGACGCGCAGAGCCGTCGTCCTCTGCCTTCGAGACGGCAGCGAGAAGATCATCGACGGCGCGGACTTCTATGTGCCGAAGGGGACTGCCCTTTATTGGATGGTGCGGCACTACTGGCGCCATGCTGATGATCGCGCCGAGCTCTGTGACGGATCTGCCTTGAAGCGGCTTCGCGAGCAGCGGTTCGAGACGGTGTGAGCAGCAAGGGCTGCAATCCACGCTTCCCGCGGTTCGGTCAGCCCGCCGGAATGACACAATCCCGGCAATTTGACCGGTCCGAACCGGGCGCACTCCGGCAGACGATCACCAGTGACGAGGATCGTCGCCGCAAGGAGGAACAATGCAACGGGCCGTCAAGTACCTACTCGCTTGGTTCGCCGTCTACCTGCTCGCGACCGGGACATGGCAGCAGCTCTCCCCGCGCTCGTTCTACGACCACTTCCCCGGATTCGGGCTGCACTGGGTGGACATCGACGGGCCGTACAACGAACACCTGCTGCGCGACGTCGGCCAGGGCAACATCGCGATGGGCCTGGTGGCGCTGACCGCCCTGCTGATCGGCGGCGTGTGGTTGGCCAGGGTCACCGGGATGGCCGTCATGGTGGCGAACGTCCCGCACCAGATCTATCACCAGACGCACGTCGACATCCTGCCCACCGTCAGCGAACAGGTGCTGCAGACGCTCACGCTGTCGATCGTGTCCGTCACCGCAATCGCTTTGACCGTGTTGGCCTTCCGGTCGCCGGTCTCGCCGCCGGTCGAGGCTCCGGCCGTCAGCCACGCAGGCAGGAGCTGACGGTGAGCGCCGCCGACATCCTCGACTGGGTGTGGCAACGCCACCACAACGTGTTGAGCTGGTACATCCGTCCGCTGTTCATGTTGCCGCTGGCGTGGTTCGCCTACCGGCGCAGCGGGGCGGGCATCGTCGCGACCCTGGTCGCGCTGGCCACCAGCATGTTCTGGTTCCCCGCGCCGGACACCCCCGACGCCCGGGTGGAGGAATTCCTCGCCTTCGAGCGGGACTGGCTGACCGGACCGTGGACCGTCGCCAAGGTGGCATGGACGTTGCTTGTTCCGGCGTCCCTGACCGCGTACTGCCTCGTGTTCTGGAAGCGCTCCCTGCTGTGGGGCGTCATCCTGTTGAATCTGATGGCCATCGGCAAGCTGTTCTGGGGCGTCACCGCCGGCGCGGGCACCGGATGGGCGATGACGGCTCCCGCTCTGATCGGCTTGTTCGTATGCGACGCCGGTCTGGTTGCAACGCTGCAGATTCGGCGACGGTCACGGAAGGCGACGGCAGCACTGTGAACACCATCGAGAAGAACCGCGGCGCCGCCGTGCTGACCTACTTCGACGACGCCGGCGCTGGCCCACTGGATGGCCGACGCGAAGCTCACGGCGGACACGGCGTCCACCTCCGGCTTGGAGGACAAGGCGGCGGCGCACTGCGAGAGTGGGACGGGGCGCACGGTCGGCAGGATAGCGATCACGGTGTCGTGACGTCGGCGAGGACCCGTGCGAGTTCGGTGCGGGACGTGACACCGAGTTTGGTGAAGACGTTGCGCAAGTGGAAGTCAATGGTTCGTCGCGACAGGAACAGCTTGGCGGCGACGTCGGCGTTGGTCAGCCCCTGCGCGACGAAGCCGGCCACCTGTGTCTCCTGCGGTGTCAACTTTTGTGACGCAGTGTCGTCGCGCTTGCGTACGCTCTGGCCGCAGGCGCGCAGTTCGACCTGTGCCCGCTCACTCCAGGGGTCGGCTCCGAGCGCGTCGAAGGTGTCGAACGCTGCCTGCAGGTGTTCTCGGGCGGCTGTGCGGCGCCGGGTCCTTCGCAGCGACGCGCCGTACTCCAGCTGTGTGCGGGCCCGCTCGAACGGACGGTTGGCCGAGCGGTGATGCTCAAGCGCCGCGTCGAAATACCCTTGTGCGTCGGGCATGTCGGCGAGCAGTGCGCGTCCGTGCGCGAGTCGGGCGAGCGCCCACGGCTGCTCGGAGGCCGTCGCGTAGTCGTCGAGCTCGGTGATCCACCGTTGCGCGGTGTCGGGTTCGTCTGCGCGGGCGGCGCTTTCGATTCGGTCGAGGGTCGAGAACACGATGACCACGGGGTGGCGGATGTCGCGGAGCCGTTCGAATGCGGAGCGAGGTCGTTCGCGCGCGAGCTCCGTGACGCCGAGCGCCCAGCGAACCCAGTCCTCGACGAAGCTCATCGGCCGGCTCGCGGCCAGGGCGAGCACCCGCTCGGCGTAGGCCTGACACTGCTCGACGTGGCCGCGTACCGCCGCGTGTAGGGCCAGGCACGCCAGTCCGTGCCCGGCGATGGTTGGTTGGCCGATCGCGTCGGCGAGGCCCACGGCTTCAGTGGCCGCGGCCTCGCCGGCGGCCCAGCGCCCCGCCAGAATGTCGGCCAATCCGGCTCGCGCGCCCGCGACCGGGATGAGTCCGATCTCTCCTGCGACGCGCGCGAGTTCGACTGCAAGGCTGCTGAAGTGGTGCGCGGCCTCGTCGTCACCGACGTAGAGGCCGGCCCGCCCGGCGACCATGAGCAGCGGGGGTTCGGTGAAGTCAGCTGCGGCGGCGATCGCGCGGCGCAGCGGTGCCACCGCGCCGGCTGGCCGGCCCGCGAAGTGGTCGGCGGTGCCGGTCAGGATGTCGACGAAGAACCGTTCGCGGGCGGTGTCGCCGGAGCGCAGTTCCGACGCGAGGGAGCCCACAGACACGAGGGCGTCGACGTCTGTGGCGTTTGATGCCGCCTCCGCCGCGAACAGCAACAACTGCAGGGCGCCGACCGGGTCGGTGGCGGCCAGGCCTTCGGCGGCGTCGCGGACGATGCGGTAAGCGCTTGTCGACATCCCTGCTGCCAATTGCGCCATGCCGCGCAGGTATTCAGTCGTGCTGCGCACGGCCGGTGTGGTGGGGACCGCGGCGGCGCGGTCGAGAAGGCGGGCGGCACGGTCGTGTTGGTTGGCGCGCCAGGCCCGTTCGGCGGCCTGGGACAGACGCTGCGCGCGCTGGTCGGCGTCCGGAGCGAGTTCGGCGGACCGCTCGAGTGCGGAGGCGGCCGCGGCAAACGCGCCGCGTCGGTCCGCTCGCGACGCGGCATCTTCGAGGGCGTCGGCGATGTCGGCGTCGGGCCCCGCCGCTGCCGCGGCCAGGTGCCAGGCCCGCCGGTCAGGTTCCGAACCCTCGTTGAGTGCGTCGGCCAGCGCCCGGTGCGCGGCTTGCCGGTCGCTGAACGTGGCGCCCTGGTAGATGGCTGAGCGCAGCAGCGGATGCCGGAAGTTCACACCGCCGTCGGCGACGCGCAGGATGTCGCTGCGTTCGGCGGCACCCAGCGCGGTGTCGTCGACGCCGAGGCGACGGGCGGCGGCCAGGACGGTGGCCAACCGGCCGGTGTCGTCGGCGGCGGCGGCGAGCAGCATCCGCTGCGTGTCGGGCGGCAGGCGCCGAACCTGTTGCAGGAACGTACTTTCGATCTGTGCGGTGACGGGCAGCGGTGCGGGAAGTGGTTGGCGTCCGGTGAGCTGGTCGAGGCTCAGCGCGCGGGCCAGCTCGACCAAGGCGAGCGGGTTGCCGCCTGCGGCGGTTGCGAGGCGTACGCAGACGTCGGGATGAACGCCGCTGCCGACCTCGGCGCGCAGCAATTGGGTCGCCGCCGACAGGCCCAGCGGCGTCAGGTGCAGCGTCGGCAGGTCGTCGAGCTGCAGGTGATTCGTGGCACCGTCGCGGGCGGCGAGCACCATGGCCGCCCGTTCGGCGTCGAGGCGGCGGGCCGTGAATGTCAGCGCGTCGGCGGAGGCGGTGTCGAGCCAGTGAGTGTCGTCGATGGCGCAGAGCACGGGCCGCTCGTCGGCGAGTTCAGCGATCAGGTTGAGGACGGCCAGAGACAGGACGAAGCGGTCGTCGGCGCGCCCGGACTGTATGCCGAACGCGGTACGTAGAGCGTCCGCCTGGGGCTGCGGTAAGCGGTCGATGTGGTGGAGCGCGGGGCGCAGCAGCCGGTGCAAGGCGGCGAACGGCAGGTCGGTTTCGGCTTCGACGCCGCGGGTGCGCAGCACCGTCATGTCGGTGGCGGCGGCGACTGTCACACTCAACAATGCGGACTTGCCGACTCCGGCCTCGCCGCGCAGGACGACGACGCGCCCATGTCCGGCCTGGGCGTCCGAAAGGGCAGCCGTCAGGTAGTGGAGTTCCTGTTCGCGGCCGGCCAGCACGCTTCAGATGGTAAGTGCTTTCCGCAGTCTGCCGAGCCCAACGGTGGCGTCGGAGACGCGGGGTCGCCAGTCGGTGGCGGCGGTGAATCGGCGGTTGGAGACGCGCTGGCTGCGGAGGAGGAAGCTCATCCGCCCGCCGAGCCCAGCGCGGATCAGCGGCGCGGGCGGGCGCCGGATGGCGGCGACGCTGGGCAGAACGTGACGAAGATGGGGACAGCGTGCGCGGCGCGGGTGACACGTTCGAGGTGGCCGACGAGTCGCTGGCGGGCTAGTTCGACGGGCTCTTCTGAACGATGCTGCCGTCACGTCCCACCCTGAAGGGTTGGAATCCCGACGCGCTCGCCACGTCGGCAGACGCAGTCGGAGCTGCAGCCGAATCGGTCGAGGGTTCGGTGAAGGGGATCGGCAGCGCGTGCGGTCGGATGCCGGAAACCCGGGCCTGGGAGGGGCGTTCCCATGAGTCGGCGAGCGCCATGTTCGGGCGAGCGAACGGAGATGCCACGAAGCTGTCCGAGTATGCCCATGCTGTCGCATCGGCACTGCGGACGGGAAGCTCGGCGATCGGCGGAGCCAGGTCGTACTTCTGCGTAAGGCCGAGGCCATTGACGCAGGGCCGCTGAGCGTGACCGATCAGTGGGTGGTGTTGATCGATCCGGTGCGGATGTCGGCCGCCTTACAGAGCCGCTCATGAGAAACAAGTGTCGGGACAGAGAACGTTGCCCCATGTTAATCGTGACCACAGTGAAGGAAGGGCTAAGTGTGGCGTCGTCGGGGCGGGCACTGAGACCCTGGCTGTCGCCGTCGCGCCCGATGCTCGAGCACCCGTTGCGGTGACAGCCGGCGTTGGTTTCCTTCGCGAGACTTCAAGTGGCGCTGTTCTGGTCTTGGAGTGTCGAACCGAAGGTGACCAGATCTGATTCCGGACGATCTTGTAGGAGTTCCGGTTAAGATCCAGACATTTAACTCGTACTGGTGTCTTGAATCTGGACTCGCACGTCAGGGCGATATCCGGTCTGCAAAACGCTTCTGACCTTGATTGCCCTCCGCTGTCCTCGCGACATCCCCGCCGTTTGCAGTGGGCGCGATCAATGCCGGTAAGCCGACTGGCCATGTTTGTCGTAGACCTATGCAATCCTGAGCGGCTCTTGGTACAGAGGTGAACAAGGGGAAGTTGATGTACTCGTTGACGTCGGCCGCTGTGCGGACCTTGCGCCTGCGGGGGAGATGACGTGGCAGAGGTTCGGAAGGTTTCATCGCGAGAGTTGCTCGAAATTCGTGAGAAGGGGTGGCGACGGCGGGTCGACGTGGTGTCGCTTGCTGCGGAGACGCTCGACGACATCCCGCAACCCCACCGCGAGCAGGCGCTCAAAGTCCTCGGGCGGCTCTATTGTGAGACAGAACCGGGGCCGGCTCTGGATAGACTCCTCAGGCGCTATCCCGCGGTCCACGTTCTGTCGACAGCCGGTGTGGCTGCCGAACACTACGAACGGGCCACCTTCTGGCCGAAGCTTGTGGACATCCTTCGTATCCAACCTGATCTAAACTTTCAGAGATCCTGGGGCGAGGCATTTCTCGACAACTTGCGCACGCTTGGTCTTCCGACTTTCGAGGCGGATGACGACGCCGGAACAAGATTCGTGGGACGAATTCTTCTCCATTGCGGCATGCCCACCTATTGCCTCGACGACTTTTTCAGACTCGTGTCCTGGCAGCGTGGCCGAACTCCGGGTTTGACGCCGGAAGCATTCGTATCGTGGGCGGCTGCACGGGCTGCCGGGCCGGGCATCAGCAGCGTCGATATGCCTGTGCAACGTTTCGTCAGGTTTGGCGACGAGTTTGCGGTCGATGTTGCCGAGCGGTCCTTCGAACTGCTCGACGCATTGGCGGCTGGCAGCGACGGAAAAGATGTCCTCTTACCTGAGCGCTTCCTACACGTGGCGCGGGAACTCTACGACGGGCGGCAGATCGACCAGGTCGCTCACGGTGGAATCATGGGTTCGTCCTCCATCGATGATCGCCCACGACTCGTGCTGGACCCGTTCGGCCAGGGCGTCATCTTGCGATTGCCTCCGGTGGGAGACGCGCCAGACGGGCGCGCAGTCTGGGTGGTGACGCTGGGTGAAGAGGTGCGCCGCGTGGCCACCGAATCGCTGTGGCCGGGTTCCACGGAGCCCGCGCCGCAGACCGACGTCGCAATCACCAAGCCGGTGCGCAACGCGTCGGTTGCGCTCTCGGGACGCGACCATCTACAGCTCTCCATGATTGTGGTCGACGATCATGACCCACTGATGGTCTTCGGGGACGATGGTGAGTTCATTGCGTCAGGCCTGCCACTTCCAGGAACGCAGGCGTGGGTCCTGTTCCCAGGAGACCCTGACGCGCTCCACACGACTGGAGAACTTCGCGTCATCGCTGAAAGTCCCTTGCCACCTGGTTGGTCGGGATTCTGTCTGCTTCAGGTTGACCTTTCCAAGGTGACGGGCCTTTCCGTCGGTTCGAGCAAGCGGACAGTAAGGAAGTTCGACTCCGCGCGTATTGAGCTGCCTCGGCCGGTGCAGGGGATTCGTACGTCTACCGCGTTGCCCGTCTTCGCGGAGCTGCCCCGCATATCCATCCCGCAGAACTTGGAAGCGGCCGATTGGGACGTGACGTTGCAAGACGACAGCAGCGGACAGGTGATCGCCAGGCACCGCGTTTCGGAGGCCTCGGGAGCAAACGAGCTGTGGCACAGTGTCGTTCGGCCACTTGTGGGCAGTTTCACTATACGTGTGCGGGGGCCTTGGGGACGCGGGGCCTCTCGATCATTCACACTGGTCGAGGGTCTGGCGGCCACCTTCAGCCCAAGCTGGCGTCGGTTCGTGGCTGGCGGGCTGCGGCAGTGCTCGGCGAAAGTGCGAGCCGCCGACGGAATCGAATTATCTTGCTCTCAAATCGAATTCGACGAGCGAAAGCGTGAGCATGCGCTTCGCGTAGGAACACGCTCGTATTTTCGATCGATCGTTGTCACACCACCTCACATGACCGTCGCGTACCAAGCACCGGTCTTGACGCTCAGTCCGTCAGTCCGTCCGCTTACGCTTTTCTGTGAGGATGTGCAAGAGGCTCCGGGACACGTACTGCTCGATATCGGAGCCGGCGCGGAGCCCTCTCTGCACGTCATTGCGAACAAGCGCAGCGTCCAGACGCTCGCCGCGCGGAGCGGCCGCGCGGGTGTGTATCAATTCAATCTGGCGGAGATCGTCGACACGCTTCGCGACTTCCCCCAGGTTAGCCTAGCGCTCGACGAAGAAGGCGAACTCATTGTCGCGACGATGCGACCGCGGAAACTCTTTAGCGGGATCGTGCTCGACGGCCGCCACCTCACATTGAGGAACTGCGTCGCTGTGGAGGGTCTTTCGGCCTACTTGTTTCCCACTCGTGCGCCGTGGCGTGAGCCCACTTGTGTTCCGGTCGTGGATGGCCGGGTCCCTCTGCCCGACTGGCTGATCGAGGCAGGACCGATCCGAGTGATGGCGCGCATCGAGGATCCGTGGGTTCCGCTGCCGATTCCAGATTGGCCGTCACCCGGCACATCCAGGCTGGTTGAGGCGAATGGGTGGGTGACTAGTGGCGATTCAGAGGAAGTCGCCATCTCGAAGTTTCTCGCCGGAGACATGCCCGACCCCGTCGACGTCGTCGACTTCGCGCGACTATGGACGGTAAGGGCACGGCTCGGGTCGCTGGCCCTCGGAGACCGGTTTGCGGACATCGCGGAAGCGATCGAGACCGAGATCTACGGCAACCCCGCCGCTGCGTTGGCAGCCTTGACCGGTTCAGAGGCGCCCAGTGAAACGATCCCGTCCCTCATGATCCGATCCGGACTGGCCTGGGCCAATTTGGCCGAGGCGCATGAGTCCTCAGTCCTCCCCTGGACCCAGCGTGGAGCACTCCCCGCCGCCTTGCTTTCAGCAGCGGACTCTCTGTGGTCCGACGAAGAGATCGAAGTCGCAGTCGGTGTCTGCGGCGACGCAGTCATCGGTGTGCTTGATGGCGAAGATCCATATGCGGGCGCTGGTTGCATTGATGGCTCCGCGGAACTCCTCGATCAGAATCCAGCATTGCGAGACCAATTCATTCATGCTGCTCGACTCGTTCCGCAAGGGCTGCTTTCCGCAGACTCTCGCGTGCTCGCTGCCATGGATTTGGTTGCGAACCGTCGAGATTCACGCCTCGAGTGGCTTACGCGAAACGCGCGCAGTGTGTTTCGAGAAGGTGAGAGGCTGATCCGCATGATCGGTCATAGCGGAACTCAACGCGCGTTCGATGCTCGGCGGCATCACAGCAGAACTGACGGATGGCAGGTAATTCCTGCGATCTCGATGGCCCTGGCGCTAGCCGCGCGACACGCTGCGCGAGGACACGCGGAAGCCGAGAAGTGGATGCTCAGGGAGCAACGGGCATGGGCGGGCCTCGCTGAGGTCGCTCCTCAGCTAGTCACCATCGACTTGATCATCGCGGAGTTGACCGTCGGCACCAGATTGAAGCAGGAGAGTGGCCTACCGCAATGACCAACAGCATTGATGCCGTAGCGACGTCCGAGTCGATTAAAGCGACGTATCGCCGGTACCTTTCGTCGCTTCTGGCAGTTCGTGACACGAAGATCGATGCGGCGTTGCGGCACGCGATTGACAACACCGACATGTTGGACAAAGGGCCCTATCTCGAAGCTACACCGCCCTATGCGCCAGGGGCACCGCTGAGCACCCTTATCGACGAGGGTGTCCTGGCGCCGGGGTTCGCCAATCTCGCAAGCGACGCTCTTCCTCTCGACCGCCCCCTCTACGTCCACCAGGAGCAGGCGGTACGGAAAGTCGCCAACGGCCGAAACATCGTGGTCGCCACGGGAACCGGCTCAGGCAAAACCGAAGCCTTCCTCTTCCCGATCTTGGACGCGCTGCTACGCGAGCAGGAACGCGGGACTCTCGGCCCGGGCGTCCGTGCGTTGCTGCTGTACCCCATGAACGCATTGGCAAACGACCAGATGAAGAGGCTGCGCCAGCTGCTCGCCGACTATCCCGCCATCACATTCGGCCGATACACCGGTGAGACAGAGACTGATCCCTTGAAAGCGCGAGAGTTGTTCGCGGAATTAAATATTGGCGAGCCGATACTCGCAAACGAGATCCTGAGTCGTCAAGAAATGCGTGAACGCCCGCCGCACATTCTGTTGACGAACTACGCGATGCTCGAGTACCTCCTGCTGCGGCCACAGGACATGGACTTGTTTGCGACAGGCGAGCAGTCGAAATGGCGATTCATCGTAGTCGACGAAGCGCACGTGTACGACGGTACGCAAGGTGCTGAGATTGCGATGCTCTTGCGGCGGGTGCAGGACCGGGTTTCGCCTACGCACCCAATTCAATGCATCGCTACTTCTGCGACGGTCGGCGGCGACTCCGATCCGACCGCCGTTACCCGTTTCGCGTCCACCTTGTTCGGCCAACCTTTCGAGTGGTCACAACACAACCCGGATTGCCAGGACGTCGTGATGGCGCGCCGCGTTGCCGCACCTTCGGGTCCCTTCTGGGGACCGCTATCGGCATCGGACTACCAAGCGCTTGCAAACGATGCCGACCCCGGAGCCGCGGTGCTCGATGCAGCGCTTAAGGCGGGCTGGACAAAGGCAGCGGAAGCGACTGCAGCCACCGCGCTTTCGCATGAAAAGTCACTGTCCATCATGCGCGCGACGCTGGCGAAAGCGCCGCGACCGTTTACAGCGGTCGCTAGAGCGACTTTCGATGAAGCGGAAGACAGCGCCGCCGGCCTCGCCGCTATGGTGGACCTAGCAAGCTCCTTGCGAGAAGCTGACGGATCGACACCGCTCTCTGCTCGATACCACCTCTTCTTGCGTGCGACCGAAGGCGCATTCACGTGTTTGTCTCCGCGCGGGCCGCACGTCCACTTGGCCCGCCATGAAGTGTGTCCCGATTGCGATGCGCCCGTCTTTGAGATCGGCTCGTGCAAGCGATGTGGCGCAGTCCATGTCTACGGCACCCCAACGCCCGAGGGCGGTGTACTTCGACTGCGGCCGCGCAAGGCCGGGAGCAAGGGCGTCTGGCTCGTCCTGGGCGACCACGATGGCCTCGATGACGAGGATGAAACAGCTGTCGTCGATGACAACAGCGAGGTCTCGGGCGACGAGGCGAAGCTGTGTACGGGATGCGGTGTCCTTGCCCAGTCCAATGAGCAATCTTGCTCAGCCTGCGGCGCATCGGAACTGAGACCAGTTCGCAAGTTGAAGCAGCGAGGCGACGAGATCGCCGGTTGTCTTGTGTGTGGTGCACGTGGAGCGGCAACGGTCCGAGGGTTCGAGACGGGGCCCGATGCAAGTGGTGCGGTTATTACAACGGCGCTATATCAGAATCTGCCGATTGCAGATGACCCTCACGGCGCTTTGTCGCCGGGTGAGGGACGAAAGCTATTAGCCTTCAGCGATAGTCGGCAATCCGCCGCGTACTTTGCTCCCTATCTTGAGGATTCCTATGGTCGGCTTCAACGCCGCCGGCTGATCTCGCAGGGAATGCTGGCACTCCGTGCAGACGACGAGGAGGTGGCAGTAGACGACGTCGTGTTCAAGACGCGCGCGAAAGCCGCTGCTGTCAAGCATTTCCCGGGGCGCATGACGTCGCAACAGCAGACGCGCATTGTTGCTCCTTGGGTCATGGCCGAAGTGCTCGCCACCGACGACCGCCAGTCCCTGGAAGGACTCGGGCTTATCGGCGTGACGATGTATCGCGATCCTCGGTGGCGCGCCCCAATGCCACTGCTGCAGCTTGGGCTCGCCGAGGAAGAGGCGTGGGCGTTCCTTCAAGAGCTTGTGCGAACCCTCCGCCAACAGGGTGCGGTGACCATGCCAGAAGACGTGCCTCCTAACGATGAAATCTTCGCGCCCCGACTAGGGCCCATCCGTGTGCGGCGCGAGGGTCCGCAGGCAATTCGAAAGGTGTTGTCCTGGTTGCCGGGACGCGGGACCAATCGACGCGTCGACTACACCCGGCGTGTCCTCGCTGCCCTCGGCAAGGACGAAGATGCTGAAGCGCTCTTGCGTGGCATATGGGAATTCATTGTGCGGCCCGAAGCGCCCGTGGATTGGCTAGTCAGCTCGACCGAATCCGGGCTGGGGCAGGTGTACCAGATTGACCACCAGTGTCTGCGGTTGAGATGGATAAATGCAACAGGCCCCGCCTATCAGTGCGGGACCTGCCGACGAGTGACCTCATTCTCGGTCCGCAACGTCTGCCCGGCCCTTGGGTGCGACGGAGTTCTCGACGAGTTCGCGCCCCAAGAGGACGGCGACCGCGATCACTACCGGACGCTGTATCGCACCATGAATGCGGTACCCATGGCGGCGAAGGAACACACGGCGCAATGGATCAACACCGAGGCCGCCGCGATTCAGCACCAGTTCGTGCGAGGCGAGATCAACGCGCTCTCGTGCTCAACGACCTTTGAACTCGGTGTCGATGTCGGCGAACTGCAAGCTGTCATGCTCCGGAACATGCCGCCAAGTACGGCCAACTATCTGCAACGAGCTGGTCGGGCGGGCCGGCGGTCGGGCGCCGCGGCTCTGGTAGTTACCTACGCGATGCGACGGTCGCACGACCTCACAAGGTTCAACGAGCCCGAGGTGATGATCGCCGGACACGTTCGGGCACCTTACGTTCCGCTCACGAACGTACGGATCGATCGCCGACACGCGCAGTCCGTGGCCATGGCCGCATTTTTCCGGTGGGTTTTCGAATCGACGCGTCGCATTGACCGGAAGGCCGGTGAGTTCTTCCTGCGCCAGGACGGAAACGAACCTTCTGTCAGCCTTATTAGTGACTTTTTGACTCCGGTGCCCCCGGAGATCACTGAGGCGCTGGGTCGGATTCTGCCTCCTGCGGTCGGCGCGGAAATGGATCTGGCCGGAGGCTCCTGGGCCAAGTTACTCATTGAGCATGTTGACCTAGTCCGGAAAGAGCTCGAGAACCAAGTCGACACGATGAGCGAGTTGGAACAACGAGCGTCGAGTGAAGGCAAGCACGCGTTGGCTCAGCGTTACCAGCGCGTCGGGAAAACACTGCGGGAGCGTGATCTCCTTGGCTTTTTAGCGAATCGCAATATTCTGCCGAAGTATGGGTTCCCGGTCGATACGGTGGAGCTCCGTACTAACTTCGGGACCGGCAAGGCCAAGGGTGGTTTGCTCGACCTGAGCCGCGATCTGTCCCAGGCAATCTACGAGTACGCACCGGACGCGGAAATCGTTGCCGGGGGCAATCTCTGGACATCCCGCGGAATCTACCGCCTTCCGCATAAGGATCTCGTTGAGTACTACTACCACGTGTGTAAAAGGTGCGGTGGCTTCCGCTACGGCATTGAATCTGCTGACGAGAAGTGTCAGTACTGCGGAGAAGCCGCCCAGACCGCGGCGCGTCGATTGACCATTCCAGAGTTTGGTTTTGTGGCGGCCCCCGAGCCTGCCAAACCTGGCTCACGTCCCCCGCGCCGAACGTGGAGCGGTGATGTGCACGTGCTGGCTCAACCGCCTGAGGTGCGCTCGTACACGAAGCCGATGGGCGGAGGATCCTTGCTGGTGAAGGCCGGCCCGCGTGGCCAACTCATTGCTCTAGCCGACGGACCAAACAAGATGGGCTACTGGATCTGCGACTGGTGTGGATACGGGTCGCAGAGGCTGAGAAGCCCACAGAAGCCGCCGAAGCACAACCATCTTCTGAAGAACCTGCCGTGCAATGGGCCCCAGCGACTTCTCGATCTCGCTCATTCGTATGAGACCGACCTCCTCTCTGTCGATATCACTGTGTTCGGGGTGTATCCCACCCACGCGGCATGGTTGTCGACGATGTACGCGATCGTCGAGGCGGCGTCGGAGACGCTGGAAATCGCCCGCGAAGATATCGGCGGCTCACTGACGCCGTCGGGCGCAGACCGGTGGTCAATCACCTTGTTCGATGCCGTGCCGGGTGGTGCTGGACACGTGTTGCAGGTCGAGCAAAACCTTGAGCGCGTGTTGCGGGTCGCACTCCGCCGTGTCAGCGAATGTGAGTGCGGTCCGGAGACGTCGTGTTACGGATGCCTTCGCAGTTATCAGAACCAGCGCGATCACGACTCCCTGTCACGCGGAGCGGCGGAGCAAGTCCTTCGGCGGTTGGTTGACAACGAAGGCACGGTCAACGAGGCGGTCACCGGGCCGGTGATTCCTGACTCGCTGCCGCCGGAGTGGGCGCCGACCTATGCAAGTGCTGTCGGGGCCGAGCGGGAGCTAGTACTCGCGCTCGCCGAAGCCGGCGTTCCCCGGCCGGAGCTCGGGTTCGAAAGCCCCGGTGGCATTCCGATTTCATTCGCCTGGCCGGACCGTTCCCTCGCCTGCGATTTCGGCCTCGCTTCAACCGAACGTGCTGAGCTCGAATCCGAGGGCTGGACGGTTGTTGCGCTTAGCGAGCTGTCGGCTGCCCTAGCGCCAGCTGCAGGTCAGTCGTGACCTTTGAGCCCCGGTGTCGCCGTCTCGGCGAGTACGTCCTCCCCAGTCCGTTCACGCGGCTAAGCTCGCTCAGTAGCAGCGCAATGGGGGTATGTCCGACGTTCACCTTGCAGGCGTGCTATGCCTAGATACAAATTCAGCTGGTCGAACCTGCCCGAGTCGCTTCTCGATCAGCTTTGCGAGCACTTGTTCGTCGACAACGGTGGACTGACGTCGCCTGAGGTGCTGCAGGGCGCGTACGGCGCTCGACCGAGGGAAAACTTCGTCGTCGAGGCGTGGGAGCCGCTACGCGAAATCTGGCTCAGTGGCGACAAGCCGTCACGGGACCGGGTGGTTGGCGACGCTGCGCGAGCTACGCCACGAGCACGAACGCGCCACCAGCCGTCGCGCGCAGATGGACTATCTCCGCGACCTTCGGAACGCGAAGACCCTGCGTGCTGTCGTTCTCGAAGCGTTCATCGAGTTGGGCGAAGTAGCCCCCGACGAGACCGAGCCCCACGTCGAAGCACCAGAGCCCTCGAAACCCGCAATCGTCCGTAAGCCCAGCCCACCCTCACCACTTCCCGGAGATGACGTGTCCACCCCCGTTGTAGACAGCCCCCAAGACCTCAACGTCGCCCCTGGCTCGATCGTGGTCATCCGCGACGAAGAGTGGTTGGTCACTTCAGCGGAACAGGGCGCCGACGGTTGGTTGGTCCTGGTGCGTGGGCTTTCCGAGCTCGTCGCCGAGACCACCGCAGCGTTCTACTCGAGCCTCGACACGATCGAGGTTCAAGATCCGAGTAAGGCCAAGGTCGTGGCCGACGGCTCCTCCGGGTACCGCGACTCCCGGCTCTGGCTCGAAGCGCTGCTGCGCAAGACGCCGGTGCCCTACGGCGACCAGGCGCTGACGGTCTCGACGCACATGCTCGCCGACGCGCTGGCCTATCAACAGGCGGCAGTCACCAAGGCGCTCGATCCGCAGCACATCCGCCCTCGCATCCTGATCGCCGACGCGGTCGGGCTCGGTAAGACGCTGGAGATCGGCATGATCCTGGCCGAGTTGGTGCGCCGCGGGCGAGGTGAGCGCATTCTCGTCGTCACGCCCAAGCACGTGCTGGAGCAGATGCAGCACGAGCTGTGGTGTCGCTTCGCGCTCCCGTTCGTCCGGCTCGACTCGACGGGCATTCAGAAGGTTCGCCAGAAACTGCCGGCCACCCGCAACCCCTTCACGTACTTCAAGCGCGCCATCATCTCGATCGACACCCTGAAGAGCCCCCGCTACAAGGCTCACCTGGAACGCCAGCAGTGGGACGCGGTCGTCATCGACGAGTCGCACAACCTCACCAACGCCGGCACTCAGAACAACGAACTGGCCCGCATCCTCGCCCCGAACACCGAGGCGCTGATTCTGGCGTCGGCGACCCCGCACAACGGCAAGGAGGAGTCGTTCGCCGAACTGCTACGACTGCTCGACCCGACGGTCGTGCACGCCGACGGCACGTTCACCAAGCCCGACGTCGAGTCGTTGCTGATCCGCCGACACCGGCACAGCCCCGACGTCGCCGCCGAAGTCGGAAGCGACTGGGCCGAGCGCGCCGAGCCAGTGCACCTGCTGGTCAAACCGTCACCCGCTGAGGACGCCGTCGCCGCCGAGCTGTCACAGACCTGGCTGCACCCCCGGGGCAAGTCCTCGCCGTACTCCGGCGACACCAAGGCGCTGTTTCCCTGGACGTTGGCCAAGGCGTTCCTGTCGTCGCCGGCCGCACTCGCCGAGTCGATCAAGCAGCGCCGCAGCAAGCTCGATCCGGGCGACCCCGCCCAACGCGCCGAACTCACCGCTTTGACCACGCTGGACGAACTGAACGCCGCCGCGATGCAAGAACAAGCCGGCAAGTTCGCCGCACTGGTGAAGCGGCTCCACGACATCGGTGTGGGCAAGAAGTCCTCAATGCGAGCCGTGGTCTTCGCCGAGCGGATCGCGACGCTCACGTGGCTGCGCGACCACCTGCCCGCGGCCCTCGGTTTGGCCGCCGACAACGTCGCGATGCTGCACGGCGGCCTGTCCGACGTCGAGCAACAGGAACTCGTCGACAGCTTCAAGCTGGAGACTTCACCCATCCGGGTGCTGGTCACCGGGGACGTGGCCTCAGAGGGCGTGAACCTGCACGCCCAGTGTCATCACCTCATCCACTACGACATTCCGTGGAGCCTCATCCGCATCGAACAGCGCAATGGCCGCATCGACCGTTATGGGCAGAAGCACCCGCCGGTGATCTCGTCGCTGATCCTGGAACCGTCCGACCCGGAGTTCTCGGGCGACCTGCGGGTGCTGTCGCGCCTGCTGGAGCGAGAGAACCAGGCGCACACCACGCTTGGCGACGTAGCCTCGCTGATGGGCAAGCACAGCGTCACCGAGGAGGAAAACGTCATCCGTAACGTCCTCGCCAAGGGCGCGACGCTCGAAGACGCCGTCCGCAACGCCGACGAGGTCGCCGCCGGCGAGGATCTGGACGCGTTCTTCGCACAATTCGACACCGACGACGATGCTCCGACGACCCTGCCCGCGACACCGCGTCAGAGCCTGTACCCCGATGACCTGACGTTCCTGGATGAAGCCTTGCACGCGGCATTCCACGACATGCCACACGCCGCGCCCGACCAGGGCGGCATCGGCTGGACGGTTAGCGCGCCACACGGCATCGCCGAACTCGCCCCGCCGCGCGATCTGCGGCAACGGCTAGCGCAGCTCCCGCAGAACTATCTGCAGCACGGCCGGGTCTTGGAGAAGCTCAAACTCGCCACCAACACCGCGGTTGGCAACGCGCAACTGCGTGCAGCGCGAGAAGGCAAGGGCGTCAACGGCACCACCTGGCCCGAGGCGCACTACCTGGGCCCGCTGCACCCGGTGCTCGACTGGGCTAGCGACCGCGCGCTGACCGCACTGGGTCGTAACCAAGTGTTCATCATCCGCGGCGAGGTGGAAACACCGACAGTGCTCCTGATGGGCACGCTGACCAACAAACGGGGACAACTGATCTCGCGGGTGTTCTCCACCGCGGTGTTCCCCAATCCGGCCAACACCAAATTCTGCATGGTCGAACCGCTCGAGGACATCGCATTCCTCAGCACACAGACAGCGCTGCGCCCCGGCTCGTCGAACCCCGGCCCAGTGGCCAATGCGGAGCGCTATCAGGCCTTGATCCCCATCGCCGTCGAGCATGCCCGTCGGGAGATGCGCTGGGTGCTCGACGCGCAAGAGGCTGCGACCACCGAAAGACTGACGCAGTGGCGTAAACGCGCGCGGCGATGGCACGACGACGCCGAACAACTCGAACTATTCGGAGCGCAGCGTTCACGGGTAGGCAAGCTCAGCCAGCGCATCAACGAGGAACAGCGCCTGGCCGATCTGTTGGCACCGACCCAGCAGCTCGTGCGCCCGCTGCTCGTCGTCGTGGCCGCCGATGCGCCCGTCGCTGGAAAGGAATTCTGAGAACCGTGCCCTCCTACGATTCCATCGTCGTCGGCGAAGACTGGATCAGCGAGCATTACTTCACCACCGATTCGCCACGGGAGTCCTTCCAGGGCAAGGTGATCGAGTTGCGCAAGCAGTGGGATGCCGAAGCCGCCGAAGGGCGGGAGACGGTGCGACGCCGGCTGCAGGCTGCGGCCGGTGAACTGCAGACGGTGCTGTCGACGCTGGACGAGAACCCCAACGGTGCGGCAGCGGCCCACCAGCTGATCCGGACCGCCCTCGGCTTTCCCGAACCGTTGACCGACTACACCGGCGACCGTGCCGGAACCGAGATGCGGCTTCCGCAGGCCCGGCTCGCCGGCGTGACAAGCGCACTGTTCCTGCAAGCGGCGCCCGTCACCACCGTCGACGATCTGCTTGACCCGGATACCGGCCTGCTGCTGGACGCGGGGGACGAGGACAACAAGCCCATCGTCTCAGTGTCGAAAGCGGTGTCTGCGGCGTTCCGCGCCGACGAGCCGCCGGCGTTCGTCGTGGTGCAGGCCGGCCAGTGGGTGCTGCTGGCTGAGGCGCAGCGGTGGGCGGAAGGGCGGTACCTGGCGGTCGATCTGCTGGTGGTCACCGAGCGCCGTGAGGAGAAGCGCGGCGGCGAACTTGACCGGACCGCAGCGATTCTCGGTCGGCAAGCTTTGGTGCCCGACGCCGACGGCAACATCTGGTGGACGGGTGTTCTCGAAGACTCGGTCAAGCACACCGTCGGGGTGTCCAAGGACCTGCGCGAGGGCATCCGGCTGTCCATCGAGATCATCGCCAACGATGTGGTGCGGCGCCGCGCCGCCAAGGACATGCCACTCGATCAGATCGACGCCCAACAACTGGCCAAGCACGCGCTGCGCTTCCTCTACCGAATCCTGTTCCTGCTCTACGCCGAAGCCTCCCCGGAGCTACGGGTGCTGCCATCGGGCGTACCGGAATACGGCGAGGGCTACGGCCTGGACCGGCTGCGGGAACTCACCCTCACCGAACTAGTCTCGCCGACCGCGAAGTCGGGCACCCACCTCTATCAGTCGTTAGCGACGCTGTTCCGCCTAGTCGACAAAGGCCATGCCCCGCGCGGGCCCGAGGTCGACGGCGCTGACGAGCCGGCGCCCGGGCTGGAGTTCAACGAGTTGCGCGCCGACCTCTTCGATCGGAAGGCCACGGCGCTCATCGACGAGGTGGGTCTGAGCAACGAGGCTACCCAGCGTGTGCTGCAACATCTGCTGCTGTCCAAAGAGTCGAAGGGACGCAGGGGATCCGACCGCGGCTTCATCTCCTACGCCGAACTCGGCATCAACCAGCTCGGTGCGGTGTACGAGGGGCTGATGTCGTACACCGGCTTCTTCGCTGAAGAGGACCTCTACGAGGTCGCTAAGAACGGTGACCCGGAGAAGGGATCGTGGGTGGTCCCGGTGTCGCGGGCGGATCACCTCTCGGAGTCGGACTTCGTGACGACGCTCGACGAGGCGAGGGGCGAGAGCATCCCCGTCGTCCACGCGAAGGGCACCTTCGTCTTCCGGCTCGCGGGACGCGAGCGTCAGCAGTCGGCGTCGTACTACACGCCCGAAGTGCTGACGAAGTTCGTCGTGTCCCAGGCGCTCGAAGAACTGCTGGACCAGAACGACGTGCGCACCACCCCGGAGCAGATCCTCGGGTTGACCGTCTGCGAGCCGGCTCTGGGCTCGGGTGCGTTCGCGATCGAGGCGGTGCGGCAACTCGCCGCCGAGTACCTCAAACGCCAGCAGGAAGATCGTCACGAGGTCATCGACGCCGACAGGTACCAGGAGGAATTGCAGAAGGTGAAGGCGCACATCGCCCTTCACCAGGTGTACGGGGTTGACCTCAACGCGACGGCGGTCGAACTGGCCGAGATCTCGCTGTGGCTGGAGACCATGGTCGCCGGCTTGCAAGCACCTTGGTTCGGCCTGCACCTGCGCCGCGGCAACTCGCTGATCGGGGCCCGTCGGGCGGTCTACGCGCCCACCCTGCTGGCCAAGAAGGCCTGGCTGACGACGGTGCCGAACGACGTCCCGCTGGGTGAAGAGATCGGTGCGGGCATCCACCACTTCCTGTTGCCGTCACAAGGCTGGGGCGCGGTGATCGACACCCCCGAAGCCAAGACGTACGCGCCGGACAAACGCGAAGAACTGCGCCTGTGGCGCAACGGGATTCGCGGCAACCCCAGCGCAACGATCAGGAAAAGGCTGGCCGCGCTAGCTGAACGCGTCGAGACGCTGTGGGGGTTCACGCTACGCCGTTTGACCATTGCTGAGTCCGAGATCCACCGGGCCATCGACGTCTGGGGCCTTGAGTCCGCGAAGTCGTCTGAATCGGCGGTTACACGCGAGCAGATCGAAGAGGTGCTGCAGGACGAGAACGGCGCATATCGACGTCTGCGCCGCGTGATGGACGCCTGGTGTGCACTCTGGTCGTGGCCGCTGACAACCGACATCGAGCCGCCCGACTGGGACCAATGGGTTGGCGGGCTTGAAGCCATCCTCGGTGTATCTCCGAAGGCCGGCAAGTTCGAGAAGTACGGGCAGACCAGCCTTGCCGGCGACCTCAATTGGGAGGAACTCGACCTCGCGGAGGACACCGATCGCACGTTCGCACAGACACTTTCGATCGAGAAAGCCCTCGGCGGATTTCCCTGGCTGACGGTCGCGGAGTCGATCACCGCGGAGCAAGGCTTCTTCCACTGGGAGCTGGACTTCGCACCGGTGTTCGCGCGAGGTGGCTTTGATCTGCAGGTAGGCAATCCACCGTGGGTAAAACCGGACTGGGACGAGACGGCGGTTCTGGCAGAGTTCGACCCCTGGTGGCGGTTAGTGGACAAGGCGGCTGAGTCGACGATTCGCGACAAGCGGGAGTCGACGCTAGCGGATGCATCCAACCGAACCATTCTTCTCGACGAACGGTCGGTCCAGGCGGCACTGAAGGAACATCTCGGATCGGGCGTCGACCGACCGTTTCTGACGGCCCTGCAGCCCGACCTGTATCGCGGTTTTATGGACCGAACGTGGCGCTCCATGGCGCCGGCGGGAATTGTGGGATTAATCCATCCGGAGAGTCACTTCACGGAGCTCCGGGCGAGAAATCTGCGCAAGGAATCATATCGTCGGCTGCGGCGGCACTGGCAGTTCAAGAATAACGCTTACATCTTTCGCGAGATCAGCGACAAGCGAGACTTCGGTGTCCACATCTATGGACCCTCTCGCGAAGTAATCAACTTCTTGCAGGCGGGCTGGTTGTATAACCCAAGCGTGCTTGAACGGTCACTCAATCATGATGGCTCAGGCCCGGCGCCGGGTGTGCGTGATGACGAAGACAATTGGGACATGCGTCCACACAAGCAGCGCATCGTCCGTGTCGACCAGTCGATTCTCAAGGGTTGGGCGGCACTTGTTGATGAGCCTAGTATTCCACCCGAAGAAGCGCGCATGCTTTACCCAGTGAACCGCGCCAGCGCCGAGGTGCTCGATAAAATCGCAGCCGCAACGCGATTGGGTGATATTGCGTTCGAGGTGACTCGTGGATGGGAAGAAGACCGCGACCGTAGACTCGGTTACTTTCGCGCGGAGTCTGCTGTCCCCAGAGAATGGTCGAGGGTAATCCTGCAGGGTCCGCACCTGACTGTGGCGACGCCGTTGTATCAGCAACCGAATCCGAACCCTAAGAGCCGTCAAGATACTGCGCTGCTTGACCTCGATGTCCTCGGTGAGGATTTCATTCCGCGTACCAGCTACCAGGTCGCAAAGCCGCTCGCCGAATACTCTGCCGCCTATCCGAAGTGGCACGGCGATCCCAGCTCGTCTTACTTCCGGTTGGTGTGGCGGCGGATGGCTGACTCCGCGACCGTGAGAACCCTTCATGCGGCGGTTATCCCGCCCGGACCGTGCCACGTTTTTCTTCTTTGGTCTGCCCTGTTGCCCGACCTTCGCGACACCGCTGTGGCTGCGGGAATATGGGCATCGTTGCCGGTCGACTTCTTCGCGAAAGTTGCTGGGGTATCGGATTTCACTCTTAATGTTGTTAGTCGCATACCGCATGTTCGCGGCCATGGTCTCGAATCTCATCTGATTCTTCGTGCCCTGCGGCTTAACTGCCTTATCGGCCCGTACTCGCCGATGTGGGAAGAGTTGTACGACGGGGAGTGGCAACGCGATTCCTGGGTGCCGCACATCGGCGTCGACTACTCCGGTCGCACCCCACTGGGCGGCGTCAAACCCGAGTGGGAGTGGGCGACGCCTCTCCGCCGCGCTGCTGACCGTCGCCAGGCTCTTGTGGAGATCGATGCGATTGTGGCGATCATGCTCGGCATCACTGCTGAGGAGTTGCTCACGATCTACCGCACTCAGTTCCCGGTGCTACAGAAGTACGAACGTGACGCACTTTATGACGCGAATGGACGCCAACTACCAGGCAAGCTGGCGTCGGAGTATCGCAAGAAGGGAACGGTTAAGGCTGAAGACCTCACCGTTAACGGCGTCACCTACATCGAGCCCTTCGTCGGGGTAGATCGAGAACGCGATATGGAATTGGCGCACAAGCACTTCAGCGCTCTAGTTGGAGAGCTGTAGCAGATGCAGTCAGCCGTTGTTCGGCGGATCGAAGCCAGGGAGTCGAGTTGAAGAAGATTGACGGGGTGGCCCGGTCAGTGGCCCAGATCCTCAAGGGTTCCAAGTACGTAATCGACTACTATCAGCGTGACTACAAGTGGGAAGAGAAGCAGCTTCAGGAGTTGCTGGACGATCTGAGCGGAAAGTTCCTTGAGGCGTACGATCCGTCGCACCGGCGCGATGCCGTGGCGACGTACCCGTTCTACTTCCTCGGCTCAATCGTCATCAGTGAGAAGGACACCCAACGCTTCATCGTCGACGGGCAACAGCGACTCACCACTCTTACCCTGCTTTTGACATACCTGCGGGAACTGCAGGGCGCAAACCGCGAACCCAACATCGACGAACTGATCATCTCCGACACCTTCGGCAAGCGATCCTTCAATCTCGACGTCGATGACCGCATCGCCTGCATGACTGCGCTCTACGACGGACTTCCGTTCACTGCGTCCCCGGCTGACAGCGATTCGGTCCGCAACTTGGTCGAGCGCTACGACGACATCGGTGAACTGTTGCCCAAACAGCTTCAGGGCGAGGCTCTCCCGTACTTCATTGACTGGTTGCAGCACTGCGTCCAGATCATCCAGATCACCGCCTACAGCGACGATGACGCTTACACGATTTTCGAGACCATGAACGACCGTGGGCTTCAACTCCGCCCGGTTGACATGCTCAAGGGTTACTTGCTAGCCGGAATCGACGAGGACACCCGCCGGGTGCCCGCGGACCTGTGGCGCCATCGTGTGCAGGACCTCGCCGCGTTGGGTAAAGAGCTCGACGCCGACTTCTTCAAGGCGTGGCTGCGTAGCCAGTACGCCGAGACAATCCGTGAACGCCGCAAGGGTGCCGTGGGTTTGGACTACGACAAGATCGGCACCGAGTTTCACCGCTGGCTACGCAGCAATGCGCCTCGAATCGGCCTGCAACAGTCGGCGGACTTCGCGCGATTCATCGGCAACGATTTCGAGTTCTACAGCCGCCACTTCGCCACGATTATGTCGGCCACCAAAGCGCCGGTGTTAGTCGCGGGTCTGGAACGAGTGCGTTACAACGCCGACCACCAATTCACCCTGCAGCTTCCGATGCTGCTCGCGCCGCTCGTCGTCGGTGAGGATGACGCGGTGGCGGTACGCAAGATCGGACTGGTCGCTCAATTCGTCGACATCTTGCTGAGCTGGCGGATCTGGAACAACCGGGCGATCGACGCCTCCACATTGCAGTACCGAACCTTCATAGTCACAAAGGCAATCCGCGGCAAGGATCTCCCAGCGCTGGGTCAATCCCTATACGAGCAACTGATGCAGGAGGTTGAGCGGATCGGCAGCACTGACCGGCTTCGGTTGCATCAACAGAACCGCCGGCCCATCCACAGGCTGCTCGCCCGCCTCACGGACTACATCGAGGTTGAGTCCGGCGGTCACTCGACCTACGTCCAGATGACCACGGGTACGCCAGTCAAGTACGAGGTCGAACACATCTGGGCCAACCATCCGCGCCGACACTCAGATGAGTTCGAGCACGCCGCCGATTTCGCCGACCATCGCAACTTGATCGGCGATCTGCTGTTGCTGCCCAAGAAGTTCAACGCCAGCTACGGCGACATGACGTTCGAGAAGAAGCTGCCGCACTACAACGCGCAGAACCTTTTGGCGCGCTCACTGAATCAACAGTGCTACCAAAACAACCCGGGCTTTCTCCAGTTCATCGCTCGCACCGGGTTGCCGTTCCGACCATATGACGATTTCACCGCGCAGGCGGTCCTAGATCGCGGCACTCTTTATCAGCAGGTAGCACAACATCTATGGAACCCAGACGACCTGCTGATTACCGACGACACGGTTTCATCGCCATGAATCAGGTGATGTAGCTGATGGGCGCACTCCTACCCACTTTGCAGGCCGAACGCCTTCGCGAGGGTCTGACCGATTACCTGGCAACCACGTTCGCGCTTACTGACCCCGACGCGCAATCGGCGCTGACCGATTTCGTCGGCGATCCGGACAACGGGATGTTCAAGGGACCGTACGTGCGGCTGCGGCTCCCGTTCGCCCCGGCCGGCGACGACTGGGCCGAGCACCTGGACTGGTGGCCGCCGGACTTCACCCCGTACGGACACCAGGCCCGCGCGTTCGCACATTTGTCGACCAAGCAGGGGCAGCGCCCAAAGGCCACGCTGGTCACCACCGGTACCGGATCGGGCAAGACTGAGGCGTTCCTCTATCCGATCCTCGATCACGTGTTGCGCGCCAAGAAGTCCGGTGTCACGGGCATGAAGGCGCTGATCCTCTACCCGATGAACGCGCTCGCCAACGACCAGGCCGAGCGGCTCGCCAAGCTCATCGCCGGCGACCGCGCGCTGGCCGCGGTCAGCGCCGGGCTCTACACCGGCGAGCAGTCCAGCGGCGGACGAACCCGGGTGTCGGCGGACGGGCTGATCACCGACCGCGCTCTCATGCACGACGCGCCACCGGACATCCTGCTCACCAACTACAAGATGCTCGACCACATGCTGCTGCATCCGGGCCGCGCCGACATGTGGCGGCTGTCCGCAGAATCGCTGCAGTACTTGGTGCTCGACGAGTTCCACACCTACGACGGTGCGCAGGGCACCGACGTCGCTATGCTGCTGCGTCGGCTCGGCCTGACGCTGAAGAGTCACTGGACCGCGACGTCGCGCGTCACCGACGAGGACCGAAGCCGCCCGCTCGGCAGGGTCACTCCGGTGGCAACGTCGGCGACGCTGGGCTCACGTGCGGCGCCGTCGGCGATGCTCGACTTCGCGCACACCGTGTTCGGCGAAGCCTTCAACGCTGATGCGGTGATCGAGGAGACGCGACTTACCCCCGACCAGTGGCGTAGTGCGCGGCTCGGGACCCGTGACGCCGAGTGGAGACCCGTCGAACCGGGGCTGCCCGACGCGCTGGAACGGATCACCAACGCGGCCCTCTCCGCCACCGACAACCAGGCCATCGCTTCCGCGGTCTTCGCCGAACTATTCGAGAAGCCCGCTCAATCGGACCTCTTCGGAAAGCCCAGCCAGTCTGAGCTCTTCGAGACGGCCACCCAGTCTGACCTCTTTGAGGAACCCACCCCTTCAGGTGCCTCCGCCGTCGGGTCGGACCTGACCATTGATGACATGCTCGATCAGCTCAAGCGGCACCGGTTCATTCAAGCCGTGTTGGAGGGGTCTGTCGACGCCGTGTCGTTGGCCGACCTGGCGAATCGGGTGTTCCCCGCCGTGGCCGTCGATCGCGACGCCGCGCGCACCCACGCCATACGAGTCCGCTTCCTGGAGTTCGTCTTCGCGTTGCTCTCCCACGTTCGTGCTGAGGTCGGTCGCGCGGCACTCGGCGTCGACGTTCATCTGTGGATCCGGGAACTCAGTCGGGTCGACCGGGCGGTCCGGGCCGCCACCGAGTACCGCTGGTCCGACGACGGGGCACTGGCCGACGACAACGAGCTCTACCTGCCCGCGGTGTACTGCCGGCATTGCGGTCGCTCCGGATGGGGGGCCCGCCTCGCACCGACGGGAACCGCACTCGATGTCACCGACGAGGCGATCCGCGCCGACCACGCCGCTGGCGCGTCCCGGTTCCGTGCGCTGATCTCCGCGCCCGCCGAGGCGCAGGTGTCCGGCGGTGTGGAAGGGCTGCGTTGGTTTCACCTGGACCACCGCGAACTGCTCGACACCACCCCCGACCCAGAGAGCGCCGACGTCGTCGACGGAGGGCTGCTGCCGGTGCTCACCCTGATCGGACCCGACGCCGACGAGCAGTCCAAGGAGGACGTGTGCCCGGCGTGCGGGGCCACCGACGGCATCCGCTTCCTGGGCAGCGCGGTGGCCACCCAGCTGTCGGTCACGCTGTCAAACCTGTTCGGCGACAAGACCCTCGACGCCGCCGAGAAGAAGGCGCTGATGTTCACCGACAGCGTCCAGGATGCTGCGCACCGGGCCGGATTCGTGCAGGCCCGCTCGCACAGCCTCACCTTGCGCACCGCGCTGCGCGGCGCCTTGGGCGACGGTGAACTCGACCTCGACGAGTTGAGTCAGGCCGTCATCAGCCGTGCGGGCAACGACCCGATGCTGCGCTACCAATTGCTGCCACCCGATATCGTCGACCGCGATGAGTTCGTCGCGTTCTGGCAACCCGACGCCCACCCCAACTCGCGGCGCGCCGCGGAGAACAAGGCCAAACGGCGGCTGCGGTTCGACGTCGACCTCGAATTCGGGTTGCAGTCCCGCACCGGCCGCACCCTGGAACTCACCGGCAGCGTCGCCGCTGAGGTCTACCTGGGTGCTCCGCACAAGGCGCCGATCCTCGGGCGACGCGCACTCGATCGGGCCGACCCCACCCAACTGCCACTGACCGGGGTTTCTGACGAGGCACTGGCCAGATGGGTACGCGGCACAGCGGAACGGGTCCGCACCCGCGGTGGTATCCACCACGACTGGTTGCGCCCGTATATCGAGAAGAACGCCAACCGCTACCACGTCTGGGGCGGCCGGCCGCGCGGCCAGGGCATGCCCGCCTTCCCGAAAGGTCGACCCGCACCCGCCTTTCCGGCGCTCAAGTCCGGAACTGGGACGCTGCCTGAGGGCTTCGACGCGATCACGGCCGCGTCGTCCTGGTATGCCCGATGGGCCACGAGATGCCTGGACGTCAGCCCACACGATGGCACCTACCTGGCCAAGGCGCTGTTTGCCGAACTCACCGACCAGATGCTGCTATCCACCCTCACCACTGAAACGGGCTCCACCGTCTACTATCTGGCGCCCGCCACCGTGCAGGTGAGCGCGCCCCCCGTGGAGGCACTGCTCAACATGCGGCATTTGCTTGCCTGCGATGTCTGCCAGACCCCCGTCCCGGGCAGCACCACCACCATTGACGAACTCGATGGCGCACCCTGCATCCTGATCCGTTGTCCCGGTTGGCTCCGCCGAACTCCCAAAGCCGACAACTTCTACCGGCGGCTCTACGACTCGACCAACATGAGACGCGTCGTCGCCCGCGAGCACACGAGTCTGCTGCCAACCAAGACCCGGCTCGACTACGAGACCGCCTTCAAATGCGGCGGCACCGACCCGCAAGCTCCCAACGTGCTCGTCGCGACGCCCACGTTGGAGATGGGCATCGACATCGGCGACCTGTCCACTGTGATGCTCGGATCACTGCCCCGCTCGGTGTCTTCGTACCTGCAGCGCGTCGGCCGCGCCGGCCGGCTGACCGGGAACTCGCTGATCCTGGCCTACGTCCGTGGTCGCGGCGAACACCTTCCGAAGCTGTTCGAACCGCTGTCGGTGATCCAAGGTGACGTGCGGCCACCCGCGACGTTCCTCAGTGCCGAGGAGATCCTGCAGCGGCAGTACGTCGCCCACATCGTCGACCAATTCGCCCGCGATCCAAAGCTCGATCCGCCGACAGACGCGCGCTCAGTGCTCGGCGATGATGGCGATAACAGCTGGCTGGCGCGGTTGCTCGAGACCGCCGCGACCGATAGCGCGGAGCTGCTCAACCGCTTCTTAGGCCAGTTCGGCGACCATCTCAGCCCGGATTCCGTTGCCGGCCTCCGGGCGTGGGCCAGCGCCCCTTCCGAAGGGGGGCCGAGCGGGCTTACCCAGCGGCTAATGGCCGCGAGCTACCAATGGCGACTAGACCTCGACGAACTCACCACACGCAGAGCCGCCGTCGACGCCGACTTGCCCGAGTTCGAACGCCGCGCGTCGTCACCGGCAGCCACCGACGACGATCGGCGCGCTTACAAGATCGCCAAGGGCTCACTCAAACTCCTTGGTGCGCAGATTAACTCACTGACTCGCGACTACTGGATCGCGGTGCTCGAACGCTACGGCGTACTGCCCAACTACACGCTGCTCGACGATGCGGTCACCTTGGATGTCGGCGTCACTTGGATCGACCCGGATAGCAACGAGTACATGGGGGAGGAGCTCAGTTACCAGCGGGGATCGCGGGTGGCCCTCACCGAACTGGCCCCCGGGGCCACGTTCTATGCTCAAGGTCTTGCCGTCACCATTGACGCGGTTGACTTGGGAACCGGCGAGTCCAACATTCATTCCTGGCAGGTCTGCCCACAATGCGGCTGGGCCAGGACGGGACCGTCCGGGCCGACGCCCGAACCGGCGGCGAGTTGCCCTCGCTGTCACAGTGGTGCCATCGCCGACGTTAGTCAGCACCTGCCTGTCGTCGAGATGACCCGGGTGTCGGCCGAGGTGCGTCGTGACGAGGCGACCATCAATGACATCCGTGACAACCGCAAGCAGGAACCGTTCACTATCGTCACCGCTGCTGATATCGATCCCACACAGGTGGGCCGCACCTGGTTCCGGGAGAGTTCGGCTTTTGGTGCTGAGTACCTGCGGCGCTTGGATATTCGGTGGATCAATCTGGGTCGGCGGACGTCGAAGGGCAAGAAGCGGCTGATCGCCGGACAAGAGTCGGCCAGCGGCCTGTTCCGCGTGTGCGCCGCCTGCGGCCAACTCGACGGTGCAGCGGGGCGCAACAGCCGCTACGAGCACCGCACCTGGTGCCGTCTGCGTGATTCGGCCAGTGAGGACGTTCGCGACATTGCCCTGGCCCGCCGATTGCGCACCCAGGGCGTTCTGCTGCATCTGCCGCCGCAGATGGAGTTCGACAACTTCGCTCATCCCAGCCTCGCCGCTGCGATCCTGCTGGGGTTGCGCCAGGTGATTGGTGGTTCGCCTGAGCACCTTGACGTCGCCACCATTAGCGACGCGCTCTGGGCACCTGACCGCCGGGCGCTACTCATTCACGACACCGTTCCTGGCGGCACCGGCTATCTCGCCGAATTCGCAGACCACACTAAGGTTTTCGCCGCACTCGCCGCCGCTCGTCAGATCGTGCGCGAATGCCCCTGCCGAGACGAGGACCGACTGGCGTGCCACCGTTGTCTGCTGCCGTTCGCCGCGCCCTACGAGATGGATAAGGTATCCCGGCTGACGGCGTTGAAACTGCTCGACGACATCCTGGATGTCGGGTCGCATGCCACCCCTGACCTCGAGGACTGGACCGCCGACGTCACCGAGAAGGCACCTCCTCCCACGCCGGTGAGCGACGAGTCGTTCCTTGAACGTGACTTCTACGCATCGTTCATCGCTCGGCTCAAATTGATGGGCGCGGCCGTCGTCGAGAAGCCCGGCACGTATGGACCGTCGGCGACGATCACGCTGCAGGGCAGTACGCCACGTAAATGGTCATTGCGGCCGCAGGTTTCGCTTGACTTTGTCAAGCCGGACTTCGTGCTGCAGACTGCCGATCCCGACATCCCCCGAATCGCCATCTTCGCCGACGGCCGCGCCTTTCACGCCGGGACCGGCGACCGCAACCGCGTGGCCGACGACGCCGACAAGCGCGCGGCACTGCGAAAGGCCGGTTTTCTGGTGTGGTCCTTCAGCCATGACGATCTGCAGCGCTTCAAAGCTGGTGAATCAGCTGAGCCCAGTTGGTTCGATCAGAAGGCGGCCAACTTTGTCACCAGCAAGTTCCACGTGCAGCCCAGCCTGGTCCGGTTGCAGGCGAAGGACCCGGTAACCCAACTGCTGGAGTTCATGATCGATCCAAATTTCGACGCATGGAAGCACTTCAGCACGTGGATGCCGTACCTGTTTGTACGCGGGGACAATCGCGCGCACAGCGAGTCCGACACCGTGCGAGCCGCCGCGATTACTGCCCTGGACGGAGGGGCCTCGTTCGCGGGCTCCGGTCCGGACATGTGTTGGGCGTATGTTGCCGGCGGCGTCACAGTCACGGCAGGAGTGCGCACAGCCGTCGACCCGCCGAAGGCCGTGCTCGCCGTCGACGACCGTGACGACCGGCTCGACTACTCGGACGGCGCGGCGTGGAAGGAGTGGGTGCGACTGTCCAACTGGTTGGGTATCAGCGATGCCACCCGCGTCTCCACACGCACGCTGTTAGAGGCGGCGCCCCCAGCCGAATGGGACGGTGCGCCAACAGTGTTGCTGCCCGCGGCCTGGGAGGCATTGTTGGCCGAGGCAGTTTCGGACACTGAGCGCGAACTCATCCGCGCCCTCGCTGACGCAGGAGTGGCAGTTCCAGAACTCGGCTACGAAACCGATAGCGGCGACGTCATCGACATGGCATGGGTAGGCGCGAAGATCGGCGTCGCTTTTGACGCCGGTGAATCTCCTAGCGGTTGGACGGTATATCCGGCCGACATCGAACAGCTGGTCTCAGCGTTGAAATCGAACGGGGTGGTGTAGATGGCGAACTTGGTCATCGCGTCGAACAGCAAGGCAATGTCCAAGCTGGACGGCTCGATTAAGAACAAGGTGTACGACTTCTTCGAAAAGCTCAATGCCGATGACACTCAGGCGTCGCTGCACATCGAACCAATGAAGGCGGCAGTCGACCCTCGGGTCCGTACGGGCCGTGTCGACTTGCACTATCGTGCCGTTCTTTTCCGCGTCGACGACAAGTCGAGCGGCCCCACCTATATCTACATGGGCACGTGGGGGCACGACGAGGCCATCAAGCTCGCCGAACGTGCGACGCTGCGGGTCAACCCAATCAACGGCACGCTGGAAGGCTTGATCGGTGAGCCGGCGACAGCATTGGCGGAGCCTGATTCAAAAGCGCTGCCGCCGAAACCCGTTCCCGATGTTTCATATCTTGCGGGTGTCGGTTACACGCTTACCGATCTGACCGACCGCTTGGGCATCAGCGTCGAGGTAGCAGAGCGAGCGATGGCGGCATCGGACGAAGCGGCGCTCATGGATGCCGCTGAAGGCGCACTGGACTGGGAGGGCAGCGCACTGCTCGACCTTGCTACCGGGATCGCGGTCGAAACGATCCGCGAGAAGCACGGATTCACCGAGACGCCCATCGATACCAAGCGCGACGAAGACGAAGAGATCATCAAGGCGCTGGAGCGTCCGGCATCAAAGATGCAGTTCGCCTTTATCGAGGACAACGACGAGTTGCGCCGTGTCATCGAGGGGGGTGACTTCGCCGCGTGGCGGATCTTCCTGCATCCCGAGCAGCGCAAGTATGTCGAGTCGGATACTAGCGGGGCGTTTCGGCTGTCTGGCGGCGCGGGCACCGGCAAGACCGTCGTCGCCATTCACCGAGCGCGGCGGCTCGCGAAGCACAATCCCCACGCACGCATCGTTCTGACGACCTACAACACCGCACTCGCTGACGGTCTGAAGGCTGACGTCCGGGCGCTGGATCCCGATGTCGTCATCGCTGAAAAGCCGGGCGATACCGGAATATACGTCGGTGGGGTCGATTCTTTGGCAAAGGCGGTCGTCGATAGTTCATGGTCGTACGTCAATAGTGCGTTTCAGACGATCTTTGGCCGAAGCGGCGTTGTCGGTCCACAGCGCACGTCGTCCGTCGCGGTGTGGCGCGACGTTGCAGCCACGGTGCAGTCGGGGCTTGACAGCAAGTTGGCGACCCCGGGGTTCCTGGAAAGTGAGTACGTCGCCGTGGTGTTGGCCAACCGGATTATCTCGCTCGAGCAGTACGCAAAGGTGGCGCGGCCGGGTCGAGGGGTGCGGCTCAACCGTCCGCAGCGGATCGCGGTGTGGAATTTGGTCGAGGCCTACCGGCGTCAGAGCGAGATGGACGAGACGCTCAGCTTCCCTGAGGTGTTGGCACTCGCCGCGGAAGCGTTGCGGATAAGAGCGGAGGCGGGGGAAGGGTATCTCGCAGACCACGTGATCGTTGACGAGGCTCAGGATCTGCATGCAACCCACTGGGCGTTGCTGCGTGCGTTGGCGGCCGAGGGGCCGAATGACCTGTTCATCGCCGAGGACTCCCATCAACGCATTTATGGCAGCCCAATTGTGCTGAGCCGCTTCGGCATCAAGATCGTGGGCAGGTCCCGCCGTCTGACGCTGAATTACCGGACGACGGCTCAGAACTTGGCGTTCGCAGTCGGGGTGTTGTCGGGTGCTCAGTACACCGACCTGGAACAAGAGGCAGAGAAGACAACGGATTACCGCTCGGCGCGCAGCGGTCCCGAACCGCAGCTGATCGGATGCGAGAGTCAGGTGGCCGAACTGCAGAAGGTGGCCGACCTGATCAAGGCCTGGCTGGACGACGGCGTAGTGCCCGAAAGCATTGCGGTACTGACGAGGAGCCAGGATGACCGCGACCGATTCGTGCGGGGCCTGAGCGAGCGCGGCGTTTCCGTCCGGGCCGTCGATCGATCAGCGGCTTCTCCAGGTCAGCCAGTTGTTATGACCATGCATCGCGCTAAAGGCATGGAGTTCTCGCGGGTGATCTTGTCCGGCGCCGACGATAAGCACGTTCCGGCTCCAGTCGCGCTGCGGGGGGTACCGGAGGAAGAGCGAACGGAAGCGCTATTGCGGGAGAGATCCTTGCTCTACGTCGCGAGTAGTCGAGCGCGGGACTCGCTTGTCGTGACGTGGAGCGGCAAACAGTCTGAATTGTTGGGAGCCGGAAGATAACCGGCAGAAAGTCGAACGACGAACAAATGGTGGACGCTGACGACCCGATCCACGACAGCGACTGACTTGGAATTCAGCTAATGCAACACCCAGCTTCAGCGGGTCTGCCCAGCTACGTTCCGTCGCGGTTTGCGATTCGTGGAAACGCTTCTTGAAGCACCGCGACGAGCTTCGCCGCCATCGTCTCGTCGAGCTCGATGATCTGGCTGGGCTTCGGGTGTAACTTGCGCTGATCGGAACCCAGTGTGGCCAGGCGCAGCAGTCGTTGTCCATCATCGGTGTTCACCGTCGTGTAGAGACAATCGACCTCCGTGCGAGGCGGCCGAGCGACTTGCTTGTCGGGCTCCAGCGAACGAATGAGTGCCATGATGCCAACGGTACTGGTCGGCCCACCATGAGCGCCCACAGCTGGGCGAGCAGTGGCTCGCCACGTCGACACACAGACTGATTTTGGTTTTGGACGACTGACGAGTGATCCGACAGCCTGACAGAACCGTTATCGACGTGCTTTCATGAGCGCGCCTAACTTGTCGGACCCGAGCTCTAACCTCTGCCGGGGCGCTTTGGGGGAGCCCCAGTACCGAAGGATCCACAGGGGAGGGTGCGCATGAACCGCGTCGACCATCATCAGCTCGTCGGTGAGGCCTTGGGTTCGCTGATCGACGGGCTCCAGCCGTTCGTCAGTCGCGTTTTGAGTCCCGCCCTACCTGCGGGCACAGACTGGCCGGACGTGCTTCGCGCGAAGGACGCTGCGAACGGGCGCCGCGGCGGTGAGTACCGCAACCGTGACCTGTCGCTGATGCTGCGGGCCATGACGGAGCGGCTCGGTGACCTCCTCGGCTACCCCTTCTCGCGTCACTTGTCGCGGCAGGCCGAGAACTACGCGCGCGAACTGCGGAGCGTCCGCAACGAGTGGGCGCATAACGAGCATTTCGACGCCGCCCGGGCCTACCGGGCGATCGACTCGGCCGAACTCCTCCTTCGCGCCATCGGCGCTGACGCGCAAGCCGACGAGGTCGCCGGCCTCAAGGCGACCGTCGCACCCGTCCAGGTGACGCCCAGAGCCGAACAAGCCCCGGCGGAACAGGTCGCTTCGCAGGTGAAGGTGACGCCCGGCCCGAATGCCGGTGACGTCGACGCACCGCGGATCGGAATCTCCGCGGTCTCCGACCTCAGCTACGCAATGGCGCACTGCCGGATCCCGGTGATCGACCACATCACCGTTGACCACGTCACCAGCGACCTTCACGGCGCCGTCATCGAAGTCGATGTTGTCAGCGCTATTGGCAGCCATGGTGGCCCCCGGGAAGTGCACCTCGACCTGGCCGCGAACAAGCCGACCATCCTCAACAACGTCGACCTCCAACTCGACCCAGCCTCCATGCTCGAGGTCGACGAACAAAGCCCCGGCGACATCCGGGTCGTCCTCCGCGACGCGAACGGACAGGTGCTCGCCGAGGCGGCCAAGAACGTCAACATTCTCGCCGCCAAACAGTGGAAGGCGACCCCGCCGCAACTCGCGCTCGAGATGCTCGCCGCATACGTCCAGCCGAACTCGACGGCCGTCACCACCTTGCTGACCGAGGTGTCAGACCATCTGAAGGCCGCGACCGGAAACTCGGCAATCGACGGCTACCAAAGCGAGAACCCCGACCGGGTCGATGCGATCGCCAAGGCTGTGTTCGACGTGATGCGCGCCCGCGACATCCGCTATGCCGAACCGCCCGCAAGCTGGGGCGCCGATGGGCAGAAGATCCGAACACCAGCCGAAGTGCTGGACGGACGGCTGGGAACCTGTCTCGACACCACACTCACGATGGCAGCCGTCCTCGAACAGGCGGGCATCAACACCACGCTGTGGGTTCTGCGGGGCCACGCATTCCTCGGCTACTGGCGCACCGACTCCGCGCTCAGCATGGTGTCCACCACCGAAGTCGTCGACGTCGTCAACCAGGTTGACCTGGGCCACATCGCCCTGATCGAAACCACCATGCTGACCCAGGCTGCGGACCAGCCGTCCTTCGTCGACGCCACCCACGCACCCCGAAGGTCGCACCTAACGGGCGACCTCTCGGGGATCGTCGGGATCACTGACATTCGGCAGGCGCGCGAGGCAAGGATTTACCCGCTCCCCAGCCGGTCGATCGACGCCGAGGGCAACGTCGTGGTCACCACTTATCAACCGGGCGCCGGGCGGTCCATTGCGCCCTATCTGCCGGCACAGGGTCAGGCCCGCACCTCAGTCGACGAGCTCGTGCCCGCCCGCATTGCGCAGTGGAAGAACGCGTTGCTCGACCTCAGCCTCCGCAACAAGTTGATCAACTACACGGACCGCGCCGGCTACCGCTTGGAGGTGCCGGGCCGCGCACTCGGCCGGTTCGAAGACGCCGTAAACGCCGGCGCTCCCGTCGTGCTGCTGCCCTCCGACGAAGTGAAAAGTGTCGACACCGCGCGCGGTATCCGCTTCGGACGCGATCTACCCGAAGCCGAGCGCGAAGTGCAGCTCGCCGAGAAGCGAACTACCTACATCGACATCACCGACGCCGCCTACAAGAACAAGTTGCGCTACCTGGCGAACAAGGCCAAAACCATCGTCGAGGAGACCGGCGCGAACAATCTGTACCTGGCTTTCGGCATGCTGCACTGGCACTTCAACGACCGCGAACTGCGGTCACCACTGGTCCTGGTGCCTGTGAATATCTCCACCAAGAACCGCGGCGAGCGATACCAGCTCACCCTCGACGAAGCCGGTACGTCGACACCGAACTACTGCCTCGTCGAAAAGCTGCGAGTGGCCTTGAACCTACACATCCCCGAGTTGTCGAATCCGGCCGAGGATGCCTCTGGGATCGATCTCGTCGGCACCTTCAACGGTGTGCGTCGAGCTATCGCCGACGCCGGGCTGCACTTCCGCGTCGAAGACACCGTTCACCTGGCGATTCTTCAGTTCGCGAAGTTTCCGCTGTGGAAAGACCTCGACGAATCATGGAAGTCGTTGTCTCGCAATCCCTTGGTCGAGCACCTCATTGAGACGCCGCAGGAGCCTTTCACCGACCCGGTGACCCCCTCCGCTGACGTCGACCTCGACGAGCTCAATGCCGCGGTTCCCGTGCCGGCAGATTCGTCGCAACTTCGTGCGGTCGCCGACGCAGTGGCCGGCCGCACCTTCGTTCTCGAAGGACCGCCCGGTACTGGGAAATCGCAGACGATCACAAACCTGTTGGCCCATGCCATGGCTCAAGGCCGCCGGGTGCTGTTCGTGGCAGAGAAGCGTGCAGCTCTCGATGTGGTCAAGAAGCGACTGGAAGCGGTCGGGCTGGGTGAGCTGTCGCTCAATCTCCACGACAAATCGGCGCGGCCGGCCGCTGTCCGCGGGCAGATCAAAGAAGCGCTCGAGTTGCGCATCCACCACGACGAGGATCTCCTGCACACCCAGTTGCAGGCAGCGGAGTCGAGCCGCGGGTCGTTGGGACGATATGCCACTCGGCTCCACGAGACCAACGCCGTCGGTCAATCGCTGTACTCCGCGCGTTCCCGAGAGCTGGCGGCTGACCGGCACGTCGACCCACTCGACGTGCCAGAGCAATTGGTGGCGAGTGGAAACCCCGAACTCCTCGAGCGCGTCAGCCAAGCCCTGAGAACGCTGCCGGAGAAAGCGGATCTCGCGCGCCCACGCCGTGAACACCCGTGGGGCTTTGTCGATGTGCCTCCTCAGCAGGGTCTTGACGGGGCTGAGATACACGCGGCGGCAGCGGAGTTCGATCGCGCCCTGGATGAGGTCCAAAGGGCAGGTCTGTCGTTGCACCAGTTATCCCATGCGGCTGATCTCTCGGCGGTCGCGGCCTGGGCGATTCTCGCCGGAGAGCCGCGGTATCCACTCGATGCGATCGACACGCTGCAGTCGAGCGCAGCCGCCGCCCAACTTCGAGCCGTCGAGGAACTCGTAAGAGCCATCACCGGCACGAAACACGACTGGGAGGCCGTGATTACTCCTGCCGCCATGGATCTCGATATACCGGCGATTCACCAGGCTGCCGTAGCTGCTGACGAGTCCGGCTTCTTCGGCCGCAAAAAACGCCGCCGGGCGGTCGTCGAGCAGATCACTCCGGCCCTGGCGGTCGACGCCGACACCGTCGACCTGAAATCGCTCTCGGCGTTGTTGGAGCAGGTCCGTCACACGCATGCCTTGGTCGCCGGACTACGCGCACAGGTCGCGGCGCTGCCCCTGCAGCTCTTCAATCGACCGTGGAATCCAATGGCCGCCGCAGATGCGACCTACCTGCGCGACAACATCGCCGCTATCCGTCGCGTTGCCGCCGTGATTTCTGCCAATGCGGACGACGAGTATGCCCGCGTCTTACGGGGCTTCTTCACGAGCACCCGACAAGGCGAGCTGAGCACGCAGCTCGATCTGCTGGCCAAGGCCTGGAAGCGATTGCAGGACGCGACGGGCGCATCACCGGAACAGCAGCGGGCCTGGGCGGGCGAAGGGTCGTTCGTCGAACAGTGGTGGGAGACCCGCACAGACCGAAAGTTGGAGTCGTCGGCTTCGATCGACCGTTGGGTCGACTTGGTCAGCCACGTCGAGCCGCTCCGTCACGCGGGGATGACCACCGCGCGGACCGGAATTCTGAAAGGCACGGTGGTTGCTGACGACGCCGCACTCGCGTTCGACCGCGGCAAGGCCAAAGCGTCGGTCGCTGAGCGGCTGGAGGCGAGCGCTCTCGGTGACTTCGATGTCGCCGCCCACAGCAAGGCGATCCAACGTTTCACGGTCAGCACGGGACAGATCAGAGAAGAGCTGCGCCGGGCCATCCCAGCGCAGATCCTTGGTGCCCGGCGTTTCGACTCGGATTCTATGAGCGGCCAGGTCGGTGGGCTTCGCAGACAGCTGGACCGTAAACGCGGCGGCATGAGTGTGCGCGGGCTCATGGAGAACTACAGCGAGCTGATCACCCAGATCCTTCCGTGCACACTGATGAGTCCCGATTCGGTGGCACGGTTCTTCCCCGCCAAGCCGGACCTGTTCGACATCGTGGTGTTCGACGAGGCCTCACAGATTCGCGTGGCAGACGCGGTCGGTGCGATGGGCCGGGCCAGATCCATTGTCGTGGTTGGGGACAGCAAGCAGATGCCACCGACGAGCTTCGCCGAAGCCAGCGCTGCGGTCGATGAAGACGAGGATTACAACCCCGACGTGGTATTGGATGAGGAGTCCATCCTCACGGAGTGCGTGCATGCGCGGGTGCCGCAGCAGTGGCTGTCCTGGCACTACCGTAGCCAAGACGAAGCCCTGATCGCCTTCAGCAACTTCCACTACTACAACGGCCAACTCGCGTCGTTCCCCGCGCCTCTCGCGACCGCGAGTGAGCACGGCATTTCGCTTGTGCGGGTCAACGGGCATTTCGAGCGGAGCGGGCGCGGTAAGGCACTGCGGACAAACCACGTTGAGGCAAAGGCCATCGTGGAGGACATCATGCGGCGGTTCGACGACTCGCCGGCGGAGGCCCCGTCGCTGGGCGTCATTACGTTTAACGCACCGCAACGCGACCTGATCGAGAATCTGCTGCGAGATGCCGGCGATGATCGCTTGCTGCAAGCCCTCGACGAGCCTGACGGTCTGTTCGTGAAAAACCTCGAGAACGTGCAGGGCGATGAACGCGACGCCATTCTCTTTTCCATCGCGTTCAGCAAGAACGACAAAGGCGTAGTACCGCTCAACTTCGGGCCGCTCTCCCGCCCGGGGGGCGAACGTCGACTGAACGTGGCCATCACCAGAGCGCGGCGAGAAGTGGTGCTATACGCGAGTTTCGATCCTTCGGAGCTGCGTGCGGAAGAGACCTCACAGGTCGGCACGAAGCATCTTAAAGCGTACCTGGAGATGGCCGCACGCGGAGTGGAGACGATCACCGAGGGCGGTCGACGGCTACCGGTGATCGACCGCCACCGTGAGGAAATCGCCGAAGTGCTGCGAGCCGAGGGATTCGTAGTGCGCACCGATGTGGGGCTGTCGGACTTCCGCGTCGACATTGTCATCGCCGACCCAGAAGACCCGGAGCAGCCGCTGGTGGCGGTCCTCTTGGACGGGCAGGAATGGTACGGCCGCAAGACCGTCGCCGACCGCGACGGTCTACCGGTCGAAGTCCTCGGCAACCTGATGAAGTGGCCGGCTGTCGAACGAGTGTGGTTGCCGGAGTGGCTGAATCAGCGAGAAGAGACCATCGGTCGGTTGCGTTCAGCCGTGGTGGAGGCGAAGAATGTGCTCGCCACGCCCTCGACCGTCCCTGCGCCGGCCGTTTTCGAGAACGAGGTACCGCCGGCGCCCACGCATCAGTTCAAGTATGCGCCGTTGCGGTCAGCGAGGCCGACGCCCGCACCCGCGCCATGGAAGCCGAAGCAGCATCCGAACGTGATGACGTTCCGAGAGTGGACACCGCGCATCGAAGGGGATATCAGCATCCTCGATGCCCTGCCGAGTCAATGGGCCAAGGATGCGGTGCGTCGAGTGGCCGAATCGGTGATCGCGGCCGAGGCGCCGGTGCATCGAGCGCGGCTTGCGAAACTCGTCGCCGGCGCCTTCGGCTTGGGCAAAGTCAACGACGACAGGAAGCGCTCGATCCAGCGCGTGGTGCCGTCGGAATTCATGCGGGCGGACGATAAGGACTTCTACTGGCCGACGGGACTTCAACCGGATTCATGGCGAGGGGTGCGCATCCCACCCGAGGGGCTCAGCCGGCCGCTGGAGGAAGTGAGTCTCGTCGAGATCGGTAATGCCATGCTCGTCATCGTGGAGCAGACCGGCGGTATTGAACGAGAAGAGCTGAAGCGGGATGCTCTGGCGATGTTCGGTGGCAAGCGTCGCACGCAGGGAATCAGCGCGCGGCTCGACGCGGCGATTCTGCATGCATTGGAGCACGAGTTAGTGCAGGTGTCTGAGTCGGGGCTTGTAGTTCTTCGCTAACGTCGCCGTCCCAGCTGCCGGCCGATTAGCAAAGCGCAGAATGCCATTGCTGCGGCCGTGGACAACGACACCTGTCGACCTGTGGAACGGTTAGCGCCTGCCACACTGTCGTCGGATTGCGTTGCCTGCTCGACGTTCTGCTGGTCCGAGAAGGGTTCCGCTGGTCGCGGGTCGGAATGGACCGGCTTGCCATGCTCATCCCTTTCTGATGCGCTTTCGGCAGCGTTCCCGGTGTTGTTGACCGGCGGCCTTGTATTGACGGATCCTCGAGATTCGGTGGGTTCTGGTGTATCAGCCTTGGTTGCGTCTATCACGGCTTGCTGTTGATGTGCGTGTTCTTCGTCGGTGGCGCTCGGTGTGGGCGCTGCGCGCTTGACCACCGGTCGGATGCGGGCCAACGTCATCGGCGTCGGTCGCTTCGGCGGAACGGGCTCGGGTGCGGCAGCCTCGAGCGTGGGCAGCAACGGCATCGGCTCCACCCGATGTGAATCAATTCGAGACGGGATGCCGAACTTGACCTGTTCCCAAGTTCGCTCCCGATGGGCGGAACGGTAGGCGGTGACCGCCTTCCTATTGGGGCCGATATCGAGGCGGTACCCTTCGCGGGATAGCACAAGATAATTCGCCGTGGTGACCGTGCGGCCGGAGTTCTCCAAGAAATCCTCTAGCATCCATCGGATCTGCACCTCCGCTTCCGCATCAGTGCCGCCGTGGTGAAACTTGAACGAGCGGACGGCTTGCGGCCATACCTTGATCGTCGATGGGGCTCGAAGCGATCTGCGCGGGACGAGCCCCCGTTTCTGCGATCTCACTTTCAGAACCGTAGAACTTGACGTCTTTCAGCGTTGGCGCCTGCGCGAGCGAGGACCTTGTGAATCCCGCGCACCCGTTCTCTCGACACCAGCGGTCCTCGTTGGCGGTGGCATTCTCACAACGTCGTCCGTCAACGCTGAAACGGCTGCAGATCGTCACGTGCGCATTCTGCCTCAAGCTTCTGACAACGCGGGTGGCCGGTGTTGAACTTGCGAAGCGGCACGAACCCTGTCGCAGTTCGATATTTCGCGCAATTGGTGGGTCCTGCACTGGTACAGCTTGCTTATTGGGGGGTCTTCGCGAAGAAGTTGCTCACGGCTGGTGGACGCCGCGGCCAGACGCCGCCCTGAAAAGTCTTAGCGTGGTTCCGCAAATCTGCGAGCCCGCTTAGTCCTGACCACAGACGACGCGGTACTGGTCGCCGACATTCGAAGCTACGTGCGTCTCGGTGCGTCTTCGGCCGCCATCTCGCAGCTGACCAGAAAGGGATCTCGTCATGAACGGTGGTGAAATTTCAGCCCTGACCCAATGACGCCGCCGCTGGGTCCAGCGCCGTCGCGGCCAATTGGTCGCACAACTGCTCACGTGCGGTTCGCAAGCTAGGTGATGAGCCCAAAATTGGTCCCACTGTCTCGGAGTCAGAGTTCGCGCCGAGCACGCCCGCGCAAACAACCTGATGGATCTTCCCCGCCACGTCCGAATCTCAGGTTAGCTGGATCGGCGAGGCGGGGCGCGCTACTGTTCGGCGGAGGCGTGATTTGGGAGGGGGTAGACGATGGTTTTGCCGTTGATACCGATAGCGCTGATTGCCGTCGGAGCGGTTACGGGCAGTGGTGGGCTGGCACTCGGCGGTAGGGGCGCCATGGCCCTGAAGAAGGCTCAATCGCAGCGGAGTGAAGCAACACAGCGTTACGAGCCTCGGAGAGAGCAAAGCGAAGCTGCTGTCGCGGCTACGAATGAGTCACTCAGGGAGCTCGGGGATGACCAGAAGCAGGCGCTGACTGATGTCCTCCTGCGCATGGTTGAGTTCCTTCGCCGCAACGAGCGTCAAGTCCGGGAAAACGAAAGATTGCTGGTTGACGGTATTGATGCGACGACACATCGGGTGACTGGCCTTACAAGCCTCGACATTGATGCCGCGTCGTGGATTGCCGGAGCGCTGGGGTCGGTCGGTGCGGGGTTGGGCGCCGGCGCCGGGGTTACGGCCGCGGCGGGCACCTTTGGAGTGGCGAGTACTGGCGCGGCGATCTCAGGCCTTTCGGGGGCTGCTGCGACTAACGCGGCGATGGCCTTTCTCGGCGGGGGCAGTCTGGCTGCGGGCGGTGGCGGAATGGCGCTTGGCGCCGCAGCGCTCAACTTCGTGACGATCGGACCAGGACTGCTAGTCGCAGGATTTGTCACACACACCCAGGGAGACAAAGCGCTAACGCAGGCGAAGGAAGTCTGCTCAAAGGTTGAGGTCGGCATCGCTGAACTCGACGAGTTCGACACAAAGATGGCGGCGGTAGACGCACGAGCGCATGAGTTGCGATCTGTTCTGCGTGACCTGCGTGAGCGTGCGGTTACTGCGCTCGATCTGCTGGAATCCGAGCCGTTCGAGGCACAGGCACACGCAGATCGGTTCCAGAGGGCCATGACCTTGGCGATGGCGGTGCGGGACGTGGCCGCAGCACCAATTGTCGATGCTGCCGGTGACTTGACCGAGGAAAGCGCGGAACTCACGGTGAGATACCGCGCGATGACTAAGGAGCAATCAAATGGCTGAGCCGGTCAGGACACACACAGCCAAAGTTGTTGGTCGAGCGGCGAACGCGGTCACTCCGCTGCAGGGCTTCGATGCGTTGAACCAGATTGTGGAGGCGGCGCGCGAATGCATCGCTGTGCACCAGGTGGAAAGCACCAAGCGGGCTCGGCTACAGGCATATGAGACCACCGAAGTCGCCCGCATTAAGGCCGCCGAATCGGTACTGAAGGACTATTTCGCCCAGGTGTTCGCTGAGCGCCGGTCGAACTTCGAGGAACTTTTCAAGCGGCTTGATGGCGCACTCGAAGCGAACGATGGAGAAACAGTCAGCCTCATGGTGCGCGGCATCGTGGACATCGCTAAGTCCTCACCTCTCGCAGATCTTGGAGACCTCAGCAAAATTCGGGCTGCTCTCGATGATCCGGACCAGGTTTGGGAGTTGTGACCTGTCTGGTCCTTGTTGAGCCCTCGCTCCTTGCGATTGGCAGCTACTGGCGGAAAGATAGTCGATCCGCCTTCTCAGTTTGTGCAGTGGATCCGTCGCGTAGACGGTAGGTAAACGCCTCCGCGCCGTCAAGTGGTGTCGGTTAATGCGCCGACCTGTGGAACTCGGCACGTACGAATCACTGCTGACCAACGGCTCCATGAGCAGCTCGACCAAGCCTCGGGTTTGCGCCCGCCACCACGCCGAGAACGGATAGTGCGTCGTCCGACATCGGGACGGTCTTCCCCGCGGCACACGCCAAATTTAGAGGCGCGGGGATAAACGCCGAAAAAGAGAGACCGAAAGCCGCAACCTCTGTGGTCTCTCGCAGTGACCGCACACGTGCGGGATCCGCGCCTGACTCAAACTAGCCGCGCGTCGGGCACATCCGCAAGGCTCACTGCGCATTTCGCAGCGCGACCAACGACACCAGCCCCATCTCCCGGTACAGCACCTCCGGTGGCAACTGCCGGAAGCCGCGCACTCCCGCCGTGCCCGTCGCCGCCTGCGCGATCTTCCGCGCGATCCGGTAGTCCAGATCCTTCAGCGACCCCCGGTCGGTCACCGTGTCCAGCAGTGCCGACAACCCCGCCACCGCGAACGGGCTCGTGACATCCAGCATCACGTTCGTCGCCGCGACCAAATGACCGGCCCGCTCCCGCACTGTCATTGACGCCAGCGTCGGTGATGACGCGTCGATCCGCGCCGCGATCCGAGCAACGAAGCGTCGCAACCGATGTGGGCCCAACGTCACCGTCCCGGCCGCCGTCACCGACATCCCCAGGCAGTCGATCCGGTCCCTGCCACGGTAGGTGGGGTCAACCTCGCACCGCCGGCCATGCACCGACAGCGCCGTGCGCAACTCCTTGCTCAGCTTCCGCTTGACACCCAGCTCTGCAACCAACGCATCGATCCGTGCGTCCGCCTCATAGAGCGCAGCGAGATCCCCATGGGCAACGATGAAGTCGTCGTTGTAGCGGGCGTAGAACACCCCGTCCATATCGGTGATCGCCCGGTCCATCGGTACCACCGCCAGATTCCCGAGCACCGGCACCAGCGGCGTCCCCATCGCAACCCCGTTGAGGCGGGTGAACTCGGCACCGTCCTCGTCGCGCACCACCGGGCGGATCAGCGCAGTGATCAAACCCCAAGCACTACCGCTGATCTCACCACGTGCGCTGCCGAGCGACGCCACTTCCCGCAGGCTCTTCCACAGCGCGGCATCCGGCCCGACCGGCAGGTTGTCGCCGTACTTCTCGAAATCCGACTGCAGCACGTACAGCGGTCCGCCTCTCGGGCCGACCCGCTCACGATGGGCACGGATGAACGCCGCGAACGCCCGCATCGCGCCCACGTTCGTCAGACCCGGCAGATACGAATACACGCCCGGCAGGCCGTAACAGCGGGCGTTGTGCGACAACAGCTTGAACAGCGCCGAACCGACGATGTGATCGACGAACCCCGGCATGTGAGCGGCGCGGCGCTTGCCGTTGGTCTCCAGGAACCACAGATCGACCGGCTGCGGCTCGTAGCTGCCGTCGGCGATAGTCGCGGCGATGGCGCGGGACAACGCCTTTCGATCGGCGGCCGCATCGAAATCCGTGACGCCGTCGGCGACGTCGTGGAATCCCATGCCCCGCTCGTTGCGCTTAGCGTAGATCCGCAGGATCGTGGACTCGTAGGTCGCCGGGTCCATAAGGCACTGGTCGATATCGACCGGTTCAAGCGCCATGAACGGCGGCCTCCCGGTCCCACTGGCCGAGGCGCCACGCCCGCAGTGTTCGCAGCCAGCGTTGGAACTGCTCCGGCTCCGGATCCGAGGGCAGCAGGAAGATCATCCGGACCTTGTTCTCGTGGAAGATCGGGGACAGCCAGCGCCCGGCCACCGACACCACCAGCGCGTCGTCGTCGAGGCTCTTCATGGCCGCCGGCAGGATCGCCTGCACCAGGTCGTCGTCGAGCGTGCGCATGGCCTGCGCCCCCGCGCGGGTGTCCAGGTCGGCCACCACCCCGTCGGGGAAGATCTCGAGGAACTGAGGCTCGAGGCATTCCGGGCTCTGCGGCTCCTGCGGCGCGCCTGCAATGCCTTTCAGCCACTGCGCCGTCACGATTCGGTCCAGCGCCGCGCGCCCGTCCGGAGCCGGTTCCCGCCAGTACTGGCCGCGGTTGGCGGCGCCGCCGGTGGCGGTCTGCACCTCGAGATGGGGCTGCCGGTCCGGACCGAAGGACGAACGCACGTAGAACACCAGTGACGTCGCCGAGCAGAAGGCGAGACTTCCGCTGTCCGTCAACGTTTTCCGCATGAGTTCGATCGCCGCGGCCCGCTGCCGCTGCGGAATCCACTCCGGGACGGTGATCGTCCCCGCACGCACCGGCCCCGGTTCGGCGGCCAGTGCGCGGATCCAATCCCCGAGCGGCAGCTGGGTGGGCGATGGCGGGATGCGATCGCGCAGGTGCTGCAGGTTGATGTGCACGATCAGCAGCGTGATCATCGCGGCGGTGAGCTCGAAGAGATCCGAGGACGGATTCGCGTCGATCCACACCAGGGCGAACAGCACGGCTGAGAACGCGATGGTGAAGTTGAGCGCCCGGAACTGTCCCTCGGCGAACAGCCGGATCTGGTAGGTGCCGATGAAGCTGCGCACGATGAACAACGGCAGCAGCGCCAGCAGGAACGTGAACGGAATGCCGGGAAGCACGAACAATCCCAGCATCACGGCGAGCCCCCAGAAGTACAGGGTGACCACCGGCGTGACGATCAGCAGCTGGTGGAAGAACCACACCCGGTACTCCCGCAGCGCCGAAATGCGCCGCAGCCGAACGAAATCGAAGTAGAAGACCGCCGTGGCCTCGTAGGCGCCGCGCAGCAGTGGCAACACCAGGTAGAAGAATTGGAAGGCGTCGATGTCGCGCCACGCCTCGAACCCGGCGGTCAGGTCGAAGGACCGGGTACTGGTGCCGTAGATCCCGGCGATCGCGAGCACGGCGATCGCATCGAGCCGTAGGCCCAATCCGGCCACCGTGGCGTCGAATCCCTGCCGGACGGGGATTCTCGGCAGCCGGTCCCGCAGTGACCGCGCCGTCCGGGGATGCGGTGAGACGCCGTTGAGGCGGTAGAGGCGCAGGGTGAAGTGGACGGTGATCCAGATCGACAGCGCGTTGGAGACGATGATCGCCACGACCACGGCCGCGGTGGGGTAGAAGAACACCCCGGCGCCGATGACCACCATCTGCACCGCGGTCGGGGCGAACAGCGTCCACAGTGGCCGGTAGACCCGCCGGGTCGCGTACATCCCGGAATGCAAGACCCGCACCGGCATTCGCAGCGCGAGCTCGAGGACGACCAGGAGGGCATACAGCAGGCCGAGCGGGTCGTCGGTGGAGGGGAGCAGCGACAACGCCACCGCCGCACCCGCGACGGCCACGCCCGTCGCCACGATCAGCGACAGCACCAGCCAGCTGCTGATCTCGCGCTCGACGGCGTCCCGGTCGCGGGTCAGCGAGAGTCCGCGGAGGCGTTCGCGCATCACCTCGAGCAGTCCTCACCAGGCGCCGCTGACGATTAGGCTGCCGACGCGCAGGATCATCACCGTGAACGCCGCGAGTCCGCCGAGGCTGGTGAGGATGATCAGGAACTCGGCGACGTGGACGACGAACGTCGCGCCGTCGACCAGCAGCGCGTAACGCAGGCGGTAGCGGAAGTACTCGAACATCCTGCCGGTGAGCAGGCAGCCGTACAGGGACACCGTGCGGGGCTCTCGGCGCCCGGTGCGTTGGAACCAGCGGTCGATGTCGTTCACCGCGACGTACCCGGCCACGCACGCACGTCCGCAGCACCTTTCGTCGTCGATCGCGCAATACTAACGCGTTGCTGTGGAAGGCTGTTGCCGTGCAGCTGGCTACCCGCTGCGTTCACTGGTGAAAGGGTGCACCATGCGGCGAGGCGACGTAGCCGTATTGTCGATTTCCGCGGCGCTGGCCGCGATTGTCGTCGCTGCTGTCACCTACAGCGTGACTGCCCTCGACCGGACACCCAACCCGTCTGCGCTGGTATCCGACGGCGCCGCCTCCAGTTGGCTGGTGCTCACCTGGGCGCCCAGCTTCTGCATCGCCGAACCGGAAAACGCGGCGTGTGAGTCCGGTGAGGTCGCCAAGAAGGGGTCGACGCTTGTCCTGCACGGTCTGTGGCCGCAGCCACGCGACCGTCAGTATTGCGGTGTGCCACAGGAGTTTCGCGATCGCGAATCAGCGCTGCCGGCGGTGCAGGTGGCGGACGACGTCCGTGACCAACTGGGTTCGACGACCGTCAACACGGACTCGCTGATGCACCACGAGTGGTACACCCACGGCACGTGTGCGGGTGTCTCGCCGGACACCTACTTCGGCGATGGGGCTGCGTTGACCGACGAGGCCCGCACGGTCCTCGATCCGGTGCTGCGCGACGCGGCCGGGGGCCGGTTGACGTTGGCCGCCGTCCGGGCGCGCGTCGACGAGGCGTTCGGCGCGGGGGCAGGGGAGCGGGTGGGGTTCGGGTGCCGGACGGCGTCCGGTGAGGGAACGGTGATCGTCGAGGTGCGGCTGTCGCTACCTCCGGTCGTCGGGTTGCGCGACGGGGAGGAGCTGGCGTCGCTGGGCACGCTGCTCGGCGACGCGCCGCCGATGGCGTTGCAGTGCCGGCACGGCAGCGTGCCGTGAGGGCCGGTTACTCCTCGTCCGGCTGACCGCGGGATCGTCGCTTGCCGAACAACTTCGACCCTTCCCCTGTCGTCTTCGAGAGGAAGTTGCTGACCGCGGTGTACCCCTCGGTGGCGACTCCGAGTGCCTGCGTCGCCGCGACGGAGGCCTTGTCGGCGGCGGCTTGCAGCGCCTCCTTCGGCGTCGGTGCATCGATCTCGGACCACTCCAGCGCTTGCGCGCGACGGGCGTGGGCGAACCGATCCAGATCCTCGCGCAGCTTCGGCAGGTCTCGTGTCAGGCCTTGGACCGACCAGAAGCGGAAGCCGTCGATCGCTTCGGTTCTCGCGACGGCGTCGAGAACGGTCTGCGCCCGTCGATACAGCTCTCCGTCGGCGGCCATCTGATGGGCGAGCAGCTCACGCGCGTCGTCGAGCACCTTCTGAAGGTGTTGCGGCTCGGTCGCTTCCACGCGGGCGATGCGCAGCCGCTGCCACTGGAACAACGACTCCTCGGCGACGACGAGCAAGCTCAGCGTCTCGCCCAGCTGCTGGTTCTCAACCGCGTTGACGACGAACTCGGCGCGATCCTGGATCGGTCGTGACGGGTCGAAGGTCTTGAGTGTGGCGAGGGCGTGTTGCCGTAACTGCTCGACCGTCCGGTTCAAGCCCGGCCCGATGCTCGAAATCCAATCCCAGTCGGTATCCGAGAACGCCCCGTGCTTCTCGAGATAGTTGACCATGCGTTCGAGCGACAGGCGATCCCCGAGGACGTCCCCGGACCGGCTGGCCTGGGCGAGGCGGAGCACTTCCTCGACCTTGCTCTCGACGCGTTGGACGGCGAGCATCTGGGCAGACATGAGCTTGGCCGGATTGACGTCCGTCGGCTTCCACTGCAGCTGGCTGACGAACTTCTTGTCCGCACCCCGAGTTGTCATGCGGAAGAAGCCGTCCGTTCCGGGGATCAGCTGACCCTTCCGCACTGCTCTGACGCTGTCGGGGTGCAGTTGGACGAACTTGGCGGATTCCCCAAGAAGCGATGCGGCCCCGGCGGCCAGGCCGGTGGCATTGCCCAGCGATGCCTTGTCGAGCCCGACGGTCTGGATGGCGTAGCCGGCGTTCTCGGTGAGCCGTTGCAGGTAGGACTCGACGGCCTCGGGCTCCCCGCCGACCAGGAGCCCTTCCGGCTGCGTAGACACCACCACTTCGCCGGGAGCTGCTTCGGAGGTTGTAGGCAGGTTGTCCGTCTCGTCTACTGCCGTGGTGAGCTCTTCGTCCGCCATCGTCGCCCTCTCGCGTGGCCTGCCAAGGCTGTGTCGCCGCCAATTGGCCGCGCTCCCAGTGCTAAGTTGCCGCTTCTCCCCGGCTGGCAAACATAAGAGGGGAAATTCCGTACGTGCAATTGGTGTGTATGGAAGCAGCGCGGAGCCCATACGCTGGATCTGTGAGGGCGCTGGACAGCACGCGTTCGACCCAGCAGGTTTGCAGCCGGCTCGTCGTATCGCCCGAACTAGCCCACGATATGCGCAGCACGCGTTAGACCCCACTCCGTTCCAACCTCTCATCGACACCCCATGCGCTCCGTCAGTGGCGCAACGTGCAGGAGCCTGCTTGCACGCCAATTCGCTGGAAAGGTGGTCCGAATCATGGAGTTGGTCGACAATGTGATCGTCCGTCGAGCCGTCGGTGAGTTCGCGGCCCATCCTGACCAGCGGCGTGCGCTCGAAGTGCTTCGGTCGTGCATGTACGGCGAACTTCTCTTCGACGTCACTGGATCAGATGCGCCAGTAGACGGTTCGTTCCCCGGCGGATCTCGGCTCCAAATCCGTGGTGGCACGGGCCCAGGTGGCGGTCGGGCGCTGTTCGCATTCACGCGGCAGGAGGAAATTGCCCGCCTGTATGCGCCGGATACTCACACTCAGTCGATGGTGACGCCGGCTGCGGGCGCATTGGGGATGGCGCGGCAACAACGCGATGCCTGGCTCTATATCGATCCTGCGGGGCCAACGTGTGCGCTGTCGGCCGCTGATATCGATTTCGCCTTGCGTAATCCGAACAACGAGCCTTTGAAGACGGCGCTCGCCGCGCTGGATACAGGTCACGCCGACAGGGGAGATGTCCTGCGAGTTCTTGTGGACGACGGCCCGATACTGCTGGGTGCGGACGAGAAGTCCGTCGCGGGCAAGGTGGTCGCTCGCTCTATGGCGTTGGCCGACGGCTCGACTGCCCTGGTCGGTTTCACGAGCGCGCCAGAGGTCGTTGCGTTCAACCCGTCGGATGCTGTCGTCGCTCTCACCGCGCACGAGGTGCTGGAGATGGTTCGCAGGGACGGCTACAGCGCAATCGTTATCAATCCCGCCGGTCCCTCAATCTCATACGCAAGAAATGAAATTGGGAACAGCGCGTAAGCGTCGCTCGGGCGAAGTAACCGGTTTCCATGGCTGCATACAAGTCCGCCACCGCGGTCGAGTACGTGTCCGCTCGCGGTCCACCAGGCCAGGCTCGATACCGATTACGCCCGTCGGCTCTGGTCGGCAAAGCCTCGTCGAACGAGGGCCGACCTCATGATCACCGACGCGAATAAACGGCGCGGAATATCCGCAGCCCTTGGTTTATCCTGATTCGCGAAGAGCCGGTTAAACGAGTCGCTGGCGTTGCTGACTCGTTCCCACGTGCGTCAGAGCTATGTCGGTCCAGGGACATTCGAGCTCATCGAATGCTCCAGTCACTTGTTCGGCGGACTCGGAATACCATCTATAACAAAATCGTGAAATAAGCGTCAGGGGTTTCCATAGGCTTCCAGGATCCCGGCGTGCGCTGTTTCGTAATACTTCAAGATATTGTCTCGAACCCAGTGCAGTTCTTCGGCAGTGGTCTTCGGGTCGAAACTCACAGCCTCGATCAGCACTTCCAGGGGTACGTCAGGCATCGGGGAGAACCTGGTTAAGTACTGCCACTTCGAAGATTTGTCTCGCGGACCGAACTCGTTTCGCGCATCTAGCGGTGCGATCATGCAGTTCACGCTGCCCTCGCGGGACGATTGGTAAATCTGGATCCTGCAATCCGCGGATACGTAATAGACGACAGAACCAAATCTGCCGCCTTCGTCGACATCAACATTGGCACTATCTAGCGTGAACCCGAGGTCGGATAAGAGTGGGCCGACTACGGATTGCACTTCTTCTGTAAAGTCATTCGCAGTATTCATCAACTTCCTACTCTCACCCACGAGTTGCCGATCCGCTCATATCCGTATGCCGGTGCGTTTTGCATCAGGTACTTTATCTCCCTCGCGGAGAACGAATTTGGGTCAGTGCGAACCACGTCTTCTACCGACGAAAACCTCGTACCTTGAACGACATAGTCGAAGCGCGCAACACCGATCTCCATCTGAGCTTTGAGGAATTGCTCGTTTACCTGCCAACCGAGCGCATCGGCCTCCTGGTTGCTGAGGGCGTGACCGATAGCGCTCCAAGTGTCGGGTCCTGTGTCGTAGTAGATACCCCCGTTGTTCCTGGCTTCACCTATGTATCCATCTTCCTGTCCGGCCCACTTGCCCAGGACCACGCGGTCCGCGTTGCCCGCGTCGACGGTCGGGCTCGGCATGCGGTGCGTCGAGAGGTCTGCGAGTTCGCGCGCAAGGTCAACTGTCGGCTGCCCGTTCACGAAGGCGTCGTTGAGACTCGATGCCAATCGGGGAGCGTCAGGCGAGTAGCCGTCAGAGTAATCCCAGACGGCAGGTGGCGAGTGATCGCCCGTTGCGGGGCCGAGTGAAGTCGGGTTGTCGAATGTGTCTGTGCCGCCTGGCGTATGAAGGATGTCTTCGGGGATGCCCGCCCCCACGCCGCGGGCCGCGAGGGCGGCTTCACCCCCGAAAACGGCACCCGGCGCAGTGATGGCCGTGCCGCCGGCCACCTCCCCCAGATAGTGCTCGGGGTACTTCGTCAGGTGCTCGACTTCCTCGGTCAAGGAGTCGATCGGGTTGGTGACTCGTTCCCAGCTGCCCGTGACCAGGTCGGTCCAGGCGCCTTTGAGGTCCTCTGATCCGTTGGCTCCGATGAGGTCTTTGATGCCTTCCTCGGTGTTGAACCAGCCGTCGGCGAACCCGTCGGCGAAGCTGGGCGGTGGCTTCGGCCCGCTCTCGGTCGGCCTGGCAGCGGGTAGTGGCTTCTGCCCTGCAGCGACGATCGCATCGAGTCGCTGCTCGATCTCCTCGGGCGGCACACCGTCACGCAGCATCGTTTGTCGCGCAAGTTCTTTGAACTGCTGGACCTTGGCGGGGTCCATCGGCGTAGGCCCGGCGGTGGGGCTGCCTTCGGGCCCGCCCGGCTTTGTTGACGCGGCACCGTCGCCGGATTCTCCGGTGAGCTGATCCAGTGCGCTGTCGAGGCTGTCGGGTGTGGACTTACGCTGCTCGCCGTCCTGGGGGAGCAGCAGATCCTCCAGCGATCCTGCCGACTTCACCACCGGCTCTGCGCCCCCGCTGGCCGCGGTGATTGCACCTGCCAGTTCGGCGTCTATTCGCTCGCCGTCGGCAAGTACGATCGCGATGCGCGCCTGTAGATCGGTGACTTTGGCCGCGACCTTCGCGGCGTACTCGTCTGTCATGTGTCCGGTGTCGGGCGGGATCACCTGGTTGGTGGTCTCGTTGATGGTCACCGCCGGTTGGGCGGCGGCGTCGTCGAGGATGCGCCTTATGGTCTCGGCGAGATCCTCGGCGTCCTGGTGGACAAGTTCCATCCGGCTCGCCGCGGCGCCCAGGCTTTCGGCCACCGCGTCGTGATCGCTCGCCGTGGCCTCCATCGCGGACCGGGCCGCCTGCGCACCCTGCCCCTCCCACGTGGACACCGTGACCAACGAGCGATAAAAGTCAGCGGCGTCGGTGTGGTTCGCGACAGCGTCCCGCGCTGATTGCGCCAAGTCGGCGATCTCCGGCGGCCACTGCTTGAGCTCGCTGAGGTTCAGTGCCATGCGATCAACTCAGGGCGCGGAACCCGCATTGTCGATTCGGTCTGCGCTGCCGGCATCGGTGCTCAGATAGGCGTCCGCCGCGTCGCGGTGTCCTTGCGCGTGCTTGGCGAAAGTTCCGCCGAACTTCGCACCGTCGGCTTCCCAGGCTGCCAGCATTCCCGGCAACGCAGCAGCTGCGGACCCTGACCCGAGGGCGGCTTTGCTCGCGCGGGATTGTGCTGCGTGATGCGCTGTTCGGAATCCGCTGGCCTGACCGTCGAGATGGTCCGCGGTAATGCGTAGCTCTGTCGGATCGGTCTTCAGCGGCTCATGCGGATGCGACACCGTGCCCCCCTTTCGCCTGTTAGCCGCACACTAACACCGCTACGGCGTGTGCCGAGGCGGCAAATTGGTTCAGGAAAACCTGAAAGCCTGCAGACCGTTCTGCACGCGAACCGCGAAACGAAGCTGTCCGCCGAGCCGGGGATGGCCCTAGATGGTCCACGTCGTCGAGTTGCTTACAAACGCAAATTCCGCAGTCGACGCGATCGTGCCGATAGCGTCATCAAAGCCGCCGAACGGCGAAGGCAGCGCGCGCAGACCATCGGGTCGGTGCTCAAATCGACGGTGTCGATCGTGATGTTGATTTGGCTCTTGTTAAGCGTGCTCAACGTGGTCGGGGTCAACATCGCGCCATTCATCGCCTCTGCCGGCATCGTCGGCTTGGCGATCGGTTTCGGCGCACAGAACCTGGTGCGCGATTTCGTCACGGGCGTATTCATGCTCTTGGAAGATCAATACGGGGTAGGGGACAACGTCGACCTCGGCGAAGCGGTCGGCGAGGTGGAAAGCGTCGGTCTCCGGGTCACCACCGTGCGCGATATCGACGGCACCCTCTGGTACGTCCGCAACGGTGAGATCGCGCGTGTCGGCAATATGAGCCAGGACTACGCGGTGGCTCGGGTGGAGTTGCCGGTCGCCTTGACCGCCAACGTCGACCAGGCTGAAACGGTGGCGGTGCAAGCCGCCGAGGAAGCGCTGGAGGATCCCGAGTTGGCCGCGAAGGTGCTCGGTAGTCCCGAGATGCTCGGGGTGCAGGACGTATCGCCCGACCTGCTGACGTTACGGATGACGATCAAGACTCGCCCCAATGCGCAGTGATCGGTGCAGCGACGACTGCGTCGCGACATCCTGCGCGCCTTCGACGAGAACGGGATCGAGCTGCCGATCCGGACACCTCGCGTATACGCGGTCCCCGACGAGTGAGTCCGTCACTCCCCAGGCGGCGTTTCACCGCACCGACCGCAATCATCGGGATGAGGCTCATCGGCCGAACGAAACGGAATGTCTTTCAGGGAAAGTTGCGCGAACAGCACCGCCTCCCGCGGATGCGATGACAGCCGCTCGATCACCTCCGCCTCGTACTCGGTCCACAACGCGCCGGCATCTCGGTAGAGGCGGCCCGCAGTGGTCGAGGACGGCCAGCGATGAAACACGTCGGCCCGCGCTCCGAGCAGTTCGTCTGGTCGGTGCTCGGCGAGCAGCTCGCACCAGTACTCCGCGGCACGCTGTGACTGGTGGCCGTTGTCGAAGTCGGTGGCCTGCTTCGCCCAGTCGATCGCCGCGTCGACCTCGTCGATCTCCATGAGGGCTACCGCGGTATCCGTGAGCCACGCGGCGACCCGTCGGTCTCGGGCGTGGGTGCGGATGATCGCGTCGACGTCACGATCGAACACGGCCAGCCGCCGGGCATTCCAGTTCAGGGTGAACCACGCCCCCGAGCCCGGCGACGAGAACGGCTGATCGTCCGGCGGTCGCGGCGCGAGTGTCGCGGCGTGTTCGTCGAGTTTGGCGCGGTAGGCGGCGATCCCCGCCGGGCCGAGCGCGGAGGCGTAGGCGACCGGATCGATCGTGAAGTAGTCGCACTCGTCTACGAACTGGAATTTCATCATCCACGTGATGAGTTTGTTCGCCGGCGGGCGTGCCTTGGCGGCGGCAATCGGATGGAGATCGAGTAGGTCGCGGCACGCGTCGCCGATGATGCCGCTGGAGTCGTCGGCGCGCATGATCACCTTCAGTGCTGACGCGATGGCCCGCTGGGTCACGGCCAGCACTTCAGCGGGGTCGTGGTCATGCGTGGCCTGCTGCAGGATCGCCACCGCTTCGTGCATCTGGGCTCCGTGCGCGTTGGCGACCTTCCACCGCCACACGTCAGCCCGGGTTCGAATCAGGGGTAGAACCGTATCGGCGAGAGAACTCACCTCGTCATGATGCGCGATGCGCCCGACTGGGTGCGCGGGCTTGTCACCCGTCAAGCACGCTGAGCCCGCCCCTCCACGCCGCGAGGACCTCCTCGACCCGCAAACGCACGCGGTCGCGCGCGTCGTCGCGGTCGACCCCCGCCATCAGCAGGTCGTCGTACTCGGTGTCGACGTGGCGGACCGAGGCGGTGACCGCGAGCCGTATCGCGTCCGGATCCAGAGCGCGGCCGGCGGCGCGGCGCCCGACGCGTCCGCTGCCGCGTAGGGCTGCGTGATAGGCGACGGCCTCGGCGCGTGTGGAAGGGCAGCCTGGGAAGTGCATCCGGATGGCTTCGGCGAAGTCGCCGCGGAACTTCTCGTCGACGACCTCTCGACGCAGCTGGTCGCGTTGTCGGCGCAACGCCCGGGCGTCGGCGTCCTCGAGGCACTGTCGCGCGGCCACCTCGATGGCGTCGGATTCGGCCAAAATGCCCTGTCGTTCATAGCGATTACGGCGCCGGCTCCATTGGACGACCACGGCGGACAGTCGGCTTGCATTCGCGGTCCGACGGGTCAAAGCGGCGTCACCGGAGGGAAGGAAGACGAGGTGGCCCAGATCGGCGCAATCCAGACAGGAGATGCCGGTTGTGGTCGTAAGCAGCAGATCGCCCGAACCGCCGCAGGAATCACAGGTCCATGCATACTCGACCTCCTCGACGGTGAGCCCGCGGGGACGGTGTCGCGGCAGGGCCGGGGCGGGTTGCTCACTGACGGCCCAACGGGTGCGGAATGCGCGCTCGGCATCGGCGTCAACGCCGGTGGTGAACGAATGGTCGCCGTAGTCGGTATCCCACGGTTTGAGCCCGCGGTCGTGCGCCCACGCCGACAGGGCCGCCAGGGCGGCGGCAGTCTTGTCGGAGTCAACCGCGACGCACAGCCCGAGCGCGGCGACGCGGCCGGTGAGCCACCGATCGACGTGGGGCTGGGTGAGCCAGCCCAGGCCGATCAGAACGTCGATGGGCGTGACGAATTGCCGTTCGGCCAGCGCGGCCTCGGCGATGTGTGCGATGCGGGTTTCCAGACGTGCCGTGACATCGCCAGCGTAGGTCCGCGGCCCGACAGTTCGCCCGGTCGGTTGCCGAGTCTGTTTGTCAGTCCTCGCCCATACCGTCTTGTACATGAGCGATGGACGCATTCGACGCAAAGTGAAAAGGGCCAGGCGTGAGGCCCGGCGCAGGAGGAGGCTCGAAACACGATCCGCCGGCGAGGAGCCGGCCACGGAGGACATCTTCCAACGGTTGATCTCGGGGCATCCGTTGGGACTGCTCGGCTTCTTCAGCAAGGAGGTGGAGCACGCCACACCGCACCGGTGGGTGCTCGACGCCGAACCTCGTGAGTCGATGGACATCCCGTATCTCGTCTCCAACCTCGTGGCGACGCCCGGACCCGGCGCTGACGCGGTGCTGGCGGCACTGGCCGAACTGGTCGACGACGAGCAGCTGCGCGACGCCTGCCGCGGTGAGCTCGCTGCCCGACGTGACGGGCTGTCGGGCCTCGCGGCGGAGCTGTCCGACGTGCGCGTACATACCGCTGTGCGGATGATCCATGTTCTCGGCGACGACGACCATCTCTTCATCGGCTGTCGCATCGGGAAATGGGATCTCACCTGCGTGGCGCTCCTCGCGCACGGCGAGCTGTCCGAGATCGTCGACGCAGCCTTCGCGCCCACCGCGGTGGAGGACGTCCTTACCGACGCGAAGCGGCGACTCGGCGAACGTGACTACGCCGTGGAGCCGCTCGACCTCGCCGATGCGCGCGCCTGCCTCGAACACGGCATGAGACAGAGCGACCTGCTGCCGATACGTCCGACAGCCATGTGGCCGGACTGCCGGCCGCTGGTGCGCGCGGTGACCCGCCACCTCCCCGAAGGCGGACAACGACCACGCCCCTCAGAGGCTGAGGAGCAACTGCGCGAGGAGGTGATCGAAGAGTTCTTTACCACCTCGGCCGGCGCACCCTTCGACAACATGGACGGCCGAGAACTGCTCTCGGACTGTGCCGACAGCGGCACCGGAGATCCGTTGCGATGGAGTGCCGACCGACTACGGAATCTGCTGCAGCGGCCATACATCAGCGAGTACGGACCGACTGTCGGCGTCGTACAGCGCCCTCGAGGTGCCCGATCTGCTCAAGGCCTATGTCCCGTTCGCGCATGGGCGTGCCGGGGTCCGCGACGATCTGACCGCGGAGGCGCTGGACGTCATCGATGAACTGCGCCTGGGCTATCAGCGAGCAGTGCTGAGCGAAGGCTCCGAACCCCTCGGTTCCGTTTGGTGAGGGGCTCGCCCCTGGAAGTGGGGCAAACTCAGTTGGTCCGATTGCGGAAGGCAGTGGTTCCGGGGGAGGTGGACCGACATCACGGGATTGGTCGACAATGAGACCGTCCGTCGAGCTGTCGATGAGTTCGCGGCCCAGCCTGACCAGCGGCGCCTGCTCGAGGTGCTTCGGTCGTGCATGTACGGAGAACTCCTCTTCGGCCTCACAGGATCAGATGTGCCAGTGGACGGTTCGTTTCCCCGAGGATCTCGGATCCAGATCCGCGGCGGCACTGGCCCGGGCGGCGGTCGGGCGTTGTTCGCCTTCACGCGCCAAGAGGAAATTGATCGCCTGTATCCGCCGGGCACTGAAACCCAGTCGATGGTTACGCCTGCGCGCGGCGCACTGGAGTTGGCGCGGCAGCAACAGGATGCCTGGCTCTATATCGATCCCGCGGGCCCGACGTGTGCGTTGTCGGCCTCCGACATTGACTTTGCCTTGCGTAATCCGAACAACGAGCCGCTGAAGACAGTGCTAGCCGCCCTGGATGCCGGTCATGCCGACAGAAGTGATGTCCTGCAGTTGCTCTTTGCGGACGGCCCGCTGCTGCTGGCTGCGAACGAGGCAACCGAGCCGGGCAAGGTGAGGGTTCGATGGATGACCTTGGCAGATGGCTCGCCGGCCCTGGTCGCCTTTACCAGCGCGCCCGAGGCCGTCGCTTCCAATGCATCGGATGGCTTCTTTGCACTGAGCACGTCTGCGGTGCTCGAAATGGTTCGCAGGGACGGCTATGACGGGATCGTGATAAACCCCGCCGGGCCATCAGTTGCGTTTTCCTTAGCCGACATTTGGGACGACGAGTAGGTGCACTATCGCGTCGAGCTTTCAGCGATGTGCCGGCCGACGACTCGGCGCTCCGAAGAAAAATTGTCGTTCCCGCTGGCCGCGCTGCGTTAGCGATGTTTTACGTTTCGCGGATTCCAGCGTGCGCCGCTTTGTAGTGTTTCGCGATATTGTCGCGAACCCACTGAAGTTGTTCGACGCTGGTCTTGGGCTCGAGCTAACCTCCGCGGCCAACTCTTCCAAAGGTAGCGGACGGTGATGCATGCACCAGCCCACTTCGATGCGGAGGTGCTTTCGGCACTTGGGCGACTGCAGCGCGGCGGTGCGCTCACCGTCGTGGAGGTCGATACAGCACTTGGCGAACTCCGGCGGGCACCGGTGACTCGGCACAATCTCACTCCCGTGGCGGTCGGAGCGTGGGCGCGCCGCGACACACTCCGACTGGCCGATGCGCTCTACGTCGAGCTGGCAGATACCGCTGGTCTGACGTTGCTGACGACGGACCAGACGCTGGCACGTGCTTGGCCTTTTGCTGACGTGATCATCTGAGTCGGTCTGTCGCGCGAACAGGCAGCCCGCGGTCCGCCGGAATGCTTGGGGCCGCCCGTCTCCGACCCTGATCTAACCGCACGCGCCACCCTGTGAGGATCCAAGATCTGTGCACGAGTCCGCCGATGAGGGCAATGGTGAAGGCGCAAATAGCGATGGGATTCCACTGGTAGCCTAGTCCCATGGAGGCTGTCATTGACTCCGGTGGTCGAATAGTCCTGCCCCAAGCAGTTGCGTGACGCGTTGGGTCTGACTCCCGGATCCAAGGTGGATATCTCAGCGTATGGCGGTGGGCTGCACGTCATTCCCGGAGGGCGGACGGCTCGACTCGAGCGCGATGAGGACGGGCGCCTGGTAGCCAGGGCGGATACGGTCGTCACCGATGAGATGATGTTCGCCCTCATCGATTCGGGACGGCGGTGACGCCGGCGCCGGTGACGGTGACGGTGGTCGATACCAGCGTCGCAGTGCCCCTCCTCGTGACCTCGCACCCGCAACACACCCTGATCGCGAAGTGGGCCAAGGCGCGGTCTCTTGGGCTCAGCGGGCACGCGCTGGCCGAAACTTATTCAGTGCTCACCCGTCTGCCTGCCGATGCTCGCGTCAGCCCTAGTGACGCGGTCGCACTGATCGATGAGAACTTCCCCGAATCCTTTCAACTCGGCGCCCGGGCCGCGCGGAACACCCACCGCGAGTTCGCCCGCCGAGGAATCGCCGGGGGCGCGACCTATGACGGGCTTGTCGCCTTGGCGGCTCGTGAACGCGGTGCCGTGCTGTTCACCCGAGATGCGCGCGCTAGAGTCTCGACGAGTTTGTCCATCCGCCGGGTGGAGACCCCCAGCAGGTAGCAGGTGGCGACCACCGTGGTCAGGCGACGTTCTTCGGGGACAAGCCACTGAACGCTGACATCGAGAATCTCTTGCTCTACAACATCGATTCGTTCAGGGCAGCGAGACGAAACGGAATCCGCTTCGAGCACGGTGGCGCAGGCGGTGGTCAGTACCCATTCGGATACCGCTACGCGGTCGCACCCCGGTCGGCTCCCTTGGCGCACTGGCAGCAGGGGCGGACGCTAGCGTCATTCGGTTGGACCGACTTAGGTGCTTTCGTCGGTGAAAAGAAGTTGGCACAGGTGTGGCTCGCTCTCGCGTGCGGAAAGGCCGAAGTCGAGGTGCCGGCAGCAGCTACGCGCGGGACACCATTCGCAGTGAAGGTCGAGATCCGGCCGCACCTCGAACGCCGCCCGGTGATAGGTGGATTGATGAAGGGCGTTATCGACGGGGTGGTCTGTGCCTTCCAAGCCCACACCGATACGTCGGTCCTGCCGGACGTAGTAACCCGCCTCGTGAAGGATCTCCCAGCACGCCCGGAGGAGATCGAGCGTTGTCTGCTCGATCAACGCCGAGCCGTGCTCGGCGCCGTACCACGGCTCGTCTCTCCCTACCGCGAAGGCGTCAAGTGGGATCCCGCGGATCATCTCTGCGTTGCCGGAGAGGTGCTCACCGCTGAAGCAGTCGATGCGCGCTGGGCGATCAAAGGTCAGATCGTCGAACTTCTCCGCTGAGGCGATGCAACCACGGGAAACTAGCGATCGCGGTAGCCCTCAGGGCGCGCCCCGGAGCCGCAGGGCAGATCGGACGAGGGATGCTGGTCGGGATGATCGCTGCCCCAGCTGCATTGGCCGTGGTCCTGCCAGGACTTTTGATCGCGCAGGCTGCGGGTCTTGTCTGACCGGTCAGATCACCTCCTCGATGGGGGCCGAGTCGCTGAAACGCTGGATCACGTTGGCCGTTATCCGCGCGACCGCGTTGTCACCGTCGTGGTGGAAGAGACTTGCGCACCAACTCATCGAGGATGTCGCGAACATGGCGCCACCGTTCGGAGTGGTGAAGTAGGTGATGTCCGCTCGCACCAACGGGCTTTCCTCTCCGTTGGTCGCGGGGTTCGCCCCGTAGATCTCCTCCGTCGTGAGCATCGAATTCTGGTCGTGGCCCACGGAGGTGGCAAGAACCCGCGTGTGCGGGGGACTACCTTGGTCGAGGTCGTAGCGATCCACCTCCAGGCCGGCGGCGCCGCCGTTGACCAAGCCGAAGTCGCCGAGGCGCTCACTCGTGTCGACGCCTTCGGTGATCCATGCGACCCCCGGATCGGCGACGTCTGAGAGGTATTCGTAATAGGTCGACACTGCCATGGTGTGAGCGGCATACCCTGTGCCCCACACTTTCTGCGGTGCGCGGCCGCGCATCCGCCAGAGACCACCCTTCTCACCGGTGGTTGAGTGCTGAAGCTCGCCCGGACGCCCCCGCCATGACTGGTCGCCGTTCTCCCCCCGGCGGATTTCGACGACATGGTCCTTGTCGGGCGCGACGCTGGTGACCCAGTACATCCCGTTGCCGCCCAGGTACATTCCGCGGCCTCCGCCTGCCAGATAGATCTCCCAGGCATCGATCATCTCGGCGGAGTAATACTCCGGATGGGTGGCCGTCAGCACCGTGGTGTAGCGCGAAAGCAGCTCTGCGCCTTCAGTGTGGAGGTCGTGATCGGTAGCGATGTCGTAGTTGAACCCGCGATCGGTCATCCAGCAGACCAGATGCAGATCTGCGGGATACTGCCACACCTGGGAGCTCTGCTCGTGCTGGTAGCTGGGCTGCATGTTCAATTGCGGTCGCCGCCAGCTGGAGTACTGCACGCCGCGGCCGTCGAGGTGCTTGTCGTAGCACGACAGTCCGTACTGGTCGATCCCACTGTTCATGGCGAAGTCGAGATCCTCCAGAACGGTGATGTGCCCGTTGCCGAGCTGACCCATCGGGGTGTTCTGATACACCTGGCTGTTGGTGTAGGCCAGGTAGCTGAAGGTGGGGATGAGCAACAGGATGGGGCTGGTGGCGGTACCTCGCGGCGCGGTGACGAAGAAGGGCACGAAGAACGTCTCCGGTCCGTCCTCGCGAACTTCCTTACACTCCAGGGCATAACAGCCGCTGGCGAGGTCTGCCGGAACTGTGAATTCGAGGGTCGTCGGCCAGCGGCAATCGTCGAGGGAGTCGTTGTGGAACCACATGGCTCCGTACTCGTGGGGCGCGTGGGCGAAGTTGAACTCCTTGCCGGACCATCTCCAGCCGGTCATTCCTCGATCGGGCTGGTTGACGCATTCACCGATCAACCCGGCGACGGGTTCTTCCACCCGGTCCCCGAGTCCGGGGCCGGCGACCGAGGTGTCCTGTCCCAGTTGCCATGCCGCGGCGGGCGCGCATTTGTCGCGTGCGGCGTGGCAGTCCGCGATCTGATCGGGGTTCAAGGCGTGCGACCAGAACCGGGGCGCGTCGATCTTGCCGTTGAACCCCGCGGTGACGCGTTGTCGGGGCTCGACGGTGCTGCGGACGCCGATGCCGCCCAGAAGCGCATCGGTGCCCGAGTCCCCGGGTGCGGCGGCGGTATCGACCGTATCGGCGGACCCGTCGAACGGGACGACGAGCCCGAAAATGCTGTTGGTGCTGTTGATCACCGACCGCTGGGACAGCGTCACGGTATTGGCGGCGACATCGACCACGGCGACCACCGAATACCAGACCTCTCTGAGGAGAGGCATTCCTGTGCACACGCGGGTGGTGTTGCCCGCACCGTCGCCGAGTAGGACCGTGAGCCCCTCCGGCTCGAGGACGACCGCCCATCCGGTGGCCGTGTGGTCGTCCCATCGCGACATCAGACCCTGCCGGCCGAGCGAGGGCAGAGTCGGCCACACGTAGAAGTGCACCGTGAAGGAGTCGGCGCCGACCAGCCTGCCGTCCGGGTCGGGGATCCGCACGAAGCCGCCACTCTGGGTGAACTGGTCCGCGACGGACAGTCGCTGGTCGAGCGTCGACGGGATGTGCACCGTGCGCATTCCCGGACCTGCGGGGTTGAGGTTGCCGTTGTACATACGCAACAGTCGCGTATCGACAGGGCCGTCGCCGGTGTGCGCCAGATGAAACGTCAGTGATTCGCCGGGCGCCACGTTAGGCCGAGAGTTGTAGCCGCGCAACCGAAGTGCACTGTTCATATGTTGTCTGCTTCCACTGAGCCGATGCCGGTGATCTCGTGCGCCCGCTCGAGGAACGCGGCGGCGATGGCGTCCTCCTTGGTGCGGAAGGTACGAGAGGTGTCGACGGTCGGTGGCACGCCGCGCTCGGCGTGCAGGCGTGCCAGGTAATAGCTTTCGTAGGACGGTGCGGCGTAGGCGAAGGTGCGCCCTTCGATCGGCGCCATCCGCATGAAGTTGAGCAGGTGGCGCAACGCGAGTGTTCGCGGCTTCCTGCCGATCACATCGCTGCAGAACTCGTCGATGGTCTCGGGTGTCACTGCGTCGCGAAGTGCGGCGCGCCGGCGCTCATCGAAGCGCCGACGGATCTCGGCGTTGCGATCCTCGACCACCGTCTGTCCGGTCAACGGCATGAATGCTGTGCCTTTCGTGTCACTGGTAATTGCCGACGGCTTCGTCACAGGTGGCCAGGTTGTCTTTGGTGATGGTCGCCGCCTCGAGGGTGGTCGACTTCTGAACCTCTCCGCCGCTGAGGAGATCGACGGTGACCTCAGCGCCGGTGTGCCCCAGCGCGAACGGATCCCACAGTGCGGTGGCGTACTGCTTGCCCGCTTCGATGTTGCGGTAGCCCACCGGGTCACAGTCGGCGCCGACGGCCACATAATCCCGGCCGGCGATGGTGCCGGCGCGTTCGCCGGCGAGGATGGCGCCGTCGAGCATCACGTCGGAGTGGGCGAACACTCCGACGATGTTGTCGGCGGCGTGGCGGGAGAACATCTGCGCGGCGACGGTGGTCGCTTCGGTGCCATCCCAGTTGGCGGTCATCGACGACACGATCTTCAGATCCGGTGCGATCTGCGCCAGGGTCTCTTCGAATCCCTTCTTCCGCAGGATGGTGGTGGCACCCCCGGGAGAGCCCTCGATCTGCAGGATCGTGCCCTGCACCGGCTTTTCTCGGGCGGTGAGCCCGTCCACGATCGCCTGCGCGCTGCTGGCGCCGATCTTCTCTTCGTCGTAGCCCCAGAACGCGTCATAGAGGTTGTCGTCATCAGTGGCCGGCTGGTAGATGCCGACGACGATCTTGGTGTCGGGGGACTGCTGGCGCGCTCGGGCGTAGGCGGGGATCAGGGAGGAGGTATCGGTCGGCCACAGCACGATCGCGGCGGGCTTGGTGCTCAGCGCCTGGTTGAACTTCTGCATCTGGTCGGCGCCGGCGCCGTATTCGCTGTACTCGGTCACGACTTTGAGGCCCGCGCCCTCGAGGTCCTCGGTGACCGTGTCGGCGAAGTTGGATTGTGTGGGGTTCGAGCGGGGGAGGGTCAGGACGTAGGCGGACTGGCCCTCGACCCCCTCAGTGGAACCCCCTGCGGCGCTGCCGTTGTCGCCGCCGGTTGAGCAGCCACTGACGGTAAGGGTGACAGTCAGCGTGGCCATCGTGGCGATCCGAATTCGGTTCATCGGGATCCTTCGTCGAGGGTGGTGGACTCCGCCGCCGTTGCGGCGGAAGCTGTTTGGCCTTCGGCGATGACGAGCCGTTGTGAGCCGCGTTGCACCAGTCGGCGTAGTGGACGATCGCAGATCACCACGACGACCAACACGACGCCGTTGACCAGCTGGATGGTCGCCGATGCGACGCCGCCAAGGCTGAGGCCGTTGTTGAGGATCGCGAGCAGCAACGCCCCGCCCACGGCCCCGACCAGGGAGCCGCGTCCGCCGGTGAGCGCGATCCCACCGATGAGCACTGCGGTGGCGGCCTGCAGCAGGTACGCGTTGTTCGGGCCCGGCTGCCCAGTGGCCAGGGCGACACCTTCGAGGGCGCCGCCGATCCCGGCGCAGCCGGCGCAGAGGACCAGGGCGGCGACCACGCTCGAGGTGACGGGCAGGCCGGTGGACCGGGCGCGGATGCCGTCGCTGCCGATGGCGTAGAGAAACCGGCCCCACCAGGCCCGCTTGACCACCACGATCAGCAGGGCCACCAAGGCGAGTTGCAGAACGGATTGCCTCGAGAGGACGCCGAGGAGCGGCTCGGTCAGCTCCAGGCCGGGTTGATAGTCGGCCATGGTCACGACGTTGTTGCCGGTGACCAGGTAGCCGAGACCGATGCCGAGCATCATCGTCGCCACGGTGACGGCCAGGGAGGCGATCCGCACCGCCCCGGTGGCCAGGCCGTTCACCAGTCCGATGAGCAGTGCGGAGCCGACGCCGACGGCGACGCTGAGGGCCAGGCCCAGCTCGTCGGCGTACTGCACGGTGATCAGGCCGGCGAGGGGGAACGTCGCAGCGATCGAGAGGTCGAATTCGCCGGTGATCATGACGACGGCGAGGCCGGCCGACACCAACGCCAGCGTCGCGAAGACCTGCATCAGCGCGTAGAGGTTCCCGGCACTGGAGAACCCGGGCACCGCCACGGCGCACGCTACGTACGCGATGAGGGCGATCAACCACGTCAGCAGAGTGCGGGCGCCCCAATAGGTGGAGCGGGTGAGGGTTTTGCTCATCGCGCACTCTTCGTCTTGAGGACGCCGGACATCAGCACGACGAGCAGGATCAGTACGCCTTCGGTGACGAGCTGCATCTCGTAGCTCAGGCCAGCCAGGGCGGCGACGTTGTTGAGCAGTCCGGCGAACACGGCGCCGATGGCGGCTCCGACAGGCGTGCCCACACCGCCGGCGATCGCGACGCCGCCGACGACGACGGCCACGATGGCGTCGAAACCCAAACCGGCTCCCGACATCAGCTGCCCCTGGTTGGACTGGGCCGCGAGCAGCGCTCCCGCGAGGCCGGTCGTGGCGCCGGAGATGGCGAAGGCTGCGGTGATGAGCACAGTGCGGCGGTACCCCGACACCAGGCTCGCGGGCTCGTTGAGTCCGAACAGGGTCAGTTGGCGACCGAACACGGTTCGGCGTAGCACCCACAGCAGAACGATGGTGAGAACGAGGAACACAGCGGTCTGGAACGGCAGGACACCGAGCACGTTCATGTTGAGCACGGAGTTGTTGCCGTCGCTGAGTACGGTCTGCCCGTTGGTCCACAGCTGTCCCAGGCCGACCAGGATGGCGGCCGAGGCGATGGTGACGATGATGGGGTCGGCGCCGAATCGGCCGACGACGATACCTTGGAGCGCGCCGACTGCGGTGCCGAGGGCGACGGTGAGCAGCACCGCGACGACGACACCGAACTGCCCGTTGGACGCGAACGTGATGGTGCACAACGCGACCAGGGCGGGTATGGACAGCGAGAACACCTGACCGGCGATGGTGATGAAGCTCAGTCCGACGGCGATGATTCCGATCAGGGACACCGACAGGCACAGACCGCGGATGTTGGACGCGGTGGGGAAGGCATCGATGGTGACGGTGGCGACGGCGGCCAGTGCGATCGTGGCAGCGGTGACCAACCCGGTGGCGGTGGTGCTGAGCCGGGGTGCCCGCAGCGAGGACCGCAGGTCGGTGAGAGTCATACCGGCTCTCCGTGCAGGATCTCGGTGATCAGCGTGGTCTCGTCGGTGTCATCGACCCAATGGCTGCCGACCGTCCTCCCGCGGTACATGGTGACCGCACGGTCGGCGAGGTCGCGGATCTCCACGATGTCGGTGCTGTAGACGACCACCAAGACGTGCTCGGCGGCCAAGCGGCGCAGCGCCTGATGAATCTCCGCGCGCGCCCCGATATCGACGCCGCGGGTCGGTTCACTCATCAGCAACAACTGCGGTTGCATCGCGAGCGCGCGGGCGATGGCGACCTTCTGCTGGTTACCGCCGCTGAACGCCGACGCGTCCTCGTCCAGCCGCTTCCGGTCGAACCCCACAGCGTCGGCCATCTCGCACGCGAGCTCGCGTTCGCGCTTCCGGCTGAGCACCTGGGTGCCACTGATGCGGCTCAGCGCGCTCGAGGACATGTTGAAGGTCACTGCGGTATCGAGGAACAGACCCTCGGTCGCGCGATCCGCCGGCACGTATCCGATGCCCCGGCGCTTCGTTGCCACGCGGCTCGGGACAGCGAGGGCATCGCCGCGCAACGTGATGGATCCTCGGTGCGGGGGCAGAAACCCCGCCAGTGTCCGCACGACATCGTCGGCGCCGGAGCCGACCTGACCGAACAGCGCGACGATTTCGCCGTCGCGCGCGGTGAAGCCGACGTCTTCGTAACGGCCCTCGACGGTCAGCCCGGTCAGCTCCAGCATGTTGGATGTATCGCGGTCACGTTCGTTGGGAACGCTTTTGGTGACGACGGTGTGGGCGTCGCCCAACATGGCCTCGACAATGGCAGGCATCGTGAACTCGGATCGGCGGCCGGTGGCCGCGACTCGGCCAGATCGGAGAATGGTCACCCGGTCGGCCAGTTCCATGACCTCGCCGAGCCGGTGAGTGATGTAGAGAACGGCATGTCCGGCGGCCGCGAGATTACGTGTCACGGTGTGAACGCGGCGGATCTCGACGTCGGAAAGCGTGGCGGTGGGCTCATCAAGGATCAGCACCTGCGCATCGCGGATCAGCCCACGCGCCAACTCGAGAAGTTGCTGCTGCGCCAATGACAGCGTCTCGACGGGTCGGTCGAGATGGACATCGGTCAGGCCGGCGGCATCGAGAACCTGGCGAGCCCGCCCGCGGAGGCGCCGGTAGGGGACCAGCCACCGGTTCGCCCGTCCTGCCAGTGCCAGGTTGTCGAGGACGGACAGCTGCGGCACCACCGAGAGCTCTTGGAAGACCATCGCGACGTCGTCGTCGTAGGCAGGACCGACGACTCGGCCACCACTGGGGGCGATGATGCCGGCCAAGATCTTGACCAAAGTGCTCTTGCCGGCGCCGTTCTCGCCGAGAAGGGCGTGAATCTCGCCGGCGAGGAATTCGACGTCAACGGACTGCAGAACCGTCACCTCGCCGTACTTCTTGCTGACAGATTCGGCTGCAAGCAGTGGGGAGGCGCTTGACTCGTCGTGGACGGCTTCGTGTTGTGGCGACGGCACCGGCTCAAACTCCTGTGGGGACGGGGTGAGGAAGGACGATGGCACGCTGAGCAACGAAAGCTGGCCGCGCGGCCGGCGGTTCGCCGCAGGCGGAGACTCGGCGGGTACCGGCGATACCCGCGGAGCGGACTCTCCGGCCTGGCGTCAGACGCGGTCGCCGAGTGTGGAATTCAGCTGCGCGTAGCGTTGCGGCGAACGGGCCTTGATGAGGTAGGCGCCGATAAGGCCGATGGCGAGCGAGGCGAACAGCATTGTCGTGAAGCTGATCTGCAGCCAGCCTCCGCCACCGAGTAGGACATCCATACCGGTGACCGCGTACCAGAGAAACGGCAGGAGACCGGCGATGCCGAGCAGTGGCGCGATGAAGGTGTTCCACGGCCGCTTGTCCACATCCGAGCGGCGGAAGAACACGAAGATCGCGATGCTGGCGATGGTCTGCAGCAGGATGATCGCCGCCGCGCCCACGCCGGTCCACCAGGTGAACAAGGTGGTGTACGGGTCCAGACCCAGGACGGCGAAGATGGCCACCACGATCGCGACCATCGCTATCTGCACGTAGCAGGCCACGGCTGGTGACTTGCGTGTGGGGTGGGTGGTGCCCAGTCGCGCCCAGATGACGCCCTGGCGGCCCAGCGAATAGAGATAGCGGGCGACGTTGTTGTGGAATGTCAGGATCGCGGCGAACAGGCTGGTGATCACCAGCAGCTGAAACGCCTCGGTGCCGATCTGGCCCAACACGCTGTCGCTCACGGCGAAAACCAGGTTGCCACCCTCGGTTTCGGTCAGCCCGACCACGTTGCCGACGCCCACGGCGTTGACGATCAGGAAGGCGGTGACGGCATAGAACACGCCCATGAAGATGACCGACGCGTAGGTGGCCCGTGGGACGGTGCGCTTGGGGTCCTTGGCCTCCTCACCGTAGATGGCGGTGCCCTCGAATCCGATGAACGACGCGTGGGCGAACATGAGCGCGACACCGAGCGCGCCGGCGAACACCGCCGAGGGGGCGAACGGTTCGAGGGAGTACTCGGATAGGGGGGTCGGCGAGTTGACCAGGATGCCGATGTTGAGAACCAGAATGACGCCGGTTTCCAGGGTGAGCAGTACCGCCAGGACGCGCGCGCCGGCATGGATCTGGCGGACGCCGAGGAACAGTGCAGCCCCCATGGCCAGGAACGAGAACACCCACCAGGGAAGTGCGGCGCCGCTGTGCCTGTTGACGAATTCCGCCCCGTAGTAACCGAACCCACCGATGACGCCGAGTTGAATCGCGTCGTAGGCGAAGATCGCCAGCGAGGCCGAGCCCAGCCCCATCGGTCTGCCGAGGCCTCGGGTGATGAACGCGTAGAACGCACCCGCGTTGGTGATGTGCTTGCTCATCGCGACGTAGCCGACCGCGAAAACCGTCAGCACGACAGCGACGACGACGAAGGCGCCCGCGATGCCGACCCCGTTGCCCGCGCCGATGATCACCGGGAACAGGGCCACCACCACGGTCAGCGGGGCGGCGGCGGCCACGACGAAGAACACGATGCCGAGTACGCCGATTTGGTTGCGCGCCAGACCCGGTGGCCCATCGGGGGATACTTTTGCGGTGGCCAGCGGCTTGGGATCGTCCTGGTCAAGCATGTCGTGTCCTTTGTCGTGGGGTTAACGGGAGGTTTTACTGCGAGCGGCGAACTTGACGACCTTGCGCAGCGCCGGGCTGGTCGCGACGGTGTATCCGAGTTTCTTGCCGGCCTTGGTTTCCATGACCGTCTCCAGGGCGCGGTCGATGGCCCCCGCCTTGGGTGCAGGGCCGACACGCGCGGCCGTCGGTGCGGGCGTGCCGTCGAGGTCGGCGATGACGACCTTCGCGGCGTTGTGTCCGTTGGCGCCCATGACGCCTCCACCGGGATGGGTGCCCGACCCGCACAGGTAGTAGTTGGCCACCGTGGTGCGGTAGTCGGCCAGTTCCGGGGTGGGCCGGTTGTTGAACAGCTGATCGAAGAACATCGACCCGTGGAAGATGTTGCCGCCGGTGAGACCGTAATCCCGCTCGAGGTCCTTCGGGGTGATGATGACCCGCTCGACGATGTGGTTGCGCAGGTTGGGCGCGTATCGGAACAGGACTTCCAGCACTCGGTCCGCCCACTCGTCGCGGATCGTATCCCAGTCGGTCCCCGCCAGCTCGAACGGAAGTTGCTGCACGCCAAGGGTCATGGTGTGCTTACCCTTCGGCGCCAGGGTCGAGTCGTGGGTGGACTGGATGACGGCTTCGATCACGAAGTCGTCGGGGATTTCGCCGCGGCGCTCGGCTTCCCATGCTCGTTCGAAATTCTCGATCGAGGCGCCGAGGATCGCCTGTGCCTGATGCTGCGGGCCTTCAATCCCCTCAGGGAAGCCGATGTAGTCGGGTAGCTCGTCGATCAGCAGATGGATGCGCGCCATCGACCCGCGGGCGTCGTAGTTCTCCAGCTTCGCGGTCAACTTGGCATCGATCGCGCCCGCTGGCAGGAGCTGCAGCATCGACCGCTGCGGGTCGGCGTTGGAGATCACCGTGCGCGCCGAGATCGTCTGTCCGCCATGCAATGTGACGCCCGTGGCCTCACCCTTGGTGACCACGACCTGCTTGACCGGCGACTGGATCCGGATCTCGACGCCGTAGGCTTCGGCGCTGCGGGCCAACGCCTGAGTGATACCACCCATGCCGCCCTTGACGAAGCCCCACTGGCCGAGCGTGCCCTTGAACTCACCGACCGAGTGGTGACCGTAGACGTACCCGGTGCCCGGGGTCGACGGGCCGCCCCACACCGAGATCATGCCGAAGAAGGTGAACAGACCCTTGATGTGTTCGTTGTCGAAGTAGCGGTCCAGCAGGTCCTTCGTGGACAGCAGGACCATCTCGTTGAACAGATCCTCGGCGCCGGCGGCCTCGAACGCGGCCAGCACCTGGGAGCGGCTGGGTGCGGGAGACAGCAGGAAGGGGGTCAGGATGGACGCGAACTTCTTGACCCGCAACCCGAAGTCGAGGAATGCGGCCGCGTCACGCTTGGAGAATTTCTCGATCTCCTTGAGGGTCTTGTCCATGTCTTTCCACATGAACAGGTGGCTGCCGTCGGGGAAGATGCTGACTTCGTTGGCCTCGGTCTGGTACATCTCCAGCCCGAAGCGCTCCAATTCCAGGTCGGCGATGATCTGCGGGCGAAGCAGACTGGCGATGAACGCACACGATGACCACGTGGACCCGGGGATCAGTTCCTCACTGGTACACGCGCCTCCTACCACGTCGCGGGCTTCCAGGACGAGGACCTTCTTACCGGCCCGGGCCAGATATCCAGCGGTGATCAGACCGTTGTGGCCGGCGCCGACGATGATCGCGTCGTAGGCGGTGGTAATGCTCATCGGGGCTCTCCAGGGATGACGTGGGTGAAGTAGGTGCGGACGGTGGCCGGGTCCACGAGGGCGTTGAAGCCGTCGATGACCGGGCTCATGCTCGGGTGGGTGTCGCGGAGTCGCTCCCAGTCCGCCCAGTCGGTGACCTCCATGACTTCCAAGATGTCTGCCGGCGCCCCGTCGGGTGCCTCGTCGACGCGGAACGCTTCGAAGCGTCGAACGATGTCCCGGTGGGCCAGGCATGTCGGCCGGTCCACCTCGGCGGAAAAGCGTTCGAAGTCAGCCGGATTCACCCCGGGCAACATCGAGAAAAGGTTCACCGCTACTACTGAGCGGCTGGGGGCGGTCATCGTATGAAACTCCAGGAAGGTTGGTCAGGATCGATCAGGATTCGAGGTTGATCATGATGTGTTTGATCTCGGTGTACTCCTCAACGGAGTAGATCGACATGTCGTTGCCGTGGCCGGACTGCTTGAAGCCGCCGTGGGGCATCTCCGAGACGATCGGCAGATGGTCGTTGATCCAGACGGTGCCGAACTGGAGTTTGCGTGCCGCCCGCATCGCCCGACCCACGTCGCGGGTGAATACCGAAGCGGCGAGGCCGTATTCGACGTCATTGGCCCAGGCGAAGGCTTGCTCCTCGCCGGTGAAGCGGGTGGTGGTGACCACCGGGCCGAAGACCTCCCTCTGCACGATTTCGGAGTCCTGTGCGGCATCGACGACCAACGACGGTCGGTACCAGAAACCGGGTCCGGCGCCGAGGCCACCGACGGCCAGTGAGGCCGGGCCGGACTCTGTGGCCCGGTCGACGAAGCCGGCGATCCGGTCGCGCTGACGCTCGGAGATCACCGGGCCCATCTCGGTGGACTCATCGGCAGGCGCACCCATCGTCACCTTGCCGACGGCGCGGCTGAGTTCGGTGACGAACTCGTCGTAGATGCCGTCGGCGATGTACACCCGCGACGCGGCCATGCAGTCCTGCCCGGAGTTGCCGTAGCCGCCCTCACAGATCTTGGTGATCGCCAGTTCGACGTCGCAGTCGTCGAACACCAGAACCGGCGCTTTGCCGCCCAGCTCGAGGTGCAGGCGCTTGAGGTTCCCCGCACCGGCGCGGGCGACGATCTTGCCGGTGGAGGTGTCACCGGTCAGCGAGGTCATCCGGACCCGCGGGTGGCCGGTCAAAGCCGCGCCGACGGTGTCGCCGTGGCCAGTCACCACATTGAACACCCCCGCCGGGAACAGGTCGGCGGCCAGCTCGGCCAGCCGCAACGTGGTCAGCGGGGTCAGCTCACTGGGCTTGAGGACCAACGTGTTTCCGGTCATCAGCGCCGGGCAGATCTTCCAGATCGCCATGACGAGGGGGAAATTCCAGGGCGCGACGCTGCCGATGACACCGAGAGGGTCGCGTCGGATGATGCTGGTGTGGGTGGGGGAGTATTCCCCGGCTGCGCGGCCCTCCAGTACGCGGGCCGCACCGGCGAAGAAGCGCATGTTGTCGACGCCGAAGGGAATCTCTTCGCGCGCAACAGCTATCGGCTTACCGACATTCTGCGATTCCAGCTGCGCGAACTCCTCGGCATGGGTTTCGAGACGATCGGCGAGCTTCAGCAGCAACTCGGCGCGCTTGCCCGGCGTTGTGGCAGCCCAGTCCTCGAAAGCCTGCTCTGCGGCAGCGACGGCACGATCGACGTCGGTGGCATCACCGGCCGGCACCGTCGCGATCTGCTCGCCGTTGGCGGGGTTGATGACCGCTTCGGTCGCGCCGCTCGCGGCGGGGACATGTTCGCCCGCTACGTACATGAGCTGGCTGTCTGCCATGAATTGGTTCTCCAAACGACATCAGGGCGGCCGACGCCGGTCGAAATCCTGCCCTAGTGTTGAACAGTTGACGTGGAGAACTTAAGCACAGGGCTGGGGTGCGCGCAAGATAAGCGGCGGGAACGGTGGCGTCACGCGTCCCGGGGCGGTCCAGGGGAAGGTCGACGTAACCGGCGCCGTCGTCCACTCGGGCGAGGGCCCGGAATCACGACACTGTGCGCGTCGCCAGGATCTTGCGAACCTCGTCGCGGTTTTCGGTGATGATGTCGGCGATTGTGGTGCGCGCCAAATCAGGATCTCGAGAGGCGAAGGCGGCGACGATGCGCTCGTGCTCTTCTTCCAGGCCGGAGTCCGTCTCGTACTCGTGGTGGTCCAGCGACAGGATCAGCAGGAAGTAGCGCAAGTCGCCGAGCAACTCGGCGTAGAACTTGTCCAGCCGGGGGCTCTTCATCAGGCCGACGATGGCACGGTGGATGTCGAGGTCTTTCTCCACAATGGTGCGTGGATCTTCCGTCGACATGGCCTCTTTGAGGGCCGCCATCGCGTCGGTCAGCGGCGTCAGGTCGGTGTCGGGACCGATGGACGCCGCCGCGGCGGTCTCCAAGTACAATCGGGCGCGGTAGATGTCGAGGACCTCTTCGTCGGAGGGGTCCCAGACGACCAGGCCGCGATTGAAGGTGTAGCGCACCAAACCCGTACCCTGCAGCAGGCGAACCGCTTCGCGGACGGTGTTGCGCGAGATGCCCAGTGAGTCGGCGACCACGCTCTCCCTGATCCGCTCGCCGGGTTTGAGTTCGCCTTCGAGGATCATGTCCATCAAGCCGTCGGCGATCTGCTGCGCGCTGCTGCGTCCGACGATCTGAATACGGTCTGCCATGGACATGCCAGCATCGTACAACTGTTAAACAGCCCTTGGACCTGGGCAACCATCGGAATCTGGACAGCTTCTGCTCTAATGTTCTACAGTTCAGCTGGCCTGCATGGCCGTAGTCGCCTCACCGCAGCGTGAACCACCATCACCGCGGCGACGGTCCCCGACAGCACAGAACAGGATCCCGGATGCCGAACGCTTTCGATGGCGACGCAACCGGCCCATCCACCAGAAGGGACGACGCCGCGATCGCAAGCGCGGGTGCGCTCGGCCGAATCGCCCGCGAGAGTGCGCTGGAACCCACCGTCGAACGGTTTCCGGAAGACGCGGTCGTAACCGAACTCCGACGCCAGTACGGCCTGAACGGCCGCCTGAGCCGCATTCCGACAGAGAAAGACGACACGTTCCGACTTGCGAGCGATCTCGGGCGGTTCCTCGTCAAGATCGCCCCTGCAAGCGAGCGTGCTCAGATCGTCAACCTCCAATCCGCGGTCATGCTGCACCTGGAGAAGCGAGGCCCGGCGATTCCCGCGCAACGGCTGATCCGCGGGGTACACGGCCAAGTCGAAACGACCGTCGTGGATTCCCGCGGCAACGCGCGCATCATGCGGGTCATGAGTTACCTCGATGGCGATCTGCTCTCGTCGGTCGCCCCGACGGGTGCGCAGTTCCAGAGTGTCGGCGCCACGTTGGCGCGACTCGACCTGGTCTTGGCGGGCTTCCGTCACCCCGACGAAAACCGGTTGCTCATCTGGGATCTGAAGAACTTCCTGCACATGCGACCGCTGTTGGACCTGGTCACCGATCGCGACGATGTCGCCATGGCGACGTGGGTCTTCGACCGATTCGAGACCGTGGTCGCGCCCCGCATGGGCACGCTCGAAGAGCAGATGATCCACGGCGACTTCAGTCCGTTCAATGTCGTCGTCGACCCGAGCGCCGACGAATTCGTCACGGGTGTGATCGATTTCGGTGATGTCGTGCGGAGCCCCCTGGTGTTCGAGTTGGCCGTCGCAGTGGCCAATCAGATCGGCGTGGATCAGCGTCGACCGTGGGACAGCGCCCGGGACATCGTGCGCGGGTACCGTGCGGTTCGGCCGCTGCCGGACCGTGACGCGGCGCTGTTGGGAATCGCCGGGCCGGCTCGTCTTCTCCTGCGTGCCCTGATCTTTGGTTGGCGGGCCACCGTTCACCCCCACAGCCGTGACTATGGGGTGTCGCATTCGGCCCTGGACTGGGCGAGGCTGCGTTGCGCGCTGTCGGTTGTCACTCCCACTGTCGAAGCACTACTCGCGGATACCGGCGCGACGGCGTCGTCGAATCGAAAGGACTGACAATGGTCAATGCTTCCCCGCTCCAAGCGTCCGAACCCATGGTGAACGGATTCGACACGTCCCGCATCGACGAGCTGCCCCCGCGTACTCGCGAACAGGTCGGCGCCCGGGAACGCCTTCTGGGACCGGGCTACCGCCTCTTCTACGAGAACCCGGTGGAGATCGTGCGGGGTGAGGGCACGTTGCTTTTCGACGCCGACGGCAACGACTATCTGGACGTCTACAACAACGTCGCCAGCGTGGGACACTGCCATCCCTACGTCGTCGATGCGGTTCACCGGCAACTGTCGACGCTCAACACCAACACCCGGTACATCCAGCAGTCGATCCTGAACTACAGCGAACAGTTCTTGGGCACCATGCCGGCGGAGATCGGGCACGTCATGTTCACCTGCACCGGTTCTGAGGCCAACGACCTCGCGATGCGGGTGGCCCGCTACTACACCGGCAACCAGGGCATCATCGTCACCTCCGGCGCCTACCACGGGCTCACCGCCGACGTGTCGTCCTTCTCGCCGTCTCTTGGCGTCGGCGTTCCGCTGGCTCCGCACGTGCGCACCATCGCCGCACCGGATCGACTGCGCCACGGTGGCAACGACGACCTGATCGCGAAGATGCGCCAAGAGATCCGCGAGGCGATCGCCGATCTGCAACGCCACGGGTTCGGTGTCGCGGCATTCATCGCGGACATGATCTTCTCCTCGGACGGCATCTACGCCGACCCGGCCGGATTCCTGCAGCCGATCATCGAGGTAGTTCACGACGCCGGCGGGCTGTTCATCGCCGACGAGGTGCAACCCGGGTTCGGGCGCACCGGCCGGCACTGGTGGGGTTACCAACGGCACGGCCTGGTGCCCGACATCGTGACCACCGGCAAGCCGATGGGCAACGGCATTCCCATCGCCGCCGCCGCCTTCCGCCCCGAGCTTCTCGTCGAATTCGGCCGCAACATCCGCTATTTCAACACCTTCGGCGGCAACTCGGTGTCCATCGCGGCAGCGCAGGCAGTGCTCGACGTGATCAACGATGAAGGTCTGATCGCCAACGCCGAGACCGTCGGCAACTACATCCAGGCCGAGATCGCGACGCTGGCGGCTGATTACGAACAGATCGCCGAGGTCCGTGGCGCCGGCCTGTTCGTGGGGGTGGACATCGTCACCGACCGGGCGTCCAACACTCCAGACGGAGCAGCAACACTGCGGGTGGTCAACCATATGCGTCGGCGTAGGGTCCTCATCTCGGCCTCGGGTCCACGGGGCAGCGTACTCAAAGTGCGTCCGCCGCTGCCGTTTTCCATCAGTGACGCCGACCGCATGCTCGGAAACCTGCAGGTGGTGCTCGCCGAGGAGCTTCATTGACCGAGGATCACCGGTCAGCACGTCACAACCGCATCCTCGACCTGCTGGCGGCTAGCTCTGTCGAGGTCGACACTTCCGGTCGACGCCTCGCTGAATACAGCTACGACGCCTCCAACTACCGCGTGACACCGATTGCCGTCGCCTTCCCTCGGAATCCGGGCGAAGTCAGTGAACTCGTCACCCTGTGCCACCGAGCCGGCGTACCCGTCATCGCCCGAGGCGGCGGAACGTCCATGGCGGGCAACGCCATTGGCGGCGGTGTCGTGCTAGACCTGTCGCGCTACATGAACCGGATACGGTCCATCGACGCCGATACCCGAACCGCTGTCGTCGAACCGGGCGTCGTCCTCGCCGACCTGGCCGAGGCTGCGGAGATCAGCACGGCCCATCAGTTGACCTTCGCGCCGGACCCGTCGAGTAAGAACCGTGCCACCGTCGGCGGGGCGATCGGCAATGACGCCTGCGGCAACCACTCGGTGCGGTACGGCCGGACCGGCGACCACGTGGTATCTCTCGACCTGGTGACGGCCGACGGTACCTGCCTGACGGCCACCCGTTCCGGACTGCACGCCACCGACCCGGCGGATACCGCGGCGGTCGAACGGGCCAGCCAACTCACTGCCGGCCTGGGAGCACTGGCGACGGTGTACATGGCACAGTTCCGGCTGGAGCTCGGACGCATCCCTCGGCAAGTTTCCGGTTTCCATCTCGCCAATCTGCTGCCCGAGAACGGGTTCGACGTCGCACGGGCTTTGGTCGGCAGTGAAGGGTCCTGCGCGATCGTGGTGGGCGCCACGATGCGGTTGGTCGAGGTGCCGTCCTCGGCGCTGTTGCTCATCGTGGCCTACGACGACATCGTGGACGCCGCACGCGATGTCCCCACGATTCTGCGGTATTCGCCCGCGGCGGTCGAAGGGATCGACGAGCAGATCGTCGCGGCGATGAGAGCGCGACGAGGCGACGACTCGGTCTCCGAACTGCCAGCCGGACACGCCTGGCTCTACGTCGACCTCGACGGCGACGACGAAGCCACGGTGCTGCAGCATGCCGAGAACCTCGTATCCGATCTGCAGGCCAATGGACGCGCCCTGGAATGCCGCGAGGTCCGCGATCCGACTGAACGCAAAAAACTGTGGCGTGTGCGCGAAGACGGTGCGGGACTGTCGTCACGGCTGGAACTCGCCGACGGCACCAGTGTCACCTCCTGGCCCGGTTGGGAGGACTCCGCGGTGGCCCCGGAGGATCTGGCCGACTATCTCGCCGACTTCCGGGTGCTTCTGCAGGAGTACCACCTGATCGGCGTGATGTACGGCCACTTCGGAGCCGGCTGCATGCACATTCGGATCACCTTCGACCAGCGGACCCCGGCCGGGCGGGCGGTGATGTCGGCGTTCCTCACCGCCGCGGCCCGCCTTGTGGTCAAACACGGCGGAACGCTGTCGGGTGAGCACGGTGACGGCAGGGCCCGTTCGCAGCTGCTTCCCGAAATGTACTCACCGACCCTCATGGAGGCTTTCGCGAAGTTCAAACACCTCTTCGACCCGACCAACATCCTCAACCCCGGCATGATCGTCGATCCGGAGCCGGTCACCTCGCATCTGGCGTTGGCGAACATCCCCGCCCTGGAGTGGCACACCACCTTCGCACTGCAGGACGTCACGGATCCCGGGACGACCGCCTTCGCCGAGGCCGTCCAGCGTTGTATCGGCGTGGGGCGCTGCCGATCCCACCGCGGCGGCGTCATGTGCCCGAGTTATCGGGCAACCGGCGACGAGAAGGACTCCACCCGGGGGCGAGCCCGCGTCCTACAGGAGATGGTTCGGGGGTCTGGCACCGCCTCCGAAGGCTGGGCGTCCGAGGAGGTACGTGAGGCCCTGGATCTGTGCCTGTCATGCAAGGCGTGTTCCTCGGACTGCCCCACCGGCGTCGACATGGCGACCTACAAAGCGGAGTTCTTCGACCACTACTACCGCGGGCGAATGCGCCCGATGGCGCACTACTCGCTGGGCTGGCTACCCCGCTGGTTGGCCCTGACGTCAAGGGCCGCACCCCTTGTCAACGCAGTCCTGGGAACCCCGCTGCGAGCCCCGGGCCTGCGCTTGGGCGGCCTGACGGCGCAACGGGCGCTGCCGGCGTTCGCGTCACGGCGACAGCTCCGCAGAGAACTCGGATCCCTGCGTACCCCGGGCGGCGATGTGGTGCTCTTCGTGGACTCCTTCACCAAGGGATTTCGTCCCGAGGTCGCGGGGGCCGCGCTTCGGGTCGTCGAGGACGCCGGCCATTGCGCCGAGGTCCGCACCGACATCTGCTGCGGGCTGACCTGGATTTCCACCGGCCAGTTACGGCAGGCGCGAAAGCGGCTGGCGCACAGCGCTGCCGCCCTCGACGACGGATCCGAACGCCCCATCGTCGTCACCGAGCCCAGTTGTGCGGCCGCCTTGCGCAGAGATCTCCCCGAACTCGTCGACACCGGCGCCGCGCGCCGCGTGGCGCAGCGGGTCGTCAGTTTCGCCGAGCAGGTCAGCGCACAGCGCAGCCGCGGCTGGAGACCGAAGACGGTGCTGCCGAAGTCGGTCACCGTGCAGACCCACTGCCACGAATACGCGGTGTTCGGTGCGGGCACGCAGCGTCGGGCTCTCGAAGCGATCGGAATCAGCGAGGTGCGCGAGGCGAACGGCTGTTGCGGAGTGGCCGGCAACTTCGGCTTCGAGCGTCAGCACTACGACGTCAGCATGGCCGTCGCTGAACAGGCTCTGGCACCGGCCCTGCGCGCTGATCCGACTGCGGTGGTGCTCACCGACGGGTTCAGTTGCCACATGCAAGCCAGGCAACTCACCGACACCCCGGCTCCCAGCGCATCCCTGCACCTCGCCCAGATCCTCGATCCCACTCCACGATTGGACTTTCACCGATGACTGCTACGACATCTCCGACGGCGACCACCGCGGCCGCGATCCCGACCGGGCTGCTCATCGACGGGAAGTGGCGTGACGCGACCGGCGGCAAGGTCTTCGAGGTGGAGAACCCGGCCACCGGTGAGATACTGGCCTCCATCGCCGACGCCGGACCTGCCGACGCGGACGATGCGCTGGCCGCGGCGGTCGCTGCCCAGGCGTCCTGGGCCCACACCGCACCTCGGTACAGGAGCGAGATCCTACGCCGCGCTTACGATCTGGTGATGGATCGACGGGACTGGCTGGCCGCGGTGATGACCTCGGAGATGGGCAAACCGCTGGCCGAAGCCAAGGGTGAAGTGGCCTATGCCGCCGAATTCTTGCGGTGGTTCTCCGAAGAGGCAGTGCGGATCTCCGGCGACCACACCACCACGGGCGACGGGGCCAACCGCATCATCGTCACGCGTGGGCCCGTGGGCCCCTGTGTCCTGGTCACACCCTGGAACTTCCCCTTGGCCATGGGCGCCCGCAAGATCGCCCCGGCCGTGGCCGCCGGCTGCACCATGGTGCTCAAACCGGCCCCTCAGACCCCGTTGACGTCGTCGGCCCTGGCGGCGATGTTGCAGGAGTGCGGCCTGCCCGCCGGTGTGCTGAACGTGGTCAGCACCACCGATGCGGCGACCGTCGTACAACGCTGGATGAGCAGCGGCAAGGCGCGCAAGATCAGCTTCACCGGTTCGACGGAGGTGGGCAAGGTCCTGTTGCGGCAGGCCGCCGATGCGGTGATGCGGTCCTCGATGGAGTTGGGTGGCAACGCGCCGTTCATCGTGTGCGCGGACGCCGACATCGACACCGCTGTCGAGGGTGCGATGGCGGCCAAGATGCGCAACATGGGGGAGGCGTGCACCGCGGCGAACCGCATATACGTGCACCGGGACATCGCCACGGACTTCGCGGAACGTCTCGCGGCGCGGATGGGGAAGCTCGTGGTCGGCAACGGGCTCGACGACGGCACCCAGGTGGGGCCGCTGATCGATGCCACCGGCCGGGCGAAAGTGCAACGCCTCGTGGACGATGCGCTCTCGCGCGGCGCGACCGCATTGACCGGCGGCCGGCTACCGGACGGTCCGGGCTACTTCTACCCGCCCACCGTACTCGCTGACGTGTCACCGGAATCCGAACTGATGACCACCGAGGTGTTCGGCCCGGTGGCCCCGGTCATTCCCTTCGACGACGAGGATGAGGTGATCGCGCGCGCCAACGACACGGACTGGGGTTTGGTCGGCTATGTGTTCACCCAGGACATCGACCGCGCGTTCGACCTCGGCGAGCGTCTCGAAGTCGGCATGGTCGGTGTCAACACCGGGGTGGTTTCCAATCCGGCCGCACCCTTCGGCGGCGTCAAGCAGTCCGGCCTCGGCCGTGAAGGCGGCAAGGTCGGAATCGATGAATTCCTCGAGTACAAGTACCTTTCGGTGCCCCGCCGTAAGGGAAGGTGACCCAGGAGTCGTACCCGTGCTTCCGTTGGTACCCGTTGGCCCACGACGTTCAGATCGGTCCTTCAACGGCTCGTGTGATAACCGTTGGGCTCGCCGGCCGTATCCGCTACCCAGGGTATGGACTGTACCCATCACACGATCTCCGTGATTTCGAAACGCGGCTGCGCCCCGACAATCCGAACTCTGCCCCAATCGCCTTCTACAACGAGGGCCTCGCCCTCGACCGTGAGGGCGTCGATGTTGCCGAGGTCTTTCTCACCGTCCGCATCTGTGTATCAAGCCGCGATACGCCGTTCCCAATCGATGCGCGATGCGCCCGAAGAGATCAGTTTCCCTGGGGTGTAGCAATGATGTTCACGGGGCCGTGGAGGGCGGTATTGGGGGCTTTCGGGGGTCAATGCTGCGTCGAGCATGAAGGTGAGCTGTCCGGGTGTCTCCGCAACGTCGAGGACGTAGCTGTCCTCGAGGTAGATACCGGCCAAGCACGGATACTCGCTGTAGTCGATCACGAGTCACCCGGGCCACGATTTGTTCGCCTTCACCGACCGTTGTGACGGTGTGTCGTCCGCGCTGCGGCTCCGCCTTCATGGCCACTTGCTGACTCGAGCAGCATTGAACTGTGCGAGGACCGCGCTCACCTTGCGTCCATAGTCGGTCGGCTCCCAGTCATCGTCGAGGTTGTCGGTCAATTCGTCGCTGAGCACCGACATGATTTCTTCGGCGTCGGACCGGGTCACGGATTTCGATTGGCGTATCCGTTCCAGAAGAGTAGGGCTCCGCCGCGCCAGGATTCCACCGAGCATCTCGGCCTGACCGGTGCCGAGAAAGCCGAAGTCGCTATCCACCACCTGCTCCTCCTGTCCCGGCGCTGTTGTTCGCCCAGCCGGTGATCACTTTGCCTTGCTCGTTGACGACTACGGTCGCATCATCGCCCGTATATCGATAGCTCACCCTGCCTTGGTTGTCGACAAGGCGTTCGACGTCACGAACGGGATTGCTAAACGCGTCTTCTAGCGCTTCTCTTCGGACACCGATTCCACCATCACGGCCCGCGATCTGAAGACGGTGACGCAAGGCAGCCGTGCGGGCGCGCGCATCGTGCAGCGAGTTGGGCGACGAGGTGGAGAGGACGGTGTGCGTCATGGCGCTAATCGATCGGTTCGAACATGTCTCATCCGATAAGAACGCGCTGCACCGTCCAGTGACCTGCGGGTGGCGAATGTTCAACGTTGATGGTGGCGGCGTCATCCTCCAACTGGACACTTACGGAACGGCGGAGCGCCAGATTCCGAACAAGGTCTCGCAGTCGATACAGCTAGATAGCCGAGCTGCCGGAGTGCTGCTCGGATTGATACGGGATACGTTCGGAGACCTCTGACGGTAAGCGTTGGGCGGTTCGTTTGCGGGTGTGTGTCCGATCGCAAACTGAAACTGCTGTGCTCCATGAGATTCTTGAGCAGCGGCAGGGTGGTGCTCGCGGCGGCCGACGCGTTCGGACCAGCGGTCGATGTCGTTCGCCGCGACGTACCCGGCCAAGCCCGTACGGCCCAGCACCTTTCGTCGGCGATCGCGCAACACCGGCGCATTGCTGTGAGACGCTGTTGCCATGCGGCGCGTTACGTGCTGCTCTCTCTGCTTAGGGGGGTGCACCATGCGGCGAGGGCGACATAGCCGTATTGTCGATTTTCGCGGCAGTGGTCGCGATCGTCGTCGCCGCGTCACCTACAGCGTGACTGCCTTCGACCGGATGCCCAACCCGTCTGCGCTGGTATCCGAGGGCACTGCATCCAGTTGGCTGGTGCTCAATTGGGCGCCCAGCTTCCGCATCGCCGAACCGGAGAACGCGGCGTGTGAGTCCGGTGAGGTCACCAGGATGGGCCGACGCTTGTCCTGCACGGTCTGTGGCCGCAGCCGCGCGACCGGCGATATTGCGCTTGCGGCAGGAGTTTCGCGATCGCGAATCAGTGCTGCCGGCGGTTCAGGCCGCGAACGACGTTCGTGATCAACTGAGTTCCACGACCGTTAACACGGACTCGCTGATCCGCCACGAGTGGTGCGCACCCACGGCACGTGCGCGGGTGTTTCGCCGGACCTACTTCGGCGATGCGGCGGGTTTGACCGATGAGGCCCGCACGGTCCTCGATCCGGTGCTGCGCGAGGCAGTCGGCGACCGGTTGACGCTACCCCCGTTGGTCGCCCTGCGTGATGGGGATGCGGTTGTCGCTGGGCACGCTGCTCGGCGACGCGCCGCCGATGGCGGTGCAGTGTCGGCACGGCAGCGTGCCGTGAGCGCCGGCTACTCCTCGCCCGGCTGATCGCGGGATCGCCTCTTCCCGAACAACTTCGACCCTTCCCGCGTCGTCTTCGAGAAGAAATTACTGACCGCCGTATACCCCTCGGTGGCGGCTCCGAGTGCCTGCGTCGCCGCGACGGAGGCCTTGTCGGCGGCGGCTTGCAGCGCCTCCTTCGGCGTGGGTGCATCGATCTCGGACCATTCCAAGGCTTGCGCCCTGCGAGCATGCGCGAACCGATCCAGGTCCTCGCGCAGCTTCGGCAGGTCTCGTGTCAGGCCTTGGACGGACCAGAGGCGGAAGCCGTCGATAGCTTCGGTTCTCGCGACGGCGTCGAGGACGGTCTGCGCCCGCCGGTACAGATCACCATCGGCGGCCATCTGATGGGCGAGCAGCTCACGCGCGTCGTCGAGCACCTTCTGAAGGTGTTGCGGCTCGGTCGCTTCCACGCGGGCGATGCGCAGCCGCTGCCACTGGAACAACGACTCCTCGGCGACGACGAGCAGACTGAGCGTCTCGCCCAGCTGCTGGTTCTCGACCGCGTTGACGACGAATTCGGCGCGGTCCTGGATCGGTCGTGACGGGTCGAAGGTCTTGAGTGTGGCGAGGGCGTGCTGCCGCAACTGCTCGACCGTCCGGTTCAGGCCCGGCCCGATGCTCGAGATCCAATCCCAGTCGGTATCCGAGAACGATCCGTGCTTCTCGAGATAGTTGACCATGCGTTCGAGCGACAGGCGATCGCCGAGGACATCCCCGGACCGGCTGGCCTGGGCGAGGCGGAGGACTTCCTCGACCTTGCTCTCGACGCGCTGGACGGCGTCCTCGACCTCGCTGATCGCCGTCTTGAGAGCGATCTGCACGGCGAGCATCTGCGCCGACATGAGCTTGGCCGGGTTGACGTTGGTTTCTTTCCACTGCAGTTGCCTGAGGAACTTCCCGTCCGGGCCGCGCGTCATCATCCGGTTGAATCCGTGCGTCCCGGGGACCAGCCGCTCGGCGTGGATCGCCTTGACGCTGTCGGGATGCAGCTGCACGAATTTCGCTGACTGCCCGAGGATCGATGCCGCACTTGCGGCGAGGCCGGTGGCATTGCCGAGCGACGCCTTATCGAGCCCGACGACCTGGACGGCGTAACCGGCGTTCTCGGCGAGCCGTTGCAGGTAGGACTCGACGGCCTCGGGGTCACCACCAACCAGCAGCCCCTCCGGCTGGGCGGACACCACGACTTCACCGGGAGCCGGTTCGGAGGGCGCGGGCAGGTTGTCTGTCCCGTCCGATGGTGTGTTGACCTCGTCGTCCGTCATCGTCGCCCTCTCGCGTCGCCCGCCAAGTCTTCATCGCCGCCACTCGGTCGCGCTTCCAGTGTTAAGTTGCCGGTCCTCGGCGGTCGGCAAACATCAGTGCTGAGATTTCGGCTCGCCGCGACGCGCGATCGGTGCACACGGAAACAGTACGCAGCCCATACGCTGCATCTCTGGACGCGCTGGACTGATCTGGGGAGACCACATGACAGCACTCGAGCGACTCAACGGTCTGGATTCACGAGCGTGGAGGACCGCTACGTGGTCGGCGCCGTTCGTCACTCAAGGGGTTCTGGCGCTCATCATCGTGGTGTCCTGGCTCCTGGGGAGGTGGCTCGACGCCGCCGATGACGTCATCCTGTTCATGCTCAGCGCTGCGGTCGCCTTCGTCGTGTGCGCGGTCCTATGCGGTGCGTTGACCCGATCTGCGTCGTCGCGTGCGCGTGGCCTGGCGATGAGCGTGGCCGGATCCTTCGCTGCTGTGCTCGTCGGTGGCCTCATGTATGGGTTTTGGATCCTCGCATGGTGAACGGCGCTGTTTCGCAGCCAATCACGCCCACCTACGGGCCGGCCGCCTTCCTTGCTGCGCTGGCGAACATTGTGGTCGTCGAGATCGCTGTGTGGACCGTACTGCCATGGTTCGTGCTCATCATCTTCGTCGTGCCGCTCCTGCTGCTCGACCTCGCCGCCGCGGCGGTCCTGAAGAGACGACCGGGGGCAGCCGGGCAGATCGGGCACGGGATGCTGATCGGTTTGATCTCGGCGCCACTGACGGTAATCGTGTTCCTGCCGGGACTCCTGCTCGCGCAGGCGGCTGGCCTGGTCTGACTGAGTTCGTCGCACACCGGATTCCGAAGTTCCCGCCCTTCACTTGCTCAAGACGAGGATCGGCTGCGCCGACACGGTCTCAACACCCCTGCAGTCGCCTTCGACGAGGAACGCGCCCTGTTTGAATCCGAGGACCTCGTCGTTGCCGAGGTCGATGGCACGTGCATGCCAGTGACCGCGCTGTCCGTGTGGTGGTGACTAGTACGCGAAATGCTTCGGCGCTAACAGTGCTCAAGCCGCTAAAGGTGCAGGCTGGCTAAGCGCGGGTCTCACTGAATGCTATGTGCAGAGATGCTAACTGGCGCCTCCCTGGAAGATCTGCTCGAGTTCATCAACCGGTTTCAACATCAAATGACTGAAGATCGTCGCCTGAGGCTCTGGGAGGCGAGCACTGCCGACCTCTGACTGTATTTCGAATATCCATTCATTTTCGGTGGTCAGGACGGCAACGTCCGTGCTGCGGCCTAACTTGTACAGTTCAGGTCCAAAGATTGGGGCGCCGAGTACATTGCGCATCGTGGAGCCCCACCGCCAGATGAGAAATTTCTCGGCTAGATCGAAGGTGGAGAATGCCGCAGTGCCATCGTATCGCCGGCCGCGGTCATCGATGACGTCGATTGTCCACCAGTCACCATCATGTCTGAGATAGAACGAATGATCATCCGACGTGAACCCAATCGCGTTACCGTCGACCGGAGATACCGCGACGTTCGACAGGCCGATTCGGCTCGCCCATTTAGTCCAGTCTTCTGACAGGCGTGAGAAATCTGCCACCCTATCCACCCATTCTCGTCAGGTAGCCCGATTGGAGTCGCGAGTCTACCGACGGCTCTAAGCCTGGCGGTGCAATTATTCGGTACCGCGTTCCGCCACCAGGTTTACCAAACCAGGGCGCCGCTTGTGATTGCTCGATGCGTCAACCGGGCGGTAGCGCGGTGGGATCGTCGTCAATGTATCTGAAGTCTGTGCTCGCCGTCTTCGTGCTGCCGCCCTGTTGATCAACCCTGCTTTCGCGGCGGTCCTGAGAGTGGGACCGGGCGCTGCCGGCCAGATCGGACGAGGAATATTGATCGGGTTGATTTCGGCGCCAATGACATTGGCCGTGTTCTTGCCGGGCTTTCTCTCGCCCAGGCCATGGGGCTCGTCTGATTGCGCTCCGTCGCACTGCGCGCCGAACGGCCGCCTACCCGCTCAACTCGAAGATGGGCTGCGCCGCCGCGATGCGAACGCGTCCCCAGTCGCCCTCGACGGTGACCACCCCTTCCTCCGGTCTCAGGATGTCTATGTTGCCGAGGTCCTTCTCACCGTCGGCGTCGGTGTAGCGGCGGTTGGTACGCGTGACCCATTCGATGCAGACAACATCCGGAATCGTCAGCTCTCCCCGGGCGTAGCAGTGGCGTTGGCCAGCCGGAGGAGGCAGGTATGCGGGATGCTGCGGGGTCAGCACGGCATCGAGCCGGAAAACGAACTGTGCCGCTGTCTCAATGATGTCCAGCACGTACTGTCCGCGAGATAGAGGCGCGGCAGTGCAGGAATTTTCGTGTAGTCGACGGCCCGTCCCGCGTCGTCCGAGCTCACAGCCAACCTCGAAGGCGCGCTGCGCTGCATTGTGCCGCAAGCTCACTGACGATCTGGCCATGGAACGTCGGCTTCCACTCTTCGTCGAGGTGATCGAGAAGTTCGTCGCTGAGGACCGACATGATCTGCTCGGCGTCCGAGTGCGACACTGACCCGGACTGACGGATCCGGTTGACGAGAGCGGGGTTTCGTCGTGTGAGCAGCTCAGTGAGTACTTCCCGCTGGTCGGTTCTGAGGAAGTGAAAGTAGGCGTTCATCGGAGGCCTCCGAACTTCAACGCCACGCTTCTTCTTGGACTCGCTCCACACGGCTAACTTGCCGCCGGGCGTGCACACGACAAGCGCGCCGTCCGGACCAGAGACGCTCCACGCCTCGTAGGCGGCGTCCGCATCGACGAACAGATCGGCGTCGCCGCTGAAGCGGATGCACAGTGCGCCGGCAGAGTCGGCGACGGCCGTGTCCACGCGTTTTCCGACCAACGGGCGCATGAGATCGAGGGCTCGCACGGCATCGGTTTCAGAATCGAGGGTGACGGTGCGCCCCGCGGAGCGCAGCGAGAACGTCGATCCGACGGTGACGAAGTAGCCGTCCGTCATCTGGAGTTGCACGGTGTAGTCAGCCGAGACAGACTGCAGCGTCCTGCCGTTCAGCCCTAGTGCCGTCACAAGAATTCCTCCACGTGGCCGCCCCTCATAACCGATGTCCTTCAAGGCCTGCGGCGCGCGTCGAGCACATGCGAGGAGTTGCTCGTCATCGAGATCCTCCGGTTCTGTTTTGAGACCTACTTCACTGACGTAGGCATCGGCGATAACGTCGGGGTAGGTCGGTCTATCGACCGACCTTGACGTCGGCCATTACTCTGTCGAAAAGTCGACCGCGCGAACAGAAATGGTGGTCGCTCACTGTGCGACAACACCTTTCGGCACTACTTCCATCTCATCTGGGTGCGGCCACCTCGTGGGCGGATCGTCGGTTACCCACGCGTACTCCAAGCCGGACAGATGCCCACCGGTCAGCCAGATGATCACCTCGCCTCGATAGGAAGCTTGGTTGGGCACGAAAGCCCTTGCAGGGAAGGGCCCGTCGGGCAGGGGGCAGGTCTGGGCCGCATTCGATGGTCTGACGTCCAGAATCCAAGTCGTGGAATTGCGTACGAGCGTGCCAGGAAGGCCATCTAGAAGTGAATTACCTCGACTGTCGCCCGCACTCGAAATGATCGTACGGATGACATCGGCCTCTTCCGGCGCGATAGGGCGCCACCCTGACGGCGTTGTCATGTGATGAACGCCGTACTGATTTTGACTACGCCGTTGTCCACGAAACCCCTCACCGTCACGTTTTCGCCTGTCACGTTGACAACTGTTTCGAACGTACCCTGATTCGGTACGTGGCCCTTCTGCCCGTCGAGGCTGCTGTACGGCGGAAGCCGCGCGATATACGTCAGCGGTGTCATTGAGCCCCGGCTTGGACAGCGCTTGTTTGGGCACACGCGGGACCGCTTAACCCCTCACCCCGGGGTGCGGGCTGTATCCATCACACGACTGCGGTGATTTCGAAATGTGGCTGCGCCCCGACAATCCGAACTCTGCCCCAGTCGCCCTCGACCAGGAGTGCGTCGCCGTCGACCGCGAGGATGTCGATGTTTCCAAGGTCCTCTTCGCCGTCAGCATCGGTGTAGCGAGCGGTGGTGCGCCGTTCCCAATCGATGCGAGAAGCGCCTGTAAACGCCAGGCTTCCTGAGGCGTAGCAATATTGCTCACCGGGTTGCGGAGGTTGGTACGCGGGGCTTTCGGGAGTCAACACTGCATCCAGCTTGAAGGTGAGCTGTCCGGGCGCCTCCGCGATTCCGAGGACGTAGCTGTCCTCGAGGTAGACGCCGGTCAAGCCGGGAAACTGGTCGTAGTCAATCACGATTCACCAATCCCACTCGATCGGAGTGTGGTTGCCTTCGCTTCGCCTCGTCACGGGGTTTCCGTTCGGATCTATTCGCTGACCTGTCGCGTCCCGAAGCTCAACGTGAGGTGCTTCGCTACCGGGAGTGCGTGGACTTCCCTCCTTGATCGTCATTCGCACAATACCGTTCTCATCGACGTACTTCGGCGGTCCACCGGGCGACTGGGTCTTAGCCCAACCTTGTGAAGTCGCATAGTCCTCCAATTCGCTTGCTTTCGGTGTCCGACCCCTGAACAGGTCACCCAGGTTCCGGACTGCCGGAGGCTTTCCTTCTGGCTTCTCCTTGCGTCCGAGATTCTTGATCCGCTGCAGCTTCTGCCGTACTCCCGCGATGTCGTGAACCGTTTTGACACCCTTGCTGATGTTCTTCGAGAGCTTCCACGAGCCAATCGCTCCGGTGATCATCCGCGCGTACTTGGCGATCGAATGTGCCGCCTTGGCCGTACCTGCGACCGCTCCGACGCCGAAGGAGACGAATGACGCGGCAACCGCGATGGCCGCGGTGACGGCCAGTTCCTTCGCCAGTTCTTCGAGGATGTCTTCGAGTTGAGTCCGTAGATCCTCGAGCGCTGACTTGTACTCGCGACACGACTCGGACAGTTCAGCACATCCGTTGAGGACCGCTGACGCGGCGTCGCGCAGCTCCCCGAGGTCACGCACGATGTATTCGACTTCAGGTGAATGCGTGTCGCCGAAGGTGCGGGCGTCGACGTCCAGGCCTTCGACGATCGTCTTGGTTTGGTACACCGTCGCCAGGCGATCCCACGCATCGGCCGCGTTGGCGACCTTATCGGTGTCTCCGTCCGGAACCGGTACGCCTACCTGTGAGACCAACCCAATGGAGTCGTCCAGGAGTCCTTCGCCTGGCCCGCCCGCAGATGGAGTCGCAGCGAGCGTGCCGTCGACGGTTGCAGGATCGGCGGGCTTCGACGGCATCGGTGCGTGATTGCCAGGCGTCGAATTATGTTCCGCGACCGCGTGATTGTAGCCCGCCTGGATGATGACGCCGCCGTAGTTTTCCAGCGCCTTCACCAGATCGTTGGCAGCTCCGAGCACCTCGCTTGCGCGCTCGTCATAGGAGTAGCCCAGGCGGTCCCGGCATCGTCGGACCCGGCCATGGAACCGGTTTCACCAAGGATGTTCACGTTCACGGCGAACGCGTCGTACAGCTTGCCGGCTTTGTCGAATAGTCCCTTGCCGACCGCGTAGTAAGTCTCCGGATCGACGTCCTGCGTCACGTCAGCATGTCCCGATTGAGCTGCGCGGCTTCGGTGTAGTTGCGGTGGGCGTGGTCTGCGGCCTGTCGCAGTTCGGCGAGCGCTTCCCGCATCTGTGTTGCGCCGGAGACCCATTCGTCGTGCTGGGCCCGATGTGCCGTAGCCGCTTCTCCGGACCAGGTGGTGTGCAGGTCGGCGACTTGGCGGTCGACTCGAGCGGCGATTGCTTCCGCCCGCCGTTCGAATGATTGGAGCCTGTCTACGAATGCCAGCAGTTCATCCAGTTCGACCCGGTAGCGCATCAAAGTCCCAGATCCATCGTCGAATCCAACGTGGTCGCGGATGCCGTGTCCTGCTTGGCGTAGCGAGCGGCGGCGTGGCCAAGGTTGCGCGAGGATTCGGCGAGCGAGTCCACCAGGGTGGTGGCGCCCTCGCGCCACTCGTCCCAGATGGACGAGTACGCCGACGCTGCGGCGCCTGTCCATCCGCGTGACAAGGTGTCCCACTCTTGCTGCAGGCTCGCTAGCTCTTCGCGAAGCTCTTCGGCGTCATTGCTGATGGCGTGCGAGATGTTGAACGTCTCGTCAGCATCTACTTCCAAGTTGTCCATGGCTTCCCCCGGCGAATACGCAGTCAGCTAACAGCCTATGGGCCCGCCGAGTAGTCGGCCTGCACGAATTGCGCGCCCGGGATTCGAGGTGTGGGTTTCGTGCACTATTTCGACCGCCGCCGCACTGTGTCGCAGCATCAATCGCGGGTACTGCTCCAGACCATGGATGTGCACACCCTCGCCTTCGAATGGACCGACACCAACAAGCACTGGCTCATCGAAGTCCCTGTCCGGATCGCCGCGTACATCGCCGTCGCCCTGATCGCCCGCTACGTCCTGCACCGCATGATCGACCGCGCAGCCAACCGCAGCCGCAAGACCCGCAACACCTCTGACCAGGCATCTGTCAACAAGCCCCCGCTCCTGCGGCACCTGCGGGACAAGGCGCCGTTGTCGGTGGCGGGAATCAAAGCCGCCGAACGGCGAAGGCAGCGCGCGCAGACCATCGGGTCGGTGCTCAAATCGACGGTGTCGATCGTGATGTTGATCTGGCTCATACTGAGCATCCTCAACGTGGTCGGGGTCAACATCGCTCCCTTCATCGCCTCTGCCGGCATCGTCGGCTTGGCGATCGGTTTCGGCGCACAGAACCTGGTGCGCGATTTCGTCACGGGCGTATTCATGCTCTTGGAAGATCAATACGGGGTAGGGGACAACGTCGACCTCGGCGAAGCGGTCGGTGAGGTGGAAAGCGTCGGTCTCCGGGTCACCACCGTGCGCGATATCGACGGCACCCTCTGGTACGTCCGCAACGGTGAGATCGCGCGTGTCGGCAATATGAGCCAGGACTACGCGGTGGCTCGCGTTGAGTTGCCGGTCGCCTTGACCGCCAACGTCGACCAGGCCGAAACGGTGGCCGTCCAAGCCGCCGAGGAAGCGCTGGAGGATCCCGAGTTGGCCGCCAAGGTGCTCGGTAGTCCCGAGATGCTCGGGGTTCAGGACGTGTCGCCCGACCTCCTGACATTACGAATGACGATCAAGACTCGCCCCAATGCGCAGTGGTCGGTGCAGCGGCGACTGCGTCGCGACATCCTTCGCGCCTTCGACGAGAACGGGATCGAGCTGCCGATCCGGACGCCTCGCGTATACGCGGTCCCCGACGAGTGAGTCGGTCACTCCCCAGGCGCTTCACCGCACCGACCGCAATGAGCATGATGAGGCTCATCGGCAGCTGCCGCACTGGCGGCATTCGCGGAAACCCGATGCCGGCTGGGACGGGAACTCACGGCTAAACCGCGTCGAGCGGCGCGCTATCCCGCGCTTGTCGGAGGTATTGCCTACCCTCGGCCCATGGACTCCGCGGCAATCACCGCCGTGCGCGATCGGCATCCCGCATGGCGGCTACTCCGCGCGGGCAACGCGGTGTTGATTCTGTCCTTTCTTGGGGACTTCTTCGTCGAGGCCAACCGCGGGGCCTGCGCGGCGAGCCAGGTGGCAGACGCATTGGACGACCACCTGTACGCGCTCAACGCCGAGAACGCCGAGGCACGGTTCCCCAAGGATCCGCGCGCCTACCTAGAGGACTGGGCGGTCACTGAGGCCGGGTACCTGCGGCGGTTCTACCCTCCCGGTGACGACGAAGTCCACTACGAAGTGACGCCCGCGTTCGAGAAGGCCTACTCCTGGGTGGTCAGCCTGCAGGGCCGATCTTTCGTCGGGACCGAGTCCCGCCTGCACACCGTCGTCGAACTGCTGCGCCAGATCGTGCACGGAACGGAAGTTCACCCTGAGGCTCGGCTGGCCGAACTGCATCGCCGCCGCGCCGAGATTGACGCCGAGATCGCCGCCGTCGAGGCAGGTGACGTGGCCATGCTGGACGCGACCGGGGTGCGGGACCGCTATCAACAGTTGTCGACGACCGCGCGGGAGCTGCTGTCGGACTTTCGCGAAGTCGAAGAGAACTTCCGGGTATTGGACCGCTCGGCGCGGGAGAAGATCGCCGCATGGGACGGCTCGAAGGGCGAGCTGCTTGCCGAACTGGTTGGCAGCCGCTCGGAGATCGCCGGCTCTGACCAGGGACGCAGCTTCCAGTCGTTCTACGATTTCCTGCTCTCCGAGCAGCGCCAGAACGAGCTGGCGGATCTGCTCGCCAGGGTGGCGTCCCTCGACACCATCGACGTAGACCAACGGATCCGCGGAGTCCACCACGATTGGTCGGAGGCCGCCGACCGCGCGCAGCGCACCGTGCGGCAGATCTCCGAACAGCTGCGCCGCTTCCTCGACGACCAGGTGTGGCTGGAGAACCGCCGTGTCCTCGACCTGGTGCGCGCGGTGGAGGCCGTCGCACTCGAGGTGCGGGACCAGCCACCCACTTTCGGGCTGGAGGTCGACGAGCCTGGTATTGAGATGGTGCTGCCGTTCGAGCGGCCGTTGTACCAAGCGCCGGTAGCCGTCGAGGTCGAGAGCCACGTCGCCCAAGCCACCGAAACCGTCGATGCGGACCTGCTGTTCACCCAGACCTATGTCGACCAGGTACGTCTGGCCGAGATCATCCGCTCCGTTATGCCCGAGAATTCGTCGGCGCTCCTGTCGGATGTCGTCGCGCTGCATCCGATCGAGCAGGGGGCCGCCGAGATCGTCGGCTACCTCGCGCTCAACGACGAGGAGTTGACGATCGACGTGGACGACACGGACGAGACGGTCTTGGAGTACTCCGACCCCGTTGACCCGGACATCACCAAGCGGGCGAGGATGCCGAAGGTGACGGTGCGCCGTCGATGAGCGCTCGCGCGAAGAGGGAAGTGCCCCGATGAGCAACGAACGCGCCGTCGCCGCCGCCATCATCCGGCTGATGCAGGGCGTCGTCTACCGCATCTCCGATGAGGACACCTGGCTGACACTGGAACGCGCAGGCGCCGGCGTCCGCGACCACTTCGCCACCATCGGAATCGACGTGGTGGTCGACGACACCGAGGGTTACGCCTACCTTCGCTCCCGGCCCTCTGAAGAAGGCGAGGAGGCGTTGCCGCGGCTGGTGCGGCGACGGGCCCTGACCTACAACGTCAGCTTGCTGCTCGTGCTGCTGCGTAAGCGTCTCGTCGAATTCGAGACCAGCGGCGGTGAGGGCCGACTCGTGCTGAGCACCGACCAGATCGTGGAAATGCTTCGGCTGTTCCAGGCCGAATCCACTAACGACGCGCGCGTGGTGGACCAAGCGGAGACCACCATCAAGAAAGCCGCCGAGCTCGGCTTTCTTCGCCAGTTGCGTGGGCAGCGCGACCATTGGGAGGTGCGGCGCATCCTCAAGGCCTACGTCGATGCCCAGACACTCTCGGACTTCGCGAGCAAGCTCCGCGAGTATGCCGGAACGGCGGTCAATGATGACTGAAATGCTATCTGCTGCAGTCAAACAGCGCGGTGCAGGGTATCGACTGCAGTACGCGGAGGTCTACAACTGGGGCACCTTCGACGACCAGTCCTGGCGGTTCACCCCCGGAACGGAGACCTCTCTGCTGACCGGTGACATCGGGTCGGGCAAGTCGACCATCGTCGACGCGCTGACCACGTTGCTGGTGCCGTCACACAAGGCCGCCTACAACAAAGCCGCGGGTGCCGACGCCAAGGAGCGCACCCTGCGCTCCTACGTCGAGGGGCACTACAAGTCGGAACGCAACGAGACCACCGGAAAGTCTCGACCCAAGGGGCTGCGGGAGAATAAGCGCACCTACTCGGTGATCCTCGGTGTCTTCTACAACCACGGTCACGACGAGACGGTCGCCTTGGCCCAGGTATTTCAGCAGCGGGAAAGCACCGGGCAGCCGTATCGCTTCTTCGTGACGGCGCCCAAGGAACTCTCCGTGGCCACAGACTTCGCTGATTTCGGATCCGACCTGCGCGAGCTTCGCAAGAGACTGCGGGCCGGCGGTGCGGAGATCTTCGACGAGTTCCCGAAGTACGCAACTGCGTTGCGCCGTCTACTGGGCATCCGATCGGAGCAGGCGCTGGAGCTGTTCCACCAGACCGTATCCATGAAATCCGTTGGCAATCTTAACGATTTCGTGCGCGACCACATGCTCGAGCCGAGCGACTCGACCGACCGCGTCCGCGACATCATCGGGCATTTCGACGATCTGACCAGAGCGCACGACGCCGTCAAACGCGCCCGCGAGCAACTCGAAGCGCTCGAACCTATCGCCGATACCGCAGCCAAATACGATGCCGCCCTCGCCGAACGTGATGAGCTGGAACGTCAACGAGCGGCGGTCCGGCTTTTCATCGCCGAATCACACTCCGAACTGCTAGGCACAGAGATCGCCGGGCTCGAGGCGGACGGAGAGGCCCTGTGGCAGCAGCGCGATGCCGCCGAAGCCGAGCAGCGAAAGCTCAGCCACGAGCGAGAATCCCTGATCGAGGAGCGGGCGAAGGCGGGCGGAAATCGGATCGGTGAGTTGGAGCGGCTCGCCACCGAGGCCCGCTCCCAGGCCGACGCGCGTCGTCAAACCAAGACGCTGTTCGACAAGGCCGTCAGCGATGCCGGGTTGACACCAGTGACGGACCGGGAAGCCTTCGTCGCCTTGTCATCGACGGCCGCCGCTGAACGTGACCGATTGGCCGTTGACAAGAAGGAAGTCGACGCCCTGACCGTCGACGCGATCGGCCGAGAGCGAGACAGCCGGCGCAAGTGCGACGTCGTCGCCGAGGAGATCGCGAGCTTGGAACAACGCACGAACAACCTGCCTCATGAGCAGATTGCGGTGCGTGCCGAATTGTGCGCGGCGCTCGCCCTGACGCCGGAAGATCTGCCCTTTGCCGGCGAACTTCTCGACGTGCACGACGGGTACGCCGAATGGCGAGGGGCCGCAGAACGTGTGCTGCGGGGGTTCGCGCTCTCGCTGCTGGTGCCGCAGTCACGCTACGAAACGGTCGCCGGATGGGTCAATCAACGCAAGCTCACCGTCGCCGGACGCGGCGCCAAGCTGGTCTACGAACGAGTTCCGCAACACCGGGTGCGACTCCAGCCGACGGGGCACGACGGACTGCTTCTCGCTGACTGCATCGAGGTCCGCGACGGGGCGTTCCACCATTATCTGCGCACCGAACTTCTCAAGCGGGCCGACTATCGTTGCGCGACAAGCCTCGAACAGTTCCGCAGCGAGCGCCGGGCGGTCACCCGCGAAGGCCAGGTGCGGTCCGGGGACCGGCACGAGAAGGACGACCGGCACCGGGTCGACGACCCCCGCCGCTGGGTGCTCGGCTGGGTCAACGAACGCAAGATCGCGGCGCTACGTGCTGAATTGGGGGAGCTCGAGAACGAACGCGAGCAGGCTGCCACGGCAGCGGTCAGGCTAGGCGAGCAGCGCGAGGCGCTGCAGGCGCGGATGGACGCACTGCTGCGCGTGGAGGGTTTTCGGTCCTGGACCGATCTGGACGTCGACGATGCCGAAGCTCGCGCCAGAGACCACGACGCCGAGCGCACCCGATTGCAAGCTGGATCATCGCGGCTGGAGGAAATCACCCGCGCCCTCGAACAGAATTCCATCGACGGCGCTGCCATCGCCGAGCGGATCACGAAACTGACAGGCGACCTCGCCACCACGCAGGCCGCCATGCTGCGCGCGCAGCAGGAGCGCACCCGCGACGACGAGTTTGTCGGCAGCCACACAGAAGAGCAGCTGGAAACGTCACGGGCGTCCTACCCGGCCCTGCGTCAACGCCTTGGCAACAAGCGGCCCGAGCGCGCCTCCGGCTGCGCCGAGACCGAGACGGTGCTCTCGACCGACTTGCACCGGCGCATCGAGCGGCTTTCCGGTCAACTCAACGGCTACGGACTGAACTTGGGTCAGTACATGCTCGAGGTGCTCCGCCGCTGGCCCGAGCTGAACGCGGACATGGACGCCAACGTCGAGGCGCGCGGCGACTTCCTGGCGTTCCGCGACCGGGTCGCCACCGACGATCTGCCGCGCTTCGAAAGCGAATTCAAGGACCAGCTCAACAAGAACGCCATCCAGGAGCTGGCGGGATTCAACAACTGGCTCAACCGGCAGGCCGCAGCAATCGATGAACGCATCGACCGGATCAACCGCGCACTGGGCGCCGTGCCGTACAACCCGGGGCGCTTCATCCGCTTGGAGAAGGAGCCCACCACCAATCAGGATGTGGCGCAGTTTCGTTCGGACCTGCGCAATCTCACCAACGATATGCTCGCCGTCGACGGGGACCAGTATTCCGAGCTACGATTTCTCGACGTCAAGCGGATCATCGAGCGCTTCCGCGGCCGGGACGGCTTCGCGGAATCGGACAAGAACTGGACGCGTCGAGTCACCGACGTCCGCAACTGGTTCGTGTTTTCGGCCTCTGAACGAGACGTCGACACCGATATCGAGTGGGAGCACTACAGCGATTCCGACGGCAAATCCGGCGGGCAGAAGGAGAAGCTCGCCTATACGATCCTGGCGGCATCCCTGGCGTACCAGTTCGGACTCGAGTGGGGTGCCGAGAAGTCGCGCGACTTTCGGTTTGCTGTTATTGACGAGGCGTTCGGGCGTGGGTCGGACGTTTCGACGCGTTACGCGCTGGACCTGTTCGCGATGCTCGGACTGCAACTACTGATCGTCACACCGCTGCAGAAGGTGCACGTCATCGAGCCGTATGTGAAGTCCATCGGCATCGTCGACAACCCGACCGGAACATATTCGCGGCTGCAGACGATGACGATCGAGGAGTACCGGAAGCGGCGGGACGGACATCGGTCGTGAACCGCGGGTGGTCCGCACCTGAAGACATCGTCAGAAGGGTCCGGCGGCGATGGGACGACGGTTCGCTGTTGCGGGCGTACGCCCACGGTGACCCGTTCGCCGTAATCGAAGTACCCCTGCGTGGACCAACGTCGAGGGAGATCGGCGACGATATCACGGCCGTCCGCGAGTGGGTGGCGGCCCTGGACCGGGACAGCCGTGACGGCAGCCGATACGCGCTGGAATGGAAATCATTGGGCGGCAGGCACTTCGGCCGCAATAGCCTCCCTGCTCGTGCGATCATCTCGACGCACGACCAGGCGTGGCGGCTACTGGGCGTGACGCCGATGGTCTGCCGCTTCGACGAGCTACTGGAGTCCGCTCAGCGGCATCCGCCTATACACGATTGGATCGTGGCGCATCCCCACCGGGCGCTGGAACTCGCCCCAGAGCTGCCGCGGCTGGTCGCCGCCTACGAGTGGCTCGATGACCATCGCCATTCGCAGCGCTATCTGCGGGAGATCAGCGCACCGGGGGTGGACACGAAGTTCGTCGAGCGGCGTCGGACGGACTTAGCCGCCATGCTCGGGGTTTCGCCGACCGGGACCGGGTTCCTCGCCGATCTGGGCCTGCGGCCCAAGCCCACGTTGGTTCGGCTGCGACCGGCCCCCTTGTTGGGTTTGCCTGCCCCGCTCACCGAGCTGGCGGTGCGTTCGGAGGAGTTGGCACAACTCGACGTGAGACCACGGATCGCGGTGATCATCGAGAACGAGATCAGCTATCTGAGCGCCGAAGTCCCCGACCGCGGCGTGGTGATCTGGGGGAAGGGCTTCGAGGTCGACCGCATCGGCCGGCTGCCATGGCTCGCCGGCGTCCGTGCGGTGTATTGGGGAGACATCGACACCCACGGCTTCGCGATTCTCGATCGTCTGCGCGCGTGGCTGCCGGAGGTTGCCTCGGTGCTGATGGACCGCGCCACCCTGGTGAGCCATCGCGACCGCTGGGTGAGCGAAGACCGCCCGGCTAAGTCCGTCCTGACACGTCTGACACCGGACGAGCTCGATCTCTACCGGGATCTGGTGGAGGACAGCCTCGCGGAGCGGGTTCGGCTCGAACAGGAACGTATCGACTGGGATTGGGCCGAGGCGCGGTTACAGGCCGTCACCCGGGCGGAGGAGTGACAGCCGGGTGGGCATGTGTGTACATTGTGTGTATGGCCCGGCTGAACGTGTATGTCCCCGATGATTTAGCGGAGCACGCCAGGGCGCGTGGGTTGAATGTCTCGGCGCTGACTCAAGCCGCCATTCGCGCAGAACTGGAGGATGCCGCGACCGACACGTGGCTCGAGAGCTTGGACGCCAAGAGCACCGGTGCGCGGCATGGCGACGTGTTGGCTGCCATCGACGCCGCCCGCGACGAACTGGGAACATAAGCATGTCGTCGCCGTCCCCGCGGAAGCAGGTGGTCATCGACGCGAGTGCCATGGTCGACCTCCTCGCTCGCGCGGGTGATCGGTACTCCGCGGTGCGAGCGCGACTGGCGCGGACGGTGATGCATGCACCGGCCCACTTCGATGCCGAAGTGCTTTCGGCGCTTGGGCGACTGCAGCGTGCCGGCGCGCTCACCGTCGTGGAGGTCGATGCAGCACTTGACGAACTCCGACGGGCGCCGGTGACTCGGCACGATCTCACGCCCCTGGTGGTCGGAGCGTGGGCGCGCCGCGACACGCTCCGGCTGGCCGATGCGCTCTACGTCGAGCTGGCAGATACCGCTGGTCTGACGTTGCTGACGACGGACCAGAGGCTGGCACGTGCTTGGCCTTCGGCTGACGTGATCATCTGACTCGTCTGTCGCGCGAACAGGCAGCCCGCGGTCCGCCGGATGTTTGGGACCGCCCATCTCCGACCGAAGTTAACCGCACGCGCCACCATGTGAGGATCCAGAATCCGTGCACGAGTCCGCCGATGAGGACAACGGCGAGAGCGCAGAGCGCAGATAGTTATGGGATTCCGCTGGTAGCCTAGTCCCATGGAGGCTGTCATTGACTCCGGTGGTCGAATCGTCCTGCCCAAGCAGTTGCGTGATGCGCTGGGTCTGACTCCCGGATCCACAGTGGATATCTCCGCGTATGGCGGTGGGCTGCACGTCATTCCCGGAGGGCGGACGGCTCGACTCGAGCGGGATGAGGACGGGCGCCTGGTCGCGAGGGCGGATACCGTCGTCACCGATGAGATGATGTTCGCCCTCATCGATTCGGGACGGCGTTGACGCCGGCGCCGGTGACGGCGGTCGATACTAGCGTCGCGGTGCCCCTCCTCGTGACCTCGCACCCTCAACACGCCCTGATCGCGAAGTGGGCGAAGGCGCGGTCTCTCGGGCTCAGCGGGCACGCGTTGGCCGAAACCTACTCAGTGCTCACCCGCCTGCCTGCCGACGCTCGCGTCAGCCCTCCTGACGCGGTCGCACTGATCGACGAGAACTTCCCCGAATCCTTTCAACTCGGCGCCCGGGCCGCGCGTAACGCCCACCGCGAGTTCGCCCGGCGAGGAATCGCCGGGGGCGCGACCTATGACGGGCTTGTGGCCTTGGCCGCTCGTGAGCGCGGCGCCGTGCTGTTCACCCGAGATGCGCGCGCAAGATCAACGTACGAAACACTCGGGGTGAGCACGGAAGTGCTGGCAGACGGCTCCGAACCATGACAGTGTTTCAGTCCCTGACCACCTCGCGACTCGAAATCGTCTGTGTCCGTTTGTACAACCACGTGATGACGGCGGCGAACCCGACGACCCCAATAACCGAAGCCAGATTGCCGTCGTTGCCGGTGAAGATCGCGAAGGGGTCCTCGTTGCCGGTGCCGGCGACGAATCCGGCGAAGACGACGCCGTAGAGGCTTTCACCGACGATCAGGCCGGTGGCCAGCAGCACCCCGAGGCGCTTCTTGCGTTCCACATCGCCGCCGCTGCGCTGCGCCCACCGGTTGTAGAAATACCCGATCACCGCGCCGACCGCGATAATGAGAATGAGGCTCATCGGCAGGTACATCCCCATGCCGACCGCCAGCGGTGGCAACGCGAATCGCGTTCTGCGGTGCAGGATCTCATCGACAATGACGACCACGACTCCGATGGCGGCGCCCAGACCGATCAGCCCCCAATCCAGTGACCCGCCGAACACTCCCTTGGCCAGCGAGGAGATCAATGCGGCCTGCGGTGCGGCCAGCGCGTTCTCGGTGGCGCCGGGTGCACCGAGGAACCCGAACGCGGTCTGCATGAGGTCGAGCACCGGCGGAATGATCGCCGACCCGAACAACACGCCGATCACCAACGCCACCTGCTGTTTCCACGGCGTGGCGCCGACCAGCTGGCCCGTCTTGAGGTCCTGCAGATTGTCGTTGGAGATGGTGGCCACGCCGAACGTGATGGCCGCCGCGAACAGCGTGAACGCCACCAACGCGGTCGCCTGATCGTCGTTCGTCGGCCCGAACACGACTTTGATCAGCAGCGCGGCGACGAGCACCGTCAGGATGCCCACCCCAGAGATCGGGCTGTTCGACGACCCGATCAGGCCGGCCATGTAGCCGCACACCGCCGCGATCACCAGTCCGATGACGAAGATGAACACCACACTCGCCACGATGATCCCGGCCGAACTGCCCTGCAGCACCGTGCCGCGGCTGAAGTCCCACAGCAGCACCGCAATCGGCAGCAGCATCACCACGATGGTCCCCACCACGATGGGGAAGGGGATGTCGCGCTGGGTGATGTCGACCAGCTGCCCCTGCCGGCGGTCGCGTGCCGAGGTGAGCGCCTCGGCGATGCCCTTGACGATGGGGCGCAGGATCTTCAGCAGCGTCCACACCGCACCCACCGCGATCGCCCCGGCGCCGACGAACCGCACCTCGCTGGCGAACGCGCTGGAGACGACGTCAGCGACGGACTCACCCGTCGCGAAGTCCCCGATGGTGCGGATCGGCAGTATCACCCCGATCGAGATGACCATCCCGACCAGCATCGCGAAACCGACGGCCATCCCGACCAGATGCCCCACCCCGATCAACGCGAGCGACAGGCTGGCGCCGAACATCGAGCCACCGGCCCCGACACGGAAATACGCCGCAATGGAATTCGCCAGCACCTTGAGGTTCGCCAGCAGCGCGAACCCCGCCGCAACCAGCGCGCCGAGCGCGATGATCCGCAGGCCGGTGCGGTTGTCGGCGGCGCCCTCGCTGCGCTCACCGACCTTGAGCACCTCGGCCGCCGCGACCCCTTCGGGATAGGGCAGATCCGACCCGGTCACCAGAGCGCGGCGTAGCGGGATCGAGTACATCACGCCGAGGATGCCGCCGACGGCGCACACCGCGACGGTGGTCCAGTACGGGAACCCGGTCCAGTAGCCGATCATGATCAGGCCGGGTAGTACGAAGATGATCGCCGAGAGTGTGCCCGCGGCCGACGCCACGGTCTGGACGATGTTGTTCTCCACGATGGAGTGGTTGGCGAAGTTGCGCAGGATCGCCATCGAGATCACCGCCGCCGGGATGGCCGTGGCGAACGTCAATCCGACTTTGAGTCCCAGGTAGACGTTGGCAGCGGTGAAGACCAGCGTGATCACACCGCCGAGCAAGACCCCCCGGACGGTCAGTTCACGCAGCGTCGGTGTGGCGGGGGTTTCGACGGCCAACTCGGCATCCTCTCGGTCGCGGCGCACCGGGCCGACGGGGATCGCACGGCCATCCGGCACTACACGGTATGCCTCGAACCTGGCAACCGGCGGCCGGACGGACCTGTGTTTGTCGGTACCCACGGCCGCTACCGCCCGTCGCAGGCGCGTCGGATCGGCTGGGCGCCCCTGGCTGAGAAGCGAAGCCACCGACGGGCCGGCCGTGGTCTGCCGCCGCTCCCGGGACCGCATGCGCGACGGTGGGTACACCAGCTTCGTCGACTTCCGGTTCGCCCAATCACCGCAGTGCCCACACTGCGGTGGGCGGCGGGCGTCGCGATTCAGTTCGGAGTGCCGGCGGATCCGCAATCGTGGGGGCCGTGGCTCACGATCGCTGCTGCGTCAGAGGCGAGGACTAGCACTGCGGACTGTGCGGCCGCGAGTGGTGACTTCGCTGTGGTCGCTTCACGGTGTTTGCCCTGGCGTCCGGTCCGCTGGGCCCCCGTCCCGCCCCCATGTGCGTTCCCGCTCTGCGCCTCAGTAGCTTCGAGCAGCATATTGCTGCAACGGGCGCGGCCCCCGGTATGCCACGATAGATGTCGTCAGGGGGTGGTCATGAGTGAGCTGCGGGTTTCCGAGTCGATGGTCATCGGGGTTGCGGAAGAGCTACGCACGGTCGTTGACGGGACGCGGTCTGGTCTGACGAGCTTGGATGGCGAGCTGAGCCGTCTCTTGGGATCCGGATGGACGGGCGAGGCGGGGTCAGCGTTCGGCGAAGTGTGGGCTCGATGGCATGAGGGTGCGCACAACCTGGTGAAGGGCTTGGAAACGATGGCGTCGGCCTTGGAGCAGGCCGCACACGCGTATGGCAGCACCGATGCAGAGGGTCGGGCGACGGTCGATTCGGCGGGCATGTGATGGCGGGTTTTTCAGTCGACCTCGAGGCGCTGCTGTCGGGCGTCGATCAGATGTCGGCATTCCATTCCGACCTGGAACAGACGTTGGCGTCGGTACGTGCATCGATGACGGCGCTGGGGCTTTCGTGGCACGGTGAGGCGGCGTCGGCGCAGGAGACCGCGCAGCAGCAGTGGGACGCCGGAGCGCAGCAGTTGCGCGAAGCCTTGGCGCAGTTGCGGGACATCGCCGAGCAGGCGCATGCCAATTATTCGAACGCGGTCGCCACGAATCAGCGTATGTGGGGTTGACCTCTCATGGCGCCTATCGTCGTGGACCCCGATGCTGTCTCCGGAGCGGGACGAACCGTCACCGGAGTCGGCGACGAAGTCGCCGCAGCAGTCGGAGCGCTGTCGGCGAGTCTGGGCGGGGGCGCACCCAGCGGTCTGGACGCGGCCGGGATGGCGTTCGGGATGGCGTATCAGAAGTCTGCGCAGGCGCTGCTAGATGCCGGGGCCGGGTTGGTCAACGCGTCGCGCAACGTCGGATTCGGCGTGGGTATGTCGGCGACGAACTACTCGCAAGCCAATGCGGCGTCGACAATCGGTGGCGGCGCGGCGCCTCTCACGCCCCCAGAGAAACCCTCCGAGTTCGACACACCGCCCTGTCCGTCGTCGCTGGGCGGCGGCGTGCCTCCGCCGTTCTTGTGGTCGGTTCTGCAAACCTTCATTTCCGACACGTGGCCTGACGGTGATCCCGGTCGACTGCGGGCGTCGGCAGGAGCATGGCAGCGCTTCGCGTCGGCGATCAACGGGATCGCCGGTGAGCTGAGCGGTCCCGCGGGAGTCATTGCAGGCCAGCAGGTTCCCGAGGGTGGAGCGATGACGTCAGCCTTGGGAGAGTTGGCACGATCGTTCGACGGAGTTTCGATTGAGGCAGGGAATCTCGCCACACAGATCCGCGAATTCGCAGACGACGTCGAGTCGGCCCAGGACGCGATCCGCGACCTCTGTGATCGGATCTCGCCATCGGGACTCTTCGATGGCATCAAGGCGGTATTCAGCGGTGACGCCCTCGACGAAATCAAGGAGATCGCCGACGACGTCAAGGATGTGTTGGAGAACTTTGGTCGTCAGGCCGACGGTCGCATCGCGTTGATGGAGTCGTTGATCACGGCGCTCGACGATGCCGTGGTCTCGATGCAGCAGAAAGCTCGCCGCGAATTCACGCACTATCTCGGGGAGGACGTTGGCGGCGCGCTCGCAAGCCAATTGGAGTTTCGCTCGAACCTGAGCGAGGGAATCGTCAAGGCAGGGTTGGAATCCATTGCCGGGATTCAGCAGTTGGATCCGACGAGGTTCGCGTCGGATCCCGACGGTGCTCAAGCCGCGTGGGGTGGCCTTCTCGACACGCTCAAATATGCGACCCCGACCGGCGTCGCCATGGATCCGATGGGTGCACTCGACCACGGGAAGGACATGCTCAGCGGCCTTGGACACACCGAGGATTGGCGGGCGGATCGGCCGGGGCTGGGGCTCGGGGGTGTGCTGTTCGAGGTGGGGTCCGCCGCGACCGGCGTCGGCGCAGCGAAGTCCGGGCTTCGCGGTGCAGGTGCTGCGGCGGAAGCCGGTGAAGCGGGCCCGGCGGTCCGCGCAGCGGCAGGTGCGGCGGAAGCGACCGCTCCCATCGCGGGGCGAGCATCCGAAATCGCCGCCAGGCTGGACGACCTCACTACCTTTCCCGACGACATGCCCTCTGGTGCCGCGTCGGGAGCCCACGGGCCGGCGCTGCCGCCCTCCCTGGCTGAGCCGGGTGGACCGCCAACTCCGAAGACGCCTCCGTTTTCGGAATCGACTGTGCCTCAGGGAGTTCCGCATTCGGTACCGGATTCTGCTGGGCCGCGTCCCGCTGGCCTGCCTTCGCAGCCGATGCCTGATGCCGGTGGTTCGGGTGCGGAGGTGCCCCCACCGCACAGTGCCCTTGAAGGCGGGACACCGTCGACCAACAGTGCGGTGGGTACGCCATCCGATGCGTCGAGTACGTCTGCGGGTTCACCGCACGATACCGGCTCTGGGCCATCACAGCCGACGCCCGAGCGCACCTCGACCGACTCCGACAGCGGATTGGGGCACTCCGCCCGGGCAGCACCCTCGGAAGTACCAGCGTCCCCGCCGAGAACTGATTCGGCGCCTCCATTGCCGACAGCGCCAGAACCGCACCCGGGGACTCCCCATGATTCGAGCCAATCCGCGGAAGCGGCGACGCATTCGGACCATGGGCCACCCAAGGATTCAGAGGGTCAACCGGATAATTTGGATGGGCAGCTAAAGAATCCCGCTGGCGACCCCCTCCATTCTGGTAACCCGGAAGGCGACGGCTGGCACCGTCGAGATGACGAACCGCTGGATCCCAACTACGGCCACGCCATCTTGGAAGACCATTGGGAGTATCCCGATTACCCAACCGATATCGACCCGGAAGTGCGTCAGCTCATCGCCGATCCCGATGCACCATGGGGCCGAGATACTCATGGTGTTCCTCTGACGAAGGCAGAATACGAGTCACTGTTCAATAAGGTCGGTCCGGATGGGCAGGAATGGCAAAACTATCCGCCGAATGCTGGAGCCGCACCGGGGACTCGAGTGGTCTATGACTCCATGGAGGCCTTTACGCGCGACTTCGGTGCGCAAGGCGACGGCTCTGTCCGCGTCGACAGGCTTGGCAAGGTGGACGGTGATTACCTCGGTTTGATGCCCGACGGAGTGCCAGCGACATTCGAGCAGCGTTCATTGCCGAATTACAATCTGACTCAGCCCTACCACCAGTACTTGTTGTCCGGTGAGTTGCCGACGGGATGGAGGGTCGAGGTCTCGGAAGTTGCGCCAGCGTTTGCGCGAGAAGGGGGTGGGGTTCAGGTGCTCGTGCTTGACACGTTAGGCAGACCTGTCACCGTGAGCACACTCAAGGAGATGGGGCTCCTTCGATGAGCGCGCTTAGCCCTTCCCACGAACTGACGACCTGGGCGAATCGAGCCGGGTATTCGGTGACGGCGTCAGATAAGACGAACGCAACCGTATTCTGGTCGGATCCAGGTGGTGAGATCCGGTACTACTGTCGCAACGAAGATGACGAGCACATCCGCTTGACTCGAGTAACTCGGGATGGCCCCGAGGAGCTTGTCCTCATAGCCGCAACGTTTGCGATCCTGCAGCGCTACATGATCGGAAGGTTCGGGAATGTCATTCGAGACGAGCTCGGGCTTGATGTTTTGCGCCCGCCATGGACGGCTGATCAGTTGGCAGAGGGATATGCACTCACCGACATGGACGACGATGGCTGCCGCGCTCTCTTGAGGAACGGCTCAGTTGTCGCCAAGGCGCCAGAAGCCACGTTGAGCCTCCTCGCGCTGGTCCCGCTGTCCCACTACATGCGCTTGAGCACTGCTGACTTGATGGACTCATTCCTCGACCCACACGGTGCGCCACTGCTCGCTAACGGACGTTACGCATAGGGGGTTCGCTATGACCGCGGCGTCCGGGAGACATCGTGTGACGATCATCGCGGACGCCGCTGGAAGGAAAGGATGAAGTTCGAAAAGGCCGTCTCTTCAGAGGACCACCGGCGCCGACTGGCGACGCGCGGGAGGCTCACTGTTCGACGCGCGATCGCCCTGCACAGTGACTCATCCGGCACATGCCCGAAGGGGGTGCCGGTTACCAACCGCCCGAATAGGAGGGGAAAACGATCGGCGATCTGCCGCACACCGGGCAGAATTCGCACGAGTGCCGGAGCGCTCACGGCGGGCGAAAAGTAGGCGGCGCGGGGGAAAACGCCAAAAAAGAGAGACCGAAAGCCGCAACCTCTGTGACCTCTCGCAATGACCGCACACGTGCGGGATCCGCGCCTGACTCAAACTAGCCGTGCGCCGGGCGTATTCGCAAGGTCACCGCGCATTGCGTAGCGCGACCAGCGACACCAGGCCCATCTCGCGGTACAGCACCTCCGGCGGCAGTTGCCGGAAGCCGCGAACCCCCGGGATGCCGGTCGCTGCCTGCGCGATCTTGCGGGCGATCCGGTAGTCGAGGTCCTTGAGCGAGCCCCGATCCGTCGTCGCGTCGAGCAGCGCCGACAACCCGGCCACGGCGAACGGGCTCGTGACGTCGAGCATGACGTTGGTGGCGGCGACCAGGTGGTGCGCGCGCTCGCGCACGGGCATCTGCGACAGCGTGGGCACCGACCCGTCGATCCGCGCCGCGATGCGAGCGACAAAGCGACGCAACCGATGTGCGCCAAGCATGACGGTGCCGGCGGACGTCACCGACATTCCGAGGCAGTCGATCCGGTCCCGGCCGCGGTACGCGGGATCGACCGTGCAGGGTCGGCCGCGCCCACTCAGCGCGGTGCGCAGCTCCTTGCTCAGCTTGCGTTTGACGCCCAGTTCCGCGACGAGCGCGTCGACCCTGGTGTCCGCCTCGTGGATCGCCGCGAGATCGCTATGGGCGATGATGAAGTCGTCGTTGTAGCGCGCGTAGAACACCCCGTCGATGGCGCTGATCGCCCGGTCCATCGGCACCACCGCGAGATTCCCGAGTACCGGCACCAGCGGCGTTCCCATCGCGACACCGTTGAGCCGGGTGAACTCCGTGCCGTCCTCGCCGCGTACCACGGGGCGCACCAGGATGGTGATCAGATCCCATGCAACAGAACTGATCTCGCCGCTATCTGTGCCCAGAGACGCCACCTCCCGCAGGATGCGCCACAACGCGGCATCCTGACCGACCGGGAGGTTGTCGCCGTACTTCTCGAAGTCGGACTGCAGCACGTACAGCGGCCCGCCGGCCGGCCCGACCCGCTGGCGATGGGCGCGGATGTAGGCGGCGAACGCCCGCATCGCCCCGACGTTGGTCAATCCCGGCAGGTAGCTGTAGACGCCGGGCAGGCCGTAGCAGCGGGCATTGGTCGACAGCAGCTTGAACAGCGCCGAACCGACGATGTGATCGACGAAGCCCGGCATGTGCGCGGTGCGGCGCTTGCCGTTGGTCTCGAGGAACCACAGATCGACAGGCTGCGGCCGATAGGTGCCGTCGGCGATACTAGAAGCGATGGCGCGGGACAACGCTTTTCGATCCGTCGCCGCATCGAAATAGGTGACTCCGTCGGACACCTCGTGGAAACCCATGCCGCGTTCGTTGCGCTTGGTGTAGATGCGCAGGATGGTGGATTCGTAGGTTGCGGGGTCGACCAGGCACCGGTCGATGTCGACCGGTTCAAGCGCCATGGTCGGCGCCCTCCCGCTCCCACTGGCCCAGTCGCCATGACTTGAGCGTCCTCAGCCAGCGCTGGAAGTGCGCCGGGTCGGGGTCCGGCGGCAGGAGGAAGATCATCCGCACCTTGTTTTGATGGAAGACCGGGGAGAGCCAGCGGCCTGCCACCGACACCACCAACGCGTCGTCGTCGAGACTTCTCATGGCCGTCGGCAGGATCGCCGGCACCAGGTCGGCATCGAGCGTCCGCATGACGCGGGCGCCGGCGCGAGTGTCCAAATCGGCGACCACCCCGGCGGGAAAGATGTCGAGGAATTCAGGGCTCAGGAACTTCGGGCTTTGCGGTGCCCTCGGCACTCCCGCAAGGGGTTTGAGCCATCGGTCGGTGACGATGCGGTCGAGTGCGTCGCGGCCGTTGGCTGCCGGCTCTCGCCAGAACCGCCCCCGGTGGGCGGCGCCGCCGGTGACGGTCTGCACCTCGAGGTGGGGCTGTCGGTCCCCGTCGACGGCCGACCCACGCTCGTAGAAGACCAGCGACGTCGCCGAACAGAAGGCAAGACATCCTCTGTCGGTCAACGTGTTTCGCATCGTGTCGACGGCGGCCGCGCGCTGCCGTTGCGGAATCCACTCCGGGATGGTGATCGTGCCGGCACGCACCGGTCCCGGTTCTGCGGCCAACGCCCGAATCCAGTCACCGAGCGGCAACTGGGTGGGGACCGCCGGTGTGCGGTCCTCGAAGTGCTGCAGGTTGATGTGCACGATCAGCAGAGCGATCATCGCCGCGGTGATCTCGAGGAGGTCCGAGGCGGGATTCACGTCGATCCACACCAGCGCGAACAGCACGCCCGTGAACACGATGGTCAGGTTGAGCGCATGGAACCGGCCCTCGGCGAACAGCCGGATCTGATAGGTCCCGATGAAGCTGCGCACGACGAACAGGGGGAGCAGTGCCAGCAGGAACATGAAGGGGATACCGGGGAGGACGAACAGTCCCAACACCACTGCCAGCGCCCAGAAGTACAGGGTGACCACCGGCGTGACCAGGAGCAGTCGGTGAAAGACCCACATCCGGTACTCCCGCAGTGCCGGGATGCGCCGCAGCCGGACGAAATCGAAGTAGAACACCGCCGTGGCCTCGTAGGCGCCGCGCAACAGTGGGAGCACCAGGTAGAAGAACTGGAAGGCGTCGATATCGCGCCAGGCCTCGAAGCCGGCGGTGAGATCGAAGGAGCGTGTGCTCGTGCCGTAGATCCCGGCGATCGCGAGGACGGCGATCGCGTCGAGCCGCAGACCGAGTCCCGCGATCGTGGCGTCGATGCCCTGCCGGATCGGGATTTTGGGCAGCCGGGCACGAAGCCCTCGAGATGCCCGGACATTCGGAGATACGCCGTTGAGGCGGTACAGGCGCAGGGCGAAGTGGACGGTGATCCAGATGGAGAGCGCATTCGAGGCGATGATCGCGATCACCACGGCGGCAGTGGGATAGAAGAACACCCCCGCGCCGATCACCACGATCTGCACGGCGGTCGGAGCGAACAGCGTCCACAGCGGCCGGTAGATCCGTCGGGTGGCGTACATGCCGGAATGCAACACCCGCACCGGCATTCGCAGCGCGAGCTCGATGACGACCAGGAAGGCGTACAGCAGGCCCATCGGGTCGTCGTCGGCGGGAAGCAGCCACAACGCGACCACCGCACCGGCGACCGCCACGGCCGTCGCCGCGAGCACCGATAGCACGAGCCAGCTGCCGATCTCCCTCTCGACGGCGTCGCGGTCGCGGGTCAGCGACAACCCGCGGAGACGTTCGCGCATCACCTCGAGCAGTCCCCACCAGGCACCGCTGACGATCAGGCTGCCGACGCGCAGGATCATCACCGTGAACGCCGCCAGACCGCCGAGGCTGGTGAGGATGATCAGGAACTCGGCGACGTGGACGACGAACGTCGCACCGTCGACGACCAGGGCGTAGCGCAGGCGGTACCAGAAGTACCCGAACATCTTCCCGGTCAGCAGGCAGGCGTACAGGGAGACGGTGCGTTGCTCGCGGCGCCCCGTGCGGTCGAACCACCGGTCGATGTCGTTCACCCGGAGGTCCTCCACCACGGCGACACGTCCGCAACACCTTTCGTCGACGATCGCGCAACGCCGACGTTGCTGTGGGAGGCTGGCACACGGAGTGAGCGCGGATAATTCCTGCTGACCCTACGTGAAAGGGTGCACCATGCGGCGAGGGGACGTAGCCGTATTGTCGATTTCCGCAGCGCTGGCCGCAGTCGTCGTCGCCGCCGTCACCTACAGCGTGACCGTTCTCGACCGCACGCCGAACCCGTCCGCGCTGGTGTCCGACGACGCCGCCGGGAGTTTGTTGGTGCTCACCTGGGCGCCCAGCTTCTGCACCGTCGAACCGGAGAACGCGGCGTGCGAGTCCGGCGAGGTCTCCACGGTGGGCCAGACTCTGGTGCTGCACGGCCTGTGGCCGCAGCCGCGCGACCGGCAGTACTGCGGTGTGCCAGAGGAATTGCGCGATCACGAATCCGCGCTGCCGCCCGTGCAGTTGTCGGACGACGTTCGTGACCGGCTGCGGTCGACGACGGTCGACACCGCAACGCTGCTGCACCACGAGTGGTACACCCACGGCACCTGCGCGGCGGTCTCGCCGGATACCTATTTCGGGGATGCGGTGACCCTGGCCGACGAAGCGCGTGAGGTCCTCGATCCCGTGCTGCGCGACGCGGCGGGCGGCAGGCTGACATTGGGTGCCGTCCGCGAGCGTATCGACGACACGTTCGGCGGCGGGACCGGACAGCGGATCGGGCTCGGCTGCCGAACGGCAGCCGGCGCGGGAGCCGTCATCGTCGAGGTGCGGCTGTCCCTGCCGCCGGTGGTCGCCCTGCGGTCCGCCGACGGCACCGTCTCCTTGGCGGAGTCGCTTCGCGAGGGGCCACCTATGCCAGCGCAGTGCAGGCACGGCAGCGTGCCGTGAGTAGGAACACGGCGCTTGCGGCCGTCCTGTCCCGTCATGTGTCGCGCTGAGCATTGCGGGTACTGCTCCAGACCATGGATGTGCATACCCTGGCCTTCGAGTGGACGGACACCAACAAGCATTGGCTTCTCGAGGTCCCCATCCGGATCGCCGCGTATATCGCTGTCGCCCTGATCGCCCGCTACGTCCTGCACCGCATGATCGACCGCGCGGCCAGCCGCAGCCGCAAGACCCGCGGCACGTCTGACCAGGCGTCGGTCAACAAGCCCCCGCTCCTGCGGCACCTGCGTGACCGCGCACCGTTGTCGGTGGCCGGGATCAAATCCGCCGAACGGCGACAGCAGCGCGCGCAGACCATCGGGTCGGTGCTGAAATCGACCGTCTCGATCGTGATGTTGATCTGGCTCATGCTGAGCATCCTCAACGTGGTCGGGGTCAACATCGCTCCCTTCATCGCCTCCGCCGGTGTCGTGGGCCTGGCCATCGGTTTCGGTGCGCAGAACCTGGTACGCGATTTCGTCACCGGCGTGTTCATGCTGCTCGAAGACCAGTACGGGGTCGGGGACAACGTCGACCTCGGCGAAGCGGTCGGAGAGGTGGAAAGCGTCGGTCTGAGAATCACCACCGTGCGCGATATCGACGGCACCCTCTGGTACGTCCGCAACGGTGAGATCGCGCGCGTCGGCAACATGAGCCAGGACTACGCCGTCGCTCGCGTCGAGCTGCCGGTCGCGTTGACCGCTGATGTCGCGCGTGCCGAGAGCGTGGCGGTCGAAGCCGCCGAGGAAGCCCTCGAGGATCCTGAGTTGGCCGCGAAGGTGCTCGGCAAACCGGAGATGCTCGGGGTGCAGGAGGTGTCGCCCGACCTCCTGACGTTGCGGATGACGATCAAGACGCGGCCGAATGCGCAGTGGTCGGTGCAGCGACGACTGCGTCGCGAGATTCTGCGCGCCTACGACGAGAACGGGATCGACCTGCCGATTCGGCAAGGTCGGGTGTACGCAGTGGGCGACGAGTAGTCCCGTCGAGTCATCTGGCGGTGTCCGCCGCGAACCGCTCGTGAGGCAATGGTGGCGATTTACCATCGCAAGATGCGAACCTTGCGCCTGCGCAATGTGCCCGACGACGTAATGGACCGCCTCGAACGGTTGGCGCAAGCTGCGAGGACTTCGGTCGCTGCGGTGGCGATTCGCGAACTCGATGCGGCGACGCGCCGCGTCGACAACGCCTCATTGGTCGCGACGCTCCCGGACCTGGGAATCCGCGGGGAGGCGATCGTGGAGCACGTTGACGCTGATCGCAGGTGAGCGTTCTCGCTGACGACGAAGGCGCCTGACACGCGCCGAAACTGCGGTCAGATCATCGATTCGCGCAGGAACGTGATCTCCCCGCAGTCTCGGCGACGAAGCGGCGCGGGTCGCGGGCTACGTCGTGGGCTTGCCCGCGATCGGCTCGATCGTCAGCGTCAGCGGTTTGCCTTCTCGCAGAACCTCAATCGGAGTGCCTTTGCCGATCTCGAGCTGGCGCACCGCCACGACGAACGCGTCGAGGTCATCGATCTGGCGGTCGCCGATCTTGACGACGACGTCGCCGTCCTTGATCCCCGCCTTCTCCGCCGGCTCGTTGGGCTTGACCTCCGTCACCTTCGCCCCGGACTCTCCGGTGTCGCTGACCGACTGCGCGGTCAAACCCAGTGTGGGATGGGCGATCACGCCGTCGCGCATCAGCGTCTCGACGACGCGTTTGACCTCGTTGACCGGGATTGCGAACCCCAGCCCGCTGGCGCTGTCCGACAGCGACTTGCCCGCGGCGTTGATGCCGATCACCTCGGCGTTCATGTTGATCAGCGGACCACCGGAGTTGCCCTGGTTGATCGCCGCGTCGGTCTGCACCGCCGAGATGACGATGTCTTCACCCGAACGCTCCGCCGACAACCGCACCGCGCGGTTTAGCGCACTGACGATGCCCTGGGTGTCGGTGCTGCGCAGACCCAGCGGTGCACCGGCGGCGATTACCTCCTGCCCGACCCGCAGGCGGCTGGAGTCACCCAGGCGCGCGACGGTGAGGTTGTCGACGTTGTTGACCTTCAGCACCGCCAGGTCCGTCACCGGGTCGCGGCCGACGACATTGGCCGGCACGGTCTTACCGTCGTTGAAGATCACCGACAGCTTCCACTTGTTCAGATCACTGGCGGCTTCTTCGACCACATGGTTGTTCGTGACGATGTAGCCGCGGCCGTCGACGACGACGCCGGACCCCTGAGAACCGGATTGCTCGCTGACCGCCTCGATGGTGACCACCGAGTCGGCGATCGCGTCGGCCACTTTGGTGTACCGGCTCTCAGCGGTGTCGTCGGGGTCGGTGGTCGACACGTTGACCTTGGGCGTCGCGAACGCCTGGATGATCGAGGACGTCTTGCTGCCCACCCAGCCCCCGGCCAGACCCACCACCAGCGCCAGCACAGCGATCACGATCAGCGCGAGGCGCGACACCTTCCCGCTGAACAGCAGGTCGACCAGCCCGAGCTTCGGGCCGGGCGGGTCCGCAGCGGGGGCGGGCGCCACGGCCGTCGGCGGAGGCGGCCCGGGTACATCGTTCTGTGGCGCCAAGGGCTCCGATACGGGCTCGTCATCGCGGTCGTCGGTCCTGGGGTGACCGAAGACGTCGTCGAGCACCGGGCCGGGGGACTGGTTCGTCGGCGTGTATTCGCCCTGGTCACCGCGGCGGTCGGGTCCGGCGAACGCACCTTGGACGCCGCCCGGTCGCCCGAAGGCGCGCTGGGTCGCCGGATCCACCGCCGGGGGCCCGCCAGCAGGCGATCTACCGCTGGGCTGCTTCCGCTCGCTCACGCGCGCCCACTTCCTTCATCGACGTCTCGTCTGGTGTCACCCTCCATCATGCCGTCAGCCTGGGCGGTCCCTCGAGGAGGTTGTATGCGCCGCACCGCACCGAGCCGGGCGTCAGTTCGCCGCGCGGGTGGAAACCCAGGCCAAGAAGTCGTCTGCACAGAACACGGGCTTGCCGTACTCCTGCGCCTTTCGCGCCTTACCCGACTGCGTACCGACCTCGGCCGTCACCAGCACATCGCAGCGGGTCTTGGACACCGTCTTGACCGGTGTCAGCCCCGCCGAGGACGCCAGGCGCTCCATCTCGTCGCGCTCCACGACCCGCCCGGAGCTGTCCTGGGCGGTGCCCGTGAAGCAGATCCGCGTGCCCGGCATCAGCACGTCTGCGACAGCAGCTTCCCCGGAACACACTGTGAGCGGCTCGATCTCGACACCCAACAGTCGCGACGCCTCCTCCAGCCGTGCCGCGACCTCCTTCGGCAGCTGCACCCGCGACGCCGCTGCGCGCAGTTGAGCGGCCACCGACTGCCGCGCCGCCGCATCCCACGACGACTCAGGGCCGCGGTGCACCGGCAACCCCAACAGGACCGCGCCGACATCGCGGCTGATCCGCAGCAGCGCGGACAACCCGGGCAGATGATGGGCCGTCGGTGTCGGCGCCTCAGGGTCGCGGCTGATCATCAGACCCGAAACCGACTCCACCGGTTCGGGTTCGGCGAATGCTGTCGCGCCGTCCTCGGACTGCGTGCCACGGTGGGCCTCGAGGGCGCTGCGCGCCCGCTCCAACGCGGTGCGACCCGAGATCCGCGCACCGCGCAGCTCGACGCCGAGCGGCATCGGCGTCACATGGCCCAGGCGTTTGAGCTCGAAGTCGATCAGGCCGAGCTGCTCGTCGACCCCCGCACCCACGGGCGTGCAGCCGGCCAGCATCGGGGCGATCACCGCCCACGCCTCGCGTAGCGTCGGCGCCAGCAGCACATCCGACACGCTGATCCCGAAGGCGGTGCGCGCGTCGGCCAGATCGCGCTGCGGGTTGATCAGTGTCGACAAGGCGGTGCCGTCGTCGAACGCCACCGCGAGTTCCACCGGCCGCGGCCGCGACATCCGGCCCTCGTCACCGACGGTCAGCATCCCGATCGCGCAGTACCGCCGCGCGCCGGAGTCGCCGACCGCGCCGCGCAGGAAGCGCGCGATACGCCGGTCTATTTTCAAATCCTTCGGCAGCACAGGCCGTTTGAGCACGAGGCCCGCCAGCGAGGTGCAGCGGCTCAGCGCGACGTAGAGCTGGCCCGTCGAGAACATGCCGCCCGTCAGGTCGACGACCACCCGGTCGAGCGTCTGGCCCTGGCTCTTGTGGATCGTGATCGCCCACGCCGCCTTGAACGGCAGCTGCGTGTACGACCCGATGACCTCACGGCTCAGTGACGACCCCGAGACGACGGGCCGGGTGGCCTCCCACGTGTACGGGGTGACCTCGGCGACGGAGCCGTCGGGGAACTCCACGTCGACGACGGCGCCGTAGCGGTCGTAGTCGACGCCGGCGACGCGGCCGATGCTGCCGTTGACCCAGCGATCGCCCTGATCGTTGTTGAGCATCATCACCTGGGCGCCGACCTTGAACCGCAGGGTCTCCTCGACCGGCGGGTCGAACAGCGTCAGGTCACCGGAAGTGCGTGCGTGGTGGACCATTTCGTCGCCGGGCAGCCGCTCGAGGTGCTGACGGTTGCGCGCCGTGACGAGCCGGTTGGTGGGCGCCAACGTCAGCCAGAACTCGTCGTCAGGCGGCACGAAGTCCGCGTCGGTCCGGGCGTTGAGCTGCTCCTGCGCATGCCCCAGCAGCACACCCTCACGGATCTCGTTGAGAATGGCGGTCATTCGGTCGTCGCCGAGCTGGCGGAACACCGTCGTCAACGACACGGTGGGGAAGTGGTCGCGCTCGAAAGTATGGGCGGAGAAGAAGTACGGCGTCTCGTAGTGTGGCGCGGAGGAACCGGAGAAGAACATCGCTTCGTGTTCGGTGACCACCGGCGGCAGCTGGTAGAGATCGCCCACCAGCACGATCTGCACGCCGCCGAACGGGGTCCCTGGAGCCGGGCCGAACCGCTCCAACGCCGCGGCGACCATGTCGAACACGTCGGCGCGCACCATCGAGGCCTCGTCGACGATCAGTGTCTGCAGCGACGCCAGTGTCTTGGTGAACCGCCCCGGCCGGTAGGCCCCCGAGCGGACGTCGTCCAGCGTCGTGGTGGTGCGGAACCCGAACAGGCGGTGGATCGTGTAGCCGTCGACATTGAGCGCCGCGATGCCGGTGGGCGCGACCACCACGACATTGCGGTCGGTGTCGGCCATGAACAGCCGGATGAGGGTGGACTTGCCGGTGCCCGCCTTGCCGGTCAGGAAGACGTGGCGCCCACCGGCGAGCAGCGCCAGCGCGTCGCGGAACTCGTCGGTGAGGACGATGCCGGCCATGGCGGCACTCTAGTCGCCACCTCGTGACCTCTTGAAGGTGCGCGTCGTCGGTGCTTCGATCGGCGGATGGGGCAGATGAAGCTCCGACTGGTCCGACGCAGGTACGAGATCGCGGCCCTGCACGGCGACACCGATGCCATGTACTTCCTCGGCTACCTCTACAAACAGTCGGCCGACCCGGCCGATGTGGAGCTGGCGCTGCGGTGGTTCGAGACCGCCGCGGCCGCGGGCCATGCCACGGCCATGTACGCGCTCGGCTACCACTACGCGAACAGTCTGCCCTCGGATCTGGACCTCGCGGCTCACTGGTACCGGCGTGCCGTGAGCGCCGGGAGCACCGACGCCGTCTACGGACTGGGGTACCTGTATGCGGTGTTGACCCAGCCGGCCGATGTCGAGCAGGCCGAGCGTTGGTACAAGCGGGCCGCTGATGCCGGCGACGCCGAGGCGATGTACAACCTCGGCTACCTCTACGAGGTGCGGATGAAGCCGCCGAACCTCACCTCGGCGTTGCGCTGGTACGAGCGCGCTGCCAGGGCGGGGAACCGGGACGGCCTGGAGGGGCTTGGGTCGTTCTACGCCGACGCGGTGAAGCCGCCGGATCTCGAACGTGCGTGCCAGTGGTACGAGCAGGCCGCGGAAGCCGGGAGCGCGGACGCCATGTACGAACTCGCGAAGCTGTACGACGAACGCATGACAACACCCGACCCCGACGAGGCGCGTCGGTGGTACGTACGCGCCGCCGTCGCCGGCAGCGACAAAGCCCTCGGCAGGCTAGACGCGGACGCGGCGGAACGGGTGCGGCGCCGTCGTCGGATCCGCCGCTGGGTGATGCTGCAGCGCGACTGACCGTTCAGTCTTTCCGGCGAGACGGTCCACGCTTCTTCGAGGGCTTCCCCTTCTCCTGCGTAGGCTCCTCCCGCGAACTGAGCCCGGTGATGCGGCCGAACGCCCCCACCCCGGGCAGATCGCCGACCGCCCGGAATGCGGCATCACGTTGTGCAGCAAGCGCTTCCAGCTGAGGCAGGAGCCGGTCCATCGCCTGCAGCGTCGGGTCGGCGAGCGCCATGTACCTTTCCACCCGGTCCAGCGTGGAATTGAGCCGCTCGGTCGCCGCCGCCAGGTTCTCGAGCAACCCGGGTAACTGCGCGACGATCTGGGCGGACGCGGCGGGCACACGCAGCGCCCCGCTGGCCGCCTCCTGCGCCGCCTGCAGGGCTGCCTGCGCCGCGGCGCGGACGTCGCCGGGCGGCGGGTCTTTCTTGTCGCTCATAGGTCAACTGTGCCGCACACACGGCCCCAGCCCGCGGCGCTCAACGCAAGCGTTACCTAACCGCCACCCGCAGGTGTGCCCGCACCGCCCGGGCGGTTCTCCACGGGCAGCGGCACATCGACGAGGTGGTTCTTCTGCAAGGCGTCGACGACCGCGCGGATCGTGATGTCGAATCCGCTGCCCGGGTTGGCTCCCGCCGTCATCGTCACCGGCCCCGACGGATAGCCCTCTCCGGCGGGGGCCTGCTCCGTGTTCTGACACCCGGTGAGGACGAGCATCGCCGCCAGCAGCACGCCCATCACCCGAGAAGCTGCACACGCATGTGTCTGGATGATCACGCGGCCAGGCGTTCGTCCTCACGCCGCGACGGTGCACCGGCGGTGATCGCCACGAGGCGGGTCTCGTCCGCGGCGTCGGCGGCGGCGCGCTGCGCACCGCGGTAGGTCGTCAGGTACTGGTCGATCTGGTCTCGCTCGAGCGGCTTCGCGAAGATGTTGACCCCGGGGATCTTGATGCCGCTGTCGTTCTCCTCCGCGCGCCGACGGGCACCGGCGCGGAACAGCACGACGGTTGCTGCTGAGCCGGCGATCAGGGCGGCGCCGATGATGCCGGCCACCGTGCTGCCGGCAGCCAGGGCGTAGACGAACATGCCCAGCGCGATGAACCCGACCAGGAAGCCCACGTATGCGATGTACGTGATCGATCCGCCTCGCAACTTCTTGAACATGCCGCACCTCTCGACTAGCGCTTCGCTACGCGTTTCGTAGCGATACGGTTAGTGTAGCGTTTTTCTCACGGCGGATATTCCGGCGCGTTTTGGCAAGGGGGGATGGATGGCGCAGAACCGCAACGTCGACGACGGCATCACCGACGCCACCCTGGAGCTGCTGCGCACGAGAGGTCCCCGATCGGTGACGGTCGAGGCCGTGGCGGCCCGCTCCGGGATCGCGAAGACGACCATCTACCGGCGGCACCGCGACCGACGGGACATGCTGTCCGCCGCGCTGTCACGACTCACCGCACCCGAACCGCTTGCGCCGGAGGCGACGGCACACGATCGGCTCCGCTGGCTGATCAAACACGCCGTCAAGACCGTCGAGGACGGCATCGGCTACGGCGGTTTCGCGGCACTGCTCACCGACGCCGATGAGGAGTTCGTGACGGTGTTCCGCCAGATCCTCGTCGACCAGCGGGCCGAACTGGAATCGATGATCGACGCCGGCAAGGCCGACCGATCAATCCGGGCCGACGTCGACGGCGCGACGCTCATCGATGCGGTCGTCGGCGCCCACATCGCCGAACGCGCCCGCACGGGTGACGTCGCGGACGGGTGGGAGGAGCGGCTGTTCGCGCTCTTCGCACCCGTCCTGAGGGGCGATGATTCGCGAGACTGAACTGGAACAGCGCGGCTCTCGGACTTTCTCTGCGCCATGTCAGTCTCGCGAAGGGCAGTGGTACAAAAACGCGTGCTGATGGCGGCCGTGACTGTCGCCGTCGGGGCAATTGCGGTGGTGGGCCGGAAGCACTGTCGTATGACTTCGCCGACTCGTTTTCGAGGGACGGGACGCTATCCGTCGAGGAGCTCGCGCAAGCGGGCGCGTTGTTCTCATAACCCGCACGCGAGACTGAACTGGCGCAGGGCCGCTCTCGCACTTGCTCTGCGACACGTCAGTCTCGCGGAGCATCGCTGACTTTGCCGTTGCGGTTTGACGGGCCTGTCAGCAGGGGTATGTGGGCCAGATGGAGCGGTTGAGCGGGCTGGATGCGGGCCTGTTGTACAGCGAGTCGTCAGCGGTGCCGCTTCACGTGTGCTCGATCGTCGAGTTGGACACGTCGACGGTCCCGGGTGGGTACACCTTCGAGCGCTTCAGCAGTGATCTGGCGTCGCGCATGAGTGCGCTGCCGGAAATGCGAGCCAAGCTCGCCGACAGTCAGCTGAACCTCGACCATCCGGTATGGGTGGAGGACAGGGCTTTTGACCTGACCCGACACCTGAAGCGGATCAGTCTTCCGTCGCCGGGAGGACGCCGAGAGCTGGCCGACATCTGCGCGCACATCGCGTCCAATCCGCTGGACCGTAGCAAGCCGCTGTGGGAGATGTGGGTGATCGAGGGCGTCGACGACATCGACCCCGAGGACGGCGGCCCGCTCGCGTTGATGCTCAAGCTGCACCACGCCGCGGTCGACGGCATGGCAGCTGCCAACCTGCTCAACCAGCTGTGCGATCCCGAGCCCGACGCCCCGCCTCGTGATCCCGTCGACGGTCCCGGTGACGCGACGCCCCTAGAGATCGCAGCGGGTGGGCTTCTGCGGTTCCTCACCCGTCCGTGGCAATTGACCCGGGTGATCCCCGAGGCGACGTCGACGATCGTCAAGACGGTGACCCGTGCAGCGTCCGGCACGGCGATGGCCGCACCGTTCACCGCTCCGACGACGCCGTTCAATGCGGAGCTCACCTCGGAGCGCAACATCGCCTTGGCGCAAATGGACCTCGACGATGTCAAACGGGTGAAGAACCGGTTCGACGTCAAGATCAACGACGTGGTGATGGCATTGTGCTCGGGGGCGCTGCGCGGGTTCCTGGCCGATCGTGAGGAGCTGCCGGACACTCCGTTGATCGCCATGGTGCCGTCATCGGTGCGCGACCAGTCCGACCGCCCGGGCCGCAACCAACTCTCGGGAATGTTCTGCAACCTGCACACCGACATCGACGATCCGCTGGAACGGCTGCACGCCATCGCCGAATCGAATGCGCATGCAAAGGAACACAGCTCGTCGCTCGGCCCGACCCTGCTGGTCGACCTGGCCGAGGTCCTCTCTCGCGGAGCGTTCGGCTGGCTTCTGAGCATGCTGTCTCGCACACCGCTGACCCATACGGCGATCCACAACGTGGTCATGTCCAATGTCGCAGGGCCGCCGACCAAGCTGTATACGTGCGGCGCCGAAGTGAAAGCGCTCTACCCGCTCGGCCCGATCTTTCACGGTTCGGGTCTGAACATCACGGTGATGTCGCAGGGCGACAAGATGAACGTGGGCATCATCTCGTGCCCGCAACTGGTAGACGACCTCTGGGACCTGGCCGACCGCTTCGACGCTGAGTTGCAGGAGTTGCTCAGCCGTTCCTGAGCTCGTTGAGTCTGCGATGACGGCTCACGCCTCTCGCACTTTGTCGCCGTAGCTGCAGAGTCAACTTGGCCTGGCCCTCGCGCCTACACCCCCGCGGGCACCTTCGCTGAGCGCATCTCCTGCCGCAGCGTGCTGAACTCCGAGATCGTCCGCGTCGCCACCGTCGCGACCGGACGGGCGTTGCGACCCGTCGCCTCGGTCTTGCTCACCATCACCACACTGTCGATGTAGGGCTGGATCGTCGTCGCGTTCTGCACCGTCGCCACGATCACCAACTGGAAACCGAACTTGCGGAACGCCTGCAGCGCCTGTTGCGCGAACTGCGGATCGGATTTCGAGAACGCCTCGTCGAGCATCAGCTGCGCGAAAACCGGTTTGTTGTCACTGCTTTCGGGACTCGCCAGGTTGAAGCTCAACGCGCCCGCCAGGCAGAACGCCATCAGCTTCTCCTGCTCACCGCCGGAGTTGTCCCCGGCGTTGGAATGCGTGCGGATCAGCTCCTCGCTGGTCACATCCCATTCGGCGCAGTCGAAGGTGAAGCGGTTGCGGACATCGAGCGCATCCCGTGTCCACGCCTTGTCCTCCGGCGCCGTCGACGCCAACCTGTTGCGCAGCCGCAGGATGTCGGCGTACTGATCCAGGATCGCCTGCTTGTCACCCAGGCCCACCTCGGCGATGCGCCGCGAGATCGACCGCACCACCTCCGTCAGCTCCGACACGGCGGTCAACGACCGCGGCGTCGCCCGCAACGTCAACCGGGTCCCGCGGTTGAACTCCACCGCCCCCAAACCGGTGTTGACGCGCTCGATCTGCTCGGCGATGCGCCGCGCCTCCTGCTCGGCCACCCGGTGCAACGTCAGGATCGCATCGGGCGCCTGCTCGGTGACCAGTCGCATCATCCGCTCGTATGCCTCGGGCAGCTCCCGCTCGTCGATGTGCCGGCACAGCGCCACGTAGTCGTGCACGCGCTCGTCGAAGTTGGTGCTGTCATTGGGAATTGCGTCCGGGAACGCCGTGTCGAAGGTGTTGAGGATGCGGGCCAGCTCGTCGTACGAGCGGCGCCGGCTCTCCCGCAACTGCTCGCGCTCCTTCTTGATCGCGGCGAACAGCGCGTCGCGGTGTGGCTCGGGGTTCAGCAGCTCCAGCGAGACCGGCACCTGTCCGGCGTACCGGTGCAGCAGCTCTGTCAACGGTTCCGAGACGAACGCCGGCTGGAGACGTTCCGAAAGTTCCAGCAGCCGAGTCCGTCGCCCGTCGAGATCGTCGCGGCGGGTCTGGATCGCACCCCGGCGCGTCATCAACACCTGGATCTGTGACCAGCATTCGTCGGCGCGTGCGTTGAGGGCCTCGATGTCGGGATGGTCGGCGAGCAGCAGCTCGTACTGTTCGCGCAACCGGTCGGCGTGACCGTCGGCGGTCTCGACGTCGATCTGGCTCCACTGCGGGAACTGTTCGCAGATCGCCTTGCACGCCGCCGCCCGGTCCCGCCACTGCTGACGCTGCGCGGCGATCTCGTCAGCCAGCCGCCGCGCTTTCTGGTACGACTCCTCGGCGGCCGCCAGATCCATTGTCAGCGCGTTGATCTTCGCCGACACGTCGCCCTGGTACAGGTATTCCGACTGCTTGAGGGGGCGGCGGTCATCCTTGATCGCGAGACGTTCCGAGTCCTTGTACAGGCCGGTGTCGGTGACCGCGCGGCGGAACCGCGCGAACACGTCGGGGGTGTCGACGCAGATGTGATCACCGGCGGCGGTGATCACGTCGACAGCCTCGGCGGCGCACGGGTGCTGTCGATCGACGGCGAACAGCTTGCCCGCCAACGTGTTCAATTCGGGGTCGACCGGCTCGGCCCCGTAGAGCTTCGAGCGCACGTGGTGCAGCGACAGCCGGCCGCGCATGTTGGTCTCGTTGACGAACCGCAGCACCGCCGCCCAGTGCGCATCGGGCACCAGCAGCCGCAGCCCGGCCCCCCGCAGCACCTTCTCGACCGCTGTCCGCCAGCGCGTCTGATCCGGCCGCAGATCCATCAGCTCGGCGATGTACGGCACCTCCGACGCCTCGACACCGATTGCGGCACAGATCTGTTCGCGCATCACGAGCGCGAATTCCGGCAACGCCGACCCGACCTGCTCGACGCGCTTGAGCTCCTTGGCCGCTTCGTCACGGGCGATGCGCGCAGCCTTCTGCGCGTACTCCGCGTCGGTGGACGCCTCCCGGTTGCGCTCGACCTTCGCGAGCAGTTCGGTCGCCTCGGTGAGCAGGTCTTCGCGCAGATTCCAGAACTCGTCGGCGGTGTCCGGCACGTCGAGACCCTGGCCGGTCACCATGTCGTCGTACGCGCTGCGCCGGCGCGACACCTGCTCAGCCTCGGTCTCGGCGGCCGTCACCTGGGACTGCAGCGGACCGATGCTCGCGCTCGACCCGCTGATCTGTGCGTTGAGCGAATCCGCCTCGGCCTTGGCCAGATTCAGCGAGCGGGTGACGTCCTCGTACTCGTTGTCCAGCTGGTCGACCGTGGTGTCGAGCTGCGCGATCTGCGCCGGACACTGCGCCAGCCGGACGTGGTCGGTGTAGGCCCTCACCATCGGCAAGTCCACCAGGTCGATGATGCCGAGATCCGAGGACTCCGAGGCGTAGCGATGCTGGATCTTCTCGATGTCGCCGAGGATCTTGCGTTTGCGCTGCGCCACCGCCAGCAGTTCGCGTGCCTCCACCAGCGGGTCGATCTGCTTGAGTGCTTCGGGCAGGCGGGCCAGGCTGGCGGGTTCGTCGAGCATGAACTCACGGACGAACTGTTCCAGTCCGCCAACGCTTTTCAGCGATTTCGCCTTGCCGAGCAGCTGCTGGGCGGCGTCGGAGGCGCGGATGCCGATCGTCGCGTACAGCTGCGCCAGATACTGCGACTCCACCTTCGTGGTGAACCGCCAGCCGTCCTCTTTGAACACCCCGGTGTCGAAACGGCCCGCGGCCCAGCGGTTGCACACATCCTCGATGTCGAGGTCACCGTCGCCCAGCACGAACCGGCTCGACGAGTCCGACCGGGACTCACCGGTCAGCCACTTGAGGACCAGCCCGGTGACGGTGCGGCCGGAGTCGCCGGCATAGGTGACCGCCACCGCCGACCAGGCGGTGCCGTCGCCGCGCAGATACATCACCCGGCTGGTGCCGCCGTCGCTGCGCTGACCCCAGGCACCGCGGACGTATTTGTCGACAGTGCGCCGCCCCGCGCTCGACCCCGCCGCGGTGTGGTCGCCGGAGGCGTTGAAATTGCGCCGGTTGAACGGCAGGAAGCCGAGCGAGATCGCGTCCAGCAGTGAGGATTTGCCACTGCCCGACGCACCGGCGATCAGGGCGCCGCCGACGCTGAACGGGATCGAGTGGTAGCCGTCGAAGACGCCCCAGTTGATGATCTGGAGCCGGGACAGATGGAATTGTTCAGTCATCGAGCTCTGCTTCTACTTGCGGTGCACCGCCACCGAGCAGCTGTTCGAACTGCTGCTGCAACTCGGTGATCACCGAGGCCGTCATGACCGCGTTGATCACCGGGCTGATGGTGTAGCTGTCCTCGTCGTCGCGGCTGCGGCGCAGGATCTCGAGGGCTGCCAACCGGGCGATGGCGCCGTCGATCCGCGCGGTGAAGGTCACCGCGTCGCGGTCGGTGTCGTTGAGGACCCCGGCGAACAATCCGTGCATCTCCTCGCGGCTGATCAGCACGCTCTGCCCGCCCGACGCGCGCATCATCTGCGCCAGGTGCAAGGCCAGGATCGAGTCGTAGGTGCCCAGCGGTTCGCGGCGCAAAAGCTTTGCGCCCCGCGCAGAGTCGTAACGGGCCTGTTCGACGAACGCGACGTCGGTGCCGTCGACGATGCGGAGCAGCAGGTCGAGTTCCGAGAGTCGCACGCTGAGCTGTTTGCGGTACTCGAGCACCCAGCTGAACAGGTCGCTGTCGGACTCTGCGCTGATGTAGCGGCGGGTGAGCAGGTTCTGCAGCGCCCAGCACGCCCGGTCGGGCAGTTCGGAGACGTCACCGTCCCACCGTGGCCTGCGCTGGTGCGGGGGACGGGCGTTCTGGTCGACCTGCGGAAGCGAGGAGAAGTCGATGTCTGGCTCGGTGGTCACTGCGAAACTCCGGCGAGGGTGGTGATCGGTTCGGTGAAATGCAGGTCGGGGACGGCGATCTCGCGGTCGCGGCCGTCGAGGGAGCGGAACCGGACGGTGGTCGACGCCGGCTGCCTGTCATTCGGTTGTTTCAACGCCCATGACCACAGCACGATGACGTGGCCCAGATAGGCCCCCTGTCCCGAACGGCCGAGCATGTCAACCGCCTGCGAGAGGGAGACGGGGAGCGCGGCGTTGAGCATCTCCGACATGGCGGGCGCGTCGACCTGCGTGGTGAGTGCCGCGAAGCTGGTCAGGTCCACCTCGCCCTCGGCGGGCCTTGCGGGTTTCGGTGCGGACAGGTCGCCGATCTTGAACGTCAGCGCGCCGACCGAGCTGATGGAGTGGCGGGCGAGCGGGACGTCGATGCCCAGCCGCGAGTCGGTCAGCGAGGTCTTGAGCAGGGCGCGGGCGGCGCCGATGGCCTCGTTGAGCTGGCGGGCCACGCCGCGGCTCTGCTCGAGCGTGCCGAACGCGGTGAAGCGTTTGACCCGCTGGGCGCAGCGCTGCTGGATGCGTTCGACTTCGTCGATCTGGTGGCCGACCAGCTCGAAGAACCCGGCCATCACCTTGCGAAGGGCCGGGTCGAGCGCGGGTAGCGCCTCGGCGACCGCGGCGACGTCGGCCTCGAATTCGGCGCGCTGGTCGGGGTCGTTGATCATCCGCAGAAACGCGCGGTGGCTGTCGCGGCCCTGCGAATCCCACGCCGCCTGGTAGTCGGCGTACATCTGGCGCTGCCGGTCGCGGTACTCGGCATTGCTGTCGATCGGCTCGTCCAGCGCGGCGGTGGCCTGCTCGATCATCGACCCGTACTGCCCGATGTCGGTGATGAGCCGTTCCATCTGCAGGGCGATGGCGCGGGCCTCGTCGTAGGCGTCGGTGACGTCGGGATCCGGGCGCTGGCCGGCGTCAAGGTCGTCGAGCTCGGCCTGCAGCACCGCGATCTCGGCTTCGATGCTCTTGCGGATCCGTGCGGGGTCGTTGCCGACGCGGATGGCCACCTGCTTGAGGCGCGAGGCGATGCCGTTGATGGAGCCGCCGGTGGCGATGGTGTCCTGGCGGCGCATCCCGCGCAGGAAGTCCAGCGCCCGGCGCGCGTCCTGGGTGAGGTAGCAGATGTTCTGGTCGCTGCGTTCGTCGACGATGCGGTGCAGCCAGCCCTGGCTGGCCCACGACTTGATCAGCGCGAGCCCGGATGCCCCGTCGGGGTCGAGTTCGTGCAGGTCCCGCTCGAGCCGGACCACCAGCTCCGTCTCGGGAACCACGCCGTCGGCCAGATGGCGCTCCATGAGCGTCACGTAGAGCCCGAGATTGTTGGTGGCCAGCAGCCGGATCGCCCGGGATCCGTGCAGGTCGCGGTTGAGTTCGAGCAGCTCAGCCGCCGACAGCCCCCTGTTGTCGTCCACCTGCCATCCTCGATCTGTCCGCGTCCCTCTGCCTCGCCCGTGGCCGGACGACCCAACATAGGCCACGGCGGGGACATCAGCGGCGCGGGGCCTACAGGTCGAGGACGAGCTCCGCGGTGGGTATCGCCGAGCAGATGAGCACCGACCCGTCGGGCGGCTCTTCCAGCGGCGGCGGCGCGTACTCGGCCGTGCCGGCGATGACGTCGGTGACACAGATGTGGCAAACACCGCTGCGGCAGGAGTATCGGGTGGGGACGTCGCACGCCTCGGCGAGGTCGAGGAGGCTCCGGTAGTCGCGCGACCAGTTGACCGTCAGTCCGGTGCGCGCGAAGGTCACCGCGGGGCCGTCACCGGGCACACCCGGCGGCGCATGCGGACGCACCGCCGGCGGTGCGTCGGTGACTCCGGGGTTGATGGCGGCCCTCGCCCCGAACAGCTCGCTGTGGATGCGCGTCGGCTCCATGCCGGACGCGACGAGTGCGGCGCGCATCGTGTCCATGAACCCGGCCGGGCCGCAGAGGTAGATCGCGGCGTCTGTCGGGAGATCCATCGCGGCGAGCGCGCTGCCGTCCAACCGCGGGCCGCTCGCCGTGTGGACCACGTGCTGCGCGGCGTCCGGTAACGCGGTGAGCAGTCGGTCGACTTCGGCGGCGAACGCGTGGGATTCGCGATCACGGGTGGTGTGCACCCAGATGACCCTGCGCGCGCTGCGCTCAGCGGCGAGCCGATGCAGCATCGCCAGCACCGGAGTGCAGCCCACGCCCGCGGACAGCAGCACGACGGGGCGCTCCTCGTCGACGAGCACGAAATCACCTCGGGGAGCAGCACAGTCGATCGTCGACCCGACACGGATCTCGGCATGCAGCCACCGGCTGACCAGGCCGTGCGCTTCCCGTTTGACGCTGATGCGGTACCGGCCTGCGCTGCTGTCACCGGACAGCGAGTAGCTGCGCAGCGGCGCGGGCTGCCCCGCGCCCGACACCCGGACGGTCAGATACTGACCGGGGAGTGCCGGTAAAAGGGATACACCGTCGGCAGATTCGACGTCGATCGACAGCACGTCCTCGGTTTCGTGCCGGGTGGCCACGACCCGCAGCTTCCGGAACCCCTGCCACGCCGGCCCGGTGGTCCCATGGGCGTCGAGGAGTTCGCGGAACGACTGCACCCATCCCGGGCTGAGCGCGGGGAGGTCGACGGCACGGCGCAGCGTGTCGACATCGCGTCCCGGCAGATACAACAGCGCGTCGACGTCGGCGACCGAGAGCGCATGCGGGCCTCGCTGTGTGCGCACGATCTCGTCGCCCGCGGTCACCATGCCCTCGGCGATGACGCGGAGGTAGAACCCGGGTCGGTGATGCGACACCAGGAGATTCGGCATCCGCGGTTCGCCGAGCCGCATGCCGACCCGGAAGCAGGTCACCCGGGGTTGGGTGACCTCGAATTCGGCGTCGCCGATCCGGTAGCGGTCGCCGATGCAGACGGCGTCGTCCGGCAGCCCGTCCACGGTGAAGTTCTCGCCGAAGCATCCGGGTGTCAGGTCGTCGCGTTCGAGGACGGCGCGCCAGTGGTCGTAGGACTCGTTCTGGTAGACGAGCACCGCGCGGTTCTCGCCGCCGTGGCCGTTGAGGTCGCCCTGTCCGTCGCCGTCGATGTTGAGTCGACGCACCATGACTGGACCGTCCACCGGAGCCTTCCAGACGCCGGTGTGCACAGTCTTGTCCTGCCACTGAACATCCCGGGGGAACCCGACATTGACGGACACGAGATGGCCGGACGCCGAGGTCGTCATCGCCCCACCTTCCTCGCCGCGCACTCGTGTGCAGAATGGGATGCCCGGCCCAGAGTATGCCTGCGATCAGCGCAGGTCAACGCACAGATGGCGACACGGCGCTGGCGCAAACCGGCGGAGCGTGCACATAATGGGTCACATAACCCAAAACTGAGGAGAGATCCATGTCCGCTGTGCACCACCGCTACGCGACCGTCGACGGCCACCGGCTGTTCTACCGCGAGGCCGGTGATCCTGCCGCCCCGACCGTGCTTCTGTTGCACGGATATCCGACCAGTTCGTACATGTTCCGGCATCTCGTTCCCGCCCTCGCCGACAGCTACCACGTCATCGCGCCCGACCATCTCGGCTTCGGGCTGTCCGATGCGCCCGGCGTCGAGGATTTCGACTACACCTTCGACAGCCTGACCGCCTTGACCGCGGGCCTGCTCGAGCACCTCGGGATCAGCCGGTACGGGATCTACGTGCAGGATTACGGCGCCCCGATCGGCTGGCGGCTCGCGCTGGCGGATCCGGACGCGGTGACTGCGATCATCACCCAGAATGGCAACGGGTACGACGCCGGCTTCGTCGAGGGTTTCTGGAAAGCCGTGTGGGACTACCACCGTGAGCAGACGCCGGATACAGAAGCGCCTGTGCGCGAGGCCCTCTCGCTGGAGGCGATCCGCTGGCAGTACGTCACCGGCGTGGCCGACGAATCCCTGCTGAACCCTGAGGCGTGGTATCACGACCACGCGCTGGTGTCCCGTCCCGGCAATGACGCGGTGCAACTCAAGTTGTTCCTCGACTACGCCACCAACTCGCCGCTCTACCCCCGCCTGCACGAGTACTTCCGTGCCTCGCGCGTGCCGCTGCTGGCGGTGTGGGGCCGCGGCGACGAGATCTTCGGACCGGACGGCGCGCGCGCCTTCGCCGACGATCTGCCCGACGCCGAGATCCACCTGCTCGACGGCGGACACTTCCTGCTCGAGTCGGCGTTCGACGACGCCACCGCGCTGATCCGTGACTTCCTCGACCGCCGGATGCCGCGATGAGTGGGCCGGCCATCCCATAAAGTAGGGGGATGGCCGCACCGACGCCGGCTCAACGGCGGCTCACCCCCAAGGGGCAGGCCACGCGCGAACGCATCCTCCGGGCCGCGGCCGAGTTCATTATCACCGAGGGCATCTCGGCGCTGAACATGGTCAGCCTGCGGAAAGCCGCTTCGGTCAGCGGCTCCCAACTGGCGCACTACTTCACCGACAAGCAGGTTCTCGTCCGCGCGCTGATCGAGCGTCAACTGCAGATCGTCGTCGACTTCCACCGGCAACCCAAGCTCGGCGGGCTGGACACGTTCGACGACTTCGAACGCTGGCTCGACCTGAACATGCGCTACCTGCGCCGGATCGGATTCGACGGGACTCCCACCTATCACGGGCTGGCCGGCCAGCTCGCCAAGTCCGACGACGCGACCCGCCGAACGCTGGCGAACGGCTACGGGCAGTGGATCGCCCTGTTGGAAGAGGCGATCGGGCGGATGAAACGGAACGGGTTGCTGGTCGACGACGCCGATCCCCGGGAGTTGGCGCTGGTGATCGTCGGTGCGCACCAGGCCGGCGGCACGATGGCCTTCGTCTACCGCGAGGAATGGCCGCACGCCGACGCGCTGCGGTTCGCGGTGAACCGGTTGCGCATGTTCGCCGTCGACCCGGACGAGCGCGCGCCACGTCCAGCACGTCGACCGCGACCCCGGCGGACGTCGGCATGACCGAGCGGTTCACGCGCAAAGGGCTCGCGACACGCGCGCGCATCGTGGGCGCCACCGCCAAGCTGATGTTCGAGCATGGTGTCGAGAGCACGACGATGGACAGCGTGCGCGACGCCGCCGACGTCAGCGGATCGCAGATGTCGCACTACTTCCACGGCAAGACCGACCTGACCCGCGAGGTCGTCGCCGAGCGCCGGCGCAACGTCGTCGCGTTCCACACCCAGCCGCGATTCGGCTCCCTGGACAGCATGGAGGCCCTGCAGGCGTGGGCGGACGCCTGCGCCGCCGACGCGAAAACGGTCTATCGGCGCGGCGGATGTGTCTACGGGTCGTTGGCCGGTGAGTTGATCGAGGGCGATGCGCAGGTCCGGGATGACCTCGCGGCGGGTTATGACGAGTGGATCGAGTTGTTCCGCGCAGGGCTTGTGGCGATGAAACAGCGTGGGGAGTTGCGGGCCGACGCCGATCCACGTCATCTGGCGGTGTCCCTGGTGGTCGCGCACCAGGGCGGTGCGATGCTCACCTTCGTCACCGGGGATCCGGATTTGTTGCGAGTGAACGTATCTGCCGCCGTCGACTACGTCCGCTCCTTCGCGACGGATCCGGGCGACTGAGCGGCGGGCCGCCGCACCCGGTCCGCAGAATTCGCTCTGGACAAATTGGGCGAACAGGCCCAGAATTATGGGCTTTACGACCCATTAGCGGTGTAGCGGCCTCGGGCGCCGTCCGTTTCGTCGCCGCCGGTCGGCTCGAAGGGAACAGCGATGGGTTTGGCATGGCAGCAGGGTCCGCTGGCGAGCGGCACCATCGGGCACTTCCTGACGGCACAGCCACTGCCGCCGCGACTGCTGTTCGCCGAGCCGCTCCGCAGACGCATGAGAGTCCGTTTCGCCGATCGGTGGATCGCCGACAGTGAGGACGTGGTCCTGCTCCACGAACCCGGCCGCTACCCGGTCGCGTACTTCCCGCTCGAGGCCATCGGCGCCGGAGTGCTCACGGCGGAAGAGCGCACCACCGAGCACCGCGACCTCGGCCGGACCGACTGGTACACCGTCACGGCCGGTGACCGTGAGGCCACTCGGGCGGCGTGGCAGCACAGTGCCCTGACAGATGTCACCGCCGTGCTGGCCGGGCGCGTGGCGTTCGCGTGGCGTGCCATGGACGCGTTCTACGAAGAGGACGAACGGATCGTCGGGCACGCCGCGGACGCCTACCACCGAATCGACATCAGGGCGACGTCGCGCCATCTCGTGGTCCGCGCCGACAATCGGGGCGTCGCGGACACCCACCGCCCGGTGGTGCTCTACGAATCCGGCTTCGCCCCGCGGTGGTACGTGCCGCGTGAGGACGTCGACGAGTCGGTCTTGAATCCCGTTGATGGGCAGACCTTCTGCCCCTATAAAGGGCTCGCCAGCTACTACAGCGTGGGAGAACGCACACGGGCGGCGTGGTCGTACGTCGACGCCTGGCCGGAGGTGGCCAAGGTCCGCAACCTCGTCTCGTTCGAAGCCGACAAGCTCGAGATCCACCTCGACGGGAACCGTATGCACCCAGAACCGGGGCAGGCGGTCGTCGCCCACGGTGTCGACCGCGGGCTCGACCCCGGCGAAATCCTCCACCGCGCAACGGTGTGACCGTGGAAGCCTCGCTCGAAGTCGTGATCCTGCCGGTGTCGGATGCCGATGAGTCCCTGCGGTTCTATCGCGATCGCGTCGGATTCCCCGTCGATGTCGACTATGCGCCGGACCCCGGCTTCCGCGTCGTCCAGCTGACGCCGCCGCGGTCCACCGTGTCGATCCAATTCGGTGTCGGGCTGACCGATGCTCCGGTCGGTTCTCTGCGAGGGCTCTACCTCGTGGTGGCCGACCTGGAGGACGCCCGTCGGGAGCTGACGGACCGGGGCGTCGCGGTCGGCGAGATCCGACACAAGGACACCGGAGGCGGATGGCGCGGCGGCCTTCTGCCTGGCATCGACCCTGCCCACGGCGATTACGCCAGCTTCGCCGATTTCGCCGACCCCGACGGCAACATGTGGACGCTGCAGGAGCGTGGTTGGGTGGAACGGGGGAGCCGCCGATGACCGTCGCACTGTTCGACGTCAACGAGACCCTGCTCGACATCGACTCGCTGACATCGGTTTTCGTGGACAGCTTCGACGATCCCGCGGTGATGCGGGAGTGGTTCGGGCAGCTCGTCACGTACTCGATGACCGTGACGCTGTCACGCTGCTACGTCGACTTCTTCACACTCGGCCGCGCCGTGCTGCAGATGGTCGCCGACATCCGCGGCGTCACCGTCGGCGACGCCGAACTCGACCGCCTTGGTGTAGCCATGGCATCGATGCCTGCGCACTCCGACGTCGTCGAGGGTCTGTCGGCTCTGCGTGAGCACGGGTGGCGTCTGGTCAGCCTGACCAACTCACCCGTGGGTCCGGACGGGTTCAGCGCACTCGACCGGGCTGGGCTCGGCGAGTACTTCGAGAGGCAGTTCAGCGTGGATGCCGTCCGCGCCTTCAAGCCCGATCCTTCGGTGTATCAGCAGGTGTGCCGTGAACTCGACGTCATGCCGGCCCAATGCACCATGGTGGCCGCACACATGTGGGACACCATCGGCGCGCAGGCCACGGGTATGCGCGGCGCATTGATCATCCGCCCGGGAAACGCAGTTCTGAATGCCGGCGAGTTGCCGCGACCCGATGTGGTGGCAACCGATCTGCTCGACCTCGCGCGCCAACTCGGCGCCGGCCATTCAACACAGGGAGTGCAACCATGACCGAACCCACCTACGACGTGATCGTGATCGGCGCGGGTCCCGTCGGGCAGACCCGGGCCGAGCGCACCCGCGCGGCGGGGCTGACGGTCGCGGTGATCGAGCGCGAACTCGTCGGCGGCGAATGCTCCTACTGGGGCTGTGTTCCCAGCAAGGCACTGCTGCGTCCCGTGCTCGCCGTCGCCGACGCCGACCGCGTCGACGGCGCGCGCGAGGCGGTCACCGGCCCTGTCGACGCCACCGCGGTGTTCCGACGCCGCGACCGGTATGTGAGCGACTGGGACGACAGCGGCCAGGCCGACTGGGTGCGGGGAATCGGCGCGGACCTCTTCCGCGGGCATGGGCGGCTGGACGGGCGACGCCGGGTCACGGTCACCGCAGCTGACGGAGAGGTGATCGCGCTGACCGCACGTCAGGCTGTTGCGGTGTGCATAGGTAGCACAGCGGCGCTGCCGGACACGCCTGGCGTCGCCGAGGCAAATCCGTGGACCAACCGCGGAGGTACCGAGAGCAGCACCGTGCCCGCCCGACTGGCAGTGGTCGGGGGCGGCGGTGTGGCGGTCGAACTCGCCACTGCCTGGCAGGGTTTGGGTTCATCGGTGACCCTGCTGGTACGCGGTTCGAGCGTGCTCACCCGGATGGAGCCGTTCGTCGGCGAGTACGTGGCGCGCGGACTTCGGGACGCCGGCGTCGATGTGCGCCTTGGCGTCTCGGTGAAAGAGGTGCAGCGACCCGGTGGTGACGGTCCGATCATCGTGCGACTCGACGACGGCAGTGACCTCGAAGTCGAAGAGATCCTGTTCGCGACCGGACGCGCCCCGTTGACCGGCGAGGTCGGACTCGACACCGTCGGACTCGCACCGGGGTCCTGGCTGGACACCGACGACACACTGCGGGTACGCGGCGTCGAGGGCGACTGGCTGTACGCGGTGGGCGATGCGAATCATCGTGCGCTGCTCACCCATCAGGGCAAGTACCAGGCCCGCGTAGCCGCCGCGGCGATAGTCGCACGAGCCGCGGGCGGCGACGTCGACATGTCGGCGTGGAGCCCCTTCGTCGCAACGGCCGACACGGTGGCGGTGCCCCAGGCGTTCTTCACCGACCCGGAGGCCGGTTCGGTCGGTCTGACCGCACAGCAGGCCGCGGACACCGGCCTTCGGACCCGGGTCGTCGACATCGCGATCGGTGAGGTGGTCACCGGTGCGAAGCTCTACGCCGACGGATACCCGGGACAGGCCCGGATGGTGGTCGACGAGGACCACGGTCACCTGCTGGGTGTCACGATGGTCGGCCCCGGAGTCGCAGAGATGCTGCACTCCGCCACCGTCGCCGTGGCGGGACAGGTGCCCGTCGATCGGCTCTGGCACGCGGTCCCGTGCTTTCCCACCGTCAGCGAGCTGTGGCTGCGCATGCTCGAGGCCTACCGTGACAGCGGCGCGCCATGACCACCGGAACGGAACGCGTGAGCCTGTTCTCCGACGGCGTCTTCGCCGTCATCATCACGATTCTCGTTCTGGAGCTCCACCCGCCCGAAGAGCCGACTTTCGCTGCGCTGGCGCCGCTGTGGCCGACCGGACTGAGTTACGCGGTGAGCTACGTGTTCATCGCCATCGTGTGGGTGAACCACCACCACCTCTTCGGCTACGCCGGCCAAGCCACTCCACGGCTGCTGTGGTCGAACTTCGCCCACCTGTTCTCGGTCTCGCTCATCCCATTCACCACCGAATGGGTCGCCGACAGCAGGCTGGCTGCTGCGCCGGTCGCGTTCTACAGCAGCGTGTTCGTATTGGTCAACGCAACGTATCTGGCCATCTGCTGGGAAGTCGTCGATCGCCCCGCGTCCGAGCGCGCCACGCTCCGGGTGCGTCGGATGATGCGCATGCGATCCTTCATCACCCTTGCCGTCTTCGTCCTTGCGGCGGCTCTCGCCTTGCAGTGGCCGGCAGTCGGAATGGCGTTGATCTGCCTCTGCCTACTCGGCTACCTGCGTCCTGACGCCCCCGGTGCGCGGCGCGGGAGCCCAAGGGACGTTCGTCAGCCTGCACCACCCCGGCCTGCTCCGCGCTGAAGCGGGACTACCCGAGCTCCGCCAGCTGCCGCACCACCGGTGCGATTCCGTCGATCCACGCTGCCGGCGAACCGCCCGGTGGCATGACGATGGCGGTCTGCACACCCACCTTCGCGTATTCGGCCATGGCGCGCACGAATTCGTCGGTCGCCCCGGGTGCGGGCCGCGGATCGTGGACGAGGATCGTGACGCGGATGTCGGCGACGTCGCGGCCGACGGTGTCGCAGTGCCGCCGCAGCACCTCGAGCTTGTGCGCCACCTCCTCGGGCGAGCCGAACAGGTTGCACGCGTCGCCGTACTGCGCCACCAGCCGCAGGGTCTTGCGCTCGCCGCTGCCGCCGATCATCACCTTCGGCCGATTGATCGGCTGCGGCGAGCACAGCGTCTCCGCCAACTGGTAGTGCTTGCCCTCATAGGGCCCGTTGTTCTCCGGATCCCACATCTGCGCGCAGATCTGCAGGGTCTCCTCGAGTCGCTCGAACCGTTCGGCGACCGGCGGATACGGCACCCCGAGTCCGACGTGCTCGCGCTCGAACCACGCGGCGCCGATCCCGAGCCACGCCCGCCCGCCCGAGAGGACGTCCACCGTCGTCACCGTCTTGGCCAGCAGCCCCGGGTGCCGATACGTCACACCCGTCACCAGCAGGCCCAGCTCGATGGCCGACGTGTGCGCGGCCATGAAGCCCAGGCTCGTGTAGCCCTCCAGCATGTTCGATTCGGCAGGCAGGCCCGTCGGCTCGATCTGGAAGAAGTGGTCCATGAACGACAGCCAGGTCGCGCCGGATGCCTCCGCCGCCGCGCCGACGCGGGCGAGTTCACCGGCGATGGCGGTCGTTCCGCCGTCGATGTCGAAGATGGGTACGTGATAGCCGAGTTCCATAGCTGGGGACAACCGGTGTGACCGGCGCCGCATTCCCGCTACAGGCGTCCGACTGTGCGCAGCCCCTCGACGGTGTCGGCGATCGTGTCGGCGACGTCGCGCTGTGTGAGGCCGAAATCCCGCTCGGCCGGCTTGTCGTCTGAGGTCGGCATCTGCGTGTAGTACTGCATCGCCGCGGAGTTGATCGGTGTCTCGAACGGCAGCTGGTCGCCGATCACGTCGAACAGCCGGCCGACGGTGCGCAGCGCGACGTCGGGGATGGGGAGCGGTGCCAGATCGCGGCCTGCGGCGTCGCCGATCATCGTGGCGAGCTCACCCACGCTGACCCGTCGTCCGCCCGCCATGTAGCGGCGCGGACCCTTGCCCGCCTCCAGCAGCGCCACGTGCAGCGCGGCCAGATCGCGAACATCGATGACGATCCAACCCGCTCCGCGCCCGGGCACGCTGCGCATCTTGACCGAGGCCTCCACGCCCTCGGCGGCCTCCCCGAACTGGTCGCCCGCAGGGGGACCGAGCACCATGCCCGGATAGGTGATGTTCACCGGCGCCCCGGCGTCCTGCAGCCCCCGGGCGTACGCCTCGACGACCGCCTTGGACTTGCCGTAGCCATCCGACCCTCCGGTGACGGGCAGGTCGGCGTGCAGGACATCGAGTCCCGGGCGGAAGAGTGCCGTGAAGCTCGAGACGTGGATGATCGGGTCGATCTTCGCCTTGGCCGCCCCGCCGAGCACATACCTCGCGCCCTCCAGGTTGGTGCGAAGCATCTCGTCGGCCATCGCCGGATCGGTCGAAACCATTGCCGCGCAATGGATCACCGCATCGCAGCCGTCGAGCGCCTCGGCGGTCGACTCGGGATCGGCGATGTCACCGACGACGTGGTCGCTGATGTCGGCGCCGATCTGCTCGGCGCTGGTGGTCAACCGTTCCGGCTTGCGAACCAGGAAGCGGACCTGGTGCCCGGCGTCCTGCACGGCCTTGGCGGTCCATGCGCCGACGAACCCGGTGCCGCCTGTGATCAGAACCTTCATCGGCTCCCCTGGTGTTGCGCGGTGACGGACGTCACCGGACACTACCCGGACGCGGAAGCGCCCAAACCGGCGCCTAACCGATGCCGACGAGCGGGCTGATGACGTCGCGGGCGAACTGCACGGCGTTCACCTGCGGGCTGCCGTCGGGGTAGCTCACGGTGGCGAGGACGTTGGCGCCTGCGTCGGCGAAGTTACCGTCGGCGCGGTCCTGATGCGTCGACGACGTGACGAGGATGATCCCGGACGTACCGGCCTCCTTGGCCAGCGGCACCGAGAACCGCGCGTTCTGCACGGTGCTGTTCGCCTTGTCCTCCACGATGATCCGGTTGGGCGGGAAACCGAGCATCGTCAACATCCGGCGCATCGCCGCGGCCTCGGTCACGCCGTTGCGCGGGTTGCCGCCCGTCACGATGATCGGCGATTGCGGAAAGAACTGGGCGACAGTGAGCCCCGTGATCACGCGGCGTCGCAGGATCGCGCGCATGGTGCCGTCGGGTTCGAGGCCGTAGCCCAGGATGACGATCGCCGGTCTCGAGAAGTCCTTCACCGCGACGGCGGGTTGGGCGTGGGCGACCGTGGGGGAGACGTCGCCGATGAGTGCGGCGGACGCGAGCGCGACAGCTGCCGCGGCGATCTTCCAGCTTCTCCGCATACGCCCTCCAGGACTCGTGGTGCTGAGGGTGTGATCGTGATTGGCGTGGCAGGTGTTACTCGGCGGCTACCCGCGCTCTCCAAGACCACTGCTGCACGACGGCCGCCGCGGTGACGGCCACCGCCGCGGCCACCGCCGTCACCGACAGCATCGTGCTGTCGCGCTGTGACGCCCCGATCGCGATCGCGACCAACGCCCACAGCACCCCGGTGACATATCCCGGCGTCCCGCGCAGCAGCACCGTCACGACGATCGCCGACACGGACGCGGCCACGAGCACCGAGAGCTGCCACCCGGCCGCGGACGCCGACCACCCCGCCGAGATCAGCGCGGCGGTCACGTTCGCGAACACCGCGATGCTGCTCCACCCGAGATAGAGCCCGAACGACACCGTCGCCAGCACCGCCAGCCACCGCGGGCACGTCAGCTCCTCGCGGTGGCGCACTAGTAGCCACATGATGTGCAGCAGCGCGCCGGCCATCACGAGGAACACCACGACGCTCGCCCACAGCCAGTCCTGCGCCGCGACCGCCAGCCACATGCTGAACCCGACGAACACCACGCTCGCATCGATCAGCACGCCGGTTTCCCATGGCGAGCCGAGCCCGTAGCGCACGATCGCCACGGCGGTCACGGAGCTCAGCAGTGTGATCAGGCCCCACAGGCTGAACGCATAACCGGCCGGCGTGATGAGCGCCTGGTTCGTCGCCCCCGACTTCAGGAAGTCGCCGTTCACCGCGCGCGACACCGGGGAAGCGACCAGCTGGCTCACCGCCAGCACCGCGGCGGCCCACCGCCACGGGGTCACGGTCGAAGCGTTCGAGCGGGCGGCAGGGGCGGTGGTCATGACAGTGATTCGTTCCCGGTTCGCGTCCGGATGACAACACGCGTCGCCGGCTGGAGTTGTGATTGCGATCACGATCGGTTTAAATTGTGCTCAATACCACAACGAAAGGCTGATCCATGGATGCGGTAAACGACGGTTCGCTGGCCCCGGTTCAGCCCGCGGTGACGCGTCGGGCCAAGCCGGCCGATCACCACACCATTCAGTCGGTCCTTCTCACTGCGGTGTTCATCCTCGGTGTCGCCGGCATCGTCGGCGCGCTCGTGCTCGGTCAGTCGACGGCGGCGATCATCATCGCGCTGATCTCCGGCGCGATCATCACCGGCACCGTCTGCTGAGCGCGTCCGGCTGAGCAGCCGAAGTGCTGCGTAGCATCGGACGATGAGTACTCGGCACCTTCACATCGACAAGCAGTCACCTGCGGCGTACAAGGCGCTGATCGGTGTGTCGACCGCGGTCACCGCGCTGGCCAAGGAAACGGGCCTGCCGCGTTCGCTTGTCGAACTCGTCAACATCCGGGTGTCCGAACTCAACGGCTGCGCAACATGTCTCGAGGTGCACCACCGCCGCGCCGCCGATGCCGGCGTGACAGCCAAGCAACTCGCGACGGTGTCGGTCTGGCGCGACACCGAACTCTTCGACGAGCGCGAACAGGCCGCGCTGCGCCTCGCCGAGATCACCACCACACTGCCCGACCACGACACCGCCGACCGTGAATACGCCCGCGCCCGCGAGGTTCTCGGCGACGACGAGCTCTCCGCCGTGATCTGGGTCGCGACGGCGATCAACGCGTTCAACCGCGTGTCCATCATGAGCGGGCACACCGTCCGGGCCTGACGCTGGACTCTGCACACCTGACACCGGCGCGAGCGCTCACTTGGTGCCGCTTCTGCGCGGCGTGTCGTGTACAAACACGCGCGCTCGCGCAGAAGAGGAAGCCGGGGTCAGATCTGGCCGTGCCGCGGCGGGCGGGTGCCCGACAGCGTGTAGCGGCCGATGTGCTGCAGCTTCCACCGCACGGGGTCGTGCAGGGTGTGCGTGCGCGCGTCGCGCCAGTAGCGGGAAAGATTGCCCGACACGGAAGCGCTTCGCGTGCCGCCCAATTCGAACAGACCCGTCGACGCGTCCAGCGAGGCCCGCACCGCGGCCACCTTCGCGATCGCGACCGCGACAGACGCGGCGGCCGCCGACTCCTCGGTCAGATCGGCGGTCGCGGCGTCGACCGCCCGCGCCGCCTCGACGAGCAGGGCCTGCGCTCCGCAGACCGTCACCGCCAACTCACCGGCGGCCTGGATCAGCGTCGGATCGTCGACGGCGGTCGCGACCGAGGCCTCGAAGTGCGGACGGGCCCGTTCGGCCTGGCGCACGCCGGCGGCGAGCGCACCCGTCGCGATGCCCACGTCGATTGCGCTGTGCAACAACTGCGCCCGCGCGCCGTAGGTCGTCGGCTCGGCGAAGATCGGCGTGAACGGCACCACGTGTTCAGCGGGTACCGCGACGCCGGTCAGCGTGACGGTGCCCGACGCCGTCGTCCGCTGACCCATACCCTCCCAGTCGTCGACGATCTCCACACCCGAGGCGTCGCGCGGCACGAACGCCACCGCCTTCGGCGTCGACGCCGTCGGCACCGAACCGTCGTCGAGTGAGGCCCGCACCACCAGCCAGTCGGCGAACAGCGCACCCGTCGAATAGAACTTGCGGCCGGCGAGCACGTAGTCGCCCGAAGGCCGACGCGACAGCGTCGTGGTGTCGACGTCGATGGGATGCGGGCCGCGTTCGGACTGCGCGTTGGCCAGCAGCGCCCCGTCAAGCACCTGCCGGTAGAAGTACGCCTGCTGATCGGCGGTGCCCTGCGAACGCAACGCCTCGAGGAACACGAAGTGCGAGTGCGGGATCTGCGACAGCGACGGATCGGCGTGGGCGATCAGCCGGAACACCTCGGCGAGCACCGTCGCGGGCGCGTCGATGCCGCCATGGGCGACCGGTATCGAGATCGCCAGCAGCCCGGATTCTTTGAGCGCCTTCACCTGGTCGTGGGGCAGCAGCCGGTCGGTGTCGCGGGCCGAGGCCTCGGCGTCGAACACCGCGGACAGCTCCGCCGCGACGTCAAGCGCTTCCTGCTCGGAGGCGATCACCGTCATCGGGTCGCGCCGATGAAGGGAATGTGCGCCGGCGCCGCCGACGATGCCTGGCCCTTGAACAGCCCCCGCTCGCGCAGGATGGGCACCACGCCCTCGCCGAACCAGAACAGCTCCTCGAGGTGCGGGTAGCCGGAGAAGATGAACTCGTCGATACCGATCTCGGCATACTCGGCGATCCGGTCCGCCACCTCGGCGTGGCTGCCGACCAGAGCCGTGCCCGCCCCACCGCGCACCAGCCCCACGCCTGCCCACAGATTCGGGGCGACCTCGAGGGAGCGGGCGTCGTGCCAGCTGCCGTTGCGCCGGTTCTCCTCGTGCAGCGCGAGCATCCGCTTCTGTCCCTCGGATTCGCTGCGGTGCAACCCCTCCTGCGCGTTACGCACGGTCTCCTCGTCGAGGGCGGCGACCAGTTTGTCGGCCTGCGTCCACGCCTCGTCGGAGTTGTCCCGCGAGATGGTGTGCAGGCGGATGCCGAAGCGCACCTCCCGCCCCTCCTTCGCGGCGAGCCCACGGATCCACTCGATCTTCTCGCGCACCGCCGCGGGCGGCTCACCCCACGTCAGGTAGACGTCGGCGTGCTTGGCTGCCACCGGGCCCGCGGCCGCCGAGCTACCGCCGAAGTACAACGGTGGCACTGGGTTCGGCAGCGTCGGGATCGCGGCGTTCTCGATCTGGATGTGCTCGCCGTCCAGCGACACCGTCTCACCGGCCCACAGCCCTCGGACGACCTCGAGGAATTCGTCGCAGCGCTGGTAGCGCCGCTCCTTGTCGAGGTGGTCACCGAAGGAACGCTGTTCGTGTGCCTCGCCGCCGACGACGACGTTGAGCAGGATGCGGCCCGGTGCGTGCCGGGCGAACGTCGCCGCCATCTGCGCCGACAGTGTCGGGCTGACCAGTCCGGGCCGGAACGCGACGAGGAACGCCAGCGACGTCGTCTCGCGGGCCAGCAGCGCGGCGGTGATGAACGCGTCCTCGCACCACGCGCCTGTCGGGATCAGCGCGCCGGTGAAACCAAATGATTCGGCGGCCCGCACGATCGAGCCCAGGTAGTCGATCGACGCGTCACGGTCGCCGTGCGCCGCGCCCGCGGGCATGCCGTGGCCGCCGCCGACGATCAGCCGGCTGTCCCCGTAGGTGGGGAGGAACCAGTGCAACTGGATAGTCATGGAAGTCTCCTAACGGCCGCGGGTCGGCTGCGAGGCCACCGACGCCGCTGACGACGGCACGGTCGAGGGCCGGTCGATGATGGTGGAGGCGGGCCCTCCGACACGGTAGCGGGCGCCGCGATGCTCCTCGGGCAGCCGGTCACCGCGGCCGAGCAGCTTGTTGCGCAGCGTGCCTGGCGCGTACGACGACTGGTAGGCGCCGCGGGCGGTGAGTACCGGCACCACGTGGTCGATGAAGTCGGCGAACGATCCGGGTGTGACGGCGTAGGCGAGGTTGAACCCGTCGACGTCGGTCTCCTCGACCCACTCCTGGATCGTATCGGCAACGGACACACCGGAACCCACGATGCGCGGACCCATCCCACCGATCTTGCCCCATTCGGCGATGTCTTTCACCGCCCACTCGCGGCCGTCAGGGTCGGCGGACTGGAACGCCTTGACCGCCGACAGGATGGCGTTGGAATCGACGTTGCCGACCGGTTCGTCGAGCCCGAAGCGGGACAGGTCGACGCCCATCCAGCCGGACATGAACGTCAGCGCACCCTCGGCGTCTCCGTAGGAGAGGTAGTCGGCGTGCTTGGCGTGCGCCTCTTCGTCGGTCTCGGCGGTGATCACCGTCGACAGGTTGAAGATCTTCACCGCGTACGGGTCGCGGCCGGCGATCTCGAGTTCGCGGCGGATCGTCGTGACCGTCTCGCGCAGCAGCGCCTTCGTGGGGGAGGCGGTGAAGATGGCTTCAGCGTTCTCCGCGGCGAACCGCACCCCGCGGGGGCTGGAGCCGGCCTGGTATATCACCGGCGTGCGTTGCGGGGAGGGTTCGGACAGGTGGATGCCCGGCACGGTGAAATGCGTGCCCTGGTGGCCGATGTGGTGCACCTTCTCCGGATCGGTGAACACGCCACGGGCGCGGTCCCGGACGACGGCGTCGTCCTCCCAGGAGCCTTCCCACAGCTTGTAGAGCACCTCGAGGTATTCGTCGGCGTGGTCATAGCGGGCGTCGTGGGCGGGCTGGTCGGTCTGGCCCATGTTGCGCGCGGCGGCGGGCAGGTAGCCGGTGACGACGTTCCAGCCGACGCGGCCGTTCGTGAGGTGGTCCAGCGTCGACAGACGCCGGGCGAACGGATACGGATGCTCGAAACCCGTGCCGGTGGTGACGCCGAAGCCCAGGTCGTCGGTGACGTAGGCCATCGCGGAGACCAGCAGCAGCGGATCGTTGACGGGGACCTGGGCGGCCTGGCGGATCGCCGCCTCGTCGCTGGCGCCGTACACGTCGTAGGTGCCCAGCACGTCGGCGATGAACAGGCCGTCGAAGCGCCCGCGTTCCAGCAGCTTGGCCAGCTCGGTCCAATAATGCAGGTCCTTGTACCGCCACGACTGGTCCTCGGGGTGCTTCCACAGCCCGGGGGACTGGTGGGCGACACAGTTCATGTCGAAGGCGTTGAAGCGGATCACACGAGTCACTGCGAAATCGTTGCCGACGGGCGGGGTGCGGTCACGGGTTCGGCTCAGCGCGATTGGAAGGGCGGGCATCGGCGGGCGGCGGGCCCATGTGTCGAATTGCCCGACTATGCGCGACAAAGTCGCTGTGGTGTCTCTGGTCTCGACGGGGTTCTGTAGCGCCCACGTCGCCGGAGGTGCCGGCCGGTGTAAGAAGCCTCCGTCCGGGTATAGGAGCGCAGTGTCTGCACCCCGGCGTTATCTCAGCAACCCCGTTGTCCTTCCGGTGCGATCGCGGTGACCGCCAACCGGACTCCGGTATCCGAGGACCTGCGCCGCCTGGCCGCAGCGCACGGAGTGGCCACCTCGTACCGCAACGAACGGCGGGAACCAGTCGAAGTCGACGCCGATGTGGTGATCCGGGTGCTCGGGTTGCTCGACGTCGAGGCCGGCACGGAAGCCGACCGTCGCCGCGAACTGACCAGACTCGAGGAGCGGGACCGCGCGGGCGTCCTGCCGCCCACGGTGGCGGTGCGGGTAGACGGCCGCCCCCAGCCGCTGCCCGGGGCCGTGTCCCTGGTCGGAGAGGACGGCGCGCGGATCGAGGTGGACGACGAACTGCCCGGCGACCTGTCACCGGGTTGGTACCGGTTGCAGACCCGCGACGGTCAGGAGTCCACCCTCGTGGCGGCGCCGCCCAAGGTGCCCTCCGCGCCGGCCACCTGGGGCTGGATGCTGCAGCTCTACGCGCTGCGCTCGGCCCGGTCCTGGGGCATCGGAGACCTCGGCGATCTACAAGAGTTCGTGAACTGGACCGCTACCGAACACGGGGCCGGTGCCGTGCTGCTCAACCCGCTGCACGCGCCGGGACCGACGCACCCAGTGCAGCCTTCGCCCTACACGCCGTCCAGCCGGCGCTTCGCCAACCCGCTGGCGTTGCGCATCGAGGACATCGACGCCTACCGCCGAGCCGACGCGGACACCCGGGCGGAGGTGGACGCGCTCCGGGTGTCGGCGACCACCGAGCGGATTGACCACGACCTCGTGTGGGCGGCGAAACGGGATGCCCTGGAACTGCTTTGGCGGTCGGAAGGTCGGCCGGACGCTTTGGCGGATGCGTCCGAGGGTTTGCGTGACTGGGCGACGTACTGCGCGCTGGCCGAACGCCACGGCGGCCGGTGGAGCCGCTGGCCCGAGGCGCTACGGGACGTCGCCGGCCCGGCCGTGGCGTCGGCGCGCGACGAGTTGGCGCCGCGGGTCGCGTTCCATGCCTGGGTGCAACACCGGTGCGCCGAGCAGCTCGTCGCCGTGCGGGATGCGGCGCACGAGGCGGGCATGGCATTGGGCGTGCTGCACGACCTCGCCGTGGGGGTCGACGCGGACGGCGCGGACGCGTGGGCGCTGGCCGACGTGCTCGCCACCGGGGTGAGTGTCGGTGCGCCCCCGGACAACTTCACCCCGCGCGGTCAGGACTGGGGTCTGCCACCGTGGCGGCCGGATCGTCTGGCGGCCACCGGTTATGCCGCGCTTCGGGATATGCTGCGCGCCGTGCTCTCGCATGCCGACGGGTTGCGCATCGACCACGTCGCCGGTCTGTGGCGACTGTGGTGGATCCCGCCGGGCGACGGACCCGACCGCGGCACCTACGTGTACTACGACGCGGACACCATGCTGGCGGTGTTGGCGCTGGAAGCACACCGCGCGAGGGCCACCGTCGTGGGCGAGGATCTCGGCACCGTCGAACCGGAGGTCACCGAGGCGTTGGCGGACAACGGGATGCTGGGGTGCGCGGTGTCCTGGTTCACCCGCGACCAGACGGACCCCGGCGAGCCGCTGCTGCCGCCCGCGAAGTGGCCGGCGCGAGCCGCTGCCAGCCTCTCGACGCACGACCTGCCCACCGCGGCGGGATTCCTGCGCGGCGAACACGTGCGGGCCCGCGCGGACCTCGGTCTGCTCGACGACGTGCCCGGTGAGCAGGCCAACGCCGACAAGGAGCGCGGCGAGTGGCTGGCGATGCTGCGTTCCGAGGGAGTGTTGCCGGCCGACTCGAGCGAGCCGGACGAGGCGGCGATCATCGCAGGTATGCACCGGTTGCTGGCCGCGACTCCGAGTCAGCTCAAACTCATCTCGCCCTACGACGTGATCGCCGAGCCGCGACAGCCCAATCTGCCTGGGACGGTTGACGAGTACCCGAACTGGCGGCTCCCGTTGCCCGAGACCCTCGAGCAGCTGCGCGCCGACCCGAGGGTCGCCGAGATCACCGCGGCCTTCCGGGAGGCCGAGTAGTTCCGCTCAGCCGAACAGCGCCAGCGCGTCCCGTCGTCAACATTCAAATCTGACTGCGCACGGACGCGCGACGCCAGACCTCAGATCATCTCCCGGCGCGTCATCCAGCGCATGACCTGCCAGCCCAGGAACACCGGCAGCCAGCACGTCAGCACGCGGTAGAGCAACACCGCGGGCAACGCCACCGCCGCGGGCACCCCGAACGCCGCGAGGCCGCCGATCAACGCCGCCTCCACCGCACCGACCCCGCCGGGCGTCGGCGCTGCCGACGCCAGTGTGCCGCCCACCATCGTCACCACGGTCACCGTGACGAACGACGTATCCCCGCCGAACGCCTCGATGCTCGCCCACAACGCCAGCGCGGCACCCAGTGTCGTTGTGGCACAACCTAACACGATCAGCGCGAGTCGCTGCGGTTCGGCGGCCAGGTCGCGGAGGTCGTTGAGCACCTCGACCAGCCGCGGCTGCACCGTCGTCATCAGCCAGCGCCTCAGCTTCGGCACCACTAGGAACACCCCGACCAGCCCCAGCAGCACCCCGCCGATCAGGTAGAGCAGGGTGCTCGACGGCACGAACCGCGACAGGTCCGCCGACGCGCCGGCCACCGCGCTGAAGAAGATCAGCAGCCCGATGTGAGTGACCAGCTGCACCGACTGCTGCAACGCGACCGCCGTGGTGGCGCGCACCGCGCCGAGCCCACCCTTCTGCAGGAACCGCGTGCTCAGCGCCAGCCCGCCGACACCGGCCGGGGTGGTGGTGGCGGCGAACGTGTTGGCCACCTGCATCAGTGCCAGATGCCGGAAGGTCACCAGCCCGTCGGCGCACGCCCACAGCGCGGCCGCCGCGCCGAGGTATTTCAGCGCCGACACCCCGAGTCCGAGCAGCGCCCACCACATGTTCACCTGGCGCAGCTCGTTGGAGAACGTCGGCACCGTAGTGAGGAACGGGTAGGCGACGTAGACCAGCGCGCCGATGAGCACCAGCTGGATGATCTGGTTGCGGGTGAACCGCGTGATGTTCTCGGTGCTGATCCGGTCGGTGCCGGTCTGGCGCATCACCTCCTCGCGGGTGGCCGCGGCGATCGCGCGCGCATCCGGCAGCGAATTCCAGAAACGCTCGGACACCGCATGTTTGGCGAGGCGTCGCGATCCGATGAGCACGGTGTCCGCGCCGAACGCCGAGATCGCCGCGCCGACCGCCCGCTCGGCGTCGTGGATCGCCGCGGTGGTCAACAACAGCTGCGCGACGTCGGACTGCAGCTGCGTGTCCGTCGCACCGTATTCGGCGTGGCTGAACCCGCCGAACAGCACGGCGCCGTCGTCGACGGTGATCTCCGCGGCCCGCAGGTCACCGTGGGAGATCGCGTGGTCGTGCAACCCGCGCAACGCGCTCCATACCTGCTCTGGCGGAGCGCTCGCGTCCAGCGGAGCACCGCGCACGGCGTCGTGGGCGTAGAGCGCCCAGCCGCGCGCCAGCGTTGCGACGGCCACCGACGACGTGTTGGCCAGCCCCACCTGGCCGATCGCGATCGCCATCAACGCCCGGTGTTCGACGGCCCGGCGCAGCGAGGCCTGCAGCGGCGCCGTCTCGCTCGACCGCAACCGCAGCTTGCGCCAGACCTGCCGCAGCGCACCGCCGCTGCGCTGATTCGGCCCGTACATGTGCACCGTCGCGGAGCCGGGGCCCGCGGTGGTGGCGGTCATCACCAACGGCCCTCGGCCCGCGGGCCGCACCACCGTCAACGCGGTGACCTCGACCCCGCGCCGCGCCAGGGTCCGCACCGCGTCGGCCAGCGGCACCTCGAGTGCCGGGGTCCCCACCACCAGCACGACCAGCGCCCCGACGAAGAAACCCACCGACAGCCCGAGCAGCGAACGGGCCGGGACCACGGCGCTGACCACCAGGTGGATCGGCACGAACGCCAGCAGCAGCGCCCACCACCAGCGTCGCCACCGCGCCGGCACCCACGGCCCCGATACCGTCAGCACCGCGGCGAGCATCCCGATCCACCGCGGATCGTCGAGGATCTGCGACAGCAGCGTGTCCAGCCGTTCGGACAGATCGAGATGCCAACGCGGCGCGGCGATCCCGTTGCCGGTGATCGACAGCGCGAGGATCGCGAGCAGTCCGGCCGCGGCGAACGCGCCGAGCAGCCGCCACTGCCGCACGATGATCAGCCCGACCAGGATCACGAACGGCAGCGCTAGGATCGAGACGCCATAGGCCAGGTAGACCAGGTTGGACTGCGTCGGCGTGAGCACCCCGACGATCCCGGAGATCGACTGCTCGAGCGCGCTCCACTCGTAGCGGGTGATGAACGAGCTGGTGACCACGACCGCCAGCAGCACCGTCGCCAGCACCAGGCGCAGGATGTCGTTGGTACGTCGAGTCAGCGGCAGCAGCAGGCTGCCCGATACGGCGATCTCCCGCCCGTCGACTCGCATGCTCAAACCGTGGCGCCGACCCCCAGGCGTCCGAGCGCCCAGCGGACGAGTCTCACCCGGTCCTGTCCGGTCGGTGGGCGGCGGACGGCGTACGGCCACGGTTGATTGCGCTCCGGAATCGATTCGGTCCTGACGTGTTTGAGCTGCCGCCGCATATGCGCGCGCAGCTCGTGCAGATCGGGGTCGGCCCACCGGTTGACGGACTCGGTCGGGTCGTCGGTGAGGTCGTAGAGCTCCCACTGGTCGTCGAGCGGGCTGGCGCGGTAAGCCTCTCCGCCGAGACCGTTGGCGGCGAGGTGGCGCACGCCCGGTTCGGTCCAGGTGGCCGGATCGTCGAAGCTGCGCACCAGCTTCCACAGATGACCGTCGACAGCCACCACCAGACCCTCGAAGTTGGACGCCACGTGCGCGGGCACCCGGATACGAAGCGGCCCCGGCGGATTGACGGTGCGCTTCAGCCTGCGCGCCAAACCCGATGCGCCACTGTCCCCTTCGAGCATGTTGTCGCGGGTCATCAGGTACACCGCACGGTCGTCGTCGGGGGTGGCGCCGTCGACGACAGGCATCAGGTCACGGCCCGGAAGCGGGTGCGCCTCGGAGAACGATTCGGTGAGAGTGGCCGCCGCCGCGGCGATGTCGACACCGGCCGCGCCCAGCAGCGTCGGCACCAGGTCGACGTGCGAGGTGGGCGCCGATACCGTGCGCGCTTCGGTGGCGTTCGCGCCGATCCGGGCGATGACGAACGGGACGCGGGTGGCCTCGTCGTAGAGGTTGAACCACTTCTGGTGCAGACCGCCGTGCGCGCCGAGCAGGTCGCCGTGGTCGGCCGTGCGCACCAGCACCGCATCGCCCGAACCCTCGGTGACGGCGACGCCGTCGTCGTCATTGGTGGCCAGCGGTGCGCCCGACGCATCGGTGAGGTCGGCGTGCGGGATGTGCCATTTGCCGTCGTAGTGGGTGTCGTAACCGGCGGCGCGCAACCAGTTTCCCAGGGTCGGCACCTCACCCGGGCGCAGCCACCGCATCCGGGAGTCGTCGTAGGTCTTGCCGATGCCGTCGGTCTGGGTGACGCCGTGCAGATCGGGGAACTGTCCGGTGAAGATCGTCGGGCGGCTGGGCACACAGGCCAGCGATCCGGTGTAGTGCCTGCCGAAACTCACGCCGTGCTCGTCGAACCACGCGCGACCGGGCAGGGCGCGGTCACGCCAGGCCAGCACCTCGGGTGCCTCGTAGGGCGGGACCGCACGTTCCTCGTCGGTCATCAGGATGACGATGTCGGGGCGAGTGTCAGACATGTGCGGTCTCCCATCGCGCTGCCAGGCCGGCGAGCATCGTGTCGGACGACTTCGCCATCCCCAGGCAGAGCAGGCGGGCGGCGAGCGTGCTCAGCAGGCACGAATGGTCGATGCCGGGCAACCAGTCGCGGATCGACCCGAAATCGGCGAGCACATCCCACACCGTCTGCGGGTCGGCGCGCATGGTCCGGCGACGAGCGATCTGTGCCACCACACGGCCACCCTACGGTGCGCAGTGGGCGGCGGTCAGCGATAGCGGGCGAGTCGGTTTGTCAGTTCGTGCGCGTAGTCGAGCTGGCGGGCGAGGTCGTCGCAGGCCTGACGCGCGCGGGTGTGGCACTCGGCGAGGTAGGCGGTGGCCTGTTCGCGGCGGGTGGGCGTGGCGTCCGGAGCGGCGAGAGTGTCGAGCGCGCCCAGCAGGTCACGCATTTCCTCGAGGGTGAAGCCCAGCGGTTTCATCCGCCGGATGGTGAGCAGCCGCTCGACGTCGTCCTCGGTGTAGAGGCGGAACCCGCCCGCCGACCGCGCCGACGGGGTGACCAGGCCGACGTCGTCGTAATGGCGGATCGTCTTGATGGACAGTTCGGTGCGGGTGGACACCTCGCCGATCTGCAGGCGCTCGGTCATCTACTCGGAGCCGTCGAGCCGGCCGGTGAGGCGACGATGGCGTTCGGCGCTGTTCTCGTTGAGGCCGACGATCGTGGCGGTCTTGCCTTTGGCCGCGTACTTGGTGGTGATCGCGTCGAGGGTCGCGACGGTCGAGGCGTCCCAGATCTGAGCGCCCGACATGTCAATGACGACGTTGTCCGGATCGCCCGCGTAATCGAACTGGTACACCATGTCGTTGCTGGACGCGAAGAACAGCTGGCCGCTGACGGCGTAGACCTGGGTGTTCTCGTCGGGCTGCGCCACCTTGACGACGTCGGTCAGATGCGCGACGCGGCGCGCGAACAACACCATGGCGGTCAGCGTGCCGACGCCGACACCGTACGCGAGGTTGCTGGTGGCCACGGTGACGGCGACGGTCACCAGCATCACCGTCGTCTCGCTTCTGGGCATGCGGCGCAACGTCTTCGGGGTGATGCTGTGCCAGTCGAACGTGCCGACCGACACCATGATCATGACGGCGACCAGCGCGGCCATCGGGATGCGACCGACGATGTCGCCGAGGCCGACCACCAACGCGAGCAGGAATGCGCCGGCGAGGAACGTCGAGATCCGGGTGCGGGCCCCGCAGGCCTTCACGTTGATCATGGTCTGACCGATCATCGCGCAGCCGCCCATGCCGCCGAAGAAGCCGGTGACGATGTTGGCCGTGCCCTGTCCGAGCGATTCGCGCGTCTTGTCGGAGTGGGTGTCGGTGATGTCGTCCACCAGTTTGGCGGTCATCAGCGATTCCATCAGGCCGACGATGGCCATGGTCAGTGCGTAGGGGGCGATGACGCCGAGGGTGTGCAGGGTGAAGGGAACGTCGGGCAGCAACAGCGACGGCAGGGTCGAGGGCAGCTCACCCTCGTCGCCGACGGTCGGCACCGACCAGCCGAAGGTGAGGCACGCGCCGGTGAGCAGGACGATGGCCACCAGTGGTGCGGGGACGACGGTGGTGAGCTTGGGGAGAAGGACGATCAGCGCGAGGCCGACGACCACCAGCGGGTAGACCAACCACGGGACGCCGAGCAGGTGGGGCAGCTGCGCGATGAAGATCAGGATGGCCAGCGCATTGACGAAGCCGACCATGACGCTGCGGGGGACGAAGCGCATCAGCCGGGCGACGCCGAGGACGCCGAGCACGATTTGCAGGACGCCGGCCAGGATGACGGCGGCGATGAGGTAGTCGAGGCCGTGGCTGTGCACCAGAGGGGCGACGACGAGCGCGACGGCCCCGGTGGCGGCGGAGATCATCGCGGGCCTGCCGCCGACGATCGCGACGGTGACCGCCATGGTGAAGGAGGCGAACAGGCCCACGCGCGGGTCGACGCCGGCGATGATGGAGAACGAAATGGCCTCGGGGATGAGGGCGAGCGCGACGACGAGTCCGGCCAGCACCTCGGTGCGAAGCCGGCGTGGTGAGCGCAGAGTCGCCAGCACAGACTGTTGTTCCTGCGGTGTGGTGCGCAAAGCCGCCCACTCCCTTCTGACGACGGAGTGCGCAACACTGCGCGAGAGCCGGAACCCTACCGTTACTGGAGGGTTGCGCTCCAAATCGTCGGGTCTCGCTGTGGGCGAGGGCACATCGCGGCGATCGGCGGGAGGCGGCCACCGGTTGCGTAACGCCACGGCGGACCTCAGCGTCCGGGAGCGCCACCGCGTTACGTAACCGGGTGATGTCCGTTCGAGGCGGTGAGCCGCTCGCCGAGACCGGACGCCCGCACCACGCGCCGTTCGATCGCAGCCCGCACCGCCGCCTCCGAACCGACCACCCGGACCTTCGTCGTCGCCCGGGTCACCGCCGTGTAGAACAGCTCGCGCGTCAGCAGCCGTGACTCCTCGTCCGGGAGCAGCACCGTCACCTCTTGCGCCTGGCTGCCCTGGCTCTTGTGGATCGTCATCGCATGCACGGTCTCCACATCGGCCAGTCGGCTCGTGGAGAACTCGACCGGTCCGGCACCCGCGCCCACCACCGCCACCAGCGCGTCGTCGCGCACCACCGTCACACCCGTGTCGCCGTTGTACAGCCCGAGCCCGTAGTCATTCGCCGTGACCAACAGCGGCCGCCCGGCGTACCAGTCCGACCAGATCGGCTCGCCCGTCGCATCGGTGAGCCAGCGCTCCACCTGTCGGTTCCACTGCCGCACGCCGTACGGCCCGCGCCGGTGCGCGCACAGCAGCCGGTGCTCGTCGAGCGTCGCCAACGCCGCGCCCGCGTCACCGAGTATCGCCGCCTCCCGCAGCCGAAGCGCATGCGGTACAAGCACATGGCGCAGCCGCTCACTGGGATTGCCGGTCTCCAACCATTCGATGCCCGGATCGCCCGCCCGCAGCAGTCCGATCACGTCGTCGGTCTCGCCGTCCCGGATCGCCGTGGCCAGCGCACCGATCGGCGCGCCGAATCGATGCGACGTGACCAACCGGGCGATCCGCACGTCATCGCGCACGCCCAGTCCCTCGACCAGATCGGCCAGCACCGCCCCGGCCTCCACCGACGCCAACTGGTCCGCATCGCCGACGAGCAGCAGCCGGCTATCGGGCCGCACCGCCTCGAGCAGGCGGGCCATCAGCGTCAGCGACACCATCGACGTCTCGTCGACGACGATCACATCGTGCGGCAACCGGTTTTCCCGGTGATGCCGGAACCGCGACGAGTTGCCCCTGCGCCGCTGCAGCAACCGGTGCAGCGTCGAGGCCGTCAACTCGGGCAGCCGGTCACGATCCACGGCGTCGAGCTCGCCGAGTGCGGTGTGCACGGCCTCGAGCAGGCGCGCGGCGGCCTTGCCGGTTGGAGCGGCGAGTGCGATGCGCAGGGGAGGCCGGTTCGTCAGCGCCGCCTGTTCGGCCAGCAGCGCCAGCAGCCGTGCCACCGTCGTCGTCTTACCGGTGCCCGGACCGCCGGTCAGCACCGTAAGCGATTGTGACAGAGCGATTTCCGCGGCCACGCGTTGCTCGGGGTAGTACTCGGCCGGGAACAGGCGGTCGAGACCCGGCACCTCACCCGGAGGGGACGCCTCCAGCAGGGCGAGCACGTCGTCGCACACCTGCTGTTCTTCGCGCCAGTACCGGTCGAGGTACAGCGATTCCCCGTAGAACCTCAACACCGGTGGCGTCCCGGTCAGCGCACTGGCCCGCACCGCCGACAACCACGCCTCGGGGTCCGGCCACGGTACCTCCGGGACGCCGACCTGGGAGGCGACAGACCTCAGATCCACGCAGACAGAACCGCTGCGCAGCGCCCGCACCGCGAACGCGACGGCCAGCGCCACGGATTCATCGGCCTCACCGGCCAACGCGGTGAGCCGCTGCGCGACGTGCACATCGGCGGGTTCGAACACCGCGGCGTCGGTGAACGCTCGCAGCAGACCGGACGCGGCGAGCGTGCCGACGCTCATGAGTCGCCGGGGACTCGCAGCCGCACCGTCCGGGTGGTCGAGCTCTCGTCGAGTTCGACCAGATCTGCGTGCGAGCGCAGGAAGTCGCTGAACGACCGGTATCCGAGCTGCTTCTCGTTGAACGACGGATCCATCCGCTTCATCTGCGCCTTGACCGCCGAGTTGTGCAGCCAGTCGGCGTCGTCTTTCTCCAGGCCGATCCGCAACGCCCGCATCAGCAGCGCGGTCGCGGCATCCGCGGGATCAGGGTCGGAGTCGGACTCGGGCTCAGGCTCCGGGTCCTCGGCCTTGTCCGGCTTACGGCGGCGCGTGCGCTTGGCGGGCTCGGCCTTATGGCTGGCGGCCGCTTCCGCCGGCGTCGGTACCGGGACGCCGGGCAGCGCGTCGTAGGTGACGAACTCGTCACAGGCGGCGGCCAGCGACCGGCTCGACGAGCCGGCCACCCCGATGCCGACCACGTAGCGGCCGAGCCGTTTGCAACGCTGTGCCAGCGCGATGTAATCCGAATCTCCGCCGACGATCACCACGTGGGTCAGATCGGGCAGCCGGAACATGTCCTCGACCGCGTCGACGGCCAGGCGGATGTCAGCGCCGTTCTTGCCGTAGGCGGCGGCCGGGAACAGCTGCACGAGGTCGACGGCGCGGGCCACGAGCTGTCCGCGGTAGTTCGCGTTGACGCCGGACGACCAGTCGGCATACGCGCGGGTGAGCACCAGCGTGCCGAACGACGAGGCGAAGTCGATGACAGCCCCGACGTCGACGGTGGCGCGCTCGAGTTTCTCGGCGAACTCGTCGGCGTCCTTGGTTTTGTCCCGCTGGTACGAGCTACGTCCGTTGATTTGGTCGTACCGCGAGATCACGATGTTGTCGAAGTCGAGGTACACCGCGACGCGTGTGGCTCCAGTATCCGTCACGAGTCCAGTGTGGCCCATCGGTCGCCCGGAATCAGGAAGCCAACGGCAATGTGAGGTGCGGATCGCAGATGTCCAGGACGCGGCGAACTGTCGGATTGGTCACCAGCGCCCACTCGACGTTGGCGCGGACACACCGTTCGCTGATCGTGCACAGCACGGAGAACCCCGCGGTGGACAGGAAGTCGACGCCTGTCAGGTCGAGGGTCAGGCGGCGCGAGTTGGCACCTCTGCGCAGCACATATTCAGACATGTCAGCGGCGTTCCCGGCGTCGATCGACCCGCCGACGCTGATACGGACCTCGTAGGGGCCGAGCCATTCGGTGGAGAAGTTCAGATGATCGATGGAAGGCATGAGTCAGGCTCCGAAACTGCGCCGGTGGCGCTGAAAGGAAAGTGGGGGGCGGCGTCAGCGGACGGATTCCAATGCCCGTGCTCTGCGACATGCCGCGGCTGGTTCATCAACCGCGGCCAAACCCTACGTGGCCGACGCCCCGCTTCCGCAATCGGCAGGCCGATTCTCACCGATTCGTCATTGTTCGGATGTCCGGCCCGCGTCGAGCAGCTCGGACAGCGCGAGGACCAGTGCCGCGGGCGGTCGCCAGCTGAACACGCCGGCGGGGTGTCCGTCGACCACCGGCGTCGTCGCGCCGCACATACCGCGCACGAACAGGTAGAGCACCCCGCCCAGGTGTTCAGCCGGGTCGTAATCCGGTTGCCGCCACCGCAGGAACCGGTGCAGCACCACGCAATACAGCAGCGCCTGCAGCGGATAGTCGGAGTGGAGCATCGCCTCGGCCATCCGGGGGCGGCCGTAATCGGCTGCGGTGAGCGGGGTCTCGGGTTCGCCGAGCCAGTTCGTCTTGTAATCCACCACGAGATAGCGCACCCCGCTGGGGCCTGGTAAGCGCAGGACGGCGTCGAGCGATCCGGTGAGGTAACCCTTGAGTGACTGCGCACCGAGCGCGCGGTCGGTGAGCCGGTCGACGTACGGCGCCAGGACGTCGTCGGCGGGCAGGTGCCGGGCCAGCAGGCGCCCGACGTCGGCCAGGGTGATCGCGGGTGCACTGCCACGCCCGTCTCCACCGGCGAGCGGGAACTCGAAGTCCATCTCCGACAAGCGATCCCGCAAACCGATCTGGCGCAGCGACATGTCAGGAGCCAGTGGGCCGAGCGGGGTGTCGTGCATCGGCACCAGCGCATCGGCCAGCGCGTCGGGCGCGACGTCGACCGGCCACCACACCGCGTGCTCCCGGATGCGTTTCTCGAGTTCCGATCTCAGGTCGGCGGCGAACGGGTCGGCGTGTTCGAGCACCGCATGCACCAGCGACCCGAACTTCGCGCCCATCGGCAGATCGGCCATCGGCGACGGCACGTCGGCACCGACGGTCGACGTCTCCGAGACGGGCACGTCGGCGATCTCGTCGTCGAGTTCGGTGACCTCGGGTTCACTGGTGACGCCGGCGCCCTCGGCGGCCCGCAGCAGACCCGAATACGACGTGCGTCGCCACGCGGTGTCGATGCCGCGGTGAAAATGGCGCACCGCGAGACCCGTGGGCCGTTCCTCGGGCCCCGGGGCGGCGGGGCCGGCGATGACCGACTCCTCGAGGATCGGCCCGCCGAGGTCCGCCCAGGCGCGCAGCGCCGCCATCGCGTCGGCATCGTCGAGTTTCGGCGGGTCGCAGCGGTCGGGCACGGTGGCGTCACCGGGCCTTCTGCCGCGCAGCAGGCGCGACAGCCCGCCGTTGGGTTCATCCCATGACGGCGCCCACCACGCGACCACCTGGGACTGTGCGCGGGTGAGCGCGACGTAGGTCAGGCGCACGTCGTCGCCGGCGGCCTCCCGCCGGCCGAGTCGCTCGACCTGTGCATAGTCGGGGCTGTCGTCACCGCCGATGTGCAGGCAACGGGTCCGGCCGTCGTGGAAGAGCACCGTGTCCCGGGTCTGGATGTTGCGGTTGAACGCGAACGGCAGGTACACCACCGGATACTGCAGACCCTTGCTCACCCACACCGTCATGATCTGCACGGCCGCCGCGTCGCTGTCGAGGCGGCGGTTGCGTTCGATTGAGCCGCTGCGCTCCTCGCGCTGCGTGCGCAGCCAGTCCCGCAGGGCGGGCAGGCCGAAATGCTCCCGGTGCGCCGTCTCGTGCAGCACCTGCGTGAGGTGGGCGAGGTCGGTCATGTGGCGTTCACCGTCGTGCCAGGACAGCACCCGCCTGCCCATCCCGGTCAGGTTCGCCGCCTCGAACACCGCCGCCACACCGCGGTCGCGGGCGTGATCGGCCCACTCGCGTAACCGGTCGGCGATCTCGTCGGTCAGCGTGTCACCTTGTGCGGCAAGCTCTTCGGCGGTACGGCCGAAGAACATCGTGCTGGCCGCCGCGCGCACCAGACCCGAGCGGTGCGGCTGGTCGAACGCCTCGAGCAGACACAGCCAGTCGTCACCGGCGGGGGAGTTGAACACGTCGGAATCCCCGGTGTAGACCGCGGAGATGCCGGCCTGTGACAGCGCGTCGAAACAGGCGCGGGCGTCCTTGTGTGTCTCGACGATCACCGCGATGTCCCTGGCCTCGATCGGCTTGCCGCAGAACGTCGCTCCGCCGGCCAGCAGTTGGCCGATGTCGGCGGCCAGGTCCCTGCTGATGTGTGGGCGCAGCTTGTCCATCGGGATCACCCGGTCGGGGCGGGTGCCGAAAGCCTGGCGAGAGACGACACGCAGGCGGAAGGGATCGTTGTGCGGGGCGCCCTCGAGGCGGTGCCCCTGGTGTCTGGCCTCGACGGGGCGGACCACGATCTCGGCGTCACCGAGTTCCGCGTCCCGCAGCACCACCTGCAACCGGTCGACCAGTTCACCGTCGCTGCGCCAGTTGGTCCCGAGCGTCTGCCGGTCGCCCGCGGTGCTCGCGGCGTGCAGGTAGGTGACGATGTCGCCGCCGCGGAACGCGTAGATCGCCTGCTTGGGGTCGCCGATCAGGATCAGCGTCGACCGCCCGGTGAACGCGCGGTCGATCACTTCCCATTGCACCGGATCGGTGTCCTGGAATTCGTCGACCATCACGATCGACCAGCGCCGGTGCATGCGCGCCCGGGCCGGGGAGTTCTCGTCGGTCAGCGCGTTGGCCAGCCGGGACAGCAGATCGTCGTAGTGCAGGATGCCCAGCCTGCGCTTGCGCCGCTCGAGTTCGGTGCATACCGCCCTGGCGAATTCGACGCGGACCGCGGCCTCGGTGTCCGCCGGCGGGTCGAGTGGGCGCAGTTCGGCGCCGGCGTTGCGGACAACTTCCCGGGCCAGCTCCAGCGCCTGACCGCGGGTCAGCACCGGATCGTCGCGCTGCTGGCCGAAGTGGGCGAGGTACAGATCGTCGACGATCTCGGCGGTCAGGTCGTCGAGGCTCTCCACGAGCTGAACCCCGGTATCCGTATCCCCGGCGACACCAAGGGATTTGAGGACCAGCTGACAGAACTGGTGCGTGGTCGCGATCGTGGCGGCGTCGAAACCGGCCAACGCGTCCCGCAGGCGCTGCCTGCGCGCGTGCCGTTCGTCCTCGGAGCCGTCGATCAGGTGGGCGACCAACTGGTTGTCTCCGACCGTCGCCGGATCGTCGAACGCGACGAGTGCGTCGAGCATCTGGCCGCGCACCCGCTCACGCAGCTCCTGGCTGGCCGCCCGCCCGAACGTCACGAGCAGCATCTGGTCGAGCGTCGCCACGCCTTCGGCGACGTACCGCGTCACCAGACCCGCGAGCGCGAATGTCTTGCCGGTGCCCGCGCTGGCCTCGAGCACCGTGGTGGTACGCGGGGCGGGCAGCGGGCCGAGCAGGTCGAAGTCCAGCGAGGAGCGGAGCGGATCGCGCATCTGCCCCCGCATCAGTCGGGGTCCTTCTCGGCGGCGAGCATCGGCAGCCACAGACGCGCCGCGTACGCGCCGAGGCGGGTGTTCTCCCCGTCGCACTCCTCGCCGGGGCGCACGGATTGCAGCAGTACCTCGACCGATGACCGCACACCCCACACGTGCGCGTGCGCGGGTTGTTCGTTCTCACCGGGGAACTTGCCGGTGTTCCACTTGAACCGCGCCTCGCGCAGCGGTTCGCCACGATGGTGGCGGGCCTCCGCCCACGCGTAGGACGTCTTGGGCGGCAACGGGATCGGCTCCCGGCGTCCGGCGTCGTACATGCTCACCAGATCCCGCAGCACGCCGGTCGCGTCGGCGGGCGCGCCGAGCAGCCGCTCCCTGGTGCCGCCCCGTTTACCGCGCCCGATGCACACCGCCGTCCAGTCCGGACTCGGGCGCGCAGCGGTCAACGCCGCCAACTGGATCCACGACGCGAGCAGGTGGCGACCGTCGAGTTTGGAGTAGGTGACGGTGACCGTCCGGTCGCCGTACACCTTCGGCACGGTGCCGGTGACGCGTCGGCCGTTTCCGAGGTGGATGTCGACGTCGTACGCCTGCGGCGGTTGTCCGCGGTGCCGGTGCGCCGCGGTGGCCAGCGCGGCGGCCTGGTCGCGCAGTTCCTGGGCCTTGCGCCAGCCGAGCCGGCCTGGCGGCAGCGACCCCCGCCGCCACTCCGCCTGTTGCGCCTGTTCGGGATTGAGTCCGCGCAGCATGTCGTCGAGCATGCGTTCGCCGATCTGCCACTCGGCCAGCGCGTCGATCTCCACCGGCATGGCGTCCTCGATGGCGTCGACGTCCCACGGCAGCGTGAAGTCCAGCGCGCGGAAGAACCCCTTGACCGGGTCCCTGAAGAAGCCGATCAGATCGTCGAGCGCGACGTCGTCCTCCGGCGGTGGGGGCAGCGGCCGGGCGAGCAGTCCTGGGCGCTCGGCGCGGTCACCGGTCGCGACGGTCGCCGCCGTGAGCGCGGTCGAGTCGAAGGTGAACGGCTCATCCGGCACTCCGAGCACGCCGGGTGTGACGTTGCGGACATCGAAGGGCTGCAACGGATGTTCGACGACGACCCGGTCCCGCACCGGGGTCTCGGTGGTGACGTCGAGCGCGTCGAGCAGCTCCACCAGCGGTACGGCGGGCGGTTTGCGCTGACCGGAGTATTCGTTGGCGCCGGTGTAGGTGACGACGAGCTTCTCCGTCGCCGCGCCGATCGCGTCGAGCAGCAGTTGCCGGTCCTCGGAGCGGATGTCGCGTTCCCCCGTCATCGGATCGCGGGCGAGCGCGTCGTCACCGTCGACCACCCCGAGGCGCGGGAACACCCCGTCGTCCAGACCGACCAGACACACCACCCGGTGCGGGACCGAGCGCATGGGCACCATGGTGCACACCGTCAGCGTGCCGGTGCGGAAGTTCGCGCGGGTGGGCCGTCCGGCGAGGTGGCGGCCGAGCAGCGCCTTGATGTCGGCCAGCCGCAGCAGCGTGTCCTGGCGTGGGCCGGCCTGGGTCAGCACGTCGGCGAACTCGCGTTCCAGCTGACTGGTCTGCCAGGTGTCGTCGTCCGGTACGGAGGTCAACTGGTCGATGCCGGCGCGCAGCGCGTCCAGCCATTCGGCGAGCGGCTTTGTGCCGCTGAGGCTCTCGACGCAGGCCTGCAGCCGCCCGACGTACTCGGCGAGCCGGCCGGCGAGTTCGACGCGGTCGCTGCTGACGTCGTCGAGCGGCAGCGTGGTGTCGAGCCAGGCGTGGGAGTCGTCGGACATCGCGACGCCCGCGAGCACCCGGTCAAGCCCGAACCGCCAGGTGTTCTGGACGAAGTCGACTCCGTAGGGATGGCGGTGTTCGCGGTCGAAACCCCACCGGATGTTCGCTTCCCGCACCCAGTCCCCGATCGCGTCGAGATCGTCGTCGGTGAAGGCGAACCGCGCGCGGATCGACGGTACCTCGGCGAGGTTGAGCACCTCGGTGGCCGTGGCGCGGGCGCCGGCCAGGTCGAGCAGCTGGCCGGCGACACCGAGCAACGGGTTGGTCTGCGTCAACGCACGGTCGGCGAGCTTGACGCGCAGCCGGTGCGCCGGGTGCGCGCCGTGCACCACGTCGCCGAGCCCGAAACCCGCGACGATCAGCGGGGCGTAGTTCTCGATGTCCGGGCACATGACGAGGATGTCCCGGGGTTCGAGCGTCGGGTCGTCGACGAGCAGACCGAGCAGCACTTCGCGCAGGACGTCGATCTGGCGGGCGGCGCCGTGGCAGCTGTGCACCTGCACGGAGCGGTCGGGTGCGCGCAGTTGCCTGCCGCCGGGGCGTGGAGCGTTGGCGGCGATGTCGGACTGCAGCCAGCCCAGCAGGGTGTCGGGGTGGTCGGCGTGGCCGAGATGTTCGTCGGTTTGCGGTGCGGCGGGCAGGCTGCGCTGCAGTTCGCGAAGGTCACGGCCGAGGGTGGCGAGCAGTGGGTGGCCGACGTCGCGGTGGGTGTTGTCGTCGCGGCGGCGGACGGGACCGCGGTGGGCTTCGAGCGACGTCCACATGTTGTCGCTGGGGTGTGGCAGCCACAGATGCAGGTCGTGATGGGTGGCCAGCGCGTCGAGCAGTTCCACCTCGGTGGAGGGCAGCCGGGTGTGGCCGAACAACGACAGACGCTCGGGCAGGTCGATGGGCGACTCACGAAGGCGCGCAACGACTTCAGTGTGACGCAGGTGCGGGGGGTCGGCCGGCACGCGGGCGACCAGGGCGCGCCAGAGATGGGGTTGCCAGTGCAGGTCGTCTTCGAGGTCGCCGGGGTTGCCATCGAGCCAGTCGACGAGCAGCTGCGGGCGCTGGCGGGCGTAGGAGGCGAACAGACCGGCGAGGCGGCGGGCGACGGCGTAGCGGCGGCTGAGGCGGAGTTCCTGTTCCTCGCCGTGTTCGAAGTGGCCGAGGTGGGTGGCCAGCGTCGTGCACCACGGTCGGTCGAGGCTGTCGTCGATGACCTCGAGCAGCGGCCACACCAGGGCGTCGGGCGCCCAGGGATCGTCGTCCTCGGTGCCGGATGACCCCTCGATGATCTGAGCGATCAGGGACCGGGGGTTGCGGAAGATGACGCCCGCGCAGACACCGTCGTCACCCGAACCGCGGCCGAGAACGTGCGACAGCCGCTGGCTCAGCCACCGCTCGACGCCCTTCGCCGGGACGATGACGAGCTCCTGGGCGAACGGGTCGGCCAGGGGAGTGGACAGCAGGGTGCCGAGTCCGTCGGCCAGGAGGTCGGTGCGCTCCGCCCGGTGCAGATGGAATGGCATCGCCCCAAACGATAGAGCGCGGGTCCGACTGATCGTGGGGAAGGCAGGGCATCCCTAGATTCGGACCGGCAGTCCTCCGGTGAGCGACGACGGCCGGCACAACGCCGCCACGGGCACCACGGCCAGCGCCGCCACCACGAACGCCACGCGCACGTTGAGCGCATCGGCCGCGCCACCGAGAGCCGCGGCCGCGATCGGCCGCGAGCCGAGGAACCCGACCAGCCACAGCGCCATGATCCGGCCCCTCAGCTCCTCGGGCGCACGCTCCTGGACGACAGTGCTCAGCCCCGTCATCGCCCAGCCGAAGCCGAGGCCCGCCAACCCGAAACCCGCCAACGCCACCGGCGTGACCGTCCCGAGCGCCAACACCCCGCATCCGGCGCACAGCAGCCACAACCCGATCGACGACACCCAGCCCGCCGCGATTCGGCCGCGCAGTAGCGCCAGCACCACCATGCTCAACGCCGCGCCGATCCCGAACACCGCCGACAGTGCACCCACCAGTCGGGTGTCACCGCCCAGAGCATCAGCCATCGACGGCGTCAACGTGATCGAGGGGTCCGCCGCGAACCCGACCGTCGTCACCGCGAGCAGGGCGAGGAACAGAGGCCGGTCGCGCCACACGTACTTCAGCGCCGCGCGCACCCGGTAGTCCGCGCCGTCGCGGCGCACCGGAGGAGCGGGGAAGCGCACCACCAGAAGGAAGAGCGCGAAGATCAGGTGCAGCCCCGCGCTGACCGCGAACCCTTCGGCGTACCCGAGATGCGCGGCCAGATAGGCGCCGATGACCGGGCCGATCATTCGGCCGATCGTCATCGGAATGCTGTTGAGCGCCATGGCCGTCGACAGCTCGCCGTCACGGATGAGGTTCGGCACGATCGACTGCATCGCCGGGCCGCCCACCACGAACCCGATACCGACCAGCAGCGTGCCGAGGAGCACCGCCGCCGGCGCCTGCTGCTCGGAGATCGCCAGCCACACGGCCACCGCTCCCGACCCGGCCAGGCACAGCACCCGGCCGAGCAGGATTTGCCGAGCCGGGTTGCCGGTGTCGGCCCATTTGCCGCTGGTCGGGCTGAGGATGAGCTGCGGTCCGAACTGCACGACACCGACCAGGCCGACCATCAGCGCCGAGCCTGTCGCCTCGTACATGACGATCGCCGCGACGATGCCGTGCGTCCACACCGCGACGACTGAGAAGATCTTGCCCCAGAACAGCGCGCCGAACACCGGGTCGAACATCAGCCCGAGCGCACCGCGCGCCTGGGGCGGCGCCGTGGTCTGCGCGGTCATGCGCGCACCCCGTGTTCGAAGTCCGTGACGAGCCGGTCGAGTAGTCCGACGAGCGAGTCGACGTCGCTGTCGGGCCAGTCGCCCACCACGCCGGCGACGATCTCGCGGCGGCGGTCGGTCACCGCGGCCAGGGCGTCGCGTCCGGCGTCGGTCAGCACCAGCACGCAGCGGCGCTGGTCGTCGGGGGCGAGGGTCTTTGTCAGCAATCCGGCGGCGACGACGGATCCGACGGTCCGACTGGCCGTCGAGTGCTCGACGGCCATGTAGTCGGCGACATCGCCGATGGATGCCCCGCGTCCGCCCTTCTCACACTGCTCGACGGCGCGCAGGACCCGCAGCGTCGAGACCGTGGTCACCGGAGCGATGTCGTCGAGCAGTTGCCGCCGGAACTCGGGCCGCTGCCGGACGACGTGAATCCGGGTCAGCAACTCGTCGAGATGGTCGTAGCGGGACGGCGGCACAGTTATATGCATAGCACATGCATATAACCGGATACCAGGTGCGAAGCGGCGCGTAAGCGGCCCACGATGGTGGTACTCAGCGGGCGTGGCAACGTCGTCAGGGATGATCGCCGTCGGCAGCGGGCCGGCCGGCCTCAGCGCGGCCGGGACCACCACGTCGACCTCCACACCCCGGACTGGTTCGACCGGCGGCGCCTCGAACTCGTCCGCGGTATCACCGTCGACCACATCGACCTCGACCGCCGCGAGGTGATCACGCGCGGCGGCCGCCGCTATCCGTACTGGAGCCTGGTGCTCGCGCCGGGCGCCACGCCCGTCCCGCTCAACGTGCCCGGCGCCGGGAACGCCCTGCACCTGCGGTCCCTCGCCGGCGCGTCCGCCGCCGGTTTTCCGACCGCATGGGCGAAGGTCCCCGGCTTCCACTGCGCCATCGGCGAGGCGCGGCTGAAGTACCGCGGCTGGGGCATCCCCTACGAGCACAGCCGCCTCGTCGACCACCGTGACGGGTTCACGGTCTGGTATGAAGCCGGCGGTGAGGTGATCGGTGTGCTCAGCCTCAACGCCGCCGACGACCATCGGCTGGCCGCCGAACTCATCGGCCACGAGACCTGAGCGCCGTCTGGGCCTGGAACCGGACTGAATGCAGGGCGCGCAGCGGGTGGGCGCGAATGTGCAACCAGCCCAACCGCTGCACCACTTCCTCCGCCCTGAGCCGCTGCACCGCCGAATATCCCTCGAGGCGTTCTTCGGGTTCCTGCCAGCTGATCCCGACTTTCGCCCACTCCCACCCCATCGCGATCCTGGTCGACCCGTATTTGTCCCCGATCCTGATATCCGTGGTCGGCCGGGGTAGCCCGACCGAATCGATGAGGTACAGCCGAAGCGCGGTCTCCTCCCGCGACAGCGCGCCGCCGTCCATCAGGTTGACGGCCAGCCGGGCTGCCGGAAGCCCTCGTGCCCCCTGATGGCGGTCGGCCAGAGCCTGCACCTCTGCAACCGTCACCCCTGATCTGGCTGACAGAGCGTCCAGTATCGCCACCGCCTCTGCGCGCGGCAGGTGCCTGGCCAGATCGAGAGCGGTGCGGGCAGCTGTGGTCACGAGCTGGCCGCCATGACCGCTCACCTCGTCGTCGCCGATGCGTTCGTCGCGAATCACGACACCGCGCGTCGGTCTGCGGTGCCGGCCGATCATCTCGATCGGCGCGGAGTCCGCGGCCCAGTACACGCCGTGCAGGTAGGCAGCCGACCGGCCGGCGATGATCCCCTTGCGTCCCGACCACAGCCACGCGGCCTGCGTCCTCGTAGACGTCGTCTCAAGCGCCCCGTTGGGCAGGTAGACGTTCGGGTGGACGGCGGTGTAGTTCCACCTCAGCGCCGCGCGGGTCAGCCTTCCGGCGGCGATCTCTTCCGAACCGACGATCGGCCACATGCCGCGATGGTGACCGGACGCACTGACATTTCCGCCCTTGTGCTGGTTTTCGACAACAGGGCTGTGGAAAGCGTCGGAGGCATGGAGATCGACAGCCCTGGTGTCGAAACCGAGCACAAGGCGCCGGAAACCACCCCTCCCCGGGGGCGGTGAACCGGATGACGCGTTCGACTTCACCGAACCCGCCGGTAGCCGCGCGCCGGTCACTACATTCGAGGTCATGGCCGTTCGCGCGTCTCGTGAAGTGGTCTTCGACGCGTCACCGGAGGCCATCCTCGACGTGCTCGCCGATATCGAGTCACTGCCCGACTGGTCGTCGGTGTACAAGAAGGTCACGGTTCTCGACCGCCACCCCGACGGAAAACCGCGCCGAGTCAGGGCCACCCTGCGGCTGATGGGCGTCACCGACAACGAGATCCTCGAGTACCACTGGGGCAGGCACTGGGTGGTGTGGGACGCCGAGGACACCTTCCAGCAGCGCGGACAGCACGTCGAGTACAACCTCACGCCCGAAGGTGACCGGACCCGCGTGCGGTTCGACATCATCGTCGATCCGTCCGCACCGATCCCGCAGTTCCTCGTCAAACGCGCGAAGAAAATCGTGCTGCAGTCGGCGACGGAGGGACTGCGCAAACGCGTGATGGCTAAAACGCACACTGAGTGAAAAGGAACAACGCCGGGCGGCCGCGGGTTGCTCCATGACATGCCCACAGGACTTGTCATCCACCCGAGCCCGGACGCCGCCAACGCCGTCGACGATGCGATAGCCCAGGCCACCGCCGCCCACGACCTCGGCGTCCGGCAGATCTGGCTGGCCCAGCGCGTCGACCACGATGCGATCGCGCTGGCCGGCCTCATCGGCGCCGCGGTGCCCGGGCTGGGCGTCGGTACGTCGGTGGTGCCGATCAACCCGCGCCACCCCCTGCTGGTCGCCTCGGCCGCGCAGACCGCCCAGGCCGCCTCCCACGGCAACTTCAGCTTGGGCCTGGGCCTCGGCGCCCACGAGCCGGAGCGACTGGCGTTCGGTGCAACCTGGCCGGATCCGGTGGGCCGGCTGCGCGAACACCTGACCGTGCTGCGCTCGGTGTTCGACACCGCGGCGGTGAACTTCCACGGTCAGCACCTCAGCGCCGCACCCGAGTGGGCCGTGGCGGTGCCCGGCGGCACCCCGGTCCCGATCTACGTCGCGGCCATGGGACCCAAGGCGCTTCGCGTCACCGGTGAACTCGCCGACGGCACCCTGCCCTACCTCGCGGGCCCGCGCACCATCGCCGAGTTCATCGAACCCACCATCGGCAAGGCCGCGGCGGAGGCGGGCCGGCCCACACCGCGGATCCTCGCGGTGGTTCCGGTCCTGGTCGCCGACGATGTGGACGCGGCGCGCGACGAGGTCGCCGCCGAACTCGGCTTCTACGAGGCCATCCCGTCGTACCAGAAGATCATCGCTCGCGAAAGCGTCTCCGCGGTGGTGGATCTGGCGGCCATCGGACCCGCCGGGGTGGTGGTCCGGCAGCTGCAGCGCTACGCCGACGCGGGAGCCACCGACGTCGTGCTCACGCCGGTCGGCCGGTCGGATGCCGGATCGCTGGCGGCGCTGCGGGAGGTGGCGGCGTCGTTCTAGCGGCGCAGCACCTGCAGGCGGCGGATCGCCTCGTCCAGCGTGTCGTCACGTTTGCAGAACGCGAAGCGCACCAGGTGATTCCACAGGTCAATGTGTGGTGAAGCCGGATCGCAGAACGCCGACATGGGGATCGCCGCAACCCCCGCGCGCTCGGGCAGATCCGCGCAGAACGAGGTGCTGTCGCTGTAGCCCAGCGGTCGCGGGTCCGCGCACAGGAAATACGTACCCGCACTGGCGTGGACCGCGAACCCCAACTCGGTGAGCGCCGTGCCGAGCCGATCGCGCTTGTCCTGGAACGAATCCCGCAGCGCGCTCACCCACGAATCCTCGTTGTCGAGGGCATGGGCGACGGCCGGCTGGAAAGGCGCACCGCTGACATAGGTCAGATACTGTTTGGCCGCGCGCACCCCGGCGATGAGATCGGCTGCGCCGCAGATCCATCCGATCTTCCAGCCGGTGACGTTGAACATCTTGGCCGCACTCGAGATGGTCACCGTCCGCCCCGACATCCCGGGGTACGCCGCCAGCGGCAGGTGCCGGTTGCCGTCGAATACCAGATGCTCGTAGACCTCGTCGGTGATGACCAGCAGATCATGCGTGACGGCCAACTCTGCGATGCCCGCCAGTTCGGCGTCGGAGGCCACCATGCCGGTGGGGTTGTGCGGGGTGTTCACGATCAGCGCCCGGGTCCGCGGGGTAATCGCGCGACGCAGACCGTCGACGTCGATCACGAAGCCGCGGCCATGCTGGGTCATCGGCACGGCGACACGATGGCAGCCCGCCATGGCGATCACCGGGGAGTAGGAGTCATAGAACGGCTCGATGAGGAGCACTTCGGACCCGGGTTCCACCAGTCCGAGCACCGCGGCGGCGATCGCCTCGGTGGCCCCCGCGGTCACCAGAACTTCGGTCTCCGGGTCGTAATCGACGCCGAAGGTCCGTTTGCGTTGCGCGGCAATGGCTTCCCGAAGCGGGGCGATGCCGGGTCCGGGCGGATACTGATTGACCCCGTCGGCAATCGCGTTCCGGGCCACCTCGAGCATCGACGCCGGACCGTCCTCGTCGGGAAATCCCTGCCCGAGATTCACCGCGCCGACCCGGGTGGCCAGCGCTGACATCTCGGCGAACACCGTCACCGCGTACGGCCGCAACCTCGACACCGTCATGGTCCCGAGCGTAACGACGGGAATGAATCCCGGCCGCACGGCGTCTGCACCGACGTGGCTTTCACATTCGACGACGACGCAGCCCTGCTCGCACCGCTCCAGGTAGGTGACACGCTCGCCGGGAACCGGCTCTTCATGGCACCGCTGACCAGATCCCGCGCGCAGGCGGACGGCACACCGTCCTACCTCGCCGCGCAGTACTACGCGCAGCGGGCGTCGGCCGGCATCGTCATCACCGAGGCGACCGCGATCTCCAAGAGCGCCAACGGCGCCTACGTCAACACCCCGGGCATCTACACCGACCGCCACCAGCAGAAGTGGGCGCAGGTGGCCTCCGCCGTGCACTACGAGGGTGGGCACATCTTCATGCAGCTGTGGCACGTCGGCCGGATGGGGCATCCCGACATCAGCGGTGTGCACCCCGTCGCACCGTCGGCGGTGGCCGCCGACATGACCGCACACACACCGGACGGGAAGAAGCCACTGGTGGTGCCACACGCGCTCGAGATGGAGGAGATCCCGCGGATCGTCGCGGACTTCCGGGCCGCCGCGCGCCGGGCCGTCGACGCCGGTATGGACGGGGTGGAGATCCATGGAGCCAACGGCTACCTGCTGCACCAGTTCCAGTCCGACGTCGTCAACCAGCGCACCGACGCTTACGGCGGCACAGCCGAGAACCGCGCACGGCTGACCGTCGAGGTGGTGGAGGCGGTGGTCGACGAGATCGGGGCCGGCCGTGTCGGGTTGCGCATCTCGCCCGGCAACGGGGTCGGTGATGTGCGGGAGAACGACCCGATCGCGACCTACGAAGCCCTGCTCGACCGGATCGCCCCGCTCGGCCTGGCGTACCTGCACGTGTTGATCGATCCGACACAGACGACCTTCGGGGTGATCCGGGCGCTGTGGTCGGGGGTGTTCGTGCTGAACACGGGACGCGAGACCGACACCGACTTCTGCCAGCTGGAGAGCTTCGCCCAGTGGGGTGCGGTCAGCGCGGTCGCCGTCGGACGGGCGTTCCTGGCCAACCCCGACCTCATCGACCGGCTCACCGTGGGCGCCGAGCTGAACGAACCCGACGTCGCCACGTTCTATTCACCCGGTCCGGTCGGCTACATCGACTACCCGACGCTCGCGGAGTTGGAGGCACGCGAGTCGGCCTGAGTGCGCGGACCGGCCAACCAACAGGTTGGTTTAGGCTGTTACCCTCGGCGTATGTCTGAAGAAGCCTTCATCTACGAGGCGATCCGTACGCCTCGCGGTAAGCAACGCAATGGTTCGCTGCACGAGGTCAAGCCGTTGAACCTCGTGACCGGTCTGATCGACGAGCTGCGCCGCCGCCACCCCGACCTCGACGAGACACTGATCAGCGACGTCATCCTCGGTGTGGTGTCCCCGGTCGGTGACCAGGGCGGTGACATCGCCCGTACCGCGGTGCTGGCCGCGGGTCTGCCCGACACCACCGGCGGCGTGCAGCTCAACCGGTTCTGCGCCTCGGGTCTGGAGGCGGTCAACACCGCCGCACAGAAGGTGCGCTCGGGTTGGGACGACCTGGTGCTGGCCGGCGGCGTGGAGTCGATGAGCCGGGTGCCGATGGGTTCCGACGGCGGCGCCTGGGCCGCGGACCCGGAAACCAACTACCGCATCGGCTTCGTGCCTCAGGGCATCGGCGCCGACCTGATCGCCACCATCGAGGGCTTCTCGCGCGAGGACGTCGACGCCTACGCCGCGCGCTCGCAGGAGCGTGCCGCCGCAGCCTGGTCGGGCGGCTACTTCGCCAAGTCGGTCGTGCCGGTGCGCGACCAGAACGGTCTGGTCATCCTCGACCACGACGAGCACATGCGTCCCGGGTCGACGGTCGAAAGCCTGGGCAAGCTCAAGACCGCGTTCGACGGGATCGGCGCGATGGGCGGCTTCGACGATGTGGCGCTGCAGAAGTACCACTACATCGAGAAGATCAACCACGTCCACACCGGCGGTAACAGCTCGGGCATCGTCGACGGCGCCGCGCTGGTGCTCGTCGGCAGCGAGAAAGCCGGTCAGTCCCAAGGATTGACTCCGCGGGCGCGCATCGTGGCCACAGCCACCAGCGGCGCCGACCCGGTCATCATGCTCACCGGCCCGACGCCGGCGACGCGCAAGGTGCTCGACCGCGCCGGGTTGACCGTCGACGACATCGACCTGTTCGAGCTGAACGAGGCCTTCGCGTCGGTGGTGCTGAAGTTCCAGAAGGACCTGGGCATCCCGGACGAGAAACTCAACGTCAACGGCGGCGCCATCGCGTTCGGCCACCCGCTGGGTGCGACCGGCGCGATGATCACCGGAACCATGGTCGACGAGCTCGAACGCCGCGGTGCGCGGCGCGCGCTGATCACGCTGTGCGTGGGCGGCGGCATGGGCGTGGCCACCATCATCGAGAGGGTCTGAGCATGGCTGAGAACACCATCAAGTGGGAGCAGGACTCCGACGGCATCGTCACCCTCACGCTCGACGATCCGACCGGTTCGGCCAACGTGATGAACGACCACTACAAGTCCTCGATGCACAACGCCGTCGAACGCCTTGTGGCCGAGAAGGATTCGATCACCGGGGTCGTCATCACCAGCGCGAAGAAGACCTTCTTCGCCGGCGGTGACCTCAAGAGCATGATCAACACCGGCCCGGACGACGCGGCCGCGGTGTTCGAGAACGTCGAGGAGATCAAGGCTGACCTGCGCAAGCTGGAGACCCTCGGCAAGCCGGTGGTGGCCGCCATCAACGGCGCCGCGCTCGGCGGCGGCCTGGAGATCGCGCTCGCGTGCCATCACCGCATCGCCGCCGACGTCAAGGGGTCGGTCATCGGCCTGCCCGAGGTCACGCTGGGTCTGCTGCCCGGAGGTGGCGGCGTGACGCGCACGGTGCGGATGTTCGGTATCCAGAAGGCGTTCATGGAGGTGCTGAGCCAGGGCACCCGCTTCAAGCCCGCCAAGGCGCTGGAGACCGGCCTGGTCGACGAATTGGTCGGCAGCGTCGAGGAACTGGTGCCGGCCGCCAAGTCGTGGATCAAGGCCAACCCGGAGTCGCACACCCAGCCGTGGGATGTCAAGGGCTACAAGATGCCCGGCGGCACCCCGTCGTCGCCGGGTCTGGCGAGCATCCTGCCGTCGTTCCCCGCGCTGCTCAAGAAGCAGCTCAAGGGTGCGCCGATGCCGGCACCGCGCGCCATCCTCGACGCCGCGGTCGAGGGCGCCCAGGTCGACTTCGAGTCGGCGAGCCGCATCGAGAGCCGCTACTTCGTCTCGCTGGTCACCGGACAGGTCGCCAAGAACATGATCCAGGCGTTCTTCCTGGACCTGCAGACCATCAACGGCGGCGGTTCACGTCCCGACGGCATCGCCAAGCAGGAGATCACCAAGATCGGTGTGCTCGGCGCGGGCATGATGGGCGCCGGCATCGCCTACGTCTCGGCCAAGGCCGGATACGACGTGGTGCTCAAGGACGTGTCGCTGGAGAACGCCCAGAAGGGTAAGGCGTACTCCGAGAAGATCGAGGCCAAGGCGCTCGAGCGGGGTAAGACCACGCAAGAGAAGTCCGACGCGCTGCTGGCTCGCATCACCCCGACCGGCGACCCGCAGGACCTCAAGGGCGTCGACTTCGTGATCGAAGCCGTCTTCGAGAACACCGACCTCAAGCACAAGGTGTTCCAGGAGATCGAGGACATCGTCGAGCCGAACGCGCTGCTCGGGTCGAACACCTCCACGCTGCCGATCACCGGTCTGGCGACCGGCGTGAAGCGCCAGGAGGACTTCGTCGGCATCCACTTCTTCTCTCCGGTCGACAAGATGCCGCTGGTGGAGATCATCAAGGGCGAGAAGACCTCTGACGAGGCGCTGGCCCGGGTGTTCGACTACACGCTTGCCATCGGCAAAACGCCGATCGTCGTCAACGACAGCCGCGGCTTCTTCACCAGCCGCGTCATCGGCACGTTCGTCAACGAGGCGCTGGCGATGCTCGGCGAGGGTGTGGAGCCGGCGAGCATCGAACGGGCAGGCAGCATGGCCGGCTACCCAGCGCCGCCGCTGCAGTTGTCCGACGAGCTCAACCTCGAGTTGATGCAGAAGATCGCCACCGAGAGCCGTAAAGGCGCGGAGGCCGCGGGTGGCACCTACGAGCCGCATCCCGCCGAGGCCGTGGTCAACAAGATGATCGAGATCGGCCGGCCCAGCCGTCTGAAGGGTGCCGGGTTCTACGAGTACGCCGACGGTAAGCGCACCGGCCTGTGGCCGGGCCTTCGGGAGACGTTCGAGTCCGGCAAGGCGGGATCTTCCACGATCCCATTGCAAGACATGATCGACCGGATGCTGTTCGCCGAGGCCATCGAAACCCAGAAGTGCCTCGACGAAGGCGTGCTCACCTCGACCGCCGACGCCAACATCGGCTCGATCATGGGCATCGGCTACCCGCCCTACACCGGCGGCAGCGCGCAGTACATCGTCGGATACGAAGGGGCGCTCGGCACGGGCAAGGAGGCCTTCGTGGCCCGGGCGCGCGAGTTGGCCGAGCGTTACGGCGACCGGTTCACCCCGCCGGAGTCGCTGACGAAGTAGTTCCCTCGCGAGCAGACGTAAAGGTGCCCAAAATCCTCGGGTTTTGGGCACTTTTGCGTCTGCTCGCCACGGGCGCCGCGTTAGCCTGACCACCGTGAGCTTCACCGAGACATTCGCGGCGGGTTTCGCGAGTTACGGTGAGCGGCCCTGCATCGAGTTCGAGGGCCGCTGGCACAGCGGCGACGATGTCACTGGCTACGCGGCCGCCGTCGACGCAGCCCTGCGCGAGGCCGGCGTCGACGCGCGCGCGCCGATCGGTCTGGTGGTGCGCAACCGGCTGCCGCACGCGGCGGCCATCGCCGGGTCTCTCGCCGGCGGGCGGTGGGTGTCGATGATCTACTCCTTCCAGTCACCCGAGGCGATCGCCCGTGACGTCGAACGGGTTCGACCGGCCGGCGTCGTCGCCGACGCCCAGGACTGGACGGAACCGGTGATCGCCGCCACGGCCCGTTGTGGCGTTGGGGGAGTGGCGATCTCGGCGCAGGGTGCACGCGTGGTAACCCCCGGCCGCGGCGCACCGGGACCCTCGTCCCCGTCCGCGGGGCTGTCGATCCTCACCTCCGGCACCACAGGGCCGCCGAAGCGGCAGCCGATCGGCGAGGCCGTGCTGGAACGGACGGTGTTCAGCGTGACGGGCGGGTTGTTCGCATCGCCGGATGACCCGCCGGAGCTGGCGTACTGGCCGTTCGGCGGCATCGGAGTCTGTCAGCTCATCGCGGGTTTCGCCACCGGTAAGCGCCTCGTGCTGCTGGAGAGGTTCAGCGTCGACGACTGGGTGCGGGTGGTGCGCACGCACAAGATCCCGCGGGCCGGTGTCCAACCTGCGGTCGTGCGGATGTTGCTCGACGCCGACGTACCCGCCGAGGCCCTTACGTCCCTGCAGTTCCTGACCAGCGCGTCCGGCCCACTCGACCCGGCGACTCGCGACGAGTTCGAGCAGCGCTACCGGGTTCCCATCCGGTTGGCGTACGGCGCAACGGAATTCGCCGGATCCGTGTGCGCGTGGACGCCCGGGATGGTCGAGGAGTTCGGGGACTCCAAACGGGACAGTGTGGGCCGCCCGTTGCCCGATACACAGGTGCGCATCGTCGACCCGGTGACCGGCGCCGAAGTGCCCCCCGGCGAACAGGGGGTGCTCGAGGCGCGGATCGCTGTGCTGTCCCCGGACTGGATCCGCACTACCGACATCGCGTCGGTGGACGGCGACGGGTTCGTCACCCTGCACGGCCGGGCCGACGGCGCCATCATCCGCGGCGGGTTCAAGATCCTGCCCGAGACGGTGCGCCGAGTGCTGCTCACCCATCCCGGCGTACGCGACGCATGCGTGGTCGGTGTGCCCGACGACCGGTTGGGGCAGGTGCCGTTCGCGGCGGTGGAACCAGCACGGAGACAACCGGTTCCGGGTTCGGAGGAACTGCGGGAATGGGTGCGCGCCGCGCTGCCCGTGCACCACGTGCCCGTCGCCGTCGTCACCGTCGACGAACTGCCGCGGACGCCGTCGCTCAAGGTGCGGCTGCCCGACGTCGCGGCGCTCTACGACACCGTCCGGGAGAACAGGTAATAGCGCGCCGAACCCTTACCGCTGCGGTCCCGCCATCAGAACGAGCCGAGGTCCGACGACAACCAGTGCTGCGGACGAAGGTGGATCACCACGCTCTCGCCGTGCTCGCGGCGGGCCATCTCCAGATAGGGCTCCACCGCCTCGGGCGGCAGATAGCGTTTGGTCACCTCGACGAGATCATCGTCGGTGGCGGGTTCGATACGGCTGACCGGACCGTCTACGGCGACATAGCGCACCGACGGTTCGACACGTTCGACCATCAGCGAGAAACAACCGGCTGCCTCGATCAACCGGTGTTTTCGTGAACCGGCGCCGGTCAGCACCCACGGCTCACCGCCGGGGGAGTACTGGTACCAGACCGGGACGGTCAACGGGCCGCGGTCCGGTCCTGCGGACACCGAGAGCGCGGCGACATGGGGTTCGGCGAGGAACTGTTCGCGGTCGTCTTTCGATAGGGCCATGTTCGCGAGGGTAATCACGCCCGCCGACACTGTCTGCGAAGTCGCCGGGAAACGCCCGGGTGCGGGTCTACAGTCGGGTGTCATGCGCTTCGGACTGTTCATTCCGCAGGGTTGGCGGCTCGACCTCGTCGGTATCCCGGCGGCCGAGCACTGGCGGGTCATGTCGGACCTGGCCGCCTACGCCGACGGCACCGCGTGGGATTCGCTGTGGGTCTACGACCACTTCCACACCGTCCCGGTGCCGACCGGCGAGGCCACCCACGAAGCGTGGTCGCTGATGGCCGCCTACGCGGCGACGACGTCGCGGATCAAACTCGGTCAGATGTGTACGGCGATGAGCTACCGCAACCCGGCCTACCTGGCCAAGGTCGCCGCCACCGTGGACGTCATCTCCGGCGGCCGGGTGCAGATGGGTATCGGCGGCGGATGGTACGAACACGAATGGCGCGCTTACGGATACGGGTTCCCTTCGGCAGGTGCCCGGCTCGGCAGGCTGGACGAGGGCGTGCAGATCATGCGCGACGCCTGGCGTGACGGCCGGGTCACCCTCGACGGTAAGCACTACCAGGTCACCGATGCGATCGTGCAGCCGAAGCCGCTGCAGGACAACGGTATCCCACTGTGGATCGCCGGCGGCGGTGAGAAGGTCACGCTGCGTATCGCCGCGAAGTACGCGCAGTACACCAACTTCACCTCCGAACCGGCCGGATTCGAACACAAGTCGAAGGTGCTGGCCGGGCACTGCCGCGACGTCGGCACCGACTACGACGCGATCGTGCGATCGGCGAACTTCAACGCCGTGATCGGGGATTCCGACGACGACGTCGCCGCGCGGGTCAAGCGGGTCCGGGAGCGGCAGGTCGGGGTGGCCGACGAGGAGGCGGTCGATGCCATGCTGGCCAGCGTGACGGCACCCGAGTCAGCCAGTGGCACAACCGACCAGGCCATCGAGAAGCTGGCACGCATGCGTGACCTGGGCTGCGAATACGCCATCCTGTACTTTCCCGAAGCGGCCTACGACAGGTCGGGCATCGAGATGTTCGAGCAGAAGGTCATCCCGGCACTGAGCTAGCCTGGTATGCCCGCCACTCGTCCATGACGCGGCGGACGACATCAATGCCCGGCACTCTGACCACCGTCCACGTGCAGGATCTCGCCGGTGACGAACGGAGCGTTCTCCAAATAGATGACAGCGTCGACCGCGTCGTCGATCTCGCCCATGCGGCCGGTGGGGTTCAGCGTCGCCAATGCCTCGTACGAGGACGGGTCGTGCATGGGGGTGCGGATGACGCCCAAGGCAACGGCGTTGACCCGGATTCCGCGCCGGGCGTACTCCACCGCCAAGGACTTCGTCGCGGCGTTGAGGCCGCCCTTGGTCAGTGACGCGAGCGCCGAGGGCACCTGCGAGTTGGCCTGGTCCACCAGGCTGGTGGAGATGTTGACCAGATGGCCGCCCTCGCCCATCGCTGCGAGCGCGGCGCGTGACACCTCGAAGAAGCCCCGCAGGTTCACTCCGGTGACGGCGTCGAAATCGGCGTCGGTGTACTCGGTGAACGGTTTCGCGACGAAGATGCCAGCGTTGTTCACCACGGTGTCGATGCGGCCGAACCGCTCGAGGGCGGCGTCGACGAGGCGTTGGCCCACGCCTGGCTGCGAGATATCGCCCGGCACCGTCAGCACCATCGGGTCATCGCTCGGGGCGATGCCGCGTGAGTTGGCGACGACGGCGAAACCGAGCTTTCGGTAACGCTCAAGCAGGCCGGCGCCAATTCCTTGGGACGCGCCGGTGATGAGCGCGACGCGGGTGGATGAGTGCTGCGAATGTGAAGTAGTCATGCTCTGGTCAACAATGGCGCCGGCCAGATGATGCCGGTCTGATCGACCACTTCGCTCTCTCCTGGGAGCCTGCGCCTACTACGCTGCTGGCCGTGGAGCTGCGGCAGCTGCGGTACTTCGTCACCGTCGCCGACGAGTTGAACTTCGCTCGGGCAGCGGAGCGCCTGCGCATCGCGGGGCCGTCACTGTCCCAGCAGATCAAGGCCCTCGAACGCGATCTGAAGGTCACGTTGTTCGAACGGGACCGCCGATCCGTCGCAATCACCCCGGCGGGGGCCGCCCTGCTGCCCGACGCGCGCGCACTGGTCGCGCAGGCCGATGAATTCCGCAGGCGCGCCGTGGGTTTGGCCACCTCGGACCCGGTGCGCATCGGATACGTGAACTGGTGTCCGACCGACTGGGCGCAGCGGGCTGCCGGCGTGGCCCAGCTGCGCGTCGACACCTGGGTCATGCCCTCACACACCCAGGCCGCCCGGGTGGCGGACGGCAGTCTCGACCTGGCGATCTGCTGGGTGCAGAACAGCGACCTGGATTCCTTGGCGCTCGAGGCCCGACTGATCGGGGTGGAGCGCTTGTACGCGCTGCAGGCAGGCGCCGACGACGCGCCTGTGGCGGCCGCCGACACCGTGGTCATGGTCGACACCGATGCGCAACGCTGGTCGTCGTGGAATCGCTACGGCGAACAGTTCGCCGCAGCGACGGGAGCGCGCGTCATGCGCACCGATGACGGCGGCGTCACCGGGCCGACCTTCTTCGAACACGTCCGCCAACTCCGGCGCCCCGTTCTGAACAACCCGAAGGGTCAGGACGAGGCGCTGCCCAGGGGTCTGGTGCGCCGTGCGGTGGTCGATCCGTCACCGCTGTGGACGTGGTCGCTGGTGTGGCGGCGCGGCGAGGCCAACCCCGTGGTGCAGGCCGTCATCGACGAATTCACCCGCGACGCCGGCGATCTCGGGGTGGGTGACGCGTCGGTCTGGTTGCCCGCCGACGATCCGCATCACCCCCGCGACCACCGCGGCGGCGGCTAGCACCACCAACGGCGCCGGCCCGGGGAGCTGGCTGACCGATTCCCTCGCAGGTGGGAGGCTCCGCCTGCCGTGATGCGGCGCTGAGCTGATTTGCCCTGGCCCGAAGGGGGAACTAGTCAGTCATGGAGAAGATCTCACTCACAGCCCTGGTCCGCGAACATCTGGAGACCGCCCGGTCCCACAGCAGCGGGCGCAGTGCCCACACCGTCTACGGCGGCCACGAGCACTCGCTGCGGCAGACGCTGATCGCGTTGGCCGCAGATCAGGACCTGCACGAGCATGAGGCACCCGAGGAAGCCACGCTGCAGGTGTTGCACGGCCGCGTCCGGCTCGACGCCGGCGACTCAGGCTGGGAGGGCAGCGCAGGCGATCTGATCGTCATCCCCAAGACCCGCCACGGGCTGCACGCGCTGGAGGACTCCGTGGTGCTGCTGACCGTCATGAAGGCCGTCGGCCCGCACACGTAGGGGCGAGTCAGGGACCCGCGATGATCTTCGGCGGCGCGGGGGGCGCGGCCGGCGCGGGGGGCGGCGGCGGATCGAAGTACCCGGGCGGCGGCGGGCCGTCGAGCGGGTAGTACCCCTCGGGGAGCGGCGGACCCGTGACTTCGGGTCCCTCTGCGGGCGCCAGGGCCGGCGTCGAGGACTCGGGGGCGGTGAAGGACGAGTACCCGGGCGGCAGCGGGGGCGGCGGACCGGCTCCGGGCGGCGGCGGCGTGTACGCGGGCATCTGATCCGGCATGCCCATCCCGTACGGGTTCTGCGCCTGATGCCAGGCATCGCGCAGGAAGCCCAGCGGACCGTCACCCGAGCCGTACACCGGGTTCTGGACCTGCGGCACCGGCGGCGGCCCGACCGGTGGCGGCGCGGGCGCAGGCACCGGCGGTGGGGCGGGTTGCGCGACAGCGGGGCCCGCCAGCGCCAGTGCGCCGAGACCGACGGCCGCGCCGGCCAGGACCAGCTTGGCCGCGTGCGTGGTCGAGGCGGCGCGGCTGCGCTGTCGTCCGATCATGGGTGTGAGGCTAGCGTGTTCCGGCCGTCGCCGCGCCGGCACGCCGACGTTCACGGCGGCAAGACAACCAAGGGACGCACCCCACAGAGGCCCGAACCGCTGATACGACCCCGTCGCCCGGCCTAGCATCGTCAGGTGGACACCACGCACAGCGAGTCCAGCGAGTACCTCGCCAAACGGACGCTCAAGCAGGGCACCGCCGGCTGGGTTCTCCTTGCCGGCCTCGGCGTCGGGTACGTGATCTCCGGCGACTACTCGGGATGGAACTTCGGGCTCGCCGAGGGCGGCTTCGGTGGGCTGTTGATCGCGGGCGTGATCATCGCCGGCATGTACCTGGCGATGGTGTTGGGAATGGCAGAGATGTCCTCAGCGCTGCCTGCCGCGGGCGGCGGCTACACCTTCGCCCGCCGCGCGCTCGGACCGTGGGGCGGATTCGCCACGGGCACAGCCATTCTCATCGAGTACGCTATCGCCCCGGCCGCCATCGCCACATTCATCGGCGCCTACGTCGAATCGCTCGGACTCTTCGGCATCACCGACGGCTGGTGGGTGTATCTGGCGGTGTACCTGTTGTTCATCGGGATCCATCTCAGCGGCGTCGGCGAAGCGCTCAAGGTCATGTTCGTCATCACGGCAATCGCGCTGGCCGGCCTGATCATCTTCGCCGTCGCGGCGGTCGGGAGATTCGACCCCGCGAACCTCACCGACATCGCGCCCACCGACGCGGCGGGCGCCTCGTCGTTCCTGCCGTTCGGCTACCTGGGGATCTGGGCCGCCGTGCCGTTTGCGATCTGGTTCTTCCTCGCCATCGAAGGTGTGCCGCTCGCCGCCGAGGAGGCCAAGGATCCCTCGCGCAACGTGCCGCGGGGGATCCTCGCGGCGATGGCGGTGCTGTTGGTGACCGGCAGCGCCGTGCTGGTGCTGGCGGCCGGCTCCGGCGGGGCGGAGCTGATCAGCGCGTCGGGCAACCCGCTTGTGGAGGCGCTCGGCGACACGGCCATGGCCAAGGTGGTCAACTACATCGGCCTGGCCGGGTTGATCGCGAGCTTCTTCTCGATCATCTACGCCTACTCGCGTCAACTGTTCGCGCTGTCACGTGCGGGGTATCTGCCCAAGCGGCTGTCGGTGGTCAACTCGCGCAAGGCGCCGACGCTGGCGCTGGTGGTGCCCGGCATCATCGGCTTCATCCTGTCGCTGACCGGGCAGGGCGCGATGCTGCTCAACATGGCGGTGTTCGGCGCTGCGCTGTCCTACGTGCTGATGATGGTCAGCCACATCGCGCTGCGGGTGCGTGAACCCGACATGCCCCGGCCGTACCGCACGCCGGGCGGCGTCGTCACCACCGGCTTCGCCCTCGTCATCGCCGCCCTGGCGGTGGTCGCGACTTTCCTCGTAGACAGCACCGCGGCCACCTGGTGCCTGGTGGTGTTCGCCGCGTTCATGGCCTACTTCGGGATCTACAGCCGCCACCACCTCGTGGCGAATTCGCCCGACGAGGAATTCGCCGCGCTGGCCGATGCGGAGAAGGACATCAGCTGATCAGGAAACGAATGGCGCGACACGGCCTCAGATCGCGGGGCCCAACAGATCGTCGGCGTCCTTGATGACGTAGCCGTAGCCCTGCTCGGCGAGGAACCGCTGCCGGTGCGCGGCATACTCCGCATCGAGGCTGTCGCGCGAGACCACCGAGTAGAACACCGCGCCGCCACCGTCGTGTTTGGGCCGCAGCAGCCGGCCCAGCCGCTGCGCCTCTTCCTGGCGCGAGCCGAACGTCCCCGAAACCTGAACGGCGACAGAGGCTTCCGGAAGATCGATGGAGAAGTTCGCGACCTTGGAGACCACCAGCGTCGAGATCTCGCCGCGGCGGAACTGGTCGAACAGCAATTCGCGTTCGGCGTTCTTCGTCGACCCCTGGATCACCGGGGCGTCCAGTTCCCGGCCCAATTCCTCGAGTTGGTCGAGATAGGCGCCGATCACCAGCGTCTGCTCACCCTTGTGGCGCTCCAGGATCGATCGCACCACCGCGATCTTCGTGTGCACGGTCGAGCACAGCTTGTAGCGCTCCTCGGGTTCGGCGACGGCGTAGAGCATGCGCTCGTTGTCCGTCATCGTCACCCGCACCTCGATGCACTCGGCCGGCGCGATCCAGCCCTGGGCCTCGATGTCCTTCCACGGGGCGTCGTACCGCTTCGGCCCGATCAGGCTGAACACGTCGCCCTCGCGGCCGTCCTCGCGGATCAGCGTGGCGGTCAACCCGAGGCGGCGGCGCGACTGGAGATCCGCCGTCATCCGGAACACCGGCGCGGGCAGCAGGTGGACCTCGTCGTAGATGATCAGCCCCCAGTCGCGGCTGTCGAACAGCTCCAGGTGGCGGTACTCACCCTTGGTGCGCCGGGTGATCACCTGATAGGTGGCGATCGTGACGGGCCGGATCTCCTTCTTCTCGCCGGAGTACTCGCCGATCTCCTCTTCGGTCAGCGTCGTGCGCGCAATCAGTTCGCGTTTCCACTGCCGCCCCGCCACGGTGTTCGTGACCAGGATGAGTGTGGTCGCGCCGGCCTTGGCCATCGCCGCCGCACCCACGAGTGTCTTGCCCGCCCCGCACGGCAGCACCACCACACCCGAGCCGCCCGACCAGAACGAATCGGTCGCCATCTCCTGGTAGTCGCGCAGCTCCCAGCCGTCCTGCCGCAGGTCGATCGGGTGTCGTTCACCGTCGACGTACCCGGCGAGGTCCTCGGCCGGCCAGCCGATCTTGAGCAGCATCTGCTTGACGCGGCCGCGCTCGCTCCCGTGCACGATCACCGTGTCGTCGTCGATGCGGGCCCCCAGCATCGGGGCGATCTTCTTGTTGCGGAGCACCTCTTCGAGCACCGCGCGATCCAGGCTGACCAGCACCAGCCCGTGAACCGGGCTCTTCATCAGCTGTAGCCGGCCGTAGCGGGCCATGGTGTCGACGATGTCGACCAGCAGGGGCTGGGGGACCGCGTAGCGGGAGAAGGACACCAGGGCATCGACCACCTGCTCGGCGTCGTGACCTGCGGCGCGGGCGTTCCACAACGCCAGCGGGGTGATGCGATAGGTGTGGATGTGCTCGGGCGCGCGCTCGAGCTCGGCGAAAGGGGCGATCGCCGCGCGAGCCGCACCGGCCTGCTCGTGATCGACCTCGAGCAGCACCGTCTTGTCGGACTGCACGATCAAAGGACCGTCTGTCATAGCTCCATTATTCGTTCTCGGCCGACACCACCGAAGTCACACGGTGAATGGCGAACTCGCGCACCCGCCCGGATGCCGGATCGTAGGCGGTCAACTGGCCGCCGCGGACGTTTACCGGCGCCACCACCCGCTGGGTGGCCACCCCGGCCGGATCGACGTAGCCGATCACCACCGAGGTCTGCTGTAGCGCCGCTTCCTGCAACTGCGTAATCGCAACGCCGGGATCGAGCCGCATGTTCCCGGTGGGCGCGGCGGCGACCTTGCGCAACACCGCCACGATCGCGCCGAGCGTCTGGGTGGTCGGCGTGGGCGCCGGCCGGTACACCCGCCGCCGACCCGGCGCGGCCACGCGCGCACCGCGGGATCGGACGTCGACGATAGCGCCGGACGAATCCTCGGCGGCGGGGGCGAGCCCCGCATTGCGCAGGGCGGCGAGCACGTCGGCGATCGGCGCCTGGGACACCGCCACCGTCGGCGCCAGCAGGCGCAGCTCCACCGCGTCGGTCGCCGGTGCGGCCACCGCCTGGGCCAGCAGCGCCGCGTCCTCACATCGCACGAACGACGCCGCGATACCGACACGCAACTGGCCGTGACGGCGCGCGACGTCGTCGATCAGATAGGTCAGACCCTGTGGCACCGGGGTTTTCGAATGCCGGCCGAAGAACGCGTGCAGTTCACTCGCGGTCCTGCCGGTGTCGAGCGCGCGGCGGATCGACGCCTCGCTGACCCGATACACCATCGCCGCACCGGCCGACTCCACGGCGGCGACGGCGGACAACTGCTCGGCGAGATCGCGTTCGAGCGGCCCGGGGACGACGACCGTGAGATCGGCCTGCACCAGGAAATGGTCGATCGGTGCGGGCAGCACCTTCGCCATGGCCGCCACGACATCCTCGGCCAGGTCGCCGGCCAGCAGTCTGCGGATGGGCGACGCGATCGCCCCGCGGCCCACCATGCCCAGCGCGTGCGCCTCGGTGAGCAGGCCGCTGACGGGCTCGGGCTGCAACCGCACCGCCCACCGGGGTCGGCGCCAGATCATCGCCCGTGAGGCCGACGCGGCGTCCACCCCCGAGCCGGCAGGCAGGTCGGCCAGCACCGACAACAACAGCCGGCGGTCCAGCGGAGCGGCCGTCGAGTACAGCGAATCTGAAAGCGCCGCATACGGCTTGCCGTCCGGCCCACGGCTGCCGACCAGCCCCGGCCTGCCGGGCAGATCCAGCCACGTCGAGGCGAGCAGATGCCAGCGCACCGCCGTCGGCGATTCGATGAACCGGTCGGCCGCCACCGTCGGCGCCCAGAACGTGCCCGTCCCGTCACCCGGGTCGGGGTCGGGCATCCCGGCCGCGAGCAGGCCGGCCGCCACCGCCACCTCCAGGATGAGGCCCAGCCGTCGCTCGTCGATACCCGTGGCCTTGGTGAGGCGTTTGAGGTCACGGACCCCGAGGCCGCCGCTGCGTAGTTCCGGCACCGGGGCCGCCGACAGCGCCTCGAGCACCACGTCGACCTCACGCAGCAGGTCGATGGCCGCTCCGGCCGCGACCGCGTCGACGTCGGCGATCGTCGTCGACGAGGTGACGGGATCGGGCGGGGTCAACTCCGCCGGCCCGGGGACCTCGCCGCGCAGCACCTGGCCGACCAGGCGGGGCAGGATCACGGTGTCGTCGTCGACCTGGCGGAGCAGCCCCGCGGCGAGCAGCCGCTGCACCGGCCGGTCCGCAGGTGTGCCGGGCGCCGCATCCCGGGTGCGGCCCACCGGCGAACCCTCGAGCAGCCGGTCCAACAGGTCGCGCTGTGCGGTGTCGAGTCCGGCCAGCATGCGCGCGATGTCGTCGACGCTGTGTTCAGTCATCTCCACGACGGCCTGGCCCGGGTACCACGGCAACCCCGACACGGCCTCGGCCGCCACCCGCACCTCGTCGTCACCCCACACCAGCGCCCGCGCGCGCAGATCGTCGACCGCCGCGCTGATCGACCCTTCGTCGGCGCGCGCGCCGATCAGCTCCGACAGCTTGGTCAACGGCACCGCCGCGGTGTCCGCATGCAGCACCAACAGCGCATCCAGCACGGCCAGCCGCAGGAAGTCGAGGTCGTCGGTGGCGGCCTTGACCGACTGCCGCGACGTCGCTCTCGCGGCCAGCGCGGCGATGGTGCCCGGCGGCGGCTGGGTCAGGTCAGGGCGCAAATCCAGCAGCCGGATCAGCCGGTCGTCGGGTAGTTGGGCCAACCAGGCGCCCAGGGGGACGCCGGTGCTGCCCCGAGTCGCTTCGCTCCTGCCCGACGGCGGAGTGTGTGCTGTCATTGCTGACCAGCGTAAAGCAGCCGCCCGACCTCGCCATGCGCCGCCGCGTTTGCCACAATGTGGACGTGGCTGACAAGAAATCGAAGAAGCAGTACGTCGATCCGGGGTGGCCCGCTCACCTCGACGGTGACGAGCACGCCGTGAGCGAACTCGCCACCGACCGCGTCGGGGCGCTCTCGCCCTTCGGCGATCTGACCTTCCCGCTGCCGGCCGACGAGCTGCCGTACCTGCATCCCGTCACAGTCGTCAACAAGTAAGTGACCGGCGGCTCGCAGCACGGGCTTTCGCACCTCGACGAGTCCGGCGCGGCGCACATGGTCGACGTCAGCGCGAAGGACGCCACCAGACGCACCGCCGTCGCCGCGGGCACGCTGCACACCCGGCCCGACGTCGTCGCGATGATCGCGTCCGGCGGGCTACCGAAAGGTGACGCGCTCGCGACGGCGCGGGTGGCCGGCATCATGGCCGCCAAACGCACCAGCGACCTGATCCCGCTGTGCCATCAGCTGGCGCTGACCGGCGTGGACATCGACTTCGAGATCGGCGAGAGCCACGTGCGCATCACCGCGACCGTGCGCACCACCGACCGCACCGGCGTGGAGATGGAAGCGCTGACGGCGGTCAGCGTCGCCGCGCTCACGGTGTACGACATGCTCAAGGCGGTCGACCCCGCCGCCCGCATCGACGACATCGCGGTGCTGCGCAAAGAGGGCGGAAAGACCGGCACCTGGACGCGGACGTGAATCGAGTCGGCCGTGTCGTCATCGCGTCCACCCGGGCCGCCGCGGCCGTCTACGAGGACCGGACCGGCCCCCTTGTCGTCGACTGGCTGAACGCACGCGGTGTCCAGACGGCCGCTGCGGTCCTGGTGCCCGACGGCGCACCCGTCGAAGATGCCCTGCGCGCCGCGGTCACCGACGGCGTCGACGTGGTGATCACCTCCGGTGGCACCGGCATCTCGCCGACCGACGCCACCCCGCAGGCCACCGCCGCCGTCATCGACTACGAACTGCCCGGGCTGGCCGAGGCCATCCGGCGGGCGGGGCTGCCGAAGGTGCCGACCGCGGTGCTGTCGCGCGGCATCTGCGGTGTGGTCGGACGCACCCTGGTGGTGAACCTGCCCGGATCGCCCGGCGGCGTGAAGGACGGGCTGTCCGTGCTCGCCGACGTTCTCGACCACGCCCTGGATCAACTCGCCGGAAAGGACCACCCGCGATGACCGCCGTCGTGCTCCGCGCCGCAGTGACCGAACAGCCGATCGACCTGGCCGAGCACGAAGAGCTGGTGGCCCACGAATCCGCCGGTGCCGTCGTGAGTTTCGCCGGTGTCGTCCGCGACCACGACGGCGGGCGCGGCGTCACGCGGCTCGAGTACTCCGCGCACCCCAGCGCCGCACAGGTCCTCGCGGAGGTCGCCGCCGAACTCGCCGCCGAAACCGATGGTGTGCGCGCGATTGCCGTCAGCCACCGGGTGGGACCCCTCGAAATAGGCGACGCCGCCCTGGTGGCCGCTGTGGCAGCGGACCATCGCAGGGCGGCGTTCGACACCTGTTCCCGGCTCGTCGACGCCGTCAAGGACCGGATACCGGTGTGGAAACACCAGTTCTTCGGCGACGGCTCCGACGAGTGGGTGAACTCGGCCTGACCCGACTCAGGCGGGCGGCGGGACCGGAGCCGGCGCGGGCGCCGGAGCAGGCGGGGCGACCGGAAGGATCGGCGGCGGTCCACCCGGGTCGGGGGTGTCCAGCGGCCGCTGGGTCAGCGCCAGCAGCGCATCGGCACCCGAGATCTCCTGGGTCTGGATCGCGTGCCAGATCTCCTTGAGGTAGGTGACGTTCGGGCTCTGCCCGGGCACCTGCGCAGGGTCGACCGTCGTTCCCGGCGGCAGGTTCTGCGGGCTCGCCAGGTGCGGCACCTCGGTGGGGACCGGGGGCAGGCCCGCGGGCACGGCGGGAACCTCACCACTCGCGAGCTGGTTGGCCGCGTCGAACACCGGCTGGGGCACGTTGACCGCATTGAGCGGGGCCATCGGATCCGGAGCCGGGGCGGCCACGGGAGCGGGGGCAGGAACGGGAGCGGGGGCCGGTGCCGGCGCGGGGGCCGGTGCCGGCGGAGCCGGCTGCAGCGGAGCGGGAACGCCGAGCGACCAGATCTGTGGCTGCGGCTGATCCGGCGCCGGTGCGACGGTGGTGTCCCAGTTCGCGGCGGCCGCGGCCACCGCGCTGTCTACCGGCGCGGGCGGCGGGGGCAGCGGCGCATCCAGCGGAGCCGGAGCCGGAGCGGCCCAGGCGGCGGGGTCGACCGGTGCGGGCGCCGGCGGCAGCGGTGCAGCGAGCGGGGCCGCAGGGGGCGGCGGGGGCAGCGGCGCCGGTGCGGGCGGCAGCGGGGCAGGCGGCAACGGAGCCGGGGCGGCCATCGCGTCGAACGGTGCGGCCGGCGGGGGTACCGGAGCCGGCGCCACGGCCTCGGGGGGCAACGGAGCCGGGGGCAGCGGTGCCGGGGCGGCCATCGCGTCGAAGGGTGCGGGCGGCGGCGGGGGCGGCGGAGCGAACGGATTGATCGGCGGCGGGGGAGGCAGCACGCCGTTGAGCGGCGCGGCATCGAGCGGCTGCTCGACCAGATTGCGCGGGGTCGCACCGGAGAGCGGGCCGCCGCAGGAGGGCCATGCGCCCTTGCCCTGGCTGGCCAGCACCCGCTCGGCGACCGCGATCTGCTCTTCCTTGGTCGCCAGGAATGCGGTCGGCGCGAACTCGCTGCCGCCGTGGCCGGACCAGGTGCTGGGGGAGAACTGCAGGCCACCGTGGTAGCCGTTGCCGGTGTTGATGGCCCAGTTGCCGCCGGATTCGCAGGACGCGACCCGATCCCATTCGCCGTCGGTGGCGGCACCGGCCTGGCCCGCGAGGGCGAGGCCTCCGCCGCCGATGACAGCGCCGGTGAAGGCGATCTTGGCGACGCTTACTGCTGGGTTCGTGGGCTTGCGATGCCGTCCACTCATAAGTGCGATGAATCCTCTCGTAGGCGCCCGCGAGGTCAGCTGTCGGGTTCGGGTGGGAGAGGTCACCCGGCCGATGTCGGTTGCCCGATCTCGGCTTCACCCCAAGGGGCCGCTAGCGGCCCCAGGTCCTTCGGTGGACCGGTGGGTCCCCCGCCTCCATCCAGGTGGCTCGTGGTCCCCCGCTTCGACGGATGGAGCTCGGCGCTGCCGGGCGGGGCGGGCCAGATGATCTGGGTCGACTGGCCTGGGACAGAACGGTAACCGCTCACCGCGCACCCGTCACCTTTTCTCGACCTCGGCGTTTTCCGCTACAGCAAATCTTAAAAGGCCTCTAAAGGCGCAGGTTGGCTTGTTGTTTCCGCAGGTGTTCCCGACCGTGAACTACGCCATAGCCAGTTCGTGACCATTCCGTGATGTGATATAAATCACGGTTATCCGCCCGCGAACGGGGGAAGTACATCGATCGTCTGCGCGTTGAGTAGCGCCATCCCCGGATTCCGGACGGCGACTCCGTCGCAGAGATACGAACACCGCGCCAGCACTCGGCTCAATTCCGGAGTGCGCGAAGCTAATTCGTCGACCAACGCCTGAACGGTGGTGCCTGGCGCAACGGTCAGCGTCTCGCCGTCGGTGCCTGCGGCCGCACGTGCGGCGGCGAAGAATCGGACCGCGACACGGATCGTCGTCGTGGTCGACACCTCACCCACCGATCGCGCTCATCGGCCGGTCGGGCTGCTCGAAGCCCTCGTCGTTGATACCGTGGCCGGCAGCTTTCGTCCACATCGCGGCACGCCACGCCTGCTCGATCGCGTCGTCGTCGGCGCCGCTACGCAACAGCCGCCGCAGATCGCTCTCCTCGCGCGCGAACAGACAGTTGCGCACCTGGCCGTCGGCAGTGAGCCGGGTCCTGTCACACGCCGCGCAGAACGCCTCGGACACCGACGCGATCACCCCGACCGTCGACGTACCGCCGTCGACCCGCCACAGCTGGGCCGGGGCCGACCCACGCGGCTTCGAGTCGGGTGTCAGCGTGAAGTGCCTGCGCAGGGCGGCCAGGATGCCGGCCGCCTCCAGCGAGCGTCCGCGCTGCCACTGATGTTCGGCGTCGAGCGGCATCTGCTCGATGATGCGCAGTTGGTAGCCGTGATCGAGGCAGAAGCGCAGCAGCGAGATCGCGTCGTCGAGGCCGGTGACGGGGTCGAGGACGGCGTTGACCTTGACCGGTGTCAGGCCGGCCTCCTTGGCCGCGGCCAGCCCGGCGAGGACGTCGTGAAGCCGGTCGCGGCGGGTGATGCGCGCGAAGTGGGCGGCGTCGACGCTGTCGAGTGAGACGTTGACCCGGTCCAGGCCGGCGTCTTTGAGTGCCTGTGCCCGCCGCGCGAGACCGAGACCGTTGGTGGTCATCGCCATCTCCGGGCGCGGGCGCAGCGCACCGGTCGCGGCCACCACGTCCTCCAGGTGGCGCACCACCAGCGGTTCACCGCCGGTGAAGCGCACGTTGGTGATGCCAAGGCGGGTCACCGCGATGCGCAAGAGCCGGGTCAGTTCGTCGGCGCGCAGGAGTTGTTCGCCCGGCAGCCAGTTCAGGCCCTCGGCGGGCATGCAGTACGTGCAGCGCAGATTGCAGCGGTCGGTCAGCGATACGCGCAGGTCGGTGGCGATCCGGCCGAAGGTGTCGACCAGCGGTCCGGTCGTGGGCATGCCGGCGGCCGGCCGTTGGATGGTCGGGACGCCGAGCGCGGTCACGGTCACGCGGCGGCTCGCATGGCGGGCACCGGCGGGTCGACAGGGACGATCTCCTTGCCGAGCGGCACCAGCGAGACCGGGATGAGTTTGAGGTTGGCCAGCGCGAGGGGGATGCCGATGATCGTGACGGCCATCGCCGCCGCGCTGATGATGTGGCCGATCGCGAGCCAGATGCCGAACAGCAGCACCCAGATGACGTTGCCGACGACCGCGCCCGGACGGGGACCCGGCTTCTCGACGATGGTGCGGCCGAACGGCCACAACGCGTACGACGCGATGCGGAACGCGGCGAACCCGAACGGGATGGTGATGATGAGGACGAAGCAGAGGATCCCCGCCACCGCGTAACCCAGCGCGAGCCACAGGCCTCCGAAGATCAACCAGATGACGTTGAGTAGTACTCGCATATCGGGCGCACTTCTTCCTGCAGCGGTGGGACAAAGCCTACCGATAAGGGTGTGAAGGCGCGGGATGAGTCCGAGTAGGATCGGCGTCGACGCGTCCCGGCGCAACCGGGACGCTTTCCTTATGTGGTGCGAGACGACGAGCAGGTGACGACAGTGCCGACCGGCAAGGTGAAGTGGTACGACGCCGAAAAGGGCTTCGGCTTTCTGTCCCAGGAGGACGGTGAGGACGTGTACGTCCGGTCCTCGGCGTTGCCCGCGGGTGTCGAGGGGCTCAAGGCGGGCCAGCGCGTCGAGTTCGGCGTTGCCGCGGGACGGCGCGGGCCGCAGGCGCTGAGCCTCACGTTGATCGATCCGCCGCCGAGTCTGAGCAAGACCCGCCGCGAGTCAGAGCGCGCCGAGCGACCCGAGCACAAGCACAGCCCCGACGAACTGCACGGCATGATCGGCGACCTCATCACCCTGCTGGAGAGTGCGATTCAGCCGGACCTGCAGAAGGGTCGCTACCCCGACCGGAAGGTCACGCGCCGGGTGTCGGAGGTCGTGAAGGCCGTCGCCCGCGAACTCGACGCCTGAGTCTTCGTGCCGGGCACACTCAAGCCATGAGCTATGTCGCCGGCGGAGGCGAGTTCAACCGCGACACCGCCTACATCGAAACCCGCATCACCGCCGACGGTCGCGACGGCTATCCGGTCGAACCGGGGCGGTACCGCTTGATCGTCGCGCGGGCCTGCCCGTGGGCGAACCGCACCATCATCGTCCGGCGACTGCTGGGCCTCGAGGACGTGCTGTCCATCGGCTTCTGCGGACCCACACACGACGAGCGCAGCTGGACCTTCGACCTGGACCCCGACGGCGTCGACCCGGTGCTGAAGATCCCGCGGCTGCAGGACGCCTACTTCAAGCGGTTCCCCGACTACGCCAAGGGGATCACGGTGCCCGCGGTCGTCGAGGTGTCGACGGGCCAGGTGGTCACCAACGACTTCCCGCAGATCACCCTCGACTTCTCGACGGAGTGGACGCAGTATCACCGCGACGGTGCGCCCGACCTCTATCCCGAGAAGCATCGCGACGAGATCGACGAGGTGGCCCAGCGCATCTACACCGAGGTCAACAACGGCGTCTACCGGTGCGGTTTCGCCGGTTCACAGCGTGCGTACGAGAAGGCCTACGACCGGCTGTTCACCGCGCTGGACTGGCTGGAGGACCGACTGAGCGGTCAGCGTTTCCTCGTCGGCGACACCATCACCGAGGCCGACGTCCGGCTCTTCACGACGCTCGCGCGCTTCGACCCCGTCTACCACGGGCACTTCAAGTGCAATCGCGCCAAGTTGTCGGAGATGCCCGCGCTGTGGGGATATGCCCGTGACCTGTTCCAGACCCCGGGCTTCGGCGACACCACCGACTTCGTGCAGATCAAACAGCACTACTACATCGTGCACACCGACATCAACCCGACGAAGGTCGTGCCCAAAGGCCCCGACCTCGCCAACTGGCTGACCGCGCATGGACGGGAAGCATTGGGCGGCAGACCTTTCGGCGACGGCACTCCGCCGGGGCCGACGCGCGAGGGCGAGCGGGTGCCCGCCGACCACACTCCGCTCTAGCGCCACACCATGCGGATGGACCACTCCGCATGGGGAATCTCGAACACCTCGCCCGCCTCGTCCTGCACCAGCGTCACCAGCTGCACGGCGATACCGGTGAGCCGCCCACGCTGCGGGTCGACGGTCGGGATCGTGACCGCGAGCCGGGTCTCGGGCCGGAATAGCGATTCGGTGGTGTTGGCCGGGTCTTCGTACACCTGCAGCAGCCGCCACGGCGCCTCGGCGATCGCCGACGGGACCGACAGCTGCACCGGATCGCGCTCGTCGACCTCGAGCTCACCCTGCTGGCCGGCCGGCATGCAGTCGGTGGGGTCGATGACGTCGCAGAACTGATAGGGCCCGACACGGGTCGATTCCCCGCGTGAGTAGGCGCTGATCTCCGGTAGCGCGGGCTCGTGGTCGCGGGTGAGCTGCCAGACCATCGCCGCCGTGAGCGCAGTCGCCAGCACTGCGACGGCCGCCAGCACGGCCAGGACGCGCTTCACTCGTTCGTCACCCCGGCGGTGTCGGAGCGACGGCCTTCCTGTTCGGCCAGCACCGGACGGTTTCCGCCGAACCCTGGTATCAGCGATTCGCCGCGGTAACTCACCACGGTCTGCGCCAGCCCGAGAATCAACACGGCCGTGATCGTAGTGAAGCCGATCCACAGGTCGGTGTAGATGAGCACCCCGGTCGCCCCGCCGGCGACCCAGGCGAGCTGCAGCAGCGATTCCGAACGGCCGAACGCCGAGGCCCGCGACTCCTCGGGCAGGTCGTCCTGCAGCGAGGCGTCCAGCGACGCCTTCGCGATCGCGCTCGCCCCCGAAGTGATCAGCGTGGCGACCGCAGCGACCAGCAGATTGCCGGTCACGGCGGTCAACAGGGCCGCAGCCGTCACCGCGGTGGCCGCGCGCACCACCAGTCGCGCCGGATGACCCAATTGGAGCCGCGCGCTGGTCATGTTGCCGATGAAATTGCCCACCGCGGCGGCGGCGCCGATCAGGCCGAGGATGCGCAGCTGTTCCCAGCCGGTGGCGTCGTGCGATTTCGCCACGAACGCCGGGTAGAGGAACAGGAAACCGACCATCACCTTGATCGTGCAGTTGCCCCACAGCGCCGTGATGGTGTTGCGTCCCAGCGGTTGACGGGCCTTACCGGAACGCTCCGACGGCGGATCGCGGCGCAGGCCGGTGCTGCCGCCGTGATAGCTCAGCGTCGCGGGGACCTCACCGGCGGTGACCTCCACCCACTTGGGGATCCGCATCGACAGCGCCGCCCCCGCGACGGTCGCCGCCACGAGCACGTACAGCGCCCCGGGGAGGTGGAACAGGTTGAGCAGGTATTCCGCACCGGCCGCGACACCGCCGCCGACCACGGTGCCGCCCAACAGCCCGAACGTCGTCAGCCGGGAGTTGACCCGCACCAGGTCGATGCTCGGGGGCAGCACACGCGGGGTGACGGCGCTGCGGAGCACGGAGAACGATTTCGACAGCACCATCATCCCGAGCGCACACGGGTAGAGCACCCACGACTGATAGCTGCCGGTCACGCCGTCGTAGTTCGCGATCAGCAGCACGACCAGCGCGGTACGCGCGAGGAACGACGCGGCCAGCGCGACGCGGCGGCCGTGCTGCAACCGGTCGAGGGCCGGGCCGATGAGCGGGGCGATCACCGCGAACGGCGCGATGGTGATCAGCAGGTAGAGCGCGACCTTGCTCTTGCTCTCCCCGCTGGCCGCGGCGAAGAACAGCGTGTTGGCCAGCGCCACCGCCATCGCGGCGTCGACGGCGAAGTTGGCCACCACCGGCCACGTCAGCGCCGTCAGCCCGGACTTGTCGGCACCGTCGGCGGTCGCGGCCCGGTGCACCAGGCCGTACATCTTCGACCCCATCTCGCGGCTGCGCTGTGCCGCGGCGCGGGTGACGGTGACCTTCCCCGTGCCGGCGCCCGGCGGCGGTTCGTACTGGTAGCCCGAGGGCGACGGTTCGTCCAGCGGGGGCAACCACCGGTTCGCGCTCGGCACGGACTGCCTGCGCTGACGGCCGTAGGACCCACCGTCGCTGGGGTAGTTCGCCATCCCGGGATGGTCATGGCCCGCGGGCGGCCGGGGCGGGTAATAACGGGCGTCGCGCCGGAAATCTCCGTCACTCTCATCACGTCCGCCGGCCACGTCATGATTCTCCCCCATGGCACCGACTGCTACCCGTCAGCCGACCGGTGTGGCTTTCCGGTATCGCTCTGCGGCACTATGGGACGCGATGGACAGCGTCACTGACACCGCCGCAGAACTGGCGCAACGCCCTGCCGACCTCGAAGCGGTGCTGATGGGCGCCGTGGATCTGGCGCGCGCCGCGCTGGTGGAGCTCATCGGACACGACACGATAGGCGAGTACCTCGGCGCCTCATTCGAGGACCCGACCTCGGCCACCCACCGATTCCTGGCCGATATGCCCGGCTACCGAGGGTGGCAGTGGGCCGTCGTCGTCGCGGCGTATCCCGGCTCGGAGCAGGCCACGATCAGCGAGCTGGTGCTGGTCCCGGGCCCGACGGCGCTGCTGGCCCCCAAGTGGGTGCCCTGGCATGAGCGGGTGCGCCCCGGAGACCTCGGCCCCGGCGATCTTCTCGCGCCACCACCCGAGGATCCCCGGCTGGTGCCCGGTTACGTCGCCACCGGCGACCCGCAGGTCGACGAGACCGCCGCGGAAGTGGGCTTCGGCCGTCGGCAGGTTCTCAGCCGGTGGGGACGCCTCGACGCCGCGCAGCGCTGGCACGACGGCGAGTTCGGCCCCGGTTCGGCGATGGCGCGCTCGACGAAGCGGGTCTGCCGGGACTGCGGCTTCTACCTGCCGCTGTCCGGTTCGCTCGGGGTCATGTTCGGGGTGTGTGCGAACGAGATGTCGGCCGACGGCCACGTCGTCGACTCGGAGTACGGCTGCGGTGCGCATTCGGACACCCCGGCGCCCCAGGGTGCCGGTTCGCCGCTGTACGACCCGTACGACGACGGTGTCGTCGACGTCGCCGAGAAAGACTGACTAACTCTCCGCTGCGGCCTTGATCCTGCCCAGCGATTCGTTCATCCCCGCGACGAGTTCCTGCTCGAAACTCGGCACACCGCCCATCAGTTTGTCGACCGCCATGTTCGACACCGCGGTCACACCGTTCTCGGCGTTGCGGGTCTCGACCAGCCGGGTTCCGGTGGCCGTGGGTTCGAGTTCGTAGCTCCACACCGTCTTGTTGGCGTCCACGCGGAACGCCACCTTCTTCTCCGGGACGACCTCGGTGATGGTGCAGGTGGTCGGCCAGACCAAGCGGTTGCGCCGGTTGAGGTTGATCGTCCTGGTGCCCGGCCGCAGCGGGCCGAGCGGCTTCATGACGCGGCACTGCGGGCTCCACTGCGGCATCCGGCGCAGATCGGAGACCAGCGACCAGACCTTGGCCACCGGGGCGTCGATGTCGATCTCTGCGTGCAGCAGTGGTGCGGCCATGCGTCCTCCTACGAAGGGTCGGGCGGCTGGAGAACGGCCTAGCGAAGCCCGCTCTGTGCGCCGCGGGCACCGCGGCGCACAGCGTGACGTTGCCACAGGAAGATCGAAGTGCCAAGAACTCCGATCCCCAGCCCCGCGATCGTGTACGGCCGCCACTCGTACAGTGCGGCGACCGTGAACGCGAGCACGGTGGCGACCAACCATGCCGCGGCGATCACCAGGATGACGGGCCAGGGCTCGAGAAGGGCGGCCGGCAGCGCGGGAGGCTGTGGCGCTGGGCGCTCGGGAGTGTGTTCGTCGGCCATCAATTGCCAACCTAGCCCATCGAAAAGCGGCCGTAACAACGGTTATCGTTTTGCTCGCCGCATTTCACGACCCTATGTAGTATTTGCTTTGTGATCGACCTCGAGTCTCGGTTAGCCAGCGATTTGTCGCTCGCTGTAGTACGGCTAGCTCGCCAATTGCGCTTTCGGCGTGCCGAATCGCCGATTTCGCTGTCGCAATTATCAGCGCTGTCAACGCTGGCCAAAGAGGGTGCCATGACTCCGGGGGCATTAGCTGCGCGGGAACGGGTTCGCCCGCCGTCGATGACTCGGGTAATCGCGTCACTCGCCGATATGGGGTTCGTCGCGCGCAACGCGCACCCCGTCGACGGACGCCAGGTGCTGGTGTCGGTGTCGCCGGCGGGGGCGGATCTGGTCGAAGCGGAGAAGCAGGCCAGCCAGGAATGGCTGCAGCGGCGGCTCGCCCAACTCGACCCCGAACAGCGCAAGACCCTGCTGATGGCCGCCGACCTCATGTCGGCGATGGTCGAGGAGAGCGCGTAAGCTTCGCCGCCGTGCGGAGATCGGGGCGGTGACCACAGTCATCGACGTCGACGACCCCGCCGACCCCCGGCTCGACGACTTCCGGGACCTCAACAGCATCGACCGCAGACCCGATCTGCCCAGCGGCAAAGGGCTGGTGATCGCCGAGGGCGTGCTGGTGGTGCAGCGCATGGTGGCCTCTCGCTTCACCCCCCGCGCGCTCCTCGGCACCGACCGGCGGCTGACCGAACTCGGCTCCGATCTCGACGCCGTCGACGCGCCGTTCTACCGGGCCGGCGCCGAGGTGATGGCCGAGGTCGTCGGATTCCACCTCAACCGCGGCGTGCTGGCATCGGCGTCGCGTCCACCTGAGCTCACCGTCACCGAAGTGCTCGACGGCGCGCGCACCGTGGCGGTGTTGGAAGGCGTCAACGACCACGAGAATCTCGGCTCCGTCTTCCGCAATGCCGCGGGCCTCGCGGTCGATGCGGTGATCTTCGGTGCCGGGTGCGCCGACCCGCTGTATCGCCGGGCGGTGCGGGTGTCGATGGGTCACGCGCTGCTCGTGCCGTTCGCTCGCTCATCCGCCTGGCCTGAAGAGCTGGAGCTATTGCGCAGCAACGGATTTCAACTGCTCGCGATGACGCCAGATCCGACCGCCGATACACTCGCCGCGGCGATGACGGCGTTGGCCGGGGACAAGGTCGCCGTCCTCGTCGGTGCCGAGGGTCCCGGTTTGACGGAACGGGCGATGCGGGCCAGCGATCGGCGGGTGCGGATCCCGATGTCGCGGGGCACGGATTCGCTCAACGTGGCCACCGCGGCCGCGCTGGCGTTCTACGAACGCGTGCGGTCGGGCTAGGTTTCTCGTGTGACCGACGAATCCACGCCCTGGGGAACGGGTTTGACGGTGGCCGCAGGAGTCGCCGCGGTGATCGCCACGGCCGTCATCGTACTGAGCCTCGGGCTGCTGCGGGTGCACCCGCTGCTTGCGGTCGGCCTCAACATGGTGGCCGTGGGTGGGTTGGCACCGACGGTGTGGGGATGGCGGACCAGGCCGGTGTGGCGGTGGTTCGCGTTCGGCGCGGGCGTCGGCGTGGCAGGCGGTTGGATCGGGCTGCTGGCGATGACTCTCAGCGGTACCGGGTAGAGCTAGCGCTGTAGTCGGCTCTTCGCGCGAGCGCTCATCGCTGGCCGCCGGAGCGCACGCCGAGCAGGACATCCTCCCAGCCGGGAACGGTGGGCCGGGCCTTGGCCTTACGGCCCTTCGCCGGCTTGGGCGCCTCGGCTTCGGGGGCCGGCGCCGGCTCGGGTTCGGGTCGCGGCGCCGGAGCGGGCGCAGGGGCCGGGGCCGGGGGCGCTGCGGGGGCGTCGAAGTCCAGCTGCGCCAGGGGTGCGACGGGGCGCAGCGGGCGGGCGAATTCGGGATCGATCAGCTGGTAGGCGGCCTCGTCGAACGCGGTGACGGTCCCGCCGTGCGCGCCGGGGGAGAACCGGAAGTGCGCGAGGTTGTCAGAGCGCCCGGCTTTCCACGCCACCTGTACGGTCCAGCGTCCGTCCTCGTTGCGCCAGGCGTCCCACGTCGTCGCGTCGGGGTCCAGGCCGCGGCCGACGAGTACGGTGCTGACGGTTTCGAGCAGGGTGAGCACGGCGGGTCCGTCGGCCAGCACCGGATGTGCGGCGGTGGCGAGTTCGGCGGCCCGTGACCGCTCCAGCAGTACCGGATGGGCGAATCGCTCCACCCGCTCGATCGGCATCCCCGAGGCGTTGGCGACCTGCTCGACGGACGCGCCCGCGCGGATCTTGGACTGGATATCCCTGGGACGCAGCACGTTGTGCACCTCGACATCGATCATCGTCTGGTCGGCCGATCGGTTGAACGCGGCCCGGTCCCCGCGGGCCGCGGCGCGGAACCGGTCGTCGACGCGCAGGGTGAATCGCTCACCGGAGTCGTTCTGGCAGATGACCGTCTTGCCGTCGACATCGAGTTCGACGACCTTGAGTTCCCGCACCACGACCTCCTCCGGGCCTGTCTGCGGCGCGAAGCGCCAGCCCGATTAGCTGGTCAGCCTACTGCGTTACCTGCCCGTGACCGCGCTGACACGCGGCGTTGCCTACAACCGTTCGACGACCCAGTCGACGCACTGGGTCAGCGCGCTGACGTCCTCGGGGTCGACGGCGGCGAACATCGCGACCCGCAACTGGTTGCGGCCGAGTTTGCGGTACGGCTCGGTGTCAACGATTCCGTTGGCGCGCAACACCTTTGCCACGGCCGCCGCATCCACGTCGTCGGAGAAGTCGATGGTGCCGACCACCTGCGAGCGCAGTGCGGTATCGGTGACGAACGGCGTCGCGTACGCCGACGCCTCGGCCCACGAGTACAGCCGCTGCGACGAGTCGGCGGTGCGCTTGACGGCCCAGTCGAGCCCACCGTTGCCGTTGAGCCAGTCCAGCTGATCGGCGAGCAGGACGAGCGTGCCGATCGCGGGGGTGTTGTACGTCTGGTTCTTGAGGCTGTTCTCGACGGCGATCGGCAGCGAGAGGAAGTCGGGGACCCAGCGGCCCGACTGTGCGATCTGGTCGATCCGCGCGAGCGCGGCGGGGCTGACGACCGCGAGCCACAGGCCGCCGTCGCCGGCGAAGTTCTTCTGCGGCGCGAAGTAGTAGGCGTCAGCCTGGCTGATGTCGACGGGCAGCCCACCCGCGCCGGAGGTGGCGTCGATGACGATCAGCGCGTCACCGGAGTCGGCGGGGCGCTGTACGGGCACCGCGACACCGGTGGAGGTCTCGTTGTGCGCCCACGCGATGACGTCGACCGACGGGTCGGACTGCGGTGCGGGGGCGCTGCCCGGATCGGCTTTGACGACGATCGGGTCGCCGACGAACGGGTTCTTGGCGACGGCGGAGGCGAATTTGGCGCTGAACTCGCCGTAGGTCAGGTGCAGTGAGCGCTTGTCGACCAGCCCGAACGCCGCGGCGTCCCAGAACGCGGTGGAGCCGCCGTTGCCGAGGATGACCTCGTAGCCGTCGGGTACGGAGAAGAGCTGCTTGACGCCGTCGCGTACCCGGCCCACGAGGTTCTTGACCGGGGCCTGCCGGTGGGAGGTGCCGAACAGGTCACCCGCTGCCGCGAGCGCGGCCAGTTGTTCGGGACGCACCTTCGACGGCCCGGACCCGAAGCGTCCGTCGCGGGGCTTGAGGTCGGCGGGGATGGTGAGGTCGGCCATGGCGCCCAAGCGTAGTTGCCTGCGGTTTTGGCGCGGTAATCGACGGTGAGCGCACGTCAGCGCGCCGAAACCGCTGGATACACAGCAAACCGGCATGGACTTCTACCCGATACCTGCGGTACTGTGTACACCAGACCGGTGAATGTAAACCCACTTGGGAGGCTCTCATGGCTCGCACACGCACGGTCCGGCGGTGGCGCCGCAATATGGACGTCGCCGATGACGCGGCATACGTGAACACACTGACCACCCTGTCCGAGGGATCGGTGCGGCGGAATTTCAACCCGTACACCGACATCGAATGGGACACCCCGGAGTTCGCTGTGTTCGACGGCGACGAGCGGTGGATCCTGCCGGGAACCGATCCGATCGGCCGCCATTCCTGGTACCGGTCGCAGCCGGTGGAGCGCCAGATCGAGATCGGCCGCTGGCGGCAGGCCAACGTCGCGAAGGTCGGCCTGCAGTTCGAGATCATCCTGATCCGCGGTCTGACGAACTACGCGTTCTGGGTTCCCAACGGATCACCCGAATACCGCTACTGCATGCACGAGACGGTCGAAGAGTGCAACCACACCATGATGTTCCAGGAGATGGTGAACCGCATCGGCGCCGACGTGCCCGGTATGCCGCGGGTGCTGCGCTGGCTGTCGCCCTTCATCCCGCTCGTGGCCGGACCGCTGCCGATCCCGTTCTTCTTCGGGGTGCTCGCCGGCGAGGAGCCGATCGACCACACCCAGAAGAACGTGCTGCGCGAAGGTAAGGCCATACACCCGATCATGGAACGGGTCATGGCCATCCACGTCGCCGAGGAAGCGCGCCACATCTCGTTTGCCCACGAATACCTGCGTAAGCGGCTGCCGCAGCTGCCGCGCCGGCAGCGATTCGTACTGTCGCTCTTCGTGCCGCTCGTGATGCGGCTGTTGTGCCAGGCCATCATCGTGCCGCCTAAGGCGTTCTGGAAGGAATTCGACATCCCGAGGTCGGTGCGCAAGGAGTTGTTCTTCCGCGCGCCGGAGTCACGGCAGTTCCTGAGGGACATGTTCGGCGACGTCCGGATGCTATGCCATGACACCGGTCTGATGAACCCGCTGGCAAAGCTCACGTGGCGGATCTGCCGGATCGACGGCCGGCCCAGCCGGTACCGCAGCGAGCCGCACCGCCAGCACGTCGCCTCGGCGGCCTAGAAGGACACACGGCCGTGCCTCATGTGATCACCCAGTCGTGCTGCAGCGACGGGTCATGCGTCTTCGCGTGTCCGGTGAACTGCATCCACCCCACGCCCGACGAGCCGGGGTTCGCGACCGCCGAGATGCTCTACATCGATCCGGCGGCCTGCGTCGACTGCGGCGCCTGCGTCAGCGCCTGCCCCGTGGGCGCGATCGCCACCCAGGCCACGCTCACCGACACGCAGTTGCCGTTCATTGAGCTCAACGCGGCGTTCTACCCCGAGCGGCGGCCCGATGAGAAGGTGCCCCCGACCTCGAAGCTGGCGCCCGTGCCCGACGCACCCGTCGTGCACGAGCGCGGGGGCCGCCCGTTGGCGGTCGCGATCGTGGGGTCCGGCCCGGCCGCGATGTACGCCGCCGACGAACTGCTGACCCAGCGCGGTGTGCGGGTGACCATGTTCGAGCGGCTTCCCACCCCCTACGGTCTGGTGCGCGCCGGCGTGGCGCCCGACCACCAGAGCACCAAGCGGGTGACGCAGTTGTTCGACCGGGTGACAGCGCGGCGCGAACTGCGGCTCTACCTCAACGTCGAGGTCGGCACCCACGTGACCCACGCCGAACTGCTGGCACACCACGACGCGGTGCTGTACGCCGTCGGGGCGCCCCACGACCGCCGACTCGACATCGACGGTATGGACCTACCGGGCACGGCGACAGCCACCGAGGTCGTCGCCTGGTACAACGGCCACCCCGAATACACCGACCTGCCGGTCGACCTCGGCCATCACCGGGCAATCGTCATCGGCAACGGAAACGTGGCACTCGACGTCGCCCGCATCCTGACCACCGACCCCGCCCGGTTGGCGGTCACCGACATCGCCGACCACGCGCTGGCCGCGCTGCGTGCCTCCGGTATCGACGAGGTGATGATCGCCGCCCGCCGCGGGCCCGCGCAGTCGGCGTTCACGCTGCCCGAGCTCATCGGGCTGACCACCACCTGCGACGTCGTGCTCGACGCCGGCCCGGACATCGATGTCCACGAATGGGTGCGCCGCGACCTTGCCGACGAAACGGACCCGCTGACCCGCAACAAGCTCGAGGTGCTGTCGAAACTCGGGGATGCCTCGGCCCCCATCACCCGGCCGCGGATCCGGCTGGCCTACCGGTTGACGCCGCGACAAATCACCGGCAGCGGGCGAGCCGACGGCGTTGAGTTCACCGTCACCGGCAGCGACGATGTCCGCCGCATCGACGCCGGCCTCGTGCTGACCTCTATCGGTTACCGCGGCAAGCCCATCGCCGGGTTGCCGTTCGACGAGGTCGCCGCGACCGTGCCCAACGACGGCGGTCGCGTCGTGGACCCAGAGACGGGCCGACCCGTCGCGGGCACCTACGTCGCGGGCTGGATCAAGCGCGGACCCACCGGGTTCATCGGTACGAACAAGTCGTGCGCCGCGCAGACCGTCCACAATCTGGTCGCGGATTACAACGCCGGCGTGCTCACCGCGCCTGGCGCCACAGGTCTGGAAACGTTGATGCGCGACCGGCAACCGGATCTGGTCGACAGCGCCGGTTGGCGCGCCATCGACGCGGCGGAGATCGCCCGCGGCGGCGAGCACCGGCCGCGGGTGAAATTCACCTCGCTCCCCGACATGATCGAGGCCGCGGCGGCCGCACCGACACCGAGTGTCGGGCGGCGCCTGCTCGCCGGGCTGCTCCGCTGACCTACGGTTCGCAGACCGCGGCCTGGATCTCCTCCGAACTGACCTCGCGGACGGGTTGACCCATCGACCACAGGTGGCCGAACGGATCACGCAGGAGGCCGTAGCGATCACCCCAGAACTGCTCCTCGACCGCCATCAACACCGTGGCGCCGGCGTCGACGGCCTGCTGGAACTTCGTGTCGACGTCGGTGACCTGCAGGTGGATGGTGACTGGTGAGCCGCCCAGCGCGGTGGGTGTGGACGGCTTGCCGTCGTTGTACTCGGGAAAGTCGTCGTTGAGCATCACCATCGACCCGTTGATGTCGAGTGCGGCGTGGATCAACTTGCCGTCCTGGTTGGGTACACGCCCGTACTCGGTCGCGCCGAAGGCCTTGATGTAGAAGTCGATTGCGGCGGCGGCATCGTCGACGACGAGGTGCGGGGCGACGAGCGGTTGCACTTCGAGAGCCATGGGATCTCCTCGGTAGGTGGATGGTCTCCATGCTGACCACGCCCACCGACAAATCTCATCGCTTCACACAATCGAGAACGACGGCGGCAGCGCCACCCTGCCGGTCAGCGCCAACAGGACCTGCGCGCCGCGGCCGGTGGTGACGGCGACATCCGCGGCCAGCCGCACGGCGTCGGTCAGCACGTCAGGCGGCGGCGCCCAGTCGACGCCCGCCGCCCGGGCGATGTCCAGACCGTGCACGGCCAGTTCGAACGTCCGCGTCGGCAGGTACGTCCGCAACCGCATCCCGAGGCCGCCGATCACCAGGATCAGCGGATCGCCCGCCGCGTCCACGTCGGCGAGCGCCCGCGCGGCCAGCGTCGTGACGGTGGCCGCCGGGTCCTCACCGAGGTCGCGGCCGGCCTGACGGCCCCGCTCGGCGACCGCGGCCGGGTCGATCCCGAGGGCCGCCGGGGTCACCCGCAGGTAGTACTCGGCGGCGCTGGTGACGTCTTCGCGCTCAGCGGTCGTCTGCAGGTAGGTGCCGACGGTGATCAACGAACGCGAGGTGTGGCCGACCAGCGCCCGCAGATCCCATTCGCCCAACCCCGGTCCGTCCAACGCCGCGGTGGGAATCTTGCCCACCAATTCGACGAAACTGTTTGCGGCGGAGGCGAATACGGTGCTCACGGTACGGTGACCCGGTCCCAGCCCTCGACGGACTCCACGCTGCGGGGGTCGGGTCCGACGTAGATCGCCGACGGGCGCACCAGCTTGCCCAGTCGCTTCTGTTCGAGGATGTGGGCACACCACCCGGCCGTGCGCCCGCACGTGAACATCGCCGGCATCATCGAGGCGGGCACCCGGGCGAAATCGAGGATCACCGCGGCCCAGAACTCGACGTTCGTCTCGATCGCGCGGTCGGGGCGGCGCTCTCGCAGTTCGGCCAGCGCCGCCTGCTCCAGCGCGGCGGCGACCTCGTAGCGGGGCGCTTCGAGTCGTTGCGCGGTGGCGCGCAGCACGCGTGCCCGCGGATCCTCGGCGCGGTACACCCGGTGGCCGAAGCCCATCAGCTTGTCCTTGCGGTCGAGGATGTCCTTGACCACGGCACGGGCGTCACCGGTGCGTTCGACATCGTCGAGCATCGGCAGCACCCGCGCGGGCGCACCGCCGTGCAGCGGACCGCTCATGGCGCCGACGGCGCCGGACAGCGCGGCCGCGACGTCGGCACCGGTGGAGGCGATCACCCGGGCGGTGAACGTCGAGGCGTTCATCCCGTGTTCGGCGGCGGTCACCCAGTAGGCGTCGATGGCCTCGACGTGTTTCGGGTCCGGATCGCCGTGCCAGCGGGTCATGAAACGTGAGGTGACCGTGGTGCATTCGTCGATCGACCGCTGCGGAACGGCGGGCTGGTGGATGCCGCGCGCGGACTGCGCGACGTAGGACAACGCCATCACCGAAGCGCGCGCGAGTTGGGCGCGGGCGGTCTCGTCGTCGATGTCGAGGATCGGCTTGTAACCCCAGATGGGTGCGAGCATCGCCAGCCCGGCCTGCACGTCGACGCGGACGTCGCCGCTGTGGATCGGCAGCGGAAAGGGTTCGGCCGGCTGCAGGGCGTCGCCGAATCTCCCGTCGACCAGCAGCGCCCATACGTCGCCGAACGTCACCCGCCGGGAGACCAGGTCCTCGATGTCCACGCCGCGGTAGCGCAACGCCCCGCCGTCCTTGTCCGGTTCCGCGATCTGGGTGGTGAAGGCGACCACGCCCTCGAGCCCCTCGACGATGTCCTCCGGGGCGTGCTCCGGCATCGAAGGCGACGTCTGAGTCATGAGCCGATTCTCGCACCCGGGGCAACACCCGGACGTACCGGTCGGCGTAGCGTTGGCGCGGTGACGGAGGCCGACGACGGGCGCTTGGCGAGGATGCGGGTGGAGTACGGATCGGTGGAGAAAGACGGCAGTCCCGACCTCGACGCCGACTGGCTCGCCGACGGCTGGGTTCCCCTGTTGCGCAGGTGGTTAGCCGACGCCGAGACGGCCGGGTTGCCGGAGCCGAACGCGATCGTGCTCGGCACCGTCGACGCCGGGGGGAGACCCGTCACCCGCACGGTGCTGTGCAAGAGCGTCGACGACACCGGCATCACGTTCTTCAGCAACTACGGCTCCGCCAAAGGCGAGAACCTCGCCACCACGCCGTATGCGTCGGCGACCTTCCCGTGGTTCGCGCTGGGCCGCCAGGTCCACGTCCGCGGCCCGGTGACCAAAGTGTCGGCGGAGGAGACCGCTGACTACTGGTCGAAACGGCCCCGCGGTTCGCAGCTCGGCGCATGGGCGTCGCTGCAGTCCCGGCCGATCGCCTCGCGGGCGGCGCTGATGGATCAGCTCGCCGAGGTGACGGAGCGGTTCGCCGACCAGGACACGGTCCCGGTACCGCCGGAATGGGGCGGCTATCGCATCGCCCCGGACGTCGTCGAGTTCTGGCAGGGCCGGGAGAACCGGGTACACAACAGGATTCGCCTATACGACGGCCGCGTCGAGCGGTTGCAGCCTTAACGGATGGCCCCTCGGCTGTTCGCCGACACCACACCCCTGCGGACGCGGGACTTCCGCCGGTTGTGGGTGGCCGGTATCCCCACTGTCATCGGCGCGAACCTCACCATCTTCGCGGTGCCGGTGCAGCTGTACGCGCTCACGCAGAACTCCGCCTACGTCGGGCTGGCCGGCGTGTTCGCCCTGGTGCCGTTGATCGTCTTCGGCCTCTGGGGCGGCGCCCTCGCCGACGCCATGGACCGGCGGGTGCTGCTCATCATCGCGTCGTGCGGGTTGGCCGTCGCCTCGGTGCTGCTGTGGCTGCAGTCCGCGCTGGCGCTGAACAACGTCTGGGTGGTGTTGTGTCTGCTCGCCGTGCAGCAGGCGTTCTACGCCGTCAACTCACCGACGCGGGCGGCTGCCATCCCCAGGATGGTGCCCGCACACCAACTGGCGGCGGCGAATTCGCTCAACATGACGGTGACCCAGGTCGGTGCCATCGTCGGCCCGCTGCTCGCCGGTGTAATGCTGCGCTGGGTCGACCTGTCCACGCTGTACCTGATCGACGCGCTCACCTGTCTGGTGCCGATCCTGGCCACCATCCGGCTCTCACCGATCCCGCCCACCAGCACCGAAAGCGGTGCGTCCCGCTGGGGGATCGCCGCGGTCTTCGACGGATTCCGCGCTCTGGCCGGCAACCAGGTGGTGCTGATGTCGTTCGTCGTCGACCTGATCGCGATGATCTTCGGCATGCCGCGGGCCCTGTTCCCGCAGCTGGCGCACGAGAGCTTCGGCGGTCCCGTCGCGGGCGGGACCACGATGGCGCTGCTCGCGGCGGCCATGTCGGTGGGCGCCGTCGCGGGCGGAGTGTTCTCCGGGTGGCTGCCGCGGGTGCGCAGACAGGGGCTGGCGGTGGTCGGCGCGATCGTCGTGTGGGGGCTGGCTATGGTCGGCTTCGGGATCGCCTGCGGGGTGGCCGGCGGGCACACCGGGGCCGTGCTGTGGATCGCGCTGACCTTCCTGGCGGTCGGCGGCGCGGCTGACATGGTGTCGGCGGCGTTCCGGTCGACGATCCTGCAGGAGGCCGCCGCCGACGACGTGCGCGGACGGTTGCAGGGTGTGTTCATCGTGGTGGTGGCCGGCGGGCCGCGGGTGGCCGACGTCCTGCACGGCGCCGCGGCGGCGGCGGTGGGCACCACGATCGCCGCGGCCGGGGGAGGCGGGCTGGTGGTGGTGGGTGTACTCGTCGCAGCGGCGCTCGCGCCGGCCTTCGTGCGGTACCGCGTGGGATCCGAACGGCCCGAACCGGATCCGGAGATGTCGTCCGAGGACGACAAAGTGTGAGCACCGGCAAGTTGCACCGGATGTCAAGATCAACGGAAATTTGCCGCCGGTGGGGCTAGCATCCGAATCGTGGCTGATCTGGACGGCGCACCGGCCCTGGGGCTGCGTGAACGCAAGAAACAGCGCACTCGCAGCACCCTGATCAACGCCGCCGTCGAACTGTGCGACCGGCAGGGATTCGAGAACACCACCGTCGACCAGATCGCCGCGGTCGCCGACGTCTCGCCGCGCACCTTCAGCCGGTACTTCGCGACCAAGGAAGCCGTGGTGCTGGCCGTCATCGACGACATCATCGAGATCGTCGCCGTCGAACTCCGTAAGCAACCGCCCGACATCAGACACCTCGACGCCCTCTTCCACAGCCACGTGAGTGCGTTCAGCAGTACCAAGACCGCGCCGCCGACGGGCCTGACCGACGAACGGCTGCTCGCCTCGGCGCGCATCGTGACGTCGTCGCAGTCGCTCATGCAAGCATCGACCCGCTTCCGGGTGGACGCGGTGAACTCGGCACTCGTCGACCGGATGGGCACCGCGCCCGACGACCGGCGGCTGCAACTGGTGGCGGCGGTATGGGGGGCGATCATCATGACCGCGCTCGCCGACCTCGGGCCGAGTATCGACTGGGACACCATGACCGTCGATGCCATCGTGTCCCGGATCGAGGCGGCCTACGCCCAGTTCCTCGACGTGACCGCCGACGTCAAGCAGCCGGTCTGAGCAACTGCCCGCCCCCCGCAAGCACGTCCGTCACGATGGGGCTACCTTTTGTAGACGAGGGTCTGCACCTGCGGAGCGACGATGAAGGGATTCCCGTGGCCGATAATCCGTCCAGCGCAACTGAGCACGCCAAGCTGAGCTACCCCGGCGGCGAGCTCGAGCTGGATATCGTCCCGGCCACCGAGGGCGCCGACGGCATCGCGCTTGGGTCGCTGTTGTCGAAGACCGGCTACACCACGTTCGACGGCGGGTTCGTCAACACGTCGGCCACGAAGAGCGCCATCACCTACATCGACGGTGACGCCGGCATCCTGCGCTACCGCGGTTACCCGATCGAGCAGTTGGCGGAGAAGTCGACGTTCATCGAGGTCAGCTACCTGCTCATCTACGGTGAGCTGCCGACCGCGGACCAGCTCGAAGACTTCACCACCAAGATCCAGCGGCACACCCTGCTGCACGAGGACCTCAAGCGGTTCTTCGACGGGTTCCCGCGCAACGCGCACCCGATGCCGGTGCTGTCGAGCGCGGTCAACGCGCTGAGCGCCTACTACCAGGACTCGCTCGACCCGATGGACAAGAGTCAGGTCGAGCTGTCCACGATCCGGCTGCTGGCCAAGCTGCCGACCATCGCGGCGTATGCGTACAAGAAGTCCGAGGGGCAGCCGTTCCTGTACCCGGACAACTCGCTGACGCTGGTGGAGAACTTCCTGCGGATGACGTTCGGCTTCCCGGCCGAACCCTACGAGGTCGACCCGGAGATCGTGCGGGCGCTCGACATGCTGCTGATCCTGCACGCCGACCACGAGCAGAACTGCTCCACGTCGACGGTGCGGCTGGTCGGCTCGTCCCAGGCCAACCTGTTCACCTCGATCTCGGGCGGCATCAACGCCCTGTGGGGCCCGCTGCACGGCGGCGCCAACCAGGCGGTGCTGGAGATGCTGACCAAGATCCAGCAGTCCGACGGCGACGTGCGCGAGTTCGTGCGCAAGGTCAAAGACCGCGAGGACGGCGTGAAGCTCATGGGCTTCGGGCACCGCGTCTACAAGAACTACGATCCGCGCGCCCGCATCGTCAAGGAGCAGGCCGACAAGATCCTCGGCAAGATGGGCGTCGAGGACGAACTGCTCGACATCGCCAAGGCGCTCGAAGAGGTCGCGCTGACCGACGATTTCTTCGTCGAACGCAAGCTCTACCCGAACGTCGACTTCTACACCGGCGTGATCTACCGGGCGATGGGCTTTCCGACGCGGATGTTCACCGTGCTGTTCGCGCTCGGCCGGCTCCCGGGCTGGATCGCGCACTGGCGGGAGATGCACTCCGAGCCGGGCAAGATCGGCCGCCCGCGGCAGATCTACACCGGCTACACCGAGCGCGACTACGTCGACAGCTCGAGCCGCTAACCCGCCTTCCCGCGACCGCACGTGTCTGTACGCGACACGCCGTAGGAACCTGTACAACGATGAGCGCTCGGCAGAGGGATTTGCCACGCGGACAGTTGTAGTTTCACAATGGTTGGGTGATTGACACCGTCGGCATGAGCGCACGGCGCAAGACCATCATCCTGGTGTCCTGCTGCCTGAGCCTGCTGATCGTTTCGATGGACGCGACGATCGTCAACGTCGCCATCCCGGCGATCCGCACCGATCTGCACGCGTCGCCCTCGCAGTTGCAGTGGGTGGTCGACGTCTACACCCTGCTGCTGGCGTCGCTGCTGATCCTGGCCGGCGCGACAGGAGACCGGTTCGGGCGGCGCCGGGTGTTCCAGATCGGGCTGACGGTCTTCGCGTTCGGGTCGCTGCTGTGCAGCCTCGCGCCCAACATCGAGACCTTGATCGTGGCGCGGCTGCTGCAGGCCGTCGGCGGATCGATGATGAATCCCGTTGCGCTGTCGATCGTCTCGCAGATCTTCACCGGACGGGTGGAACGCGCCAGGGCGCTGGGCATCTGGGGTTCGGTGGTGGGCATCGCGATGTCGCTGGGTCCGATCGTCGGGGGGCTGCTCATCGAGACGGTCGGCTGGCGGGCGGTGTTCTGGATCAACCTGCCGATCTGCGCGGCGGCGATCATCCTCACCGCGGTGTTCGTGCCCGAGACCAAGTCGACGACGATGCGCAACATCGACCCGATCGGTCAGGTGCTGGCCGTGCTGTTCCTCTTCGGGATCGTGTTCGCGCTGATCGAGGGGCCCGGTCTGGGCTGGACCCACCCGCTCACGCTGACCGCCGCGGTGGTCGCGGTGGTGGCATTCGTGCTCTTCCTCCGCTACGAGGCCCGCCGTCGCGACCCGTTCATCGACCTGCGCTTCTTCCGCAGCATCCCGTTCAGCGCGGCGACGGTGACGGCGGTGTCCGCGTTCGCCGGCTGGGGTGCATTCCTGTTCATGATGTCGCTGTACCTGCAGGGCGAACGCGGTTACTCCGCGATGGACACCGGCCTGATCTACCTGCCCATCGCGATCGGCGCGCTGCTCTTCTCCCCGCTGTCGGGCCGGTTGGTCGGGCGGTTCGGTGCCCGGCCGTCGCTGCTGATCGCCGGTGTGCTGATCACGGTCGCATCGGCGATGCTGTCGTTCCTCACCGCGACCACCCCGGTCTGGGAACTGCTCGTCGTCTTCGCGGTCTTCGGTATCGGTTTCTCGATGGTCAACGCGCCGATCACCAACGCCGCGGTGAGCGGGATGCCGCTCGAGCGGGCCGGCGCGGCGTCGGCGGTGACGTCGACCAGCAGGCAGATCGGGGTGAGTATCGGTGTGGCGCTGTGCGGTTCGGTGGCGGGTGGAGCCCTGGCCGGCACGTCGACGGACTTCGCCGCGGCGGCACGGCCGCTGTGGTTCGTGTGTGTGGCCTTCGGCGTCGTCATCACGGTGCTGGCGCTGTACTCGACATCGTCCCGGGCACTGCGGTCGGCTGACCGGCTGGCGCCGCTGATCGCCGGGGAGGTGGCGACCCGTGCCGCATGACCCGCTCGCCGATGAGGTGTGGGGGGCGCTGACGGCTCTGGTGTTCGACAACCGCGACAGCTGGCGACGCGCGGTGGTCGAGGCCACCGGACTGCCGTTCAGCCGGGTTCGGGTGCTGCGCCGGTTGGGCCGCGCGCCGATGACGGTCAAACAGGTGGCGCAGGCGGCCACACTGGATGCCCCGGCGGCCACGGTCGCCGTCAACGATCTGGAGCAGCGCGGGCTGGTGGTGCGCGAGGTCGATCCGGCGAACCGGCGCTGCAAGACGGTGTCGCTGACCGACGCCGGGCGCGCGATGCTGACGACCATCGAGGCGGTCGACGATCCCGCCCCTGAAGCGCTCACCGCGCTCGACGACGACGAATTGCGCACGCTGCGGGCGACTCTGGCCAAGCTGACCGGCCGCTGAGGACCTGCGGCCCCAGGCCCGGTACCCGCAGCGGCACCCGAGCGCCATATGACGAACACGTTAAGTCTGGCCGCAGAATTTGACGGATCTGATTACTTTCAGAAATATCTACTCCCAGTGGCCTCAGTTTACCTATGGTGGCCGTAGTGTCGCCGGTAGTGACGGCAGATTGAGTCCAGCCTCGTGACGCGAGGCCGAGATCGTAGACGCCAGTGAGGATCTTTTTGTCCGACAGTGACTGTCGCAGCGCTGACCTGGGCGAGGCGACCCGAGATTCCGTTCTGTCCTTTGCCGATGTGTCGGTCGACTTCACGACCGAGCGGGGGACCGTGGCGGCCGTCCGGGGTTTCGATCTCGACGTCCGCGAAGGGGAGATCGTCGCGGTCGTCGGGGAATCGGGCTCAGGAAAGAGCGTGTCGATGCGCGCCGCCATGGGCCTGCTGCCACCGTCGGCGACGGTGAGGGGCCAGATCCGGTTCGGCGACACCGACCTCGTCGGCCTGGACGAGTCGCGCTTCTCGACGCTGCGGGGCAAGGACCTCGCGATGATCTTCCAGGAGCCGTCCGTCGCGTTGAGCCCGGTCTACTCGATCGGCCAGCAGCTCGTGGAGACCTTCCGCCTGCACCAGGACATGAGCCGGAGCGAAAGTCGTGCGTACGCAGTCGAGATGCTCGAATCTGTGGGACTGCCCGATGCCGAAAAACGACTGAAATCGTTTCCGCACCAGCTCAGCGGCGGACAGAAACAGCGGGTCACGATCGCCATGGCGCTCGCCATGCGCCCGAAGGTGATCATCGCCGACGAACCGACCACCGCGCTCGACGTCACCGTCCAGGCCGCCGTCCTCGACCTGCTGCGTGAATGCCGGGATCAGCACGGCTCCACCATCGTCCTGATCACCCACAACATGGGCGTCGTCGCGGATCTCGCCGACCGCGTCGTGGTGATGAAAGACGGACGCATCATCGAGCACGGCTACACCGAGCAGATCTTCGCCGCCCCCACCGAGCAGTACACGCGGGAGCTGATCGCCGCCGTACCCACGATCCCCGAGCCGTCTTCGGTGAAGGCCGCCGAACCGGATCCGAAAACACCGGCGACGCCGGTTCTTTCGGTCGATAACCTGCGAGTGACGTACGGTTCGGGACGCCATGCGGTCACCGCCGTCGACGGTGTGTCGTTCGCGCTGGCACCGGGCCGCCTCCTCGGTCTCGTCGGCGAGTCGGGATCGGGGAAGTCGACGATCGCGCAGTGCCTCACCGGGCTGCTGACACCGACGGACGGGACGATCACCCTTCTCGGGCAGGATCTCGCGAGGGTGAAAGGCCGAGCCCGCCGGCAGCTGACCGGGTCGTTGGGCGTCGTCTTCCAGGATCCCCGGGCCTCGATCTACCCGCGGCGCACGGTGGCCGAAGCCATCCGTGAACCTCTCGACATCCACCACGTCGGCACGGCGAAGTCACGTGCCGAACGGGTCGCGACGATGCTCGACGCCGTCCACCTCCCGACGTCGTTCGCCGAGCGGTTCCCGCACGAGCTCTCCGGCGGCCAGCGTCAGCGTGTCGCCATCGCCCGGGCGCTGGCCATGGACCCCGCCCTGGTGATCGCCGACGAACCGACCTCAGCGCTCGACGTCTCCGTCCAGGCGCACGTGATCGAGCTGCTGCGAGAACTGATCGGCGAGCTGGGGTTCGGATGCGTGCTGATCTCCCACGACCTGGGCGTCGTCGCCACGGTCGCCGACGACATCGTCGTGCTCCAGTCGGGGTCGGTCGCCGAATCCGGCCGCGCCCGCGACGTGCTCACCAATCCCGCAAGCCCTTACACCCAACAGCTGGTTGCGTCGGTACCCGTCCCGGATCCGATCGTCCAACGGCGGCGGCGGTCCGAACGGCTGATCGGCGCGTCGGCCTGAACATGAACAACCACAAGCAGTTCCGCAAAGCACACAATGTACGAGGAGGTCAGGTGACCCAGGTCCAGGGAGTTCTCCGGTCAGGCGGGAGGCTTCGGCGCCCATGCGCCGCAGCGTTGAAGGGAGGGGCCGCAGCGCTTGTCGCCGCACTCGCGGTCACCGCCTGCAGCCCCGCGCCCGGCGGTCCGCCGCCGGCCGGCGACGGTTCGGGCGGATCGATCACCTTCCTGTCCGCCGAGAACCTGGCCGGCCGGTGGGATCCCTTCGACCACACGCTGCTGAGCCAGGACCGCCTCCAGCAGATGGCCTACGAGGGCCTGCTGACCCTCGACGACAACCTCGAGTACCAGCCGGGCCTGGCCACCGAGTGGTCGAACCCGTCCCCGGAGATCTGGGAGTTCAAGCTCCGCGAGGGGGTGACGTTCCACGACGGAACACCGTTCACCGCGAAGGACGTCAAGGCCTCCATCGAGTACGTCTCCAAACCCGAAGTGACGGGATCGTTCGCGTTCCCGAACCCGTTCACCGCCGAGGTGGTCGACGACCACACGGTGCGGATCAACACCGGTAAGCCGTTCGCCGCGACCCTGGCGCTGCTCGCGAGCGGGGTGTCCGCAGTCGTCGCACCCGCTCATCTGATCGAGTCGGGGAAGCTGGACGAGAAGATGGTCGGCACCGGTCCCTACATGTGGGGCTCCTACGACGGTGAAGAGGCCGGCGTCAAGCTCACCGCCTACCCCGACTACTGGGGTGACGCGCCGAAGGTCAAGGACTTCACCTTCCGCTTCGTCGGCGACAGCCAGACCCGGCTCGCGGCGCTGCAGTCGGGGCAGGCCCAGATCATCGACCGCGTCGAGCCCGACCAGATTCCGGTCATCGAGGCCTCGCCCGATCTCAAGGTGGCGCGCACGCCGACCGTGGAGTCGAAGTGGACCGCCTTCCGCATCGAGAAGGCGCCCATGGACAACGTCAAGCTGCGCCAGGCGATCGCGCACGCCATCGACGTGCCGACGATCGTCGAGAACATCATGATGGGCAGCGGCGAGGTCAACACCAGCTTCCTGACCTCCATGCAGGAGTTCTCGGAGAAGAGCCCGACCTTCCCGAAGTTCGACCCCGTGAAGGCCAAACAGCTTCTCGCCGAGGCCGGTTACCCAGGAGGCGCCGGCCTGCGCCCGCTCGAGTACTGCGTCTCGGTCGGCTTCTATCCGAAGACGAAGGAGTACGGCGAGTTCATCGTCCAGAACCTGGCCGACGTCGGCATCAACGCGCGCCTGCAGACGCTCGAGGTGGCCCGCTACAACCAGCTGCTCTTCGACCCGCAGGCGTGTGACCTCTACGACCACGGCTGGTTCATCGCGTCGAAAGACCCTGAGGTGATGCTGCTTTCGCTGTTCCGCAACGCCCTGGTGACGGGTAAGCCGATCCCGTCGGTGGCCGCCGTGCTGGAGAAGGAGGCCGCCACCATGAACCCGCAGCAGCGGGCCGAGGTCTTCCGCACCGATGTACTGCCGACCATCGAGACGGAGCTTCCGGAGTTCCCGATGTTCGCCAGTGAGTTGGCGACGGCGTACAGCTCGACGTTGGAGAACTTCGAGGTCTGGCCGAACTCCTACTTCCGCATCCAGGACGTGACCATCGCGCAGTGACGCTCGTGATGTGGGGCAGGCGCCCAACCGCCTGCCCCACATCGTCATTCGCGCCTTGCACGAACCAGAAAGCCAACCGATGACCTACCTGCTGCGCAAGATCATCCAGACGTTGATCGTCCTCGTCGGCGTCGTCACGCTGGTCTTCTTCATGCTGCGCCTCATCCCGGGCGATCCGGTGCGGGTGATCGCGCCGACGGCCAACGAGACCGCCGCAGCGCAGATCCGCGCCGAACTCGGACTCGACCGGCCGCTGCTCAGCCAATACTGGGGGTTCCTGCAGCAGATGGTCCGCGGCGACTTCGGCGACTCCTACTTCTTCCAGGGTGGCGCCTTCGACCTCGTCGTCAAGGCGTTGCCCTACACCGCGCTGCTGGCGCTGACCGCCCTCGTCCTGAGCCTGCTGGCAGGAATCTCGCTGGGCGTCTTCTCGGCCCGCCGCGAGGACAAGTGGTCGGACCGGACCATCAACGTCGTCACGATCATCCTGCAGTCGATGCCCAACTTCTGGGTGGCGATCATGCTGGGATCGTTCGTCGCGGTGAAGTCGGGCATCTTCCCGACCGTCGGATATGTCGGGCCTATTTCGGTGGTGCTGCCCAGTGTGGCGCTGGCGGTGCCGCTGACCGCGGTGATCGCGAATGTGGTGCGCACCAACATGGCCGACACGCTGCGCAGTGAGATGGCGGTGGCGCTGCGGGCCAGAGGCCTGTCGCCGACGCGCATCGCGTGGCGGCATGCGTTGCGGCTCACCGGAGTCCCGTTGCTGACCGTGATGGGTGCGCAGTTCGGCTACCTGCTGGGCGGCGCCGTCGTCGTCGAGTACATCTTCAACTATCCGGGGATGGGGCTGCTCACCCTCAACACCGTGCTGCGCCGCGACTATCCGCTCATGCAGGTCATCACCCTGGTGACCGCGCTGATCTTCCTGGTGCTCAACCTGTTGATCGATCTCTCCTACGGCCGCATCGACCGCCGGATGGCGATCGACAACCGCGCGGGCACCCGCGCGAAGCGCTCGATGCCGGGGTGGTTCCCCCGATTCGCGCTGAAGGGAGCGCAAGCGTGACAACGGTTCCGCCAGAGCACGAGATCGACGATGTGGCAGTCCCGTTGGCGCCCTCCGGGCAACGGTTCGCGTGGTTTCCGCGGACGGCCACCATGTACGCCGGGCTGGCGATCGTCGTGTTCGCCGCCCTGACGTCCATCCTGCTGCCGCTGCTTGCGCCCGCATCGGACACCGTGGTCGATCCCAAGCGCGCGTACCTGCCACCGTTCTCGGCGGGCCACCTCCTGGGCACCGACCAGGTCGGCCGTGACATGGCGGTCCGGATCGCGCTCGGGCTGCGCACGTCGTTCACCATCGCCATCACGGTCATCGCGATCGCGATCGTGGTCGGGTTCCTGGTAGGGCTGCTCTCCGGCTACTTCGGCGGGTTCCTCGACACGGTGCTCATGCGGCTGACCGACGTGCAGATGGCGCTGCCGTTCATCGTGCTGGCTGTCGCGGTGCTCTCGGTGTCCGAGCCGTCGTTCTGGTCGCTGACGGCGGTGCTGACCCTGGCGATGTGGCCGACCTACGCCCGGGTCGTGCGCAGCGCCACCCAACTCGAGAAATCGACGGACTACGTCCGCGCCTCGGTCGCGATGGGCGCCCGACCCGGCCGCATCATCCGCAGATACCTGCTGCGGTCCAACATCTCGGCCGTCCTCGTGCTGGCCGCCCTCGACATCGCTGCGGTGATCGTCTACGAATCGACACTGGGCTTCCTGGGAATCGGCGCGCCGCCGGACATGCCGTCGCTCGGATCGATCATGGCCGACGGTAAGCAGTACATCCTGGTCTACTGGTGGATCACCGTGGTGCCGGGTATCGCCCTGATCATCACCACCGTGGGCCTCAACCTCGTGGGTATCGCACTGCGGAGCCGGGCCAAGACCCGTGGTGTCGCGTGACCACACCCCAACCCCTTCCGTCCGAAAACGAAAGCGACACCATGTATTCAGACATCCGGGCAGCCAGTTGCGACACCATGGTCGCGATCGGCGACGCGACCGCGTCGGGCCGTACGATCCTGGCCAAGAACAGCGACCGCAACCCGAACGAGGCGCAGTATCTGTACCGCGCGCAGGCCGCCACCCACGAACCGGGTGCGGTGGTGCGGGCGACGTACATCAGCATCCCTCAGGTGCAAGCCACCCACGCCGTCATCGGTTCGCGACCCTGGTGGATATGGGGTTTCGAACACGGTGTGAACGAGCACGGCGTCGGCGTCGGCAACGAGGCGCTGTGGTCGCGGGAGGAGGCCTCGGCCGAGCCCGGCCTGCTCGGCATGGACCTGTTGCGACTGGTGCTCGAGCGCGCGGCGACCGCGGACGAGGGTCTGCAGGTGCTCATCGGCCTGCTCGAGGAGCACGGCCAGTCGGGTACGACCAATCTGGTGGTCGACCAGACCTACCACAACGGCTTCCTCATCGCCGACCCGTCGACCGCCTGGGTGATCGAAACCGCGAACAAGCACTGGGCGGCCAAGCGGGTGACAACGGTGGCCACCATTTCCAACGCATACTCGATCGGTTCGGACTACGACCTGATCTCCGCCGATGCGGAGTCCTACGCGGTCGAGCGCGGCTGGTGGGATCCCGCCACCGGCGGCCGGTTCGACTTCGGTGCGGCCTACGCCGACCCCGAACTGCCGTTCCTGGCTTCCTGCACCGCCCGGCTCGGCCGGTCCGGTCAGGTCATGAAAGCCCATGCCGACCGGGGCAAGGTGAGCATCGAGGACATGTGGGCGGTGCTGCGCGATATCGGGGAGACCGCCGCCGACTGGCGACCCGGCATCAAATCGGAGTCGATGATCTGCATGCACGCCGAGGACACGAAGGGACATGAGACCGCCGCCAGCATCGTCACCGAACTCTCGGATGACCCGATGATCCTGGCCTCGCTCGCGTCACCGCGGCTGTCGTCGTTCGTGCCGGTCTGGTTCGATTCGACGACGCTGCCGTGGCAACAGCCGGATTCCGCCGAGCCGGAGGACGATTGGTGGGCCACCGAGAACCTGCAGCGGCTGATCGAGCGTGACTACGGGGCGCTCGGCGCGGCGCCGGAGGCGCTGTTCGACCAGGCGGATGTCCGGACACTGGCGGCGGTGCGGGCGTTGAGCCCGTCGGCGTCGACCGAGGAGCGCGATACGGTGACCGCCGAGGCGCTGCAGCGGCGTTCGCGAATCCTCGCGCACTGCTGCGCGATGGTCACCGAGCTCGCCGACGTGCTGGCGGACCCGGCTACGGTCGATCCGCGGGGGACCTACCTCGCTGACATCGAGGCGCTTCGGGCACCGACCCACCGCGCCGCGATCCCCGCGCATCTGGCCTGGGCGCACGACGCACTGGTCGACGCGTCGAGCTGAGGGCTCAGACCCGTGTCAGCGTGACGTTGTAGAGACGCACACCGGCATCGGCGGGCAGGACGTCGACGAACGTCGGCACGTCGCGGATGGCGTCGCCCTTGGCGAGGACATTGCCGCCGACCTCGATCGCGCACGGGAAACCGCTGCAGCGCAACCAGAAACCGGGTGCGCTCTGGTAGGGCGGCATGCTCGGCGCCTGGTCGACGCGGTAACGCCCCGGCGGGATGAACGAGGTGGCCCACCCCTGTGAGGCCCGCTCGTCGACACCGAAGAGCCCGTTGCTGCCGAAACTCGGCGATGCGGATGCGGGCGCGGCGAGCACGAGGCCGGCCAGCACCGCGGCGGTGGCGGACGTCGCACGGATGGCGTTCACGCAGGCCAGCGTACGCTCAGCCGGCCAGAACAGCCATGGCCGCATTGTGCCCGCCGATCCCGGACACCCCGCCGCCGCGTCGAGATCCTGAGCCGCACAGCAGGATTCGCGGGTGCCGGGTCGCCACGCCCCAGCGCGCAGCAGCGGTGTCCAGCGGATCGTCGTCCTCGGCGAACGGCCACTGCAGACCGCCGTGGAAGATGTTGCCGCCGGTCATGTTCAGGCTTCGTTCGAGGTCGCCGGTGGTCTTCGTCTCGATGCACAGCCGGCCCGCGGCATCCTCGAGTACCACATCGTGAATCGGTTCGGCGAGAACGGAATTGAGGGAAGTGAGGACGGCGGAGGTCAGCGTGTTGCGCATTCGCTCGTCATCGCCGTGGGCCAGCAGTGAGTGCGGGGTGTGCAGCCCGAACACGGTCAGCGTGTGCGCACCCGCGGCGCGGAGGTCGTCGGAGAGGATCGACGGGTCGTTCAGCGAGTGACAGTAGATCTCACACGGCAGCGGGTTCGGCACCTCGCCGGCCGCGGCCCGGTCGTGTGCGGCGTCGAGCTGGCGCAGCGTCTCGTTGATGTGGAACGTCCCGCCGAATGCCTGCTCGGCTGTCACGGTGGCGTCGCGCAGGCGGGGCAACCGGCGCAGCATCAGGTTGACCTTCACCTGGGAGCCCGGTGCCGACGGCGGCGCAGGCTCGCCCAGCAGGTCGGCCAGCACCGCCGGGGTGACATTGGCCAGCACGAAGTGGGCGCCCATCCGGTGCTCCCGTCCGCCCTCCCGATAGGTGACCTCGCCGTCCGGCGTGATCGCCGTGACCTCGGCCCCCGTGGTGATCTCGGCGCCGAAGCCGGCCGCGGCGGCCGCGAGCGCACCGCTGACCGCGCCCATCCCGCCGACCGGTACGTCCCAGTCGCCCGTCCCGCTGCCGAGCAGGTGGTACAGAAAGCAGATGTTCTGCACCAGTGACGGATCGTCCGTGCGCGCGAACGTGCCGATCAGCGCGTCGGTGGCCAGCACTCCGCGCACCAGGTCGCTGCGCACCGCCGCGGTGATGGCCTCACCGATCGGCGTCTGGGTGAGCACCGTCCACGCGTCGTCGGCGCCCTCGACGCCGCCGGCCAGCACGTGGCGGCGGGCCTGCTCGCGCGTCATCAGCGGTGCGGTCAGCGTCGGCCACAGCCGTTCGGTGACAGTGCGGCAGCGACGGTAGAAGTCGTCGAACCCGGCCTCGTCCGCGGCGGCGTCGACAGCGCCGAACGTGCTCGTCGGCCCGATGAGCAGGCCCGTGCGACCACCGGTGCCCGGGTCGGGGGTGTAGGAGGAGTAGCGCCGTTTGATCAGGCGAATCCGCGCGCCGAGATCGTCGACGATGCGTTTGGGGAGCAGGCTGACCAGATACGAATAACGCGACAGCCGGGCGTCGACGCCGTCGAACGCGTGCGCCGACACCGCCGCCCCGCCGACGTGGTCGAGCCGTTCGAGCACCTGAACGCGACGGCCGGCGCGCGCAAGGTAGGCCGCGGCGACCAACCCGTTGTGGCCGCCGCCGACGATGACGACATCGACCGTCGCCGACCTGGCAGCGCTCAGTTCAGGTAACCCTCCACCTCGTCGGCAGGGCGCACCTCCGCCTCCCGCGGGTCCTTGCCGCTGTCGCGCAGCGCGCGCCGCTGCCGCAGCAGATCCCAACACTGGTCGAGCTGGACTTCGACGGCGCGGAGCCGTTGGTGCTCTTCGCTCTCGTCGATCTCCCCTTGCTGCAGCGCATCGCGGAGCTGCTGTTCCTCGGCGACGAGCTTGTTCACCTGAGCGAGGATGTCTTGATCTGATGTCACTGGCCCAGTCTGCCCGACTACCGTGGGGATGTGACTGTGAACCCAGGACAGAAGCCCGAGATCGAATTTCCCGACGGTCCGCCACCCGCCGATCTGGTCATCGAGGACGTGATCGTCGGCGAGGGACCCGAAGCCGTTCCCGGCGCCAACGTCGAAGTGCACTACGTGGGCGTCGAATACGACACCGGTGAAGAGTTCGACAGCTCGTGGAACCGGGGCCAGTCGATCGAGTTCCCGCTGCAGGGGCTGATCCAGGGCTGGCAGGACGGCATCCCGGGGATGAAGGTCGGCGGCCGTCGCAAGCTGACGATTCCGCCCGCGCAGGCCTACGGTCCCGCCGACGGTGGTCACCGGCTGTCGGGCAAAACGCTCATCTTCGTGATCGACCTGCTGGCGACCCGCTAGCTGTACTTGCCGAACGTGAGCTTATGAGCGAGAAATCGCCGGAACTTCGCGCACAAGTTCACGTTCGCGCCGGGTCATCGCGGTCCGGGTAGGCGCAGCAGCAGCCGCGCCCCGCCCAGCGGGCTGGACTCCAGCGTCGCGGTACCGCCGTGCAATTCGGCCTGCTGCGCCACCAGCGCCAACCCCAGACCCGAGCCGGAATGCGAGGCGGTAGACCCGCGGGAGAATCGCTCGAACACCCGGGCGCGTTCCTCCTCGGGCACCCCGACGCCGTCGTCGTCGATCGCGATCTCCACACCCGCGCGGGAACTGACCGCGGACAGCTGCACCCGGGTGGCGCCGCCGTGTTTGACGGCGTTGGCGATCGCGTTGTCGACGGCCAGCCGCAGCCCGGCGGGTAGGCCGACGATGATCACCGTCGGCGCGGGCACCAGCGTCACGTCGAGTTCCGGGTACACGCGCATCGCGTCGTGAGCGGCGCGGTCGAGCAGTTCGGTGATGTCGACGGGGACGTGGTCATCGGACGTGGACAGCTCACCCTGGGCGAGGCGCTCCAGCGCCGACAGCGTCGCCTCGATGCGCGACTGCGTGCGGATGACGTCGTTGACCACCTCTTTGCGCTGGTCGTCGGCGAGGTCGAGGGTGGCGAGCACCTCGAGGTTGGTGCGCATCGCGGTCAGCGGCGTGCGCAGTTCGTGCGCCGAGACCGACGCGAAGTCGCGTGCGGAGGTCAGCGCGGCCTTGGTGCGGTCCTGCTCGGACCAGATGCGTTCGAGCATGCCCTTGACGGCCTCGGCGATCTCGACGGCCTCCGACGCGCCACGCACTTCGACATCGGGCGCTTCGTCACCGGCGTCGATCTGGCGGGTCTGCTGGGCGAGGCGTTTGAGCGGGCGTACCGCGAACGCCGCCAGTAGCCACCCCAGCAGGGTGGCAGCCCCGACGGCCAGCGCGCAGATGACGATCACTCGGCGGTGCAGGTTGTTGGTGTCGGCGACGGTCGCGTCATAGGTGGCGCCGACCTCCACCGACATCGGTTCGGGGAAGCGGATGTCGACGGTGCGCACCCGGTAGCGCACCCCGTCGACGTAGGTGTCGGCGTAGCCCGCGGGGGCCTCGGGCAGCACGACATCGGAGTTGGAGGTGACCTCGCCGTCCGGTTTGCGAACCGTTATGACGACATCCTGATTGTTCGGCGACTTCGGGATGGTGTCGAGTCCGCGGGGCAGGAACGGGATCGCGAAGCCGGCGGCCTCGTCGAGCCGGCGGTCGAGGCGTTCCTTGCGGTCGTTGGTGATGCCGACCCACACCACGGCCCCGACGATGATCACGACGATGGCCGCGCCGATCGCTGTCGCGAACGCCACCCTGGTCCGCAGGGACGGGGTGCGGCGGAAGATCCGCGACAGCGCGCTCATCGCTATTGAGTCCGGAGCACGAATCCCACACCGCGCACGGTGTGCAGCAGGCGGGGCGCACCGCCGGCTTCCAGCTTGCGGCGCAGGTATCCGATGAACACGTCGACGACGTTGGTGTCGGCGGCGAAGTCGTAGCCCCACACCAGTTCCAGTAACTGCGCGCGCGAGAGCACTGCGGTCTTGTGTTCGGCCAGCACGGCCAGCAGGTCGAATTCGCGTTTGGTCAGATCGACGTCGACGCCGTTGACCCGGGCCCGCCGGCCCGGGATGTCGACCTCGAGCGGACCGACCTGGATGGTCTCCGACGAGAACGTCGCCGACGAGCCGCGCCGGCGGAGCAGGGCTTTGACCCGCGCCACCAGTTCGGCCAGCACGAAGGGTTTGACGAGGTAGTCGTCGGCGCCTGCCTCCAGGCCGGCCACCCGGTCGTCGACACTGCTGCGTGCGCTCAACACACAGACGGGCACGTCGTTGTCCATCGCACGCAGCGCGGTGACCACGCTGACGCCGTCGAGCACCGGCATGTTGATGTCGAGCACGATCGCGTCGGGGCGCGTCTCGGTCGCACTGCGCAACGCCTCGGCGCCGTCCACCGCGGTGGACACGTCGAATCCGGACAGCCGGAGCCCGCGCTCCAGCGACGCCAGCACGTCAGGGTCGTCGTCGACCACCAGCACCCGGGGCGATCCCACACCACTGTCCATGGCAGCAATCTTGCCTGATGTAGAGGTCAGGCTGGGGGAGGCTGCCGGTGGGCCGCGTGATTGACCCGCCCGGACAGGCCCGGAACATTTGACCTCACCTTTCGTTGAGGTTCTACGGTGAATTCATGAGCATCGAAACGGTCGCCCGGCAGACCCTCTACCGCCAGGCGCACGCCCGCGGCGGGGATCTGCACTCGCTGGCCGACCGTGCGCTGCTCCGTCGCATCTGGCGCTTCGCCGAACGCCATCACCGCAGGCTCGCCGCCTTCGTGGCGGTCAGCGTGGTCAGCGCGGCGCTGGCGGTCGCCACGCCGGTGCTCGCCGGCCGGGTGGTCGACGTGATCACCCGCGGCGGCGCACCGTCGATCGTGGTCGGGCTGGCGCTGGTCATCGCGACCGTCGCGCTCGCCGAGGCGGCCATGTCGCTGCTGACCCGCTGGCTGTCCTCGAACATCGGTGAGGGCCTGATCTTCGACCTGCGGACCGCCGTGTTCGACCACGTGCAGAAGATGCCGGTGGCGTTCTTCATGCGCACCCGCACCGGCGCGCTGGTCAGCCGCCTGGGCAATGACGTGCTCGGCGCGCAGCGCGCGTTCTCCGACACGCTCTCCGGTGTCGTCTCCAACCTCGTCACGCTGACCCTGACGCTGGCGGTGATGCTCGCGATCTCCTGGCAGATCACCGTCGTGGCGCTGGTGCTGGTGCCGGTGTTCGTGCTGCCGGCCCGGCGGATCGGCGCCAAGATGGCGTTCCTGTCACGGGAAAGCGCCATCCACAACGCGACGATGAACACCCAGATGACCGAACGGTTCTCGGCGCCGGGCGCCACGCTGGTCAAGCTGTTCGGCCGGCCCGCCGCCGAATCGCACGAATTCGCCGTCCGCGCCGATCGGGTACGGGACATCGGGGTGCGCTCGGCGATGTTGCAGTCGACGTTCATGAACTCGCTGACGTTGATGTCGGCGCTCGCGCTGGCGCTGGTCTACGGGCTCGGCGGGGTGATCGCGCTCGGTGGACACCTGCAGGCCGGGGCCATCGTGTCGTTGGCGTTGCTTCTCACCCGGCTCTACGCGCCCCTGACCGCGCTGGCCAATGCGAGGGTCGAGATCGCCAGTGCGCTGGTGTCCTTCGAGCGGGTCTTCGAGGTGCTCGACCTGGAGCCGCTGATCCGGGAGGAGCCCGACGCCATCGCGGTCCCCGACGGTCCGGTCCGCGTGGAATTCGATCAGGTGCGGTTCTCATACCCGACGGCCGGCAAGGTCTCGCTGGCCTCCCTGGAAGAGGTCGCGGTCCTCGACGACCGTGACGGCGGTGAGGTCCTGCACGGCATCTCCTTCACCGCCGAGCCGGGACAGCTGGTGGCGCTCGTCGGATCCTCCGGCGCCGGGAAGTCGACGATCGCGGCGCTGCTGGCCCGGCTTTACGACGTCGGCTCCGGCGCGGTGCGGCTGGCCGGAACCGATGTGCGCGATCTGACGTTCGCGTCGCTGCGCGACACCATCGGCATGGTGACCCAGGACGGGCACCTGTTCCACGAGTCGATCCGGTCCAACCTGCTGCTCGCGGCGCCCGAGGCCACCGACGATGAACTCTGGGATGCGCTGCGCCGGGCCCGGCTGGCCGACGTGGTCGCCGAGATGCCCGACGGGCTCGACACGGTTGTCGGTGAGCGCGGCTACCGTCTGTCCGGCGGGCAGCGGCAGCGGCTGACCATCGCCCGCCTGCTGTTGGGGAGGTCACGGGTGGTAGTGCTCGACGAGGCGACGGCGGCGCTGGACTCATCCTCGGAGGCCGCCGTGCAGCAGGCCCTCGGCGAGGCGCTGGCGGGACGGACGTCGCTGGTCATCGCCCACCGGTTGTCGACCGTGCGGACGGCCGACGTCATCCTGGTGGTCGAAGGCGGCCGGATCGTCGAGCGCGGGACACACCACCAGCTGATCGACCGCGGCGGCCGGTACGCCGAGCTGTACGAGACGCAGTTCGGTCCGCAGGAGTCCGAGGCGGTCGCGTGACGTTTTCCGCCTCGACGTTATTGGCTTGCCCCCGATGGGAAGATTGACTAAGTGGCCAATCCCGACTCCCGCGCCCTGATTTCGGCGCCCGCGATCGCTGCTCGGCGGGCGCAGCCGAGAGCCAGCTCCGACCTGTGGCGGCTGCTCCCGTACCTGATGCCCTACCGGGTGCGCTGGATCGCCATGCTCGTCGTCGCGGTCGCGAGCCTCGGCGCGACGATCTCCATCCCCCTGATGACCAAGGCGGTCATCGACGGGCCGGTGCGCCACCAGGATCAGCACGGGCTGTGGGTGCTCGGCGCCGCGGCGATGGGCGTCGGCATCACCGAGGCCGTGCTGTGGTTCATCCGCCGGTGGTTGGTCTCGCGCGCCACCATGGGCGTCGAGGCGGACATCCGCAAGGACCTCTACGCGCGGCTGCAGATCCTGCCGATGAGTTTCCACGGCCGCTGGCAGTCCGGTCAGTTGTTGTCGCGGATGATGAACGATCTGTCCACGATCCGTCGGTTCATGTCGTTCGGCCTGGTGTTCCTCATCCTCAACGGCCTGCAGATCGTCGTCGTCACCGCGATCCTGCTGGCGATGTACTGGCCGCTGGGCGTGGTCGTGCTGGTGTCGATCGTGCCGATCACGTTGACCGTGCTGCACTTCCAGCGGGAGTACACCCGGCTGTCGCGGCTGGCGCAGGATCAGTCCGGCCATGTCGCCACCCACGTCGAGGAGTCGGCGCTGGGCCTGCGGGTGGTGAAGTCCTTCGGCCGCGAGCAGTACGTCTACGACCGGTTCGACGAGCAGCTGACTGACCTCTACGACACCCAGGTCGCCCGGGTGTCGGTGTCGGCGAAGTTCTGGACCCTGTTGGAGGTCATCCCGAACCTGACGCTGATCGTGGTGCTCGGGTTCGGCGCGTACGCCGCCGGCCACGGGTACGTCACCCTGGGCACGCTGGTCGCCTTCATCACGATGATGTTGTCGCTGGTGTGGCCGATCGCGTCGCTGGGTTTCCTGCTGTCGATGATGCAGGAGTCCTACACCGCGGCCAACCGCATCGCCGAGATCTTCGACGCGCCACGGGAGATCACCGATGGCCCCCGCAACGACACCCCGCGGGGCGGGCGCCTGGAACTCGTCGACGTCGGCTTCAGATTCCCCGACAGCGAGGAGTGGGCGCTCCGGCACGTCAGCATGACGGTCGAACCGGGGGAGACGCTGGCACTGGTCGGTGCGACCGGGTCGGGAAAGTCGGTGCTGACGGCGCTGCTGTCCCGGCTCTACGACGTCACCGAGGGTTCGATCCGCATCGACGGCGTGGACATCCGGGAGCTGTCGCTGCCCGCGCTGCGCCAGGCCGTCGCGACCGCGTTCGAGGACCCGACGCTGTTCTCGATGTCGGTCGCGGAGAACCTGCGGCTCGGCCGGCCCGACGCGTCCGAGGCGCAACTCGCCCAAGCCATCGAGGTGGCCGCCGCGCAATTCGTCTACGACCTGCCGTTCGGGCTGGACACCCGCATCGGCGAGCAGGGGATGAGCCTGTCCGGCGGTCAGCGGCAACGTCTTTCGCTGGCCCGCGCGATCCTCGCCGCCCCGAGGATCCTCGTCCTCGACGACACGCTGTCCGCGCTCGACGTGCACACCGAGGCGGTCGTGGAGGAGGCGCTGCGCCGGGTACTGCATGCGGTGACGGGCATCGTCGTCGCGCACCGGGCGTCGACGGTGCTGCTCGCGGACAAGGTCGCGCTGCTCGAGAACGGCACGGTCACCCACGTCGGCACCCACGCGCAGCTGCTCGCCGGCGTGCCGCAGTACCGCTACCTGCTGGCCGCTGACGACGAACTCGACGACGGCGCCGAACGCGTCGGCGCCTGGGAGGACGACGACGCCCGCGAGCGCCTCGACCACACCTACGCCGAGCGGGAGGCGGCCGACGAGGCCTGCGCCGATCCCCGGTTCGTGACCTCGGAGGCCGAACGCCGATGAGCGTCACCGACTGGCGCGGACGCGTCAAAGAGCAAGACGGGGACGACGACCTCCCGATCGACGAGAGCGTGCCGCGTCGCCGCGAGGCCCGGGCGCTGCTGTGGAACCTGCTCAAGCCCTACCGGGTCACGGTGTTCCTGCTCGCGCTCGTTGTGGTGGTGGAGAACGTCGCGCGGCTGTCGGTTCCCCTGCTGGTGCAGCGCGGGATCGACCACGGCATCCCCCCGCTGCTCGAGGGCGGGCCGGCGCGTGAGCTGATGCTGATCGTCGGCGCGTTGTGCGGGGTCGTGGTGGTCCAGGCACTCAGCCGGATGTTCTTCCTGCGCCGATCCGGCCGGATCGGGCAGAAGGTGCTGCTGGAGTTGCGCCGCAGGGTGTTCCGGCATTTTCAGCGCCTCGACATCGCCTTCCACGACCGGTACACCTCAGGCCGGGTGGTCAGCCGATCGACCAACGACGTCGAAGCCATCCAGGACATGCTGGAGACCGGTTTCGACAGCCTGATCACCGCGGTGCTCACGCTGGTCGGCACGTCGATCCTGCTGGTGACGCTCGACGTGAAGCTGGGGCTGATGTGCCTGGCCGCGGTCCCGATCCTGGTGGCGCTGGTGTGGTGGTTCCGCACCGAATCGGCCAAGACGTACCGCAAGGTGCGCGAGAGTGCCGCGCTGGTGATCGTGCAGTTCGTCGAGACGATGACCGGCATCAAGGCCGTGCAGGCGTACCGCCGCGAACCGCGCAACCAGGAGATCTTCGAAGACATCGCCGACGAGTACCGCCAGATCAACGAGCGGACGTTCCGGCTGCTGGCCATTTTCATGCCCGGTGTGAAGCTGGTCGGCAACATCACCACAGGGGTGGTGCTGCTCTACGGCGGCTCGCTGGCGCTGCAGGGTGAGATGACGATCGGCACCCTGACCGCGTTCCTGCTCTACCTGCGGATGTTCTTCGAACCGATGCAGGAGATCTCCCAGTTCTTCAACACTTTTCAGTCGGCGTCCTCGGCGCTGGAGAAGCTGGCCGGGGTGCTCGCCGAGAAGCCGGGCATCCAGGACCCCGACGATCCGGTGGAGCTGACGTCGGTGCGGGGCGAGGTCGCCTTCCACGACGTGACGTTCGGCTACTCGCCGGACCGCCCGGTGCTGCCTGACCTGTCGCTGACGGTCCCGGCCGGCCAGACCGTCGCGCTGGTCGGCACGACCGGTGCCGGCAAGACGACGATCGCCAAGTTGATCGCCCGGTTCTACGATCCGATATCCGGGTCGGTGACGCTCGACGGGACCGATCTGCGCCGGCTGTCGCAGAGCGAACTGCGCAGGCATGTCGTGATGGTGACGCAGGAGAACTTCATGTTCGAGGGCACGGTCGCCGACAACATCCGGTTCGGCAAACCCGACGCCACCGACGACGAGGTGCGTGCGGCCGCGGAGGCCGTTGGCGCCGACCGGTTCATCGACTCGCTACCGGAGGGGTATGACACCGACGTCGCCAAGCGCGGCGGCCGACTGTCGGCGGGGCAGCGCCAGCTCGTCGCGTTCGCGCGGGCGTTCCTGGCGGATCCCGCGGTGCTGATCCTCGACGAGGCGACGTCGTCGCTGGACATCCCGAGCGAGCGAATGGTGCAGCGGGCGTTGGAGACGGTGCTGTCCGACCGCACCGCGCTGGTGATCGCGCACCGCCTGTCGACGGTAGCGATCGCCGACCGGGTGCTGGTGCTCGAGGGCGGTCGCATCGTCGAGGACGGCGCTCCCGCGGAGCTGACCGGGCGCGACGGCGGCAGGTATGCGGCACTGAACCGGGCGTGGGAGCAGTCGCTGGCCTAGCGCGTGACGCGTCGCGGCGCGTTGCGGCGCCGCGACATTGCACTCACGCAGGCCGCTCCTCGCACTTTCGCTGCGTGTGTTCAGTTTCGCCAGCTTGTCGGTGCGCGGTGCCAGGATCCCGTCATGGGGAGGATCTTCATCGGCACGGAGGCGTTGGCGAGCGGCGCCGTCACACGGCATGAGCTGGCGCGCTGGCACCTACGCATCTATCCGGACGTGTATTGCCCTAGGCAGTTGGAGCTGTCGCTGAAGGACAGGATCTACGCGGCCTGGCTGTGGTCGCGGCGGCGCGCGGTGATCGGTGGACTGTCGGCCGCCGCGATGCAGGGTGCGCCGTGGATCGACGACGACATTCCGATCGAATTGATCTGGAACAACGGACGCGCACCCGACGGCCTGCTCGTCCGCAACGACACGCTGGCCGCCGATGAGGTCGACCGCTTCGGTCGGCTACCCGTGACGAATTGCGCGCGAACGGCTTTCGATCTCGGTCGACGGCTGCCACGCGACGACGCTGTCGCCCGGATCGATGCGCTGATGTGGGCGCAGCGCTTCGCCCGCGACGACGTCGTCTCGTTGGCAACGCGATATCCGCGGGCGCGCGGACTGAAAGCCCTCCGCGTCGCCGTGCCGCTCATCGACGCCGGCGCGGCTTCGCCGAAGGAGACCTGGCTGCGGCTGCTTCTGATCGACAACGGGTACCACTCGCTGACCACGCAGATCCCGGTCTTCGACCGCGAAGGCTTGATCGGCGTCGCGGATATGGGTTGGCCCGAGCTGAGGATTGCGGTCGAGTACGACGGCGACTACCACCGGACGAATCGCAGGCGCTACGTGATGGATCAGCGCAAGTTGCGCCGGCTCGGGGCGCTCGGCTGGATCGTCGTCCGGGTGATCGCCGAGGACGACGAGGCGGACATTCTTGCGCGGGTCGAACAGGCGCGCAGTGTTCGCGAGATCGAACTGGCGCAGGGGCCCTCTCGCACTTTCGCTGCGTAGGTTCAGTCTCACGTTGTAACGCGACCCCGAGGACGACGAGGCGGACATTCTTGCGCGGGTCGAACAGGCGCGCAGTGTTCGCGAGATTGAACTGGCGCAGGGGCCCTCTCGCACTTTCGCTGCGTAGCTTCAATCTCGCGCGGTGCAGTGGTGGTGGAACTTGTTGCCGCCGGCCCGTTTCGCCTCGTACATCGCGGCGTCGGCGGCGCAGACGAGGTGTTCGAGCGTGGACTGGTGAACGCCGCGCGTCGACGTCAGCGCCGTACATGCCGTGCCCACGCTCGCCGTGACGGGTTCGGGTAGCGCGGCGATCTCTTCGCAGATCCGCTTCGCCAGCGGTGTGGGATCGGCGGTTTCCCACACGGTGGCGACGACGAACTCTTCGCCACCGCTTCGACCGATCGCCGCCGAGGCGCCGACCACCGCCCGCGACAGGGCGCGTCCCACCGCCATGAGCGTCTCATCGCCGACCTGATGCCCGTATGTGTCGTTGATTCGTTTGAAGTCGTCGAGATCCACCACCACGACGACCAGGTGCCAGTCGGCGTGTGCCGGCCCGGCGACGCGCAACTTCGCGCTCTGTGCGTAGAAGGCCCGCCTGTTGAGCAGTCCGGTGAGCGGATCGCGATCGGCCTGCGCCAGATCGACGCCGAGCGCCCGCACCAGAACGTGGATCGCCACCGGCATGGCGATGTTGATCTGCAGCACGATGAACAGGTCGACGACGGCCATTGCCGTATGGCCCGACAGCGCAAGTCGGGTCGCGGCGGCCACACCGACAGCGGTGGTTAGGGCGAAGTTGAACAGCACCAGGGCCGTCGAGTGGAAGAACGCGATGTAGGCGGCGATGGTGGCGAAGGAGATGCAACCGATGAGCGCCCCAGCCGGGTGCGGGTAGGCCAGGCACGACAACGCTATGGAGGCGCTGGACACCAGAGCGAAGGCGACCGATTGGGCGTGTGTCGGCCAGCGCCACGTCCATAGCGCCACGCCGGCGATCCCCCCGCCGACCGCGAGCCATGTCATGGCGGTCGGCACGACCGCCTCCGGCCCGTCGAAATACAGTAAGACCAGAAGACAGATCGACAACGACGCCGCGATACCGGCCATCATGAACCTGACCGCCCCGGTCATCCCGCGAGCGGCCAGGTAGTCGGTCATCCACTCATAGTGGTGGGGATGTGACCACCACTTGTTCGACAACGCTGCCATCTTCGCCGCCCCCGGATCGCAGCTGATCGTGATCTTCCCGTTTTTGCTTGCCCCCGCAAGCGTCCTCAGGGTACAACCCCCGACGGGGCGCCACAGTGCTGTTCGAATGCCCATGCTCACGCCTCGGCGAGTAGCGCCTCGAGTTTGCCGTTGATCTCGTGCAACTGCGAGCCGAGCATGCTGACGATCTTCTCGCGCGCCCGTTCACTCACCCCCGCTGTGATGTGGTGCAGGATGTTGAGCCGGGCACCGTCGACCCACGCCATCATGTCCGGATCGGTGAACCAGTGCAGCTGATTGCGGTTGAACGCCAACATCATTCGCAACCAGTCGGCGGGCAGATGCGGGTAGGGCACCGGACCGCAGAACGCGTTGCGCGTCTCGTCGTCGCCGTAGGCCGCCTCGACGTGACCGATCACCGACGCGGAGAACGCCGGCTGGCAGGTGCGCACCGTCTGCAGCGTGATGCGCTCACCGTCGAAGATCGGTGCCGGCGCCTTGTCGCCCAGCCCGTCGGCGGTGCAGTCGACGTAGAGCACCGACCCGTCGACGTCGACGGTCCCGCCGTCCAGCGTCACGCGTCCCGGCTCGATCGCGGTCACGTGGCCGAGCCGGACCACGCCGTCAATGCGTCGCAGGAGTTCCAGTTCGCCCTGCGACACGATCGCGCAGCGGTACATCGTCGGATCGACCGACGCGTCGATCCGCAGGAGGCAGCCCTTCGCCTCCAGCCGGGCGAACAGGTCGGCGAACGACGTCGCGTCCCGGACCGCGACCAGCTGCGCGGTGAAATCGGCGAGCGCCCGCTTGGCGAACTGGGCCCCGGGCTGCACGGTCGCCCGGTCCATCAGCCACGCCTCGCGCGGTTTGATCCACGTCAACCGCTGCGGTGGCACCCCGTGGCGCAGCAGGAACACGCACGCGTCCATCGCGGTCTTGCCTGCGCCGACGATGACGTAGCGGTCACGGAGGTCCCGGACGCGCGGCAGCGCGTTCGGCGCGACGCACTCGACTCCGCCGGCCACGTCGTAGGCCGGCGGCCGCATCGACGGCACCACCACGTCGAGGTGGCTGACCACTGTGCGGCGCGCGACCACCTCGAGATCTTCGCCGCCCAGCGTGCGGATAAGCCCGCCGCCGAGGTGTTCGGCCATCGGGAGATAGGTGACCCGGCCGGTCGGCTGCAACTGCTCGCGCATCACCGCCTCGTAGTACGCGCACACCTCCGCGCCGCCGGCCAGTTCGTAGAACCCGGCGTTGGGGCCGCTCCGGTCGATCGCCCCGCTGCCCAGGTGCCGGGAGTTGACGCCGTAGTACGCCGACGGCTGGTGCAGCCGCACGAACGGATACGCCGTCGTCCAGTGCCCGCCCGGGGCGTGGTTGCGGTCGACGATCACGACACTCGCGTCCGATTCGGCGATCAGCGCGTCGACGAACGCCATGCCCATCGCCCCCGCCCCGACGACGAGGTAGTCGGCCTGAATCGGACGCATCAGCGCACCGTGTCGAAGAATGCGGCCACATCGCCGGCGAACAGTTCGGGTTGCTCGAAGGCGGCGAAGTGTCCGCCGCGCGGCATCGTCGTCCAATGGGTGATGCGGTAGCTGTCCTCGCACCAGTGCCGGGGCATCGGGATGATCTCTTTCGGGAACGACGCCACCCCGGTCGGCACCGTGACCGGCCCCGTATCCCGGCCGCCGTGGGCGTTCTCCCAGTAGAGCCGGGCAGAGGAGGCGGCCGACGCGGTGACCCAGTACAGCATCACGTTGTCGAGTAGCTCGTCTCTGGTGAACACGTTCTCGGGATGGCCGTCGCAGTCGCTCCATTCCCAGAACTTCTCGACGATCCAGGCGAGCTGCCCGACGGGGGAGTCGACCAGCCCGTAGCCCAGTGTCTGCGGGCGAGTGGACTGCTGCGTGGAGTATCCGATGCCCCACTTCTTGCGCTGGGCCATCGCCGCCAGCGCGTGCTGTTCTTCCTCGCTGGGGTCGGCGAGGTCCTTCGGCGGCCGGCCGATCGGCATGTTGACGTGGATGGCGACGCATCGGCCCGCGTTGCGGCCGAGTTGTGTCGTCACCACCGCGCCCCAGTCGCCGCCTTGGGCGCCGTAGCGGTCATAGCCCAGGCGCGCCATGAGTTCGTCCCACGCGAGCGCGATGCGCGAGGTGCCCCACCCCGTCGACGCCGGCTTGCCGGAGAAGCCGTATCCGGGCAGCGACGGGCACACGACGTGAAAGCCGGCCTGGGTCAACGGCTCGATGACCTTCTGGAATTCGACGACGGAGCCGGGCCAGCCGTGCGTGATCAGCAGGGGAAAGGCGTCGGGACGTGGTGAGCGCTGGTGAATGAAATGGATGTCGAGGCCGTCGATCTCGGTGGTGAACTGGTCGAAGCGGTTGAGCGCGGCTTCGCGGGCGCGCCAGTCGTAGCCGCGGGCCCAGTACCCGGCCAGCTCACGGGTGTAGGCCAGCGGGATGCCCTGGCTCCAGTCGTCGACGCATTCGGCCTCCGGCCATCGGGTGTTCGCCAGCCGGGCCGTCAGGTCGGCCAGGACGGCGTCGGGCACCGCGATGCGGAAAGGTGTGACTGCGGACACACGACGGATCCTCGCACGGCGGCGCCGTCGCGCGGCCGCAGCAGCGGCGAAACCGGCGTACGCACGGACGGCACCCTTTTTCGGGGGTAGCGGGGCGGACTATGTGACGTAGAGCATATTGGCATGGGCACCAACACCGATTTGTACCGCAGTGCGCGTGACCAGCTGGTCGCGGTCATCGGCGACTACGACGAGGCGCTGCGGAGTTTCCGGTGGCCGCAGCTCGAGGGCACGTTCAACTGGGCCACCGACTGGTTCGACGTCGTCGCGCGCGATCCGGTTACCGCCGACCGGCGCGCGCTGTGGATCGTCGAGGAAGACGGCCGCGAAGAGCAGGTCACGTTCGCCCAGATGGCGGACCGTTCTGACCGGGTGGCCACCTGGCTGGAGCACGCCGGCGTCGGCAAGGGCGACCGGGTCATCCTGATGCTGGGCAATCAGGTCGAGTTGTGGGAGGCCATGCTGGCCGTGGCCAAGCTCGGCGCCGTCACGATGCCGACGACCGGGGCGCTCGGGCCAGCCGACCTCGCCGACCGCATCACCCGCGGCGGCGCGACAGCCGTCATCGCCAACGCCGCGGACGCCGAGAAGTTCACCGAGGTGCCGGGCGACTACACGCGCATCGCGGTCGGCACCGCCGTCCCCGGCTGGCTCACCTACGCCGAGGCGTACGAAACGGTCTCGAACGGACCGTTCGCCGCGCGCACCACCGTCGACGACACGATGCTGATCTACTTCACCTCCGGCACCACCAGCAAGCCGAAGCTGGTCGAGCACTCGCAGGTGAGCTATCCGGTCGGGCATCTGTCGACGATGGCGTGGATCGGGGTGCGCCCCGGCGACGTACACCTGGCGATCAGCTCACCGGGCTGGGCCAAACACGCGTGGAGCTGCTTCTTCGCGCCCTGGATCGCCGAGGCGACGATCTTCGTCTACAACTACCGCCGCTTCGACGCCGCGGCACTGCTGCATCAACTCGACCGGGCGCAGGTGAACACGTTCTGCGCGCCGCCGACGGTGTGGCGCATGCTCATCCAGTCCGACCTCGGCGCGAAACCCGCCGGGCTACGCGAGATCCTCGGCGCGGGCGAACCACTCAACCCCGACGTCATCGCGCAGGTCGAGAAGGCGTGGGGGCTGACGATCCGCGACGGCTTCGGCCAGACCGAGACAACGCTGCAGATCGGCAACACGCCCGGCCAGCCGGTCAAACCGGGTTCGATGGGACGGCCGATGCCGGGTGTCCCTGTCGTGCTGGTCGACCCGCTCACCGGACGCCCCGCCGAGGAGGGCGAGATCTGCCTGGACCTGAGCCTGTATCCGCGCAACCTGATGACCGGCTATCTCGACGACCCCGCCCGCAACGCCGCGGTGTTCGATCGCGGTCACTACCACACCGGCGACGTCGCCCGGCGTGATCCGGACGGCTACATCACCTACATCGGCCGCACCGACGACGTCTTCAAATCCTCGGACTACAAGGTGTCTCCGTTCGAGTTGGAGAGCGTGCTCATCGAGCATCCCGCGGTGGTCGAGGCCGCCGTGGTGCCGCAGCCCGACGACACCCGGCTGACGGTGCCCAAGGCCTATGTCGCATTGGCCGACGGCTGGGATGCCAACGCCGACACCGCGAAAGCGATCATGGAGTACGCCCGCGACCACCTCGCCCCGTACCTCAAGGTGCGTCGTGTCGAGTTCTACGAACTGCCCAAGACGATCTCCGGCAAGATCCGCCGGGTGGAGTTGCGCCGTCGCGAAGAGGATTGCGCGGGGCAGGCGATCGCGACCGAATACCGTTACGAAGACCTGGTGAGCGGATGAAGTCCCACGACGCCGGACCCACCGGCACCCCGATCATCGAGGAGACGATCGGGGCGCATTTCGAACGCATCGCCCAGCAATACCCGGATAACGAAGCGCTGGTCGAGGTGGTCACCGGACGGCGCTGGACCTACGCCGAACTGAACGCCGAAATCGACATCACCGCAAGAGGTCTCGTGGCGCTCGGTGTCGAGCGCGGTGAACGGGTGGGGATCTGGGCGCCCAACTGCGCGGAGTGGACGATCGTGCAGTACGCGACGGCCAAGATCGGCGCGATCCTGGTGAACATCAACCCGGCCTACCGCACCCACGAATTGGCTTACGTGCTCGAACAATCCGGGGTGCGCACGCTCATCGCGGCGACGGCGTTCAAATCCACCGATTACGTCGCGATGGTCGACGAGGTGCGTCCCCGCTGCACCCGGCTGCAAGAGGTGATCTTCCTCGGCACCGACGACTGGGCGGCGCTGCAACGCGGGGCGGACGCTGTGACGGTCACGCAGTTGCAGCACTGTATGACCGAGTTGGACGCTCGCGACCCCGTGAACATCCAGTACACCTCCGGGACGACGGGGTTCCCGAAAGGGGCGACGCTGTCGCACCGCAACATCGGCAACAACGGGTTCTTCGTCACCGAACTGATCAACCTCGGTCCGGCCGACCGGCTGTGCATTCCGGTGCCCTTCTACCACTGCTTCGGCATGGTGATGGGCAATCTCGGGTGCACCACCCACGGCGCGACCATGGTGATCCCGGCGCCCGGGTTCGATCCCGGGCTCACCCTGGCTGCGATCGAGAAAGAAAGGTGCACAGGCGTTTACGGTGTGCCCACGATGTTCATCGCGATGCTCTCTCACCCCGACTTCGGCCGCACCGACGTCTCATCACTGCGGACGGGCATCATGGCCGGTTCGGTGTGTCCGGTCGAGGTGATGAAACGCTGCGTCAACGAGATGCACATGACGGAGGTCGCCATCGCCTACGGCATGACGGAGACCTCCCCGGTGTCGTGTCAGACGCTGATCGACGACGACCTCGAACGGCGCACCGCGTCGATCGGCCGCGCCCATCCGCACGTCGAGGTCAAGATCGTCTACCCCGCCACCGGCGAGACCGTGGAACGCGGTGAGCCCGGCGAATTCTGCACCCGCGGCTATTCGGTGATGCTCGGATATTGGAACGACGAGGACAAGACCGCCCAGGCGATCGACCCGGAGGGCTGGATGCACACCGGCGATCTGGCGGTCATGCGGGAGGACGGCTACTGCAACGTTGTCGGCCGCATCAAGGACATGGTCATCCGCGGTGGGGAGAACATCTATCCCCGCGAGGTCGAGGAGTTCCTCTACACCCATCCCGACATCGAGGACGCCCAGGTGATCGGGGTGCCCGACGAGAAGTACGGCGAGGAGATCTGCGCGTGGATCCGGATGAAGCCGGGCCGCCCGCCGCTGACCGCCGACGCGGTGCGCGAATTCGCCTGCGGCAAGCTCGCCCACTACAAGATCCCGCGTTACGTGCACGTCGCCGACGAGTTCCCGATGACGGTCACCGGGAAGGTGCGCAAGGTGGACATGCGCGCCGAGAGCGTGCGGCTCCTGGGGCTCGACGGCGAGAACTGAGCTGCCGAAGTCGGTGGGTGCTGCGAGGATGGGACGATGTCCGCCGCGCACCGGTCGGCCGTCCTCGCACGGCGCGGATGTGCGCTGGTCGCGGTCGTCTCCGCGGGCTTGCACGTGACGTCGCTGGGCCACGCCGCCAACCCGGTCGCCGGTGCGCTTCTGGCGGTGATGATCGTCGGCTGCCTGTTCTGCGCCTACGAGCTGTGGACCCACGGGAGTCTGCGGGCGTGGCTTCTCGTCGCGCTGATGAACCTCGCGATGATCGCGGTGCACCTGCCCGCCCCCGTCCACCACCACGGTCAGGCCGCGACGGCCGGTCCCTCGGCGGTGATGGGCGTGGCGACGCTGCTGGCGATGGTCGAGGTCGTCGCGGCGGCCGCGGTGTTGTACCTGCGCACCCGTCACCTCGGTTCCGCGCTGAATCAGGATCCCGGTTCTCGATCGCACTGATGTTCGGATGACGCGCATACTCGAGCCCACTTGCGGGCATAGAAACGTCATGAGTGAAGATCCAGGCGTCGCGCCGCAGGAGAACCCGCAGAAGGACCAGTCGGACTGGGTCACCGGTGACGAGCCGATGACCGGTCCGCAGCGCAGCTATCTGAACACCCTGGCGCAGGAGGCGGGGGAGGAGATCCCCGAGAATCTGACCAAGGCGCAGGCATCCGAGATGATCGACCGGCTTCAGCAGCAGACCGGACGGGGGAAGTCATGACCGTCAGCGCCGACGACGTACGCCAACTGCTCGGCACCGACGGGGACGCCGTGCTGGTGCTGATCGAGGGCCGCGCCGAGGTGGTGACGGCCGGGCAACTGGGCTCGCCGCAGTACCTGGGCGCGCTCGAGATCATCTCCCGTGACGAACTGCTCAAACGCACGGGCGGCACGGACCTCGGTGACCGCGAACTCGAAGAGCAGGCCGCGGCGCTCAACACCGCGGTGGACGAACTGGGCGGCTGAGCGCTGCGCTCCGCCGGGAGAGCATGTGCTTTGCCCGCCTTCGAGCGACAAAGTCGCTGAACGCATAGGCGATCCAGGTTTGCCGCGACACAGTCGCTAGGAGGCGGGCAACTCGACATGTGGTCCGCCCGGAGGCTGCAGTGGCCGTTGTGACTTTCGTGGCGTCAGGGCAACCCGATGCGGCGGTAGCGGTCGAGCCGCCGCTGCAGGCGGGTCGCCGCAGGCACATCGCGCAGGCCGTGCAATTCCGCCGCGATGGTGGCCGACAGCCGGTGGGTGAATTCCAGCGGTTCGTCGGCGGCGTCGGGATGCTCGCCGACCACCGCGTCGACGATCCCGTTGCGCAGCAGATCCGCCGACCGCACGCCCTGCGCGGCGGCGAGTTCGGCCGCATGGTCGAGGTCGCGATAGACGATCGCGCTGGCCCCCTCGGGCGGCAACGGCGCCAGCCAGCCGTGCAATGCGGCCAGTACCCGGTCGGCGGGCACCATGGCCAGTGCGGGCCCGCCCGACCCCTGTCCCATGAGCACCGACACCGTCGGGGTGTCCAGCGTGACCAGGTCGGCCAGGCAGCGGGCGATCTCCCCGGCCAGCCCACCCTGTTCGGCCTCGACGGTCAGCGCCGGACCCGCGGTGTCGATGACCAGCACCAACGGCAGTTGCAGTCCGGCGGCCAGCGCCATGCCGCGGCGCGCCTCGCGCAGCGCGGCCGGGCCGATGCGGAGGGCAGGAGCGGAGTGACCCGGGATTGCGTCCGGCCCGCCGATCACCCGCTGCTGACCGACCACGACGGCGGGCTGTCCGCCGAAGCGGGCCAGCGCCAGCAGCGTCGTCGCCGCTTCGCCGCGGCCGGTCCCCGACAGCAGCACCCGGTCGGTGGTGCCGTGCCGCAACAGATAGCCGACTCCCGGCCGGTCCGGGCGCCGCGACGCCTCGACCGACGTCCACGCCGGCACATCCGCTGGCGGTTCGCTGGGCGGCGCGTCGGGTGGCGGATCGGGTGCGTCCGAGACGACGGTGAGCGCACGGTTGAGCGTCGCGCGCAGCATGCTCAGCGGCACCACCCCGTCGATCACACCGTGCCGGTCCAGGTTCTCCGCGGTCTGGATGCCCGACGGGAACGGTTCGCCGTAGAGGTGTTCGTAGACGCGGGGGCCGAGGAACCCGATCAGCGCGCCGGGTTCGGCGGCGGTGACGTGGCCGAGTGACCCCCAGGACGCGAACACCCCGCCGGTCGTCGGGTGACGCAGGTAGACCAGGTACGGCAGGTGCGCCTGCTTGTGCAGTTCCACCGCGGCGGTGATCTTGACCATCTGCAGGAACGCGACGGTGCCCTCCTGCATCCGGGTGCCGCCCGACGACGGTGACGCCACCAGCGGCAGCCGTTCGGCGGTGGCCCGCTGAACCGCGGCGGTGATGCGTTCGGCCGCGGCCACCCCGATCGAGCCGGCCAGGAAGTCGAATTCACAGGCCACCACCGCGACCCGGCGGCCGAAGACCCGGCCCTCGCCGGTCAGCACGGCTTCGTCGAGCCCGGTCTTCTCCGAGGCGGCCGCCAGGTCGGCGCGGTAGGAGTCGGTGGTGGCCACCGCCAGTGGCGCGTCGTCCCAGCTGAGGAACGACCCCTCGTCGAGGACGGCGTCACGCAGCTCGAGGGCACCGATCCGGCTCACGCGGCCAGGGTATATAGGGTGGCCGCATGATTGGTGTCACACGCGACGGCAATGTGCTCACCCTGGAGATGCAGCGGGCCGAACGCCGCAACGCACTCAACGGCGAACTCGTCGACGGCCTGCGCGAAGCCATCGAGAAGGCGGGCACCGAGGACGTGCGCGCCATCGTCCTCACCGGCCAGGGCCACGTGTTCAGCTCGGGTGCCGACCTGTCCGGCGGCCAGGGAGTCGCCGACGAGCTGCCCGACAAGGCCAGGGCGCTGAACTTCGCCATCGACCGGGCGCCGGTCCCGGTGATCGCCGCGGTCAACGGTCCGGCGATCGGCGCAGGCGTCATCCTGTCGATGATCTGCGACCTGCGGGTCGTGTCACCCGACGCCTACTTCCAGTTCCCCGTCGCGAAATACGGTATTGCGCTGGACAATTGGAGTATCCGTCGGCTGACCTCGCTGGTCGGGGCCGGCCGGGCGAGAGGCATGCTGCTGGGTGCCGAACGGCTCACGGCCGAGGTCGCGCTGCAGACGGGTATGGCCAACCGGGCCGGCACACTCGCCGACGCGCAGGAGTGGGCGCGGGAGATCGCGGGATACGCGCCGCTGGCACTGCAGCACGCGAAGCGGGTGCTCAACGACGACGGCGCGTACGAGGACCCGTGGCCGGCGCACCAGGAACTGTTCGACAGGGCGTGGGGCAGCCAGGACATCATCGAGGCGCAGGTGGCGCGCATCGAGAAGCGGCCGCCGAGGTTCAAGGGGGCCTGAGGTGACGGGGTCAGCGCTGCGGTTCGGATTCGGCACGGCGTCGGTGCTCGCCGGCGGGTGGGTGCTGCGGGCGCTGCAGGGCACGCCCGCCTCGCTGGGCGCCACCCCCGCCGAGATCCACCCGGTCGCCACCCGCAGCCCGAACTACCGCGACGGCGCGTTCGTCAACCGCGAACCGGCCGCCACCATGAGCCTCGACGCCGAACAGCGCAGACTGCTCATGCGCGAACTGGTCACCCGGCGTGACGGCAGCCGCCCCGCAGGGCCGATCCCGATCGTGACCCCCACGTCCACCGACGGCGAGGCGGCGGGTCTGGCGGCCTACTGGCACGGCCACTCCTCGGCTCTGATCGAGGTCGACGGGTACCGCGTGCTCACCGACCCGATCTGGAGTGACCGCTGCTCTCCGTCGCGTGCCGTCGGTCCGCAACGCCTGCACGAACCCCCGCTGCCCCTGGAACAACTGCCCGCCGTCGACGCCGTGCTGATCAGCCACGACCACTACGACCACCTCGACATCGACACGATCCTCGGGCTCGCGCGCACACAGCGCGCCCCGTTCTGCGTCCCCCTCGGTGTGGGTGCGCACCTGCGCAAATGGGGTATCTCCGAGGAGCGCATCGTCGAACTCGACTGGAACGAGAGCCATCGGATCGGAGACCTCAGGCTGGTCTGCACCCCGGCCCGGCACTTCTCCGGGCGGCTGTTCACCCGCAACACCACGCTCTGGTCGTCGTGGGCGATCAGCGGTCCCCAGCACCGCGTGTTCTTCGGCGGCGACACCGGCTACACCACTGCGTTCGCCGAAATCGGTTCGGAGTACGGGCCTTTCGACCTGACACTGCTTCCGGTCGGCGCCTACCACCCGGCGTGGCCGGACATCCACATGAACCCCGAGGAGGCCGTCCGTGCCCATCGGGACATGACCGATGCGGGCGGCGGTGTACTGCTCCCCGTCCACTGGGGCACCTTCCGGCTGGCGCCACACCCGTGGGCCGAACCTGTGGAGCGGCTGTTGGCCGCCGCCGGTTCGGCCGACGTGCGCGTCGTGGTGCCCAAACCGGGCCAGCGGGTCGAGCGGGGAGCGTCACCGCCGTTAGAGCCGTGGTGGCAGCTCTGAGCGGCTAGCGTGCAGGCTGTGACCCGCCGACTCTTGCCGTTCGTCGCCCTCGCCGCGACCCTCACCCTGGTCGCAGGGTGTGACTCCGCGCCGAGTGAGGCGCCGCAGTCCGCCCCGGCGAAACCCCAATCCGATGTCCCGCCGCCGCTGGTGCCCGCGATGCCACTGCCCGACGGCGCCGTCGACAAGGCCGTCGAAAAGCTCGACGGAATGGCCGAGGACCTGTTGGCCAAGTCGGGCATCCCCGGTATGGCGGTCGCGGTCGTCCATGGCGGGAAAACGGTGTACGCCAAGGGATTCGGTGTCACCGATGTGAGGACCGGTGCGAAGGTGGGCCCCGACACGGTGTTCCAGCTCGCGTCGGTGTCCAAACCGCTGGGCGCAACCGTCGTCGCCCACCAGGTCGGCCAGGGCGCGGTCGGCTGGGACACCCCCATCGTGTCGAAACTGCCGTGGTTCGCGCTCTCGGACCCCGCGGTGACACAGATGGTCACCGTCGGCGATCTGTACTCCCACCGTTCGGGGCTGCCCGACCACGCCGGCGATCTCCTCGAGGAGCTCGGATACGACCGCAGGGCCATCCTCGAGCGGTTGCGCCAGCTCCCGCTGGCGCCGTTCCGGGATTCCTACGCCTACACCAACTTCGGCCTCACCGCCGCCGCGGAGGCGGTCGCCACCAGTGCGGGCAAGCCGTGGGAGACGCTCAGCGAGGAAGTGCTCTACCGGCCGCTGGGGATGACGTCGACCAGTTCGCGTTTCGCCGACTACGAGAAGCGGCCCGACCGTGCGGTCGGCCACATCCACGTCGACGACCGCTACGAACCGCTCTACGTCCGCGATGCCGACGAGGAAGGCCCCGCGGGCGGGGTGAGTTCGTCGGTCAACGACGTGGCGAAGTGGCTGACCATGGTGTTGGCCGACGGCAGCGCCAACGGTGAGCAGATCATCGACCCCGAGGCGCTGCTGCCCGCGCTCACCCCGCAGAGCACATCGAGTCCGGCGAGCGAACCGGCGATGCGAACCGGCTTCTACGGGTTCGGCTTCAATGTCGGCACCTCGTCGGCGGCCCGCGTCGAGCTCAGCCATTCGGGGGCGTTCGAACTCGGCGCGGCGACGAACTTCGTGGTCCTTCCGTCCGCGGACGTGGCGATCGTCGCGCTGACGAACGCCACCCCTGCGGGCATCCCCGAGACGCTGACCGCCCAGTTCGCCGATCTCGTGCAGTTCGGCGAGGTGCGGGAGGACTGGTACGGCCTCTACCACGACGCGTTCGTCGCGATGGACAAGCCCGTCGGATCGCTGGTCGGCAAGCAGCCCCCGGCCAACCCCGCCCCGTCCGCACCGCCCGCGTCACTGGCGGGGGTCTACAACAACGACTTCTGGGGTCCGGCCACCGTCACCGAGGCGGGTGGCTCGCTGGGGCTGCAGGTCGGGCCGCACGGTGACGTCTGGCCGTTGAAGCACTGGGACGGCAACGTCTTCACGTTCAGCTTCGTCACGGAGAACTCCTCTCCGGGTTCGGTTTCCAAGGCCACCTTCGATGGGAACCGCCTGACGCTGGAGTACTTCGACGAGGAACACAACGGGACCTTCACGCGATGAGCGCCTGCGCGAAGAGCCGAAGGGCGCGATGACGGCGGGTCCGGCTGTCACCACCGCCGGGCTGAGCGACGACGAGGTCGCCCAGCGCGTCGCGGAGGGTAGGTCGAACGACGTCCCGACGCGCGCCGCGCGCACCACCTCCGAAATCGTCCGCGCCAACGTCTTCACCCGCATCAACGCCATCCTCGGCGTACTGCTGATCATCGTGCTGTCCACCGGTTCGGTCATCAACGGCGCCTTCGGTCTGCTGATCGTCGCCAACAGCGGTATCGGCATCATCCAGGAACTGCGGGCCAAGCGGACCCTGGACAAGCTGGCGATCGTCGGGCAGGCGAAACCCTTGGTGCGCAGACGGTCCGGTACCCAGGCGCGCACACCGAGCGAGGTGGTGCTCGACGACATCATCGAGTTGGGACCCGGGGACCAGATCGTCGTCGACGGCGAGGTGGTCGAGGACAGCAATCTGGAGGTCGACGAGTCCCTGCTCACCGGAGAGGCGGACGCGATCGCCAAAGACGCCGGCGACGCGGTGATGTCGGGCAGTTTCGTGGTCTCCGGATCCGGCGCGTACCGGGCCACCAAGGTGGGCCGCGAGGCGTACGCCGCCAAACTCGCCGAGGAGGCCAGCAAGTTCACGCTGGTGAAATCCGAACTCCGCAGCGGCATCAACAAGATCCTCCGGTTCATCACCTACCTGTTGGTGCCCGCGGGCCTGCTCACCATCTACACCCAGCTGTTCACCACCGACACCGGCTGGCGCCGCGCGGTGCTGGCCATGGTGGGGGCGCTGGTGCCGATGGTGCCCGAGGGTCTGGTGCTGATGACGTCGATCGCGTTCGCGGTCGGCGTCGTCCGGCTGGGCCGGCGCCAGTGCCTGGTGAACGAACTGCCCGCCATCGAGGGGCTGGCCCGCGTCGACGTGGTGTGCGCGGACAAGACCGGCACTCTGACCGAGAACGGGATGCGGTTGTCGAGTCTGGAAGTGCTGACTCCTGATGGTCCCCGGGGGCAGGAGCGAAGCGACCGGGGGGCGGCATCAGTGGAGGACGTGCTGGCCTCGATGGCCGCCGACGACACCCGGCCCAACACCAGCATGCAGGCGATCGCGGAGGCCTACCCGGACGCACCCGGGTGGACCGCCACCGCGTCCGCCCCGTTCAAATCGGCCACCAAGTGGAGCGGGGTGTCCTACGGCGAGCACGGCAACTGGGTGATCGGTGCGCCCGACGTGCTGCTCGACAGGGGGTCACCGGTCGCCCAACAGGCCGAGGAGATCGGCTCGCACGGGCTGCGCGTCCTGTTGGTGGGTTCCAGCGACGTGCCAGTGGACGATCCGGCCGCACCGGGCGCCGTGACACCCGTCGCGCTGGTGGTGCTCGAACAACGGGTCCGGCCCGACGCCCGCGACACCCTCGATTACTTCGCGTCCCAACAGGTTTCGGTCAAGGTCATCTCCGGTGACAACGCAGTGTCGGTGGGTGCGGTGGCCGGCTCGCTCGGCTTGCGCGGCGAATGCATGGACGCCCGCCGACTGCCCGAGAACGCGGGCGATCTCGCCGAGACGGTCGAATCGCACACCACGTTCGGCCGGGTCCGCCCGGACCAGAAGCGGGCGATGGTGCACGCCCTGCAGTCCCGCGGGCACACCGTGGCCATGACCGGTGACGGCGTCAACGACGTCCTCGCGCTCAAGGACGCCGACATCGGCGTCGCGATGGGCGCGGGCAGCCCGGCCACCCGCGCGGTCGCCCAGATCGTGTTGCTGGACAACAAGTTCGCCACGCTGCCGTACGTGGTCGGCGAGGGCCGCCGGGTGATCGGCAACATCGAACGCGTCTCGAACCTCTTCCTCACCAAGACCGTCTACTCGGTGCTGCTCGCGGTACTGGTCGGGATGGCCGGGCTGGCGTCGGCGGTGTTCGGCACCGATCCGCTGCTGTTTCCGTTCCAGCCCATCCACGTCACGATCGCGGCCTGGTTCACCATCGGTATCCCGGCGTTCGTGCTGTCGTTGGCGCCGAACAACGAGCGGGCCCACACCGGGTTCGTGCGGCGGGTGATGACGGCGGCGCTGCCGTCGGGTGTCGTGGTGGGAACGGCGACGTTCGTGTCCTACCTGCTCGCCTATCAGGGCCGCGCCGCCAGTGAGACCGAGCAGACGCAGGCCTCCACCGCGGCGCTCATCACGTTGCTGGTGACGGCGATCTGGGTGCTGGCCGTGGTGGCCCGGCCCTACGAGTGGTGGCGGGTGGCGTTGGTGGCGTTATCCGCGCTGGCCTACGTGGTGATCTTCTCGATCCCATGGGCTCAGCATCTGTTCATCCTCGACCCGACGAACGTGACGACCACCTCCATGGCGCTCGGCGTCGGTCTCGTCGGTGCGGCAGCCATCGAAGTGCTCTGGTGGGTGCAGGGAAGGTTGCTCGGGGAGCGGCGCCTGTTGTGGCGCGAACGGTAGGCTGGGCGCATGGCATTCCTCGACAAGGTGAAGCACTGGGTGTCGAAGAACCCCGACAAGGCCGGCACGGCAATCCAGAAGGCCGGCGACCTCTTCGACCAGAAGACGAAGGGCAAATACGCGCCGCACGTCAACAAGGCGCAGAATGCCGCACGGGACTACGTCACCAAGAACAACCCGCCGCCGCCCGGCCAGCCCCCGGTCAACCCGCAGAACCCGCCACTGCATCCCTGACCCATGGCGAAGCTCTCAGTCTCCGTCGACGTCCCACTACCGCCGGAGAAGGCGTGGGAGTGCGCCTCCGACCTGTCGCGGTACAGGGAGTGGCTGTCCATCCACAAGGTGTGGCGCTCGAAGCTGCCCGAAACCCTGGACAAGGGCGCCGAGATCGACTCGATCGTCGAAGTGATGGGCATGCCCAACCGGGTGCACTGGACCATCGTCCACTACAAGCCGCCGCAGGCGATGACCCTCAATGGCGACGGTAAGGGCGGGGTGAAGGTCAAGCTGATGGGCAAGGTCAAACCCGCCGGTGAGGGCTCGACCGTCACGTTCGACATCCACCTGGGTGGGGCTGCCCTGTTCGGACCGATCGGCATGGTGGTCGCCGGCGCGCTCAAGAGCGACATCCGCGAATCGCTGGACCGGTTCAAGGCCGTCTTCGCGCCGGCCTGAGGTTCACCTGCCTCGCGACAGCGCCGCGACCGCTTCGTCGACCGGGGTGTCGCCTCCGATCAGTTCGAAGGTCTGCCCACCGGTTTCGGGTGTGTCCAGCACCGCCACCAGAACCGCGGCGACATCCGCGCGTGGGATGCTGCCCCGGCCGGTCGACTCGGCGATCGTCACCAGCCCGGTCCCGGCGTCGTCGGTCAGCATGCCGGGCCGCACGATCGTCGCCTGAAGCCCGGGCCGCCCGCGTACGTCGTCGTCGGCCGCACCTTTGGCGCGCAGGTACGTCGTGAAGACCGGATCGTCGCCGTCGGCGGCGTCGGCGTCGGCCCCCATCGAGGAGACCATCAGGTACCGCGGGACGCCCGCCGCCTGGGCCGCGTCGGCCAGCAGGATCGCGGCATCGCGGTCGACGGTCTCCTTGCGGGCCGCGCCGCTGCCCGGGCCCGCACCCGCGGCGAACACCACCGCGTCGGCGCCCTGCAGGTGTCCGGCGACGGCCTCCACCGAGGAATTCTCCAGGTCCAGCACGATGGCTTCCGCTCCGGCGGCTTCGAGATCGCCGGCGTGGCCGGGGTTGCGGATCAAGCCGGCCACCGTGTCGCCGCGTCGCGTCAGCAGCCGTTCCAGAATCAGCGCGATCTTGCCGTGTCCACCGGCGACCACCACACGCATCCGAACTCCCTCCTAGTGGACCCGTCGCCGAAACACGAGCCTGCCGAATTCGTCCGCCGACCGGCGCACTGACTCCAGTTCCAGTGACACCAACAGGGTATCCCTCCTAGGCCGCGAAGACCTGCGAGTCATCCGCGAACGCTTTGAACTCCAAGGCGTTTCCCGCAGGGTCGAGCAGAAACATCGTCCACTGCTCACCGACCTCACCTTCGAACCGCACGTACGGTTCGATGACGAACTCGACGTCGGCGGCGCGCAACCGGTCGGCGAGCCGGTGGAAGTCGGCGACGGTCAGGATCACGCCGAAGTGGGGTACCGGGACGTCGTGCCCGTCGACCGGGTTGTGCACCGCACGCGGGCGTTCGGGTGCGAGGTGCGTGACGACCTGGTGCCCGTGCAGGTTCCAGTCCACCCAGGTCTCGGCGCTGCGGCCCTGGGGGAGGCCCAGCACCTCACCGTAGAACCGGCGGGCGGCGGCCAGATCGTCGACGGGCATCGCGAGGTGAAAGCGGGGAATCGGTGAGTCGAACACGGTCATGGTGAAAATGCTAGCGATCCGCGTGTGTGCCGATGGTCGACGGCACCTGCGGGGCGGGGCGGAATTCGATGGGCAGACTCCTCGGCCCACTCATGCCCAGCATCGGTTTCCACGGCGCGGGCCCGGCACGGCGGATGCTGGGCATCCGGTGGGCGAGGGTGCCGAGCGCTTCGGCCAGCTCGAGCCGGGCGAGGTTGGCACCCAGACAGTAGTGGACGCCGCCACCGAAGGTCAGGATGGCCGGGGGTGCCTGGCGGGTGATGTCGAAGCGGTCGGGGTCGGGGTACACGGTGGGGTCGCAGTTGGCTGCGAAGGTGTTCACGAAGACGAACGTGCCTGCGGGAAAGAGATATCCACCGACGCCGACGTCCTCGATCACCGTGCGCAGCGTGCTGCACACCGACGGTGAATGGCGCATGCTCTCCTCGACCGCCCGCATGGCCAGGTCGGGATCGTCGCGAAGTAGCGCCCACTGCCCGGGGTGGTCGCACAGCACCTGCATGGACGCGGACAGCTGGTTGCGGGTGGTGTCCGTCCCCGCCACCAGCAGACTGGCCACCGTCATCCGCAATTCGTCGGCGCCCAGCCGGTCGCCGTCGTCTTCCGCGCGGATGAGGTCAGAGAGAAGATCATCCCTCAGAGCGCGCCGTCGATCCGCGATCATCTCGTCGACGTAGGCGTCGAGTTCGCCCCACGCGCGCATGACGGCAGGAACCTCGTCGACGAGGTTGACGTCGAAGCTCACCATCTTGAAGATCTCTTCCGCCCACTGCGAGAACTTCTCCCAGTCCTCACGGGGCGCCCCGAGGAGAGCGCAGATGACCGGAATCGGATAGTGCCGTGCGATGTCGGTGACGACGTCGCAGCGGCCCGCATCGGCGACGGCGTCGGCCAGTTCGTTGATCACCTCGACGATGGTCTCGTGCAGACGCGCGGTGGCCCGCGGGGTGAAGGCCTTCGAGACCAGGCTTCGCAGCCGATGGTGCCGGGCGCCCTCGGCGCACATGATGCTCCCGACGACGCGATCCCACAGCGGACCCGACGTCACGCCCTGAGCAGTGAGATGGATCCCAGGCGGGATGACGAACCGGTTGTCCCGCAGGATTGTCCGGGCGAGCTCGTAGGAGAGTATCTCGGGGCCGAGCGGTCCGAGCGCGAGTGGGGCCAGCCGCTGCGCCTCCCGGATCCGGGGGAGCACCTCCCGCGGTGTCTCGGTGACGTCGTAGGTCAGCGTCGGCAGTCCCGCGTCGAATACGCTGGGCATCGCCGTGTCGACAGTCATGGCGCCTCCTCAAGGTGCTCGGCCATCACGGCACGTTGGTCGCCAGGAAGGTCAGCGGCAGCCCGAACACCGCCAGGTCGATCTCTTCCAGGTAGGTGCCGTCACCCTCGAAGTGCTGCCGGAAGCGCCGCGTCGCGCCGTAGCGCTCGGCCACCGACTCCGCGGCCGACGCTCCGGGGACCCGGATCACCACCGTGTAGACGCCGTCACCGGTTTCGAGGAATTTCTCGACCGAATTGGCGACCGCCGCCCCCGAACCCGATAGGGGACTGATCAACTCGATGCCCCGGTCCCAATCCAGGTGTACATGCAGGCCCAGTTCGGTCAGTTGCAGATCCTGGAGTGTGAACCCGAGTTCGGTGAACATCTGCGCCACCGCGGCGTGCCTATCGGGTGCCACTGCGAACACGACGTGATGCAACCGGGCGGATTCGGACTCGGCGCTGGTCATCGCACCAGCCCGATCGGTCGGACGAGGCCGATGTCGAGGTGGGCGAAGAAGGGCAACCCGAGACCGAGCATGGTCGGGTTGCCGAGGAAGTCGTCCTTGTCCCTGCCGAACCCGAACAGGTCGAGGTGGTCTTCCAGCGGGGCGTCGGTGAGCACGTTGACGATTTCGTAGACGTGGATCGTGTCGATCCTGTTCATCACCCGGGCCAACGTCAGCGGCAGTACATCCCCGGCGTAGCCGGGGTGGATCCCGCCGCCGTGGAAGCTGGATCCGCCTTCGCGGCAGGCGGTTTCGATCTTGGCGCCGTCGGCACGGTTGTCCGCATCGGGGTGGAAGTATCCCGCAGTGGTCACGACGTTCTTGCCGGTGCGCAGGATTCGGCAGATCATCTCGACATCGGCGAACAGCCACGGGGTGTAGAACACGCAATCGGCGTCCAGGGACAGGATGTCGTCGATGTCGTCGGTGGCGACCACACCTGTGGGTGCTATGCCGGCGATCTCACCGGCGTCCCTGCCGACCTTGTCGGGGCTGTGCACCAGGACGCCGACGAGCTCGAACGCAGGATTGTCGAGGAAGTGGCGAATTCCGATCCGGCCCACGCGTCCGGTCATCCACTGGATGATGCGGTGCTTCTGCTCAGGCATGACTGAGCACTCCACGGGGCAGCAGGAGGGGCAGGTCGTTGTAGGTGGCGATGCCCGGTGCCGCGGCGACCACCGCGGGTATCGCGGTGATGGCGGGCATAGCCGTGATGGTCAGACCGAGCATGACGAAGTCGTCGAGTGTCTCGGCGACGAAATCGGTTGGCGGCTCGAAGCTCAACGTGGTCTTGATCGTCGGACGGCCCTCGACCCGGATGGTGTAGCCGAAGTCCATCGGCCAGGCCGGTTCCAGCGTCTGACCCTTGGTCCAGATGCCGCGGACCTCGACGACGTCGCGTGTGCCGACGAAGCCCTTCCAGCGGACATCGATGCCCGCGACGCACCCGGCCGCGATGGACCAGTCGCCGGGAAGTGCGAGATCCTCGGTGGTGCTGGCATAGTCGACCTCGCATCGGATGTCGTCGAGTTCGACGCCAAGGGCGTCGGCGACCAGGAGCACCGCTTCGCGGAAGATCGCCGACCCCTTCTCGGTGATCGCGGGCAGGTCGGGCTGATCGGCCGGATAGCCGAACCCCATGGGGATCTCGGTGGCCGGCGAGTTGTAGATGGTCGTGTCGAAGGACTCGACCACCGATACGCGGTCGACGCGGTCGGAGATGCCCGCGGTGACGATGGCCAACAGCTGGATGAAGCCGGGATTGATGCCGCTGCCGAAGATGGTCGACCCGCCGAGTTCGCACGCCTCGACGATGCGGTCCCGATCCGCACCCATCTGGTGGCCGGTGATGAATTCGGCGGTGGCCACGACATTGATGCCTGCACGAAGGATGCGGATCAGCTCGTCGGCATCGGCGAACATGGGGTTGTAGACCACGCAGTCCGGTTCGAGAGCCACCAGCGCGTCGACGTCATCGGTGGCCCGCACCCCCAGTGGCCCGATGCCACACAGTTCACCGACGTCGTGGCCCACCTTCTCCGCCGACCAGGCGTAGCAGCCGACGAGCTCGAGCTGGGCGTTGTCCACGATGGCCTGCACCGACTTCTTTCCCACGTTGCCGGTGGTCCACTGCACGATTCGGAAGGTCACCTGTTCCGCGTCTTCGTCACGGTGCGCTTGCACCCTGCTGGGTCTGCCGGGCCTCGCGCTCTTCGTGGAGTCGGACCAGTTCGCGGAACCCGATCCTGTTGTACTTGGGGATCGGCTGAATGCCCCACTGGTCCTGTGCGGTGTCCTTGGCCTCGGCACCCTCCGGGGGTCCCAGCGGCGGGTACGGGTACTTGCACTCGAGCGTGTCATCGGAGTACCGGACTTTCAGCAACTCGCTGCAGATCTCGGTGAGGCTCAAGGTCGGATAGCCGTAGTAGACCGCCATGAACGGCAACGTGAAGGCGCCCTCGATCACCAGGGCGATCAGGCATACCAGCACCGCTCGCTTGATGTAGCGGTGCATGCGTGCGTAATACGGTGTGGTGCCGGGGGGAAGGTTCTCCGCGGAGTCCTTCTCGTCCTGCGTGGCCGGTGTAGTGGTCACAGTAGCGCTCCTGCCAGAGTTGTTCAGTCGGAGAAGATTTCGCGGTTCACCGTATGGAGGTACGGAATCGCGAGGAACGGGGTGATGTAGAAGATGTCGTAGAGCCACCAACCGATGACAGGGAACACGACGCCGGCGTAGCGCACGTCGGCGAACATCGTCATGTTGAGCACGTAAACGGTCCAGATGACCACACCCATCCAGCAGGTGATGATCATCCACTGGTGTCCCCACCGCTTCATCTGCAGGAAGCCGATCGCCGCGGCGACGCGCATCGCGAAGACGGTGAAGATGAAGCCGATGACGTAGGCCTTCTCGCCGGGTCCGGCGGCCCCGCCGACCCACAGTTCGTTGTAGTGCCAGAAGTAGCCGCCGTCGAACATCGCGCCCCAGCCGACCATGAGCACCCGGTTGATCAGCGTGTGGTTGGCGACCATGTCCAGTGCCCAGCCGAGGGTGTTCAGCATCCCGTCGATGAGGACCAGGTAGCCGATCAGGGTGACGATCATGGGGCGAACGGACAGACCGGAATTCAGCGCCTGCCGTTGCAGCAGCACCCCGCGCAGGAAGATGGGCAGACCGATGATTCCCGGTGCCCACATGCCCATCAGGCCGGCGCCGACGATCATCCACTTGTCGGCGCGCCGCTGCGCCTGGCGGGATTCGTCGTGATGTTCGTCGAAGCCGACGGAGCCCCCGCCCGCAACTGCGGCCGCCGGCGAGCGGTTGCCTGACCGGCGGTTGATCAGGGGAAGGTTCACAACTCCCACCACCCTCGTGTGAAGGACATGTACAGCTGGATCAGGAACATCGTCAGCAGATAGCCGTACATGACGATCTGAAAGATGATCAGCGCCCTCTTACGCTTTCTCTCTCGTTGGTCGACCATCGAGTGACTCCTTCCTAGTAGGTGCGTGAGTTGGTGGCGGGCTTCCCGGAGGTGCCGGTGTCGAGCAGACTCGCCGCCGCGACTTCGCGGAGGCCGTCGGTGATGGCCCCGTCGGTGGACAGGGGTGCGAGGATGCACGCTTCGGCAGCCTCCAGTTCGGACGCTCCCGCGGCGACCAGGGCCGCCGCCGTCACCAGGACGCGGGTGGAGGGCGGCTCGAAGTGGAAGGCCTCGTCCGCGGTGCGAATGGCCCTCGCGCACTGCACAAGCCGCTGGGCGGTCGACGGTTCGACACCCGTCTCGGCCACGATCACCTCTGCCTCCCGGTCGGGGGGCAGGTAATTCATCGGCAGGGTGACGAATCGCTGCCGGAACGAGGGCTTCAGCTCCTTGAGTGAGCTTCGGTAGGCGGGATTGTACGAACACACGAGCATGAAGTCGTCCGGTGCTTCGACGACCTCACCGGCCCGGTCCAGAAACAGGGCACGGCGGTGGTCGGTCAGCGAATGCAGGATGGCCAGTGAGTCGTGGCGGGCCTCGACCACCTCGTCGAGGTAGCAGATGGCACCGTTCTTGACGGCCCGGGTGAGCGGACCGTCCGTCCAGACGACGTCGCCGCCGGTCACCATGAACCGGCCGACGAGATCGGAGCTCGTCAGGTCGTCGTGGCAGCTGATCGTGACGACGGGCCGTTGCAGAAGTCCACCCATGTGCTCGACGAATCGGGTCTTGCCACATCCGGTCGGCCCCGTCAGCATGACGGGAATCCGTTGGCGGTAGGCCTGTTCGAAGAGTTTGGCCTCGTTGCCGGTCGATTGGTAGATGGGGCTCGTCATCGCTTTCCTGTGTTCGTCGATGGTCATGCGGACACCAGCTCACGGTGGACATGGGCCAGGACCCGGGGCAACTCCTCGACGCGGCGGATGCGTTGGGAGCGGCGGGGTCCGAAGACTTCGGGCAGCGGGTCGACGCGCGTGGGGCCGACGCCGACGTAGTAGATCGACACTCCGGCGTCCGCGGCCTCCTCGACCGCATGCGCGGTGTCGGCCCACGCGTATCGGCCCTCGTAGCCCTCGTCGGAGATGAGGCCGTCGCCGATCACGATGAGCAGCCGCCGTTCGGCGGGCTGCGCGAGCAGCCGACTGGTCAGATGGCGCAGCGGCGCCCCGAGCCTGGTGTAGCCGCCGGCGACGAGTCCCATCCCGCTCGGCGCCGCGAATCGGCGGTCGTCGAAATCCTTGAGGCAGTGCACTTCCACGCGGTGGCGGGTGTTGCCGGTGAACACGAAGATGCCGTGGCGTTCGCGGGCACTCGTCATCGCCCGCGACAGGGCGTCGGCACAGGCCAGCTCCAACCGGAGAATCCGGCCGCCGTGCACACCCAGTGACGAGCTGCCGTCCAGGAGCAGTGCGGTCGCGACGTCGCGGCTGCTGGGCAGCAGTTCACGGAACACCCGGGGTTCGGTCGCCTCACCGGTGGCGAGATCGACGTAGTGGCGGACGTACTGGTCGACGTCGATATCGGAGCCGTCCTCCAGGCGGTTCGTCATCGCCCGGTGGGTGTTCTCCTCGAACCACTTCCGAAGGTCTTCCGAGATCGGCATGGTCGGTTCACCGCGTTTGACCCGGGGCTGCTCGAGCACCGCGACGTGATCGGCCAGGAAGCTCTTGGTCCACGAATTCCATTCGGGATAGGGGATTCCCGGCCGGTGCTCGGGGGTGAGTTCGAAGTCGCTGTCCTCGGGGCGACTCGGTGGCGGCAGGTTCGGGTTGCGCACCCCACCGTCGCCCCCTACGGGCACGGAGTGCGCCTGCGGCGTCTGCTTCAGCCGGCTGGTCCACGGCAACCGGCCGAGGTTGCGGCGCAACTTGTCGGTCAAGCTCCTGGGTGCGGTGTGGGCGACGGGCAGCCGGCCGAGCAGCGGATGTGGCTCCGACGGTGCGCCGGTCCGGGCCGAGTCGATCGCCCGTTCAAGCATCTGCGGGGCATCCATCTCGCCGGCGAGGATGTCGAGTTCCGGGAGGGTCCTGCGCATCTCGGGGACCAGACCGGGCCACCGCGATGCGATCCAACCATAGGCGACACCCGCTTCGGTGATCGTCAGAGCATCGAGTTCTCTGGCGGTGAGCTCGTGGAGCCGATAACCGATCAGGCGATCCTTCGACGGCGCACATTGCAGGGCGACGCCGCAGGTGAGCGTCCGCCGGGTCCAGCCGGTCACTGCCGCCGGGTAGGGAACGTAGACGTGGCGCAATGATGTGCTCAGGCTGAAGCTGCGCTGATCGCCGGTGACCAGACGCGCACCCTCACGGCGGAACTCGCTGAGGGCGACGGCCGTCAAGGCGCAGCTGCGCTCGGTGGCCATGGCATGGCCGTCGACGTCAGCCACGGTGCTGTCCCCGGACGCGTGGCGCACTCGGCGTGACGACCGCTGTCAGAACGTGCCGATGTTCGAGAACATCCAGTACCAGAACCAGATGATCGCCGCAGCGCCGCCCCAGGCGCCGACGTAGCGGAGAAGCTCCCAGAGATAGGCCATGATCAGATCTCCTTCCGTAGAGGTAGAACAGGGGTGTCATCGGACCTCCAGGCCGCGCACCGCCGGTCCATTCGTCCGGCTGCGGGGGGCGGGTGGCAGAGAAGTGGAGGGCGAGGAGTTCCCGGAACAGGGGCCGGCCCAGTCGCTGCTCCAGTCTCATGACCAGATGCACGATCTCGGTCAGGGCAGCGGCCAGGTGGGGGCGACCCTGCAGGAAACGGGCGAACTCCGCGGCGATCCGCGCTTCCTCACGGCGCTCGACCTCGAGCAGCACATACTCCTTGGACGGGAAGTGAAAGTAGAAGGTGCCGTGGGCGACTCCGGCCGCGGCCACGATCGCGCCCACCTCCGCTTCCGTCATCCCGGCTCGCTGGAACTCGGCTAGGGCGGCACCCAGGATGCGTTCCCTCGTCTGCTGCCGACGCGCCTCACGCGCGGACAGCTTGACCTGTGGCCTCATGGTGCGCCCTTTGTAACGCAGTCACTGACCAAAGTCAATGATATGTCGTCCTCCGCGATGTTTGATGCGCGTCGGGCGTACCGAAACGTGCTGTCCGAAACCAGGTCCGGGAGTCAACACCGTGGTCAGACTGATACAAGTCAGTGAATCAAGTCATTGACAGCCGCCGGAGCCGAAGAGGGAAATGCACGGATGGCCGGGCCTGCGCAACGCACGGGCCCCCGGGTCTTTTGCACTCCCGCTGCGACGAGTCCCGGTTCGTCAGGGCCACCGGCTTGCCGGTCGACTCGGGGGTGTCGTTCTGAGCCCTAGTCGGAGAAGACCTCGCGATTGACCGTGTGCAGGTAGGGGATCGCGAGAAACGGGGTGATGTAGAAGATGTCGTAGAGCCACCATCCGATGACGGGCAACACCACGCCCGCGTAGCGGACGTCGGCGAACATGGTCATGTTCAGGACGTAGCAGGTCCAGATGATCACGCCGAACCAGCAGGTGATGATCATCCACTGGTGTCCCCACCGCTTCATCTGCAGGAAGCCGATGGCCGCCGCGATACGCATGGCGAAGACCGTGAAGATCAGCCCGATGACGTAGGCCTTCTCCCCGAGTCCTCCCGCGCCGCCGACCCAGAGTTCGTTGTAGTGCCAGAAGTATCCGGCGTCGAACATCGCGCCCCACCCGTTGAGCAGCACCCGCGCGAGCAAGGTGTGGCTGGCGACCATGTCGAGCGCCCAGGCGAAGGAGTTGATGGCGGCGTCGATGATCACCAGATAGCCGATCAGGGTGACGATCATCGGCCGTACGGACAGGCCGTCGCGGTGGGCCTGACGCAGCAGCCAGACGCCGCGCAGGAACATCGGCAGACCGATGACCCCCAGCACAGCGGTGCCCATCAGGATGGAGCCGCAGATCAGCCACGTGTCGGCTCGCCGTTGCGCCAGTCGGGATTCCTCGTCGTGCCGGTCCAAGGCAACCCCGATGGCACTCGAACGATCACCGTTTCGGCGCAGGCCGAGCGTAGGGATTCGCAAGCATCCTCCTCGAGATGGATTGCCTGCATGTGTAGCGGATCGATTGACTCCAGTCAATGATCAGAGTGGCTGCATACCCCGCACGGTTCGCGTCAGGTAATCGTCGAGCATGGCGTTCTGACCAGGCCACCCGTGGGTGGTGGTCAGCAACGCGTACAGGCCGAGCAGGAAGAAGACCGCACAGTTCATGGGGTCCAGATCCGGGTCGAGCTCATCGCGCTCCCGCGCCTGACCGATCTCCTCGGCCACCCGCACGATGACCGGGTGGTCCCGGCCTTCCTCGGCCGGCGGGCGGGTCGGCGAGAAGTGAAGGGCGAGGAAGTCTTTGAATAGCAGAGCGCCCAGGCGGCGCTCCAGACCGAGTATCAGGCGGACCGATTCTCTCAACGTCTCGGTGAGCTCGCGGCGCTGCGTGAGGAAACGATTCAGCTGCGTGGCGATTCGCGCTTCTTCGCGCCGTTCGAGTTCGAGGAGGACGTGTTCCTTGGTGGGGAAGTGAAAGAAGAAGGTGCCGTGGGCCACCCCCGCCGCGGCGACGATCGCGCCGACGTCGGCCTCGGCCATACCCGAGCGTTTGAACTCGGCGATGGCTGCGCCGAGGAGGCGCTCCCGAGTCTGCAGGCGCTTGGCCTCCCGGGCCGAAGGCCTGTCCACCGTTGACATGGTTCGTTCTTTCGTGTCGCCCCTGACCCCCGCCCCGCGCGGCGTGCGGTCGCATCACACTATCGCCCGGGCCGCCTCGGCGGTATCGCGACGGGTTTTCATCCCTCTCGGATCATTGACTCAAGTCAACGTAACCCGTTAGATGGCTCGCGGAAGTGCATCGTCGAAAGGATGGCCATGGCACTGGAGCAGTTCAACCTGACCGGACAGGTCGCAATCGTCACCGGTGCCGGGAAGGGGGTCGGCGAAGGGATCGCCAAGGTGCTGGCCGAGGCCGGCGCCACGGTCGTCGGCACTGCCCGGACCGAGGCCGACATCGTCGGGACCATCACGGACATCGAGAACGCGGGCGGCAGGGGGCTGGCGCTCGTCGCGGATGCGATGAGCCGCCCCGACGGGGAGCGCGTGGTGGCGGCCACCATGGAGCGGTTCGGCCGCATCGACATCCTGGTCAACAACGTCGGCGGCTCCACCTATGCGCGGTTCCTCGACATCACCGATGAGGATTTCAAGCACACCTTCGACTGGTGCGTGACGTCGGCGTTCATCATGAGCCAGCTGTGCGCACCGCACATGATCGGGGCCGGCCACGGCAACATCGTCAACATCTCTTCCGGCTCAGCGCGTTTCGGCATCCGCGCTCTGGCGGCGTATTGCGTGGCCAAGGGTGGTCTCGAGGCGTTGACGCGGGCCATGGCACAAGAACTGGCGCCCAAGATCCGCGTCAACGCCATCGCTCTCGGCTCGTTCGCCACCAAGGGGCTGCAGGGCAGCCTGGACATGATGCCCGGGTCGCGGGAAAAGATGGAGGAGGCCACGCCCCTGCACCGACTCGGCGACGTCGCGGACCTCGGGAGGCTCTGCGTGTACCTCAGTACGCGCGATTGTTACGCGACCAACGCGACCTTCCACGTCGACGGCGGCATCGACGCCAACAACTCGCCCCTGCCGATACCCGATTACTGATCGCAACGGGTACCAGGATGCGAAGAGTGGTTCAGTTCTCCACCGGCAACGTCGGTCGGCATTCGCTGGCCGCGATCATCGGCCGGCCGGATCTGGAGTTGGTCGGTGTGCACGCGGCCGGCGAGAGCAAGATTGGCCGGGACGCCGCGGAGCTGTGCGGGCTGAGTGAGCCGACCGGCATCGTCGCGACCGATGACATCGGCGCGTTGATCGCGCTGAAGCCGGATTGCGTGGTCTACACCGCGCTCGGTGAGACGCGGCCCGTGGAGGCGATCGAGCAGATGTCGAGCTTCCTGGCCGCCGGTGTCAACGTCGTCGGGACATCGATGGTGTGGCTGGTGACTCCGCATCAAGCAGACGACTGGCTGCGCGGGCCACTGGAGCTGGCGTGTGCCGCCGGCGACGCCTCGCTCTATGTCAACGGCATCGACCCCGGGTTCTCGGGAGACACCGCGGTGCACGCCGCGCTGAGTCTGGTCACCCGCGCGAGATCGATCACCGTCCAGGAGATCTTCGATTACGGGAACTACGACGACTACGAATACACGGGCTCGGCAATGGGTTTCGGCAGCAGCCCGGACGACGAGCTGGCGATGGCCTTCCAGCCCGGGGTCATAACGTCACTGTTCGGTGGGCTGGTGCGCAATCTCGCCCGCCACCTCGCGGTCGAACTCGACGAGGTGCGTCAACGGTACGAGCCGTGGTACACCGCTGAGCGCATCGAATGCAAGATGACGACCGTCGAACCCGGACAGCTCGCCGCGGTGCGGTTCGCAGTCGAAGGGGTGCGAGCCGGCGTCCCGGTCATCACCGTGGAACACATCAACCGGTTGACCTCCGCCTCGGCACCGGACTGGGCCTTCCCGCCGGGGGGCGGCGTGGGCATCCACAAAGTGGTGGTGGAAGGCGAGCCGCGCATCGAGCTCAACACGCATGTGTCGCACCCGGTTCTGGACGCGACCGACGCCGGATGCATCTCGACTGCCGCCCGCGTGGTCAATGCCATCGACTGGGTCTGCCGCGCGCCCGCCGGCTTGATCTCGGTCGAGGACATCCCGCAGGCTGCGTTGATCCGCGGCGTGATGTGGTGAGTCAGCCGACCACGGCGCGACGGCGTCGCCGACCGGGGTGTCACCGCCGATCAACTCGAACGTGCGGCCGCCGGTGCCTGGTCTGTCGAGCACCGCGAGCAGCACCGCCGCGACGTCCTCGCGGGGGACGGCGCCGTATCCGGTGGAGTCCGCGATGTGCACCCGGCCGGTGCCCGGATCGTCGGCGAGCATGCCCGGCCGCACAATGGTCGTGTGGAGCGCGTGACGGGACCGCACGGCGTCGTCGTCGGCGCCCTTGGCCCGCAGGTAGGTCACGAACACCGGGTCGCCGGCATCGTCGGGCGCCTCGACGTTCGCTCCCATCGACGAGATCAACACGTACCGTTTGACACCGGCGGCCGGATCGTGGAGGAACATCGTCGACCGCGAGCGAGTTGGGCGCTTCCACGGCCCAGGTTACTCACCGGGCTAAGCGTGTTGGCACGCGTTGCATTCCTCGAAATTCGCGTTCCGCGTTTATTCCGTTGGGCGAGTAAGTGTCTATGCCGGCGCACTCGGCCTTGAAGAATTACTTGCAATCGTAAGGAGCGGCCTTCGGCGTCAGAAATAACTGTCCGACCTCGCGTGCGACCTGCCAAAGTGAGCCTGTGGAATTCGGGCCTGAGAGTGTTAAGAAAATGCTGCAGCGCAGTGCTGTCGTGATCGTTCACGGCATAGGGGAACAGCGGCCACTGGATACGCTACTTGATTTTGCCGGTAGTGGAGACGGTAAAGCAGGGTTGCTCTCTCAAAAGGGCGATCCTACGCCAGTGGTGAATCCCGACACCATGTCGGAAATGACGTACCTCCGCCGGGTCACTGTCAATGCGGAGAAGCTAGTAGGAGGGACGGGCCGAGCGTCGACTCCTCCTGCCGGTTCAAGCCCACAGCCGATGAATCGAATCGTCGACTTCTACGAATACTACTGGGCGTATCGCTTCCGGGACACAACATGGCGTCACGTAACGCAATGGCTGTCAGAGTTGTTGGGCACCAACCGGCAGAACATCAGCCCATATTGGGAGAACGGCCATGAGTGTACGTCTCCACTGCGTGGCATCGAGGGCAAGATTCGTAGGCTCGTGTGGGTCCTCGTCGCGGTTCTCGGGTTGTTGACGATCGCCGATCTCATAGTTCTGTTCAGGCCGGGGCTCCGAGCTTCCGTCGCGTCATCGCCACTGCTTGCGCAAAGCGACCACGTCAGTCTTATCGTGGCGGCGGGACTCGTCGCGATTGCCCTGATCTTGTTGCCGTCGCTAGGGATCGCGATAAATTTCCTCGGCTTGGTGCACATCGCATGGACCGTCCTCGCACTGGTTGTGGCGTCCGCATTCGTCGCCGCGGCCGCGACCATGAACTGGGCTGCTTTCGTCCAGGAATGGCGTTGGCTGATCGCATTGATCAGCGCAGCGGTGGCGGTCTTCGCCGGCATTCTGTGTAGGCGCTTCTCGAGGGCCAGCCGAGATCAAACCCGTTGGGTCGGACACGTCTCGGTAGTGTTGGCCATTTCGTCAATCAGCGTCTTGCTAGGGGCAGTCATCAGCCTTGTCGCGGCACTTTGGGAGACGTTCGCTCCGACAAGTGCTCTCCTCACTGCCGCAGTGCCGCTGATCTTGAGCATTGCCACCGTGGTGGCCAGCGGTGCGGCTTTGAGAGGCGTAGGGGATGCGGCCCGGTACTTGTCAAACAGCCCGGACAACGTGGAAGACCGCGAGAAGATCCGTGCCGGACTCGTCACGCTGCTCGACCGCTTACACCAACAACGAGATCCCTACACTGGCTTGCATTCCTACGACCGTGTCGTTGTCGTCGGCCACAGCCTCGGGAGCGTGATCGCCTATGACGCGCTACGGACGTACTGGACAACGGCGACACGTGCCATCCCATTGCCATTGCGGACCGGAACCGGCCCTCAAGCGGCAACTGCGAGTGAAGCGCGACTAAAGGTCATCGACGATGTTGAGACAATCGTCGCTCAAAACCCGCCGGAGCATCCCGAGCAGTGGATTCCCTCGAAACGCAAACTGCAGGCTCTCCTTCGGTACCCCTCGGACGATCCGGCGGTAGCGAACGGGCCACGGTGGATCGTGAGTGATCTTGTCACCGTAGGTTCACCGCTTGCCCACGCCGAAATGCTCTTGGCGGAGGGAAAAGGCGACCTGATCGCCCGTAAACGCGCACGCCTTTACCCGAGCGATCCACCGCCACCGCGAGACGGAGATGAACTGGAGTGCCGGTTCATCGTCAACTCCTTCGTCCCTCCCTTGGGGAGGAGTTCACGAATGCTGTCGACCGCACCTTTTGCGGCGGTCGTCTGGACCAACATCTACTTCTCTCATGACATGGTCGGGGGCCCACTGAAGAATGTGCTGGGATCCGGGATTCACGATGTTCCGCTGGAGGAGTCGCCGCCACTTCTCCTCAACTTCCTATTCCGCTATCCACATTCAAGTTACTGGCCGCGCGGGAGAAAGGACCGGTCGAAGACGCTCGATTCACGAAATGCGCTACGAGCAGTTCTACTCAATCCGTCACCGGTCCTGCTGATCACCGGGTCCACTCAGCAGATAGGTTCTTTTGTCCACTGGCTTTACCGACACGCGGCAACGGACGCAATGCGTGACAGTTACGGCGGCGCGGGCGTCGAACTGCGGATACTGTCGCAAAACCAGGAAGACGGGGTGCGGTGTCCGGCGAAGTGGGTTTGGCCCGGTCCTGTTCCCATAGTGGACCCGGCGACGGCTCCGACAATCTCTGAGAAGGCGGGCACGTTGGGGTTGGGCGTGTATTACTCGGTCTACGACGGGCGTGACCAGCCGGCGGACTTCGAGACCGCCGAAGTCAACGCATCAGCTGCGCGCGCAACGCCCGCTTGAGCACCTTGCCGTAGCTGTTCTTCGGTAGCTCGTCGACGAACGCGTATCGCTTGGGCCGCTTGAACCGGGCGATGCGGGCCAGCAGGTGCGCGTCGAGGGCCGCCGGATCCGCCGTCCCGACGATGAACGCGACGACGACCTCACCCCACTCCTCGTCCGGCGCCCCGACCACACACGCCTCCGTCACGCCCGGGTGCTCGATGAGCACCTCCTCGACCTCACGGGGGTAGATGTTGCTGCCGCCGCTGATCACCACGTCCTTCGACCGGTCGCGCAGCGTGAGGTATCCGCGCTCGTCGAACGATCCCATGTCACCGGTGTGCAGCCAGCCGTTGCGCAGTGTCGTCGCGGTGGCGTCGGGGTTGTTCCAATACCCCGACATCACGACGTCACCGCGGCAGACGATCTCGCCGATCTCACCTGTCGTGGCCGCCGTGCCGTCCTCACGCACCACCGCCACGGCCACCCCGGAGCGGGCGTAACCCACCGAACCGAGGACGGCGTCGTCGGCGTCGAGATGGTCGGCCCGGCGCAGGCCGGTGATCGTCATCGGCGCCTCGCCCTGGCCATAGAGCTGGGTGAAGATCGGGCCGAACGCCGCCATCGCCTTCTTGAGGCTGTCGACGTACATCGGCCCGCCGCCGTAGACCACGGTGCGCAGGTTGCGCGGACGGGGGCGGCCGGTCGCGACGAGGCGCTGCACCATCGTCGGCGCGAGAAACGCGCTGCAGCCCGGATGGTGCTCACACAGATCGAGGAACTCCGCGGGCTCGAACGCACCCGACTCGGGAATCACCTGGCGGGCGCCGCGCAGCACGTACGGCGGGATGTAGAGACCCGAGCCATGAGACATGGGCGCCCCGTGGACGAGGCTGCAATTCTCTTCGGGCGCATCGAAATCCGCGAGGTGAGAGACGGTCATCGCCATCAGGTTGCGGTGCGACAGCATGGCACCCTTGGAGCGGCCGGTGGTGCCGCTGGTGTAGAACAACCACGCCAGGGCGGCCGGATCGGTATCCGGTGGCGCGACGGGTTCGGCGCGACACCGCTGGGCATACGATTCGGCGCCGATCGTCTCGACGGGTATTCCGATGTCGAGTTGTGCGGCGATCATCGGGGATGCGAACACCTGCGTCGCCCCCGAATCGGCGACGATGTCGGCCATCTCGCGCGGGTGCAGCTTGTAGTTGATCGGAACGTAGACGCACTCCGCGGCCCAGATCCCGAACATCAGCTCCACGATCTCCGGCCGGTTCTCCGACGCGACGGCGATCCGCGCCCCCGGCTCACCGCGGAGCTCGCCGGCCAAGCGCAGTGCGCGCTCCCGCAGCTGCGCCCACGTCCACACCTGCCGCTCACCGTGATACACCGCACCCCGGTCGCCGAACCGCGCGGCGGCCTGGTCGAGCAGGGCAAACAGATTCACGTGCGCGCCACCCACTCCGAGGACAGTGCGAAGTCCGACAGGTACTTGGTCGAACTCCACCCGCCGTCGACGACGATGGTCTGCCCGTTGATGAAACTGCCGCCGTCGGAACACAGGAACGCCACCGTGGCCGCGAGGTCCTCCACCGTGCCCAGTCGCGGGTACGGGGTCATCTCGGTGTTGATCTTGCGGAAGCGCTCGTCCTCCAGGCGGTGTGCGACCATCGGCGTCAGCGTGACGCCGGGGGCGACGGCGTTGCAGCGGATGCCCTGCGGACCGTACTGGCAGGCGATGTGGGTGGTGAGCGCGGTGAGCCCGCCCTTGGCCGCCGAGTATGCGCCGCCGCGCAGGCCGCCGACGACGGCGAACGTGGACGTGACGTTGATGATCGCCGAGCCGGGACCCATGTGCGGGATGACGTCGCGGGCCAGGCGGAACGGTGCGCGCAGCATCAATCCCAGGAAGTAGTCGAGGGATTCGTCGTCCGTCTCGTGCAGCGGTTTCGGGCTGCCCACGCCTGCGTTGTTGACCAGGAAGTCGATATGCCCCCACCTCTCGACGGCGGCAGCCACGACGCGCTGGGGGGCGTCGTCGGCGGTCAGGTCCACCGCGAGCGTCGCGACCCGCTCGGGATCTCCGATCGCGGTACGCAGTTCGGCCAGGCGCTCTTCGTCGCGACCTGTGCCCAGCACCGCCATCCCGGCCTCGGCAAGCGTGGTGGCGCAGCCGAATCCGATACCGCTGCTGGCTCCCGTGACAATCGCGACCTGCATCTCACTCCACCTTCTGGGTCGTCAGCGCCGTACGAATCCGGTGCTTGAGCACTTTGCCGGCATCGTTGCGCGGCAATGCATCCCAGATCTCCACCTGCTCCGGGATCTTGAACGTCGCCACCCCGCGGGCCTGCAGCGCCCTGTCCAGGTCGGCCAGGTCGGGACCGGGACGCTCCGTCGGAACGATCACCGCGCACGCCCGTTCGCCCGTGCGCTCATCCGGCACCCCGACCACCGCGATCTCCGCGATGCCGGGGTGTGCGCAGAGCAGGTCCTCGATCTCCTTCGGCGAGATGTTCTCCCCGTTGCGGATGATGAGGTCCTTCGCACGTCCTGTGACGACGAGGTGGTGACCGTCCCACCGGCCCAGGTCGCCGGTGCGGAAATAGCCGTCCTCGTCGAAGGATTCGGCGTCGTCCTCGGGGTGGAGGTAGCCCACGAGCATCTGCGGTCCCCGCGCGCGGATCTCACCGTCGACCAGGCGGACGTCGGCGATACCGGGCTTGCCGTCGGACTCCGCGGCGTGTCCGGGATCCTCACACGCGCCGACGGTGGTCACCGGCACCTCCGTCGAACCGTAGACGCGGCTGACCGCGGCGCGTGCGAAATAGCCTGCCGCGCGACGGATCAACGACGGTGGCACGGAGGCGCCGCCGCAGATGAACACCTTGAGGCCCGGCAACCTGGTGCCCGCGCGTTCGGCGGCCGCCAGCAGTTGTTCGAGGAACGGGGTGGCGCCCGCCATGTGCGTACAGTGCTCGGACGACATCAGCGCGACGGCCTGGTCGCCGTCCCAGCGGTCCATCAGCACGGCGGTGGTGCCCAGCAGCAGTGGGCATTCGAACGCGTAGATCGACCCTCCGATGTGCGCGATGGGCGACGGCACCAGGAATGCGTCGCCCGGCTCCACCAGCCAGTGGTCGCGGATCTGCGCGATCAGCGCGTAGATCGAATTATGACTGTGGAGAACGCCTTTCGGGCGGCCGGTGGTACCCGAGGTGTACATCACCATCCGCACCTCATCCGGATTCGGGGCGCGCAGAGTCCCGGCCGGCGGATCGTCGAACAGCGCCGGATACGGGGTGTGGCCGGCCGCCGCGCCGCGGACCACGACGACCTCGGGCGGGCGGTCCAGTGTGGCGGTGACCCGGTGCAGCATCGCGGCGTAGTCGTGGCCACGGAACTGTCCGGGGATGAAGATCATCCGGGTGTCGGCGTCGGCGAGCAGGAATCCCAGTTCGTGGTCGCGCAACGACGGCAGGATCGGGTTGACCACCATGCCGGCCAGCGTCGCGCCGAGGTAGACCACAGCGGCCTCGTACCAGTTCGGCAGCATGAACGACACGACGCTGCGCGCAGGCATCCGCGCGGTCAGCGAATGCGCCAGGGCGGTGGCGTGTTCGAGCAGCACCGCGCACGTGAGCCGGCAGTCGCGGTCGACCAGGACCACCCGATCCGGCGTGTCCCGCGCGGCGTCGCGCAGGGCGTCGGCCAGTGTGCGGTGGACCCAGAGGCCGCGGGCATACGCGTCGGCCGCGCGCGCCTCGTCCCACTGGATGTGCACGGGCTCAGCCCTTGACCCGGCGCATCGTCATCGAATGCCGGTAGCTCGCCGACGGGTGGGTGTTGACGGTGACCTGCGCGACTTCACCGTCGGAGGTGACGTAGGTGCGCTGCATCTGCAGTGCGGCGCCGCCGGATTGGACGCCCAACTTGTCGGCGAGCTCCGCGGACAGCACGACCGCGGCGATCTCCTGGTGCACCTCGACCACGCTCACCCCGAACAGATCCTCGATCAGCGGGAAGATCGGGCCGGTGTGGCGGGGGAGCAGTCGGCCCACCGCGGCGAACGCGCGGTTGATGTAGTACTCCGTACGGCAGATCGGTGGCGAGGTGGCGTCGGCCTGTCGATAGCCGTGCACCGCCAGCCATTCGGACCCCTGGGTCAGCCGCGTCCTCGCCGCGAGTTCGGCGTCGACGGTCACGGTGGTGTTCGACTCGATGGTGAACTGTGCGCCGGCGGCGAACGCCAACAGATCGTCGATCGACATCACGTCCTGGGCGTAGGTGTTACCCGACGGACGGGGTACCACCAGGGTGCCCGCGCGCGGCCGCGACGTCACCAGGTTGTCTTCGCGCAGCCGGCGCAGCGCCTCGCGAATGGTGAAGCGGCTCACCGCGAATCGTTCGCACAGTTCGTGTTCAGTGGGCAGCTGGGACCCGACCGGGTAGACGCCGTCGACGATCTCCTTGCGCAGCGCGCGCGCCACCTGCAGGTAGCGGTGCTCCGGGTGGGTGGTCGTCATGCGTGCGCGTCATCCCGGCGCAGCGCCAGCACGCTGCCGTCGCCGTCGGCGGAGACGAACAGTGTGCCGTCCGGTCCCATCGCGATGCCCGCGAACGGTCCCTGCGGTCCGGAGAACGGCGGCATACCGCGCAGTGGTTTGGGGTGGACCCCCGGAGACGGGCCGACCGGCAGGCCGGAGGCGATCGTCTGGCGGGCGCCGGTGTTCATATCGACGGCGACCACCTCCTTCGCGCCGGCGTCGACGACGTAGAGCGCTCCGTCTGCAACCAGCAGACCCTGCGGCCGTTGCAGCCCGTCGGCCACGGTGATGACGTGGGTGCCCGCGAGGCGCACCACCCGGCCGGCGCCGGACTCGGCGACCAACGGGGTGCCGTCCGGGGCGATGGCCACCCCGACGGGATCGCGCAGATCGGACGCCAGCACCGCCACGTCGCCGCCGTGTGCCGAGAGCACCCGTCCGGTGCCGAGTTCGGCGAACACCACGGCACCTCCCGGGGCCGCCGTGACGCCGTAGAGCTGGTCGAAACCGTCTGCGAGAACCTCGCTTTCGCCGGCTGCGGGCCGGTACCGGGTGACCTGGCCGCCGGAGGTGGTGACCACGAACTCGCCGCCCCCGGCGCAGGCGAGCCCGCGCAGGAAGCCGGGATAGCCGGGGGTGAACAACATGCCGACGGTCTGCAGCGAACCGTCGGCCTGCAGCAGGTAGAAGTACGTGCCGTCGGCGACGTAGAGCCGGCCGTCGTCCCCGACCGCGAGGTCCAGCGGCCAGTTCAACCCGCCGGCCAGGGTGGTGCTGGTGTCGCCGCCGGGGAGGATCTCGGTGATCTCACCGGTGAAGTTGGAGACGAAAAGCCGATCGCCGACGAAGGTCAGGTTGTCCAGCCCCGGATTCAATTGCGCCAGCAGCGTTCTGTCACCGCTGCGCGGGTCGATGCGCAGCACCTGGCCGCTGGCCACCTGGGTGGAGACCAGGAAGCCGTCGGCGTCGAACTTGACCGCGTCGGGCACCCCGAGGTCGACGGCGACCCGCTGCGGCTCGCCGCCGTCGGGGTCGATGCGCCAGATCTCGTTGGCGGTCATCAGCGGGTAGTACAGCAGCCCGTCCGGACCCACCTCCATGGCATTCGGCGACGGCAGGTTCTCGGCGAGGATGCGCTCGATGCCGCCGTCGCGGTCGAGTTCAATCAGCCGGCCGCCTTCCCGGCACTCGCCGATGAACAGCCGGCCCTCGTGCACGGTGATGCCGTTGGCGCAGGGCAGGTCGTCGCGCAGGACACGGGTCCGGCCGCCGGGTTCGCGGACGCTGACCCGCCCGTCCATCACCTCGGTGGCGTAGAGGCTGCCGTCCGGGCCGAAGGCCACGTCGTCGGGGGCGATGATGTCGCCGCCCTTCGGGCTGACCGTCTCCAGCGTGCCGCCGGCCAGGTCCAGCGCACTGATCTGGCTGCCGGTCACCTGGGCGACGTAGACCCGGCCGTCGGGCCCGGTGCGCAGGCCGTTCGCGCCGAACAACCGGCTGGGGGCGGTCATCCGCTCGAAGCGCCATCCGTCCGCGACGGCGGGCTGGGCGCCGGGGTAGCGGGTGGCCTGCAACGACTCGGTCGGCGACGTCATGAATCCGGACGTTATCAACCGCAGCTAGTCCAGACAATAGCCGCGCAGACAGTTCCGAAGACCCTTGACGACCGGATAAAGCCTGCGGAATAGTGTTCTTCGATATGAAGAGCACCGTATGTCGTCCGGACAAATAGGCCAGCATGTGCAGGAGTCACTGAGCTTGGCCGGCCGCGTCGTCGTCGTCTCCGGCGCGGGCGGTGGGGGTATCGGCACGACGGTGACCGAGCGGGCAGCCACCGCGGGCGCCACCGTCATCGCGGTCAGTCGCCGCCAGGACAACCTCGACCAGCACGTCGGCCCGCTCATCGACAAGGGACTGTCGATCGTCACGGTGGCGGCCGACGCCTCCACCGACGAGGGCATCGCCCGCGTCCTCGACGAGGCCCGCCGCGCCGAGGGAGATCTCTACGGTCTGGTGAACGTCGCAGGTGGCGCCGCCCCAGCGACGTGGATGCCCTCCACCCGCGTCAGCCGCGACGACTGGCGGGCGCTGTTCACCGCCAACCTGGAGACCGCGTTCTTCATGAGCCAGGCCGTCAGTCGGGAATTGCGTGCCCAGGGCCTGAAGGGGTCGATCGTCTCGGTGTCGTCGATCAGCGGAATGAACACCGCGCCGTTCCACATCGCCTACGGCACGGCCAAGGCGGCGGTGGTCGCGATGACCCGCACCATGGCGGTCGAACTGGCACTGGACGACATCCGCGTGAACGCCGTCGCACCCGGGGTCACCGAGACCGCCGCGTCGGCGACATACGTCGACGAGGATCCCGAGCGGGACCGCACCGCGATCGCGATGGGCCGCCGCGGCACACCCGCCGAACAGGCGAACGCCATCCTGTTCCTGCTGTCGGACATGTCGAGCTACATCACGGGCCAGACGCTGCTGGTCGACGGTGGCCTCGACCTCAAGTGGACGCATCTGGGCGCCGACAACACGTCGTTGTTCCTCAAGGACGAAGGCTTCCGCAGATCCATCAGCCGGTTCTGAAAGGACAGATCAAGTGACTCACACCGAATCCGACCTCGATGCCGCGATCGAAGTCGAAGCCGATCCGGACGATTCGACCGGGCGGGTCGCCGAGGATCTGTCCGAGCCCATGACCATCCCGGTCGAGGCGTACATCTCACCCGAGTACGCCCGCGCCGAACGGGACAAGCTGTGGCGCAGGGTATGGCAGCAGGTCGGGCGCGTCGAGGAGATCCCCGAGGTGGGGAGTTACCTGACCTATGACATCCTCGACGACTCGATCATCGTGGTACGGACCGGCCCCAACGAATTCCGGGCCCACCACAACGTGTGCATGCACCGTGGCCGCAAACTCGTCGACACTCCCGACGGCGCTAAGAACGCGGTCGGCCGCGCACGCAAGTCGTTCGTCTGCGGATTCCACGGCTGGACATACGGTTTGGACGGCACGTGTACGCACATCCGGGAACAGGACGACTGGAAGGGCACGCTGACACCGCAGAACACCCACCTCGCCCCGGTGCAGGTGGACACCTGGGGCGGCTGGCTGTTCGTCAACATGGACCCGGCCTGCGAACCGCTGGCGGACTATCTGTTCCCGGCGTCGAAGATCCTCGACCCGTTCGGGCTGGAGAACATGCGCTACAAGTGGCGCAAGTGGCTGTACTTCGACTGCAACTGGAAAGTCGCGCTGGAGGCGTTCAACGAGACCTACCACGTGTTCACCACACACCCGGAGTTCAACAAGTTCGGCGAGTTCAAGGGCTGGGCCAAAGCCCAAGGCAGGCACAGCAACATCGGGTACGACGCGCCGAAGGGGATGGACGAGACGAAGTCCAAGATCCGCCTCGGGACCGGCGACGACCCGCGCGTCTCCACCGCCGAGATGCAGATGTACACCTGGGAGCAGACCAACGCGACCACCACTGAGACACTGGTCAACGCCGCCAAGCGGCTGGTCGACGAACTGCCGGAAGGCACTCCGGCCGACAAAGTGCTGCAGCATTGGCTGGCCTCGGCCCGCCGCGACGACGAAGCACGCGGGGTCATCTGGCCGACGATTCCCGCCGACATCCTGGGCCAGAGCGGGACCGCCTGGCAGCTCTTCCCGAACTTCCAGATCGGCCAGGGCCTGACCAGCGCGCTCTGTTACAGCGCCCGGCCCGATCCGAGTTACGACCCGAACAAGTGCATATTCGAGGTAGCTGTCTTCGAGCTGTACCCCAAAGGCCAAGAGCCGGAGACCGAATGGGCCTACACCCCGGTCGGCGACCCGAACTGGCTGTCGGTGCTGCCGCAGGACTTCTCCAACATGGCCGCCGTGCAGCAGGGCATGAAGTCCGCGGGCTTCCCCGGCACGCGGCCCAACCCCTATCGCGAACGCAGCACCGTCAACCTGCACTACCAACTGTCGAAGTACATGGGCACCGGCGAGCCCCAGGACCTGTGATTTCGGCGTGCTGAGTCGCGCTGGGCGCGACCAGGCACGCCGAAACCGCCCACGAAGGAGGAATGTGAACACCTGCGGGCCCACCGAGACCCCGGACGATTTCGACATCGACGCGCTGCGGGAGAAGTACGCGCAGGAGCGCGCCAAACGGCTGCGGCCGGAGGGCTCCAAACAGTACGTCGAGCTGACCGACGAGTTCGCGGGCTACTACGAGAGCGACCCCTACATTCCGGTGCAGCCCCGCAATCCGATCACCGAGGACATCGACGTCGCGGTGCTCGGCGGCGGATTCGGTGGGCTGCTGTCGGCCGCGCACCTGAAGAAGGCCGGCGTCGACGACGTGCGGATCATCGAACTGGGCGGCGATTTCGGCGGGGTCTGGTACTGGAACCGGTACCCGGGCATCCAGTGCGACAACGAATCCTACTGCTATATACCGCTACTCGAAGAGCTCGACTTCATGCCGAGTAAGAAGTTCGCCGACGGCGCCGAGATCTACGAGCACTGCCGCAACATCGGCAAGCACTTCGGACTCTACGACGGGGCCATCTTCTCGACCCAGGTCAGGGATCTGCGATGGGACGACGAGATGAACCGGTGGCGGATCAGCACCAACCGCGGCGACGACATCCGTGCCCGGTTCGTGGTGCTGGCCTCCGGTCCGTTCCACCGCCCCAAACTGCCTGGCATCCCCGGTATTCAGGACTTCACCGGCCACAGCTTCCACTCGTCGCGGTGGGACTACGACTACACCGGCGGCGACAGCACCGGCAATCTGCACAAGCTCGCCGACAAGAAGGTCGCGGTGATCGGCACCGGCGCCACGGCCATCCAGATCGTGCCGTTCCTGGCCCGCGACGCCGGGCATCTGTACGTGTTTCAGCGCACCCCGTCCACGGTGGACGCCCGCAACAACGGGCCCACCGACCCGCAGTGGGCGCAGTCGCTGCAACCGGGTTGGCAGAAGGAACGGCAGCGCAACTTCCATTCGTGGACGTTCGAGGGGATGGCCCCCGGACAGCCGGATCTGGTGTGCGACTTCTGGACCGAACTCGGCCGCAACACGGCCGCGCGGGTGATGGCGCTGGAGGATCCGGCGACGCTGACCCCCGAGCAGTTCATGTCGATCCGGGAGGAGGAGGACTACAAGCTGATGGAGCGGCTGCGCCGCCGCATCGACGCCCTGGTCGACGACCCCCAGACCGCCGAGGCGCTCAAGCCGTACTACCGCTTCCTGTGCAAGCGGCCGCTGTCCAACGACGAGTACCTGCCGGCCTTCAATCGCCCGAACGTCACGCTGGTCGACGTATCGGACTCCCGCGGCGTCGAGAAGGTCACCGCGAAGGGACTGGTGGTGGGCGGCGTCGAGTACGAGGTCGACTGCATCATCTACGCCAGCGGTTTCGAGATCACCACCGACATCAGCAGACGGTATTCGATCGAGGCGGTCGAGGGTCGCGACGGGCTGTCGCTGTTCGACTACTGGCGCGACGGGTACAAGACGCTGCACGGCATGACCAGCCGCGGTTTCCCCAACCAGTTCTTCACCGGGTTCACCCAGGTCGGCATCTCGGCGAACATCGCCGCGAATTACGAGCTGCAGGGCGAACACATCGCCTACGTCATCGCCGAGGCACTCGAGCGCGGCGCCGACGTCGTCGAGCCGACGCAGGACGCGCAGGACGCATGGTGCCAGACGGTCAGGGAATCGGCTGTGGACAATTCGGCGTTCGACGCCTCCTGCACGCCGGGTTACTACAACAACGAGGGTGGTGGCGGCGGTGAGGGTCTGCGGTCGCATCTCGGAGAACCGTACGGTCCGGGTTTCTACGCCTTCGGCGATCTGCTGGCCTCGTGGCGGGACAAGGGCGATCTCGATGGCCTCGATCTCCGATAGCGTCGAGCGCACGGTTGTCGCCGCATGAGTGACCTGAGGTACGACGGCCGCGTCGCCGTGGTCACCGGTGGTGGCCGCGGGCTCGGCCGGGCATACGCGCTGCTGCTCGCGTCGCGCGGGGCGAAGGTCGTCGTCAACGATCTGGGCGGCGACCTTGCCGGCCACGGCGAGGGCATCGATCCAGCCGTCGGACCCGCCCAGGACGTCGCGCGGGAGATCGCCGCCGCGGGCGGGGAGGCGGTCGCCAGCACCGATTCGGTGGCCACCCCGGCCGGCGGCAGGGCGATCGTCGACACGGCGCTGTCCGCCTTCGGCCGCCTCGACATCCTCATCCACAACGCCGGCAACGTCCGGCGCGGATCATTGCGCGAGATCAGCTACGAGGACTTCGACGCCGTCCTCGACGTCCATCTGCGCGGCGCGTTTCACGTTGTGCGGCCGGCGTTTCCGGTGATGTGCGACGCCGGCTACGGCCGCATCGTGCTGACCTCGTCGATCGGCGGCCTCTACGGCAACCACGACGTGGTCAACTACGCGGTCGCCAAGGCCGGGGTGATCGGGCTGTCGAACGTCGCCGCCCTCGAAGGTGCCGAGCACGGGGTGAGAAGCAACGTGATCGTGCCCGCCGCCGTCACCCGAATGGCCGAGGGCATCGACACGTCGGCCTATCCGCCGATGGACCCGGAGCTGGTGGCGCCCACGGTGGGCTGGCTGGCCCACGAAACCTGTTCGGTGACAGGGGAGATGTTCATCGCGCTGGCCGGGCGGGTGGCCACCGCGGTGATCGCCGAGTCACCGGGAGTGCACCGGCCGTCGTGGACGGTCGAGGACATCGCCGAGAACCTCGACGCGATCCGCGACCGCACCGAGCCCGTCGTCTTCCCGGTGGTCCCGGACGGCCACAACGCGCACATCCGCTACAGCTTCGGGATGGCGGCGGTGAGCCGTGGTTAGCGGCCCGCTCGCAGGCGTGCGCGTCGTGGACCTGACCGCAATGGTCATGGGCCCGTACTGCACTCAGATCATGGCCGACATGGGGGCCGACGTCGTCAAGGTCGAGCCGCCGGAGGGTGACAACACCCGCTTCATCTCGGTCGGCCCCGCCCCGGGGATGAGCGGGGTGTTCGTGAACGTCAACCGCGGTAAGCGCAGCGTCGTACTCGACCTGCGAACCGACGACGGCAAGGCGGCGCTGCGCGCACTGATTGCCGATGCCGACGTCTTCATCCACTCGATGCGCGCCAAGGCGATCGCCAAGCTCGGGTTCGGCTACCCCGACGTCGCCGTCCTGAATCCGAACATCGTCTACACCAACTGCTACGGCTACGGGCGGCGCGGCCCGGACCGTGATCTGCCCGCCTACGACGACACCATCCAGGCCGAGTGCGGCATCCCCGCCGTGCAGAAACAACTGACCGGCGAGGCCAACTACGTCGGCACGATCATGGCCGACAAGGTCGCCGGCCTGACCGCGCTGTACGCCACGATGATGGCGCTGTTCCACCGGGAGCGCACCGGCGAGGGGCAGGAAGTCGAGGTCGCCATGTTCGAGACGATGGCCTCTTTCATGCTGGTCGAACATGCCAACGGCGCCATGTTCGACCCCCCGCTCGGTCCCGCGGTGTATCCGCGGACCGTGGCGCCCAACCGTCGGCCGTACGAGACCAAGGACGGTTACATCGCGGCGCTGATCTACAACGACAAGCATTGGAATGCGTTCATCAAAGCTGTTGCTCCCGTGTGGGACAACGACCTGTATGGCACCCTGGAGCGGCGGGCGAAGCAGATCGACACCGTCTACGGCCTGGTGGCCGAAACGCTCAAGGAGCGCACCACCGACGAGTGGCTCGCGCTGTTCCGCGAACTGGAGATCCCGGCCGCGCCGATCCAGACCCCCGACGCGCTGTTCGACCACCCGCACCTCAACGCCGTCGGCCTCTTCGAAACCGTGGACACTCCACACGGTCCCGTGCGTTTCCCCGGTGTGCCCACCTGGTTCTCACGCACCCCCGGCCATGTCCGCGGGCCCGCGCCGGAACTGGGTGCGGATACGGCCGCGGTGCTCGACGAACTCGGCCTGCTCGCCGACACTGCGGTCGTTGACGTAAATCGGGCGGATCTCGTCACGAACCGTAGTCTCGGCGCCCCGGAGTTGGGGTGAGCATGGACTTCGACATGGGGCCGCGGGCGGCGGCGCTGCGCTCCGAACTGCGGGCGCTGGTGAAAGACCAGATCCCCGAACACTTCCTCGGCGCGTTCACCGACGACCCCGCCGATCTCGAGACCGCACAACGCTTCTGCCGCCTGCTCGCCGAGCGGGACCTGCTGTGTCTGGCGTGGCCGGAGGAGTTCGACGGTGGGGGAGCGTCGGTATGGGAGCAGACCGTCGTGCGTGAGGAGATGTGGGCCCACCACGAACCGCGCGGCGCCCAGTACATGGGCGTCAACTGGGTCGGGCCGATCATCATGCGGCACGGCACCGAGGAGCAGCAGCGCAGGCATCTGCCGCCGATCGCGCGCGGTGAGGTGATCTGGTGTCAGGGGTTCTCCGAGCCGGAAGCCGGGTCCGACCTCGCGTCGCTGCGCACCACCGCGCGGCGTGCCGAGGATGGCTCAGACGGGTGGCTGGTCAGCGGGCAGAAGATCTGGACGTCGTATGCGACCATGGCGCAGTGGTGCTTCCTGCTGGCCCGCACGTCCAAGGGTGAGCGCAAACAACAGGGCCTGACGATCTTCCTCGTGCCCATGGACGATCCCGCGATCCAGGTTCGGCCGATCCGCACCATGCTGGGCCCGCACCACCTCAACGAGGTGTTCTTCGACGATCTGCGTGTCACCGACGCCGACGTGCTCGGCACCGTCGACCACGGCTGGTCGATCGTGGGTGACGTGATGGCGTTCGAGCGGGTCGGCATCGCCCGCTACGCCCGGTGCGAACGCTTACTGGCCTCTGCGCCAACGGTTCTCGCCGACCGCTGGGATGAGCTGCCCGAGGAGTTGCGCGGCCGCTGGGTGCGCATGCTCACCCACTGTCGCCGTGCCCGCTTGATGGCCTACCGGGTGGTGTCGCTGCAGAGCAGCGGGCGCATCCAGCCGGGGGATGCCGCCGCCTACCGGATCGCGGTCACGACGCTGGATCAGGACAGTGCGGAGGTGCTGATGGACATCGCGGCCGAGGTGTCGCACGACGACCCCCGGTCCGCCTGGTTCCTCGGCGAGGTCGAGGACCACTGGCGGTACTCCCAGGCCGCGACGGTGTCGTCGGGCAGCATCGAGATGCAGCGCATCCTGCTCTCACGTGCCCTGCTGGCGGCCCGATGATCCTCGATCTCGGCGACGACGCCGCGGAGTACGGCCGCCAGGCGCTCCGGGCGTTCGAGGCCGCCGGCGGTGACCTGCTCGTCCAGCAGGCCGAAGCCAAACCCGCCGACCGCGAGTCACTGATGATGCCGACGCTCACCGAACTCGGTGCGTGGGACCTCGACGTGCGCACCGACGCCGACGAACTCGAAGCGGCCGCGGCGCTGTGCCGCAGCGCCGGGCACTGGACGGTGCCGTATCCGGTGGCCGAACGGCTGGCCCGTCCCGCCGATCTCGACGTCGACGGCCTGCTCGTCGTTTCCGGTAGCCGCCCGGCCGGAACTCTCGCGGGTCTCGAATCACGCTGGGTCGCAGTGTCACTCGACGGGTGCCGGAGCACGGTGACCGGTCAGGGCCCCGGCGGGCCGGCCTTTGTCACCGAGGTGGACCTGTCCGCCGTCGACACTGCGGGCGCGGGTGACCTCGCCGTGGGTCTCACGCTGCCGGTGTGGACGCTGCTCGGCATGCTCGACCGGGCGATCGAGCTCACGACGGCGCACGTCAACCTGCGCAAGCAGTTCGGCCAGCCGCTGGCGGGTTTCCAGGGCGTGCAGTTCCAGCTGACCGACGCCGAGGTCGAACGCAGCGGCGTTGACATCCTCGCCAAGTACGCGCTGTGGAGCATCGCCACCGGGCGGCCCGAGGCCGTCGACGATGCACTGGCGCTGCGGATGGCGGCGATCGAAGCCGCGGAGGTCGTGTTCCGGGTCTGCCACCAATTGCACGGCGCGGTCGGCTTCTGTGACGAGACCACACTGTCCTGGCTGTCGCGGTACAGCCAACCGCTGCGGCGTCTGCCGCTCGGCCTGTCGGCCACGCGTGCGGAGTTGACGCGCCGGGCGGGGCGGCGTGGCTTGACGGGGCTGTACGCATGAGGGTCCTCGTCATCGGCACGGGCTTCGGCAGGCATGCGGCCGCCCCGGCGTACGAGAGCGCCGGATTCGAGGTGGAGGTCGTCAGCCCCCGCGACGAGGCCGCGATCGAGCGCGGGCTGGGGTCGGGCATCGACCTGGTATCGGTGCACTCGCCGCCGTTCCTGCACCTCGGCCACGTCACCGCCACCATCGACGGCGGTCACGCGGTGCTGTGCGACAAGCCGTTCGGTCGCACCGCTGACGAGGCTGCCGAGATGTGTGACCGGGTGCGCGACGCCGGCGTCCTCCACTTCCTCAACTTCGAGTTCCGTTGCCGCGCATCGTGGGCGAAGTTCAAAGAGATCGTCGACGACGGCGTCATCGGCGCCCCGACGCACCTGAGCTGGAACTGGTTCGGCAACGGGTTGCGCGGCCGCACCCACGGATGGATCAACGACGCCGACCTCGGAGGCGGCTGGATCGGTGCCTACGGATCGCATCTGATCGACTTCACGCGTTGGCTGTTCGACAGCGAGATCGTCGACTGCGGCGGCGTCACCCGCATCGACGACCCAATCCACCGCGACAGCGACGGCGTGCTCAAGCAGGCCACCGCCGAGGACGCCTACGCGGCCTGGTTCGTGCTGGACAACGGTGCGACGGCGGCGCAGGACACCGGATTCGCCGCCGCGGTCCCCACGATCCCGCGCGCCGTGCTGCTGGGCACCGACGGCTCGATCGAGCTGACCGCCGACACCACGCTGGTGCTACGCACCACCGGGTCCGAACCGCGCGCCATCGAATTCGACCGCCCCGGACGGCCCGACCAGGCGTTGACGACCTTCTTCACCCAGGTCGCCGAGGCGTTGCGGACCGGCACTCAGATCGCGCCGTCGTTCGACGACGGACTCGCGGTCGCGCGGGTGATGGATCGGTTGCGCGCGAACGCCGTCCGGATGGAGGTGCCGGCATGAGCGCCGAGGACTTCCGCTCCACCGTGCGGGCCTGGTGCGCCGAGCACATCCCGACAGACTGGCGACAGCAGCAGACCGGGGTGAGCGCCGAGGAGTTCGTCGCCTTCCAGAAGGCCTGGTTCGCCGAGCTGCACAGCGCCGGATACGCGGTGCCGCACTGGCCCGCCGAATGGGGTGGCGGACTCTCCGTCGCCGAACAGGTCGTCCTCTACCAGGAACTCGCGGCCCATGACGCACCGCGGCTGGTGCTCGCGTTCGTCGGCATCCACCACGCCGCGTCGACCCTGCTGATCGCGGGCACCGACGAACAGCGGCGCAGGCACCTGCCCGCGATCCTCGACGGTGACATCTGGGTGCAGGGGTTCTCCGAACCCGAGGCCGGTTCGGACCTCGCGAGCCTGCGCACCACCGCACGCCGCGACGGCGACACTTACATCGTCAACGGCCAGAAGCTCTGGGCCAGTGGTGGCATGCACGCCGACTGGTGTCTGCTGTTGGCGCGCACCGACCCCGATGCGCCCAAGCGGAAGGGTATTTCGTACTTCCTGCTCGACATGACCACACCGGGTGTCGAGGTGCGGCCGATCCGTAACGCCGTCGGCGACTCGCACTTCTGCGAGATATTCCTCGACGACGTCGTGGTACCCGCCGCCAACCTGGTCGGCGCCGAGAACTCGGGCTGGCAGGTCGCACAGGCGACGCTGGGCGCCGAGCGCGGGATGACCATGCTCGAGCTGGCCGAACGCCTGGCCAACGCCGGGTTCCGCCGGTTGGTGCAGACGAGCCCGGTCGACGATCCGCTCGTCGCGGATCGACTGGCGCAGTTCGAATGTGAGATCACCGGGCTGCGCGGACTGTGTCGGCGACTGGTCGAGAGCACCGACCCCGGACCCGCCGATGCGTCGATCGTGAAGCTCTACTACAGCGAACTGCTGCAGCGTCTCACCGGTTTCGCCACCGAGATCGGTGGCCTCGCCACCCACACGGAGCTGTCGAAACCCATGTCGAGCGGATGGGAGTCCGGATCCTGGCTGCTCGACTTCATCGGATCGTGGGAATGGACCATCCCGGGCGGGTCGAGCGAGATCCAGCGCACCATCATCGGTGAACGCGGTCTCGGCCTGCCCCGAGAACCGAGCGCGGTCTGATGGGCTTCGAGGAGTTCCATGACGAACTGCGCTCGGTCGCAGGCGATCTGCTGGCCAAAGACAGCGCCGTCGGCTGGCAGGCACTCGCCGGTGCCGGCTGGACCGGTCTCGAGGTGCCCGAACACCTCGGCGGGGCCGGCGCCACGTTCGCCGAGGTCGCGGTCATCTGCGGTGAGATCGGCCGGGCCGCCGGCGCCACCGACTACCTGGGCAGCGCGGTCCTGGCGGTCGGCGCGCTGACCATGCTCGCGCCCGGCGACATTCGTGACGAACTGCTGTCCGGAACCGCGGCGGGCACCGTCCGCGCCGCCGTCGTCACCGACGGTTTCACCTTCGATGGCGGGCGGCTCAGCGGGCACGCGGAGTTCGTCCCCGACGCCGCGGGTGCCGACCGGCTGCTGCTGCTCGCCGGGGACGTCGTCGTCGAGGCGGTTTCCACGGTGACACCGCAACCGGTGCTCGACGAGACCCGGCGGCTCGCCGTCGTCAGCGCGGACGGCGTCGAGGTCACCAATGTGCTGGCCGTCGAGGGAGACGTCGCGGGCCGGTTACGGGACCGCGCCGCCGTCGCGATCGCCTGCGACAGCCTCGGACTCGCCGAGGCGATGCTGTCCGCGACGGTCGAGTACGTAAAGGTGCGCAGGCAGTTCGACCGGCCCATCGGGTCGTTCCAGGCCGTCAAACACGCCTGTGCCGACATGGTGGTGCAGATCGAGGTGTGCCGCCAACTCGTCGACGCGGCCGTCGCCGCCGTCGATACCCCGGACGCGACAATTGCTGCGGCCATGGCGAAGTCGCATGTGTGCAGTGCCGCGGTCGACATCGCCGGCAAGGCCATGCAACTGCACGGTGGTATCGGATACACCTGGGAGAGCGGCATCCACGTGTATCTCAAACGCGCCGCCCTCAACCGTTCGCTGTTCGGATCCCCTGCGGCGCATCGCAGACAGCTCGCTCACCGCTACCGTAACTAAGGAGAATCCCCATGGGTGTCCCCGTCTACAAACGCATCCTCGACCTGTTCGAGGCCGAGGGTGTGAACACGTTGTTCGGTATCCCGGATCCGAACTTCGTGCACATGTTCACCGAGGCCGACGCGCGGGGCTGGTCGGTGGTGGCGCCGCATCACGAGCTGAGCGCCGGCTTCATGGCCGAGGCGGCGTCGCGGATGACCGGTAAGCCGGGGTTGTGCATCGGCACCCTCGGGCCGGGCGTGGCCAACATCGCCGGCGCGATGATGTGCGCATTGGTGGAGAACTCACCGGTCATCTTCCTCGGCGGTCAGCGCGCCCGCATCACCGAGCGTCGGGTGCGCCGTGGCCGCATCCAATTCGTCCAGCAGGAAGGGCTTTTCGCGCCGTCGGTGAAGTACAGCAGCTCCATCGAGTACGCCGACCAGACCGACGAGATCATCCGGGAGGCGATCCGCCGCAGCCTGTCCGGCACCCCGGGTCCGAGCTACATCGAGTACCCCTCGCACGTCATCCTCGAAGAGCTCGACGTACCGGAGGTCCTGCCGCCGCACCGCTATCGGCTGGTGAACCAGGGCGCCGGAGCCCGTGAGGTGGCCGAGGCCGCCGAGCTGATCCGGCAGGCGAAGAGCCCGATCCTGTTGGTGGGACACGGCGTTCACACATCACGCACCGGCGCCGCGGTCAGGGAACTGGCCGAGCTGATGGCCTGTCCGGTGATCCAGACCTCCGGTGGCACGTCATTCATCGAGGGTCTGGAGGACCGCACCTTTCCCTACCTGTTCTCCCCGGCCGCCAACGAAGCCGTCGAGGGGTCCGACTTGTGCGTGGCGCTGGGCACCGAGCTCGGCGAGCCGATGCACTACGGCCGGACGCAGCACTGGGCCGGCAACGATGCCAACCGCAAATGGGTGTATGTCGAGCAGGACCCGACCGCGATCGGCGTGAACAGGCCGTTCGACGTGCCGTTGGTCGGCGATCTGCGCGGGGTGGTGCCGCAGCTCGTCGACGCGCTGCGCGACACGCCGCGCGCCCCGTCAGCCAGTCTGGAGACGTTGGTCGAGGCCGACGCCGCCGAGCTGGTCCGGGTGGCCGAAGAAGCGCCGAGCGGACGCACGCCGGTGCATCCGGCCCGCTTCGTCGTCGAGGCCACCAAGGCCTTCAAGGAGTACGCCGAGGACGGCATCCTGGTACGCGACGGCGGCGCCACGGTGATCTTCCAGTGGACCTACTCGCAGGCCAAACCGCACGACGTGATCTGGAACCAGAACTTCGGCCACCTCGGCACCGGCCTGCCCTACGCCGTCGGCGCATCGGTCGCCGAAGGCCGAAAGCGCCCGGTCATGCTGCTCACCAGTGACTCGGCGTTCCTGTTCCATATCGCCGAACTCGAGACAGCCGCCCGCGAGGGTCTGCCGCTGGTGTGCGTGGTCGGTGTCGACCACCAGTGGGGGCTCGAAGTGGGTGTCTACAAGCGCACGTTCGAGCAGCCGTCGCCGCAGCCCGGCGTGCACTGGAGCAAGGACGTCCGGATGGACAAGATCGCCGAGGGGTTCGGCTGCCACGGTGAGTACGTCGAGAAGGACGACGAGATCGGCCCGGCCATCCAGCGCGCCTACGCCAGCGGCAAGACCGCCGTCGTGCACGTCTGCATCGACCCCAAGGCCAACAGCGAGGAAATGCCGAAGTACGACCGATTCCGCACCTGGTATGCGGAAGGCACCCAGTAGGTCTGCGATCTAGGGGAGAGTGAGAGCCATGCGTGAGTATCTGAAGTTCTACATCGACGGCCAGTGGGTCCAACCGCTGCGCCCAAACATCCTCGAGGTCGACAACCCGACCACCGAAGAGATCTCCGGCAAGATCGCGCTGGGGTCGTCGGCGGATGTCGACCTGGCCGTCAATGCGGCCCGCCGGGCCTTCACCGGCTGGTCGCAGACCACCCGCGAGGAGCGTCTCGACGTGCTGCAGGCCATCCTGGCCGAGTACCAGAAGCGGGCCGGTGACCTCGCCGACGCGGTGACCGAGGAGATGGGCGCGCCGGCCTCGCTGGCGGCGGGTCCGCAGGTGAACCTGGGCCTCGGGCACCTGATGACCGCCATCGACGTGCTGAAGAACTACGAGTTCGAAGAGCAGCACGGTTCAACGCTGGTGGTGAAGGAGCCGATCGGTGTCTGCGGCTTGATCACCCCGTGGAACTGGCCGATCAACCAGATCGCGGTCAAGGTGTACCCGGCGCTGGCGACCGGCTGCACGATGGTGCTCAAACCGTCGGAGGTCGCCCCGTACTCGGCGCAGATCTTCACCGAGATCGTCGATGCCGCAGGCGTTCCCGCGGGCGTGTACAACCTGGTCTACGGCGACGGCCCCGGGGTGGGCGCACCCTTGTCGAGCCATCCCGACGTCGACATGGTGTCGTTCACCGGGTCGACGCGCGCCGGGGTGGAGGTCGCGCGTAACGCCGCCCCGACAGTCAAGCGGGTGACGCAGGAACTCGGCGGCAAGAGCCCCAACATCGTGCTCGACGACGACGACTTCGCCAAGAGCGTGGCCGCCGGTGTCTCGGTGATGATGATGAACAGCGGTCAGAGCTGCAACGCGCCGTCACGCATGCTGGTGCCCACCTCGCGGATGGACGAGGCGATCCAGATCGCCGAGCAGACCGCCGGTGCGGTCAAGGTCGGCGATCCGGGCGACAAGGCCGCGATCGGCCCGGTGGCGTCGAAGGCGCAGTTCGACAAGATCCAGGGGCTGATCCAGAAGGGCATCGACGAAGGTGCGACGGTCGCGGTCGGTGGCCCCGGACGCCCGGACGGCCTCGACCGGGGCTACTACGTCAAGCCGACGGTGTTCGCGCACGTCACCAACGACATGACCATCGCGCGCGAGGAGATCTTCGGGCCGGTGCTGTGCATCCTCGGCTACGACGACCTCGACCAGGCGCTCGAGATCGCCAACGACACGGAATACGGTCTGGCGGGCTATGTCTCGGGATCTGACCTGGACAAGGCGCGCGAGGTCGCGCGCAGGATCCGCGCCGGCTCGGTGGCCATCAACCACGGCTTCGACATGAGCGCGCCATTCGGTGGATACAAGCGCAGCGGCAACGGACGCGAGTGGGGCCACTTCGCCTTCGACGAGTTCCTCGAGATCAAGGCCGCGCTGGGCTACGCGCCGGAGGCCGCGGCCGGCTGACACAGTGCGCGCCGACACTACGGTTGTTGACGGATTCGGGCGGAATCCGGTCAACAACCGTAGTCTCGGCGCGGTATTGACTCCCTCGCGGTTCTTATCCTACTGTGAGCGCAGTCACGTGTTGAAACGTTTCAAGCAAGGATGGGGAGCGGCATGGATGCCAGGACGACAGAACGTGTCTGCTTCCTGCTCCACCTCAGGCGTGACCGCATCGACGACTACCTGAAAGCCCACGAACACGTGTGGCCCGAAATGCTGGAAGCGCTGCGGCAGGCCGGTTGGCGCAACTACTCGCTGTTCCTCGACGCCGACGACGGTCTGGTGGTCGGCTACTTCGAGACCTACGACTACGACGCCGCGACCGCAGCGATGGCGGCCACCGACGTCAACGACAGGTGGCAGGCCACGATGGCCGGCTACTTCGACAACCGGCCGGATCACGCGATGGACCGGCTCACCCACTATTTCCACCTACCCTGAGGATGGCGATGAAAGTAGGAGCGCGCTCCACCACAGGCTGGAAAGCGACGATCTCCGTCGCGATGTCGAACTACATCGAGGCGGGGTCGATCATCGCGATCGCCACCAGCCTCGGTTTCTGGCAGGCCGAATTCGGCATCAGCAACCTCGGCGTGGGCCTGCTCGCGGCGTTGAGCGCCAACGCTTTCGGCGCCGCCATCGGCGCGATCCTGGGCGGCCCGCTGTGTGACCGGTTCGGCCGCAAGGCGATCTACACCTACGACCTGCTGGTCTACATGGCCGGCGTGCTGGTGGCCGCCTGCGCGGTGAACTTCACCATGCTGCTGATCGCGTTCATCGTCACCGGCATCGCCGTCGGCGCCGGTGTGCCCGCGTCGTGGACCTACATCGCCGAGCAGGCGCCGTCGGTGCAGCGGGCCAAACACGTCGGCACCGCGCAGCTGGCCTGGTCGACAGGGCCGCTGATCGGGTTCGCGCTCGCCGCCGCGCTGGCCCCGCTCGGACTGCTCGGCTCGCGGCTGATCTTCCTGCACCTGTTCGTCGTCGCCGCGATCGTCTGGTGGGTTCGGCAGGGGCTGCAGGAATCGCAGATCTGGCAGGACGAGGGCAAGAACGAGTCGGCCCAGGTCGCGTCGGCGGTGGGGGTCCGCGGGCTGCGTGGGTTGTTCTCGCGCAAGGTCAACATCTCCGCCCTGCTGTTCCTCGGCGGCATCTACCTGTTCTGGAACACCGTCGCCGGTCAGGCCGGCATCTTCATGCCACGGGTCTACGACACCGCAGGCCTGCACAGCGCGGTCCAGCAGAACCTGCTGCAGGTCCTGGTGTGGGGCTGCACGGTGCTCGCCACCTACTTCGGGTTCATGGGGCTCGCCGACCGGATGTCGCAGCGGCTGCTCTATGTCATCGGGGCGGCGCTGGGCATCGTCGGGTGGATCGTGCTCGTCGCGTTCACCGACAACGGCGTCCCGACCATGCTGATCTTCGCGGTGCTGTGGGGTGTCTCGAGCGGTATCGGCGCGCAGGCGTTCTACAGCCTGTGGACCAGTGAACTGTTCGCCACGCCGTACCGCGCCAGCGCGCAGGGCGTGATGTTCTTCGTGGTCCGCACCGCCACCGGCCTGCTGTCGTACTTCTTCCCGACGATGCTCGCCGTGACCGGCCTGACCGGGGTCGGTCTGCTGCTCGTCGGCCTGCTCACCATCGCACTGGTCATCGGTGCGGTGTGGGCGCCGCAGACGCGCGGCAAGACCCTCAAGCAGATCGAGGCCGAACGCTACGGCACACCCGTCGACGCGGGCACCGCCGAGAAAGCAGCTGTCACACCATGAATCCGCTCCTGGACAACCTGGCGATCGAACTGCCGTCGTGGGCGTTCGGCAATTCCGGAACCCGCTTCAAGGTCTTCGGATCCCCGGGCACCGCGCGCACCGTCGAGGAGAAGATCGCCGACGCCGCGATGGTGCACCGGATGACGGGGCTGGCACCCACGGTCGCCCTGCACATCCCGTGGGACACCGTCGACGACTACGCCGCACTGTCGGCCTACGCCCACGATCACGGCGTCGCACTGGGCACCGTCAACTCCAACACCTTCCAGGACGACGACTACAAGTTCGGCAGCCTCACCCACACCGACAAGGCCGTGCGACAGAAGGCGATCGACCACCACCTGCACTGCATCGAGGTGATGAACCAGACCGGTTCGCGTGACCTCAAGGTGTGGCTGGCCGACGGCACCAACTACCCCGGGCAGGGCGACATCCGCGGACGCCAGGAACGCCTCGCCGAATCGCTGGCCGCGATCTACCAGCACATCAGTCCGGATCAGCGAATGGTGTTGGAGTACAAGTTCTTCGAACCCGCGATGTACATGACCGATGTCCCCGACTGGGGCACGTCGTACGCCCACGTGACCGCGCTGGGCGAGCGGGCGATGGTCTGCCTGGACACCGGACATCACGCACCCGGCACCAACATCGAGTTCATCGTGGCCCAGTTGCTGCGGCTGGGCCGGCTGGGTTCGTTCGACTTCAACTCCCGGTTCTACGCCGATGACGACCTGATCGTCGGTGCCGCCGACCCGTACCAGCTGTTCCGCATCATGTTCGAGGTGATCCGCGGCGGCGCACTGGATCCGAAGTCGGGCGTGGCGCTGATGCTCGACCAGTGCCACAACATCGAGGCGAAGATCCCCGGCCAGATCCGGTCGGTGCTCAACGTGCTCGAGATGACCGCGCGTGCGCTGCTCGTCGACACCGAGGCGTTGGCCACCGCGCAGGAGGCCGCGGACGTGTTGCGTGCCAACGAGATATTCATGGACGCTTTCTACACCGACGTCCGGCCGCAGCTCGCGCAATGGCGCACCGAGCGGGGACTGCCCGCCGACCCGATGGCGGCGTACGCCGAATCGGGATACCAGGACACCATCAACGCCGACCGCGTCGGCGGCACGCAATCGAGTTGGGGAGCATAGAGATTGAATACCACCGTCACCGAACTGATCGAACGTTCCAACCGGCTGGGCGCCGACCCGAAGAACACCAACTACGCCGGCGGCAACACCTCCGCCAAGGGCACGGATATCGACCCGGCCACCGGCACACCGGTGGAACTGTTGTGGGTCAAGGGGTCCGGCGGTGATCTCGGTACGCTGAAGGAGTCCGGGCTGGCCGTGTTGCGGCTGGACCGGATGCGCGCGCTCGTCGACGTCTACCCCGGTGTGGAGCGTGAGGACGAGATGGTCGCCGCGTTCGACTACTGCCTGCACGGCCGCGGGGGCGCGGCACCGTCCATCGACACCGCCATGCACGGTCTGGTCGACGCCGCCCACGTCGACCACCTCCACCCCGATTCCGGGATCGCGATCGCGACGGCCGCCGACGGGGAAGCGCTGACCAAGCAGATCTTCGGCGACCGGGTGGTGTGGGTACCGTGGCGCCGCCCCGGCTTCCAGCTGGGCCTCGACATCGCCGAGATCAAACGGGCCAACCCCCAGGCCATCGGAACAATCCTCGGGGGGCACGGCATCACCGCATGGGGTGACACGTCGGCCGAGGCCGAGGCGCGCTCGCTGGAGATCATCGCGACCGCCGAACGCTACATCGCCGACCACGGCCGCAGCGCGCCGTTCGGTGCGGCACTGGAGGGGTACGGCGCGCTGGCCGACGAACAGCGCCGCGCCAAGGCCGCCGCACTCGCCCCGTTCCTCCGCGGGCTGGCGTCGGCCGACAAACCTCAGGTCGGCCACTTCACCGACGATCCGCGCGTCCTCGAATTCCTCGAGAGCAGCGAACATCCCAGGCTCGCCGCACTCGGCACCAGTTGCCCCGACCACTTCCTGCGCACCAAGGTCACACCGCTGGTGCTCGACCTGCCCGCCGCCGCCTCGGTCGAGGACTGCACGGCGCGCCTGGCCGAACTGCACGAGGCGTACCGCGCCGACTACCGCGCCTACTACGAGCGGCATGCCGGAGCGGACAGTCCGGCGATGCGCGGCGCCGACCCGGCGATCGTGCTGATCCCCGGTGTCGGCATGTTCAGCTACGGCAAGGACAAACAGACCGCACGGGTGGCCGGCGAGTTCTACCTCAACGCCATCAACGTAATGCGCGGCGCCGAGTCGATCTCCACCTATGCACCGATCGACGAGGCGGAGAAGTTCCGGATCGAGTACTGGGCGCTGGAAGAGGCCAAGCTGCAGCGGATGCCGACACCCAAACCGCTGGCCACCCGTATCGCGCTGGTGACCGGTGCGGCGTCGGGCATCGGCAAGGCGATCGCCACCCGGTTGGCCGCCGAGGGCGCGTGCGTGGTGATCGCCGACCTCGACGCCGAAAAGGCCACGGCCGCAGCTGAAGAGATCGGCACCAGTGACGTGGCGGTGGGCATCGCCGCGGACGTCACCGACGAATCGGCGGTGCAGGCCGCCATCGACGCCACCGTGCTGGCCTTCGGCGGCATCGACATCGT